>NZ_JACIBX010000008.1 GCF_014195545.1 Limimaricola variabilis | reverse complement strand
AAGACCGACACGGGAGGGAGCATGACCGCTCCGGCCCGGCGCCCACCTCAGGCATCGAAGGCACGCAAGGAATAGCCCCTCAAGCCGTGCTCCAGTTGAAGCATCCCGCGGGCACGCCCGAGCCGCTGACCAGCATCGCACCGCGCCGGTAGAACCCCCAGCGGTTCTCCGGCGCGACGTCGAGGATCACCACGCCCATGGCCGGATCGGCCCAGACCAGTTGTGCCTCCATCTCGTCGATCGCCTTGCACACGGAGAGGGCCTCCACGCCGGGTCGAAACACGACGGCCGTCAGCGGCTGGTCCGGCGGCGGCCGCATCGACCAGAGGCCGGCGCCGGCCGTCGTAGCGGTCAGGGCGAGCATGGCTGCCACCGAGCGTCCGCTGCCCGGGCCACCCCGCTTCATCACCGCCCAGCCCGCCGCCATGGGCGCCAGACCGAAAACGAAGAACCATATCAGATCCCAGAGCATCGGGTTCGGGCTGTCGAGCTTGATGCGATGGATGCCCAGCACCCAGTGCGACAGCACGCTGTCGAGCACATGCCAGCCACCGAAGCCGATGAGCATCGCGCCCCCTAGATGGGCGCCGGGAACGCCGCCTCCACGCCGGTGGGCCCGCCAGAGGCCCCAGAGGGCCACGGCGGCGAGTACATACATCAGGAGGTGGAAATAGCCATCCCAGAGGATCTGCAGGCGCATGTCGTCGATGCCCGGCACGAGGCATAGCAGGTGATGCCATTGCAGGGATCTGCAGTCGCGCGTCGATCATGTCGTGGAACCCGACAACGCGTACCGGATCGTTCGAGAATGCGGCTCCACGGAGGTCCGCCTACGCTGGCTGGAGAACTCCTTTCAGGTCGCTACGCTCGACCACGATCGTGATTTGATCGTCGACGAACTGGAGCGCTTCTCTACAGAGCTCGAGCCAGAGTGAGAGGGATTAGCATCGTGAGCACCCATCGATGCCTTTAGCATGCCACGACTATAGCGCTCAGGAGCTGAAAGCGCCCCCCCCATCGCACCAAGCATGAACGGCAGCGATGCGCCCACACTGCCCCAGCCTTTGCAAAAAATCGTGCCACTGGAGCAATGCTTTGGCTTTCGAATCTTCCGTAGTAGTTGGCCTCCCGAGGTAAGGCCGGCTCTATGAAAGCGGTGTTGGCGCCGACAGCTTCGGCTCGATCTACGGCGTGATGGGATCGGCCGACACCACCGGGCGCTGGACTTCCCAGCGCTTTTCTGAGGCCGGCGTATCAGGTCCATCATAGCCGGCGATGACGAAGGGACCTGAAGGCTCGAGGCCGGTCTTCTCGATATACGTGGCGATGGCTTGTTCAGCGGCGGTCACGCGTTCCGCGGAGCGCTCGCCCACAAAGCGTAGAGCCACGAGGGTGCGGGCTGGCATGCGCGACAGGCGCACCTCCGGGTCGAGAGGTTCCGGCAAGGTCTCCATTGTGTATTTCGACGGCATCATGAAACGTACAGTGTAGCGGCCCTCTGCATTCTCGGCTGCGGCCGTGGTGACGGGGGCCGTCATGGCGATCGTCTCGCCCTCGCCTTCAATGGGCGTCGCTGGCGTCGTGGTCACAGGAGCCGTCATCGAGATCGTGCCGCCGGGCGCGTTGCGACCGAAGATGTAACCTGCGAGCGGCCGGAAGCCCTTCGATGAGGCCTCATCGCGGTTGCTGGCCGTCACCGTCACTTCGGCCACGATTATGGGGGCGTATCGGCGTAGCTCGATCGTCTCGCCCGGCGTTGAACCGGTGGGGTCCGAGGCCAGTACCTCGTACTCCGGCGTCTCGATCCCTTCCGCGCCACGGGAGGGGCCGGTAATCATCATTGTGGCGGCGAGGCCGAGAAGTGCGGTACGGGCAAGTTGCGACATGGGGGACCTCGTGTCGGGACGCGGAGGAAACGGGAATTGGTTTCAGCCGGTTTGGGCGGGGGTGCAGGCCTAGGTCGGAAGCCACGGGCACCTTTTCAAAACCTCCTTGGGATCGCATCGTTCCGCGCGCCGTCCCGAGAAAGGACCGGCCCCGAAGCGAAATGGCCCAATGACTATCTCTGCAACGAGTCGCTTGGTGGGGCGATCTCTACTCGCAGCACGAGGCGCGGACCCTGATCGAACAATAGTGGAAGCATTACAAAACATGCAGCCGCATAGAGTCTTGGCCCTCGTCCGCCAGCATTGGAAACCATAGTGTCCATCGATCCAACTGAATGCGTCCGGCAGGGGCTTGCGGCGAAGGCGAGCTTCGCCCCACGGCTGCTACAAGGACCATGCACAACTTCGACTTACCCAACCCTGAACACAGACAGGCGATGCCTTTGCGACAGGCGCGGAGAAAACCTTAGAAGCCTTCACGCAGAAGAGAGCACTGATGGATCGCCCCCCATTGTTGCGTTCAGAGAGCGCTCTTGAGACATGACCCAGGCCGCATCGGGGCTGCGAGAGCTCAGAGGCCGGACGGGTTCCACCCGCGAGCGTGCGCACCTCGCCATCCAGCGAACGGATGACATCGCGCAACTTCCGCTTACGGCTTTCGAGGCAGCGTAGGCGCATCATGTCCGGCTGTATTTGATCGTGCAGTGTCTCGATCTACTCATTGAGTGCAGCGTGCCGGGCGCGAAGGGTGCTGATCCGAATATCGAGGGCGCTGATCCGAGCACCGAGTAAACGAGCACCGAGTAGATCTGCCCTGTAGACCAAACCCATGATCTTTTCTCCTTTCAAGTTTTTCATGTGGACCCCCTCTTGGGTCGCCAAGTGGCCGGGGCCTTGTCGAGCCAGTCGCCCGCCTATGCCTCGCTGATGCGCCTTCTGTTGACCGGCGCGGGCGGCATAAAAGCAGCGATGCTCGTGGCGCTTCTCGACAGCTTGCTTCTGGAGCCGAAGCGGGCGCGGCACCTGCACACCGAGACCGCAGTGGAAGAACTCACGGGCTGAAGGGGACAGCTTTCACGATGCAGGGCGTGTCAAACGGCTCGCCGCCGCACGTGACCGTGACCGCGCATCGTGGAACGTGCAGCGTTCCCCTCGCATTGCGCCCGATAGTCCGAACGGAAGAGAGGCGAAGTCCACGTGTCGCAGATCACCACCATCAATCCCGCTACCGAAGAGACCATCGCCCGCTACGACGTAATGACGAAACTGGAGGCCGTCGACAGGGTCGAGGCCAGCCACGCAGCCTTTCTCGACTGGCGCGAGATCAGCCATGAGCGCCGCGCCGAACACCTGCGCCTAATCGCGAAGGAGCTACGTGACAACGCCGATGAACTGGCCCGGCTCATGAGCCAAGAGGTCGGCAAGCTCTACCGCGACTCGAAGACCGAAGTGGAGATTTGCGCCGCGATCTTCGACTACACCGCCGAGCATGGTCCCAGTGAGCTGGCTGACGCGGAACGCCGCCATTCCGGCGGCAAGAAGCCGGGCCTAGTGACCTTTGCCCCGATCGGCGTGATCTACAGCATTCAGCCGTGGAACTTCCCCCTCTACCAGCCGGTTCGCGTGCTCGCCTCGAACCTGATGGCCGGCAACGGGGTCGTGCTCAAGCACGCCGGCATCTGCACCGGCAGCGGGCTGAAGCTCCGCGAGATCTGCGTCGGTGCCGGTTTGCCGGAAGACCTGTTCCAAGTGGTCATCATCGACCACGACACCTCTGACGCGCTGATCGCGCATGACAAAGTGCGCGGCGTGACCATGACCGGCTCCGACGGTGCCGGGCGCCATATCGGCACGCAAGCGGCGCGGGCCCTGAAGAAACAGGTCCTCGAGTTGGGCTCCAACGATGCCTACCTCGTGCTCGAAGACGCCGATGTCGACCTCGCGGTGAAGACCTCGGTGATCGGCCGGATCTACAACAATGGCGAGACCTGCGTCTCGGCCAAGCGTTTCGTGGTCACCGAAAAGGTCTACGACGCCTTCGTCGAGAAGTTCGTCGCCGCCATGCAGGACATCAAGCTCGGCGACCCGATGGACGACGACACCGGCCTCGGCCCGCTGTCGAGCGCCGAGCAGTTGGACATCGTGCGCGAGCAGGTCGAGAAAAGCGTCGCCGGGGGCGCCACCATCGTCTGCGGGGGCGAGGTGCCCGACCGTACTGGCTACTACTACCCGGCCACCGTGCTCACCGACTGCGCGCCGGGCACCCCGGCGTATGACGACGAGATCTTCGGCCCTGTGGCCGCCGTGATTCGCGCGAAGGACGACGAGGACGCGATGCGAATCGCCAATGACAGCCGCTACGGTCTCGGCGGCGGCATCTTCAGCCGCGACGAGGAGAAGGCCGTCAGGCTGGCGAAGCTCCACTTCGATACCGGCATGGTGCGGATCAACAGCTTTGGCGCGGCCGACCCCAACATGCCGTTCGGGGGCGTCAAGAATTCGGGCTTCGGGCGCGAGCATGGCGGCTTCGGCATGAAGGAGTTCGTCAACGCGAAGGCCATCTTCCTGCCGTGACACCCAGAGCATGCCCCGCCGGGGCCATGCTCCTACTGAAAAGAGCCCTCATGCTTACCCTGCACTGCCTTGCATATTCTCGCGCGATCCGCGTGGTCTGGCTTCTCGAAGACCTCGGGCAGCCCTACGAGCTTGTCACCTATGATCGCACCAAGGATTTCCGCGCGCCCGAAGAACTGAGCCGGGTTCACCCACTGGGCAAATCGCCGGTGATCCAAGACGGCGACCTGAAGTTGGCTGAATCCTCCGCCTGTCTGCGCTACATCGTCGACACCTATGGCACCGATGCACACCGCCCCCCTCGGAACACGGTAGATCGCATCCGCCACGAGGAGCTGCTCGATTACGTCGAAAGCTCGTTTGCCGGGGTGGCCATGGGCCTCCTGATCCCCGCGCTGCAAGGTAAAGAGCCGAGCGAAGGAGCCCGCAAGAAGCTCGAGACCCATCTGGCCTACATAGCGGATAACCTGACGCCGGACGCTCTGCTCTTCGGCGCGGATGTTAGTTTGGCCGACATCCAGTTCTCCTACCTTCTGGCCAACCTCTCGCGCATGGGCTTCCTCGAGAACGCCCCGCGCATCGAAGCCTACTGGGCCGCGCTGCAAACTCAGCCGGGCTACAAAGCCGCGGTCGAAAAAGCCGGGCCAATGGCACCCGAGGCTTGAAACCCCGCGACAAATCGAAGGAGTGACGTCATGAACATCCTCATCGCCGGCGCGACCGGCAATACCGGTCAGCGTCTCGTCAACGAGTTGATCTCACGCAACCACACCCCCATCGCGCTGGTGCGTGAAAGCTCTGACACCAGCAAACTGCCCGAGGGCGTCACGCTGCGCCAAGGCGATCTGACCGACCTGCAAGAGGGCGTCTGCGACAGCTGCGAGGCTGTGGTCTTCGCCGCCGGGTCGGGTGGCAACACGGGTCCCGAGATGACCGACAAGGTCGACCGTGACGGCGCCAAGCGCCTGATCGATCTGGCCGCCAAGGCTGGCGTCAGTCGCTTCGTGATGCTCAGCTCGGTGGGCACGGAAAATCCCGACCCGGAGCACGAATTGGGTCATTACCTCCAAGCCAAGCACGAGGCCGACGAGCATTTGAAAGCCTCCGGTCTGACTTACGCGATCGTTCGCCCCGTGCAGCTGACCGATGAGGATGGCGACCGGAATATCGCCCTTGGCGACATCGTCGATCCCAAGGGAAAAGCCGCGCGCGGAGATGTAGCCGCTACCTTGGCAGATGCGGTCGAAAGCAGCGATTGGGCCGACCAAGTGCGCCTGATGCAGTCGGTCTGATCCAGCGTGCAAGGAACGGGCGGTCGACCACGTTCCTTGCATGTATTCCGTGCCGTAGAGTTGCCGTTCGGACGCCCCGCAGCCAACGGCAGCTATTCGCCCTTCGTGTCGAGCGGCTCGATTTGCACTGTTCTTGGTACGAATGTTGCGAGAGGGCCGCTTCCAGACGTTCGCTGCATTCAAGGGCCAGTCTATGTCCGCGAGCCTTCAGTCCTTGCGGATGAGGGCCCTCGGAATCACCGATGAATAGCGTTCGTACCGTGGGGGAGGTATTCGGGGGGGCACGGCCCCGACAGGGCCGCTCCTTGAACCCTCCTGTTCCCGAGATCTCGTGACCTCACTTCCCCTCTCTGTTCCCCTCGGCGAACGGGAACCAGCCTTCTCCTTCATGTCGCGCCTTGCGAACCGGAATGGCTTGCCGGCCAGTATCTTCGGCGCAGACTTTGACCTCCCCTTCTCGAAGATCATTCAAGGCGATGAGTTGGTCTGCCAGCGCTTGGCAGAGCTGGGTGGGGTAGCGCTCGACGCCCTTCTGGAGTGGACGCCCGTTCACCTAGGAGGTCGCGAACATTCGTTTCGTGGTGAAATCTTCCACGCTAAGAGCATCAAGCCTGTGGGCCTCCGGGGTTGCCCTGCATGCCTTCGAGAGGACATGGCCAGGGACCCGTCCCCGTGGATGCCCCACATGCGCGCCGACTGGCTGCTGCGCCAGCTCCGTGTTTGCACCGAGCATGAAATGCCGCTGGTCGACTTATGGGCCGATCCTGCTTCAACTGTCCGCTTCGACTTCGCTGCGCGTCTAGCTGAGATCCGAACGTCCCTCGAAGAGGGAGAGCTCGATGGTGAGCCGAGGGAGGCCAGCCTCTTCGAGCTATACGTCGCGGACCGGCTGCACGATCGGCATAGTGGCAACTGGTTCGACGGCATCGATCTGCAGGCCGTCTGCGTCTTTTCCGAACTACTAGGGCGGGCCGCGGTACGTCTGGAGACCGGAGGACGAAACCGCGTTCATCCGGACGAGCTCTGGGCCGAAGCGGCGACGGGATATGTGCTTTCGGTGGGAGGACCAGACCAAGTTCGCGGCACGCTTGCTCGGCTGCAATCCAAATTGGGAACGCCCCGGCAGGGACCGAAGGGCGTCTTCGGCGATCTGTACGACAGGTTTGCGCATGAACTGACCTCCGAGCCTTACGGCGTTTTCAGGGAAATCATTCGCGACCACATCCTGGCAACCTGGCCGGTCGGCGCAGGAGACAACGTAATGGGGGAGCCCGTTCTCGAGCGCAGGCTCCATTCCATTCGGACGGCTGCGGAGGAGGGCGGGGTCGATGAGCGCCGTCTGCGTAAACTTCTGCGCGAGCGAGGAATACTGACAGGCGCGGCCTCGAGCAGCACCGGCGAATGGGCGGTGTTCGACGCCAAGGCGGTGAAGCCCATCATCGAAGAGCTCAATCGAATGGTGAGCGGGATCGAACTGCAGCAGCTGATGAATATCTCTCGGTCCCATTTCGAATCGCTCAGAGCAGATGGGCATCTTTTGCCGGCGATCGCGGCAGCAGGTGCGAAGCCTCTGTGGAAGGCGACGGACGCCCCCCGCTTCGTTGCTGACCTACTACGTGGGGCCGAAACGGTTCATGCGAAAATGCATGGTTGGCGCACTCTTCAGGAGGCCTGCCATCAGCTTCGGGTTCGTCCCGCCGAAATCGTCGGTCTGATCAAGAAAGGCGAGCTTCGTCGGATAGGCAGCTACTCGCAGGCCACTGGCTATGCCTCGATTCTGGTCGACCGAGACGAACTGCAAAGCAAGCTGAATATCGATCGCGCTCCGGGCCTCTCGCTCGAGGTGTTCGCCAAGTCAGTCGGCCTCAAGCCCACGCAGACGACGCAACTCGTTGCCGCCGGGTACATCCGAGCCACGAAGGCCTCCAACCCGAAGCGCAAGGCGGTACAGCCCTATATCACCGAGAGCGACCGGCAGTACTTCGACGAGACCTTCGCCCCGCTACGCCGCTTGTCGGTGGAAACGGGGTGGTCATGGCAGAAGCTGCTGTCGTCTGCTTTCGGCCTGCAGGAGCTGAGATTCTTTGACGGCGAAACAGAGCACGAGAACCTCTTCCTGTGGTCGGTCCTTGAACGCCACTTCCTGTGCCCGTGGCCCAAACGAGAATAACCCCGGCATTTCTGCCGGGGCCATCGAAGAAAGCGCTTGACGTGCAACTCGCACGCTTATGCCCTCAATTCGCACTCTTATGCCTTTCTGGCAACTGTAACGGCTCACCTCATCCGCACTTCGAATGACCGCAGCTGCCGCAGGTCATGCAGCCCTCGACCATGCGCATCTCGAAGCCGCCGCAGGAGGGGCAGGACTTGCCGCGCGGCGCGTCGAGATTGACGACCTGCTGTTGCGGATCTTCCTTGAGCCCCTGCCCTTCCCCGGCAAGGAAGCCGGTGGAGATCATGTGCTTCTCGATCACGCCGCCGATCGCCGCGAGGATCGAGGGGACGTATTTGCCCTGCATCCAGGCGCCACCGCGCGGGTCGAACACCGCCTTGAGTTCCTCGACCACGAAGGAGACGTCGCCGCCGCGCCGGAACACCGCCGAGACCATCCGGGTCAGCGCCACGGTCCAGGCGAAATGTTCCATGTTCTTGGAGTTGATGAACACCTCGAAGGGCCGGCGATGGCCGCCGACGACGAGGTCGTTGACGGTGATGTAGATCGCGTGCTCGCTGTCGGGCCACTTCAGCTTGTAGGTCGCGCCCTCGAGCTCGGCGGGCCGGTCGAGCGGCTCGGACATGTAGATCACCTCGCCGCCCGTGGCCTCCTTCGGCGCCGACTTGGCCTCGGGTGCCTTGGCGGGCTCGGAGACCGACAGCACCGAACCGGTGATGTCATTGGGACGGTAGGTGGTGCAGCCTTTGCAGCCGGTCTCGTAGGCCTCCATGTAGACGTCCTTGAACGCCTCGAAGGAGATGTCCTCGGGGCAGTTGATCGTCTTGGAGATCGAGCTGTCGATCCACTTCTGCGCCGCGGCCTGCATTTTCACGTGGTCCATCGGGGCCAGCGTCTGGGCGTTGACGAAGTAGTCGGGCAGCTCCTTGTCGCCGAACTTCTCGCGCCAGGCCTGCACGGCGTAGTCCACCACCTCTTCCTCGGTACGCGAGCCGTCCTTCTGCAGCACCTTGCGGGTGTAGGCATAGGCGAAGACCGGCTCGATGCCCGAGGACACGTTGCCCGCATAGAGCGAGATGGTGCCGGTCGGCGCGATCGAGGTCAGCAGCGCGTTGCGGATGCCGTGCTTGGCGATCGCGTCGCGGACGTCCTTGTCCATCTGCTGCATGTTGCCCGAGGCGAGGTACTTCTTCGCATCGAACAGCGGGAAGGCGCCCTTCTCCTTGGCCAGCTCGACCGAGGCGAGATAGGAGGCCCGCGCGATGCGCTTCATCCAGGCTTCGGTCTGTGCCGCCGCCTCGTCCGAGCCGTAGCGCAGGCCGACCATCAGCAGCGCGTCGGCGAGACCGGTCACGCCGAGACCGATGCGGCGCTTGTTGCGGGCCTCTTCGGCCTGCGCCGGCAGCGGGAAGTTCGAGGCGTCGACGACGTTGTCCATCATCCGCACGGCAGTCGCCACGAGATCGTCGAGCGCGGCCTCGTCGAGACGGGCACCCTCCTCGAAGGCGTCGGTCACCAGCTTGGCGAGGTTGATCGAGCCCAGCAGGCAGGCGCCATAGGGCGGCAGCGGCTGCTCGCCGCAGGGGTTGGTGGCGCTGATCGTCTCGCAGTAGCCCAGATTGTTCATCTGGTTGATGCGGTCGATGAAGATCACGCCCGGCTCGGCCTGCTCGTAGGTCGACTTCATGATCGCGTTCCACAGGTCACGCGCCTGCACGGTCTTGTAGACCTTGCCCTTGAAGACGAGGTCCCACGACCCGTCGGCCTTCACCGCTTCCATGAAGGGATCGGTGACCAGCACCGACATGTTGAACATGCGCAGGCGGGCCGGGTCGGACTTGGCGGTGATGAAGTTCTCGACGTCGGGATGGTCGCAACGCATCGTCGCCATCATCGCGCCGCGACGCGAGCCGGCCGACATGATGGTGCGGCACATCGCATCCCACACATCCATGAACGACAGCGGGCCGGAGGCGTCGGCCGCGACGCCCTTCACCTCGGCGCCGCGCGGCCGGATGGTCGAGAAGTCGTAGCCGATGCCGCCGCCCTGCTGCATGGTCAGCGCGGCTTCCTTGAGCATGTCGAAGATGCCCGACATCGAATCCGGCACGGTGCCCATGACGAAGCAGTTGAACAGCGTCACGGCGCGCGCGGTGCCCGCACCGGCGGTGATCCGGCCGGCAGGCAGGTAGCGGAAATCCTCGAGCGCGGCGTAGAACTTGTCCTCCCACAGCGCCGGGTCCTTCTCGGGGGCGGCCAGGGCCTTGGCGATGCGGCGCCAGCTGTCCTCGACGGTGGCGTCGATGGGCGTGCCGTCGCTTTGCTTGAAGCGGTACTTCATGTCCCAGATCTGTTCGGCGATGGGCGCGGCAAAGCGGGTCATGGGACGATCCTTCGGCTTGAAACTTATCGGAATTTCAGGGGACTTGGCTGCCCCGACGGTGATCGTGGATATAGTGTATCATAGCACGTTCCAAGCTACAGATTGTGTTTGACACAGCCTTATCCACAAGAAATTGCGATTTTGCCACAACACGAAATCGAGAGTTGCGGCCCCGCCCCCGGGCTCCTAAGTCGTTAACCATGCTGCATCTCATCAAGCTTTCGGTCGGAACGGAGGATGTCTCCGATCTCGCTGCCTGGCAGGGCGACCGCCGCGGGCAAGGCCCCGACGGTCTGCCGCGTCACATCACCCGCATGTGGCCCAAGCGCGCCGAGGAAGTGCTCGGCGGCGGATCGATCTACTGGGTGATCAAGGGGGTGATTCTGTGCCGGCAGCGGGTGCTGCGATTCGATGAGGTCGATCGCGGCGACGGCATCCGCCGCTGCGCGATCGTCTGCGAGCCGGGGCTGGTGCGGGTGGCGGCGACGCCCAAGCGCGCCTTCCAGGGCTGGCGCTACCTCGCCGAAGGCGACGCGCCGCGCGACCTCACGCCGGGACGCGAGCAGGAGGAGCCGCTGCCGCCCGCATTGCAGGCGGCCTTGGCCGAGATCGGCGTCCTCTAAATCAGATCCCGAGCCGGTCCTCGAGCGCGTCGAGCGTGGCGCGATGCGCATCCGACCAATCGGCGCTGTTCGACTTGAACAGCGTCGCCTGGCTCGAATGGATCAGCCCGTCGGAGAGGATCTTCAGCCCGTTGGCCCGCAGCGTCTCGCCAGTCGAGGTGATGTCCGAGATCGCCTCAGCGGTCTCGTTGCGCACCACGCCTTCGGTCGCGCCTTGGCTGTCGACCAACTGGTAGTCGGCGACGCCGTGCTCGCGCAGGAACTCGCGCGTCAGCCGGTGATACTTGGTCGCGATCCTGAGGCGGAAACCATGGCTGCGGCGGAAGGCCGAGGCCACCGCGTCGAAATCGTCGAGCGTGTCGACATCGACCCAGCCCTGCGGCACCGCGATCACCAGATCGGCGCCGCCGAAGCCCATCGGCGCCAGCTCGCGCAGGCGCAGATCCCAGCCCGCCACCTTCTCGCGCACGAGGTCCGAGCCGGTGACGCCGAGATGCAGCCGCCCGGCCGCCAGCTCGCGCGGGATCTCGCCCGCGGAGAGAAGCGCCAGTTCGACCCCGTCGATTCCCTCGACCACACCGGCATATTCGCGATCGTTGCCGCGCTTGCGCAGGCTCAGCCCGCGCGCACCGAACCAGTCGAAGGTCTTTTCCATGAGCCGCCCCTTGGACGGCACGCCGAGACGGATCGTCATGCCCGGCCCTCCCTGATGCGGACCACGAGCTCGGGCCGGACCACGCCGCCCACCGCCGGCACCGCCCGCCCCTGCCCCAGCACCCGGGTCAGCGCGTCATAGCGCCCGCCGGTGGCCACGGGCGGCAGATCGGCGCGCGTCGCGTGGTGAAAGCCGAAGACGAAGCCGTCGTAGTATTCGAGCGTGGTACGCCCGAAGCTGCCCTCGAAAGGCAGCGTGCCGACATCGACGCCGCGTGCCGCCATGGCGTCGAGACGACGCGACAGCCCGGTCACGGCGTCGCCGATGGCGGGCATGTCCACCGCGATGTCGCGCAGGCTCGACAGCACGTTGGGTGCGGTCTCGCGCAGATCGAGAATCGCGTCGATCAGCGCCACTTCCTCTTCCGAAAGCGGGGGCGTCTCGGCCTCGGCGCGCAGCGTGGCGATCCGGGCCCGGACCTCCTCGCGCGAGCGCAGCCCGACTACCGGGCCCGCCGCTTCGAAGGGATCCTTCATGGCGAGCAGCGCCTTCTTGTGCGCCGGAAGCGGCACCCGCGCGCCGTAACGATCGAGAAGCGCGCGGAATCGGCGGGGCCGCCAGACATGGCGCGACAGCGCCGCCTTGCGGGCCTCGGTGGTGCGCAGCCCGCGCACCGCGGCCATCAGGATGCCGATGTCGCCGGTCGCCGGGCGCAGGTCCAGCCCGGCCAGCGCCTCGGCGATGGTGGCGAAGACCTCGGCATCGGCCTGCGCGGGATCGCCGCCGAAATGCTCGAACCCGACCTGCAGGAACTCGATCGGCCGCTCCGGGTCGGTCTCCTGCCGCCGGAACACCTCGCCCGCGTAACAGTAGCGCGCCGGATCGCCGCCCTCTTCCATATGCGCCCGCACCACCGGCACGGTAAAGTCGGGCCGCAGCATCATCTCGCCCCGGAGCGGGTCGGCGGTGACATAGGCGCGGGCACGGATGTCCTCGCCATAGAGATCGAGCAGCACATCGGCGGGCTGCAGGATCGCGGTGTCCACCGCCTGCGCGCCCAGCCCTTCGAAGATCGCGCCGAGCCGCGCCGCCTCCGCGCGGGTCTCGGCGCCCATGGGACCGGGCATCATGAGGATTGTCCCTCGATCATCGCGCGGACGCGCGCCACGAGTTCGGCGCGCGGCACTTCGATCTGCGAGGGGCGGTCCTTCCACTCTTCCAGCGTCGCGTTTTCGGCGATCTGCGCGCCGAGGATCAGGTCCTTGATCTGCACCACGCCGCGCTCTTTCTCGTCGCCGCCCTCGATCACCGCGACCGGGCTGCCGCGCCGGTCCGCGTATTTCATCTGGTTGCCAAAGTTCTTGGGGTTACCGAGATAGACCTCGGCACGGATGCCCGCGGCGCGCAGCTCGGACGCCATCGCCTGGTAATCGGCCATGCGGTCGCGATCCATCACGGTGACGACGACCGGACCCTGCGCCTCGGTCGCGCCGCGCCCCTTGGCGGCCAGCGCCGCCAGCAGCCGGTCGACCCCGATCGACACGCCGGTGGCGGGCACGGTCTGGCCGGTGAAACGCTTGACCAGATCGTCGTAGCGCCCACCGCCCGCGACCGAGCCGAACTGGCGCGGACGGCCCTTCTCGTCGAGGATCTCGAAGGTCAGCTCGGCCTCGAAAACCGGACCGGTATAGTAGCCGAGACCGCGCACCACCGAGGGGTCGATGACGACGCGATCCGGCCCCATGCCCTGCGCCGCCAGCAGCCCGGCGATGGTCTCCAGCTCGTCGACGCCCTCGGCACCGATGGCGGAGGCGCCGACCAGCTCGCGCAACCGCGCCAGCGTGCCTTCGGCCGTGTCGCGCCGCGCATCCATGAAGCCCATCACGACCTCGGCCTGCTCGGCCCCGAGACCCGCGCCCTTGGTGAAGTCGCCGCTCTCGTCCTTGCGGCCCTCGCCCAGCAGCATCCGCACGCCATCGGTGCCGAGCCGGTCGAGTTTGTCTATGGCGCGCAGCACGATGCCGCGCTCGGCGGCGAACTTCTCCGGGTCGGACGGGTCGAGGACGCCCGCCACTTCCATCACGCCGTTCAGAACCTTGCGGTTGTTGACGCGCACGATGTAGTCGCCGCGCGAAATGCCGACCGCTTCCAGCGTGTCGGCGAGCATGGCGCAGATCTCCGCATCGGCGGCGACCGACGGCGCGCCCACCGTGTCGGCGTCGCATTGGTAGAACTGGCGGAACCGTCCCGGTCCGGGCTTCTCGTTGCGCCAGACCGGGCCCATCGCATAGCGGCGATAGGGGGTCGGCAGGTCATTGCGATGCTGGGCATAGACCCGCGCCAGCGGCGCGGTCAGGTCGTAGCGCAGCGCCAGCCAGTCGCCGGGCTTCGCGCCTTCGACGTCTTCCTGCCAGGCGAAGACACCCTCGTTCGGGCGGTCCACATCAGGCAGGAACTTGCCCAGCGCTTCGACGGTCTCGACACCGGAGGTTTCGAGCGCTTCGAAGCCGTAGCGATGATATACCTCCGCGATCCGACGCAGCATCGCGGCGCGCGCGGTGACCTCGGCGCCGAAATAGTCGCGGAACCCCTTCGGCGTCTCGGCGCGGGGGCGGCGGATCTTGTCCTTGGCCATGGATGGCGTCCTCGTCAGGAGCGGGAGTCGCGCGCGGGCTTAGCGCGGGGCGGGTCCGGGGGCAACCTCCGGGCTTGAAACCGGGACGCCGCTGATGTGTTTAGGGGGCATGACAGACCAGATCGACATCGAAGAGCGGCTGAGCCATCTGATCCGAACGGTCGAGGACCTGTCGGACGTGGTGGCGCGGCAGGAGCGCGACATCGACGCCCTGACCCGGCGCATGCGGATGCTGGGCGAAAGGCTCGCCGAAGCGGAGGCCGAGTCGGATAGCGGCGTCACCATCGGCAACGAGCGCCCGCCGCACTACTGAGGTTCAGCCCTCCACGCCACGGGCCACCAGCCGCCCGTCATGCAGCAGCATGTCGGCATGCCGTCCGCTCGCACCGAAGGCGGCATAGGCGGTGAGCAACGTGGTGTTGCGCGCCAGCCCGGCGCTGGCGCGCCCACAGGGCTGGCCGACGGGCACGCCGCAAAGCTCGGCCTTCACTGCCTCGTAGGCCGGCTGCACCGGGCTGTGCGTGATGCCTGCCCCGTAGGCCGTGGCCTCGAGCGTGGCCGCATCGCCGAACAGGGCCAGTGCCGCGGTGAACTGGACCGCGCAGCCGTCTTTGAAGCCGGTGAGGTAATGCGTTCGCGGCGCGGTCGTGCCCGGCGCGGTGTCGTACAAGGTGAAGCCCGCCTCACGTGCGACCGGCGCGCCCAGCGCCGCGCCCGACAGGCCACAGCGCTTCGCCGCTGGCCCGAAGGCCAATGTCGTGCCGGCACCGACCTCGGGCAGGTCGAGCCCGGGAAGCGAGGCACTGCCACCACCGCCGGTCGCGCAGGCGGCGAGCAGCGCGAGGGCCAAGAAGGCGGGAATGGCACGGCGCATGGGGACCTCCGGGTGTATCGCTAGCGTTCTAGCGCCTGATCCCGTCGCGTCCATCCCGCGGGCCGGCTCAGACCTCCTCGACCTCGATCACCCCGGGCAGCGATCTGAGCGCGCCCTTGATCTGCGGCGTCACCGGAAACTCGGCCCCGCAGTCGATCTCGACCTCGCCGGGCAGTCCGTCGGCCATCAGGCAGATGCTGATCGGCCCGCGCGCAATGCGCTGGCCCTTGGGCAGGTCGCGCCCGGCCCGCTCCAGCACCCCCGCCAGCATGGTAATCGCGTCCGGCGCATCGAGGAACACCCTGAGGCCGGCGCCGCCCGCATCCGCGACCACCCCCTCGATCGGGGCGACCGAGCGACCCAGAAGCTTGAGCTGATCGCTCTCCATTGTCGCCTCGACCTGCACCACGATCTGGCTGCCGGTCTCCAGATGCTCGCGCGCGGTCTCCAGCGTGTCGGAGAACATCGTCACTTCGAACTGCCCCGTCGGGTCGGACATCTGCACGAAGGCAAAGCGGTTGCCGCGCGCCGACTTGCGCTCCTGCCGCCCGGCGACGGTCCCGGCCATCTTGCCCACGAAGGCGCCACGTGCGGCGGCCTGCTCGGTCACCTCGTCGAGCGTCATCACGCCCTTGCGCTTGAGCGGCGCGAGATAGTCGTCGAGCGGGTGACCGGACAGGTAGAAACCCACCGCCTTGAATTCCTCGGCGAGACGTTCGGCCGGGAGCCAGTCGGTGACCTGCGGCATGCGCGGCTCGGGCAGATCCTCGCCCGCCTCGCCAAAAAGCGAGACCTGCGCGCTGGCCTTCTGCTCGTGGATCGCGGCCGAGTAGGCGACCAGCGCGTCGAGCCCGGAGAACACCCGGCGACGGTTGCGGTCGAGTGCGTCGAAGGCCCCGGCACGGGCCAGCATCTCCAGCGGCCGTTTGCCCACTTTCTTGAGATCGACGCGACGTGCGAGGTCATAGAGCGTGGCGAATTGCTTTTCCCCGCGCCCCTCGACGATCAGCCGCATCGCTTCGACGCCGACATTCTTGAGCGCGCCCAGCGCGTAGACCAGCTTGCCCTCCTTCACATCGAAGGTGGCCTGCGAGCGGTTCACGCAAGGCGGCGTCCATTCGAGACCGAGCCCCTTGCGGACCTCCTGGAAATAGATGCCTAGCTTGTCGGTGAGATGGATATCGCAGTTCATGACGCCAGCCATGAACTCGACCGGGTGGTTCGCCTTGAGCCAGGCGGTCTGGTAGCTGACCACGGCGTAGGCTGCGGCGTGCGACTTGTTGAAGCCGTAATTGGCGAACTTCTCGAGAAGGTCGAAGACCTCCATCGCCTTCTTCTTGTCGACGCCGTTCTTCTGCGCGCCCTCGACGAATTTGGGGCGCTCCTTGGCCATCTCCTCGGCGATCTTCTTGCCCATGGCGCGGCGCAGCAGGTCCGCGCCGCCGAGGCTGTAGCCCGCCATGACCTGGGCGATCTGCATCACCTGTTCCTGGTAGACGATGATGCCCTGCGTCTCGGCGAGGATGTGGTCGATGCTGGGATGGATCGACTGCAGTTCGCGCTGCCCGTGCTTGACCTCGCAATAGACCGGAATGTTCTCCATCGGGCCGGGACGATAGAGCGCCACCAGCGCCACGATGTCCTCGATGCAGGTGGGCTTCATGCGCTTGAGCGCATCCATCATGCCCGAGGATTCCACCTGGAACACCGCCACCGTCTTGGCACGCGAATAAAGCTCGTAGGTCCTCTCGTCGTCGAGCGGGATCAGGTTGATCTGGTTCTCGCCACCCTCGGGCGGCTGGTAGAGTTCGGTCCCGTCGGCGGCCACGTGCAGCGGACGGCCCGATTTCGCGATCAGGTCCATCGCGTTCTGGATGACGGTGAGTGTCTTGAGACCGAGGAAGTCGAACTTCACCAGGCCCGCCTGCTCGACCCATTTCATGTTGAACTGGGTCGCCGGCATGTCCGAGCGCGGATCGCGGTAGAGCGGCACCAGCGCATCCAGAGGCCGGTCGCCGATCACCACGCCGGCGGCATGGGTGGAGGCGTTGCGGTAGAGCCCCTCGACCTGCTGGGCATAGGTCAGGAGGCGGTTCACCACCTCCTCGTTCCTCGCCTCCTCGCGCAGCCGCGGCTCGTCGGCCAGCGCCTTTTCGATCGAGACCGGCTTCACCCCTTCGACCGGGATCATCTTCGACAGACGATCGACCTGGCCGTAGGGCATCTGCAGCACTCGGCCCACGTCGCGCACCGCCGCCTTGGACAGCAGCGCACCGAAGGTGATGATCTGCCCCACCTTCTCGCGGCCGTACTTCTCCTGCACGTAGCGGATCACCTCCTCGCGGCGATCCATGCAGAAGTCGATGTCGAAGTCGGGCATCGAGACCCGCTCGGGGTTGAGGAAACGTTCGAACAGCAGCGAGTAGCGCAGCGGGTCGAGGTCGGTGATGGTCAGCGCGTAGGCGACCAGCGAGCCCGCGCCCGAGCCCCGCCCCGGTCCCACGGGGATGTCGTGATCCTTGGCCCATTTGATGAAGTCGGCCACGATCAGGAAGTAGCCAGGGAACCCCATCCCCTCGATGATGCCGAGCTCGAAGTCGAGCCGGGCGTGGTAGTCCTCGACGCTCACCGCATGCGGGATCACCGCGAGACGGGCCTCGAGCCCCTCCTTGGCCTGCCGACGAAGCTCCTCGACCTCGTCATCGGCGAATCTGGGCAGGATCGGCGCCCGCTTGTAGGCCTTGAAGGCGCAGCGGCGGGCGATCTCGACGGTGTTCTCCAGCGCTTCGGGCAGATCGGCGAACAGCGTCGCCATCTCCTGCGGACTCTTGAAATAGTGCTGCGCGGTCAGCCTGCGACGCGGCTCCTGCTGGTCGACATAGGCGCCCTGCGCGATGCAGATCAGCGCGTCATGCGCCTCGTATATCTCCGGCTTCGGGAAATAGACGTCGTTGGTCGCGACCAGCGGCAGATCCATCGCATAGGCCATCTCGACATGACCGCGTTCCGACAGCTTTTCGGCCTCGGGCAGACCGTCCTCGCCCGGATGGCGCTGCAACTCGACATAGAGCCGGTCCAGGAAGGCCGCCTTGAGCCGCTGCATCAGCGCCTCGGCCTTGGGTCGCTGACCCTGCCGCAAGAGCCTCCCGACGGGGCCATCAGGGCCGCCCGAGAGACAGATCAAACCGCCGGAGAGCGCCTCGATCTCCTCGATCGAAACCTGCGGAAGCTGTCCGTCGCTCTTCAGGTAGAGGCAGGAGTTCAGCTTCATGAGGTTCATGTAGCCCGCCTCGGACTGCGCCAGCAGCACGATCGGCGCGGGCAGTTCGGGCCGCTTGCCCGGCTCGGGCGGCAGATAGCACAGGTCGACCTGGCAGCCGATGATCGGCTGCACCCCCGACTTCGCAGCCGTCTCGGAAAATTCGAGGGCTGCGAACATGTTGTTGGTGTCGGTGATGGCGACGGCCGGCATCTCGGCCTTGGCGGCGAGGCCCGGCAGCTTCTTCACGGGGATCGCGCCCTCAAGCAGCGAATGCTCGGTGTGGACGCGCAGATGGATGAATCGGGGATCGGCCATGGAGTGGTTCTATCCCGGCCGACCGGTCGCGGGAAGCATGGGCAGGCTTGCCGCGTGGTCAGCCGCGCCGATGTGATCGGCGGCACGCCCCATGCCACCGAAACGGGCAGAAAGCTCGTCAAGCTATCGTATCGCGAGCACATGCAGTGAAAATTGCCATGCCTCGGGGCGGTCTGCCGCAACGGCAGGCACGCGAGGCTTGCCAAACGCGCATGCCATCGGCTTTCATGATCTGGACGTGAGGGCCGCCCGGTCTACGCCGCATCGACCGGGCAACGCGGCCCGGACCCATCCGGTAAGGCGGCGGATCTAGCGATGACCGAGATCGCGTTTCTTCTCAATGGAGAGACGGTACGCGCAGGCGGAGCGCCGACGCGCAGCCTGCTCGATTACCTGCGTGAACAAAGAGGCCTGACCGGCACCAAGGAAGGCTGCAACGAGGGCGACTGCGGCGCCTGCACGGTGATCGTCACCGACCCCGAGGGGGGCTTGCGCGCGCTCAACGCCTGCATCCTGTTCCTGCCGCAGCTTGCCGGTCGCGCCGTGCGCACCGTCGAAGGGCTGGCCGAAGGCGGCGCGCTGCACCCCGTCCAGCGGGCGATGGTCGAGCATCACGGCAGCCAGTGCGGCTTCTGCACCCCGGGCTTCGTAATGGCGATGGCCGCCGCCCATGCGCAGGGCCGCACCGATCATGACGACCAGCTCGCGGGCAACCTGTGCCGCTGCACCGGCTACGCGCCGATCATCCGTGCCGCCGAAGCCGCCGAGGGCGCGCCCCTGCCCGCATGGATCGAGAGCGACCGCGAGAAGCTGAAGACCCTCGCCCCCGCACAGACGGGCGGGGCAGCGACCCGGAGCGCCGATGCCGCCGCCGCGCCCGCGGCAGGCCGTGCCCCCTACGAGCCGGAGACCGGCCGGGGCACGGATGCGACGCTGACCGAAGCGCCGGGCTTCATCCCCGAGACCGCCGACGAACTGGCCGCGTGGTATCTCGACCACCCCGACGCCACGCTGATCGCCGGGGCCACCGATGTCGGGCTGTGGGTCACCAAGGGGCTGCGCGCCCTGCCCGAGACGGCCTTCCTCAATCGTTGCGAGGACCTCAAGACGATCACCCGCGCGGATGGCCGGATCCGCTTCAGCGCGGGCGTCACCATGACGCGGGTGCTCGAAGCGCTGGCCGCACCCTACCCCTCCTATGCCGAGATGGTGCGCCGCTACGGCTCGGTTCAGGTGCGCAACGCCGCGACGATCGGCGGCAGCCTCGCCAACGGCTCGCCCATCGGCGACAACGCCCCCGCGCTGATCGCGCTGGGCGCCACGATCCACCTGCGAAAGGGCGACGCGCGCCGCGAATTGCCGCTCGAGGACTTCTTCATCGATTACGGCAAGCAGGACCGGCAGCCCGGCGAGTTCGTCGAGGCGGTGAGCCTGCCCGAGGGGCGCGAGCGCTTCCGCGTCTACAAGATCTCCAAGCGTTTCGACCAGGACATCTCCGCGGTCTGCGGCGCCTTCGACGTGACCGTCGAAGACGGCACGATCACGCATGCCCGCACCGGCTTCGGCGGCATGGCGGCGACGCCCAAGCGCGCGAAGGCCTTCGAGGCCGCGCTCACCGGCAAGCCGTGGAACATTGAGACCGTCGAGGCGGCGCTGCCGGCGCTGGCTGACGACTTCACCCCGCTCACCGACATGCGCGCCTCCGCGCAATACCGGCTCGAGGCAGCACAGGGCCTCGCGCGGCGCTACTTCGCGGAAGTGTCGGGCCAAAAGACCAGCGTGCTGGAGGTGCGGGCATGAGCGTCGGAAAACCCCTCCCGCATGACAGCGCGGTGCTGCACGTCACCGGACAGGCGCGCTACATCGACGACATCCCCGCCCCGGCCCATGCGCTGCATCTCGCCTTCGGCCTGTCGCGCATCGCGCGCGGGCGGATCGTGTCGATGAACCTCGACAAGGTGCGCGCCGCCCCCGGTGTCGCCATGGTGCTGACGGCCGCGGATCTCGACCGGCCCGCCGATTGCTCGCCCAGCGCGCATGACGAACCGCTGCTCTCCGACGGCACCGTGCATTACCACGGCCAGCAGCTCTTCCTCGTCGCCGCCGACAGCCATCTCGCCGCGCGCAAGGCCGCTAGGCTGGCAGA
Organism: Limimaricola variabilis; assembly: GCF_014195545.1. Taxonomy (GTDB): domain Bacteria; phylum Pseudomonadota; class Alphaproteobacteria; order Rhodobacterales; family Rhodobacteraceae; genus Limimaricola; species Limimaricola variabilis. The sequence continues at coordinate 174,661 of NZ_JACIBX010000008.1, read as the reverse complement.
GGTCGAATACGAGGAAGAGGAGCCGATCCTCACCGTGGAGCAGGCGCTCGCCGCCAATTCGCGCTTCGAGGACGGGCCGCGCATCTGGTACAAGGGCGACGCCGAAACCGCCATCTCGAACGCCCCGCGCAAGCTCAAGGGCCGGATCGAGATGGGCGGCCAAGAGCACTTCTATCTCGAAGGCATGGCCGCGATGGCGCAGCCGCAGGAGGACGGGGTCACGATCCATTCCTCGACCCAGCACCCGACCGAGATCCAGCACAAGGTGGCCGACGCGCTCGGCCTGCCGATGTCGGCGGTGAAGGTCGAGTGTCGCCGCATGGGCGGCGGCTTCGGCGGCAAGGAAAGTCAGGGCAACGCGCTCGCCGTCGCCTGCGCAATCATGGCCGCGAAAACGGGCCGCGCCTGCCGGATGCGCTACGACCGCGACGACGACATGACCATCACCGGCAAGCGGCATGATTTCCGCGTCGACTACGAGGTAGGCTACGATGAGAGCGGCCGGGTTCTGGGCATCGACTTCACCCATTACACCCGCTGCGGCTGGTCGCTCGACCTGTCGCTGCCGGTGGCCGACCGGGCGATGCTGCATTCCGACAACGCCTATCTGCTGGATGCGGTGCGGATCACTTCGCACCGGCTCAAGACCAACACCCAATCTGCCACCGCCTTCCGCGGCTTCGGCGGGCCGCAGGGCGTGCTGGGCATCGAGCGGGTGATGGATGAGGTGGCGCACGTGCTGGGCCTCGACCCGGTCGAGGTGCGCCAACGCAACTACTACCGCGCGGCCAGCGCGCTGAACGAAGAGGCGCAGCACCACGACGACCCGGCACCTGCCCTGCCCGCCGACGGCGACACCGACCTCGCCTCGCGCGGCGCTCAGGCGCAGCTCCCGGCGGGTGAAGCCCGGCCGGAAGAGGGGCACAACACCACGCCCTATGGCATGGAGGTCACCGACTTCATCCTGCACGAGATGACCGAGCGGCTGCTGGAGACCTCGGACTACAAGGCGCGTCGCGAGGCCATCGCGCAGTGGAACGCCGAGAACCCGATCCTCAAGCGCGGCATCGCCTTCTCGCCGGTGAAGTTCGGCATCTCCTTCACGCTGACCCACCTCAACCAGGCGGGTGCGCTGGTGCATGTCTACCAGGACGGCTCGATCCACCTGAACCATGGCGGCACCGAGATGGGACAGGGCCTGTTCCGCAAGGTGGCGCAGGTCGCCGCCTCCCGCTTCGGCGTCTCGCCCGAGCGGGTGCGGATCACCGCGACCGATACCCACAAGGTGCCCAACACCTCGGCCACCGCCGCCTCCTCCGGCTCGGACCTGAACGGCATGGCGGCGAAAGCCGCCTGCGACACGATCCGGACCCGGATCGCCGAGTTCCTCGCCGGGCTGCACCAGTGCAGCGCCTCCGAGGTGCGTTTCGCCGATGACCAGGTGCATGTCGGTGGCGAAAGCTTGAGCTTCGAGCAGGCGGTGAAGCTCGCCTACGAGGCGCGGGTCAGCCTGTCGGCTACCGGCTTCTACAAGACGCCGGACCTGAAATGGGACCGGATCAAGGGCCAGGGCCGGCCCTTCTTCTACTTCGCCCACGGCGCCGCCGTGACCGAGGTGGCGATCGACACGCTCACCGGCGAGAACCGCATCCTTCGGACCGACATCCTGCACGATGCGGGCCATTCGCTGAACCCGGCGCTCGACAAGGGTCAGATCGAGGGCGGCTACGTGCAGGGCGCAGGCTGGCTCACCACCGAGGAGCTGGTCTGGGACGACAAGGGCGCGCTCAGGACCCACGCGCCTTCGACCTACAAGATTCCCGCCTGCTCCGACCGGCCGGACCTGTTTCACGTGGATCTGTGGGACGCCCCGAACCCGGCGCAGACGATCTACCGTTCCAAGGCGGTGGGCGAGCCGCCCTTCATGCTCGGTATCTCGGCCTTTCTCGCGCTGAGCCACGCGGCCTCGGCCTGCGGCCCGAACTACCCGCGCCTCGACGCGCCCGCCACGGCCGAGCGCGTGCTCGCCGCCGTTCGGAGGGCAAAGGGGTGAGCTTCGACCGCGACACCCTCGCTGCCGCTGTTGCCGCGCATGGCCCGGTGATCAGGGTGCTGGTGGTCGCGACCGCCGGATCGGCCCCGCGCGATGCCGGCACCTCGATGCTGGTCTGGCAGGGCGGCCAGTCCGGCACCATAGGCGGCGGCGCGCTGGAACACGAAGCGGTGGAAACGGCGCGTGACATGCTGGCCATGGGCCGGGCCACGGCCCAGCGGCGGCTGCCGCTGGGCCCGGCGCTCCGCCAATGCTGCGGCGGCGCGGTCACGCTGGCCTGGGAACGCTTCGCGGCAGGCGAACTGCCCGAGACCCTGCACCGGGCCCGTCCGCTCGGGCCTGCCGGAGAGATGCCCGCCGCCGTCGCGCGCAAGCTTGCCGCCATGCCCGCCGGCGCGGCCCCAGCCATCGTCGAGAACTGGCTCGTCGAGGCACCCCTGCCCGAGGCCCGAGCGCTCTGGGTCTGGGGGGCGGGCCATGTCGGCCGCGCCGTCGTCTCGGTCATGGCGCCGCTGCCGGGCCGGGCGATCACCTGGATCGACCTCGCGCCCGACTGCTTTCCCGAAGCCGTCCCCGAAGGCGTCACGGTGATCCCCGCCGCGACCCCGCCTGCGCTGATGTCGCGCGCGCCACGCGACGCCGACCACCTGATCCTGACCCGCGACCACGACCTCGATCTCGCGCTCTGCCACGCCGCTCTCACCCATGGCTTCGCCAGCTGCGGGCTGATCGGCTCGGCCACGAAATGGGCGCGTTTCCGGCCGCGGCTTTCGGCGCTGGGCCACGCCAACGCCTTGATTTCCCGCATAGCCTGTCCGATAGGCGACACCTCATTGGGTCGCGATCCGCAGGCCATTGCCGTCGGCGTCGCCGCCGCGCTACTGAGGAGCGGGAACGAAAGAATGACGAGGGACCGCGCCGGATGAGCACGCCGCTACTGCAGCTGTCCGGCCTGACCAAGGCCTATCCCGGGGTCGTGGCCAATGCCGACGTCTCCTTCGACATCGCCAAGGGCGAAGTGCACGCGCTTCTGGGCGAGAACGGCGCCGGAAAATCGACGCTGGTCAAGACGATCTACGGCCTCGTCCAGCCCGATGCCGGGACCATGCGCCTCGATGGCGCCCCCTTCGCGCCAGCCGAACCGCGCGCCGCCCGTGCCTCGGGCGTCGCCATGGTGTTCCAGCACTTCTCGCTCTTCGACGCGATGAGCGTGGCCGAGAACGTGGCGCTGGGCATGGAGAACCCGCCCGCGCTGAACCGGCTCGCCGCGCAGATCCGCGAAGTCTCGCAATCCTACGGCCTGCCGCTCGATCCCGACCGGATCGTGGGCGACCTGTCGGCTGGCGAACGGCAGCGCGTGGAGATCATCCGCTGCCTCCTGCAGGAGCCGCGGCTGCTGATCATGGACGAGCCGACCTCGGTGCTGACCCCGCAGGAGGTGGCGATCCTGTTCGAGACCCTGCGCAAGCTGCGCGAGGAAGGGGTCTCGATCCTCTATATCAGCCACAAGCTAGAGGAGATCCGCACGATCTGCGACAGCGCCACGATCCTGCGTCACGGCAAGGTGGTCGGCAAATGCGACCCCAAGACCACGGCGGCGCGCGACATGGCCGAGCAGATGGTCGGCGCGACGCTGTCCACGCCGTCGCGCGCGGGCGGCCGCACCGGGGATGTCGTGCTCGAACTCGCAGGCCTTTCGGCCCCTGCGCCGCGCGCCTTCGGCACCGCGCTGCACGCGATCGATCTGGAACTGCGCGCCGGGGAGGTGCTGGGCATCGGCGGGGTCGCCGGCAACGGCCAGGACGAACTGGCAATGGCGCTGTCAGGCGAGATGCACGTGGCGCCGGGCATGATCCGCTTCAAGGGGCGCGAGATCGGCCGCGAGGGGGTCACGGCCCGGCGCCGCATGGGGCTTCTCTGCGCCCCCGAGGAGCGGATGGGCCATGCCGCCGCCCCCGACATGAGCCTGACCGAGAACGCGCTGCTGACCGCCGGTCCGCGCGAGGATCTGGTGCGGCACGGCTTCCTGCGCTGGGGCCGGGCCCGCGGCTTCGCCGAGCGGGTGATCGAACGCTTCGACGTGCGCACGCCGGGCCCCGGCACGGCGGCGCGCGCGCTCTCGGGCGGCAACCTGCAGAAATTCGTCATCGGGCGCGAGATCCTGCAGCGGCCCGAGGTGCTGGTCGTCAACCAGCCGACATGGGGCGTCGACGCCGCCGCCGCGGCGACCATCCGGCAGGCTCTGCTGGATCTGGCCGAGGCGGGCGCCGCGCTGATCGTCATCAGCCAGGACCTCGACGAGCTGATGGAGATCTCGGATCGCTTCGCCGCACTCAATGCCGGTCGGCTGAGCGCGCCGCGCCCCATGGCAGGGCTGGGGATCGACGAGATCGGGATGATGCTGGGGGGTGCACATGACATGGCCCCGGCACAGGTGGAAGGCTGAGGGATCTTGCGTATTTTCGGAGTGATGAAGACGGGGCCGCGCGCCATGGGGATCGACGCGTGATCCGGCTCGAACGCCGCCCTGAACCGTCCCGCGCCTGGACCTTGGCCACGCCCTTCGTGGCGGTGGCGCTGACCATGGTCGCGGGCGGCCTGCTGTTCGCGCTGCTGGGCAAGGACCCGATCGAGGCGATCCGCACCATCTTCTGGGATCCGCTCTTCGGCGATTTCGCCTCCTATTCGCGGCCGCAGCTGCTGGTGAAGGCCGGGCCGCTGATCCTGATTGCCATCGGGCTGTCGCTGGGCTTCCGGGCCGGCATCTGGAACATCGGCGCCGAGGGGCAGTACATCCTCGGCGCGATCTTCGCCGCCGCCACCGGCCTCGCCTTTTACCCAGCCGAAAGCTGGCTGATCTTTCCGGCGATGACCCTCGCGGGCGCGCTGGGCGGTCTGCTCTGGGCGATGATCCCGGCGCTGCTGCGGGTCCGCTTCGGCACCAACGAGGTACTGGTCTCTCTCATGCTGGTCTATGTTGCCGAGGCGCTCTTGGCCTCGATGGCGCTGGGCCTGCTGCGCAATCCCGACGGCATGGGCTTTCCCGGCTCGCGCAACCTCGCGCAATACCCTTCCGCCGCCAACCCCGAGCTGATCGTGGGCACCGGCATGCATTGGGGCGTCGTGCTGGCGCTGGTCGCGGTGATCGTCGGGCAGGTGGTGATGACGCGCCACCAGCTCGGCTTCCGGGTGCGGCTGGCCGGCCAGAGCCCGCGCGCCGCGGTGTTCGGCGGGGTCAACCCGAGCTGGCTGGTCGTGGTCTGCATGGGGCTGTCGGGCGCGCTGGCCGGTCTCGCCGGGATGTTCGAAGTGGCGGGCCCGGCGGGCCGGCTCGGCATCGACTTCAACGTGGGCTACGGCTTCACCGCGATCATCGTGGCCTTCCTCGGCCGGCTCAATCCGATCGGCATCCTGCTGGCGGGGCTGCTGATGGCGCTCACCTATATCGGCGGCGAACTGGCGCAGCTGCAGATGAACCTGCCGCTCGCCGCAATCCAGATGTTCCAAGGCATGCTGCTGTTCTTCCTTCTGGCGATCGACGTCCTGACGAATTTCAGCTTCCGCTTCGGCCGGAGGGCGGTGGCATGAGCAACATCGATCCGATCCTGCTGCTGTCGGCGATCATCGTCGTCTCGACACCGATCCTGCTGGCCGCGATCGGCGAGCTGGTCGTCGAGCGCGCGGGCGTGCTCAATCTCGGCGTCGAGGGCATGATGATCACCGGCGCGGTCTGCGGCTTCGTCGTAGCGACCGCGACCGGCTCGCCCTGGCTGGGCTTCGCAGGCGCGGCGCTGGGCGGGGCGCTTCTGTCGATGGTGTTCGGGATCCTGACCCAGCTGTTCCTGTCCAACCAGGTGGCCACCGGTCTCGCGTTGACGCTGTTCGGCCTCGGCCTCTCCGCCCTTCTGGGCCAGGGCTATATCGGCGTGAAGGGTCCCGTGGTGCCCGACCTCTACTTGCCGGGGCTGCGCGACATCCCGTTTCTCGGGCCGGTTATGTTCCGCCATGACGCGATGGTCTATATCGCGCTGCTAATCGTCGCGCTGGTCTGGCTGTTCCTGAACCGGACCCGCGCCGGCCGGGTGCTGCGCGCCGTCGGCGAAAACCACGACGCCGCCCATGCGCTGGGCTACAAGGTCGTGCGCCTGCGACTCGCCGCGATCGCCTTCGGCGGCGCCTGCGCCGGTCTGGGCGGTGCCTATCTGAGCCTCGTGCGCGTGCCGCAATGGACCGAAGGGATGACCGCCGGCGCGGGCTGGATCGCGCTCGCGATCGTGGTCTTCGCCAGCTGGCGGCCCGGACGGCTGGTGCTGGGCGCCTGGCTGTTCGGCGGCGCCACGGCGCTGCAGCTGGCGCTGCAGGCCTCGGGCGGCGTGCAGATCCCGATCGAGTACCTGCAGATGGCGCCCTATCTCGCGACCATCCTCGTTCTCGTCATCCTGCGGGCGGGCCGTGCGCCCGGCTCGCTCGGCCGCCCCTTCCACGCCTCGAGCTGAGGCGGAAGATCCACCAACAGGGAACAACGACATGACCTTCAAGACAGTGCTTCTCGGTGCCACCGCCGCCGCAGCCTTCGCCACCGGGGCGATGGCGCAGGACGACAAGACCAAGGTGGGCTTCATCTATGTCGGGCCGGTGGGCGATCTCGGCTGGACCTACCAGCACGACCAGGGCCGCCTCGCCGTCGAGGAGGAATACGGCGACAAGGTCGAGACCGTCTATGTCGAGAGCGTCCCCGAGGGCCCCGACGCCGAGCGCGTGCTGACCCAGATGGCGCTACAGGGCGCGGACCTGATCTTCACCACTTCCTTCGGCTTCATGGAAGCGACGATGAACGTCGCCCAGAAGTTTCCGGACGTGAAGTTCGAGCACGCCACCGGCTACCAGCGCGCCGACAACGTCTCGACCTACTCCGCCCGCTTCTACGAGGGCCGCGCGGTGCAGGGCCTGATCGCGGGCGAGATGACCGAGAGCAACATCATCGGCTATATCGGCTCCTACCCCATCCCCGAGGTGATCCGCGGCATCAACGCCGCCTACATCCAGGCTAAGAAGGTGAACCCCGAGGTCGAGTTCCGCGTGGTCTGGGCCTACACCTGGTTCGACCCGGCCAAGGAAGCCGAGGCCGCCAAGGCGCTGATCGACGCCGGCGCCGACGTGATCCTGCAGCACACCGATTCCACCGCGCCGCAGGCCGCCGCGCAGGAGGCGGGCGACGTCATCACCTTCGGCCAGGCCTCGGACATGCTCGACTACGCGCCGAAGCCGCGCGTCAGCTCGATCATCGACAACTGGAACCAGTACTACATCGACCGCGTCGGCGCGGTGATCGACGGCACCTGGGAGTCGAAGGACACCTGGGACGGCATCGATGCTGGCATGGTCGAGATCGGCGAGATCACCGATGCGGTGCCCACCGAGGTGAAGGAGGCCGCGCTGGCGCTCAAGGATGCAATCGCCGCGGGCGAAGTGCACCCCTTCACCGGCCCGCTCAAGAAGCAGGACGGCTCGGACTGGCTTGCCGAGGGCGAAGTGGCCGACGACGCAACGCTCGCCGGCATGAACTTCTACGTCGAGGGCCTGACCGGCGAGATCCCGCAGTAAGCGGCGCCCCTGACAGCCCAGCGAAGGCCCGCCCACGTGGCGGGCCTTTTTTTGCCCGGCGGCGCGTCTTGATGTGGCATCCTACCACCGGAGGAGGATTCGACATGCCGAAGATCAGACCCTGCTTGTGGTACGACGGACAGGCGGAGCAGGCCGCCGAATTCTACGTGTCGGTGTTCCCGAACTCGCGGGTCACCGCCCGCAACACCAGCGCCGTGGACTGGCCCGGCGGCAAGGCGGGCGACGTCGTCCTCGTCGAGTTCAGCCTCGACGGCCAGGAGATGCAGGCGTTGAACGGCGGGCCCTACACCACCTTCAACGAGGCCGTGTCGCTGTCGGTCCCCTGCGCCGATCAGGCCGAACTGGACCGGCTCTGGTCCGCCTTGCTCGCGGATGGCGGAGAGGAGATGCAGTGCGGCTGGCTGAAGGACTGCTTCGGCCTGCGCTGGCAACTGGTGCCAGAGCCCTTCGAGCAGATGATGCGCGACGCCGACGAGGAGCAGTCGAAACGGTTGATGGCGGCGATGATGGAGATGGTGAAGCTCGATCTCGCGGCGCTCCGCCGCGCCTGGGAGGGCGGCTGACGCCGCCCCTTCCCTTTTCAGCCGTCGGCCCGGATCGTCGCGTTGGTCGGATCGTAGGGGCTGTCCTCGGTTACCTCGGCGTCCCACAGCTCGCGGAACATCCGGACCTTGAGCTTCGTGCCGGGCGCGGCGAGATCGGGGCGCACGTAGCCCATGCCGATGGATTTGCCGAAGGCCGCCGACCAGCCGCCGGAGGTCAGCCGCCCGACCTTCTCGCCACCCGCATAGAGCGCCTCGCGGCCCCACGGATCGGCGTCCGCCGGTCCGTCTATCAGCAGCGTCACGCATTTCGAGCGGGTGCCCAGCGCCTCCATCGCCGCCTTGCCGTGGAAGTCCTTGGAGAGGTCGACGAAACGGTCGAGTCCGGCCTCGAGCGGCGTCGCATCCCTGCCCAGCTCGGTGCCGAAGGCGCGATAGGACTTCTCCTGCCGCAGCCAGTTCTGCGCCCGCGCACCCACGAGCTTCATGCCTGAGGCCGCGCCCGCTTCCATGAGCTTGTCCCACAGGTGGTTCTGCATCTCGATCGGGTGATGCAGCTCCCAGCCCAGCTCGCCGGTATATGCCACGCGCAGCGCCCGGACCGGCACCATGCCCAGCTCGATCTCGCGGTGCGACAGCCACGGGAAGCGCTTGTTCGACAGCACCGTCGCCGGGTCGGCATCGCGCACCAGCCGGTTCAGCACCTCGCGCGAGCGCGGCCCGGCGATGGCGAAGACGCCCCATTGGGTGGTGACGTCCTGCACATCGATCCGGCCGAACTCGGCCTCCTTGTCCTCGACCGCCTTTCTCAGGAAATCGCCGTCATAGGCGCTCCAGGCCCCTGCCGAAACGAGATAGAACCGGTCTTCGGCCAGCCGCACGATGGTGTATTCGGTGCGCGTGGTGCCGGCATCGGTCAGCGCGTAGGTGAGGTTGATGCGCCCCACCTTGGGCAGCTTGTTGGTGGTGAACCAGTCGAGGAAGGCCGCCGCGCCCGGCCCCTTCACCTCGTGCTTGGCAAAAGCGGTGGCGTCGATCAGGCCGACGCCCTCGCGGATCGCCTTGGCCTCTGCGGCGGCGTATTCCCACCAGCCGCCGCGCCGGAACGAGCGGGCGTCGTGGTCGAAGCCCTCCGGCGCGCCCACCGGCCCGTAGTAGTTCGGCCGCTCCCAGCCGTTCACCTGCCCGAACTGCGCGCCCTTCTCCTTCTGCCGGTCATAGGCAGGCGACGTGCGCAGCGGCCGCGCCGCCGGGCGCTCCTCGTCGGGGTGGTGCAGAATGTAGACGTGCTCGTAGGCCTCCTCGTTCTTGGCCACGGCGTAGTCGGTGGTCATCCACGAGCCGAACCGCTTGGGGTCGAGGCTCGCCATGTCGATCTCGGCCTCGCCCTCCACCATCAGCTGCGCGAGGTAATGCCCCGCCCCGCCGGCGGCGGTGATGCCGAAGGAGAAACCCTCGGCCAGCCACATGTTGCGCAGCCCCGGCGCCGGGCCGATCAGCGGGTTGCCGTCGGGCGTGTAGCAGATCGGGCCGTTGAAATCGTCCTTGAGCCCCACCGTCTCCGAGGACGGGATGCGGTGGATCATCGACATGTATTCTTCCTCGATCCGGTCGAGATCGAGCGGGAACAGGTCGGCGCGGAAGCTGTCGGGCACGCCATAGGGGAAGCGCGCAGGCGCGCCGCGCTCGTAGGGCCCGAGGATCCAGCCGCCGCGCTCTTCGCGCACGTACCACTTGGCGTCGGCGTCGCGCAGAACCGGGTGCTGCTCGTTGGTTTTGCGCCATTCGACCAGTGCCGGGTCGGGCTCGGTGACGATGAACTGGTGTTCAACCGGGATCGCGGGGATCTTGAGGCCCAAAAGCCGCGCGGTGCGCTGCGCGTGGTTGCCGGTGGCGGTGACGACATGCTCCGCGGTGATGACCTGTTGCTCGTCCGAGGGGACGAGGTTGCCGCCCTTCTCGACCATCTTGGTGACGGTTACGCGCCATTCCGAGCCGGTCCACTCGTAGCCGTCGACCTGCCATTTGCGCTCGATCGTGACGCCCCTTTGCCGGGCACCCTTGGCCATCGCCATGGTGACGTCGGCAGGGTTTATGTAGCCGTCGGTGGGGTGGTAGATCGCGCCTTCGAGATCCTCGGTCCGGACCAGCGGCCAGCGCTCCTTGATCTGCGCGGGCGTCATCCATTCGAACGGCACGCCGACCGTCTCTGCCGTCGAGGCATAGAGCATGTATTCGTCCATGCGCGCCTTCGACTGCGCCATGCGCAGGTTGCCCACGACGAAGAAGCCGGCGTCGAGCCCGGTCTCTTCTTCCAACGTCTTGTAGAGCTTGATCGAGTGGTCGTGGATCCAGGTGGTCGCGTAGGACATGTTGAAATAGGGTAGGAGACCGGCCGCGTGCCATGTCGAGCCCGATGTCAGTTCGTCGCGCTCAAGCAGCATCACATCCTGCCAGCCTGCCTTGGCAAGGTGATAGGCGATCGAGGTGCCGATGGCGCCGCCGCCGACGACAAGGGCTTTCACATGGGTCTTCATCGCGCGCACTCCGGACTGGCCTTGCCCGCACCATCGCGCGATTGGCCGCGAAAGCGCGGAGCCGGGCGACATCTCGCGCGCCGAATGCGACAAGCCGCGCCCGGGACTGGACAGGCAGGGGCCGCGCGGCCTGAATGGTCGGACCCGGAGGGAGGACCGCCATGAAGACGCTCGACGTCAGCGAGGCCGCAGGGATCATCGAGAGGATGGATGGCGGGCTGGACGGGCCGGACGTGGTCGAGACCATCGATCTCAAGGGGGTGCAGGCCGCGATGCTCAAGCGCGGGATCCTCTACATCGCCGGCACCAACGAGTTCTCGGACTGGTTCGAGTTCAACTTCGATTTCATCCACGACCGCGCCCCCGACGCGCATGGCTTCCGCATGGCAGCGGGCGACAGCGGCGCGATCTGGCATGCGGGGTTCCTCGAACATGCGCGGATCGTCTACGCCTTCGCCAAGCCGCAGAAGCCCGCCTTCATCATCGGCCATTCGCTGGGCGGCGCCTCGGCGCAGATCGTCGGTGCCTCGCTCGGCGTGCCGAGCCTCTCCTTCGGCAGCCCGCGCACCCATCTGGGGCGCGCGCATTTCGGGCGCGAAGGCTTCGTGCTCAACATCTGCCGCACCGACGACACGCTGTGCCATCTGCCGCCGCGCTTCTTCGGCTTTCGCCATGTCGGCTCGGTGCACTGGCTGAGCCCGCCTGCCGTCGAGGTCGAGGAAGGGCATTCGATCACTAGCTATGCCGAGCTGCTCGAGGCAGGCCCCCTGCCCCCGGGCTTTCCCGAGGCATGGCCGCCAAGCGTCTGAACGCGCGCCCTGAACGGTTGTGAAGCCTCCCGCCCGCCCTTAAAAGACGCGCAGGGTCTGGGAGGACATCATGCATATCTGCCGCTCCATCGCCGCCATCCGCGACGCGGTCGCGGCGTTTCGTGCCGACGGCCACAGCGTCGGGCTGGTGACCACGATGGGCGCGCTGCATGCCGGGCATATGAGCCTGATCGCGGCAGCGCGGCGCGACCATGACCGGGTGGTGGCGACGATCTTCGTCAACCCGACTCAGTTCGGCGACCCCAAGGATCTCGAGACCTATCCCCGCACCGAGGAGGCGGATCTCGCGATGCTCGAAGCGGCGGGCTGCGACGCCGTGCTGATCCCGCGCGCCGAGGAGATCTATCCCGAGGGCGACGAGACCATCGTCGAGACCCGCGACCTTGCCGTCCGGCTGCACGGCGCGGTGCGGCCCGGCCATTTCCGGGGCGTCGCCACGGTCGTCACCAAGCTGTTCAACATCACCCGCCCCGACGCCGCCTATTTCGGCGAGAAGGATTACCAGCAGCTGCAGGTGATCCGCCGCATGACCATCGATCTGCATATGGGCATCGACATCGTCGGCGTGCCGACCATGCGCGAGGCGGACGGTCTGGCCATGTCGTCGCGCAACGTCCGGCTGACGCCCGAGGACCGCGCCGCCGCGGTGGTCCTGAACCGCGCGCTCGACCGGGCGGAGCGGCTCGCGATCGAGCGCGGCAGCCCGGCGCAGATCGAGGCGGCGATCCGCGCCACCATCGCCGACGAGCCGCGCGCCCGGCTCACTGGCCTCGACATCGCCCGGCCGCACGACCTCGCGCCGCTGTCGCAATCGGCCGACACACCGCTGTCGGAACCCGCAGCCATCATGATCTCGGCCCAGTTCGGCGAGGTCCTCTTGATCGATCAGAGGGAGATCGCCCCATGAGCACCCAGACCCAGACGATCCGCCGCACCACCGTGCCGCAGATCGCCCGCCGCAAGGGCGGCGAGCCCATCGTCTCGCTGACCTCCTACCACGCCCATACCGCGGCCATCGTCGACCGGCATGCCGACTTCATCCTCGTGGGCGACAGCCTCGGCATGGTGATGCACGGCATGGAAAGCACGGTCGGCGTTTCGCTCGACCTGATGATCATGCATGGCCGCGCCGTGGTGCGCGGCACCAAGAAGGCGCTGATCGTCGTCGACATGCCCTTCGGCAGCTACGAGGAAAGCCCCGCCATGGCCTTCCGGAACGCCGCCCGGGTGATGAAGGAGACCCAGTGCGGCGCGGTCAAGCTCGAGGGCGGCGCCCGCATGGCCGAAACCATCCGCTTTCTCGTCGAGCGCGGAATCCCGGTGATGGCCCATATCGGCCTGACGCCGCAGTCGAGCCACGTCATGGGCGGCTTCAAGACCCAAGGCCGCGACGAGGAGACCTGGGAGGCGCATCTCGAGGATGCCCGCGCCGTGGCCAAGGCCGGGGCCTTCGCCGTCGTGCTCGAGGGCATGGTCGAGCCGCTGGCCGCCAAGATCACCAAGGCGGTCGACATTCCGACCATCGGGATCGGGGCATCGGCCGAATGCGACGGCCAGATCCTCGTGCTCGAGGACATGCTGGGGCTGAACCCCTGGACCCCGAAATTTGTGAAGGTCTATGGCCAGCTCGGCCCGATGATCGAGGATTCGGTGAAACGCTATGCCGAGGACGTGAAGTCACGCGCCTTTCCCACGGAGGATGAGGTATACCGCTGATATCTCAACCCGAAGGAGCCGACATGCCGAACCGCCGCCACCTGATCGCCCTCGGTCTTGCCGGACTCCTTGCCGCCTGCGGCGCGCCGGATCCGAACCCGCTGTCGCGTGCCGCCCGGTCCGAGCTCCAGCTCGCGGGTATCGAGGTGACGGCCATGGGTGCAGGCTTCGAAAGTGGCGCGGCACGCGACTATACCAGCCGGATCGCCCCCGATCTCGAAGCCGCGCTCAAGCGCGAATTCGCGGATCGGTTGGGACGCGGCGGACAGTGGCGGATGCTGGTCGAGGTTTCGCGCCTCAACCTCGCGGGCGGTACCTCGACGGCGCTGGGCCGAGATCAGTCGCGGCTTTCGGGCGCGGTGCGGGTGCTCGATCCTTCCGGGGCGCTGCGCGCCAGCTACACGATCCAGGTTCTGGCCGGTGAAGCCGCCGAAAGCCGCACCGGCACGCTGGTCGGCGCGGTGGCGAACTCGGCGGGCGGATATTACCGCGAACTGCTGACCGCTTTCGCGCGAGATGCGCGCACGCAGGTGCTGGGCGCGGATCTACCGGGACAGCGGCTGACACGGCGTATCGCCAACTGATCGCGTTGGGGAACGGTCAGAGCTCGATCGGCCCGCCTCGGCGCGGCCGATGACGGTTGCGGGCCAGCGCATGCGAAGCCGCCGCATAGGCACCCAGCGCGCCAAACACCACCATGAGCACCCGCGCGAATGACAGGGTGTCATGCGTGTTGGCGCCCAGGCAGGCGAGTGCCGAGAGCAGCGCGAGCAGGCTGAAGGCGATGGCCCAGTATCTCATATGCGGTCCGTCGGGTTGATCCGTATCGCGCGCCTAACGCCTGTTTCGCCGTGCCGGTTCCCGTTCCGCGCGTCCGATTCGACGCCTGCTCCTCACGCGCGGAGCCCAAGCCGGTCGGCCGTGTCACGGATACGCCATTCGTGAACCGGCTCCGGTGCGGGGCGACTTTTCCCGGCTCCGGCTTCATGGCAATGTCCCCGAACCGGGCGCCCCGCGCGCCTGCCGGGCGCGACGCGCGGTGGCATCGGGACCAGACGGACAAGGCTGACATGACGCATTTCGGACGAATCGTGACGCTGCTCGCGGCCCTCGCGGCGCAACCGGCTTGGGCACAGAGCACGGAGGGCAGCCGACCCCGCCCGCGCCCCGAGGGCCTGGGCGTCGCAACCGCCCCTGCCCCGGCGGCCCCGGCCTCTCCCGAAGCCCCCGCCTCGCCGCCGCCGCGCGAGATCGCGATCCCCGAAGGGCCGACCCGCGGCCCCGAAACCAACCTGCCGCTGCCGCGCTTCGTCTCGCTTTCGACCGATCGCGGCAATGTCCGGCGCGGACCCTCGCTGTCGCATCGCATCGACTGGGTGTTCCTGCGCCGCGACATGCCGTTGCAGGTGACCGCCGAATACGGCCACTGGCGCCGGGTCACCGACCGCGAAGGGGTCGGCGGCTGGATGCATTACGCGATGCTGTCGGGCGTGCGGACGGTGATCGTCGACGCCGAGCTTCTGGATCTGCGCTCCCGTCCGCAGGAAAACGCGACCGTCGTGGCGCAGATCGAAGGGGGCGTGGTGGCCCGGCTGCTCGAATGCCGGCCCGAATGGTGCGAGTTGAGCGCCGGCGGCTACAAGGGCTGGGCTCCCAAGTCGCGGCTCTGGGGGGTTGCCCCGGACGAGCTTCTGGACTGAGCCGGTGACGGCGCGCGGTACGGAAGAGCGGCTGAATCTCTCGGCCGGACTGGCATCCGTCGCGGTGGCGCTGGTGCTGATCGCGGCCAAGCTCTGGGCGCTGTTCCAGACAGGCGCGCTGTCGGTTGCCGCGACCTTGGCGGATTCGGCCCTCGACCTGGCGATGTCGCTCGGCGCGCTCGCGGCAATCGCCTATGCCGCCCGCCCCGCCGATGACGACCACGCCTTCGGCCATACCGCCGCCGAGGACCTCGCGGCGCTGGCCCAGAGCCTGTTCATCCTCGTCTCGGCAGCGCTGATCGGCGGTGCGGCGGCGCATCGCCTGGCCGAGCCTGCCGCGATGCCGGTGCGCGAAGGCGCAGGCATCGCGGTGATGGGGCTGTCGATCGTGCTCACCGTGGCGCTGGTCGGCTGGCAGCGCCACGTCGCCCGCGCCACCGGCAACCGCGTCGTGGCAGCGGATTCGCTGCACTATCTGGGCGATCTGGTCCCGGCGCTGGGGGCGATCGTGGCGCTGTGGACCTCGCGCCGCTTCGGCGTCTCATGGGTCGACCCTGTCGTCGCCATCGGCGCGGCGCTGCTGATGGCGCGTGGTGCATTGGTGATCGGCCGCGCCGCCTGGGACGCGCTGATGGATCGGGCAGTGGATGCCGAAACGGTGGCCGGGATCGAGTCGGTCGCGCGCGGCTTTCCCGGCGTGCGTGGCCATCACGATCTGCGCACGCGCCGCTCGGGCGGGCGGGTCTTCATCAACCTGCATGTCGAGCTCGACGGCGACCAGAGCCTGCACGAGGCGCATGCGATCGGTGCCGCGCTGAAGCGTGCGATCCTCGCACGCTATCCCGGCGCCGACGTCATCATCCACAAGGATCCGGTCTGAGTTCAGTAGCTCGACGGCGGATCGGAGGCCGGGAAGCTTTCGTCCACGGTCTCGTCCTGCAGGTCCCAGCGCCGCGGCGGATCGCGCATTTCCTCGCGCCCGGCCTGGCGCACCGGGCCGCCCTCGTCATGGGCGAAGGCCGCGCCGCCGCCATGATGAGAGGTGCCCTGCATCCGGTCCATGCCCGCTTCGGCCATCCCCCGGATCTCGCCGCGGTAGCGTCGCGCCAGCCAGATCGCGCCGCCCAGCAAAGCCAGCGTCGGCAAGAGCGCAGGCCCGCGCCTCCTGTGATGTCGCATGATGTCTCTCCGGTTGTCGTCCTCGGACGCAAAACGCCTCGGTCTGGACGGCGTTCCGGGAACGCCCTGCCCTCTGCTGACGTTGGACTTGCAGATGCATTTGACCGGAGGCCGCCCGATGTCCGCAAATCCTGATACGCTCGAAGGCCGTCTCCTGGCCCAACGCAAGGTGATCGCCCGGCTGGTGGCCGCCGTCGAGGGCCCGGCAGGTGACGAACTGCGCGAATATATCCGCGATCGCAGCCATATGAGCGCAGCCGAGGAGGACCCCGGCGCCGTGCCCGGCGAGGGTCTGTCGATCGAAGGCGCGCTGGCCGACGAGATGCACCACATCGCCGAAGCCGCCGAGGCGCACCGCAAGGCGACCTGAAGCATCACCGTTTCGCGCGGGATCTGTCCGCCGCTAGTCTGGCAAGGGGAATGGACACTGAGCAGCAGCTATACGCGGCCGCCGTCGATCTGGTGAAGCGTCGCTACCCCACCGGTTGGGGCGGCGCCGCCGCGGTGCGCCTCGAAAGTGGAGACATCGTCACCAGCGTCGCGCCCGATACCGATTTCGACGCCCTGTTCGTCTGCATGGAGCTTAGCGCCTTTCTCGAAGCGCACAAACGCGATCTGAAGGTCACCCATAGCCTCTGCCTGTTTCGCGAGGATGAGACCGCTTCCTTCAACATCCTGTCTCCCTGCGGGATCTGTCAGGAGCGCCTGAGGTTCTGGGGGACCGACGTGCTTGTCGCGGTCACGAACCCGGGCAAAGAATTGTTGTTTCGGCCGCTCGCCGATCTTCAGGCCCATCATTGGTCCGGAGCCTACAGGTGATGACTGCCAAGCTGGATGGGTACGGATCGATACAGCCCCTTGGCAGAGCAGATGTAAAAAGGGGCGCAGAGAACCGCGCCCCTTCCTGCATCTCCTGAGCCACCTTTCTCAGGCCGCCAAGCCCCGCCCGCGCAGCAATGCGTCGACATTCGGCGTGGCGCCACGGAAACGCTCGTAGAGCAGCCCAGCCTCCTCCGAGCCGCCGCGCGACAGCACATGTGCCTCGAGCCGGCGCGCCGTCTCCCGGTCGAAGGGATCGCCTGTCTCGCGGAACGCCTCGAAGGCGTCGGCGTCCATCATCTCCGACCACAGGTAGCTGTAGTAACCGGCGGCATAGCCATCGCCGGCGAAGACATGCGCGAAATGCGGCGTGGCGTGGCGCATGGTGATGGCACGGGGCATGCCGATCTCTTCGAGGATCTCGGCCTGCCGCTGAATCGGATCGGCGGGGGCCGGGCCGCAATGGAACTCCAGATCGACGATGGCGGAGGCGGTCTGCTCGACCGTCGCGAAGCCTTGGTCGAAATTCGCCGCCGCCAGCATCCTGTCCATCAGCGCCTCGGGCATCGGCGCGCCCGTATCCGCATGGAGGGCGAACTCGCGCAGCACCTGGGGCACTTCGAGCCAATGCTCGAACAACTGGCTCGGCAGCTCCACGAAATCGCGCGCGACCGAGGTGCCGGAGACGCTCTCATAGGTCACGTCAGACAGCATCTGGTGCAGCGCGTGGCCGAATTCGTGGAACAGCGTGCGCGCGTCGTCGAATGACAGGAGCGCAGGCTCGCCCGCATCCGGCTTGGCGAAGTTGCAGACGTTGAGGACCAGTGGCCGCACATCGCGCCCGCCCATGCGGTGCTGGTCGCGCATCGTCGTGCACCACGCGCCCGAACGCTTGGAGGGCCGGGCGAACCAGTCGCCGATGAAGACGGCGAGGTGCTCCCCGTTCCGCGACACCTCGAAGGCCCGGCAGTCGGGGTGGTAGAGCGGCGCGTCGATCTCACGCGCCTCGATGCCGAACAGGCGCTGCGCGACCGAGAAGGCCGCCTCGATCATCCGGTCGAGCTGGAGATAGGGCTTGAGCGTGCCGTCATCGATCTCGTGCTCGGCCCGGCGGCGCGCCTCGGCATAGTAGCGCCAATCCCAGGGTTCGAGCGGGCCGTCATGGCCGTCGGCATGCAGCATCTCCTCGTAGATCTGCGCGTCGGCATTGGCCGCGGCCCGGGCGGGCGTCCAGACCGCATGCAGCAATTCGCGCACCGCCTGCGCGTTGCCGGCCATCTCGGTCTCGAGCTTCCACGAGGCGTAGTCGTCGTGGCCCAGAAGCTTCGCCCGCTCCTCGCGCAGCTTCAGCGTTTCGGCGGCAATGGCACGGTTGTCGGTCTCGCCGCCATTCATGCCGCGCGCGGTCCAGGCTTCGAACGCCTTTCGCCGCAGCGCCCGGTCCGGCGAATATTGCAGGAAAGGCACCACCAGCGAGCGGAACAAGGTGATGACCGGCCCCTTGTCGCCCCCCGCCGCCCGCGCGGCGGAGCGCAGCCCCTCGGGCAGATCGGCGAGATCGCCGGGGGAAAGCGGCAGGCTCCAATCGGCCTCGTCCTTGAGCAGGTTCTGCGTGAACTGCGTGCCCAGCACCGAGAGGCGGGCCCGGATCTCAGCCATCCGCTCGGCCTGCGCGCCTTCGAGCCTCGCGCCCGCCCGCACGAACCGGCGATGGGTCAGCATCAGCACCCGCGCCTCCTCATCGCCGAGGTCCAGCGTCTCACGCGCCTGCCACAACGCCTCGATCCGGTCAAACAGCGCGCGGTTGCCGATCACCCAGGACGTGTGGGCCGAGAGCATCGGCGCGAAATCGCGTTGCAGCGCCTGCAGCGCGGGCGAGCTATCGGCGCTGGCCACCGCGTAGAAGGCGCCGAATACCCGGCCCATCGGCTCATCCGCCATCTCCAGCGCGGCGATGGTGTTGGCGAAAGTCGGCGCCTCGGGATCGGCGGCGATGGCCTCGATCGCAGCGCGGGCCTGCGCGATCGCCGCTTCGGCGGCGGGTTTCCAGTGATCGTCCTCGATCCGGTCGAAGGGCGGAAGGCCGAAGGGCGTGTCCCAAGGCTCCAGTAGCGGGTTGGTCATGCGGGTCTCCTTTGCGGGAAACCTATGGGGCGGCGGGCCCCGCTTCCAGCCCCCGCCCACCACAGACCGCGCAGTCCCGGCGCGGCTTCACCCGGATGGTCCGCGTCTCGGCATAGAGCGTGTCGTGGATCAGCAGCCGCCCGGCCAGCGTCTCGCCCGCCCCGGTCAGCCGCTTCACCGCCTCGGCTGCCATCATCGCCCCGACGATGCCCGGCAGCGGCGACAGCACCCCCGCCTCGGCGCAGGAGGGGATGAGCGAGGCGTCGGGCCGCTCGGGAAAGACGCAGGCCCAGCAGGGCGTGCCGCGCGCGGGCTCGTAGAGGGAGATCTGCCCCTCCCACTGGGTGAGCGCGGCGGCGACGAGCGGCTTGGCCCCGGCGACCGCGGCGGCGTTGACGATCTCCCGCGTCGCGAAGTTGTCGGTGCCGTCGAGGACGAGGTCGTAATCCTCGAGCAGATCGTCCGCGATCTCGCTGGTCAGACGCCGCGCATAGGGGCGGATCTCCACATGCGGGTTCTGCGCGCGCAGCTTCTCGGCGGCGGCATGGACCTTGGGCATGCCGATCTGGCCTTCATCGAACAGCACCTGCCGACCGAGATTGCTCAGATCGACCTCGTCGTCATCGATCACGCCGATGGTGCCCACGCCCGAGGCCGCAAGATAGGTCAGTGCCGGACAGCCCAGCCCCCCGGCGCCCACGACAAGCACTCGCGCGCGGCGGAGCGCGCCCTGCCCCGGCCCGCCGATCTCGCGCAGGGTGATGTGGCGGGCGTAGCGGGTGAGTTCGGTTTCGGAAAAGCCCTTGCGCGGGGCCTCTGGTGCCTTGCCGGCGGCAATGCGCGCCTTGATCCGGCGCAGCCCCCGCCCATACAGCCAGACCAGCCCTGCCCAGGCCAGGATCAGCACCCAAAGCGCCGCCTCGCCGCCCAGCGCCTCGCGCAGCGGATGGCCATCGGGCAGCACCAGATGCGCGGCGATCACGCCGGTCATCAGCAGGCCGATCATGTAGAGACGGGCCCGGCGCGGTGCGCCGGTGATCGCACCGATGCCCCACAGCACCGCCGCCATGACGCCGACGAGGATCACGCGACCCCTCCGGTCGAGCCAAAGCCGCCCTGCCCCCGGGCGGTGTCGTCCAGCGCCTCGGCCACCTCGAACGCCGCCAGCACGACGGGCGCCAGCACTGCCTGAGCGATGCGCATGCCATGGGTGACGGTAAAGCTCTCCTGCCCGGCATTCATCACGATGACCCCCAGCGGGCCGCGATAGTCACTGTCGATGGTGCCCGGGCTGTTGGGCAATGTGATGCCGTTCTTGAGCGCCAGCCCGGACCGCGGCCGCAATTGCAGCTCGAAGCCCTCCGGCACCGCGACCCGCAGCCCCGTGGGCACCAGCGCCCTTGCACCAGGCGCAAGAATGATGCCGCCCTCGCGATCGGCGGGCGCGAGATTGGCCACCAGATCGGCCCCGGCGGCGCCGGCGGTCTGGTAGATGGGCAGAGGCAGGGACCGGTCCGCCGTTTCGGTCCAGCACAGCCTCACCCCGATGCGCGATCCCATCGTTACCATTTCCTCAAACGGTCCCGGAGGCGCTCTCGCCGCCGGCGCCGAGCGCCTCGGCCAGCCGCTGCGCGAGCCGCTCGGCCACGGCGCGCTTGGTCATGCGCGGCCACTCCTCGGACCCATCCCGGGTGATCAGCGTCACCGCGTTCTCGGTGCCGCCCATGATCCCGGTGCCCGGCGAGACATCGTTGGCGAGGATCCAGTCGCAGCCCTTGCGCGCCCGCTTGGCGGTGGCGTTGGCGATCACGTCATCGGTCTCGGCGGCAAAGCCCACGACGAGGTCGGGCCGTCCGACCGCCATCCCGGCGATGCGGGCGAGGATGTCGGGGTTCTCGACAAGCCGCAGATCGGGCAGCGCGCCTTCGCGCTTCTTTATCTTGCTGCCCGAGGCCCCCTCGACCCGCCAATCGGCCACGGCCGCGGCAAAGATCGCGGCATCGGCCGGCAGGGCTGCCTCGACCGCCATGCGCATCTGCTCTGCCGTCTCGACCGGCACGATCCGCGCCCCTTCGGGTGGCGGGGCCTCGGCCGGGCCGGAGACGAAGGTGACCCGCGCACCCAGCCGCAGCAATGCCGCCGCGATGGCGCTGCCCTGCGCGCCGGAGGAGCGGTTGGCGATGTAGCGCACCGGGTCGATCGGCTCATGGGTCGGCCCGGAGGTGACGATCACGTGCCGCCCGGCGAGCGGTCGCTCGGCCGGCAGCGCCGCCTCGATCGCGGCGAGGATTGCGGCAGGCTCGGCCAGCCGTCCCGGCCCGTATTCGCCGCAGGCCATCTCGCCCTCGGTCGGCCCCACCACCATGATGCCGTCGCTCTTCAATGTCTCGAGGTTGCGCCGGGTCGCCGGATGCTCCCACATCCGCACGTTCATCGCGGGCGCGATCAGCACCGGCGTATCGGTCGCCAGAAGCAGCGTCGAGGCGAGGTCCGAGGCCCGGCCCTGCGCCATCCGCGCCATCAGGTCCGCGGTGGCCGGCGCCACGACGACGAGATCGGCCACGCGTGACAGCTGGATATGCCCCATCTCGGCCTCGGCGGTGAGGTCGAACAGCGCCTCGTGTACCTTCTTGCCAGCCAGCGCAGACACCGAAAGCGGCGTCACAAATTGTGCCGCGCTCTCGGTCATCACCGGCGTCACCTCGTGGCCCGCCCTGGTGAGAAGCCGGATCAGTTCGAGCGACTTGTAGGCCGCGATACCGCCGCCGATGATCAGGAGGATATGCGACATGGCTTCGCCCCGCGGTTAATGCGGGGCGACCCTAGGCGTTGCCGCGTCCGGGGGCAATCGGCGCTCAGGCGAAGAAGCCACGCACCTCGCGCGACTGACCCTCGAGGCTGCGGCGCATCTTGCCGAAGGCGGCGGCTTCGAGCTGGCGAACCCGCTCCTTGGAGAGGCCGAGCTCGTCGCCGAGGCTTTCCAGCGTGCGCGGCTCGTCGCGCAGCTTGCGCTCGCGGACGATGAACTGCTCGCGCGCATTGAGAGAGGAGAGCGCGACCAGGAGCCATTGCCGCAGCATGTCGGTGTCGTGGCTGTTCTGGACCAGCTCGGCGGCCTGGATGCCGTCGTCCTCGAGCGCTTCGATCCACTCGCGGCCCTCATCCTCGGTCGACTGCGTGGCATTGAGCGAGAAGTCCGAACCGGAGAGCCGCCCTTCCATCATCTCCACATCGGCGAGCGGCACGCCCACCTCCTTGGCGATCATCTTGCGCAGCGTCGCACCGTCGAGTTCGCGGCCCTCGGCGGCGGCCTCGCGCTCGATCCGGGCCTGAACCCGACGCATGTTGAAGAACAGCGATTTTTGCGAGGAGGTCGAGCCGGTGCGCACCATCGACCAGTTGCGCATCACGTAATCCTGGATCGACGCCTTGATCCACCACACCGCATAGGTCGAGAAGCGCACGCCGCGATCGGGGTCGAACTTGTCAGCGGCCTTCATGAGACCCAGCGACGCCTCCTGGATCAGGTCGTTCATCGGCGCGCCGTAACGCCGGAACTTCGACGCCATGGAGATGGCGAGACGCATATAGGCGGTGATCAATCGGTGCAGCGATTTCTCGCATCTCTGGTCGCGCCAGGCATAGGCGAGGCGCAACTCGGTTTCAGCATCTAGGAGTTCTGCCCGCATCGCGTTGCGGGTCATCGACTGGTCCGCAAATCCGTCAAAAGCCATGTCATCGTCCCCGGGACATTAAAGGGTCGGTGCGCTTGCCATGGCCGGGCGGCCTGCTAGTCACCTTTCTGCACCCTTAACGCCGCGCCCTCTCGGAAAGTTTCCCGCATGGCCTTGCAGAAATTGACGTTGGTTCTAGGCGGCGCCGCCTCGGGCAAGTCCGATATCGCCGAAACCCTTGTGTGCAGGAGCGATCGGCCGCGCGTCTACATCGCCACCGCGCAGGCCTTCGACGCGGAAATGCGCGAAAAGATCGCCCGCCATCGCGCCGATCGCGGCCCGGATTGGCGCACAATCGAGACGCCGCTCGACCCGGCTTCGGCAATTTCCAGCGTCTCGGAAGGCGAAATCGCGCTGATCGACTGCGCGACTCTGTGGCTGTCGAACCTGCTTCTGGCCGAGGCTGACATCGCCGCAGAAGAAGCGCGTCTTTTCGCGGCGCTGGACGCCTGCGCCGCCCCGGTGGTCGTCGTGTCCAACGAGGTCGGTGCCGGGATCGTGCCCGACAACGCGCTGGCGCGGCGGTTCCGCGCGCTGCAGGGCGGGTTCAACCGCCGCCTCGCCGCCCGGGCGGACACCGTGATCGGCGTGATGGCCGGGCTGCCCTTTGCGCTCAAGGGAGAGATGCCGTGAGCGGGCTGTGGCTGATCCGGCACGGGCCGACCCATGCCAAGGGCATGTGCGGCTGGTCCGACCTGCCCGCCGACCTGACGGACGAAGCCGCCCTCGCCCGGCTTGCGGCGGGGCTGCCCGAGGCGCGGGTGGTTTCATCGGATCTCGACCGCGCGGTGCGCACAGCCGACGCCCTGGCCGGCGGCCGGCCCCGCCTGCCGCACGCCCCGGAGCTGCGCGAGATGCATTTTGGCGACTGGGAGCTGAGACGTCATGACGAGATCGAGGCCGAGACGCCCGAGCTGATCCGCGCCTTCTGGGACACACCCGGCGATGTGGCGCCGCCCGGCGGTGAAAGCTGGAACGCGCTGCGGATGCGCTGCGACGCCGCGATCGACCGGCTGCACGAGGGGGCCGACCTGATCGTCGTCGCCCATTTCGGCGTGATCCTCACCCAACTGCAGCGCGCGCTGAACTGCAGCGCGCGGGAGGTCTTCGCCCATCGGATCGAGCCGTTGTCGCTCACCCGGATCGAGACTGGCCCGACGGGCTGGCGCCTGCTGGAGGTCAACGCGCTTCCCTGAGCGCGTTAATCCTTTCTCAACCTCCTAGGCCAAGTCTCGAAACGAGCGGGAGGGCAAGGGCATGGTGGCGCGGGCCTACACGGTGGCGTTCGAAGGGGTCGAGGCGCGACTGGTCGAGGTGCAATGCGCAGTGACGGCCGGACTGCCGGGCTTCACCATCGTGGGCCTGCCCGACAAGGCGGTGAGCGAAGCGCGCGAAAGGGTCCGCGCAGCGCTCGCGGCGCTTTCCATCGCGCTCCCGTCCAAGAAGGTGACGGTGAACCTCTCGCCCGCCGACCTGCCCAAGGAGGGCTCGCATTTCGACCTGCCGATCGCGCTGGCCCTGCTCGCGGCGATCGAGGTGCTCCCCGAGGAGGAGGTGGCCGGCACGGTGGCCTTGGGCGAACTGTCGCTCTCGGGCGATCTGGTGCCGGTAATCGGGGCACTGCCCGCCGCGATGGCGGCCGCCGAGGAGGAGCGCCGCCTGCTCTGCCCGGCCGCCTGCGGTGCCGAGGCCGCTTGGGTCGACGCGGTTGAGGTGATCGCCGCGCCCTCGCTCGCCCGCGCGATCCGGCACTTCACCGGCCAGCAGCTCATCGAGCCGGCGCAGGCGGGATTGGCCACCGCCCCGGACAGCCCGCGCGACCTCCGCGACGTGAAGGGGCAGGAACGCGCCAAGCGGGCGCTGGAGATCGCCGCCGCCGGGCGGCATCACCTGCTGCTCGTCGGCACGCCCGGCTCGGGCAAGTCGATGCTGGCCGCCCGGCTGCCCGGCATCCTGCCGCCGCTCTCGCCCGAGGAGGCGCTGGAAACCTCGATGATCCATTCGGTCTCGGGACTGCTGACCGAGGGCGGGATCAGCCGGACGCGTCCGTTCCGGGAGCCGCACCACACCGCCTCGATCGCCGCCATTGCCGGTGGCGGGCGCGGCGCCAAGCCGGGCGAGATCAGCCTTGCCCATAACGGCGTGCTGTTCCTCGACGAGCTGCCGGAGTTTCCGCGCGCCGTGCTGGAAACGCTGCGCCAGCCGATCGAGACCGGCGAGGTCATCGTCGCCCGGGCCAACGCGCATCTGCGCTATCCCTGCCGCTTCCTACTGATCGCCGCCGCCAATCCCTGCCGTTGCGGCTATCTCTCCGATCCGGAACGGGCCTGCGCCCGCGCGCCCGGCTGCGGCGAAGAATATTTGGGCCGCATCTCGGGCCCCCTGATGGATCGCATCGACTTGCGGGTCGAGGTGCCGCCCGTCGCCTTCACCGATCTCGACCTGCCCGCTCCGCCCGAGGGCTCGACCGAGGTCGCGATCCGGGTTCATGCGGCACGCGAGATCCAGACGGCGCGCTTCGCGCAGGGTCCCGCCCGGGTCAATGCCGACGCCGAGGGGCGCCTGTTGGAGGAGATCGCCGCGCCGGATGCCGAGGGGCGCGACCTGCTGCTGCGCGTCGCCGAACGCTTCGGCCTCTCGGTGCGCGGATATCACCGGGTGCTGCGGGTGGCGCGCACCATCGCCGATCTCGACGGCTCCGAGGCCGTCCGCCGACCGCACGTGGCCGAAGCGGTGGGCTACCGGCTCGCGTTGGGACGCGAGGCCTAGCGCTTCGCCTCGATCGCTTCCCAGATCTTGGCGGCGACGTTGATGCCGTCGAAACGCTCCAGCTCCTGGATGCCGGTCGGCGAGGTCACGTTGATCTCGGTTAGCCAGTCGCCGATCACGTCGATGCCGACGAGGATCTGCCCCTTTTCGCGCAGAAGCGGGCCGATCGCGGCGCAGATCTCGCGGTCCCGATCGGTCAGCTCGACCTTTTCGGGCCGCCCGCCGACATGCATGTTGGAGCGGGTCTCGCCCTTGGCCGGCACGCGGTTGATCGCGCCCACGGGCTCGCCATCCACCAGCAGCACGCGCTTGTCGCCCTTGGTCACGGCCGGCAGGAATTTCTGCACGATCAGCGGCTCGCGCGAGATGCCGGTGAACATCTCGTGCAGCGAGGCGAGGTTGCCGTCCTCGGAGTGCAGCTTGAACACCCCCGCGCCGCCATTGCCGTAAAGCGGCTTGAGAATGATGTCGCCATGCCTGTCTCGGAAGGCGCGCAGCGTGGCGAGGTCGCGAGCGATGGCGGTAGGCGGCGTGAGGTCGGGGAAGCTCAGGACCAGCAGCTTTTCGGGGTAGTTGCGAACCCAGAAGGGGTCGTTCACCACCAGCGTGCCGGGGTGGATCATGTCGAGCAGATGGGTGGTCGTGATGTAGCCCATGTCGAACGGAGGGTCCTGCCGAAGCCAGACCACGTCGAAGGTCGAGAGATCGACCTCCTGCTCTTCGCCCAGGCTGTAGTGGTTGCCCTTTTCGCGGCGCAGTTCGAGCGGCCAGCCGCGCGCCGTTACCCGACCTTCCTGAAAGGCGAGCCGGTCGGGCGTGTAGTAGAACAGCTCGTGGCCGCGGGCCTGCGCCTCTTCGCCGATGCGGAAGGTGGTGTCGGCATCGATGTTGACGCTGCCGATCGGGTCCATCTGGAGAGCGACCTTGAGGGGCTTGGGCATGGCGGCGATCTTTCGCTGGGATTGCGGTCCCAGATCCATGCCCGATGCGCGCGCCCTCTGCAATGCACGCGGCCTGTGCCCGGACGCAGGGGATCAGTCGCCGTCGAAGGCTCCCTCGATCACCCGCACCATGCCCTGCCCGTCCACCAGCGCGAGATCGAAACGCATTTCGGTCAGCTGCCCATCGGGCACGGTCCCGCAGAATGCCTCGGCCGAGCGGCGGATACGGCCGATCTGGCTGTTGGTGATCCGGGCAATCGCGGCGTCGAAGCTTCTGGCAGCCTTGACCTCGACGAAGACGAGTCGCCGACCTTCGCGCAGGATCAGGTCGATCTCGCCGCCCCGACCGCGCCAGCGCCGCGCTACGATCACCCGCCCGCTGCGCGCATAGTGTCGCGCGACGCTTTCCTCGGCCGCGAGACCGGAAAGATATCCGCGCCGGCCACGCTCGACGCAGACAGGCGCTTCGCCATCAGTGCATTGGGCCCCCGCAGCATCCGGGCCCTGCATCGACGGCTCGATGCAGGGCTCAGCATCTGTCGCAGGCACCGGACTGGCGAGGTCGAGGGCAAGCTGCCCTTCCCTTTCCTCCTCACGCGATCGCGTCTGACCTAACCGCGCGCGCCGCGCTCTTGGCCGGGAGCCTCCCTCAAGACCCATCTCCATTTGCATCATCCGGCTCCTTCGCCAGGTTCAGCGCCGCCTGATAGACCTCCCGGCGTGGCAGGCCGAGCGCTCCGGCCACCGCCGTCGCCGCATCCTTGATCCGCATGCTGCGCATCGCCTCGCGCAGCGCGGTTTCGAGGTCGCTGCCGGTCACCTCCTCGGTTTCGGCCCGGCCGACCAGCACGACGACCTCTCCCTTGAGTGTGCGTCCCTCGATCTCGGCGCAGACCTCCGCCGCCGTCCCGCGGATGACCTCCTCGAACCGCTTGGTCAGTTCGCGGCACAGCGCCACCTGCCGGTCACTCCCGAGAATATCGCGCAAGGAAGCTAATAATTCGTGAACGCGCTTGGGGCTCTCGTAGAGCACCAGCGTGAAGGGCAGCGCCCTGAGCGCGGCGATCTCGGTCTCCCGCTGGGTCTTGGCCGGCGGCAGAAAACCGGCAAAGGCGAAGCGGTCGGTCGGCAGCCCAGACACTGCCAGCGCCGCCAGCACCGCCGAGGCGCCCGGCGCGGCGAGAACCTTGTGCCCGGCAGCGATCGCGGCGCGGCCCAGCGCATAGCCCGGATCGGCGACCAGAGGCGTGCCGGCCTCGGAAACATAGGCCACCGAGCCGCCGCGCTCGAGCACCGCGAGGATCCGCGCCCGGTCCCCCGCCCCCGAATGGTCGTGATAGGCCAGAAGCGGCCGACCGTTCAGCGGCACACCGTGAATCTCCATCAATTTGCGCAAGGTCCGCGTGTCCTCGGCGGCGAGCGCATCGGCCCCGGCCAGCAGGTCGAGCGCCCTTAGCGTGATGTCTCGCGCCGTTCCGATCGGCGTCGCCACGAAGTGCAGCCCCGGCGGAACCGGTCTCGTTTCGAAATTCGTCACTGGACCGCCGCCCGCCCCGGTTTATGATTGCGTTGGAACCCGCCCCTGCGCCCGTGCCGGAGAAAGTGATGCCCATGTTCGCCCGTTTGCCGCAGCCCCGCAAGGCCGCGGCCCGCCTCGTCGCCCTGTTCTCCATGTTCTGGCTGGCCGCATGCCAGCCGATTGTCGCCACCGGCCCCGTCTCGGACGCCCAGCGCGTCACTGCCGGCGCCCCCGTCAAGGTGGCGCTCCTGGTGCCCGCCGGCTCGTCCTCGCAAGGCGATGCACTGGTTGCCACCAACCTCGAAAACGCCGCCCGCCTCGCCATCGCCGACCTCTCGGACGTCGAGATCGAGATGAAGGTCTATCCCACCGCCGGCGATCCGGGCCGCGCCGCCCAGGCCGCGACCACCGCCGTGGCCGATGGCGCGCAGATCATCCTCGGGCCGCTCTACGCCGAAGCCGCCAACGCCGCCGGCGTGGCGGTGGCGAACCAGGGCATCAACGTCCTCGCTTTCTCGAACAACCCGACCATCGCGGGCGGCAACGTCTTCGTGCTCGGCTCGACCTTTGCCAACACCGCCAACCGGCTGGTGCGCTACGGCATGCGCAACGGCATCCAGCGCTACGCCGTGGCCTATGGCAATGACCTGCAGGGCACGATCGGCCGCGATGCCATCATCAACGCCGTGAACGGCGCCGGCGCTGCCGTGGCCGGGACCCAGGCCTACGAGCTGAGCCAGGCAGGCGTGCAGGCCGCGGCGCCGCGCGTCGCCGAAACGGTCCGCTCGACCGGCGCCACCGGCGTCTTCACCACGGCCGGCGTCAACGCCGACCTGCCGATCCTCGCCACCGCGCTCAACGATGCCGGCATC
Source organism: Limimaricola variabilis (assembly GCF_014195545.1). Classification (GTDB taxonomy): domain Bacteria; phylum Pseudomonadota; class Alphaproteobacteria; order Rhodobacterales; family Rhodobacteraceae; genus Limimaricola; species Limimaricola variabilis. The sequence continues at coordinate 145,701 of NZ_JACIBX010000008.1, read as the reverse complement.
ACGCCGCAGCAGGCCCGGATGCTCGGCCTGACCCGCTGGGACGCGGCGCCGCAGGCGCTGGCGCTGCCGGGGCTGCAGAACGGCCTCTTTGCGGTGCCCGACACCGCGCGCAACCGCGGCTTCGAACAGCGTTACGCCGCGACCTACGGCGCGCAGCCGCACCCGCTCGCCGGGCTTGCCTATGACGGCATCGCCGCCATAGGCGCGCTGGCCGCCACGGGCCGCGCCGACGCGCTGACCCGCAACGCGCTGACCCAGAGCCAGGGCTTCAAGGGCACCTCCGGCATCTTCCGTCTGCTGCCCGACGGCACCAACCAGCGTGGCCTCGCGGTCGCCACGATCCGCAACAACCAGGTGGTTATCCTTGACCCTGCTCCCACAAGCTTCCGCGGAGCCGGCTTCTAGCCCGGCGACGCAGTCCACGACCGAAGCTTTCGACGCGCCGGAAGATCTCATTCTTCCGGCGCGCGACATATTCGACGCCGAGAAGGTCGGGGCTCGTCTCGCCGAGGCGCTCGCCGGAGCCGAGGACGCCATGGCCGCGCGGCGCGCGGTGGTCGGCGTGCTGGCCGAGACCCGCCGCGATGGCCGTGCGGCGATCGCGCGCGCCTTCGCCACACGCCCCTTTGCCGCCCGGCCAGCGACCCGGGCCTATGCTTGGCTCACCGACCGGATCGTCACGGCCTGCTTCGACGCCGCCCGGACGCTGCACCCGCTGCACAACCCGACGGAGGGCGAGCGGCTGTCGCTGATGGGTGTGGGCGGTTACGGCCGCGGCGAGATGGCGCCGCATTCCGACGTCGACCTGCTGTTCCTGACGCCATGGAAGATCACCCCATGGGCCGAGAGCGTCATCGAGACGATGCTCTACATGCTGTGGGACCTGAAGCTGAAGGTCGGCCATGCCAGCCGCACTGTGAAGGACTGCCTGCGGCTGGCCCGCGAGGATTTCACCATCCGCACCAGCCTCGTGGAATGCCGCCGCCTCGCCGGCGACCCGGCGCTGGCCACCAGCCTTCGGGACCGGCTCTGGGCCGAGCTGTTCCGCACCACCGCGCCCGAATTCATCACCGCCAAGCTCGCCGAGCGCGACGCCCGCCATCTCAAGCAGGGCGGCCAGCGCTATGTCGTCGAGCCCAACGTCAAGGAGGGCAAGGGCGGGCTGCGGGACCTGCAGTCGCTCTACTGGATCGGCAAATATGTCTACGGCGTGCAGGACGCGGCCGAGCTCGTCGGGCGCGGCGTCTTCACCGACGAGGAATACGCCGAGTTCGTGCGGGCCGAGGATTTCCTCTGGGCGGTGCGCTGCCACCTGCACCTGATCACCGATCGAGCGATGGACCAGCTCACCTTCGACATGCAGGTCGAGGTGGCCGAGCGGATGGGCTATGCAGATGGCGGCGGCCGGCGCGCGGTCGAGCATTTCATGCAGGACTACTTTCGCCACGCGACCCGGGTGGGCGAACTCACGCGGATCTTCCTGACCGCGCAGGAGGCCACGCATCTGAAATCCGAGCCGATGCTGACCCGGTTGCTGGCGCGACGCAAACGCGCCCGCCCGCCCTACCGCATCGTGCACAACCGGCTCGACGTGGCCGACGAAGCGGCCTTCCTCGCCGATCCGGTGAACCTGCTGCGGATCTTCGACGAGTCCCTGCGCACCGGCCATCTGCTGCATCCGGACGCGATGCGGCTGGTGGCGGCGAACCTACAGCTGATCGATGCCGGCCTGCGCGAGGACCGCGAAGCCAATCGCATCTTCCTCGACCTGCTGATCCGGCGCGGCAACCCCGAGCGGGCGCTGCGGCGGATGAACGAGCTCGGCGTGCTCGCGGCCTTCCTGCCCGAATTCGCGCCGATCGTCGCGATGATGCAGTTCAACATGTATCACCACTACACGGTGGACGAGCACACGATCCAATGCATCTCCACGCTGGCGCAGATCGAGCGCGAGGAGCTGGTCGAGGAGCTGCCGGTAGCCTCCGGCATCCTCAAGGCGGGGGTGAACCGCCGGGTGCTCTACGTCGCGCTGCTGCTGCACGACATCGGCAAGGGCCGCGACGAGGATCACTCCGTGCTGGGGGCGCAGATCTCCCGCCGGGTCTGCCCGCGGCTCGGGCTGTCGAAGAAGGAATCCGAGACCGTCGAATGGCTGGTGCGCCATCACCTGCTGATGTCGGACATGGCGCAGAAACGCGACATCTCCGAGCCGCGCACGGTGCGCGACTTCGCCCGCGCGGTGAAGACCAAGGAGCGGCTCGACCTGCTCTGCGTGCTGACGGTCTGCGACATCCGAGGTGTCGGCCCCGGCACGTGGAACAACTGGAAGGCCATGTTGCTGCGCGGGCTCTACACCGCGACCGAGGAGGCGCTGGCCACCGGGCTCGAGGATCTCAACCGCGGCGCTCGCGAGGCCGAGGCCAAGAAGGCGCTGCGCGATGCGCTGTCGGACTGGCCGCAGCCGGAGCTGCGCGCCGAGACGAGCCGGCATTACGGCCCCTACTGGCAGGGCCTGCCGCTCGACAGCCACCTCACCTTCGCGCATCTGCTGCGCGGGTTGCGCACCGACGAGATCCGCACCGACCTGATGCTCGACGCCGACCGCGACGCGACCCGGGTGAGCTTTGCCACCACGGACCATCCGGGGCTGTTTTCGCGGCTCACCGGGGCCTTGGCACTGGTCGGCGCCAACATCGTCGACGCGCGCACCTATACCGCCAAGGACGGGCTCTGCACCGCCGTCTTCTGGATCCAGGACGCCGAGGGGCATCCTTACGAGGAGGCCCGCCTGCCGCGCCTGGAGCAGATGATCGGCAAGACCCTGCGCGGCGAGGTGGTGGCGCGCGACGCCATCAAGGACCGTGACAAGATCCGCAAGCGCGAGCGCGCCTTCCGCGTGCCGACCTCGATCGCCTTCGACAACGAGGGTTCGGAGATCTTCACCATCATCGAGGTCGACACCCGCGACCGACCCGGTCTGCTCTACGACCTGACCCGGACGCTGGCGGCGGCAAACGTCTATATTTCCTCCGCCGTCATCGCGACATATGGCGAGCAGGCGGTCGATACTTTCTACGTCAAGGACATGTTCGGATTGAAATACCATTCTGAGTCGAAGCAGCGCGCCCTCGAGCGTCGCCTGCGCGAGGCCATCGAAGCGGGCGCACGGAGGGCCGTGTCTTGAAGCCCATCCGCCTGGTGCAGGGCTTTCTCACCGTCGGCATCTGGACCCTGCTGAGCCGGGTCTTCGGCTTCGCCCGCGACATCATGATCGCCGGCTATCTCGGCGCGGGCCCGGTGGCCGAGGCCTTTCTCGTGGCCTTCTCCCTGCCCAACATGTTCCGCCGCTTCTTCGCCGAGGGCGCCTTCAACATGGCCTTCGTGCCGATGTTCTCGAAGAAGGTCGAAGGCGGCGAGGATGCCGAGGCCTTCGCGCAGGAAGCCTGGGTCGGCATGGCCTTCGTGCTGACCGTGTTCACGGTGATCGGCATCGTCGCGATGCCGGGCCTAGTGTTGCTGATGGCCTCGGGCTTTGCCGGGGACGAGCGTTTCGACCTCGCCGTGGAATACGGCCGGTTGGCCTTTCCCTATATCCTGTTCATCTCGCTCGCCGCGCTGGCCTCGGGCGTGCTCAACGCCACGGGCCGCTTCATGGCCGCCGCCGCGGCACCGGTGCTGCTCAACATCGTGTTCATTGTCGCGGTTCTGATCGGCGCGGCGCTCGGGCGCGATCCGTCCGAGAGTCTTGGCCTCGGCATCGACCGGGCACTGGGGCTCCGGGTCGGCGACACGCTGGCGCTGTCGGTGCCCTTCGCGGGCGCGGTGCAGCTCGGTCTCGTCTGGTGGGCGGCCAAGCGCGCGGGCTTCCACCTGCGGCTGGGCTGGCCGCGACTGTCGCCCGACATGCGCAAGCTCTTCGCCATCGCCGCCCCCGCCGCGCTGGCGGGCGGCGTGGTGCAGATCAACCTGCTGGTCGGCCGCCAAGTCGCGAGCTTCTTCGAAGGCGCGGTGGCCTGGCTCAACTATGCCGACCGGCTCTACCAGCTGCCGCTGGGCGTCGTCGGCATCGCCGTCGGCGTGGTGCTGCTGCCGGACCTGTCGCGACGGCTGCGCGCCGGCGACGAGGCGGGTGGTCGCGACGCCTTCAACCGCGCCGCCGAGATGAGCCTCGCGCTCACCATCCCCGCTGCCGTGGCGCTGGTGGTAATCTCGGTGCCGCTGGTCTCGGTGCTGTTCGAACGCGGCGCCTTCACCTCCGATGATACGACGGCGACGGCGCTCACCGTCGTGGTCTATGGCCTCGGCCTGCCCGCCTTCGTTCTGCAAAAGGCGCTGCAGCCGCTGTTTTTCGCGCGCGAGGACACCCGTTCGCCCTTCCGTTACGCGGTGGTGGCGATGTTGGTGAACGTCGTGGTGGCGGTCGGCCTCGCACCGGTCATCGGCTTCATCGCCGCCGCGCTGGGCACGACGCTGGCGGGCTGGGCGATGGTCTGGCTGTTGTGGCGCGGCTCGCGGCAGATGGGTGCAGCGGCGGAATGGGATGAACGCTTCCGCCGCCGGCTATGGCGGATCTGCGGCGCCTCGGCCTTGATGGGGGCGTTGCTCCTGGCCGCGGCGGCGCTGCTGGGGCCGTTCCTCGCCACCGCATCGGTGCGCTACCCGGCCCTGGCGCTGCTGGTGGCGATCGGCATGGCCGGGTATTTCGGCTTCGGCCAGCTCCTCGGGGCGTTCCGGCTGGCCGAGTTTCGTCGGGCGGTGCGGCGCTAGCGCGCCCGCATCCGCGCGAGAAAGCCGCGCGCGCCGCCCGGCGCGAGCAGCGGCGCCAGCGCGATCCCGGCGATGAAACCGGCGGCGTCGGCCACCCATGCGGGGTCGGCGCCGAACAGCAGCCCGAAGACGAGTTGCAGCCCAAGCAGCACCCCGATCAGCCGGAACGCCGCTAGCCGGTTCGACCCGGCCTGCCCAAGCCTGAGCCACATCAGGTAGGTGAAGGCGCCGATCAGCCCGTAGATTGCCGGATAGGCGCCGATCAGCGGGTAGCTCGCCGTCACGAAGAGCCCGAAGCCCACCGCCCCGGCCAGCGTCGTGACGATCAGCAGCAGCGCCAGCGCCACCGGGTGCAGCACCTCGCCGACGAACTTGCCCAGCGCCAGCAGGAGCGCCACGGCAAAGAGCGCATGGGTCAGGCTCATATGCACGAACGGGTAGCTCAGCAGCCGGGCGGCGAGCCCCCAGTCCCAGGCCACCAGCAGGCGATCGAACACGACCGGGGCAAAGCCATGCCCCTCGATCGCAGCGATCCGCCAGCCCACGGCCTGCGGCCCGCCGACGAGGCCGGTGGCACCGAGGCTGAGCGCGGCCTCGATCAATGCCATGACCAGCGCCAGCACGACGATCAGCGGCGGTAGCGAGCCGAACGGCCCCTCGATCGGCGCGTGGTTCGGGTCGGGGCGGTCGTAATAGCCTTGCGGTCGCATCCTTAGGTCCCTTCGGTTGACCTCGACAGGGGGCATGGCTAATCGGAATGCCACCCGGTTTCCAGCAGGACACGCGCCATGACCGACACCACGTTCGCCCCCCGCGTCTTTTCCGGCATCAAGCCCTCGGGGGGTCTGACGCTCGGCAACTATCTGGGGGCCATCAAGCGGTTCGTCGAGATGCAGGGCGGCGAATTCGAAACGCTCTACTGCGTGGTCGACCTGCACGCGATCACCGTCTGGCAGGATCCCGAGGAGCTGCGCCGCGCCACCCGCGAGGTGGCGGCGAGCTATCTCGCCTCGGGCATCGATCCGGAAAAATCGATCCTGTTCAACCAGTCCCGCGTCTCCGCCCATGCCGAGCTGGGCTGGCTGTTCAACTGCGTGGCGCGCGTGGGCTGGATGAACCGGATGACCCAGTTCAAGGAAAAGGCGGGCAAGAACGCCGAGAAGCAATCGCTCGGCCTTTACGCCTACCCGTCGCTGATGGCCGCCGACATCCTCGCCTATCACGCCACCCATGTGCCGGTGGGCGAGGACCAGAAGCAGCATGTGGAGTTGACCCGCGACATCGCGGCGAAGTTCAACCACGACTACAAGACCGATTTCTTCCCGCTCACCAACCCGGTGATCGAGGGGCCGGCGATGCGGGTGATGAACCTGCGCGACGGCACCCAGAAGATGTCGAAGTCGGGCGAGAGTGACATGGAACGCATCAACATGACCGATGATGCCGACGCCATCGCCAAGAAGTTCAAGAAGGCCCGCACCGACCCCGCCCCCCTGCCCGAGAGCGTCGAGGGGCTCGCGGACCGTCCCGAGGCGAAGAACCTCGTCAACATCTATGCCGGGCTGTCGGGCATGACGGCAGAGCAGGTGATCGCCGAGCATGGCGGCGCGGGCTGGGGCCAGTTCAAGCCGGCGCTTGCGGATCTGGCGGTCGAAAAGCTGGCGCCGATCTCTTCCGAGATGGCGCGGCTGATGGACGACCCGGCCGAGATCGACCGGATCATGGAGCGCGGCGCCGAGCGCGCCCGCGCCATCGCCGACCCGATCCTGTCGAAGACCTGCGAGATCATGGGTCTCATCCGCTGAAGATCCTCGGGCAGGGCGCCGCGCGCCCTGCCCTTCCCCTTTCAATACGCAGGGCGGGCCGGACTGATCGGCCAAGAAGCCCATGGCAGGGCTGGACCGCCGATGGCGGGATTTGCGTATTTGAGGAATGGTGAAGGACCAGTGCCGGTCCTTCGGCGGCCGCTGTTCGACGGCCCCGCCGATAGGCGCAGGGAAAGGGGCGGTGTGCCCCTCTCCCGCTTGCCGCGCTCAGATCAGCCGCACTTTGGTGCCGACCTCGGCAAGCGTGTAGAGCTTGGCGATGTGTTCGTTGTAGAGCCCGATGCAGCCGTCGGAGGAGGGCCGCCCGATCTTGCGCGTGTCATGGGTGCCGTGGATCCGGTAATACTGCCACGACAGGTAGAGCGCATGGGTGCCGAGCGGGTTGCCCGGACCGGCGGGCACCACCTTGGGAAGCGAGGGATCGCGCTCGCGCATCGAGGGCGTCGGCGTCCAGGTCGGCCCTTCGACCTTGCGGACCACCTCCGTGTAGCCGAGCTTGGTCAGCTCGGGGCTGACCGGCACCGAGGAGGGGTAGAGGCGATAGGTCTCGCCGTCGCCGCCCCAGTAATGCACCGCCCGGGCCTTGGTGTCGGCGACGATCACACCCACGCCCAGCGCGTCGAAATGGTCGCGCCAATCGATCTTCTGCAGCGCCGAGACGTTGCGCTGCACCGCACCGGGCACGGCGAATGCCGGGGCCGCGAGCGTGGCGAGGCCGGCGGCGCCGGCGACGAGGAAACCGCGTCTGCTACGGGTCATGGGAACTCCTTGCCTGTTTTGTCCAGGTATACCCCCGCCGGGTAACCGAAATTCAACTCACGAGAGCGCGAGGCCCAGACATGTTGCGCCGGTGCCGTACGAATCCTGTGGCCGTCGGAAGGAGTCGTACGGCACCTATGGTCCGGACTGCCCAGGCGCAAGGAATGCCAGCCGGAGACATGGCCCTCTCCCCCTCGGTCAAGCGCTTTTGCGCGGCGTGAGCGCAACGCCGCCGGGAAGGATCTCGGCTGGCGGCGCGGCAGCTCTGGACCCCTGCCGGCCGCCTGCCTAGCCTGCCCGCAGAGCGGAGGATCATGACCATGGCAGGCGCGCGGAAGGCGAGCGCTCTTCAACGGCGCGGTGTGCGGGGCACGGGCGGCTGATGCGGCCCTGGCGTATCCTCGATCGCCTGCTCGCGCTGGTGCCTCCGGTGCTCAGCGCCTTGGCGCTGGTCCTGCTGCTGACGCAGAACCCCTTCGCCACGCCCTATCTCCAGCGCAGCACCGAAGCGGTGGCGCTCGAGTTGCGGGCCGCGCTGGCGCGCGAAGTCACCCCCGAATGGTACATGGCCGAGATGGACCGCGCGCTTCTGGCCGAGGATCTCGACGCGATGCGCATGGTTTCGGCGGTGGGTGGCCGGCACGGCATCGCCCCCTCGCCCGCGCTGCTGGGGCGGATGCAGGCGCTCGAGGCGCAGGAGACCGGGGCGCTCGCGGCGGCGCGCGACTGCGCGGTCTGCGCCGCCGACATCACCGCCTGCCCGCGCGTGGCGCTCCTGGCGATGTGCGGCGTGACGGTCGAGATGACGCCTCTGGGCGATCTGAACGCGCTGCGCCGCGCGGCGCAGACCGCGCTGCGCGGCGAGGAGGTCGACCGCATCGAGGTAGCGCTGGCCGGGGTCGGCCTCGGCGCGACCGGGCTCGTGCTCGCGTCGGGCGGGACCAGCGTCACGGTCAAGGCGGGCGCGACCGCGCTGCGGCTGGCGCGGCGGCTGGGAACGGTGACGGGCCGCTTCGGCGAGGAGCTGCGCGGCATGGCCGATATCGGGCTGCGGCTCGACCGGGTCGACGATCTGGCGCTGGGCCGGGCCCGGCTCGATGAGGTGGCGGACGCGGCGCGGGTGGCGCGGATCGGTGATCTCGCGTCGGATCTGGGCCGGATCGCGGCCAACAGCTCGCTCACCGATGCGGTGCTGATGCTGCGCCATGTCGACGACGCCGACGATGCGCGCCGGCTTGCAAGGCTGTCGGAGGTCGCTGGCCCCGATACGCGCGCCACGCTCGAGATCCTCGGCAAGGGCCGAGCCTTCCGGGCGCTGGTGCGGCTGTCGGATATCGCCATCGGCGCGGCGGCACTGGCATGGCTGCTGGCGGGACAGGTACTCCTACTGCTCGGTGAGCGGATCGGGCGGATGATCCTCGCGCTGCTGCGCGTACCGGTGCGCCAGCGCGCCACCGCTGAGGCACCGCGCCCGCGCCGCGCCGCGCCGGCCGCCGCGATCCGGCCCGAGCCGCCGCTGACCCGGCCCGCGCCTCGGCTGCGCCCCGATCCGCCACTGCGCCGCCCCGTTGCCATGCACCCCGGCCTCGGCCACACTCCGGCCGAATAGGGAGAATTCATGCGCAAGTTCCTCGTGATCCTCGACGACAGTCGCGAATGCCTCAACGCCATGCGCTTCGCGGCGATGCGCGCCGGCAAGACCGGCGGCGGCGTCACCATCCTGTCAGTGATCTCTCCGGACGAGTTCAATCATTGGGTCGGGGTGGGCGAGATCATGCGCGCGGAGGCCCGCGAGCGGATCGAGGTGCATTTCGAGGTCTTCGCCAAGTGGATGCGTGATCGCCAGAACGTCCATCCCACACTCGTGATCCGCGAAGGCGACACCGTGCCCGAGATCCTCGCCCAGATCCGCGAGGATGCCGAGATCGGCGTGCTGGTGTTGGGCGCGGGCTCGGATCGCAAGGGGCCGGGCCCCCTGGTCACCCAACTCACCCGCGAGGCAGGCTCGCTGCCGGTGCCGATCACCATCGTGCCGGGCGACATTTCCAAGGAGCGGCTCGAGGCGATCACCTGAGTGCGATTTAGAATCGTTCCAAACATTGACTTCGCGGGTCCGGAGGCGCATATCGGGGGCCTGCAACGAAAGGTGGCCGCGATGTTCATCCAGACCGAATCCACGCCGAACCCCGCGACGCTCAAGTTCCTGCCGGGGCAGACCGTTCTCGAGATGGGCACCGCCGATTTCCCCTCCGAGGAAGCCGCGCAGTCGAGCCCGCTGGCCAAGCGCATCTTCGCGACCGGCGGCGTGGCGGGCGTGTTCCTCGGCTCGGACTTCGTCACCGTGACCAAGACCGAAACCGTCGAGTGGGACCACATCAAGCCCGCCGTGCTGGGCGCGGTGATGGAGCATTTCCAGTCCGGTGCCCCGGCGATCGATGACGGCACCTCGAACAGCGCCTCGGGCGGTCATGCCGAGCACACCGGCGAAGACGGCGCCATCGTCGAACAGATCAAGGAACTGCTCGACACTCGCGTTCGTCCGGCCGTGGCTCAGGATGGCGGCGACATCACCTTCCACGGCTTCGACCGCGGCATCGTCTACCTGCACATGCAGGGCGCCTGCGCCGGCTGCCCCTCCTCGACCCTGACGCTCAAGATGGGCATCGAGAACCTGCTGCGGCACTACATCCCCGAGGTGGTCGAGGTCCGGCCCGTCGCGGCCTGATGACCCCGCTTCTGGCGATCGACACGTCGGCCGCGCATTGCGCGGCCGCGCTGCTTCTGGGGGACCGGGTCGCGGTCCGAGTCGAGCCGATGGCCAAGGGTCAGGCCGAACGGCTGATGCCGCTGCTCGAAGAGTTGCTCGCGGCCGAGGGCTTCGGCTGGCGCGACCTCGCGGCGATCGGCGTCGGCACCGGTCCGGGCAATTTCACCGGTCTCAGGATCGGCGTTTCGGCGGCGCGCGGGCTGGCGCTGGGGCTGGGCGTCCCGGCAATCGGCGTCTCGGGCTTCGAGGCCGCAGCTCTGGGCCACCCGCGCCCGGTGACCGTCGCCCTGCCCGCCCCGCGCGATCACCTATGGCTTCAGCATCTGACCGAGACCGGCGCCGAGCCGCCCCGCCTCGCCCCGGCCGCGCAGGCGGGAGAAGTCCTGCACGCGCCCGATGCCGAGACACTGGTGCGGGCCATAGCCCAGCTCGCGTGCGAGCGTGCCGGCACGCCGCAGCCGCGCCCCGCCCCGCTCTATGTCCGCCCCGCCGACGCGGCCCCGCCGCGCGATCCCGCGCCGCTGCTCATCGAATGAGCGATCCGCAGGCGCTGGCCGACACCTACGCGGCGGCCTTTCCGGCCGAGCGCGGCTGGAGCGCGGCGGAGTTCTCAGCACTGCTCGCCGCGCCGGGCGCGATCTTCACCGGGGATGCGACCGCCTTCGTGCTGGGCCGCGCGACGCTCGACGAGGCGGAGATCCTGACGCTCGCCACACATCCCGATCACCGCCGCGAGGGCCGGGCGCGCACCGCCCTCGCCGCGTTCCACGCCGCCGCCCATGCCGCGGGGGCCACGACTGCCTTCCTCGAAGTGGCAGAGGACAACGCGGCGGCGCGCGCGCTTTACGAAGCGGCAGGCTATATGCGCGCTGGGCGGCGTCCGGGCTATTATCCCCGGCCTGGGCAGGCGCCCGCTGCCGCGCTGATCCTGCGCCGCCCATTGCGATAGGCTACCCTTGCGTCAGTCGCCCTCGTGGGCGGAACGGCCCGAAACGCCCGGTGACTTGGCGCAAATCAGGGAAAAATCAGTTGACCCCAAAGGGTCGCGCATTGCCTTATCCTGCCATGAGCCGGCGCATGACCGGCACGGCGCATGCCCTTCGGGCGGCGCCAGACCTGACAGGGAGCTATGAATGACCCATCTCGCGAAATTCCTCGGCGCGACCGCCGCGCTCGCCCTTTCCGCTGGCGCGGCGCTGGCCGATCCGGCGCTGATCTTCGATCTCGGCGGCAAGTTCGACAAGTCGTTCAACGAGAGCGCCCATAACGGTGCGACCCGTTGGGCCGAGGAGACCGGCAACTCCTATGCCGAGGTCGAGCTGCAGTCCGACGCCCAGCGCGAGCAGGCGCTGCGCCGCTTCGCCGAAGCCGGCAACAACCCGATCGTCACGGTGGGCTTCTCCTTCATGACCCCGCTCGAAGAAATCGCCGGCGACTACCCGGAGACCAACTTCGTGATCATCGACGGCGTGGTCGATCAGCCCAACGTCCGCTCGGTCGTGTTCAACGAGCACGAGGGCTCCTACCTCGTCGGCCAGATGGCGGCCATGGCTTCCGAGAGCGGCACGATCGGCTTCATCGGCGGCATGGACATCCCGCTGATCCGCAAGTTCGCCTGCGGCTATGCCCAGGGCGCCAAGGCGGTGAACCCCGACATCACCGTGCTGTCGAACATGACCGGCACCACTCCGGCGGCCTGGAACGACCCGGTCAAGGGCTCCGAGCTGACCAAGGCGCAGATCTCCCAAGGCGCCGACGTGGTCTACGCTGCCGCCGGTGGCACCGGGATCGGCGTGCTGCAGACCGCTGCCGACGAGGGCAAGCTGTCGATCGGCGTCGACAGCAACCAGAACTACCTGCAGCCCGGCTCGGTGCTGACCTCGATGGTCAAGCGCGTCGACAACGCCGTCTACGACGCCTTCCAGGCGGGTGAGAACATCGAGACCGGCTTCTACGTGATGGGCGTCGATAACGAGGGCGTCGGCATCGCCGTGGACGAGCACAACGAAGCGCTCGTTACCGAAGAGATGACCGCCGCCGTCGAGGACGCCAAGGCCAAGATCGCCTCGGGCGAGATCGAAGTGCACGACTACATGAGCGACGAAGGCTGCCCCTCGCTCGATTTCTGATCGCCTCACAGGCAGGAAAGAAGGGGCCGCGCCGCGATGCGCGGCCCCGTTTCGCTCCGAAGGACCGAACCGCATGACCGACCAGACCCCCGCGATCGAGCTCAAGGGCATCTCCAAGGCCTTCGGACCGGTGCAAGCCAACAAGGATATCTCGATCCGGGTGATGCCGGGCACGATCCACGGCATCATCGGCGAGAACGGCGCCGGCAAGTCGACGCTGATGTCGATCCTCTATGGCTTCTACAAGGCCGATGCCGGCGAGATCTTCATCAACGGCAAGCATACCGAAATCCCCGACAGCCAGGCCGCGATCCGCGCCGGCATCGGCATGGTGTTCCAGCACTTCAAGCTGGTGCAGAACTTCTCCGTGCTCGAGAACGTGGTGCTGGGCGCCGAGGACGGCGCCTTGCTGCGCCCCTCGCTCGCCAAGGCGCGGCGCGAGCTCAAGGCGCTGGCCGCCGAGTACGAACTCAACATCGATCCCGACGCGAAGATCGAGGATATCGGCGTCGGCATGCAGCAGCGGGTCGAGATCCTGAAGGCGCTCTACCGGCAGGCCGACATCCTGATCCTCGACGAGCCCACGGGCGTGCTGACCCCGGCCGAGGCCGACCACCTGTTCCGCATCCTCAAGGGGCTGCGCGACCAGGGCAAGACGATCATCCTGATCACCCACAAGCTGCGCGAGATCATGGAGATCACCGACACGGTGAGCGTGATGCGCCGCGGCGAGATGACCGCCACCGTCAAGACCGCCGAAACCTCGCCGCCCGAGCTGGCCGAGCTGATGGTCGGGCGCAAGGTGCTGCTGCAGGTCGAGAAGGCCCCCGCCACGCCCGGCAAGACGATCCTCGAGGTCGAGAACCTCCGGGTGATCGACAGCAAGGGCGTCGAGCGGCTGCGCGGCATCGGTCTGGAGATCCGCGCCGGCGAGATCCTCGGCCTCGCCGGGGTCGCCGGAAACGGCCAGTCCGAGCTCCTTGAGGTGCTGGGCGGCTACCGCAAGGCCGAGGGCCGGATCCGTCTCAACGGCGAGGAGATCGACCTCACCGGCCGCAAGTCGGACGCCCGCACCCGCCGCGCGCGCGGCATCGCCCACGTGCCGGAGGACCGGCATCACGAGGGTCTGATCCTCGATTTCGCGGCGTGGGAGAACGTGGCCTTCGGCTATCACGACAAGCCGGAATTCAACAAAGGCATCTTCATGGACAACGCGGCCATCAAGGCCGACGCCGCCGCGAAGATGGAGCGCTTCGACGTGCGCCCGCCGAACCCCAACCTCGCCGCCAAGAACTTCTCGGGCGGCAACCAGCAGAAGATCGTCGTGGCGCGCGAAATCGAGCGCAACCCGGACCTGCTGCTGATCGGCCAGCCGACGCGCGGCGTCGACATCGGCGCGATCGAATTCATCCACCAGCAGATCGTGGCGCTCAGGGACATGGGCAAGGCGGTGCTGCTGGTCTCGGTCGAACTCGACGAGATCATGTCGCTCTCCGACCGCATCGCGGTGATGTTCGACGGCCAGATCATGGGCGAGCGCGTGCCATCCGAGACCGACGAGCGTGAGCTCGGCCTGCTGATGGCCGGCATCACCGACACCGACAAGCCGCACAGCGAGGCCGAGATCGAGGCCAACCTCGCCCGCAAGCGCGCCAGCGCCGCCAAGGAGGCCTGAAATGCAACGTATGCCGCAATGGGCCGACGTGGTGCTGATCCCGCTGATCAGCCTGCTGCTCGCCGCCCTGCTCTCCGCCCTCGTCATCCTCGCCATCGGCGAGAACCCCTGGGCCGCGCTCAAGCTGATGGTCGACGGCTCGATGGGCTCGACCTATGCCTGGGGCTACACGCTCTACTACGCGACCAACTTCATCTTCACCGGCCTCGCCGTGGCGATCGCCATCCATGCGCGGCTGTTCAACATCGGCGGCGAAGGCCAGGCGATGCTGGGGGGCCTGGGCGTGGCATTGGTCGCGCTCTACATTCCCTGGCCGCACTGGACGCTGGCGATCCTCGGCGGCGCCGTGGGCGCCGCGCTGTTCGGCGCGGCCTGGGCCTTCATCCCGGCCTGGCTGCAGGCCAAGCGCGGCAGCCACATCGTGATCACCACGATCATGTTCAACTTCATCGCCGCGGCGCTGCTGAACTACCTGCTGATCGGCGCGCTCAAGCCCTCGGGCTCGATGGAGCCCGCGACCGGCCGCTTCCCCGAGGCCACGCATCTGCCGACCTTCCAGGACATGTTCTCGACCGCCGAGACGGCGCTGTTCCGCGGCGCGCCGGTCAACGTATCCTTCTTCGTGGCGCTTCTCGCCTGCGTCGCGGTCTGGGCGCTGATCTGGCGCACCCGGCTGGGCTACGAGATCCGCGCCTTCGGCCAGTCGGAATCGGCGGCGAAATACGCCGGCATCTCGCCTACCCGGATCATCGTCGTGACCATGCTGATGTCGGGCGGTCTCGCGGGGATGATGGCGATCAACAACGTGATGGGCGAGGCCGAGCGACTGGTCCTGAACGCGGTCGAGGGGGCGGGCTTCATCGGCATCGCCGTGGCGCTGATGGGGCGTAGCCACCCTTTCGGCGTGCTGCTCGCGGCGCTCCTGTTCGGCTTCCTCTATCAGGGCGGCGCGGAACTGGCGCTGTGGACCTCGATCCCGCGCGAGCTGATCGTGGTGATCCAGGCCCTCGTGATCCTCTTCACCGGCGCGCTCGACAACATGGTCCGCATGCCGCTGGAGGCGATGTTCCTGAGGCTGCGGCCTGCGCCGAAGCCCGCCCGCAAGACCGAACCGGCGGAGTGAGCCCATGGATTTCCTGACCCTTCTGCAGGTGCTCGACACCACCATCCGGTTGGCTACGCCGCTGCTTCTGGCCTGTCTCGCGGGCCTGTTCTCCGAGCGCGCGGGCATCTTCGACATCGGCCTCGAGGGCAAGATGCTGGCCTCGGCCTTCCTCTCGGCCGCCGTTGCCGCCGCCACCGGCTCGGTGCTGATAGGCGCCGCGGCGGGGATCGGCGCGGCGCTGTTGCTCTCGGGCATCCACGGCCTCGCCTCGATCACCTTCCGCGGCAACCAGCTGATCTCGGGCGTGGCGATCAACTTCCTCGCCGCCGGCCTGACGGTGGTGATCGCCCAGAGCTGGTTCGGCCAGGGCGGCCGCACGCCGCAGCTGTCGGGCAATGCCCGTTTCGAGACGATCACCCTGCCGCTCGCGGCCGAATTGCGCGACATCCCCATCCTCGGGCCGATCTATGCCGAGCTGATCTCGGGCCACACGCTTCTGGTCTACGTGGCGCTGCTGGCGGTGCCGCTGACCTGGTGGGTGCTGTTCCGAACCCGCTTCGGCCTGCGGCTGCGCGCGGTGGGCGAGAATCCCGCTGCGGTCGACACCGCCGGCGTCTCGGTCGTGGGTCTGCGCTTCGCCGCCGTGGCGATCTGCGGCCTGCTCACCGGCCTCGCGGGCGCCTATCTCTCGACCGGCCTGCAGGCGGGCTTCGTCAAGGACATGACTGCGGGGCGCGGCTACATCGCGCTGGCGGCGCTGATCTTCGCCAAATGGCGGCCGTGGTACGCGCTCGGCGCCTGCCTGCTGTTCGGCTTCCTGCAGGCGCTCGCGTTGCGCCCCGACGTGATCGAGAGCACGATCGGCTTCGAGGTCGGCGTGCAGCTGCTGGACGCCCTTCCCTACATTCTCACGGTGGTGATCCTCGCGGGCTTCGTCGGCCGCGCGATCCCGCCCCGCGCCGGAGGCGAACCCTATGTCAAAGAGCGTTGAACTTGCGGGCCTGATCAAGGCCCGAGCCGGGGCCGAGCCCGTCAAATACGGCCTGATCCTCGGCTCCGGCCTTGGCCATATCGCGGGCGCCGTCGAGGGCGTGACGATCCCCTATGATCAGCTCGCCGGGTTTCCCCATGCGGGCGTCTCGGGCCACAATCCGGTGCTCGCGGTGGGCAACCTCGAAGGTCAGCGGGTCGCCGTCTTCGGCGGCCGCGCCCACTATTACGAGCGCGGCAACCCGAACGAGATGCGGCTGCCGCTCGAGGTGCTCAAGGAACTCGGCGCCGAGGCGGTGATCCTGACCAACGCCGCCGGCTCGCTGCGCGCCGAGATGCCCACCGGCTCGATCATGGCGCTGTCGGACCATATCAACTTCTCCGGCCTGAACCCGCTGATCGGCGAGACGACCGACCGGCGCTTCGTGCCGATGGGCGACGCGCATGACCCTGCCCTGCGCGACCGCCTGCGCGCGGCCGCCGAGGCCGAGGGCGTCGAGATGCATGAGGGCGTCTACGCCTGGTATTCCGGCCCCTCCTTCGAGACCCCGGCCGAGATCCGCGCGATCCGCACGCTGGGGGCCGACGCGGTCGGCATGTCGACCGTGCCGGAGGTGATCCTCGCCCGCTTTCTCGGGATGCGGGCGCTGGCGATCTCGGCGATCACCAACATGGCGGCCGGCATGTCCGACGAGAAGATCGGCCACGAGCACACCAAGGCGATGGCCCCCCTCGGCGCGGCCAAGCTCGAGCAGGTGTTGCGGCGAATGCTGCGCGACGCGGAATAAACACCGCCACGGAACAGTTTCTCCGGCCGGGGGCTTGGAAATCCCGGCCGGGCTTGCGTTAATCGGGCCCATCCGCCGGGAGCCCGCATGCAGCTCTATCTTCCCATCGCCGAGGTTTCGGTCGACATCCTGCTGATCCTCGGCCTGGGCGGGCTGGTCGGGGTGCTGTCCGGCATGTTCGGAGTGGGCGGCGGCTTCCTGATCACGCCGCTTCTTTTCCTCGCCGGCATCCCGCCCGCCGTGGCGGTGGCCACCTCGACCAACCAGATCGTCGCCTCCTCCTTCTCGGCATTGCTCGGCCATCTCAGGCGGCGCACCGTCGACATCGCCATGGGCTCGGTGCTGCTGGCCGGCGGCCTGATCGGCTCGGGCCTGGGCATCATGGTGTTCAACTGGCTCAAGGCGCGCGGCCAAGTCGATCTGTTGGTGGAGCTGAGCTACGTGCTGTTTCTCGGCACCGTCGGCGCGATGATGTTCATCGAAAGCGTGAACGCGCTCCTGCGGGCGCGCCGCCCCGGCGCCCGGCCGAAACGACGCAAGCACTACTGGGCGCACGCGCTGCCCTTGAAGATGAAGTTCCGGGTCTCCGGGCTCTACATCTCGGCCATCCCGCCGCTGATGGTCGGGCTGTCGGTCGGCGTGCTGGCCGCGATCATGGGGGTGGGCGGCGGCTTCGTGATGGTGCCGGCGATGATCTATCTCCTCGGCATGCCCACCAAGGTCGTGATCGGCACCTCGCTGTTCCAGATCATCTTCGTCACCGCCTTCACCACCATGCTGCACGCGGTCACCAACCAGACCGTCGACATCGCGCTGGCGCTGCTGCTGATCGCCGGAGGCGTGATCGGCGCGCAGCTCGGCACCCGGATCGGCGCGCGGATGAAGGCCGAGCAGCTGCGCATCCTGCTGGCGCTCCTGGTGCTGGCGGTCTGCGGGCAGCTCGCGCTCGGCCTCGTGCTGAGGCCGTCGGAGCTATACGTCGTCGAAACGGTGCGCCCGGCATGATCCTGCGTCTCGCGTTCCTGCTGATCGCGCTCGCCCTGCCCGCCCGGGCCGAGGAGATCGTGCTCGGGCTGAGCCAGGACCAAGTGGCGATCACCGCCACATTCGACGGCTCCGACATCCTGATCTTCGGCGCGGTTCGGCGCGAGGCGCCGCCCCCGGAGGCGCCGCCGCTCGAGGTGATCGTCACCGTCTCCGGTCCGCTCGCCCCGGCCACGGTGCGCCGCAAGGAACGCCGGGCCGGCATCTGGGTCAACACCGAGGTCTTCGAGGTCGACGCCGCGCCCTCCTTCTACGCCGTGGCGACCACCGGCCCGCTGGAGGAGATCCTGACCGCCACCGAGGATCTGCGCCACGCCGTGTCGATCCCGCGCGCCATCCGCGCCGTCGGCAACCGCGTCTCGGGTGCGGGCGATTACGTCGCCGCGCTGCTGCGGATCCGCAGCGCGGAGGGCCTCTACCGCTACGAGGAAGGGGCGGTCGACCTTGAGCGCGAGACGCTGTTCCGCACCGCGCTGACGCTGCCCGCCGACCTGGTCGAGGGCAATTACACGACGCGGATCTTCCTGACCCGGGGCGGCGCGGTGGTCGACCGCTACGAGACGGTGATCGGCGTGCAGAAGGTCGGCATCGAGCGCTGGCTCTACAATTTCGCGCAGCAGCAGGCGGCGCTCTACGGGCTGATGGCGCTGGCGCTGGCGGTGCTGGCCGGCTGGGCCGCGTCGCTGGCCTTTGCCGGCTGGCGCCGCTGACCGGTAAAATTCCGGCTATTCCCCGCCTCCCCGCCGCTGCCCCGCCCATGCTAACCTCGCGCCTGGGGGTCCACCGGCGCAGGCGCAAGGAGAACCGATGTCACATCGCTGGATGTTCGACGTGCTGAACGATCTCGAGACCTATGCGATCCGCAACGGCCTGCCCGGGCTGGCGCATCGGCCGTCCGAGGCGGCAGGTCATGCCACGCAGGAGCTGGCGCACCGCGCCCCGCCCGACCGGGGCGACCGGCCCCGGCATCCCGCCCGCCTCCCGGCCAACCGCCCGGCCGGCCACAGGGACTGACCGCCACGGCGCCTCTGGCCCCCGGCTCGCGGCACGGGTAGGGTCGCGCCCATGACGCTTCCCGCCGTGACGTTCTCCTCCGACCAGGCCGAGGCCTGGGATGCCGTGACTCAGGTCCTGCGCCTGAGCGGCATCGATCTCGACGACGAACTGCTGTCGGCGCCGGCCTCCGAAGCGCGCCACGCCATCGCCGTGATCGGCAAGGCAGGCTCCGGCAAGACGCTGCTGCTGGCCGAGCTCACCCGGCGGCTCAAGGAGGCAGGGGTCGACATCGTCTCGGGCGACTGGGAGGGCCGACGCAAGAAGGACCGCCGCACGCTGGCGATCCTCGCCCCGACCAACAAGGCGGCGAGCGTGCTGCGCAATCGCGGCGTGCCGGCGACAACAATCCACCGCATCCTCTACACCCCGGTCTACGATCCGGAATACGAGAAGATCGCCGAATGGCTGGCCGGCGAGGGCGAGCGGCCGAACATCGAGGCGCTCACCGACGAGGCGCTCGATCGCGCGGCGGGCGCCTTCGCCACCCATGGCTCGGTCCCCGCGGCATTGGCAGCGGCCGGTCTCAGAGGCTCGGACTTCATCACCGGCTGGAAACGCCGCGAGGAGCCGCTCGACCTTGGCTTCATCGACGAAAGCTCGATGCTCGACGAAAAGCAGGTCGAGGATCTCAAGGAGATCTTCCCGACGCTGGTGCTGTTCGGCGACCCGGCACAGCTCCCCCCGGTCCAGTCCTCGGGCGGCATGGTGTTCGACACCATGAAGGATGCCGACAAGCACGTGCTGCACCGCATCCACCGGCAGGACGCGGACAACCCGATCCTCGATCTCGCCCACGCGCTGGCCGATCCACAGGTGGATTTCTACGCCTTCGAGCGGATGGTGCGCGAGGCGTCCGAGCGCGACGAGAGGGTGGTCTTCGCGCCGCGTGTGGAATCGGACCTGATGGCCCGCTCCCCGGTGCTGGTCTGGCGCAACGCCACGCGGATCCGGCTGATCCATGCCTTCCGCGCCGCGCATGGCGCGCCAGAGGGCGACCTGCTGCCGGGAGAGCCGCTGATCTGCGACGGCATCGAGCTACCTTTGAAGCACCGCAAGAAGCGGCTCGACCTCGAGGCGCGCGGTCTGATCAAGGGCGCGCAGGTGATCTATATGGGTCCTGGTCGCAAGCCGGGCTTCTCCCGACTGCACGTGATGGGTGCACCCGAGCCGCAGCTCTCCGCCGCCTCGATTGTGCGGATCGAGCAGGAGGGCGATGCCGAGCCCTTCATTCCCTATGCCGCACGGATGGGCGCAACCTTCCTGCACGGTGCCGCCGTCACCATCCACAAGGCCCAGGGCTCGCAGTGGGACACGGTGCAGGTCTTCGCCCCCGACATCGAGATCGCGGCACGCATGGGCCGGGTCGAAGCCGGCCAGCCGTTGTGGAAGCGGCTGGCCTATGTGGCGATCACCCGCGCCGAGCGCGAGCTGCGCTGGGTGGTGCGCTCGATGCTGGCCAAGCCCTCCGAGCCGCTCGGGACCGACGATCTCGTCGCGCCCGCGGTCCCCTTCGAGCTCAGCGCCCCTCAGGCGGCTGGCTGACCGGACCGGCCAGCGCCGTCGGTTCGAAATGATGCGCGATCGAGGCGGCGTAGAAGCCGAGCACTGCCTCGGCGCCCGGCGCCGGACGCAAACCGCCTGCCTCCTCGACCAGCAGCCCGCGCTGCCCGAGCAATTCGAGCGCATCGGCGGTAACCCGTGCGGCGTCGCGGCGCGGCAGGGCGATGCCGCGCGCCTGCAGCATGGCCAGCCGTGCCGCCACCCGGATCTCGATCCGGCCCGGCGGCAGCGGTGCCGCGTCGAGCAGGATCCCCGCCACGAGCGGGACCGGCAGCACCGGCATCACCGCCTCGATCCGGGCCATCATCTCGCGTGCCAGCCGGGCGGTATCCTGCGGCGTCGGCTGCCGATCCCCCAGGAACTCCGCGAGCGACACGGGCCGGCCGAATCCGACCGAGGCCGTGCCGAAACCTTTGAACCGTCCTGTCAGCTGGCGGGCCAGATGCCCCAGCACCACACGCACCAGACGTGAGGGCGGCACCCGGAAGCGGCGATTGCCCGCCCGTGCCGCCCCGATCAGCACCCGATCCTCAAGCACCCGGTCGTAATTGAGCGCCACCGGCACGAAGATCACGTCGCGCCCGTGGCTGCCAAAATCCTCGACGATATGGCCCAGGAGCCCGGTCTTGGCAGAGGCGAGCCGTCCATCGAGGCTCAACCCACCCTCGGGAAAGATTGCCTGCGTCACGCCGCCCGCGGTCGCCATCTGCACGTAGCGCTGCAGCACCCGTCGATAGAGTGCGCCGCGATCGCGCCTGCGGATGAAATAGGCGCCCATCATCCGGATCAGCGGTGTCAGCGGCCAGATCCGTGCCCATTCGCCCACGGCATAGGACAGTGCGGAGGTCCGCGCCGCCAGCCATGTCACCAGCACGTAATCCATGTTGGAGCGATGGTTCATCACGAAGACCACCGCCGCGTCGGGATCGATCGCGTCGATCGCGCTGCGGTCGAACGCCCCCAGCCGGATCCGGTAGAGCGCCCGGCTGAGCCACTGCGCCGCACGGGTTCCGAAGGTGAAATAGGCGGTCGCCGAAAAGGAGGGCACGATCTCGCGCGCGTAATCCCCGGCCAGTTCGAAAGCGACGTTCTCGGGCACCCCGTGGCTCTTGGCGTGCTCGACCACCGCCTGCGCGACCAGCGGGTCGTAGATCAGCCGCTGGATCATGTCGTGGCGGCGGGCCAGCTTGAACGGCTCGATCGGCCGCGCGAGCCGGGTGTTGAGGCGGGCCACGGCCCGCTCCATCCGCTTGCGGAAGAACCAGCGCACCGAGGGGAACAGGAAATGCGATGCGAAGGTGACCGCCGCGAAGAGCAGGATCAGCACCAGCAACCAAAGTGGGATCTCGACGGGACGGAACATGGGCCGACCCTGCCGCAATCGTCGTCGCTGCGGTAGCGCCGGGCGGCCCGATCGGCCCTCGGGCAGGCATCCGCAGCGCAAAGCGATGCGCGCAGAACACGCTGTCGGCCCGACCGGTGAACCCTTGGACCCTTACAAGGTGCCGCGGTCTGGACGCTCGGCCCGCGACGGCCCATCATACGGGCTTCCGCAGAACGCGGCGTTCTATCCCGTGCGGCGCGCGCCGCGGGCCGCTGAGGCCCGGCCGGCCCGCCGCCCCCGCGAACCGGACGAGGCCATGACCCTTCACCGCTCCACGACGCCCCGGACGCCGGGGGCCGCCCCCGCCACCCTGCGGCCCGACCTGCCGAGCCGGGCGGGCTTCGATTCAGATCACCCGCTGGCCGCAGGGCTGGTCGGGGTGGAGGGACCCGCGCTGGCTCATCTTGGCGACCTCGAGGCGCTGTGGCCCGACCGGCTGCCGGACGTGCTGGAGCTTGATGGCGGCGCGGCCGGTCCTTGGCACCTGGCCCTGGTGGCAGCACTGGCCGAACGGCGCGGCGTCGCGCCCCCCCAGGGGGCCCTGCTCCATGACCCGTTGGCGCTGCGCCACGCGGCCGCCGCCCCGGCCTGGTCCGACCGGGCGGCGCTCGGGCTCGGAGCGGATGCGCTGTGCTGGGCCGGACGGCGCCTGCCCGGCCTGCGCGGCGCCCGACTGCGCGTGTCCGCGCTCACCCCCGAAGGGATGGCGCTGACGCTTCGCTCCGGTCTTGCGCTCCTCGCCGCCACGGCGCGGCGCGAGAAGCCCGAGCACCTGCGCGCCGCCGCCTGTGGGATTGACATCGTAATGCCGGCTGACGACGCAGCGGCCCGCGACTGGGGGGCGCTCCTGACGACGCTCTGGCAGGAGCTGGTCGCCGAGC
Source organism: Limimaricola variabilis (assembly GCF_014195545.1). Classification (GTDB taxonomy): domain Bacteria; phylum Pseudomonadota; class Alphaproteobacteria; order Rhodobacterales; family Rhodobacteraceae; genus Limimaricola; species Limimaricola variabilis. The sequence continues at coordinate 122,970 of NZ_JACIBX010000008.1, read as the reverse complement.
GGCACGGCCCCGGCTTCGCGGCCCGGCCCGACCTCATCCAGTACCGGCACGGTGCCTCGGAAATTGCCCCACCCGGCCCCGACGCGGCGGCGCGACTGCGCGCGGCACTACTGCGCGCCGAAGCCGATGAGCTGCCTTGGCCGGAAACCGATCCTTCTCGCCCGGCCGATGCCGCCCCACCGCTTTCCGAGCCCGATCGCGCGGCAGCGCTGGTTGCTTGGCGACGGCAGCGTGACGGCAATGCGGTGCAGAAGTCGCTGCTGGCGCTGCGCGAAGCTGCCAAGCGCGGCATCAACGTCATGGGCCCCTCGGTGGCCTGCGCCAAGGCGGGGGTGACCACGGGCGAATGGGGAACGGTCATGGCAGGGGCACTGCCCGGCGCCGTAGCAAAGCCCGAACCCGCGCCGCCGTCGGGCGTCACGTTCCTGCTGGCCCGCCCCGGGCTCGACGCGAGGCTGCCGCGCGCCCTGCCCTCCCCCACCGAAGCCCATATCCGTGGGATCGAGCTGCGCGATACCGGGCCACGTCGATTGCCCTCCGATATCGTCGCGGCGGTGCTCGACGATCGCCCCCAGGCGCTGCTGCTGTCCTTGCCCAGTCCGCAATCGGCGCAAATGGCCATCGAAACCCTTGCCGAATTGCGCCGTGCCGGTTTCGGCGCCATGCCGGCGCTCGGTCTGATTGAATTTCAGCTTGACGCACCGCTCGAAAAGGCGCTTGAAGCGGCCGGGCTGCCCTTGAAGCGAGCGCGCAGCTTCGCCAACGGCGGTTTCTTGCAAGAAATTGTGAATTTGGTGACGTGACGAAAAACAAACGTTGCGCTTAATCTATTCTTTTAGATATCTCGTAATTGACGGTTATCCATTACATTGGACCCTCAGAAACCTGTCGATTATCGAATGGAAAGAGAGATCATGGCACAAGACCTGCACGAAATGTCCCGCAAGGAGCTGGAAAAGCTTCGCCGGGATATCGACGAGGCGCTGTCCACCGTGTCGCAACGCGAAAGAAAAGCCGCGCTCGAAGCTGCCGAACGCGCGGCTGCGGAACATGGCTTCTCGCTGGCCGAATTGGCTGAAGCTGCCTCGAAAGGCCGCAAGACCAAAGCCAAGACCCCCGCGAAATATCGCAATCCCGAGGATCCGAGCCAGACCTGGTCCGGCCGTGGCCGCAAGCCGCGCTGGATCAACGAGGCAGAGGCCGCCGGGCGGCCGCTCTCGGATTTCGAGATCTGATTAGACAGGGGCCGGCGTGATCGCCGGCCCTTTCCACGACCATGTCGGAGTTCGCGCAATGAGCACGCATATCGGCGCAGCCCCGGGCGATATCGCCCCGACCGTCTTGATGCCGGGCGATCCGCTGCGAGCGAAATGGGCCGCGGAGAAATTTCTCGATGAGCCGCGCTGCATCAACGAGGTGCGCGGAATGCTGGGGTTCACCGGTAGCTGGCGCGGCCATCCGGTAACGATTCAGGGTTCCGGCATGGGCATGCCGTCGCTCTCGATCTACGCCAATGAACTGATCCGCGAATATGACGCGCAAACCCTTATCCGCATCGGCTCCTGCGGGGCGATGCAGAAGGATATCGGCCTGCGCGACGTGGTGCTCGCGATGACCGCGTCAAGCGTCGGAAACCCGTCACGCGCAATGCTGCGCGAAATTCATTACGCACCCCATGCCGATTGGGGCTTATTGCGCGCCGCGCATGACTCGGCAAATGCACGCGGAACGCGTCTGCATGTCGGCGGCATCTATTCCTCGGATACGTTCTACGACGAGCGACCCGACCTGCACGAACAGATGGTGCGGCACGGCATCCTCGCGGTGGAAATGGAAGCGGCCGAACTCTACACCCTCGCCGCGCGGCATGGGCGCCGGGCGCTGGCGGTGCTGACCGTGTCGGACCACCTCGTCACCGGCGAGGAGCTGCCCGCCATAGAGCGCGAGCAGAGCTTCGGCGAGATGGTCGAAATCGCGCTGGAAGCGGCCTTCGCCTAAATCCCGTGCCCGCCCGCATAGCCGTTGCGCGGCGGGCTCATCCAATCGCCCAGGCTACCGGGGGCCGGGCGCAGCACCGCCATCGACAGCGGATGGCAGGCGGCCTGGTCGCTCGAATGCCCGGCGCCGCAATCGCCGCCCGGGCAGGCGCTCATCACTGCCAGCAGGTCGATCTCAGCGAAAAGATCGAGATGGTCCCCGGCCCGCACCGGGCTCGCCTTCATGAAGTAACGGCCGGTGTCGCGGGTGAAGCCGGTGCACATGAAGAGGTTGAGCACGTCATGCACATGCGGCTCGGCCTCGGCCAGCGATAGCCCCCGATGCGCCGCCAGCGCCCGGGTGAGGTTGGAATGGCAGCAGCGATCGTAATCCCCGCCCGAGAGCAGGTGGTGCGTGTAGGGGTCGCAGCGCGTGCCGATCACGTCATGCACCGAGGCCCCGTCGGCGTCGATGCCGTACCATGACAGGCTGTCGGCGATGATCGTGGCCATCGGACGCAGATGGGGAAAGCACGACCAGAGCCGGTCGCCAGTGCTTACATGGGTGCCGTGCAGGGCCCGGGTCTTGCCGGAGAAGAAGCGCTCGGTGAGGTCATCGCGGGCAAAGAGGTTGAGGTCGCCGACCTGCGGCCCCTCAGGGCAGCCGAGCCGCAGGATCGAGCCGGCCGGGACTTCGATCGCCGCCGCGTCGCGCGGCGGTACAATCACTTCCGCCTCCAGGTGCGCCGAGGCGGCGGCGCGGGCATAGAGCTCCATCGGCGGCGGGGGCAGGCTCCCGTCAGGGTAGACGAGAACCGGGCGCGCCGCCCGGCGCGCATCGGCGTCGGGCGGCGGCTGCGTCATACGGCGCGCTCGACCATCATGTGCTTGATCGACTGGATCGCCTTGGCCGGGTTGAGCCCCTTGGGGCAGGTCTTGGCGCAGTTCATGATGGTGTGGCAGCGGTAGAGCTTGAACTCGTCCTCAAGATCGTCGAGCCGCTCGCCGGTCGCCTCGTCGCGGCTGTCGACGATCCAGCGATAGGCGTGCAGCAGAGCGGCCGGCCCGAGATAGCGGTCGCCGTTCCACCAGTAGGAGGGGCAGGCCGTCGAGCAGGAGGCGCACATGATGCACTCGTAGAGCCCGTCGAGCTTCTTGCGATCCTCGATCGACTGGCGCCATTCCTTGGCCGGGGTGTTGGTCTCGGTCTCGAGCCACGGCTTGATCGAAGCGTGCTGGGCATAGAAATGCGTCAGGTCGGGGATCAGGTCCTTGACCACCGGCATGTGCGGCAGCGGGTAGATCTTGATGTCGCCCTCGACCTCGTCGAGCCCGTAGGTGCAGGCCAGCGTGTTGCGCCCGTCGATGTTCATCGCGCAGGAGCCGCAGATCCCTTCCCGGCAGGAGCGGCGGAAAGTGAGCGTCGGGTCAATCTCGGATTTGATCTTGATCAACGCGTCGAGAATCATCGGACCGCAGCTGTCGACATCGACGAAATAGGTATCGACGCGCGGGTTCTTCCCGTCATCGGGGTTCCAGCGATAGATCTGGACCTTGCGCAGGTTGGTCGCGCCTTCGGGCTTGGGCCAGGTCTTGCCGTGGGTGATGCGGCTGTTCTTCGGAAGGGTGAGCTGGACCATGGTCAGGTCTCCTTGGGGAAAGCGCCGGGGGCCAGGCCCCCGGTCGTCGTCGCATGGATCTGGATCATCTGAGCCGGGGCGGGCGGACCGGCGGCTGGCCGCTACGCGCGACCACGCAGTCCTCGTAGACCTCATAGGGATCGCGACCGCGCAGGTAGTCGTCGGTGACGCCGATCGAGATCCCGGTCGAGAGCCCGCTGCGCGAGTTCGCCCCGACGCTGACGCTGCCAGAGGGCCCCTGCGCCTGCCGCGCCCGCTGCTCGCAGACCCGTGCCGCATCGAGCGGCGACAGCGGGGTCTGCGTGCAGGCGGCCGCGAGAAGCGGCAGCGCGAGAAGCGCGGCGCGCATCAGTAGACCCGCGCCTTGGGCGCGATCTTCTTGAGGTCGATGCCGCCCTCCTCCGCCTTGGTCAGCGGATCCAGATGCACCGGGCGGTAATCGAGCCGCGCCGTGTTGCCCTCGATCCAGGCAAGGGAGTGCTTGCGCCAGTTCTCGTCGTCGCGGTCGGGATAGTCCTCATGCGCATGCGCGCCGCGGCTTTCCTTGCGCGCCTCGGCGGCGGTGATGGTGGCCAGCGCGTTGGGCATCAGGTTGGCCAGCTCCAGCGTCTCCATCAGGTCGGAGTTCCACACCAGGCTGCGGTCGGTGACGTGGATGTCATCCATCTTCGCCGCCGTGTCCTGCATCTTCTTCATGCCTTCCGCGAGCGTCTTGTCGGTGCGGAACACCGCCGCGTCGGCCTGCATGTTGCGCTGCATCTCAAGTCGCAGCTCGGCGGTGGGGACGCCGCCCTTGGCATGGCGCAGGCCGTCGAAACGATCGAAAGCCTTCTCGATCGCTGCCTTGGCCGGAGCCTTCACCGCGGTCGCGGGGTCGACGACTTCGCGCGCGCGGATCGCCGCGGCCCGGCCGAACACCACGAGGTCGATCAGCGAGTTGGAGCCGAGACGGTTGGCGCCGTGAACGCTGGCGCAGCCCGCCTCGCCCACCGCCATCAGGCCCGGCGTCACCGCGTCGGGGTTTTCGGCCGTCGGATTGAGCACCTCGCCCCAGTAGTTCGTCGGGATGCCGCCCATGTTGTAATGCACGGTCGGCAGCACCGGGATCGGCTCTTTCGTGAGGTCGACGCCCGCGAAAATCCGCGCCGATTCCGAGATGCCGGGCAGACGCTCGGCCAGGGTCTCGGGCGGCAGGTGGTTGAGGTGCAGGTGGATGTGATCGCCATCCTTGCCGACGCCGCGGCCCTCGCGGATCTCCATGGTCATGCAGCGCGAGACCACGTCGCGCGAGGCGAGATCCTTGTAGGTCGGCGCGTAGCGCTCCATGAAGCGCTCGCCCTCGGAGTTGGTGAGGTAGCCGCCCTCGCCGCGCGCGCCTTCGGTGATCAGGCAGCCCGCGCCGTAGATGCCGGTCGGATGGAACTGCACGAATTCCATGTCCTGCAGCGGCAGGCCCGCGCGCGCCACCATGCCGCCGCCGTCGCCGGTGCAGGTATGGGCCGAGGTCGCGGAGAAATAGGCGCGGCCATAGCCGCCGGTCGCCAGGACGACCGTCTTGGCGGCGAAGACGTGCATGGTGCCGTCGTCGAGCTTCCACGCCAGAACGCCGCGGCAGGTGCCGTCATCATCCATCAGCAGGTCGATGGCAAAGTACTCGATGTAGAACTCGGCCTTCTGCTTGAGCGACTGGCCGTAAAGCGTGTGCAGGATCGCGTGGCCGGTCCGGTCGGCGGCGGCACAGGTGCGCTGCACCGGCGGGCCTTCGCCATACTCGGTGGTGTGGCCGCCGAAGGGGCGCTGGTAGATCTTGCCCTCTTCGGTGCGCGAGAACGGCACGCCGTAATGCTCGAGCTCGTAGACCGCCTTGGGCGCCTCGCGGGCGAGGTACTCCATGGCGTCGGTGTCACCGAGCCAGTCGGAGCCCTTCACCGTGTCGTACATGTGCCACTGCCAGCTGTCGGGGCCCATGTTGCCCAAGCTGGCGGCGATGCCGCCCTGCGCCGCGACGGTGTGCGAGCGGGTCGGGAAGACCTTGGAGATGCAGGCGGTGCGCAGACCCTGCTCGGCCATGCCGAGCGTGGCGCGCAGGCCCGCGCCGCCGGCGCCGACCACCACCACGTCGTATTCGTGCGTTTCGTATTCGTAGGCTGCCATGAGGGGGCTCCGGTCAGAGGGCGAGGCGGATCAGGGCGAGAACGCCGATCGCGGCCAGGGCATAGGAGAGACAGGTCACGCCGACGATCAGCGCCTTGCGGGTGAAGCCGCGGCTGTAATCCTCGATCATGATCTGCGCGCCGGCGCGGAAGTGCCAGAAGCCGACGATGAAAGTCAGCACGGCGATCGCCGCAGGGATCGGGCGCTGGTAGTAGATCACCACCTCTTCGTAGGTGCCGCCGAGCACCGCGCCGAAGGTAAAGACGAAGAGCGGGATCAGGATCGCCAGCGCCACCGAGGACATGCTCATGCGCCAATGCTGGCGGGTGCCGGAATGCGAGGCGCCGAGGCCATGCGCGCGCTTGCGGTCGGTCAGGTAAGCCATATCGGTGCCCCTCAGAGAACGACGACGGTGAAGATGGTGAGCAGGACCGAGACGATCAGGATGATCTGGCCGAGCAGCTCGGCCTTGTCGATCTCGAGCATCTTCACCTCGTCCCAGATCAGGTGCCGGATGCCCGCCAGCGTGTGGTACCACAGCCCGAGCACCGAGAAGAACATCACCAGATCGCCGAACCAGCTGCGCAGGAAGCCATCGGCCACGGCAAAGCTCTCGGGGCCGGCCGCGGCGGCCGCGAACCACCAGACCACCAGCAGCGCCGTCACGATCAGCGCGTTGCCGGTGATCCGCGTCAGGATCGAGGTCAGCATCGGGATGTGCCAGCGATAGATGGAGATATGCGGCGAAAGCGGGCGGTTGCCCCGGTTCACGTCGGCCATGGCGTCGTCCTTATCTGGCGTGGGGGCCTGCCCATGGGCGGCCCCGGCTGGCATCATCCCTAGCGATTTTGGCCGGGCTGTCACCCGCCACGGCGCCTGAAACCGTGGAAAAATCGCCGCAACGGGCAGGATTCCGCCAAGCGTGATCACAGCCCTCCGCGCCGTGATCACAGCGATAGCGGTAACGGTCGGTCCGCTGCGCTGGCGACCGCGGACCGGCTCAGGCGGCTCGGGTCAGAGTTGGCCGAGCCGGAGATCGGAGGAATATTCGACATCCGCCTCCTTGGTGACGGCCTGCCCGCAGCGCATCACGCCATTGGCGGCGTCATAGGCATAGGTCGGCTCGCCATAGAGCGCCCAACCCTTGGACAGCGCCTCGGTCACCTTGTGACAGAAGGCCGAATTGTCGTCGCCGGTGAGAAAGCGGTAGATCTTCATGACATCGCTCCGAAAGGGTTGGGTCCGATCCAGCCATGCACCAGCGCGATGAGGATGAAAACAGCCACCGCGCCGAGGAGTGCCGCGACCTCGCGCCCGACCGGGGCGGGTGCCGGCGCCACGGCAATCTGGGCCCGGGCGTCGAGCAGTGCCATTTCGGCCACCGCCCAGACCGCCAAGCCGCCAAAGAGCAGGCCGGCTGCCCAATGTGTGTTGACCAGGAGATGCGCTCCGCCCCACAGCGCGACCGCGAGGAGCTGCGGATGGCGCAGCCATGCGGCGGCGCGAGTCTTCATGCCGGACGCGGCGAAGAGATAGACCGCGACCAGCACCATCAGGTTGTTGAGGTGCCATGCCCATGGCGCCGGGGCAAAGCGCGGCGCGGCATCCTGCGCGCCATAGCCTCGGATCATCAGCCACAGCCCCAGCAGCACTGTCACCGCCACCACGCCGCGCGCGGCCCGGCCCAGCCGCGCATGCAGCCCCGGCGCGACCCGGGGCAGGGCATGGGCCCCGCTCCACAGGGCCAGACCGGCAAGCAACTGGATCATCGCCCCTCCTTCGCCGCGACCGCCTCGGCGAGCGCCAGCGTCTCGCGCGCGGTGGCGACATGCAGTGCTTCTACGATCTCGCCATCGACCACGGCCACGCCCTGCCCTTCGTCCTGCGCCGCCTGATAGGCGGCGATCCGGCGCCGCGCGCGGTCGATCTCGGCGGCGTCGGGGGCGAAGGCCGCATTGGCGGCGGCAATCTGCGCCGGGTGGATCAGGCTCTTGCCGTCGAAGCCCATGTCGCGTCCCTGCGCGCATTCGGCGCGCATCCGTTCGGGGTCGTCGAGCGCATTGCACACGCCGTCGATCGCCCGGACACCGGCGGCACGCGCCGCCAGCAGCGTCGTCTGCAGCGCCGCCATGAGCGGCATGCGATCGGGTCGGTCGCGTGCGCCCAGCGCACGCGCGAGATCGTTGGTGCCCATCACCACCCCTTCGAGCCGCGGATGCGTGCAGATCCCGGCGGCGGCGAGAACGCCGGCCAGTGTCTCGATCATCGCCCAGAGCGGGCGGTCGACCCGCGCCGCAACCGCGTCGAGATCAGTGGGCGATCCGACCTTGGGCACCAGCACCCCGGCGCAGGCGATGTCCGCCAATGCCGCCAGATCCGCGTCGCCCCAGGGTGTGTCGAGCCCGTTGATCCGCACCAGTGCGGGCGAGCCTGTCTCGTCGCGCCCGGCCAGCGCCGCCCGGGCCGCAGCCTTGGCGGCGGGTGCGACGGCGTCCTCGAGGTCGAGGATCAGCGCATCGCAGTCGAGATCGACCGCCTTGCGCATCGCGCGGGCGTTCGAGGCGGGAACGTAAAGCATCGAGCGAAACGGCATGTCGGTCCTTGGTCGGCCTGAAATTCGCCTCAGCCTGCCGCGCCCGGTCGCGCGGCGCAACGGTGGCATCGTTAACACCATCTTCGGCGGGTGCGGGGAGACTGCATGGTTCAGGCCCGCCCTATCGAAGGAGATCGCCATGACCCCGGTCAAATTCCTGCTCGCCGCCCTGCCCCTTTGCGCATGGGCGCTGCCTGCCCCTGCCGCACCGCGCTGCGCCCCGCATGACCGGATCGACGCGGAGCTAGCAGAGCGTTTCGGGGAGCATCGACAGGCCATCGCGCTCGATGGTGCCCGGCAGGTGAGGGAGATCTTCGCCTGCGACGATACCGGCGGCTGGACCTTGCTGCTGACCCGCCCCGGCGGGCCCAGCTGCCTGATCGCGGCAGGGCATGCCTTCGAGTGGCTCGACCCGCCGCCACCCGCGGGCGATCCGGCCAGTTGATCAGCGCTCGATGGCTCTCCGAAGTGCCTGATCTGCGCAGGATTCCGCCCGATGGCGGGGATGGAAGAAATATTTGCCAAAGCATGCAACCCAGCCGAACTACGCGGGTTCTCCTGCCAGATATTGGCCGCCGTCGTCCCATTCGGGCGCCGGGCTGCGCCTCAGGACAAAGGTCTGGAAAGATGAAACTGCTTCTTACCACTGCTGCGACGGCGCTCGTCATGGGCTCCGCCGCCTACGCCGAATCCCATGCCATGGCGACCGGTGCCTATGAGGTCTCGGCCGACGACTTCTACGCGTCCAACCTGATGGGCATGCGCATCTATTCCTCCGAGCAGGAGCTCGGTGAGAATGGCGATATGATCAACTTCGAAGAGCAGGAATGGGACGATATCGGCGAGATCAACGACCTGATCATCTCCGAGGACGGCAGCGTCCAGGCGGTGATCATCGGTGTCGGCGGCTTCCTCGGGATCGGCGAGAAGGACGTCGCCATCACCATGGATCAGGTCCGCACCTATGATGACGAGAATGGCGAGCGTTTCCTCGTGGTGAACTCGTCGCAGGAAGCCCTCGAGGCCGCGCCCGCTTTCGAGCGCGCGAAGGTCGAAGGCGCTATGACCGATGACGAGGCCGCCGAGCCGGGCATGGTCGAGCAGACCAGCGCCGCCGCGACCGCTGCCGCCACCGCGACCATGGCCGAAGGTGAGACCGAGGTCGAAGCCGAGGCCGGTGCCGAGCCGGGCAGCGTGACCGCCGAAGTGTCGGACGAGATGTCCGACGCCGCCGAGGATGTCGAGCAGGTCCTCGATGGCGAGCCGAGCGACGAGGCCCAGGACGAGCAGGAAGAGGCCGCCGAGGAGATGGCCGAGGGCGAAGCCGAGGCCGCCGAGGAAATGGCCGAGGGTGACACCGAGGACGCCGCCGAAGCCATGGCCGAGGGCCAGGAAGAGGCCGCCGAGGAAATGTCCGACGCTCAGGAAGAAATGGCCGAGGGCGAGACCGTTCCCGCTGCCGGTGGCACCGCGATGACCGAGATCGAGCGCGAAGGCTACACCACCACCAGCGTCTCCGACCTGTCGACCGACGAGCTGACCGGCGCGACCGTCTATGGCGTCGAGGACGAGAACATCGGCGAGATCGAGGACCTCGTGGCCTCCGACTCCGGTGAGATCAGCCGCGCCGTGATCGGTGTCGGCGGCTTCCTCGGCATCGGCGAGAAGAAGGTCGCCGTGGACTTTGAGGATCTGCAGATCCTGACCAACGAAGACGGCTCCGACATCCGTGTCTACATCAGCGCGACCGAGGACGAGCTGAAGGCGCTGCCGAAATACGAGGCGCCCGAGGAGCAGATGGAGACCGAGGCGGAGATGGAAACCGAGATGGAGACCGAGACCGCGCCCGCGCAGTAACGGCCCATCCTCTCCCCAACGCGGCCGCCCCTCCCCGGGGCGGCCGCTTTCGTTTGCGCAAACATCGTGCAAGCGGCGGCCGGTGGCAGGCCACAGCCTTGCAACGCGGTGCCGCGCGGCTTAGGCAAAGCCTCGCAAACCATTTCTCGACAGGAGCCATTCATGGCCAGACCCAAGATCGCCCTCATCGGCGCCGGTCAGATCGGCGGCACGCTCGCCCATCTCGCCGCGATCAAGGAACTCGGCGATGTCGTGCTGTTCGACATCGCCGAAGGCAGTCCCCAGGGCAAGGCGCTCGACATCGCCGAATCCGGTCCGGCCGAGGGCTTCGACGCCGTGCTCAAGGGCACCAACGACTATGCCGACATCGCCGGCGCCGACGTATGCATCGTCACCGCCGGCGTGCCGCGCAAGCCCGGCATGAGCCGCGACGACCTGCTCGGCATCAACCTCAAGGTCATGAAGTCGGTCGGCGAAGGCATCGCCAAGCACGCCCCCGACGCCTTCGTGATCTGTATCACCAACCCGCTCGACGCGATGGTCTGGGCCCTGCGCGAGTTCTCGGGCCTGCCGCACGAGAAGGTCTGCGGCATGGCTGGCGTGCTCGACAGCGCCCGCTTCCGCCACTTCCTGAGCCTCGAATTCGACGTCTCGATGCGCGACGTCACCGCCTTCGTGCTGGGCGGCCATGGCGACACCATGGTGCCGCTGGCCCGCTACTCCACCGTCGGCGGCATCCCCCTGCCCGACCTGGTGCAGATGGGCTGGACCACCCAGGAAAAGCTCGACGCGATCATCCAGCGCACCCGTGACGGCGGCGCTGAGATCGTCGGCCTACTGAAGACCGGTTCGGCCTTCTACGCCCCGGCGACCAGCGCCATCGAGATGGCCGAAGCCTATCTCAAGGACCAGAAGCGCGTGCTGCCCTGCGCCGCCTATGTCGACGGCGCGCTCGGCCTGAACGGCATGTATGTCGGCGTGCCGACGGTGATCGGCGCCGGCGGCGTCGAGCGGGTCATCGACATCAAGATGAACCGCGAAGAACAGGCGATGTTCGACAAGTCGGTCGAGGCCGTGAAGGGCCTGGTCGAGGCCTGCAAGGGCATCGACTCCAGCCTCGCCTGAACGCAGGCGAAGGAATGCGAGGAAAAGGGTGCCTTCGGGCGCCCTTTTTCATGACGATGTCACGGGCTTGGACACGAGGATCGAATCGCGCCGCCGCGACAGCCGGTCGCAGTTCGCACTCTGTGATCACGCCTTGAAATTGCGTGATCACATATGTCGCTTTTCCTCGGATGCCGCTCCGAAAGCAGTTCTTTCGTACCGATGCCTGTGCTTGAAGGGGCCAAATCACGGCAACCGAGGACCGGTCCATGAACATCCACGAATATCAGGCCAAGGCCCTTCTGCGCAGCTACGGCGCGCCCGTCTCCGACGGACGTCCGGTGATGCGCGCCGAAGAGGCGAAGACAGCGGCAGGCGAACTCGACGGCCCGCTCTGGGTGGTCAAGGCGCAGATCCATGCCGGCGGCCGCGGCAAGGGCCACTTCAAGGAGGCCGACGCCGGCGAGAAGGGCGGCGTCCGTCTCGCCAAGTCCGTCGAGGAGGCGGCCGAGGAAGCCAAGAAGATGCTCGGCCGTACCCTGGTCACGCACCAGACCGGCCCGGCGGGCAAGCAGGTCAACCGCATCTATATCGAGGATGGCTCGGAGATCGAGACCGAGCTCTATCTCGCGCTGCTGGTCGACCGCGCCACCAGCCGCATCTCCTTCGTCTGCTCGACCGAGGGCGGCATGGACATCGAGGAGGTCGCCGCCTCCACGCCCGAGAAGATCCTGAGCTTCTCGGTCGATCCGGCCACCGGCTACCAGCCCTATCACGGCCGCCGCATCGCCTTTGCCCTCGGCCTCAAGGGCCAGCAGGTCAAGCAGTGCGTCAAGCTGATGGACACGCTCTACCGTCTCTTCGTCGAGAAGGACATGGAGATGCTGGAGATCAACCCGCTGATCGTCACCGACAAGGGTGATCTGAAGTGCCTCGACGCCAAGATGGGCTTCGACGGCAACGCGATCTACCGCCACGACGACATCGCCGCCCTGCGCGACGAGACCGAGGAAGACAGCAAGGAGCTGGCCGCCTCGAAGTACGACCTGAACTACATCGCGCTCGACGGCGAGATCGGCTGCATGGTCAACGGCGCGGGCCTCGCCATGGCGACGATGGACATCATCAAGCTCAAGGGCGCGGAGCCGGCCAACTTCCTCGACGTGGGCGGCGGCGCCACCAAGGAGAAGGTCACCGAGGCCTTCAAGATCATCACCTCCGACCAGAACGTCAAAGGCATCCTGGTCAACATCTTCGGCGGCATCATGCGCTGCGACGTCATCGCCGAAGGCGTGATCGCGGCCGTGAAAGAGGTCGGTCTGAAGGTGCCGCTGGTCGTGCGTCTCGAAGGGACGAACGTCGATCAGGGCAAGGAGATCATCAACAATTCCGGTCTGGACGTGATCGCGGCGGACAACCTGTCCGATGCTGCCGAAAAGATCGTCAAAGCGGTGAAGGGATAACAGCAATGGCGATTCTCGTCGACGAAAACACCAAGGTCATCTGCCAAGGTCTCACCGGCAGCCAGGGCACCTTCCACACCGAGCAGGCCATCGCCTACGGCACCAAGATGGTCGGCGGCGTGACCCCGGGCAAAGGTGGTCAGACCCATCTCGACCTGTCGGTCTTCGACAGCGTGCACGAGGCCAAGGCCAAGACCGAGGCCAACGCCTCGGTGATCTACGTGCCGCCGCCCTTCGCCGCCGACTCCATCATGGAAGCGATCGACGCCGAGATGGAGCTGGTGATCTGCATCACCGAAGGCATCCCGGTGCTCGACATGATGAAGGTCAAGCGCGCCCTCATCAATTCCAAGACCCGGCTGATCGGGCCGAACTGCCCCGGTGTCATCACCCCCGACGCCTGCAAGATCGGCATCATGCCCGGCCACATCCACAAGCGCGGCTCGGTGGGCGTCGTGTCCCGCTCGGGCACGCTGACCTACGAGGCGGTCAAGCAGACCTCGGATTCGGGCCTCGGCCAGTCGACGGCCGTGGGCATCGGCGGCGACCCGATCAAGGGCTCGGAGCATATCGACATCCTCGAGATGTTCCTCGCCGACCCCGAGACCCAGTCGATCATCATGATCGGCGAGATCGGCGGCACCGCCGAGGAAGAAGCGGCGCAGTTCCTCGCGGACGAGAAGAAGCGCGGCCGCTGGAAGCCCACCGCCGGCTTCATCGCCGGGCGCACCGCCCCTCCGGGCCGCCGCATGGGCCATGCCGGCGCGATCGTGTCGGGCGGCCAGGGCGACGCGGAGAGCAAGATCGAGGCGATGAAATCCGCCGGGATCGTGGTCGCCGACAGCCCCGCCTCGCTCGGCGAAGCCGTGCTCAAGGCGATCGGCTGACACCTATCAGAAGGGGGCGCACGCCCCCTTCCCCCCTGACATCCGCGCCGCGCGCCCTATCTGGGCCCGGCGCATCACCGTTCTTGCCCCGCGGATCGAGGATCCTGCCATGACCGAGCAAAGCCCCAACGACGTGTTCCACGCCTCCTCCTTCCTGCAGGGTGCGAACGCCGACTACATCGAGCATCTGCACGCGCGCTATGCCGAGAACCCGTCGAGCGTCGACGCGGCCTGGCAGGAGTTCTTCCGCAGCCTGGGCGACAGCGGCTCGGACGCCCGCGCCGAGGCCGCCGGCCCCTCCTGGGCCCGCCGCGACTGGCCGATGCAGCCGAATGACGACCTGACCGCCGCGCTCGACGGGCAGTGGCCCGCCGCCGCCGAGGCCAAGGGTGCCCGCGACAAGATCGCCGCCAAGGCCGCCGAGAAGGGCGTCGGGCTCTCTGAAGAGCAGCTGCGCGCCGCGGTGCTCGACAGCATCCGCGCGCTGATGATCATCCGCGCCTACCGGATCCGCGGCCATCTCGCCGCCGATCTCGATCCGCTGGGCTTGCGCGAGCAGACGCCGCATCCCGAGCTGGATCCGGCGAATTACGGCTTCACCAAGTCCGACATGGACCGGCCGATCTTCATCGACAACGTGCTCGGCCTCGAGATCGCGACGATGAACGAGATCCTGGCGCTGGTGAAGCGGACCTATTGCGGCACCTTCGCGCTGCAATACATGCACATCTCCGACCCCGAGCAATCGGCCTGGCTCAAGGAGCGGATCGAGGGCTACGGCAAGGAGATCCAGTTCACCAAGGAAGGCCGCAAGGCGATCCTCAACAAGCTGGTCGAGGCCGAGGGCTTCGAGAAGTTCCTGCACGTCAAGTACATGGGCACCAAGCGCTTCGGCCTCGACGGCGGCGAGGCGCTGATCCCGGCGATGGAGCAGATCATCAAGCGCGGCGGCCAGCTCGGCGTGAAGGACATCGTGATCGGCATGCCGCATCGCGGCCGCCTCTCGGTGCTCGCCAACGTCATGCAGAAGCCCTACCGGGCGATCTTCCACGAATTCCAGGGCGGCAGCTTCAAGCCCGAGGAAGTGGACGGCTCCGGCGACGTGAAATACCACCTCGGCGCTTCTTCGGACCGCGAGTTCGACGGCAACAAGGTCCACCTGTCGCTGACCGCCAACCCCAGCCACCTCGAGGCGGTGAACCCGGTCGTGCTCGGCAAGGCGCGCGCCAAGCAGAGCCAGCTCGGCGACCAGGACCGCACCCAGGTGATCCCGGTGCTGCTGCATGGCGACGCGGCCTTCGCGGGCCAGGGCGTCGTGGCCGAGGGCTTCGGCCTGTCGGGCCTCGTCGGCCACCGCACCGGCGGCACGATCCACATCGTGGTGAACAACCAGATCGGCTTCACCACCGCGCCGCACTTCTCGCGCTCCTCGCCCTACCCGACCGACATCGCGCTGATGGTCGAGGCGCCGATCTTCCACGTCAACGGCGACGACCCGGAGGCGGTGGTGCACGCCGCCAAGGTGGCGACCGAGTTCCGGCAGAAGTTCCACAAGGACGTCGTCATCGACATCTTCTGCTACCGCCGGTTCGGTCACAACGAGGGCGACGAGCCCATGTTCACCAACCCGGTGATGTACAAGAAGATCAAGAGCCAGAAGACCACGCTCACGCTCTACACCGAGCGGCTCGTCAAGGACGGGCTGATCCCCGAGGGCGAGATCGAGGACATGAAGGCGCAGTTCCAGGCGCTGCTGGGTGAGGAGTTCGAGGCCGGCAAGTCCTACCGCCCGAACAAGGCCGACTGGCTCGACGGGCGCTGGAGCCATCTCGACCGGCGCGACCACGAGAGCTACCAGCGCGGCCAGACCGCGATCGACGAGAAGACCATGACCGAGATCGGTCGCGCCCTCACCCGCGCGCCCGAGGGTTTCCCGCTGCACCGCACCGTCTCGCGCCTGCTCGAGGCGAAGGGCCAGATGTTCGAGAGCGGCAAGGGCTTCGACTGGGCCACCGCCGAGGCACTGGCCTTCGGCTCGCTGCTGACCGAAGGCTACCCGGTCCGGCTCTCGGGCCAGGATAGCACGCGCGGCACCTTCAGCCAGCGCCACTCGGCCTTCATCAACCAGGAGAACGAGGAGCGCTACTACCCGCTCAACAACATCCGCGAGGGTCAGGCCCGCTACGAGGTCATCGACTCGATGCTCTCGGAATACGCGGTGCTGGGCTTCGAATACGGCTACTCGCTCGCCGAGCCCAACGCGCTGGTGATGTGGGAGGCGCAGTTCGGCGACTTCGCCAACGGCGCGCAGATCATGTTCGACCAGTTCATCTCCTCGGGCGAGTCGAAGTGGCTGCGCATGTCGGGCCTCGTGATGCTGCTGCCGCATGGCTATGAGGGCCAGGGCCCCGAGCACTCCTCGGCACGGCTCGAGCGCTTCCTGCAGATGTGCGGCGGCGACAACTGGATCGTGGCGAACTGCTCGACCCCGGCGAACTACTTCCACATCCTGCGCCGGCAGCTGCACCGCACCTTCCGCAAGCCGCTGGTGCTGATGACGCCGAAATCGCTGCTGCGTCACAAGATGGCGGTCTCGGACGCCGAGGACTTCGTCACCGGCTCGTCCTTCCACCGGGTGCTGTGGGACGACGCCGAGAAGGGTCATTCGGACACGCAGCTCAAGCCCGACTCCGAGATCAAGCGCGTGGTGATGTGCTCGGGCAAGGTCTATTACGACCTGCTCGAGGAGCGCGACGCGCGCGGGCTCGACGACGTCTACCTGATGCGGATCGAGCAGTTCTATCCCTTCCCGGCGCTGTCGCTGGTCAAGGAGCTGGAGCGCTTCAAGGGCGCCGAGATGATCTGGTGCCAGGAAGAGCCCAAGAACCAGGGGGCCTGGAGCTTCATCGAGCCCAACATCGAATGGGTGCTGAGCCGGATCGACGCCGCGCATAAGCGCCCCCGTTACGTCGGCCGCCACGCGAGCGCCTCGCCCGCGACCGGCCTCGCCAGCCAGCACAAGGCCCAACAGGAAGCGCTGGTGAACGAAGCGCTGAGCATCGAAGGAAACTGAGAATGAGCACCGAAGTCCGCGTCCCCACCCTGGGCGAGAGCGTCACCGAAGCGACCGTCGCCACCTGGTTCAAGAAGCCGGGCGACGCCGTGGCGGTGGACGAGATGCTGTGCGAGCTCGAAACCGACAAGGTGACCGTCGAGGTTCCCTCGCCGGTCGCCGGCACCCTGTCCGAGATCGTCGCCAACGAGGGCGACACCGTCGGCGTCGACGCGCTGCTGGCCCAGGTGAGCGAGGGCGACGCGCCCGCCAAATCCGCGCCCGAAGCCCCGGCCGAGGACGGCCCCAAGGAGCAGCAGGCCGCGAGCAACGTCTCCGGCGAGCCCGCCGGCGAGCCGGCCGAGAAGGGCGATGCCAAGGGCGACACCGAGGATGCGCCCTCGGCCAAGAAGCTGATGGCCGAGAACGACCTCAAGCCCGGCGACGTGAAGGGCTCCGGCAAGGATGGCCGGGTCATGAAGGAAGACGTGCTCAAGGCGCTCAACGCCCCGAAGGCGGCCGAGACCTCCAAGCCCGCCGCGCGCGGCCCGGTCTCGTCGGACGACGCCGACCGCGAGGAGCGGGTCAAGATGACCCGCCTGCGCCAGACCATCGCCCGTCGCCTCAAGGAGGCGCAGAACACCGCCGCGATGCTGACCACCTACAACGAGGTGGACATGACCGCGGTCATGGAACTACGCAACGAGTATAAGGGCCTGTTCGAGAAGAAGCACGGCGTGAAGCTCGGCTTCATGTCCTTCTTCACCAAGGCCTGCGTGCACGCCCTCAAGGAAGTGCCGGACGTCAACGCCGAGATCGACGGCGATCACGTGGTCTACAAGAACTACGTCCACATGGGCATCGCGGTGGGCACCCCCACCGGCCTCGTGGTGCCGGTGGTGCGCAACGCCGACCAGATGGGCTTTGCCGAGATCGAGAAGACCATCTCCGAGCTGGGTGTGAAGGCGCGCGACGGCAAGCTGTCGATGGCCGACATGCAGGGCGGCTCCTTCACCATCTCGAACGGTGGCGTCTACGGCTCGCTGATGTCCTCGCCGATCCTCAACCCCCCGCAGTCGGGCATCCTCGGCATGCACAAGATCCAGGACCGCCCGATGGCGATCAACGGCAAGGTGGAGATCCGGCCGATGATGTACCTCGCGCTGAGCTACGATCACCGCATCGTCGACGGCAAGGGCGCCGTGACCTTCCTCGTGCGCGTCAAGGAAGCGCTCGAGGATCCGCGCCGGCTGCTGATGGATCTGTGAACATGTGAGGGGGCCGGGCGTTGAGCCTGGCCCCGCTTTGCAACAAAGGTCCGCGCCATGCAGATGCTCTGCCAGATCGACACCCCCGACTACGCCTCCTGGAAGACCGCCTTCGACGGTGATTACGAGGAGCGGATGCAGGCCGGTCTCAGCCAGCTTCAGATCTGGCGCGACGCCGATCACGGCTCTACCGTGCTGGTGCTGTTCAAGGTCAACGACCGCAAGCGCGCCGAGGCCTGGATCGCCAAGGAGCAGGGCTTTGGCGGCGCCATGACCTGCACCTTTCTCGAGACTGCCTGAAATGAGCCCCTCCCCCTCCGACCACCGGCCGCGCGTGATCGTGCTACACTCGCCGCGTGCATACCGGTTGCGGGAGGGGTCTCATGTCACACGAACTGGATATTCTGGCGCTCTACGGGCTCTTGGTGATCATATTGATCGTCATCCAAGTGCTCTTCGCCATTTCGCAGGTCGGCCTGCCGATGCTGGCGCGGCCGCGCGACGACATGCCCCGGCTGACCGGCACCGCCGGCCGGATGGAACGCTGCGTGGCCAATTCGGTCACGGCGATGGCGCTCTTCGCCCCTGCAGTACTGATCCTCGCGGCGCGCGAGGGCTTCGGCGGCGGCACGCTTCTGGCGGCGCAGGTCTTCCTGATCGCGCGGTTGGCCTATGCCCTGCTCTACCCCGCCGGCATCCCCTGGGCGCGCACTGCGGTCTGGGGCCTGGGCTTCATCGCGACGCTCTATCTCTACATCGCAGCGCTCTAGATCCCCGAGGGCCGCGATGACGGCCCCCGAATTGCAGGTCCTGGCTCTGGCGGGGCTCTTGCAGGCGCTGCAATACGCCTGGCTGTCGGTGCGCGCCAATCGCGAGCTGGGTTTCGCGAAGACCCTCTCTCCGCGCGATCCGCAGCGGCTCGGCGGGACGCTGGAATCGCTGGCCAGCCCCCGCACCGGGCGGCTCTACCGGGCGCTGAACAACCATTTCGAGGGGCTGATCCTCTTCACCCTCGCCGTCGTCGTGCTGATCCTCGGCGACAAGACCACCGGTCTTTCGGCGGTGTTCGCCTGGACCTATCTCGCGGCGCGCATCCTCTACGTGCCGGCCTATTATTTCGGGCTCCGGCCCTGGCGATCGCTGATCTGGCTGGTGGGCTTTCTCGCCACCATCGCCATGATCGGCCTCGCCCTCGTCTGACACCCCACAGGAGTTTTCCATGGCATCCTACGATCTCATCGTTATCGGCGCCGGCCCCGGCGGCTATGTCTGCGCCATCAAGGCGGCCCAGCTCGGCCTCAAGACCGCGGTGGTCGAAGGGCGCGAGACGCTGGGCGGCACCTGCCTCAACGTGGGCTGCATCCCCTCCAAGGCGCTGCTGCACGCCACCCACGCGCTGCACGAGGCCGAGCACAACTTCGCCAAGATGGGCTTGAAGGCCGAAACGCCGACGGTCGATTGGGACCAGATGCTCGCCTACAAGCGCGACAGCGTCGGCCAGAACACCGGCGGCATCGAGTTCCTGTTCAAGAAGAACAAGATCGACTGGCTCAAGGGCTGGGGCTCGATCCCCGAGAAGGGCAAGGTCAAGGTCGGCGACGAGGTCCACGAGGCCAAGCACATCGTGATCGCGTCCGGCTCCGTCCCCTCCTCGATCCCCAATGTGGAGATCGACAACGAAATCGTCGTCGATTCCACCGGCGCGCTGGAGCTGGGCCGCATTCCCGAGAAGATGGTGGTGATCGGTGCCGGCGTCATCGGGCTCGAGCTGGGCTCGGTCTATCGCCGCCTCGGCACCGAGGTCACCGTGGTCGAGTATCTCGACGCGATCACCCCCGGCATGGACGCCGAGATCGCCCGCAACTTCCAGAAGATCCTGACCAAGCAGGGCCTGAAATTCGTGCTCGGCTCGGCGGTGCAGGGCGTTACGGTCAAGGGCGACAAGGCCACCGTCACCTGGAAGAGCCGCAAGGATGACAGCGAGCAGAGCCTCGAGGCAGATTGCGTGCTCGTGGCGACTGGTCGGAAGCCCTATGTCGAGGGGCTGGGTCTGAAGGAGCTCGGCGTCGAGATGACCGATCGCGGCCAGATCAAGATCGACGATCACTTCAAGACCAGCGTCGACGGCGTCTACGCGATCGGTGACGCGGTGCCGGGCCTGATGCTCGCGCACAAGGCCGAGGACGAGGGCGTGGCGATCGCCGAGATCCTCGCCGGTCAGAAGGGCCACGTGAACTACGAGGTTATCCCGGGCGTGGTCTACACCCATCCCGAGGTGGCGACCGTCGGCAAGACCGAGGAGCAGCTCAAGGAAGAGGGCCGCGCCTACAAGGTCGGCAAGTTCCCGTTCATGGGCAACGCGCGGGCCAAGGCCAACTTCTCGGCCGAGGGCTTCGTGAAGATCCTCGCCGACAAGGAGACCGACCGCATCCTCGGCGCGCACATCATCGGCCCGATGGCCGGCGACCTGATCCACGAGGTCTGCGTGGCGATGGAGTTCGGCGCGGCGGCCGAGGATCTCGCCCGCACCTGCCATGCCCACCCGACCTATTCGGAGGGCGTGCGCGAGGCGGCTCTGGCGCTGGGCGACGGCGCGATCCACGCCTGACCCGGCCCCTGCCCCAAAAAGCGACATGGCCGCGCCCGAGGGCGCGGCCATGTGCGTTTCTAGCGGTGGTTCGCCAGCCTTAGCCGTGGAACCAGTCGTCGAAGCCGGCAAAGGCGAACGCGAAGGTGTCCTGCCCGGCATCGTCATCCGACACCGCCACTTCGGTCTTCGTGTCGCGGCTCTTGCGGCCCCAGTCGAAGGTGTCGAACATGTTGTCCCAGTCGTTGGCGCGCTCGCCCCAGCTGGTCTTGAAGTTGAAACCGTCGACAGAGTCGCCGGACTTCTCGACGGTCTCGACACGGTCGTTGTGACGCGTCTTGATCGACACGTTCCACTTGAAGTTGTCGTCGAAGAAGCGCGACCAGTTGCGGCCTTCCTCGACGGCGGTGGTCTCGACGACTTCGGGCGTCTCGATCACCGGCGCCTTGGCGACCGGGGTCTCCTGGTCGGGGGTCTCTTCGACGGTCGGCTTGGCCACGGGCGCTTCCACGACCGGGGTGTCCTCGACGGCCGGCTTGGTGACGGGCGCGGTCTCTTCCGGGGTCTCCTGGACGGGAGCCTTCTGGACGGGAGCCTCCTCGACCGGAGCCTTCTGGACGGGGGTGTCCTCGACCGGCTGCTGGACCGGGGTCTCTTCGACCTGGGCCGGGGCGGCCGGCGTGGTCGCGCCGCGGTCGAGATCGACGGTGCCATCGGTGCTGGCGAAGTTCTGGGTGACCATGACGCTGTCATAGCCGCGGAACTTGCCGACCTCGATGCCGATGCCGATCACTTCATGGTTGGGGTTGAGGATGTTGGCCCGGTGGCCCGGGCTGTTCATCAGCGAGTTGTGCAGGTCGACGACATCGTCGGACAGACCCGGGGCACCGCGCTGGCTCTGCCAGGCGATGTTCTCAGCCGAGGTCCAACGGCCGGAAAAATCGAAATCGGCGTCGGCCATCCGGTCACGGGAGGACGAGCCACCGACACCGGTATGGGAGAAGGTGCCGGTTTGCAGCATCCAGCTGCTGTGATCCTCGCTCGACTGGTTCAGGTTCAGTTCGAGCTTCAGGGGATTCAGACCGCGCGCGGCGCGTTCCTCGTTGATGAGGTCGAGCATCTGGCGCTCGAGGTCGTTCGCGATGGACATGTGATCCGATCATCCTAGTTAGGTTAACGTGACGCCGATCTAATCGCTCCATTCGGGGAGTCGAATGGCCGCCGCCGGTTCGCGCCGGATCAGGCGCCTTGGTGCCGCGCCTTGTCCAAAGGTCTGGCCGGGTTCCGCCGATGCTGCGGTCGCGAAAGGCTGACCGCATTTCGAACAAGCACGCACGCAAAAAGCCGCCGACGCGAGGCATCGCGGGCGGGCTGGTTTCGATCGAAACGGCCACGGTTCACCGCGGCGATTCTATCGTTCGATTCTCATGTGAGAGTGATGGTGGAGCCTAGGGGGATCGAACCCCTGACCTCTTGCATGCCATGCAAGCGCTCTCCCAGCTGAGCTAAGGCCCCATCATGTCCGGCGTTTCCACCGTGTCGGTCAGCGTCGCTGCCCGTGTGCCGCTCTCTAAGGGTGGGGCCGGGCGGGTGCAAGCGGAAAACACGCGCCCGGGCCGAAAAACTTTTACTCGTCGTCCTCGGCGGGCACGTCGGCCAGTTCGTCGAGCGAGACGTCGTCGCTGTCGTCGTCGTCGTCGAGCACGTCATCGCCGAGATCGACGTCGTCGCTCTCGTCCTCGTCGTCGTCGTCGAGCAGCAGCTCCTCGTCATCCTCCGAGGACTTCTTCATCTTCTTGGTCTGCCCATCCTCGGCATCCGCCACCATGGTGCGGTTCTTGCCGGTATCGAGCGTCACGACCTGACCCGTATAGGGGCTGACGATCGGGTTGGCGTTCAGGTCGTAAAAGCGCTTGCCCGTGGTCGGGCAGATGCGCTTGGTTCCCCATTCTTCCTTCGGCATGGGCTGTCCTTCCAGTTCCGTGCGGCGATGATCGGCGGACGCGCTGGCCCGGGCGCGAAAAGCGCCTCGGCCTTGCGGCGGATCGCGCTCCCCTGCCATAAGCACGGCAGGCTGTCAAAGCCTTTGGGCAGGGAGAGGCACGGGCGATATGGGCGAACATGTGCTGCCGGGCGACCCGCCCCTGACGGTGGCGCTCAGGCGGTCGGACCGGGCGCGGCGGATCACGCTGCGCGTGTCGCACCGCGACGGGCGCGTCACGCTCACCCTGCCCCGGCGCACGCCCGAGCGCGAGGGGCTGGCCTTTCTGCGCGCGCGCGAGGATTGGGTGCGCGGGCATCTTGACCGGGTGGCGCCGCCGCGCCCCGTCCAGCTCGGCGGCACGATCCCCTATCTCGGCCGCGAGATCGCGCTGCGCCCCGGCCCGGTGCGGGCGCCACGGCTCGAAGACGGCGCGCTGCTGCTGCCCGGCGACCCGGATCGCGCACCGGCCCGCGCCATGGCCTTTCTCAAGGCTCGCGCGCGTGACGTGCTGGCCGAGGCGGTGGATCGCCACGCCGCCGCATTGGGCCGGCGGGTGGGCAGGCTCTCCCTGCGCGACACCCGCTCGCGCTGGGGCTCGTGCAGTTCCACGGGGGACATCATGCTGTCCTGGCGCCTGGTGATGGCACCCCCCGCGATCGGCGACTACGTCGCCGCGCACGAGGTCGCGCATCTGGCCGAGATGAACCACTCCGCCGCCTTCTGGGCGGTCTGCGAGCGGCTCTATCCCGATCACCGCGCCGCGCGGGATTGGCTGCGCCGGAACGGCGACGCGCTGCAGCGAATCGACTTCGCGCCGATGACGGAGGCCGCCTCGTGATCCCGCCCGCCACTGCCACGCCGCGCATTCCCGATCCGACCGGCGCGGCGCATGACCGGGTCTACCGGGCGCTGCGCACCCGGATCATGCATGGCGAGCTGGGGCCGGGCGAATCGCTGACGCTGCGCGGCATCGGCAAGCTGTTCGGCGTCTCCATGACCCCCGCGCGCGAAGCCGTGCGGCGGCTGGTGGCCGAAGGGGCGCTGACGCTGTCCTCATCGGGCCGGGTGGCGACACCGGCCCTCACCAACGAGCGGATCGAGGAACTCGCCAGCCTGCGGGCCATGCTCGAGCCGGAGCTGGCCTCCCGCGCCCTGCCCCGCGCGCATTTCGCGCTGATCGACCGGCTCGAGGCGATCAATGCCGGGGTCAGCCAGATGGTCGCGCGGCACGACGCCACCGGATACATCCGCATGAATCTCGAGTTTCACCGCACGCTCTACCTGCGCGCCCAGTCGCCCGCGATCCTCGCCATGACGGAAACGGTGTGGCTGCAGCTCGGCCCCACCATGCGGGCGCTTTACGGGCGGCTGCGGCGGACCGAGCCGCCCTATCATCACAAGCTGATCCTCGCCGCGTTGCGGGCCGGGGACGAGCCGGGGCTGCGGCTGGCAGTGCGGACCGACGTCACCCAGGGGCTGCGGCTGCTCAAGGGGTGATTGACATACCAAACTATTATAGTCAGGAATAGGTCAGCCACGACGCACAGCCGCGCGTCGCAAGCCGGAGATGCTGGACCACCGAGGTGCGCCATGCCCCGCGACTTTCCCGATGACTTCCACGACGGCACGCCGCGCCCGCCGCAGGGCGGTGCGCCGGTCGGCCGGATCGACGACCTGTCCCCGATCGAGGCACGCGCCGTCCGCCTGCTGCGGCTGTGGTGCGATGCCGGCCGCGCCTCGGTCGCGGCGCGACTGACGCCCGATCTCGACCCCGGCCCGGCCGAGGCGGCAGCGCAGGCGCTCGACGCGCTGGCCCGGCTGTGCGGGACGCATGGGCGCCGTCCGCTGATGCGCCACGCCGCCGAATGCGCCTGCCTCGGCGCCGACGAGGCGTGGTTCGCGCGGCTGGTGGGTCACGGCGCCGAGGCCGCGCATGAGGAGGCGCTGATGCTGGCGCTGGCCTTCCTGCGGGTCGACGCCGCCTTCGATGCGGCGCATCTGGCCGAGGCGCTCGGCCTCGGCCTGCGCCGCGCCGGGATCAGCCGACGGCTGCACTGAGCGCAGGTGCGCGCTCGATCCGACGGCCGGTTTCGATGTCGAACAGGCACAGCCCGTCGCGCGCCAAGGCCAGATCGACATGTTCGGTCGCGCCCTCGGGGATGCGGCCCGGCAGCCGCGCGGTGATCGTCTCGCCGCCAAGCTCGAAGCTCACATAGGCTTCGGCACCGGTGTTCTCGATCAGCTTGGGCGCCACCACGAGATCGGCCGCGCCGGCCGCGCGGGACAGATGCTCGGGCCGGATGCCGAGCGTCACCCGCGCAGGCAGCGCAGCGGCGTCCCAGCCGGGCCCCATGGAAAGCGGCGTGCCGTCGATGTCGAGCCCCTCCGGCGTCACCCGGGCCGGGACGAGGTTCATCGGCGGCGAGCCCATGAAGTCGGCGACGAAAGTGTTGGCGGGGGTGTCGTAGATCTCCTGCGGCGTGCCGATCTGCTGCACCACCCCGCCCTTCAGCACGACGATCCGGGTGGCCAGCGTCATCGCCTCGATCTGGTCGTGGGTGACATACACGATCGAGGCATGGGTCGTCTTGTGGATCCGCTTGATCTCGGCACGCATCTCGACCCGCAGCTTGGCGTCGAGGTTCGACAGCGGCTCGTCGAACAGGAACAGCTTGGGATCGCGCACCAGCGCCCGGCCCATCGCGACGCGCTGGCGCTGACCGCCAGAGAGCTGCGACGGCTTGCGGTCGAGCAGGTGGTCGATCTGCAGAAGCTTCGCGACCTGCTCGATCTTGCGCTGCGCCTCGGCCTTGGGGACCTTGCGTACCTTCATGCCGAAGCCGATGTTCTCGGCCACGTTCATGGTCGGGTAGAGCGCGTAGGACTGGAACACCATCGCGATGTCGCGGTCCTTGGGCGGCTCGTTGGTGACGTCACGGCCGCCGATCTCCAGCACCCCGCCCGAGATCTCCTCGAGCCCGGCGATGCAGTTCAGCAGCGTGGACTTGCCGCAGCCCGACGGGCCGACGAGGACGAGGAACTCGCCCGGCTTCATGTCGATGTCGATCGCGTGCAGCACCTCGACGGCGCCGTAGCTCTTCTTGAGCCGCTCGGCACGCAGGACGCTGGTCACGGGGTCTGCCATGGTCTCTCCTCTCCCTTCGGGACGGGCCCGGTCGAGGCGCGGACGATCAGCCCGGCCCGGATCACGGTTTGCAGTCGCGCCGGATCGGCGCCGTTGAGGTGGTCGATCAGCATCCGGGCGAGCGGCGCGCAGGCATCGCGCATCGGCGCATGGGTGACGGTGAGCGGCGGCGTGAAATGCGCCGGACCGATCCCGGGCAGCGCGTCGTCATGCGCGATCACCGACAGGTCGCCCGGCACCGACAGGCGCAGATCGCGCGCGGCGCGCAGCACCCCCTGCGCCATCGCGGTGGTGGCGCACAGGATCGCCGTCGGGCGCGGTCCGGCCCGCCCCGCCAGCCAGGCCAGCGCCATGGTGTAGCCGGTGCTTTCGGTCGGCGCGCCGCCCTGGACGAAACCATCCGGGACGGCCAGCCCTGCCGCCGCCATGGCGGCCCGAAATCCGGCCTCGCGATCCCCGGCGAAGGCGAAGCGCGCCTCGCCATTGACCAGAGCGATCCGGGCATGGCCCAGATCGGTCAGGAGCGCGACCGCGTCGGCGCTGACCGCGCGGTTGTCGATGCCGAAGAAGGCGTAGTCCGGCGCGTCATGGGCCTGGCCATGCATCACGAAGGGCACGCCGCGCGAGCGCAGGAAGCTGGGGCGTGGATCATCCGGCACCGGCGCGTTGAGCACGAAGCCGTCGAGCAGGTCGCGCTCGAGCATCCGCGCATAGGGCGCGGTCGGGTCGCTGCCCTGATCGACCGAGAGCACGAGATCGAGGTCGCATGCGGCCAGCTCGGCGGTGAGGGTCGTCAGCACGTCGAAGAAGGTCTGGTCGGCCGACATGTCGGCGCGCAGCTTGACGATCATGCCGACAACGCCGGAACGGCCGGTTGCCAAGCGCTGCGCCGAGCGGTTGGGCCGGTAACCCAGCCGCGCCGCCGCCTCCTGCACCCGGGCACGGGTCTTGGCGCCCACCTCGGGAAACCCGTTGAGCGCCCGGCTGACCGTCGCGACCGAAAGGCCGAGCTCGGCAGAGATATCCTTGAGAGTCGCCATGCCGCGACCCCTCCCCCGGTCGTTCAAAGCGTTTGCAGCGACAATCTAGGCGCATCCATTCGTCGATTGCAACGAAAAGAGAAATGCTCCGGATTCATTTTCAAAACGGTTTGAGATGGAGGTTCGTTTTGCTATCGTGCCGCGAATCGCGCCGTGGGGAGGACCCGGCGGCGGGACGATCTGGGAGGATGACATGACCAAGACCAAGACCCTCGGCGCCGTGGCGCTGCTGATGCTGTCGGCCGCGCCGGCGCTCGCCTTCGAGGATGGCAAGCTGCTGATCTGGACCGGCGACAACCGCGCCCCCGACGCGCTGCGCGAGATCGGCAAGACCTTCGAGGAAGAGTTCGGCGTGCCGGTCGAGGTGGCCGTGGTCGAGCCGCTGCCCGAGAAGTTCCAGCAGGCCGCCGCCACCGGCGACGGCCCGGACATCGTGATGCACGCGCATGACCGCCTTGGCGAATGGGCCACGGGCGGCATCATCGCCCCGGTCAGCCCCGGCGCGGATTTCGCCGACGGCATCCTGCCCGCTGCCATGGAGGCGGTGACCTTCGACGGCTCCACCTGGGGCTATCCGGTCGCGGTTGAGGCGGTGCACCTGATCTACAACAAGGAATTCGTCGACACCCCGCCGGCCGATTTCTCCGAGATCGCGGCCATGGAGCTGCCCGAGGGCGTGGCGCCGATCCTGTGGGACTACAACAACACCTATTTCACCTTCCCGCTGCTCGCCGCCAATGGCGGCTTCGCCTTCCAGAAGGTCGACGGCTCCTATGACGGCTCGACCTCGGGTGTGAACACCGAGGGCGCGGTCGAGGGCGCCGAGGTGCTGGCCTCGCTCATCAAGGACGGCGTGATGCCCAAAGGCGTCGATTATGGTGTGATGGAAGGGGCGATGAACAATGGCGAGGTCGCCATGGTCATCAACGGGCCCTGGGCCTGGGCCAACCTCGCGAGCTCGGGCATCGATTTCGGCGTGGCGCCGCTGCCCAAAGTCGATGGCGAACTGGCTCCGCCCTTCCTCGGCGTGCAGGCGCTGGCGCTCAACGCCGCCTCGCCCAACCTCGATCTCGCGCAGGAATTCATCGAGAGCTACCTGCTCACCGATGAGGGTCTCGCCACCTGGAACGGCACCGGGGCGCTGGGCGCGCTGGCCGACCAGTCGGCCGCCGAAGCGCAGGACGACGAGAAGGTGAGCGCCATGCTCGACGTCGCCAAGGATGGCGTGCCGATGCCCTCGAACCCCGAGATGGGCGCGTTCTGGGCCGCGATGCAGCCGGCGCTGACCAACATCACCAATGGCGCGCAGGAGCCGCAGGCCGCGCTCGACGACGCCGCCGCGCGCATCAAGGGCGAGTGAGCGACGCGCCGGGGCGGTCCGCCGCCCCGGCCCCGCGACCGAAACGGCCCCGCCCCCGCCGCCGCCGGGGGAGCCTCGGGACGGGCGACGCGGCACCGGGGAGACCACCGACATGACCATCGCCGATGCGGGGCCCGCTCCGCTTGAGAGCCCAGGCGCGCGCAGGCCTTGGGCGCGCCTCGCCGTGGTGGCCGTGATCGGCCTCGCCATGCTCTATGGCGCCTTCTTCCTCTACCAGATCGCCCAGCCGCTTTTTGGGGCGATCCTGCTGGCGGTCGCCACCGGCTTTGTGGTGATCTTCGGCGCCAACCGCTTCTACGGCGCGCGTTTCATCTTCCCGGGCGTGGCGGCGGTGCTGGTCTTCATCGCCTTTCCGGTCGCCTACACGATCTGGCTGGGCTTCACGAACTACTCCTCGTTCAATCTGCTCTCCTACGAGCGCACGATCGAGGTCCTGACCTCACGCGGCACCGTCGATCCGGCGACCGAACAGCCCTTCGCGGTGGCACCCGACGGCGACGGCTACCGCATCTGGCTGCCCGAAAGCGAATTACTGTCGGAGCCGGTGACACTGGCCGCCGAAGAGGAAGCGGTCACGCTGGCGCCGGGCACAGCGCCGCTCGAATTGCTGAGCCCGCGCGACGCGATCAAGCTGCGCGCAGGGTTGCAGAGCCTGACGCTGACCACCCCCGACGAGATCGACCTGCGCAATGCGGGGCTGCGGACATTCGCCAGCGTCACGCCCGACTATGTCCGCACCGGCGAGAGCGAACTGACCCGCAGCGCGGACGGGCTCAAGCTCACCGCCAACCACGAGACCGGCTTCTTCGAGACCCCAGAAGGCGAGGCGGTGCCGCCGGGCTGGCGCGTCGCAGTGGGCTTCGACAATTTCGAGCGCATCCTCGAATCCAAGGGCGTGCGCGGCCCGATGCTGTCGATCTTCGCCTGGACCTTCGCCTTCGCGGCGCTGTCGGTGCTGGGCGTCTTTACCGTCGGGCTGACACTGGCGGTGATCCTCCAATGGGAGCATCTGCGTTTCAAGACGCTCTACCGGATCCTGCTGATCCTGCCCTACGCGGTGCCGGGCTTCATCTCGATCCTGGTTTTCCGCGGGCTGTTCAACCAGAACTTCGGCGAGATCAACATGATCCTGGAGGCGCTGTTCGGCCTTCGGCCCGACTGGTTCACCGACGGCAATCTCGCCCGGGTGATGATCCTCTTCGTCAATATCTGGCTGGGCTATCCCTACATGATGCTGCTGGCGATGGGCTTCCTGCAGGCGGTGCCGCAAGACCACAAGAAGGCCGCCGCTCTCGAGGGTGCCTCCAGCCTGCGGGTGTTCTTCACCATCACCCTGCCGCAAATCATCCCGCCCTTCCTGCCGCTGCTGATCGCGGCCTTCGCCTTCAACTTCAACAACCTCGTGCTGATCCTGCTGCTGACCCGTGGTGGGCCCGACATCCCCGGCACGGTGATCCCAGCGGGCGAGACCGACATCCTCGCCTCTTTCACCTACCGCCTCGCCTTTCAGGATTCGGGCCAGCAATTCGGCCTCGCGGGCGCGATCACGCTGCTGATCTTCCTCGTAGTGGCCGCCATCTCCTATGCCAACTTCGTGGCCATGCGCCGCGCCGCTCAGAAGAGGTCCGGCCGATGATCGTCGAACGCCCGCGCGACCTGAGGATCAAGAAGATCGCGGCTCATGGCTTCATGCTGGGCTTTCTGGTGCTGATCCTGTTCCCGTTCTTCATGATCGTCTCGATCAGCTTTCGGGAAGGCAACTTCGCCACCGGGGCGCTCTGGCCCGAAAACCCGACACTGGAGCACTGGTACCTCGCCTTCGGCCTCGACTACACCCGCGCCGACGGCACGGTGGTCTCGCCGCCCTACCCGGTGCTCCTGTGGATGTGGAACTCGATCAAGATCGGGCTGATCGCCAGCGCCGGCGTGCTCGCGCTCTCGACCATCTCGGCCTACGCCTTCTCGCGCATCCGCATCCGCGGCAAGCAAGGCATGCTCGACGGGCTGTTCCTGATCCAGATGTTCCCGACCACGCTGGCGCTGGTGGCGATCTTCGCGATCTTCGACGCGCTGGGAGAGGTATCCCCGACTCTTGGCATCAACAGCCATGCCGCGCTGATCCTCGTCTATCTGAGCCAGATCACCCTGCATATCTGGACCATCAAGGGCTATTTCGACAGCGTCGATACCGCGCTCGACAAGGCCGCCGAGATCGACGGCGCGACGCCCTGGCAGACCTTCCGCTACATCTTCCTGCCGCTGGCGGTGCCGATCATGGCGGTGGTCTTCGTGCTGAGCTTCATCGGGGTGATCAACGACTACCCGATCGCCAGCGTGCTGATCCGGTCCGAAGACAAGATGACCCTCGCGGTGGGCTCGCGGCTCTATCTCAACGAGTTCAAGTATCTCTGGGGCGACTTCGCCGCCGCCGCGATCCTGTCGGGCCTGCCGATCACGGTCGTCTTCCTGATCGCCCAGCGCTACCTCGTCTCCGGCCTGTCGGATGGCGCCGTAAAGGGCTGATCCGCCCCTCCGGCAAGGTATCAGCGCCGCGGAGTCCCTCCGCGGCGCTATTCTTTTGAATAGGTTTTTCAACGTGTTGCGTTGCAACAGTTTTCTTTTACGTAGGGTCGAATTCCAAACAACGTCGGGTTTCAGAATCGCCGGGGTCACCCGCCCCATTCCCGCCACAATCGGCCATGACACGGGCCTTGTGCCGATGATTAATCAATCTCTCGGATTTAATCATCCGGCGCGGGACATGGATCGGAGGAAAGCGGCATGTATCATCAGGCAAACGCGTTTTCGGGCTCCGCAGCCACGCTCGTCACCCGCCATCGGGCCAGCCGCGCCCGCAATGTCGAACTCATCCACAGCCGGTTCTCGCGGGTCCGGCGGCACCGCTTCTCGAACGGAATAGAGGCGATGGTGACCGTGACCTTTCGCTACCATCCCGCCCTGCCACCCCGCCGCGAAACGCTTCTCGTCAGCCTGCCGCGCCGCGCCCGCAGCCGGCCTGGCGCGATGCGCAGGCAACTGACCGGCATGGCCCTCGATCTGGCCGTGCTGATGCACCGCACGGACCGGGGCGCCGTCCTGCGCGCCGTCTGACCCCTTATCCCTTACCGGGCCGCCTCGCCCGGACAACTTACAGCGCTCCTTCGGGAGCGCTTTTTTCATGTCTGCCACCTCTTTCGCGGCGCGATTTCCCGTTCTAGCCTCCGCGCATGGCAACCGAGAATTCCTCCTGCGACGTGGCGATCATCGGCGGGGCGATGATCGGCAGCGCCGTGGCTTGGTGGCTGGCGCGCGACCCGGATTTCGACGGCCGCATCCTGGTGATCGAACGCGATCCGAGCTTCGAATACGCCGCGACCAGCCATACCAATTCCTGCATCCGGATGCAGTTCGGCACCGCCGTCAACGTCGAGATCAGCCGCTTCGGCCTCGACTTCATCCGCCGGTTCCGCGACTTCGCCGGTGCCGAGGCGCCGGTGCTGCACACGGATTTCTTCGGCTATCTCTACCTCGCCGGCGATGCGGAAACGGCCGAACGGCTGCGCGCGGCCCAAACCTTGCAAACAGGCCTCGGCGCGGGCACGCGGCTGCTTTCGCCCGCGCAGCTGCATGCGGCCTTCCCGTTCATGCAGCTCGACGACGTCATCCTCGGCAGCCACAACCCCGGCGAAGAGGGATATTTCGACGGCGGCACGATGTTCGACACCTTCCGCCGCCAAGGCCGGGCCATGGGCGTCGAGACCGTGCGAGCCGAGGTCGTGGGGCTCGACCGCGACGGGGACCGGGTCACCGGGCTGCGCCTGTCGGATGGCAGCCGGGTCGCCTGCGGCCAGGTGGTCGCCGCGGCGGGGCCGCGCACGGCGCGCATCGCGGCGATGGCCGGGATCGACCTGCCCATCGAGCCGCGCAAGCGCTACACCTTCGTGTTCGAGGCCGAGGACGCCCTGCCCCGCAAGCTGCCGCTGACGATCGATCCCTCGGGCGTGCACATGCGTTCGGACGGGGCGCTCTACATGGCGGGCTGCCCGCCCGAGGCCGACGCGCCCTGTGCCCCCGAGGATTTCGGCATGGACCACGCGATCTGGGAGGACCGGGTCTGGCCGGCGCTGGCCGCGCGGGTTCCGGCCTTCGAGCGGATCCGGTTGCGCAATGCCTGGGTCGGGCATTACGACTTCAACCGGCTCGACCAGAACGCCCTGCTCGGGCCCCACCCGGCCGTCGCCAACCTGCATTTCGCCGCCGGATTCTCCGGCCATGGGCTGCAACAGGCGCCGGCGGTCGGGCGCGGCATCGCCGAGCGCATCATCCACGGCGCGTGGCGCAGCATCGACCTGTCGCCGCTCTCGACCGCCCGCCTGGCCGAGGGCCGGGCGCTGACCGAGGCGGCCGTCATCTGAAGGGAGACCACATGAAGAAGATCGTCCTGACCGGCGCGCGCGGCGCCTTGGGATCCTTGCTGCGCGCACCGCTCGCGGCGCTGGCTGAGGAGCTCGTATCCACCGACATCCGCGAAGCGCCCGCCGATCTGCTGCCGAACGAACGCTTCGTGCAAGCCGATCTTACCGATCTCGCGGCGTTCGAGGCGCTGATGCAGGGCGCCGAGATGGTCGTGCATTTCGGCGCCATCCCCGACGAGGCCCCTTTCGAGGAGCTGCTCGGCCCGAACTTCATCGGCGCCTATACGGTCTGGGAGGCAGCGCACCGGGCCGGTGCCCGGCGGGTGGTCTACGCCTCATCGGTGCACGCCGCCGGCATGTCCGAGACCATGGCCGGTCTCGACACCGACGCGCCGCACGACCCCGACACCTTCTATGGCCTGTCGAAATGCTTCGCCGAGGATATGGGGCGGATGATGTGGAAGAAGCGCGGCCTCGAGGCGGTGTGCCTGCGTATTATGTCCTGCACGCCCGAGCCGCAGAACGCCCGCGCGCTGCACACCTGGCTGAGCCATGGCGATCTGGTACGGCTGGTCGAGGCGGCCGTCACCACGCCCGTCACCGGATTTACCGTGGCTTGGGGGGTTTCGGCCAACATCCGCGCGCCTGTGTCGAATCACAAGGTCGCCTTTCTCGGCTACCGCCCGCGCGACAACGCCGAGGACTGGGCCGATAGGCTGCTGCCGACGCCCAAAACGCCCGACCCTTCCGACCCGGCGCAGCGCTCGCTGGGCGGCCCCTTCGCGGTTGTGCCGCTGGGCGAAAGCGGCGTCGCGGCGATCAAGCGGATGAGCGCGGGCGACTGACGGCGCCCCGCCCCCGGCGGCAGCGCGGCCGTCGCTGGGGGGATTTGCGTATTTGTCGGAATGGTGAAGCGGCATGGCGCGCCCGGCCACCGGGATGCGCGCCGCGGTCCTTCACCATTCCCCAAATACGCATGGCGAACCGCCGCAGCCAGTGCGCGGCCCGAGCTCAGCCCCGTGCCGCGGCCCGGATCGCGGCGATGTTCTCGCCATAGATTTGCGCCTCGTCGACCGAACCGCCGCGGAACACCGCCGAGCCCGCGACCAGCGCGTCGGCGCCCGCCTTGGCGACGAGCGGCGCGGTCGCGACGTCGACGCCGCCATCGACCTCGAGATGGATCTCGCGGTCGCCGATCATCTCGCGCAGGGCGGCGATCTTGTCGATCGTGGCATGGATGAACTTCTGCCCGCCGAAGCCTGGGTTCACCGACATTACCAGCACTAGGTCGACATCGTCGAGCAGCGGCGCCACCGCCTCGGCCGGGGTGCCGGGGTTGAGCGCGACGCCCGCCTTCATCCCCGCGCCGCGGATGGCCTGCAGCGTGCGGTGGATATGCGGCCCGGCCTCGACATGCGCGGTCAGAATGTCGGCGCCCGCATCGGCGAAGGCGTCGATATAGGGATCGACCGGCGCGATCATCAGATGCACGTCCATCACCGTCTTCACATGCGGACGAATGGCCTTCACCAACTGCGGACCGAAGGTCAGGTTGGGGACGAAATGCCCGTCCATCACGTCGACATGGACCCAATCAGCGCCCTGCGCCTCGATCGCGCGCACCTCGGCGCCGAAGGCTGCGAAATCGGCGGAAAGGATCGACGGCGCGATCTTGATCTGGCGGTCGAAAACGGTCATCGGCGGGGCTCCTCCTGCTGTCGCGCACGCCCTAGCGCGAAAAGCGGCACAGGTCACGCACCGGCTCTCGCATCCGCGGAAAACCTTGCTAACGTGGCGTCATGCCGGACGCGCCTGTCATCCTTCGCCACGCCGATATCCTCGCCCCCGGCGAATGCGCCGCGCTGACCCGCGCCGCACTCTCGCCGGCGCGGCCCGCCCTGCACGGGCACGACTTCTTCGAGCTGGCCTGGGTGCAGAACGGCCGCGTGCGCCATCACCTGCCCGACGGGCGCGAGGATCTGGCCGAGGGTAGCGTGATCTGCGCGGGGCCGGGGCATCTGCACGGGCTTCAGGGCCGGGGCGAGCATGCGCTGGTGGTCTCGGTGACGCTGCATCCGGATCTGGTGACCGATCTCGCGCGGCGGCATCCCGACCTCGCCGGGCGGCTGTTCTGGTCCGGCGCTGCGGCGCCGGTGCGGCTGACCCGCGACAGCCGGCAGATGGCCGAGCTGAACCGGGCGGCGCTCAGGCTTGAGCGCGGGCGACGCGACGCGCTGGGCGCCGAGGCGTTCCTGCTGCCGATCATCTGCGGGCTGACAGAGGAAGAGGCGCCACTGCCCGCCCAGGCGCCGGTATGGCTGGCACGCGCCTGCGCGGCGGCGCGCGACCCGGCGGTGTTTCAGGAAGGCGCGGCAGGGTTCGCACGCGCGGCCGGCAAGGCGCATCCGCATGTTAGCCGGTCGATGCGGCGCTTCCTCGACATGTCGCCTTCGGACTGGATCAACGCGCAGCGGATGGACTACGCCGCGCGGCGCCTGACCGGCAGCGCCGACAGCCTGGCCGAGATCGCCGCCGAATGCGGCGTGCCGAACCTGTCGCACTTTCACAAGCTGTTCCGCGAGGCGCATGGCCAGACGCCGCAGCGGTTCCGGCGCGCGCGCCAGCGCGACGTGGTTCAGCCCTAGCGACCGCGCCGCCGCCGGATCGCATCACTCCATTCGGCCACGCGCCGGTCCCCCCGGTCGAGCCAGGGCGAGACATGCACGCGCGACCAGCGCCGCAGCCGCACGCCGACCGCCCAGATCACCGCGACGAGCAGCGTCAGCACGACGATGTTGAACCAGGGGATCAGCCGGACGTCCGGCCCGTCGACGGGCCGCACCGACAGCGCGTTGGGGTAGACCGACAATAGCGGGATGCGCCAGCCATAGTAGCGCATCGCCACCCACCGCGGATCGGCGGCGGTGGAAACAAGGTTGCGTGCCTCGGCCTGCAGGTTGGCGCTGTCGAACTTGAAATAGGGCGGCCAGCCGCCGCCGGTGTCCTCGTTGCGAAAGACCATCACGCCGCCATCGGCGCGCACCGTGTCGATGAAGCGCACGTCGCGCTCGACGGGGCCGGTCGCGGCGCCCCCTTCGGAGGCGGCCCAGAACACCGAATCGGGATCGATCCGCTCCAGCTTGATCTCGACCCCGGTGATCCGGACGATCTCGCGACGTGGCAGGTTGTAGTGCAGCAACGCCACCAGCAGCGCCGCCAGCGTTCCCCAGAAGATCCAGCCGATCCAGCGCATCGCGTCGCTCCTTGCCCGTGTCCCGATGGGTTAGCCCATTGGCGCCCCGACGGCTACCAGCTTGCCCGTCGCCAACGCCGGGGCAGCCCGGCCACCGACAGCACCAAGAGCGGCCCCCAGATCAACGCCGAGGCCGCACCGAGCCGCGCGAGGTGCAGCAGGAGCGATCCGTGCCCCGGCCGAACCAGCTCGGAGAGCGGCACGCCCTGCAGAAGGTAGAGGCCGAGAAACAGCGCCATCGACAGCGCCTGCATCGCCAGCGCCGCCGTCAGCGCCAGCCACAGCAGCGGCCGCACCCCTTCGGGAAACAGCCGCGCCAGAAGCCGGGGCACCGCCCAGCCGGCGAGGGCGAGGCCCAGCGCCGGCAGCACGAGGCCCCAGCCCATCTCAGTAGCCGAAGCTCTCGACGTTCGAGGCGGCGCCGAGTTGCGGCGGGCCGCTCTGCGCGGCGGCGGTGTAGATTTCTTCCGGCGGCACGTAGGTCGGCGGCAGCTCGCTGCCCCGGTTGGCCACGGCCTCGCCCTCGATCGCGATCGAATCCGCGCGGTTGCGGATCACCACCTTGGTGCCGAGCGGCACCTTGGGATAGAGGAAGATGACGTCGTGATTGAACATCCGGATGCAGCCGGCCGAACCCGAATTGCCGATCGAGGCCAAGTCGTTGGTGCCGTGGATCCGGTAATAGGTGTCGCGGTTGCCCTGGTAGAGATAGAGCGCGCGTGCACCCAGCGGGTTGGCGAGACCGCCCGGAACGCCGCCGGCATACTCGCCATAGATCTCCGGCTCGCGCCGCAGCATGTTCTGGGTCGGCGTCCAGCTCGGCCACTCCTGCTTGCGCTTGATGACCGTGTCGTAGGACATCGACAGGCCCTGACGGCCGACGCCGATCGGAAAGCGCCAGGCCATGCCGCCCGGCTCGATCCAGTAGAGCAGCTTGGCGTGCAGGTCGGCCTCGATCGTGCCGGCGGACTCGTAGCCCCGATAGGGCACGTAGGCGCGGCGGTTCAGCCCCTGGAGGTATTTCGGCGGCACCGGCGGCAGGCGGTACCCGGCATCCTCGATCAGGCCATAGCCATCGACGATCTGGCTCAACGGCACGCCGCCGATCTCCTGTTCGGACGAGGTGGCGACGGTGGTAGGCACCTGCGCCGCGCAGGCGGGCAGTACGGTCAATGCGGCCGCGCCGGTCAGCAGTCGACGGCGCGTGAGCGCGGGAGTATTGGACTTCATGAATGGCAGCCTTTGACGCAAGGTTTCCCGGCAACCTATCATCACGGTCCGGAACCGCAATGTTCGCGGTTCCCCGAAGGGCATTTGCGCCGGTAGGCGTGGCATTCGATGAATGGGAAGGGTGATGGCAGCGGAATCAGGGTTTTACGGCCGACGCCACTTCCCTGCCCCGTCTCATGGCGGGGCCAGCGGCGGTCAATTCTGCTTGAGCATGGCGCGATGAGGACAGGCCCGCGCAATGCCCTTACCGATGTTGCCGGGCTTCTGGTGGGGCAGGCCCACGACGCCGTGCTGCGCTCGGGCGTCACCGTCGTGACCGCCGAGGCGCCCTTCGCGGCCTCGGTCGCGGTGACCGGGGGCGCACCCGGCACCCGCGAAACCGAGTTGCTCGCCCCCGACAAGATGGTCCAGGGCGTCGACGCGCTGGTCCTTTCCGGCGGCTCGGCCTTCGGGCTCGACGCGGCGTCGGGCGTGGCCGAGGGGCTGCGCGCGATGGGGCGCGGCTTCGAGGCGGCGGGGCAGCGCGTGCCGATCGTGCCGGCCGCGATCCTGTTCGACCTCGGCAATGGCGGCGACAAGGGTTGGAGCGCGAACCCCTATGCCGCGCTGGGCCGCGCCGCACTCGAGGCGGCAGGGTCAGAGCTGGTTGAGGGCAGCCATGGCGCAGGTTTTGGTGCGACGACCGCGGATCTGCGCGGCGGCCTAGGCACGGCATCGGTCATGTTGGAGAGCGGCCACACGGTCGGAGCGCTGGTGGCGGTGAACGCGGTCGGGTCGGCCTGCATCGGCGGCGGCCCCCATTTCTGGGCGGCACCGTGGGAGGTCGGGGCGGAGTTCGGTGGGCTGGGTCCTGCCATGCCGCCGCCCGGTCCGCCGCCGACCAAGCTCGCCCGGCCGGGCGAGGCCACGACCATCGCCGTCGTCGCCACCGATGCAATACTCGACAAGGCGGGCTGCCTGCGGATGGCGGTGGCCGCGCAGGACGGCATCGCCCGGGCCCTGCTGCCCGCCCATACGCCGCTCGATGGAGATCTGGTCTTCGCCGCCGCGACCGGCGCGCGGCCGCTGGCCGAGCCCGTGACCGATGCGCTGTGGCTCGGCCATGCAGCGGCTGTCTGTCTCGCCCGCGCCATCGCCCGCGCGGTGTACCATGCCGCCCCGAACGGGTCGCAGCCGTGCTGGCAGGAACGGTTCGGCTGATCCCGCCGACCATTCCCGGCCATCACGGGCCTCGGCAAAAACCGAGATACGCGCGATGAGGGCGCTCGAGTTCAGCTCAGGAGCGCGGTCATCAGCGGGCTGTCGGGCTCGGCCAGCTCCTCGATCACGTCGAAATGGTGCCGCCCCGGCGCCTCGACCAACGGGCAGTTGCGCCGCCCGGCGAGCAGCCAGGCCTGTTCGATGAAGGCGGGCCGCTCGGCCGCGCCGACCCAGACCGTCATCGGCAAATCAACCTGATCGCGCAGCGCCGGGCTCTCCGCCTCGGCCTCGGCCATGTCGAGCCGCAGATCGTCATTCATCGTGGCCACGATCAGCGGCCGCAGGTCGGCCAGCGGCGAGATCGGCACGATCCGCTCCACCCGGTCGCGCCAGCCGGGCGCGAGATCGGCGCAGGCCATGCGCGCCACCAGATGCCCGCCCGCCGAATGCCCCGCGAGGCGCAGCTTGCCCGGCACCGCCCCGGCCACCGCGCCGATTGCCGCTTCGATTTCGCGGGTCATCGACGAAATGCGGGCCTCGGGCGCCAGGGTATAAGAGGGCATCGCCACGGCCCAGCCATGCGCCAGCGCGCCCGCTGCCAGATGCGACCATGCGCTCTTGTCGAAGGCGCGCCAGAAACCGCCATGCACGAACACCACCGTGCCGCGCGCCGGGCCCTCGGGGCGGAACAAGTCGAGCCGCTGACGTGCGCCATCGCCATAGGCGATTTCCTGCGGCGGATGGTCTTCGCGGAAGGCGGCGGCAGCAGCGGCCCAGCGCGCCGGATATTCCATGCCGCCGGGGATGTGGCTGGCATTGGCATAGGCCTCGTCGATCTCGGCGCGACTGGTCATCCTCGTCCTCCCTGTTCCGGGGCTGGACCTGCCCTACCCTCGCGGTGAAGGATGCGCCCGAACCTCTGGAGGACAAGTCATGCTCGACGACCGCACCGACATCAAGTCACTGCTCAAGCGCCCGGACCTGCTACGCGACCGCGCCTTTCTCGGGGGCAAGTGGGTCGCGGCCGAGGACGGCGCGACCTTCGAAGTCACCAACCCAGCCCGTGGCGACGTGCTGGCCTCGGTGCCCGATCTGAGCCGGGCCGAGGTCGCCCGCGCCATCGACACCGCCTATGCTGCGCAGAAGCCCTGGGCCGCGAAAACCGGCAAGGAGCGCGCCAAGATCCTGCGCCGCTGGTACGACCTGATGATGGAGCATCAGGAGGATCTGGCGATCCTGATGACCGCCGAACAGGGCAAGCCGCTGACCGAGGCCCGGGCCGAGGTGGCCTATGGCGCCAGCTTCGTCGAATGGTTCGGCGAGGAGGCAAAGCGCGTCTATGGCGAGACCATCCCCGGCCACATGCCCGACAAGCGGATCACCGTGATCCGTCAGCCGATCGGCGTCGCCGCCGGGATCACGCCCTGGAACTTCCCCAACGCGATGATCGCCCGCAAGGTCGCCCCGGCGCTGGCGGCCGGTTGCTCCTTCGTGATCCGCCCCGCCTCGCAGACGCCGCTCTCGGCGCTTGCCATGGCGGTGCTGGCCGAAGAGGCAGGCGTGCCCGAGGGCGTATTCTCGGTCGTCACCTCCGACAGCGCCTCGGAGATCGGCAAGGAGTTCTGCGAGAACCCAAAGGTGCGCAAGCTGACCTTCACCGGCTCCACCGAGGTGGGCCGCATCCTGCTGCGGCAAGCCGCCGACCAGGTGATGAAATGCTCGATGGAGCTGGGCGGCAACGCACCCTTCATCGTCTTCGACGACGCCGATCTTGATGCGGCGGTCGAGGGTGCGATCCAGTGCAAGTTCCGCAACAACGGCCAGACCTGCGTCTGCGCCAACCGGATCTACGTGCAGAAGGGCGTGCATGACGCCTTTGCCGAGAAGCTGAAGGCCGCGGTCGAGAAGCTGCGCGTCGGCGACGGGCTCACCGACGGCACCGATCTCGGTCCGCTGATCGAGCCGAAGGCGATCGACAAGGTGCGCGAGCACCTCAAGGACGCGCTCGACAACGGCGCCACCCTGCTCACCGGCGGCGAGGCGCACGACCTCGGCGGTCAGTTCTTTCAGCCCACGGTGGTCACCGGTGCGAAACAGGGCATGAAGGTGGCCCATGAGGAGACCTTCGGCCCCTTCGCACCGATCTTCGCCTTCGAGGACGAGGACGAGGTGATCGAGATGGCGAACGACACGATCTTCGGCCTCGCCTCGTATTTCTACGCCAAGGACCTCTCCCGCGTGACCAAGGTGGCCGAAGCGCTGGAATACGGCATCGTCGGCATCAACACCGGAATCATCTCGACCGAGGTGGCGCCTTTCGGCGGCGTGAAGCAGTCGGGGCTGGGCCGCGAGGGCTCGCGGCACGGGATCGAGGACTATCTTGAGATGAAATATCTCTGCGCATCGGTCTGACGGATCAGTCAACCGGCTGCCTGACGCAGGGGCATCCGCGCCCAGCACCTGTGCATCACCCCCTCCGGGGCCGGCGATCCGGCCTCGGAGGGGGTGATTGTCTCCTAATTGTCGCAGTCATGTTGCAGGATAGGTCGACGTCCGGTGCAGCCCCGTGGCGTCGTCTTTACGAGTTCTGCCCTTTGACGCGTGCCGTGGAAGTCCCCCCGGGGCTTCCACGTGCGCGTCAAGGCAGTTCGGCCGAGGGGATGATCGGGAAGAATACCCCGCCCGAGCGCACCCCGAACCAGTCCTCGCCCTCATACGGCGCCGTCTCGCCCAGCTCGACCAGCCGGTAGAAGCTCTTGCGGTCGATCAGCGCCTCGAGGCCCGAGCGGATCTCGACATAGGGGGCGGGCTCTCCGGTGGCGGCGTCGCGCACCACCCGGATCGGGTGCTCCGGCCCGGCCAGCGCCCACTCGCCCAGATTGGTGGTGAAGCGCAGGTCGTCGCCGACGCGCGCGACGTCGACCGCGACGAAGGGCGCGTCCTCGACGACGATGCCGACCTTCTCGACCGGGGTGACGAGGAAATGGCGGCCCTCCTCGCGCTTGAGGATCGAGGCGAAGAGCTTGACCATCCGCTCGCGCCCGATAGGCGTGCCCTCGTGGAACCAGGTGCCGTCGCGGGCGATGCGGATGTCGATCTCGCCGCAATAGGGCGGGTTCCACAGATGCACCGGTGCCGGTCCCCGTGCGCCCGCCTTTCCGGCCGCGGATGCGAGGCTTTCCGCCGATGGTGCGGCCGATCCCTCACCGTTCTTTGTGTTTGCCATCCCTACCCGTCACGGTATCTGCTGAGACCGCGATAGTAGATCAGGACGGGAAGGCTGTCATGCCCGAGCAGATGAACGACACCGATCTCCTTGCCGGGATCGAGGCGCTGGGCGACCGGCTGGCCCTGGCCCGCGACAGCGTGGCGCGGCGCTTCGTCGGCCAGGAGCGGGTGGTCGAGCTGACGCTGTCGGCGCTGCTCTGCGGTGGCCATGCGCTGCTCGTGGGCCTGCCCGGTCTGGGCAAGACCCGGCTGGTCGAGGCGCTGTCGACGGTGATGGGACTCGACGGCAACCGCATCCAGTTCACCCCCGACCTGATGCCCGCCGACATCCTCGGCTCCGAGGTGCTCGAGACCGGCGCCGACGGCTCGCGCGCCTTCCGCTTCATCGAGGGGCCGGTGTTCTGCCAGCTGCTGATGGCGGATGAGATCAACCGCGCCAGCCCGCGCACCCAGTCGGCGCTGCTGCAGGCGATGCAGGAACGCGAGGTGACCATCGCCGGGCAGCACCGCCGGCTCGGGCCGCCCTTCCACGTGCTGGCGACTCAGAACCCGCTGGAGCAGGAGGGCACCTATCCGCTGCCCGAGGCGCAGCTCGACCGGTTCCTGTTCCAGATCGACGTGCCCTACCCCGACCGCGACACCGAGCGGGCGATCCTGCTGGCCACCACCGGCATCGAGGAGGCCGAGGCGCAGGCGGTGTTCTCCGCCAGCGAGCTGATCGACGCCCAGCGCCTGCTGCGCCGGATGCCGGTGGGCGAGAACGTCATGGAGCTGATCCTCGACCTCGTCCGCGCCTGCCGTCCCGATGGGGCCGAGGCGTTGTCCGAGATCCGCGAGTCGGTGAGCTGGGGACCCGGGCCGCGCGCCGCGC
This sequence comes from Limimaricola variabilis, assembly GCF_014195545.1. Taxonomy (GTDB): domain Bacteria; phylum Pseudomonadota; class Alphaproteobacteria; order Rhodobacterales; family Rhodobacteraceae; genus Limimaricola; species Limimaricola variabilis. The sequence goes on along the minus strand of NZ_JACIBX010000008.1, from coordinate 80,642 downwards.
AGGCGCTGATGCTCGCGGTGCGTGCCGAAGCACTGCTCGATGGGCGGCTGGCGCCGGGGCCGCAGGACGTCGCCCGGCTCGCCGTGCCGGTGCTGGAGCATCGCATGGCGCTTGGCTTCGCGGCCCGCGCGCGGGGCGAAACCCTGCCCGGGCTGATCGAGCGCGCGGCGGCGCAGGTGACGCGGGTCGAGGCGGCGGCGTGACCGCCGCGGCGGCCCCGGACAGCACGACGCTCGGTCTCCGGAGCCGGGCCGAACACCTCGCCGCTCCGCTGCCGCCGCTGCTCGCGGAGGCCGAACAGCTCGCCCGCACGGTGCTGATGGGCGAGCATGGCCGCAGGCGCGCCGGCGCCGGCAGCAATTTCTGGCAGTACCGGGCGGCGCAGCCGCACGACACCGCGCGCGCCATCGACTGGCGCCGCTCCGGCCGTGCCGACCAGACATTCGTGCAGGAGAAGGAATGGCAGATCGCCCAGAGCGTCGCGCTGTGGGTCGATGACGGCGCGGCGATGCGCTTTGCCTCGACCGTTAAGCTGGCGCCCAAGGGCGACCGGGCGCGGCTGGTGGCGCTGGCGCTGGCGGTGCTGCTGACCCGGGGCGGCGAGCGGGTCGGCCTCGCCGATGCCCGACTGCCGCCGCGGCGCGGCGCGGGCCAGCTGACCCGGCTCGCCGCGCTGCTGTCGCAGGATGCGGAGGGCGATCACGGCGTCCCGCAGGCGCGCGATCTCGCGCCGCGCTCCCGCGCGGTGCTGGTCTCGGACTTTCTCGGCCCGGTCGAGCCGGTCGAGGCGATGCTGACCGAGGCGGCCGATCGCGGCGTGCAGGGCGCGCTGCTGCAGGTGCTCGACCCGGCCGAAGAGGCGTTTCCCTATGATGGCCGCACGATCTTCGAGAGCATGACCGGCGCACTGCGCCACGAGACGCTGAAGGCGGGCGATCTGCGCGACCGCTATCTCGAACGGCTGGCCCAGCGCCGCGACCGGCTGGCAGGCCTCGCGCGGCTCACCGGTTGGCAGTTCTCCACCCATCGCACCGATACGAGCGCCGCCGCCGCGCTGCTGTGGCTCTACGCGGCGCTGGAGCGGCGCTGATGTGGAGCCTCGGCCCTGTCGGTTTTCTCTCGCCCTGGCTGCTGGCCGGGCTGGTGCTGCTGCCGGTGCTGTGGCTGATCCTACGCGCGGTGCCGCCCGCGCCGCTGCGCCGCCGCTTCCCCGGCGTGGCGCTGCTGCTGGGGCTCGACGACCGCGAGAACCAGTCCGACCGCACGCCCTGGTGGCTGCTGCTGCTGCGCATCCTCGCCGTCGCTGCCGCGATCATCGGCTTCGCCGGGCCGGTGCTGAACCCAGCCGAGCGCCCGGCGCCGGGCAGCGGGCCGCTGCTGGTCGTGGCGGACGGCACATGGGCCGACGCCCGTGACTGGCCGGTGCGGATCGAGCGGATCGAGGCGCTTCTCTCCGAAGCGCGCCGCGCCGGTCGTCCCGCCGCCGTCACGGTGCTGACCGATCTGCCCGACGAGATCCGCTTCGATCCGGCCGAGGCGGTGCTTGGTACCCTGCCCGGCCTCGCCCCGAAACCGTGGGAGCTCGATCCGCAGGCCCTCTCGGCGTGGAGCGACGGGCTGGAAGGCCGGTTCGAAACGGTCTGGCTGTCGGACGGCCTCGCCCGCGAAGGGCGCGAGGACCTGCTGGCAGCGCTCGAATCCCATGGCGAGGTGCGGGTGATCCAGACCCCGCGCCGGATCCTCGCGCTGCGCCCACCAGTGCTCGACGGCGCCGAGATCGCGCTCGAAGCGGTCCGCACCCCGACCGGCGGCGCGGCGCAGGCCGATGTGGCGGCGCATGGCCTTGACCCGGCCGGGGTCGAGCGGCGGCTGGCCACCGCGACCCTCGACTTCGCCCCGGGCGAGGCGGTCGCGCGCGCCGCCCTGTCGCTGCCGCCCGAGCTGCGCAACCGTGTCACCCGTTTCGAGATAGAGACCGCGCGCTCCGCCGCTGCCGTCGCCCTCACCGACGACGCGCTGCGGCGCCGCGAGGTCGGGCTGGTGGAGAGCCGCGCGGCACGCGAGGCCGGCGCGCTGCTCTCGCCGCTGCACTACCTGCGCGTGGCGCTCGCGCCGCAGGCGGACCTCGTCTCGGGCGATCTCGCGACGCTGATCCCCGCCAATCCGGACGTGATCGTGCTGGCCGATGCCGGCAGCCTGCCGCCCGCCGAGGCCGAGGCCCTGCAGGACTGGGTCGATGCGGGCGGGCTGCTGCTGCGGTTCGCGGGCCCCCGCCTCGCCGCGTCGGACGCCGGGCGCGCCGGGGACGACCCGCTGATGCCGGTGCGGCTGCGCGCCGGGGGCCGCTCCGTTGGTGGCACGATGAGCTGGGGCGAGCCCAAGACCATCGCCCCCTTCGACACCGACAGCCCGTTCCATGGGCTGGCCGTGCCCGGGGACGTCACCGTGCGGGCGCAGGTCGTGGCCCAGCCCGGCCCCGAGCTCGCCGCGCGTGTCATCGCGCAGCTTTCGGACGGCACGCCGCTGGTCACACGCAAGGAACAGGGCGACGGGCAGGTCGTGCTGTTCCACGTCACCGCCAATGCCGAGTGGTCGTCACTGCCGCTCTCGGGGCTGTTCGTGTCGATGCTCGAACGTCTCGCCATCTCCGCCCGTACCGAGGCCGACGCGGCCGCCGATCTCGCCGGCACCAGCTGGCAACCGGCCGAACTGCTCGACGCGCAGGGCCGGCTGACTGCCACCGACACCCGCGCCGCCGTGGCCGGCGAAGACCTGGCCCGCGGAGAGCTCGGCCCCGAGCTGCCGCCAGGCCTCTACGAGGGCGAGGCCGGGCGCTTCGCGCTCAACGTCACGCGGGCCGACACCACCCTCGCCCCGGCCCGCTGGCCGGCCCGGATTGCGGTCGAGGGGCTCGATCGTCCGGCGGAACGTCCGCTCGGCGGCGCGCTGCTGGCGCTGGCCGTGGCGCTCATGGCGCTCGACACGCTGGCCTCGCTCGCGGTCGGCGGGCGGCTGCGCCGCGGCGTCGCCCTGCTGCTGCTGGCGCTGCTGCTGCCGCCCGTCTCTGAGGCGCAGGCGCAGGCAGGCGTGCCGGCCGAGGCGCGGATGGATCCCGGCGTCGAGGCCTTCGCCCAAGCGGCCACCGGCTCGGTGGTGCTGGGCCACGTGCTGTCGGGCGATCCGCAGGTCGACGAGATTGCCCGCGCCGGGCTCGAGGGGCTGGGCCGGACGCTGTGGCAGCGCACCTCGGTCGAGCCCGCCGCGCCGATGGCCGTCGATCCCGAGACCGACGAACTGGCCTTCTTCCCTCTTCTCTACTGGCCGGTCACAGCCGAGACCCCGATCCCCTCCGGCGCAGCCTATGACAAACTCAACGCCTATCTGCGCGGCGGCGGCATGATCGTGTTCGACACCCGCGATGCAGGCATCGCCGGGCTCGGCACGACCACGCCCGAAGGGCGGCGGCTGCAGGCGATCGCCCGGCCGCTCGACATTCCGCCGCTCTCGCCGGTGCCGGAGGATCACGTGCTCACCCGCACCTTCTACTTGCTGCAGGATTTTCCCGGACGCCATCAGGGCCGTGCCGTCTGGGTCGAGGCCGCCCCCGACGAGGAACCGACGCCGGGCATGCCTTTCCGCAATCTCAACGACAACGTCACGCCGGTGGTGATCGGCGGCAATGACTGGGCCTCGGCCTGGGCGATGGACGAGATCGGCATGCCGCTCTACCCGGTCGGGCGCGGCATGGCGGGCGAGCGCCAGCGCGAGATGGCGTTCCGCTTCGGGGTGAACTTGGTGATGCATGTGCTGACCGGCAACTACAAATCCGACCAGGTACACGTGCCGGCGCTGCTCGAAAGGCTCGGCCAGTGAACGGCACGGTGATCTTCGACCCGCTCCTGCCCTGGGCCGCGCTGGCGGCGCTGGCGGCGCTCACCATCCTTGCGGCGGCTCTGGCACTGTGGCGCGGCCTGCCGGGCTGGTGGCTCCGGGTGCTGGCGGGGCTGGCGCTGATCCTCGGCCTGTCGAACCCGGCGCTCCGGCGCGAGGAACGCCAGCCGCTGTCTGACATCGTGGTGGCCGTCGTCGACGAAAGCGCGAGCCAGGGCCTGTCGGACCGCCCGGCGCAGGCCGAGGCGGCGCTCGAGGATCTGCGCCGCAAGGTCGCGGCGCGCGAGAACACCGAACTGCGCGTGGTGCGGCTGGGCGACGCGCCGGAGGATGGCGGCACGCAACTCATGGGCGCGCTGTCCGAGGCGCTGGCCGAGGAACCGGCGGGCCGGGTCGCGGGGATCGTGATGCTGACCGACGGACGGCTGCACGACGCGGCGCGCGCCCCAGATCTGCCGGCGCCTGCGCATGTGCTGCTGACCGGTCGGGAAAGCGACTGGGACCGTCGGCTAGTGGTGCGCAACGCCCCCGCCTTCGCCATCCTGGGCGAGGAAGTCGAGCTGACGCTACGGGTTGAGGACAGCGGCGCCGCTCCAGCCTCCGGCGGCACCGTGCCGTTGACCATCGCCGTCGATGGCGGCGAGCCGATGCGCTTCGAGGTGCCGCTCGGTCGCGACATCCGCCTGCCGGTGGCGCTGCCGCATGGCGGCATGAACGTGCTGCAATTCGCCACGCCCGAGGTCGAGGGCGAACTGACCGCGCGCAACAACCAGAGCGTCGTGCAGATCAACGGCGTGCGGGATCGCTTGCGGGTGCTGCTGGTCTCGGGCGAGCCCTATGCGGGCGAACGGACATGGCGCAACCTGCTGAAATCCGACCCCTCGGTCGATCTCGTGCATTTCACCATTCTGCGCCCGCCCGAAAAGCAGGACGGCGTGCCGGTCGAGGAGCTGTCGCTGATCGCCTTCCCGACCCGCGAGCTGTTCATCGAGAAGATCGACGAGTTCGACCTGATCGTCTTCGACCGCTACCGCCGGCGGGGCATCCTGCCATCCGAGTATTTCGCCAATGTCGCCCGCTACGTCGAGGAAGGCGGCGCGGTGCTGGTCACGGCCGGGCCGGAATATGCAGGCGTCGACAGCATCTTCCGCAGTCCGCTGGGTTTCGTGCTGCCGGGCGCGCCCAGCGCCCGGGTGGTCGAACGGGCCTTCCGCCCCGAGCTGACCGAGCTTGGTGCGCGCCACCCGGTCACCGCGGGGCTCGCCGATCCCTGGCTCGATGCCGAGGACGCGCCGCTGGAGCCGCATTGGGGCCGCTGGTTCAGGCAGGTGCAGATCGACCCGACCCAGAGCGCCACCGTGGCGCTCACCGGGCCCGGCGGGCCGCTTCTGGCGCTCGACCGCGTCGGCGACGGGCGGGTGGCGTTGCTGGCTTCCGACCAGGTCTGGCTCTGGGGCCGGGGCTATGATGGCGGCGGGCCGCAGCTCGATCTGCTGCGCCGGCTGGCGCATTGGATGATGAAGGAGCCGGAGCTTGAAGAAGAAGCGCTCTGGGCCGAGCCCTCGGGGCTGACCATGCGGATCGTGCGCCGGTCGCTGGCCGAGAAGATCGGCCCGGTCAGCGTGACCGGCCCCGATGGTGGCGAGACCGAAGTGCCGCTCGAGGAAACCGAGCCGGGCCGGTTCGAGGCGATCTGGGCCGCGCCGATGATGGGACTCTACCGGCTTTCGGAGGGGGACCAGTCGGCGGTGATCGCCCTCGGCCCCGCCGCCCCGCGCGAATTCGAGGAGACCACTGCCGATGGCGCGGTGCTGGAGGAGATCGTCGCCCCCGCGCGCGGCGGCATCAAGGCGATCGAAGAGGGCCTGCCTGCCCTGCGCGAGGTCCGGCCGGGCCGCCCGGCCGCCGGGCGCGGCTGGATCGGGATCACCCCGCGCGGTGCCTACCGCACCCTCGACCTCACCATGATCCCGCTGGTCCCGGCCTGGGCGATGCTGCTCCTGGCGGCGGCGCTGATGATCGGCGCCTGGCTGCGCGAGGCGCGGCGCTAGGCGGGGCTGACCAGATGTCATGAGGAACGGCGGATCGGCGCGCCCCGCCGCCGCCTCACCGACGGGGCGACACGCATGACGCCCGCTCAGCCCTGCTCCAGAAGCACCGCGCGCGGGACGGAGGCGAATTCCCGGCTCCACAGCAGCCACAGCACCGCCGTCATCGCCAGCACCAGCGCCCAGCCCCCCAACAGCCAAGCCACGGCGCCCAGCGCAAAATACATCGCCCTGAGGCCGCGATTGAAGTTCCAGGCGGCGCGGATGTTCAGCTCCGCCGCCTGCATCGCGCGCGGCAGCGCGCGCGGGTCGCTCGCCTCGTTGGGCACCGAGGCCATCAGCACCGAGCAATAGCCGAAGATCCGGTGCGCCCAGACGAATTTGAGAAAGGCGTGGGTCAGCAACAGCGCCACCGGCAGCAGCTTGATCTGCCAAAGAACGGCGGGCTGGCGCCCCTGCCCGAACCCCTCGGCCACGCCCTGCAGCGGTTCAGTGTTGCCGATCAGCGCCAGAACCCCGCCCACGGCCAGAAGGCAGGTCGAAGCGAAGAACGAGGTTCCCTGCCGCAGGCTGCCCATGATCGTCGCGTCGAAGATCCGGTTGCCACGCTGCACGAAGGCCCGCATCCATTCGCGGCGATGCTCGGCCATCAGCACCGTCACCGACGGCCGCCGCCCCGGATGTTCGATCCGCCAGCCGATCGCCCAATAGCCCAGCCACAGGAGCGCGAGGCCCAGAAGGTCGAGAGGCGTCAGATGCGGCAGGCTGTCGAGCGGGTTCATGCTGCGCAACCTAGCCGGGGCGTGAGGCGCTTGCCATGGGGGAGGTTTGGTTATATTTCTTTACCAATCCGCGAAGCCTCCCTTGCGGCACAGGAGATGTTCCATGCAGATGCCATCCCCCGACGCCAAGATCATGGCGAAGAAGGCACAGGTCGTGCAGCGCCTCACCGAGGTCCTGGGGGCGCGTGGCGTGATCCACGACCCGGCCGAGACCCGCGCCTATGAGTGCGACGCGCTGACCGCCTATCGTTGCCCGCCGCTCTGCGTCGTGCTGCCCGCCACAACCGAGGAAGTCTCGGCGGCGCTCAGGGTGTGCCACGAGGAGAACGTGCCGGTGGTGCCGCGCGGCTCGGGCACCTCGCTCGCCGGTGGCGCGTTGCCCACCGCCGATTCGGTGATCCTCGGCGTCTCGCGGATGAACCGCGTGCTGGAGATCGACACAGATGACCGGATCATCCGTGTCCAGACCGGGCGCACCAATCTGAGCGTGACGGGCGCGGTCGAGGAGCTGGGCTTCTTCTATGCCCCCGACCCGTCGAGCCAGCTCGCCTGCGCGATCGCCGGCAACATCGCGATGAATTCGGGCGGCGCGCATTGCCTGAAATACGGGGTGACGACCAACAACCTGCTCGGCGTGACCATGGTCCAGATGGACGGCACCGTGATCGAGATCGGCGGCGCGCATATGGATGCGGGCGGGCTCGACCTGCTGGGCGTGATCTGCGGCTCGGAAGGTCAACTCGGCGTCGTGACCGAAGCCACGTTGCGGATCCTGCCCAAGCCCGAAGGCGCGCTGCCGGTGATGATGGGCTATGACAGCGCCGAGGCGGCGGGCGCCTGCGTGGCCGACATCATCAAGGCCGGCGTGCTGCCCGTCGCCATCGAATACATGGATCGCCCCTGCATCCGCGCCTGCGAGGCCTTCGCCAAGGCCGGCTATCCCGACTGCGAGGCGCTGCTGATCGTCGAGGTCGAGGGCTCGGCCGACGAGATCAGTTACCAGCTCGACACCATCCTGAAGATCGCCCGCGACCACGACCCCGTGGAAATCCGCGCGGCGCAGGACTCCGACGAGGCGGCGCGGATCTGGCTGGGGCGCAAATCGGCTTTCGGCGCCATGGGGCAGATCAATGACTACATGTGCCTCGACGGCACGATTCCGGTCTCGGCCCTGCCTGAGGTACTGAAGCGCATCGGCGAGTTGAGCGACCAGTATGGCCTCGGCGTCGCCAACGTGTTCCACGCCGGTGACGGCAACATGCATCCGCTGATCCTGTTCGATGCGAACAAGGAGGGCGATCTGGAGAAATGCGAGGAGATGGGCGCCGACATCCTGCGGCTCTGCGTCGAGGTGGGCGGTTGCCTCACCGGCGAGCACGGGGTCGGCGTCGAGAAGCGCGACCTAATGAGCGTGCAGTTCGCCCGCGAGGATCTCGAGGCGCAGATGAAGGTGAAGGACGTGTTCGATCCGAAATGGCTCCTCAACCCGGCCAAGGTCTTTCCGCTCGACGTCAGCGAAGGGCGGCGGGCATGATCCGGCCGGCATCCGAGGCCGAGCTGGCCGAGGCGGTGCGCGCGGCGCACGGGCCGATCTCGGTGCGCGGCGGCGGCACGCGCGGGCCCCTGCCCGCGGGCGAGGCGCTGACCACCTCGGGCCTGACCGGCATCACCCTGCACGACCCGGCGGCGCTGACGCTGGTGGCGCGGGCCGGCACCCCGGTCGAGGAGATCGAGGCGGCGCTGGCCGAGGCGAACCAGCGCCTCGCCTTCGAGCCGATGGACCATCGCGGCCTCCTTGGCACGACCGGCACGCCGACCATCGGCGGCGTCGTCGCGGCCAACGTCTCGGGGCCGCGCCGGATGCAAGTGGGGGCCGCGCGCGATCACCTGCTCGGGCTGCGCTTCGTCGATGGCGAAGGGACCATCGTCAAGAATGGCGGCCGGGTTATGAAGAACGTCACCGGCTACGACCTCGCCCGGCTGGTCGCCGGCAGCCGGGGTGCACTGGGCGTGATCACCGAGGTTGCCCTCAAGGTGCTGCCCGGCACCGAGACCTGCGCCAATCTCGTGGCCCGCGGGCTCGACGACGCCGCGGCGGTGCGCGCCATGTCGGCGGCGCTCGGCACGCCCTTCGAGGTGTCCGGCGCGGCGCATGACCCGCATGCCGAGGGCGGGCCGCGCACCGTGCTCAGGATCGAGGGCTTCGCGCCATCCGTCGCTTATCGCTGCAAGGCGCTGGCCGAGCGGCTGGCCCCGCATGGCGACTGGGAGATCGAGACCGACCGCGAGGCGGTGCTGGCCGAATGGCGCGGCATCCGCGACGTCGCCCCCTTCCACGGAGAGCAAGGCGATGTATGGCGCGTCTCGGTGCGGCCAAGCCAAGCCGCCGACCTCGTCGCCAGAGCCGGGGCCAAGCGCGCCTTCTACGACTGGGGCGGCGGGCTGATCTGGCTGCTGACCGCGGAAGGCGACGATCTGCGCGCGAAGCTCGGCCGCTATGACGGCCATGCGACGCTCCTGCGCGCCACGCCCGAGACCCATGCGAAGCTTCACACGCTCCAGCCCGAACCGCTGGCACTGCAGGCGCTGACCCGCGGCCTGCGCGAGACATTCGACCCGCGCGGCATCCTCGCCGCCTGACGGAGACCCCATGCAGACCAATTTCACGCCTGCGCAGCTGCGCGATCCCAAGACCGCCGAGGCCAATGCGATCCTGCGCTCCTGCGTGCATTGCGGCTTCTGCACCGCGACCTGTCCGACCTACCAGGTGCTGGGCGACGAGCTGGATTCGCCGCGCGGCCGGATCTACCTGATCAAGGACATGCTCGAGAACGAGCGCATCCCCGACGACAAGACGGTCACCCATCTCGACCGCTGCCTCGGTTGCCTCGCCTGCATGACCACCTGTCCCTCGGGGGTGCATTACGGCCACCTGATCGACCAGGCGCGCGGCTATATCGAAAAGAACTACGAACGCCCGCCGATGGACCGCTTCCTGCGTTGGGTGCTGTCGCGGATCCTGCCCTATCCGGGCCGGTTCCGGCTGGCGCTGCTCGCGGCCCGGATCGGCAAGCCCTTCAAGGGGCTGATGCCGGACAAGCGGCTGCGCGCGATGCTCGAGATGGCGCCCGCCAAGCTTCCGCCGGTGTCGCGCAACGACGACCCGCAGGTGTTTCCGGCCAAGGGCGAGCGGCGGATGCGCGTCGGCCTGTCGATCGGCTGCGCCCAGCGCGCTCTGGACACGGATATCAACGACTCGACGATCCGGCTTCTCACCCGGCTCGGCTGCGAGGTGGTGATCCCCGAGGGCGTCGGCTGCTGCGGCGCGCTGACCGAGCATATGGGCAAGCACGACGAGGCGCGCGGCACTGCGGCCAAGCTGATCCGCTCCATGGCCTCGATCGAGGGGCTCGACGCGGTGGTGATCAACACCTCCGGCTGCGGCACCACGATGAAGGATTACGGCCACATGTTCGCGGGCCACGAGCTGGAGGCCGAAGCCACGCGGATCGGCGGGCTGTGCCGCGACGTGACCGAGGTCGTGGCCGAGCTGGGCCTGCCTAAGCTGGTCAAGGCCGAACCGGTGCGCGTCGCCTATCATGCCGCCTGCTCGCTGCAGCACGGCCAGAAGCTCAAGGCCGGACCGAAGGCGCTGCTGAAGCAGGTCGGCTTCGAGGTGCTGGAGCCGGCGGACAGCCATCTGTGCTGCGGCTCGGCGGGCACCTACAACCTGATGCAGCCCGAGATTTCGGCCGAACTGCGCAACCGCAAGGTCGAGACGCTCGAAGTGCTGAAACCGCAGCTGATCGCCGCCGGCAATATCGGCTGCATGATGCAGATCGGCCGTGGCACCGACATCCCGGTGGTGCATTCGGTGCAGCTTCTCGATTGGGCGACGGGGGGTCCACAACCGTCCGCGATTTCGGAACAATTCGCTTGATGGGGCTTTGAAGCGGTCGCGCGCTGTCCTAGTCTCGCGCATGGGTCGCACGCTTTCTGAGCGACCATGACGGGAGGAGTGATGCGCCAAGCCATCGCGATCGCCTTGCTGGTACTGGTGGCGCTGTCGCTGCCGGTGCGCGCCGACCGGCACGATCTCGTGGAGATGGTGACCGGCGACGACGCCCGCGGCTGGGAGGGCGTGGGCCGGCTCGACCTCGGCGGGCGCGGATTCTGTACCGGAGCGCTGATCGCGCCGGACCTCGTGCTCACCGCGGCGCATTGCCTCTATGACCGGGACAGCGGCGCCCGCATCGACCCCACCGAGATCGAGTTCAAGGCCGGGATGCGCAACGGACGGGCGCTGGCCTATCGCGGCGTGCGCCGGGCGCTGCAGCCCGAGGGCTACGCCTTCACCGGCGCGGGCTCAGGCGCGGCCAGCCCCGAAGACGTGGCATTGCTGGAACTGGCCCAGCCGATCCGCTCCGCCCGCATCGCCCCCTTCGAGACGGTGCGCGGCATCGCGGCGGGCGCGCAGGTAGGCGTCGTCTCCTACGCGCATGACCGCGCCGAAGCGCCCTCGCTGCAGGAGACTTGCGACGTGCTCGGCGAGGAGAACGGCCTGCTGGTGATGGGCTGCGACGTCGATTACGGCTCTTCGGGATCGCCGGTCTTCAGCTTCGAGAACGGCGTCGCCCGGATCGTGTCGGTGATCTCGGCCAAGGCGGAGATGGATGGCCGCAACGTCGCCATCGGCGTGGCGCTCGACCGCCCCCTGCCTGATTTGCGGGCGCGCATGGCGCAGCGGGTCGGCGCCTTCGGCGGGCTGTCCTCCAACCAGGTCCGGGTGGTCGGCGCGGGACAGCGCACCGAGACCGGCGCGCGCTTCGTGCGTCCCTGATTTCGCCCGCAAAATCCCGCCAAGCGGGACTTGAAACCCCGAAAACTCTCCCCCACATCCCTGTCACGGAGCGCCGATCCGGGCTCCGCAAAACACGGCCTGTCCCACCCGGGAAGGCCACCACGACGTTATCGCTTGAGACAGAGGATGACCAACATGCGTACGTTCGATCTTGCCCCGCTCTACCGTGCCACCGTGGGCTTCGATCAGGTTGCCGACCTGATGGACCGCGTGCTCGCCGGTGAGACCGCCACGAATAACTACCCGCCCTACAACATCGAAAAGACCGACGAGAGCGCCTGGCGCATCTCGATCGCCGTCGCCGGCTTCGGTGCCGACGACCTCGCCGTCGAGGTCCGCGAGAACGCGCTGATCGTCACCGCTCGCAAGTCGGAGGATGACCAGGAAGGCCGCACCTTCCTGCATCGCGGCATCGCGACGCGCGCCTTCGAGCGCCGTTTCCATCTCGCCGACCATGTGAAGGTGACGGGCGCCAGCCACCTCGATGGCATGCTGCACATCGACCTGGTGCGCGAGGTCCCGGAGGCGCTGAAGCCGCGCCGCATCGAGATCTCGAGCCAGAAGCCGCAGAACGCCAACCTGATCGAGGAGAAGTCGGTCAACTGATCGGCCGGAACTCCAGCCGGCCGTGCAGGGTACGGCCGGCCGGTGAGGCGCCGGTCGCGACCGTGCCGTGCGAGGGCGCGGGTCCGAAAGGGCCCGCGCCTTTCATGTCATGGGCGCCGGTTCAGAACCGCAGCGTGTAGTTGTCGCCGACATCCGGCTTGGCTTCGCGCACCGCCTTGGCCTTGGCGATCTGGAACAGGAAGGCCGCCGAGCTGGTGGTGGTCGTCCAGATCTCAGCCTCGCGAAGCCGCAGGCACAAAAGCCGCACATCCGGATCGTCGCGCCCGTCGTCGAACCAGCTTGCCGCGACCCCGTTCCAGACCTCGTCGAGCTTGGCCTTGTCATGGCTCAGCTCCAGCGTGCCATGGGCGTGGGCATAGAGCCCGTGCTTGTCCGAGGAGACCGAGAACAGCGCATCGCGCGGTCCGGCCTCGACGGCATTGGTCAGTTCCTCGCCATGCGCGGCGATGAACCACAGGCACCCGGCCTCGGCATCGACGTGGTGGCTCATCGGCACCAGCCGGTCGGTGCCCTTGATGCCAACCATGCCGGCGCGCAGATCGGCCAGCCGGTCCCAGAACTGCTTCACGCGCTGTTCGTTGCTTTGCTCGCTCATGTCTCGTCCCAATCTCTGGACGGGCGGCCACGATGCCGCCGCCCGCTTCGAGACCGCAACGATGCGAAGCAGACGCGGTTCCGTCAGTGCGCGAGCGCCCAGTTCGGCCCCTGCCCGGCCTCGGCAGCGAGGTGCACGTCGAGATGCACCGCCGGATGGGCCGCACCCTCCATTACCTCCCGGGCGATCGGAATCAGCGTCTCGGCCTCGGCCTCGTCCACCTCGAACAGCAATTCGTCGTGGACCTGCAACAGCATGCGCGCCGAGGGGACCGAGGCGATGGCCTCGTCCATGCGGATCATCGCGCGGCGGATGATGTCGGCCGCGGTGCCCTGGATCGGGGCGTTGATCGCGGCGCGCTTGGCAAAGCCCGCGCTCGGGCCCTTGGCGTTGATCTCGGGCGTGTTGATCCGCCGCCCGAACAGCGTCTGCACGTAGCCATTGGCCTTCGCGAAGGCCGTGGTCTCGTCCATGTAGGCGCGGATACCGGGGAAGCGCTCGAAGTAACGGTCGATGAAGCCCTGCGCCTGATCGCGCGGGATCCGCAGGTTGCGGGCGAGGCCGAAGCCCGAGATGCCGTAGATCACCCCGAAATTGATCGCCTTGGCCTGTCGACGGATCTCGGGCGTCATCTCGTCGAGCGGCACGTTGAACATCTCGGACGCGGTGGCGGCGTGGATGTCCTGCCCCTCCCGGAACGCCTGCTTGAGCGCCTCGATATCGGCCATGTGGGCGAGAATGCGCAGTTCGATCTGGGAGTAGTCGAGCGAGACGAGCGTGCGGCCCTTCGGCGCGACGAAGGCCTCGCGGATGCGGCGGCCCTCCTCGGTACGGATCGGGATGTTCTGCAGGTTCGGGTCGGTCGAGGCGAGGCGGCCGGTGTTGGCGCCTGCGATCGAATACGACGTGTGCACCCGCCCCGTCTCGGGGTGGATGTGTTCCTGCAGGCTGTCGGTATAGGTCGATTTGAGCTTGGAGATTTGCCGCCAGTCGAGCACGAGGCGCGGCAGCTCGTGCTCGGTGGCGAGATCTTCGAGGATGTCGGCCCCCGTCGCATAGGCCCCGGTCTTGCCCTTCTTGCCGCCGGGCAGGCCGAGATCGTCGAACAAGATCTCGCCCAGCTGCTTGGGAGAACCTACGTTGAAGGGCCGCCCGGCCTTGGCGTGGATCTCTGCCTCCAGCCCCGCCATCTTCTGCGCGAAGGCGTTGGACATGCGCGACAGCACCTCGCGGTCGACCTGTACGCCCGCTCGCTCCATCTGCGCCAGCACCGGCACCAGCGGCCGCTCCAGCGTTTCGTAGACGGTGGTGACGCGGGTCTTGTGCAGCTCGGGCTTGAAGCGCTTCCACAGGCGCAGCGTGATGTCGGCGTCCTCGGCCGCGTATTTCACCGCCTCTTCGATGCCGACGCGATCGAAGGTCACGGCGGATTTGCCAGTGCCGATCACCTGCTTGATCGGGATCGGGAGATGGCCGAGGTAACGCTCGGACAGGGTGTCCATGCCGTGATTGTGCAACCCCGCATGCATCGCATAGCTCAGCAGCATCGTGTCGTCGAAAGGGGCGATGTCGATCCCGAGACCGGCGAAGATCTTCAGGTCGTATTTCATGTTCTGGCCGATCTTGAGGATCGAGGCATCCTCCAGAACCGGCTTCAGCATCGCCAGCGCCTCCTCCATCGGCATCTGCCCGTCGCAGAGCTTGGCGCCGCCGAACAGGTCGTCGCCGCCCTCGCTGTGGCACAGCGGAATGTAGCAGGCATGACCGGGCGTCAGCGCCAGTGAGATGCCGACGAGCTCCGCCCGCATCTCGTCGAGGCTCGTCGTTTCGGTGTCGGCGGCGACATGGCCCAGCTCGTAGATCGCATCGATCCAGAGCTGCAGTTCGTCGCGCGTCGCCACCTTGTGATAGGCGGCGTGATCGAAGGGCGCCTCGGGCTCGGGCGCGGTCTCCTCGGCGGCGGCGGGGGCCGTGTCGGGCACGGCGGGCGCCTCGGTGCCGAGCTTTTCGGCCACGCGGCGGGTGATGGTGCGGAACTCCATCTCGGCGAGGAAGCCCAGCAGCACCTCGGGATCCGGTTCGCGGATCTCCAGATCGTCGAGCGAGAAATCGAGCGGGCAGTCGCAATCGAGCGCGACGAGCTGCTTGGACAGGCGGATCTGCTTCTCGTGCTCGATCAGGGTCTGGCGGCGCTTGGGCTGCTTGATCTCGCCCGCGCGCTCCAGAAGCGTCTCGAGATCGCCGAACTCGTTGATCAAGAGCGCGGCGGTCTTGATGCCGATGCCCGGCGCGCCGGGCACGTTGTCGACCGAATCGCCGGCCAGCGCCTGCACGTCGACGACGCGGTCGGGCCAGACGCCGAATTTCTCGAACACGCCGTCGCGGTCGATGCGGCGATTCTTCATCGGGTCGAGCATCTCGACCCCGTCGCCGACCAGCTGCATCAGGTCCTTGTCCGAGGAGATGATCGTAACCCGCCCGCCCGCGTCGCGCGCCTGGCACGACAGCGCCGCGATGATGTCGTCGGCCTCGAAGCCTTCCTTCTCCTTGCAGGCGATGTTGAACGCCTCGGTGGCGCGCCGCGTCAGAGGGATCTGCGGCCGCAGATCCTCGGGCATCGCCTCGCGGTTGGCCTTGTAGAGATCGTAGAGATCGTTGCGGAAGGTGTGCGAGCCCTTGTCGAAGATCACCGCGACATGGGTGGCGGCATCGGGGCCGGTGTTGCCGTCGATGTAGCGCTGCAGCATGTTGACGAAGCCCGACACCGCGCCGACCGGCAGCCCGTCGGACTTGCGCGTCAGCGGCGGCAGCGCGTGGTACGCGCGGAAGATGAAGGCCGAGCCGTCGATCAGGTGCAAGTGGCACCCTTTGCCGAATTGCGTCATGCCCGCGTCCCCTCTTGCGATGTCGCGTGTCTGTCTAGCCGAAACCTTGCCGGGTTTCGGAGAAATTTCGTCAGTGCTGTCCGGGAGTGGCCCGCCTTAGCGGGTCTCGTTCTCCTGCCCCGAGCGGTCCTGCCCGCGGGTGATCTCATCGAGCCCCTCGGCGCCCTTCTCGGCGTACTCGCGATGGATGTAGCGGGCATCGCAATAGGAGCAGTCGACCCAGCCGGTGTCGTGCGGGATCATCAGCCAGACGCGGGGGTGGCCGAGACCCGCGCTGCCGCCGTCGCAGGCGATGCGCCAGGTGTCGACGATCTTGGTCTCGGGCGCGGGAAGTGTCATGAGGGGCCTTGCCTTGCAAACGGGAGCGGCCGGGCATGGACCCGGCCTCGAACGCGCTACATTCTAGCCGCCCCGCCCGCAGGGACAAGACGCGAAAGGACCCGAGCCATGACCGACGCCGCCATCGAGATCACCGGCCTGAAGAAGACCTATGCGCCCAGCGCCAAGTCCCCGGCCAAGGTCGCGCTCGACGGCGTCGACCTGACCGTGCCGGCGGGCTCGATCTTCGGCCTGCTCGGCCCCAATGGCGCGGGCAAGTCGACCATGATCAACATCATGGCCGGGCTGGTGCTCAAGAGCGCCGGGAACGTGAAGATCTGGGGCTTCGACCAGGACGTGAACCCGCGCCAGTCGCGCGCCGCGATCGGGGTGATGCCGCAGGAACTGGTGCTCGACCCGTTCTTCACGCCACGCGGCGCGCTCGATGTGCAGGCCGGGCTCTGGGGCGTGCCCAAGTCGCAGCGTCGGACCATGGAGCTGCTGGATCTCGTCGGCCTCGCCGACAAGGCCGACGCCTATGCCCGCTCGCTCTCGGGCGGCATGCGGCGACGGCTGCTGCTCGCGAAGGCGCTGGTGCATTCGCCGCGCGTGCTGGTGCTCGACGAGCCGACGGCGGGGGTCGACATCGAGCTGCGCAACATGCTGTGGCGCAACGTGCGTCGCCTCAACGAGCAGGGCACGACGATCATCCTGACGACCCATTACCTCGAAGAGGCGCAGGAGATGTGCGACGAGATCGCGATCATCGACCAGGGCCGGGTGATCACCCGCGACACCACGGCCAATCTGGTGGGTCGGGTCGGCGCCAAGACTCTGGTCGTGACGCCGGACGGCCCGGCCCAGATCCCGGCCCTGCCCGAGGGCGTCAGCGTCAGCGAGCGGCCCGGCGGGACCTTGGCCTTCGGCTACGACGCGCGGGTGATGGGTGCGGGCACCGTGCTCGATGCGATCCGTGCGGGCGGCATGCGGATCGCCGACGTGCGCACCGAGGAGGCGGATCTGGAGGACGTGTTCCTGCAGCTGACCTCCAAGGCGCGGGAACCCTCCTCCGCCGCCTGAGGTTGGCCCTCCGCTGATTACGGAGGCCGCATGGAAGAAGAGACCCAGACCGCACCGCGCGAGGATGTCGACAGCCTCGCGGCCGTCGATGCCGACACCGGCAACATCTTCGAGAAGCTCGACGCATGGGCGGACGGTTTCTTCAGGCTGCTGCCGAACATCGCGGTGGCGCTGGTCCTGTTGGTCGTCTTCTGGTTTCTCGCGCGGGGCGTGGCGGCGCTGGTGCGCCGCTCAGGCCGGGCGCGCGGACGCGACAATCTGGGCGATGTGGGCGCGAGCCTGCTGCGCTGGCTGGTGATGATCCTGGGCGTCATGCTCGCCGTCACCATCGTCGCCCCTTCGATCTCGCCGGGCGATCTCTTCGCCGGTCTCGGCATCGGCTCGGTGGCGATCGGCTTCGCCTTCAAGGACATCCTCCAGAACATGCTGGCGGGCATCCTGATCCTGGTGCGCCAGCCCTTCGAGGTCGGCGACCAGATCGTCTCGGGCGGACATGAGGGCACGGTCGAGCGGATCGAGACCCGCGCCACCCTGATCAAGACCTATGACGGCCGCCGCGTGGTGATCCCGAATGCCGACATCTACACCGACGCCGTGGTGGTCAACACAGCCTTCGACAAGCGCCGGTCGCAATACGACGTGCTGATCGGCTGCTCCGACGATTTCGACGAGGCTTGCCGCATCATGATCGAGGCCGCGCAGGGTTGCGAGGGCGTGCTCTCCGACCCGGCGCCCGAGGCGATCCCGTGGGGCATGGATGCAGACGGCAACACGGTGCGGCTGCGCTGGTGGACGGATTCGAAGCGCTCGGACGTGGTGCATGTCTGGGGCCGGGTGATCCGAGATGTCTACAACGCGCTGAACGCGGCGGGGGTCGACCTGCCCTATCCGACCCGGATGGTGCTGTTCCACGACCAGACCGAAGCCACCGACGGCGACCGCACCGCCCAGCGCGAGGGCTGGCCCGCGAAGGGCGACAGCCCCGAGGCGCGCCGCATCGCCGACGCGATCCGCACGGCCGCGACGCGGGGCTGACCCGCCACCCCTTGATGCTGCGGCGGGGCGGTGCCCCGCCCGGCCTCAGCCGCGTTCCAGCATCCGACCCAAGGGGCGTCCGCCGAGGATGTGCACATGGAAATGCGGCACCTCCTGTACCCCATGGGCGCGGGCATTGGTGATGGCGCGGAAGCCCTCCTCGACGCCGGCCTTCTCGCAGACGGCCGCCACGGTGCGGTTGAAATCGATGATCTCCGCGTCGGAAGCGTCGCGCGCGAAATGGTCGTAGCTGACATAGGCCCCCTTGGGGATCACCAGCATATGCACCGGCGCCTGCGGCGCGATGTCCTCGAAGGCGAGCGTGTGCTCGGTTTCGAGAAAGGTCTTGTTGGGGATCTCGCCGCGCAGGATCTTAGCGAAGATGTTTCCGTCGTCGTAGTCGAAGCGCATCGCTTCCTCCTCAGTCATCGAACAGATGCGGCGTCCGGGCGATATCCCCCGCCAGCTCGGCCGGCACGTCGAGAAACGCCTGCAGCGCTCTGGAGTTGTCCTCCGTCGGCGCCCCCGCGACAAGCCGGTAATGCCCGGCAAAACCGGCCTCCCGCAGATTGCGGATCTCGGCCTCGAGATGCTGGCGCAGCGTCGGTATCAGCAGATCGAGCCCTGACTCGCTCTCGCCGGCAAGGCCGGTGCGCATCGCGTGTCGGCGCAATTGCTGGTCGTCGAGCGCGGCCTCGATCTCCAGAAGCCGCACCGTGGCCCGGTCGCCGGACAGGTCGCGGATCAGCTCCAGACGCCCCGGATCGACGCAGATCACCATCCGCTCGACCCCCAGCACCTCGTAGAGCACGCGCAGCAGCGCCCGCCGGTGGCGGCCCCGCTTTTCCAACCCGCGTTCGAGCCCGCCGAGATCGGGCAGCGGGCAATCCTCTTCGTCGAACAGATAGTCGAGCGCGGCCATCGAAGTGTGATGCTTGATCGAGCCGACCAGCCGCTTGGCGAGTTCGCGCTTGTGCGCGACCACCAACATCAACTCGCGCCCGGCGCCGATCGTGCCCCCCTCCTCCCAGGCGCGGCGACCGAACCGCTGACCGATCCGGCCCCGCCCGGTGAGGAAGCGGTGCAGTTGCCGCCCGTCGCCGCCCTGCGGAAAATCGCGCCGCCCGGAGGTCCACAGATCCGCGAGCCGTGGCCTGAGACGGGTGGCATTCGGGCTGATCTTGCGCGCGAACAGCGCGTCCTGGCCCAGCAGCAGGCCGTAATGATCGTCGTGGAACGTCGCCGGCATCCCGTAATCGGTGAAGGTCAGGAAGGTCAGGCTGCGCGAGCGGATCTCCTCCCCCGGCACGAGATGGCGCACCAGCGTCTGAAACAGCGTCTCGTCCGGGATCCAGCTCCAGCGGAACAGCCGCCGCACATCCGCGCGCGCCGTGAGAAAAGCCAGTACAGCCTCCACGGTGCTGCGCCGCAGGCACCACCATTGCGAGCCGATCATCGGGCGGATGTCGTCCGGCAATCGGCGGCGGATATGCAGGCGGCGTTGCAGATCGAGGCTGGCATAGAACAGCTTCTTGCGGTCGCGCTCGTTGAACAGGTGCCAGCGGGTCAGCCGTTCCTCGACGATCCCGGTCTTGATCCAGCCACTCTCGAAGAAATCGACGCTTTCGATCCAGTCGGCGTCCTCAGCCGCCAGCAGCGCATGGGCATGCTCCGCCGACTTGATCGCCATGCAGTCTCCGGACAGCAGGTAGAAATGCGTGGCGTCCGGAAAACGCTCCAACGCCAGGCGCAGCGCCGCGATCGTGGCGGCGACGAGGCTCCAGCCGCCCCAGCCGCAGCGCTGCCGCCGCTCGACCAGTGCCACGCCCGGCTGCCCGTCGAGCCCGGCGCGCAGCCGCGCCCAATCGGCAGCCGGTGCCCGCGCGTCGAGATGCACCGCCACCGCGTCGCCCGACGCGGCGAGGCCGCGCGCTTGCGCGACGACCGCGTCGACGTCCTTGTGGCACAAGAGGATGAAGGCGATCCGCGTCATGTCCGTTCCCGATGCGCCACGCGCGCGCGGCGGGCGGCGCGTCATGTGGTTTGCGCCTTGATAGCCCGCGAAGCCGCCGCATAAACAGGGCCGGGGCCATTTCGCCGATGCTTGTGGCCCGTGCGCGGCAGGAAGCGGGAGGACGGCATGGGGTTTCCAGGCACCTGGATGACCGAGAGCGAGAGCATGGTCTACCGCGTGGTGCCCAAATGCGCCTGCTCGACCATCGGCCAGATCATGTACCGTTCGGATCACGGCCGGTTCTTCGACGGCGACATCCACGACGCGCAGGACGGGCTGCACAAATGGGGGCTCGAGCATAGTCGCGGCCCGATCGAGGCCAATGTCACCGCGCATCGAAGCCTCGTCTTCACCTGCGTACGTAACCCCTACGGGCGTATCCTGTCCTCGTTCTTCGACAAGATCTGCGGCATCCAGCGCAACGGCCGCCGCTATCGCGGCAACCTCGTGCCGATGCTGATCCAGAAATACGGGGTCGAGGTCGGCGACCCGGAGACCGGCTTCGAGTTCGACCAGATCCGCAGCTTCCGCCGCTTCCTGCTCTTCGTCCGTGACACGATCCGCTTCGGCAAGCCGATGGACCCGGACATCCATTGGTCGGCGATGTCCGGCCATGTCTCGACCCTGATCAAGGGCGGCGGGCGCTATGACATGATCCTGCATGTCGAGGATTTCGACGCAGGCATGGCGCAGGTGCTGGAACGCGCGCCGCTGCGCCACCCGGTCGATCTCGCCGCGATGCCCCGCTTCAACGAAAGCGAGGGCCACGGCCCCAAGCGCGCCCACCCGATCGAGGCGTATTTCGACGACCTCTCGCTGCATCTCGTCCGCGAGGTCTATGGCCGGGATTTCGAACTCTTCGGCTATGATATCGACGATCCTTCCCGGCGCGCGCCCCTGCGCGAGATCGATCTCGACGCCGTGCATGCCAAGCTCGGCGCCTGAGCGCCGGAACCCTGCCGCCCCTGCCCCGTTGGAGCCCCGATATGACCGATCCCACCGGAGCCGACATTCCCGCCCGCCTGCGCCGCCGTCCCGAGTTGTGGATAGTGCTGCTGTTCCTCGTCTCACTCGCGGCGCTGGGCTTCTTCCTGCTCGCCGGTGAGGTGGTCGAGGGCGACACCGCCGCCTTCGACGAGACCATCCTCCTGGCGCTGCGCACGCCCGGCGATCTGAGCGATCCCATCGGCTCGCCTTGGGTGGAGGAGATGGCGCGCGACATGACCGCGCTGGGCGGCGTCGCTTGGCTCACGCTGCTGACGCTGGGCGTGGCGGGCTACCTCGCGCTGTCGCGCCACACCCGAACCATGTGGTTCCTGCTGATCGCGATCGGCAGCGGCACGGCGCTCAGCCGCACCGCCAAGATGCTGTTCGAGCGCGCCCGCCCTGACCTCGTGCCGCATGGCTCCTATGTCTACACGGCGAGCTTTCCCTCGGGCCACACCATGCTCTCGGCGGTGACCTATCTCACCCTCGCGGTGATGCTGTCCCGGCTGGAGCCGCGCCGGGTGATCAAGGTCTACATCATGACCTGCGCGATCCTGCTGACCGGGCTGGTCGGCGCGAGCCGGGTCTATCTGGGCGTGCACTGGCCCACCGACGTGATCGCCGGCTGGACCGCCGGTGCCGGCTGGGCCGTGCTGTGCCTGCTGGTGGCGCAGTGGATGCAGCGCCGCGGCCAGATCGAGCCGGCCGAGGACGCCAAGGACTAGAGCAGGTCGGGGGCTAGAGCAGGCCCGCCTGCGCGAAGAGCTCCTTGAGATCGGCCTCGGGCCGCGCCCCGAAATGCGAGATCACCTCGGCGGCGGCGACGCAGCCCATGCGGCCCGCCGTCTCGAGATCTCGCCCGGTGGCGAGGCCGTAGAGGAAGCCGGCGGCGAAGAGATCGCCCGCGCCGGTGGCATCGACCGGCGTCACCTTGCGCACCGGCACGACCACCCGCTCCTCGCCCCGGATCAGCACCACGTCCGCACCCGAGCGGGTGCAGATCACGAGCTTGCCGTCGGTCGCGGCCCGCGTCAGCGCCTCGTCGAGGCGGCATTCATAGAGGCTTTCCCATTCGTGCTCGTTGCCGATGACGAAGTCGAGATCGCGCACCAGACGCTGGAAATCGGCGCGGTGGCGGTCGGCGCAGAACGGGTCCGACAGCGCGATGCCGGCCATGCCGCCGCCTTTCTGGGTCAGCCCGGCGGCGCGCTCGAAGGCCTGCTTGCCCTTGGGCTTGTCGTAGAGATAGCCCTCGAGGAAAAGGATCCCCGCCTGCCCCGCCACTTCGTCGGCGACGTCGTCGGGGCCAAGCTCGGCCGAAATGCCGAGATAGGTGTTCATCGACCGCTCGCCATCCGGGCTCACGAAGATCATCGAGCGCGAGGTCGGCAGCTCGCCCCCTTCCACCGGTGGGTTGGCAAATCGCGTGCCGCCCGCCTCCATGCTCTCAGCATAGAACCGGCCCAACGCGTCGTCGCGCACCCGCCCAATGAAGGCCGTGTCGAGCCCGAGGATGCCAAGGCCCGCGATCGTGTTGGCGACCGAACCGCCGGGCGCTTGGCGGCGGTCTTCCATTGCGCCGTAGAGCGTCTCGCCGCGCTCGCGCTCGACCAGCTGCATGATGCCCTTCTCGATGCCCATCAGGTCGAGGAAGCTGTCATCGGCCTGCGCGAACACGTCGACGATGGCGTTGCCGATTCCGAGAATGGTGGGGGTGCTCATAGGGTTTTTTCCTCGTAGAGGCACAGATCGCGGATCGGACAGGCCGGGCATTTTGGCTTGCGCGCCACGCAGATGTAGCGCCCGTGCAGGATCAGCCAGTGATGCGCGTGGCCCTGCCAGCGCGCGGGAATGTGGTCCTCGATACCGCGCTCGACGGCGTCCACATCCTTGCCCGGCGCGATGCCGGTGCGGTTGCAGACCCGGAAGATATGGGTGTCCACCGCCTGCGCGGGATGCTTCCACCACATGTTGAGCACGACATTCGCCGTCTTGCGCCCGACACCCGGCAACGAGACGAGCGCGGCGCGCGAGGAAGGCACCTCGCCGCCGAAGCGCTCGACCAGAATCTCGCTCATGCGGATCACGTTCTTCGCCTTGTTGCGAAAAAGGCCGATCGTCTTGATGTGCTCGATCAGCCCCTCCTCGCCCAGCGCCAGCATCTTCTGCGGCGTGTCGGCGATCTCGAACAGCTTCTTCGTCGCCTTGTTGACGCCGGCATCCGTGGCCTGCGCCGAGAGTGCCACGGCGACCAGCAGCGTGTAGGCGTTGATATGGTCGAGTTCGCCCTTCGGCTCGGGCTCGGCCGCGTGCAGTCGGGTGAAGATCTCGTCGATCTCGTGATAGTCGAGCTGGCGGGTCATCGCGCTTCTATGCCCGCCCGCGCCTGCGCCGGCAAGACCGGCGGCCCGCGCCTGACCCCGCGCCGCTATGCGCAGCTTCCGGGTCGCGTGGCGCCGCCGCGCCGCCTATCCTCGGCGCATGGAACAGAGCCAAGCCTATCACTACGGCGTCATGCGCCGCGCCCTCGACGAGATCGACGCCGCAGCGGCGCCGCTCGCGCTGGACGACCTCGCGGCGCGGATGGAGATGTCGCCCGCGCATTTCCAGCGCGTCTTCTCGGCATGGGTCGGGGTATCGCCCAAGCGCTACCAGCAATATCTCGCGCTCGGCCATGCCAAGGCGCTGCTGCGCGACCGCTGCTCGACGCTTGAGACGGCGCAGGCGGTGGGGCTGTCGGGCACCGGGCGCCTGCACGACCTGTTCCTGCGATGGGAAGCGATGAGCCCCGGCGATTACGGCGCGGGCGGCGCGGGGCTGGTGATCCGGCACGGCGTCTTCGACAGCCCCTTCGGCCAGGCGGTGGCGATGGGCACCGATCGCGGGCTGTGCGGTTTGGGCTTTGCCGCCGAAACCGGGATCGAGGCGACCTTCGAAGATCTGCGGGCCCGCTGGCCCGCCGCCGAATTCCACCCGGACGCGGCGGCGCTGGCACCGTGGGTCGAGGCTGCCTTCTCGGGGCGCGGCGAGGCGCGGGTCGCGCTGATCGGCGCGCCCTTCGCGATCAAGGTCTGGCAGGCGCTGCTCGAGGTGCCCACTGGCCATGTCACCACCTATAGCGACATCGCCGCCCGCATCGGCGCGCCACGCGCGGTCCGGGCGGCGGCGAGCGCGGTCGGCCGCAACCCGGTGAGCTGGTTGATCCCCTGCCATCGGGCGCTGCGGAAATCCGGCGAGCTCGGCGGCTATCACTGGGGGCTTCCGGTCAAGCGGGCGATGCTGGCTTGGGAGGCGGCGCGGGCCGAGGCCTGAGGCAGATCGGCCACAGCCCGATTGGTTCCCGAACAAGGCGGAACCTGCCTATCAAAGCGTCGTTATTGCATAGCAGCCGTAAGCGGCCTCTATTCCACCGGGACAGGCGTGCACATGTCGCGCCTTGCGCCTCGCAAGAAATTGGAAAGACAAATGATCACCAAGCTTCCCCTCGCGCTCGTCACCGTTTCGGCCCTGGCCGTGGCCGCCTGCCAGCCGGTGACCCCGAACAACCCCGATCCGAATGCCAACACCCGCCGCGGCGCGATCGTCGGTGCGGGCCTCGGCGCCGCCGTCGGCGCGCTGACCGCTGACGACAAGGACGAGCGGCTCCGCCGCGCGGCCGTGGGCGCGGCCCTGGGCGGCGCCGCGGGTGCCGGCACCGGCGTGCTCCTCGATCGCCAGGAAGCTGAGCTGCGCAACCAGCTCGGCTCGAATGTCGGCATCGTCAACACCGGCGAGCAGCTGGTCGTGACCCTGCCGCAGGACATCCTCTTCGCCACTGACAGCGCCCAGCTGACCGGGTCGATGACCAATGACCTGCGCGCCATCGCCGGTTCGCTCAACAACTACCCCAACACCACCGTCAACGTGGTCGGCCATGCCGACAACACCGGTGCCGCGTCCTACAACCAGTCGCTCTCCGAAGCGCGCGCCCGTTCGGTGGCCAACGTGCTCACCTCGGCCGGCGTGTCGCCCGCCCGCGTGCGCGCCATCGGCCGCGGCGAGGACCAGCCGATCGCCTCGAACCTCACCCCCGAGGGTCGCGCCAAGAACCGCCGGGTCGAAATCATCATCACCCCGAACAGCTGATAAGGCTGATTGACGGTTTGAAGGGGCCGCCCGATGGGCGGCCCCTCTTTCGTTAGGAGTTGAGCGCCTTCGCGTGTGGTCATATAAAATGACCAATCACGGGAGGCCAACCATGCCGTTCAAACCGATCCAGCCGGAAAAGCTTTCTCATGGCGTCGTGCGCCAGATCGAGGAGCTGGTGCTGCGCGGCATCCTGCGCCCCGGTGACCGTCTGCCGCCCGAACGCGAGCTCGCCGAGCGGCTCGGCGTGTCCCGGCCCAGCCTGCGCGAGGCGCTGGCCGAGCTGCAGACCCGCAAGCTGGTCGAGACCCGCGCCGGGGCCGGCGTCTATATCTCCAACGTCATCGGTTCGGCCTTTTCACCGGCGCTGGTCCGGCTCTTCGCCACCCATGAGGAGGCGGTGTCGGACATGGTGGCCTTTCGCCGCGACATCGAGGGGCTCGCCGCCGAACGCGCGGCCCGGCTCGGCTCCGACAGCGATCTCGCGGTGATCGATGCCGTCTTCGCCCGGATGGAGGCGGCCCAAGCCAAGCCCACCGCCGATGCCGAGGGAGAGGCCGCGCTCGACGCCGAGTTTCACCTCGCCATCGTCGAGGCCAGCCATAACGTCGTGATGCTGCACATGATGCGCTCGATCTACGACCTGCTGCGCGAGGGCGTCTTCTACAATAGGCAGGTCATGTTCCGCCAGCGCACCACCCGGGCCTCGGTGCTCGAGCAACACCGGGCCATCAACGACGCGCTGCAAGCCCGCGATCCCGAAGCCGCCCGCGCGGCGGTGGCGTCGCATCTCGACTACGTGCAGGGCGCTCTGTCAGACCAGCGACAGGCCGATCGCAACGAGGAGGTGGCGAAGCGCCGCCTGAGTCGCGAGACCGGGCGCTGAGGCGCGACTGGCCCGGCATTTCGTGCTAGCATCGCGCATCGCACCACAGGAGGATGCGCGATGACACGACTGCTCCTGACGACGATGGCCGCAATGCTGGCGGCCTCCGCCGCCCTTGCCGGGCCCGGCGGCTGCGGTGGCCGGTCGCATGACGCCACCGCCGACGCCGGCACGACGGCCGGCCCGACCCCCGCCGCGCCCGAGATCGCGGCGGCGGAGGAGACGGGGACCACTCCTTCGATCGACATGCTGGCACTGCTGAACGGCGCACTGCCGAGCGAGGCGCTCGACGGGCCGGTCAGTTCGCTGCGCTGATCAGCGGCGGCTGAGGCACGAAAAAGCGAAAGGCCCGGGTCGCATCGCGCGCCCCGGGCCTTTCGATTTCGCGTCGAGGCATGGCCTCAGTGCAGCTTGGCACCCACGGTCTTGATCGACTCGTCGATCAGCTTGTCACCGCGCTGCGGCGTCATCTGCTCGGCGATGACCTGGCGGGCCGCGGCAATGGCCACGGCGACGGCCTGGTCGCGGACGTCCTTTACGGCCTTGTCTTGGGCCGACTGGATCTGCTCCTCGGCGGCGGTCAGGCGACGCTGGATCGATTTCTCGATGTCCAGCTTGGCCTGCTCGGCCGAGCGGTTGGCCTCGTCACGCGCGTTCGAGACGATGCGCTCGGCCTGGACCTGCACGTCCTTCTGCTTGCGCTCGTAGGAGGCCAGCAGCGACTGCGCTTCTTCGCGCAGGCCACGTGCCTCGTCGAGCTCGGCACGGATGCCGTCGGCCCGCTTGTCGAGCATTTTGCCCACTTCGCGCGGGACGCGGAAGTAGAGCAGCACGCCGACGAACAGCAGGAACGCCAGCAGCACGACGAAGTCGGTGTTGGCGAGCGAGAAGAACGGTCCCGTCGCAGCCATCGCCGGAGCGGCGGCCAGGCTCAGGGCCAGCGTTGCAAGAGGCAGTTTCATGCGCGCTCTCCCAGCTTGGCGTCGACCGCGGCGTCGACCTTGGCCGCATCGGCCTCGGCACCGAACGCGGCGACGATCTCGCGCGCGACGTCGCGAGCCACTTCGCTCACATTGCGCGCCGAGCTTTCGCGAATCTCGTCGATCGCCTTCTGGCTCTCGGCGGTCTTCGCGGCGATCTGGGCGTCGGCCTTCTCCATCTCGGCGTCGAGATCGGCCTGGATCTGCGCCTTGGTCTCGGCGACGATCCGGTTGGCTTCGGCGCGCGCGTCGGCGAGCGCCTTGTCATAGGCGGTCTCGGCCTCGCGGGCGCGGTGCCGCAGCTCTTCGGCGGCGGCGATGTCGTTGGTGATCGTGCCTGCGCGCTCGGCCAGCACCGCGCCGATGCGCGGCAGGGCGAAGCGGGACAGGACGAAATAGATCACGCCGAGCGTGACAATGAGCCAGAAGATCTGGTTCGGGAAGCTGGAGACGTCGAGCTGGGGCATGCCCGGCCCAGCGGCTTCGGCTCCGTGCACCGCCAATGCGTCTTCGGCGGGAATGGGTTCGGTCGCCACGGCGTCCTCCGTCGAGCCCTAAGGAAATGGCGGCGCGGGGTTTCGCGCCCCGCGCCGCCGGTCAGGAGATCGAGGTCCGGATCAGACCGCGAACATCAGCAGCAGCGCGACCAGGAACGAGAAGATCCCGAGGGCTTCCGCGAAGGCCAGGCCGATGAACAGCGTGGCGGTCTGCGAGGCAGCGGCCGACGGGTTGCGCAGCGCGCCGCCGAGGTAGTTCGCCGCGACCGAGCCCACGCCGATGGCCGCGAGGCCCGAGCCGATGGCCGCGAGGCCGGCGCCGATGAACTGACCGAAGAGAGCGATATCGCCTTCCATTGGGGTATCTCCTGATTTGGAATTGCGTGTTTGGTGAAGGGTGAACCGACCCCGGGGCGTGCTGCCGTCAGTGCGACGGGTGCAGCGCGTCCTTGAGGTAGATGCAGGTGAGGATGGTGAACACGTAGGCCTGGATGCCGGCCACCAGCACTTCGAGCCCGTAGATCGCGGTGATTGCGACGATCGAGAGCGGCGAAAGGGCGGCGATTGCAGCGAAGCCCGCGAACACCTTGATCATCGCGTGACCGGCGACGAGGTTGCCGGCGAGACGAATGGAGTGGCTGACGGGGCGCACGAAGTACGAGATCACCTCGATGATCGCGATGATCGGGCGCAGGAAGAGCGGCGCGTCCTTCATCCAGAACAGGCCGAGGAAGGCCATGCCGTTCTTGACGAAGCCGAGGATCGTCACGCCGAGGAACACGCCGAGCGCCAGCACCGCCGTCACCGCGATGTGCGAGGTGGTGGTGAAGGCCATCGGCAGCAGGCCGAGATAGTTCGAGAACAGGATGAACAGGAACAGCGTCATGATCCAGGGGAAGTACTTTAGGCCTTCCTTGCCGGTGACGTCCTCGACCATCTTGTAGACGAAGCCGTAGACCAGCTCGGCCGCCGACTGCATCCGCGACGGGATGACGGCGCGGCCGCGGGTGCCAAGCACCAGAAGCCCGATCACGCACAGCACCGAGAGCGCCATCCAGAAGGTGACGTTGGTGATGGTGTACCACGAGACCGGATCGCCGATCTCGCCGAACAGCGGCTTGACCTCGAACTGGTCGAAAGGATGGAACACTAGGCCGCCCGGCTCTTCACCCTCGACCAAAGCCACCGTTTCTGTCGCCATTCTCTCAGCCCTCGTCGTCGCCAGCCTGTTCGGCCTGCTGTTTAACCTGCAGCTCCTTGGCCGTGCGCAGCATGGTTTTCACACCTGCCGCGAGGCCGAAGAATATGAAGGGGATCAGGAAAATCGGCATGGTCCCGAAGAGGGTATCCAAGCCGTACCCGACCCCGAAGCCGATCCCCAGACCGGCCACAAGCTCGATCACCATCCGCCATGCGACCTGCGCCTGGCTGTAATGGCTCTCCTGATGACGGGGCGGCTCCGCCTGATCGCGGTGCCGGGCCAGACGCTCCTCGAGCGCACGCATTCGCGCAGCGTGGTCGTCGTCGTGGCTGTCGGACACTGCGGCCCCCTCATCGGTCGAGCAGGGTGCTATATTGCGGGGGCGGATTGGTCAAGCTCGGGGATTCCGCCGCGCCAGATCGGATTGACCATTGATATAACAGGGAGTTTCTAGATATACGGCGGTTCTGCAGGACGCCTGCGGCCATCGGGACGCCCTTCGGCATATTCAACCGCGCGGTTGACGTTTCGCCCGGCGCAAGGTCAGGTCGCGGCATGGCCGCCTCGCTAGATCTGGTGTTTTCCGCCCTTGCCGACCCGACCCGGCGCGCGATCCTCGCGCTGCTGCTCGAGGATGACATGGCCGTCACCGATGTCGCCGCGCCATTCGACATGTCGCTGGCGGCGATCTCCAAGCATCTGGGGGTTCTGGCCGAGGCAGGGCTGATCTCGCGCGATCGGCGGGGCCGTGTCACGTGGTGCCAGCTGGAGCCCGACGGGCTGCGCGAAGCCTCGGTCTGGATGCAGGGCTTCGGGCAGATGGAGGGCATCGATCTCGATGCCTTCGAGCGTTTTCTCGAACGGGAACTGGGCACCTCCGCAGCCGTGCCCGAGGGTCCGGCGGCGGAGGGCTGAGTTCAGACCAGGCCGATCAGCGACAGGACCGCGATGACCACGACGACGAGACCGATGATATAGATGATGTTGCGCATGTTTGCCCCTTTGGGATGAATCTGCCGGGCCAACGCTGCGCTCACGAAATCGTTCCTCAGGCTCAGCTCCAGTCTTTCGCCTGTGTCTTCAGCGCTTTCAGGAAGGCCTGAACCTTGGGTGTGCGGTGCAGGTCGACATGGGTGACCACCCAGATCGGCACCTCCCATTCGGGAAGCGGCCCGTGCACCACGGTCAGGTCGTCGCGCGCCTGCGCCTCGTGCAGCGGCACGAAGCCCAGCCCTGCTCCCGCCAGTACCGCGTCACGCTGGTTGCGCTCGCCATGGGCGCGGAAGGTGATCCGGTCGGTCGGCACGGTCTGGCGCAGCCAGCGGTAGAACGGCGCCCGACTGTCGAGATCGTCAGCGCAGACGAAGCGATGATTAGGGAGGTCCGACACCTCTTCGGGCAGCCCGTGCCGGGCGATATAACTGCGCGCTGCTACCAGCGCCACCTGCAGCCGCATCAGGGGCTGCACCACGTTGTCGGGCTGATCCGGTGCCGCGCCGGCGCGGATCGCGATATGCGCTTCGCCATATTCGAGGCGGAACAGCCGTGTACCGGTCAGCAGCCGCACCATCACCGCCGGGTAATCCGCCTGGAAGTCGATCAGCAGCGGCATCACCAGATCGGCCAGCGTGTCGAGCGTGGTCACCGCCAGCTCGCCCTCGACCCCGTCGCCCTGCCCCCGCAGCCGGCTGACCAGCTGAGCGAACTGATCGTCGGTGGTCTGCGCGACCTGCAACAGGTCGCGGCCCGCCTCGGTGGCGGTGTAGCCGCGCGGATGGCGCTGGAACAGCTTCACCCCCAGTCGCGTCTCGAGCGCGTCGACATGCCGGATAACCGTGGCGTGGTGCACGCCCAGCACCTCGGCTGCGCCGGAGACCGTGCCGAGGCGGGCGACGTGGTATGCGGTGCGGATCTCGTCCCAATTGTCCATTCGGATCTCCTGCGAGCGGGGCCTCTCCTTCTAGGCCGCATCGCCCCCGGCTCCAAGCCGTGCCAGGCTCTTGACCGCGCGGCCGATCCGGCTTAGTTGCGCTCCCCAAACCCGGAAGCTTTGGCTTTCCGGTCCCCGGCCCGTTGCGGGGATCGCCGTCCGTCAGCGCGTTGCGCCCACGGGCGCCGTTCCGCATTGTGGTCCGGTCCAGACGCAACGGTCGGAAAGGACCGCCATGTTCGAATCGCTCTCAGACCGCCTCTCCGGCGTCTTCGACAGGCTCACCAAGCAAGGCGCGCTGTCCGACGAGGACGTGAAGACCGCGCTGCGCGAGGTGCGCGTGGCGCTGCTGGAGGCCGACGTCTCTCTCCCGGTCGCGCGCGATTTCGTCGCCGCGGTGCAGGAGAAGGCCGCCGGCCAGGCCGTCACGAAGTCGATCACCCCGGGTCAGCAGGTCGTCAAGATCGTGCATGACGAGCTTGTCTCGGTGCTCACGGGCGACAGCGATCCCGGCAAGCTCAAGATCGACAACCCGCCCGCGCCGATCCTGATGGTCGGCCTGCAGGGCTCGGGCAAGACCACCACCACCGCCAAGCTCGCCAAGCGTCTCACCGAGCGCGAGGGCAAGCGGGTGCTGATGGCCTCGCTCGACGTGAACCGCCCCGCCGCGATGGAGCAGCTCGAGATCCTCGGCCGCCAGATCGGCGTCGACACGCTGCCGATCGTCAAGGGCGAGGACCCCGTCGCCATCGCCAAGCGCGCCAAGACGCAGGCCTCCTTGGGGGGCTACGACGTCTACATGCTCGACACCGCTGGTCGCCTTCACATCGATCAGGAGCTGATCGCCCAGGCGGCGGCGGTGCGCGACGCCGTCTCCCCCCGCGAAACCCTGCTCGTGGTCGACGGCCTCACCGGTCAGGACGCGGTCAACGTCGCGACCGAGTTCGACGACAAGATTGGCGTCTCCGGCGTCGTCCTGACCCGGATGGACGGCGACGGGCGCGGCGGTGCCGCGCTGTCGATGCGCAAGGTCACCGGCAAGCCGATCCGCTTCGTCGGTCTCGGCGAGAAGATGGACGCGATCGAGACCTTCGAGGCCGAGCGCATCGCCGGCCGGATCCTCGGCATGGGCGACATCGTCGCCCTGGTGGAGAAGGCCCAGCAGACCATCGAGGCCGAGCAGGCCGAGCGTATGATGAAGCGGTTCCAGAAGGGCCGCTTCAACATGAACGACCTGAAGATGCAGCTCGAGCAGATGCTCAAGATGGGCGGCATGGAGAGCCTGATGGGCATGCTGCCCGGCATGGGCAAGATGGCCAAGCAGGCGCAATCGGCCGGCTTCGACGACACCATGCTCAAGCGTCAGATCGCGCTGATCAACTCGATGACCAAGAAGGAGCGGGCCAATCCCGACATCCTTCAGGCCAGCCGCAAGAAGCGCATCGCCAAGGGTGCCGGGCTCGAGGTGTCGGAGCTGAACAAGCTGCTCAAGCAGCAGAAGCAGATGGCCGATGTCATGAAGAAGATGGGCAAGGGCGGCATGCTGAAACAGGCCATGAAGGGCATGTTCGGCAAGGGCGGCGAGATGCCCGACATGAACGACCCCGCCGCGATGGAAAAGGCCGCCAAGATGCTTGGCAAGCAGCTGCCGCCGGGCATGGGCAAGCTGCCCGGCATGGGCGGCGGCATGGGCCTGCCCTCGGGCCTGTCCGGCTTCGGCAAGAAGAAATGATCCCGTCGCTCGCCACCGACCGGCTGCACCTGGTGCCGCCCTCGCTCGCGCATCTGCCGGCCGAGCGCGAATTCTTCGCCTCCGAGCGGTCGAGCTTCGTCGGCGGCCCCGCGCCCCGGCACAAGGCGTGGCGGGTGATCGCCCTGCATCTGGGTCACTGGCAGATCCTCGGCTACGGCATGTGGGCCGCGGTCGAGCGCAAGACCGGCGCACCGGTTGGCCTGGTCGGTCTCTGGGGGCCGGAGCCTTGGCCGATGCCCGAGCTGGCCTATCACCTCTACGAGGAGGCCGAGGGCAAGGGTTACGCCACCGAGGCCGGGCAGGCGGTGCTCGACTTCGCCCGCGACCGGCTCGGCATGCGGGAACTGGCTTCGATGATCGACCCGGCCAACACCGCCAGCCAGTCGGTCGCGCGCCGCCTCGGTGCCGAGAACACGCATCGCGAATTCCGCGCCGACCCCGATGGCACCGCCGTCGAGATGTGGCGCCACGATCTCACCAAGGGGGCCCGCTCATGACCGATGCCGCCAGCCGCGCCGCGCAGCTTCTCAAGGAGCACCGCGAAAGTATCGACCGGCTCGACGCGATCCTCGTCTACACGCTCGGCGAGCGGTTCAAGCACACCCAGGCGGTCGGCCGGCTCAAGGCCGAGCACGACCTGCCCCCCGCCGACCCGATCCGCGAAGAAGCGCAGATCGCCCGGCTCACCGATCTTGCGAAGGAGGCCGATCTCGACCCCGAATTCGCCAAGAAATTCCTGGCCTTCATCATCCAGGAAGTCATCAAGCACCACGAGAAACATCAATCCTGAGACCTTCCGTCTCGACTGCCATTCAAAGGAGTTCTCCCAATGGCCATGAAGATCCGGCTCGCCCGCGGCGGTTCCAAGAAGCGCCCCCACTACTCGATCGTCGCCACCGACTCGCGCATGCCGCGTGACGGCCGCTTCCTCGAGAAGCTCGGCACCTACAACCCGCTGCTCCCGAAGGACAGCGAAGACCGCGTGAAGATGGACATCGAGCGCATCCAGGAGTGGATCGCCAAGGGCGCCCAGCCGACCGACCGCGTCGCGCGCATGCTCGAGGCCGCCGGCGTCACCGAGAAGAAGACCCGCTCCAACCCCAAGAAGGGCGAGCCGGGCAAGGCTGCCAAGGAGCGCGCCGAGAAGAAGGCCGCGCGCGAAGCCGCCCCGGCCGACGAGAGCGCCGAGTGATGGCCCCCGGCCCGGAACGCACCGGCGCGTTTTCGCCGGAGTTCCGGGCCGAGCTGGCCCGGCTGATGGACCGGCGGCGCGATGTGCGCCGATTCCGCACCGATCCGGTGGACGAGGCAGCGCTGACGCGCTGCCTCGATTCGTTTCTGACGGCACCTTCCGTGGGGCTGTCGGAACCGTGGCGGGTGATCCGGGTCGAAAGCGCACAGGCCCGGGCCGCGGCGCTCGCCAATTTCGAAGAGGCCAACGCCGCCGCGCTTGAGGACCAAAGCCGCGACCGCGCCACGCTCTATGCCCGGCTCAAGCTGTCGGGGATGCGCGACGCGCCGGTGCAGCTTGCCGTGTATTGCGACGACTCCACCGACAAGGGCCACAATCTCGGTGCCGCGACCATGCCCGAGATGCGCCGCTACTCGGTGGTCGCGGCGATCACCCAGTTCTGGCTCACCGCGCGCGCCGAGGGGCTGGGCACCGGCTGGGTGTCGATCCTCGACCCCGCGCGGCTGTCGCGCGACCTCGAGGTGCCCCCAGCCTGGTCGCTGGTCGGCTATCTTTGCGTCGGCTATGCCCAGACGCTCGACCGGGTGCCCGAACTCGAGGCCGAGGGCTGGGAAACGCGGCGCGGTCACCTGCCCGTCGAGACGCGCTGAGCCTTGCGCTCGGGCGCGCGGCGGTGTTCCAACGGGGCAAAGGCTTGGAGGACAGGATATGGGCGATCTGATCTGCGTCGGACGACTTGCGGGCGCTTTCGGGGTGCGCGGCGAGGTGCGGCTCAAGAGCTTTTGCGCCGACCCCGAGGCCATCGCCGATTACGTGCCGCTGCTCACGAAGGAAGGCCGCGAATTCCGGCAGGTGGTGATCACCGGCCAGGCCACCGGCGCCTATACCGCGCGGCTCGACGGCATCACCACCAAGGAGGAGGCCGACGCGCTCAAGGGCGCCGACCTGTTCGCCCCGCGCGACCGGCTGCCGGCCCTGCCGGATGACGAGTACTACCATGCCGACCTGATCGGCCTACCGGTGCACGACACCGGCGGCGCGCTGCTGGGCACGGTGCGCGCCGTGCTCAACCACGGCGCCGGCGACTTGCTGGAGCTGCTTCCGCCCGACGGCGGAGCGACGGTTCTGCTGCCCTTCACGCTGGCCGCCGTGCCGACCGTCGACCTCGGCGCGGGGCGCATCGTGGCCGACCCGCCGGAGGGGCTCTTTCCCGGCTGAGCGGGGCGGAACCGCGCCCGGGGCGTCGTGTTGAGCCGTTGAAGCGGCGGAGTTTTTCCGCCCGACAACGGAAAGGCTCGACCATGATCGAATGGATTCTCATCCTTCTCGCCATCGCCGCCGTCGCCGGCCTGCTCGGCATGGGGCGTATCTCCGGCGCCGCGCTCACCGGTGCCAAATGGCTCGCCATCATCGCGCTGGTGCTGTTCCTGCTGGTGCTGTTCGGGGTGATCGGTCTCGCGACCTGATTCCGCGCGCATGACGACGCGATGCGGGCCGCCGGTTCTTTCCCGGCGGCCCGCTTTGCGCTAGGACCCGTCGCCATGAGCGACACCCCTCCCCCCTCCCGCGCCGCCGGCCGGCTCAGCGCCCGCCCCTCGGCCCGCCCGCGCGAGTTGATGACCGATCATCCCGACCTCGCCGGGGCCTGGACCGCGCAGGTCATCACCCTGTTCCCGCAGGCCTTCCCCGGCGTGCTGGGCGAAAGCCTGACCGGCAAGGCGCTGAAGGACGGGCTGTGGCAGCTGCAGCCGATCGACCTGCGCCCCTATGGCGAGGGCAAGCATCGCAATGTCGACGACACCCCCGCCGGCGGCGGTGCCGGCATGGTGCTGCGCCCCGACATTGTCGGCCGGGCGATCGAGGACGCGAAATCGCGGGCCAAGGGGGTCACCCCGGTCATCTATCTCTCCCCGCGCGGCCGCCGCTTCGACCAGGCGCTGGCGCGGGAGCTGAGCCAGGCCGACGGGGTGATCCTGCTGTGCGGCCGCTTCGAGGGGGTGGACGAACGGGTGATCGAGGAGCACGGCGTCCTCGAGGTCTCGCTCGGGGATTTCGTCCTGACCGGCGGAGAGATCGCCGCGCAGGCCTTGATCGATGCCACCGTGCGCCTTATACCGCGCGTGCTGGGGAATCAGGCGTCCACGGAGGAGGAATCCTTCTCCCATGGTCTCCTCGAACACCCGCAATACACCAAGCCCGCGCTCTGGAAGGGTCGCGCGATACCCGAGGTTCTTCTCTCGGGGCATCACGCGAAGATCACCGACTGGCGCCGGGAGATGGCCGAGAGGCTGACGAAAGAACGGCGACCTGATCTCTGGCGGGCGTATTGCGCACAGCGCGGCACGGACCCGGATGAAGACCGAGAGCTCTGAGGTTGCGAGCAACGTCGCGGGATAACCGCGAGCAATCAAGGAGTGACAGGCATGGACCTGATCGCACAGCTCGAAGCGGAGCAGATCGCTTCGCTGGGAAAGACCATTCCCGACTTCAAGGCCGGTGACACCGTGCGCGTCGGCTACAAGGTGACCGAGGGCACCCGCACCCGCGTGCAGATGTACGAAGGCGTCTGCATCAGCCGCAAGAACGGCTCGGGCATCGCTGGCTCGTTCACCGTGCGCAAAATTTCGTTCGGCGAGGGCGTCGAGCGCGTCTTCCCGCTCTACTCGACCAACATCGACTCGATCGAGGTGGTGCGTCGTGGCCGCGTGCGCCGCGCGAAGCTCTACTACCTGCGTTCGCGTCGCGGCAAATCGGCCCGTATCGCCGA
Organism: Limimaricola variabilis; assembly: GCF_014195545.1. Taxonomy (GTDB): domain Bacteria; phylum Pseudomonadota; class Alphaproteobacteria; order Rhodobacterales; family Rhodobacteraceae; genus Limimaricola; species Limimaricola variabilis. The sequence goes on along the minus strand of NZ_JACIBX010000008.1, from coordinate 44,188 downwards.
AGTCAGCAACTACAAGCCCAAGGCCGACACGGCCGCGGCCCAGGCCTGAGGAGCGCCGAGATGAAAGCGGATATCCATCCCGACTACCACATCATCGACGTCAAGATGACCGACGGCACCGTCGTCCAGATGAAGTCGACCTGGGGCAAAGAGGGCGACCAGCTCGCGCTCGACATCGATCCGTCGGTGCACCCCGCTTGGACCGGTGGCACCTCGCGTCTGATGGACGCCGGCGGCCGCGTGTCGAAGTTCAAGAACAAGTACGCCGGTCTCGGCTTCTGATTCTCGCGCCCTGCGCGAATCGTGCGACGCCGCCCTTCGGGGCGGCGTTTTGCGTTTGTGGCGCAAATGCGGCGAGGTTCGGGCGCGCAATTTGCCCCATTCTCCCTCGCAATAGGCCTTTTGGCAGAACAATGGCGAAACGCCCCCCGAATATGGCGTTTTCCGGGCAACAATAAGCATCCAATTGTGTCGCACTGCGTTAAGCCCTGCTACACCATGGCAAATGTGTCATTTCGGAGGCTTTTCGATGCAACATTCCGGCGCCCAGGCCTTCGGCGACAAAGCCCACCTGATCGATCATCACGAGATGATGCGTATTCTGGGCAAGGTACCGCCCGTGGAGCCTCGCGGCCGCCACGAAAAAGCCACAATGGGCCGCACAGCCTACGGCATGCACAAGGCTGCCGCCCGGCCGCGCGCGATGCGCGATCCCGATGCTACCGCCTACAGCACTTTTCATGACGCGAGCGCCCGCCGCGACGCACCCATGCGCGAAGTCTGGGCGCTGGCCCCCAACGCGCAGCTGGTGTCCAAGGCGCTGGCCGAGGGCCGGGGCCGGGCGCTGGTCGCTCAATGGGACGAGCTGACCCGCACCGATCCCTGGTCGGGCATCGCCGCCGCCTTCGGCGCGGCACAGGCGGCGCGCCCGGGCGGCGCGCTGGCCAGCAAGCATCGGGCGCGCGCGGCATCGGGCGGCTTCGACATCGTCACCGCCGATCAATGCGTGGCGCTGCGGGCCCGGCTGCTCGGCGCGACGCAGCCCCGGGAATATGTCGATCTCGATCTCTGAACGGCGACCGCCTTTCCCAGATACGCGAACGCCGCCCCGAGGGGCGGCGTTCGTCGTTTCAGGCGGCCTTGCGCGCGGGCCTGCGCCGCCGGTTCGGGCGGCCCGGCTTGGCCCCCACGCCTTCCGGCTTGGGCGCACCACCGCCGAAGCGGCGTCCGCCGCCCCCGCCGCCGCGGCGCGGCTTCTTCTCGGGCTCGACCGGGTCCCAACGGGTGCCGGACGCCACCGGAATCTCGGCCTTCATCGCCTTTTCGATATCCTTGAGCTCGCCCATCTCGTCGGGCGCGCAGAGCGCCACGGCGCGGCCATCGGCCCCGGCGCGTGCGGTGCGGCCGATCCGGTGGACGTAGTTCTCGGCCACGTTCGGCAGCTCGTAGTTATAGACGTGGCGCACGCCTGGGATGTCGATGCCGCGCGCGGCGACGTCGGTGGCGACCAGCACCCGGACCCGGCCCTCGCGGAAGTCGCGGATCGCCCGCTCGCGCTGGCCCTGGCTCTTGTTGCCATGGATCGCGGCGGCGGCGAAGCCGGCGGCGGCGAGCTGCTTGGACAGCTTCTCCATGCCGTGCTTGGTGCGGCCGAAGACCAGCGCGAGCTCGTCACGATGCTGGTCCAGCAGTTCGACCAGAACCTCGGTCTTGGCGGCCTTCGCGACGAAGTGGATCGACTGGTCGATCTTGTCGGCCGCCTTGCCCGGTGGGTTGACCTGCACGCGCACGGCGTCGGTCAGATAGGCCTGCGCCAGCTCTTCCATCTGCTTGGGCATGGTGGCCGAGAACAGCATGGTCTGCCGCTCTTTCGGCAGCAGCGGCGCGATCCGGCGCAGCGCGTGGATAAAGCCCATGTCGAGCATCTGGTCGGCCTCGTCGAGCACCAGGAACTCGGTCTGGCTCAGGTTCACGGCGCGGCGGTCGAGAAGGTCGATCAGACGGCCCGGCGTGGCGACCAGCAGGCTGGTGCCGCCTTCCATGCGCTTGATCTGGCCATTGATCCCGGCGCCGCCCACGACCAGTACGGTCTTGAGATGGCTGCCACGGGTATAGGCCTCGAGGTTGTCGGCGATCTGCTTGGCCAGCTCGCGGGTCGGCGCCAGCACCAGGGCGCGGGCCGATTTCGGCGCGGGCTTGCCGCCCGACTTGATCAGCCGGTCGATCATCGGCAGGCCGAAGGCCGCGGTCTTGCCGGTGCCGGTCTGGGCGAGACCCATCACGTCGCGGCCGTTCATGGCGTGCGGGATCGCCTGGGTCTGGATCGGGGTCGGGTCGGTGATGCCCTGCTCGGCGAGGGCGGAAACGAGACGGGGCGCGAGCCCCAGCATGTCGAAATCCATGTGCATCCTTGTAAGCGGCGCGAAACGCACCGCGGCATGGGCGCAGACCCGCGGCATGCGGGTCGACGGTCGGGTTGCGCCCTTGTACTCACGCGGGGCCGAATGCCCACGCGCCGACAGGACGCGGCCCCTTGCGTGAAATGGGAACCTGAGATCCGAAGCGGTGCGGGCGCCAGCGCAGATCCTGCGGGGGCGGCGCGGCTGCTCACGCGGGCCAAGCGCTTCGGTCTTGGACTGGCAGATGGACCCGAAAGCCGCACAAGTCAATGGGCAGGCCCGCAGATCCGCCCCGACACTTGCGCGGCTCTCCACCATCCCCTACCCCGAAAGCAGTGCGGATACGGCCCCTCGTGGCCGGAGGGGACGGGACACATGGCGCATATCATCGTCGTGGGCAACGAGAAGGGCGGCGCGGGCAAATCAACCGTCGCCATGCATGTCGCCACGGCGCTGGCGCGGATGGGCCACAAGATCGGCACGCTCGATCTCGACCTGCGACAGAAATCGCTGGGCCGCTACATCGAGAACCGCCGCCGCTACTGCCAGCGCGCCGGGCTCGACCTGCCCTCCCCCGCCCATGTCGAACTGCCGGAGATCGACGCCGCGACGCTGCAGCCAGGCGAGAACCTCTCCGATCACCGGCTGTCGGCGGCGGTGGCGCAGCTCGAGGATGACAGCGATTTCATCCTGATCGACTGCCCCGGCAGCCACACCCGGCTCAGCCAGGTCGCGCATTCGCTGGCCGACACCCTAGTCACGCCGCTCAATGACAGCTTCGTCGACTTCGACCTGCTGGCCAAGATCGACAATGACGGCGAAACGATCCTCGGCCCGTCGGTCTATTCGGAAATGGTCTGGAGCGCGCGGCAGCTCAGGGCGCAGGCCGGGCTCGACCCGATCGATTGGGTGGTGCTCAGGAACCGGCTCGGCGCGCAGCAGATGGTCAACAAGCAGCGCATGGAGAGCGCGATCAAGCGCCTGTCGGAGCGGATCGGCTTTCGCTCCGCGCCCGGCTTCAACGAGCGGGTGATCTTTCGCGAGCTGTTTCCGCGTGGCCTGACGCTTCTCGATCTACGCGATGTCGGGGTCAGCCAGCTCAACATCTCCAACGTGGCGGCGCGGCAGGAGCTGCGCGACCTGATGCGGGCGCTGGACCTGCCGGGTGTCGAGGTGGAGTTCTGAGCACGCCCCTGATCCGCCCGGCCACGCCCGGCGACGCCGAGGCGATGTGCGCCGTCCTCAACCCGCTGATCGCCGCCGGTGGCAGCACGGCGCATCGCCGCCCCTTCGACGCGGAGCGGATGCTGCATCACTACCTCGCGCCGCCGATGCTGGTGAGCTGCGTCGTGGCCGAGGTCGAGGGCCGCATCACGGGATTCCAGAGCCTCGTACGCGCAGGCGACCCGGACGACCCGCTCCCCGATGGCTGGGCGGTGATCGCGAGCTTCGTGGCGCCGGGGATGGAGGGCCGGGGCATCGGCGGCAGGATGTTCGCCGCCACGCGCGCGGCGGCGCGGGCGGCTGGCATCGTCGCGATCGACGCCACGATCCGGGCCGACAACGCCGCCGGGCTCGCCTATTACACCGCCATGGGCTTCGAGGATTGGGACCGGCTTCACGCCGTGCCGCTCTCGGACGGCACTCCGGTCGACCGCATCCGCAAGCGTTTCGACCTGACGTAAAAGAGGGCGCCGAAGCGCCCTCTCAATCGCATCACGCGCCGACGATCTTGCCGCCGTTCGGGTGCAGGGTTTGACCGGTGAAGTAATTGCCGTCGGACGAGGCGAGGAACAGGTAGGCGGTGGCCACCTCCCAAGGCTGGCCGGGCCGGCCGAGCGGCGTGTCGGCACCGAAATCCTCGACCATCTCGGGCGGCATGGAGCCGGGGATGAACGGCGTCCAGATCGGCCCCGGCGCCACGGCGTTGACGCGGATGCCCTTCTCGGCCAGCGCGCTGGCCATGGAACGCGACAGCGCCAGCGTCGCGCCGCGCGTGGTCGAGTAGGTGACGAGCCCGGCATTGCCTTTGAAGGCGTTCACCGAGGTCGTGTAGACGATCGCGTCGCCCTCCTTGAGATGCGGCAGCGCGGCCTGGGTGATGAACATCGGGTGCATCACGTTGCTGTCGACCGTGCGGCGCAGCCGCTCTTCCGAGATGTCCTCCAGCCCGTCGTCGAGCCATTGCTGCGCGGCGTTGACGATCAGGATGTCGAGCTGACCGAAGCGCTCGACGGTCTTGGCCACGGCGCTCTCGCAATGCGCCTTCTGGCCGAGATCGCCGCGGATCAGCAGCGCCTCGGAGCCCTCCGCCTCGACCAGCTTCTTCGTATCCTCGGCGTCGCGATCCTCTTCGAGATAGGCGATCGCGACCTTCGCCCCTTCGCGGGCGAAGAGCACCGAGACGGCGCGGCCGATGCCGCTGTCACCGCCAGTGACCAGCGCCACCTTACCCTTCAGCTTGCCGACGCCGGGATGGCGGGGGGTGTAGTCGGGGGCAGGATGCATCTCGTGTTCGTTGCCGGGCATGGTGTCCTGGCTCTGTGCAGGCACGTGTTCGGGTTCGCTCATGGCTGTCTCCCCTGTCGCTTGGGCGTTCCTGCGAACAACGGTGGCGGCTGGGCGCGGTTCCGGCAGGGGCTGCGCGCGCGCGGCTGTCCGCCGGCCCGGGCGGAACCCGTCGCCCCAGCCCCCGGTTGCCCACCTGACCGGCACAAGGAGCATGGCGCATGGTGGATACGGAATACGACGCGATCGTCATCGGCGGCGGCTCGGCCGGGCTGTCCTTTGCCCGCCACGCGGCAGACCTCGGCGCGAAGGTGGCGCTGATCGAGCGGGCCGAGCTGGGCGGCACCTGCGTCAATCGTGGCTGCGTACCCAAGAAGATGCTCTGGACCATGGCCGATGCGCTGCACCGGAGCGCGGGGCTGACGCGGGCGGGGCTCCTCGGCCCGGTGCCGCAGGTGGATCTCGCGCGGTTCTGCGCCGCCCGGGGTGATAAGCTGGAAAGCATCCGGCAAAGCTATCGCGACAAGCTCCGGGAGGCAGGTGTCACGCTCATCGAGGACACCGCCGAACTGACCGCGCCGGGCGAGGTCACGATCTCGGGCCAGAGGCTGCATGCGCCGCGCGTCGTCTTGGCCACGGGGGGTCGGCCGGTCAAACCCGATATGCAGGGGGCGGAGCTTGCCTGTGACAGCGATGCGGTGCTGAACTGGACCGCGCTGCCGCGCGACATGGCGATCATCGGCGGCGGCTATATCGGCTGCGAGATGGCGGCGATCCACGCCGCGCTGGGCGTGCGGGTGACGCTCGTCACCGATACCGACCGGGTGCTGACCGAGTTCTCGGAGCCCGCCGCGAAGGTGGGCCAGGCCAACATGGTGGCGCAGGGCATCCGGATCATCACCGGCTGCACCCCCGAGGCGGTGCGCAAGGGCGAAGACGGGCTGGAACTGGTGCTCGACGCCGAGACCACGCTGAAGGTCGAAAAGGTCGTCGCCGCCACCGGCCGCGCCCCCAATCTCGAGGCACTCGGCGATCTGAAGGAGCGCGTGGCGCTGACCGATAAAGGCGTGGTGAAGGTCGATGAGAGCTTCGAGACATCGCTGCCGGGGCTGCATGCGGTGGGCGACTGCGCCGATCGGCTGCCGCTGACACCAGTGGCGTCGAGCGATGGCGAGACCTTGGCGCGACAGCTTTTCGGCGCGCATCGCCCGCCCGTCGAACTGCGCCATGTCGCCACCACCGCCTTCATCCTGCCGCCCGTAGCAGAGGTCGGACAGCCAGCGAAGGAGGCCATCTTCGAAGGGAACGCGCTGGCGCCGCTCTCGGCGGCGCTGCGGGCCGATGCGCCGCAGGATTACTACGGGCTTGGCGGATCGGAGCAGGCCGTCACCTCGGTCTCGCTGGTGGCCGAGGGCGCGCATGAGGCGATCGCCTGGGCCGCGCAGATGCTGCTGCACCGCCCCGACCGGGACAGCATGCGCCGGGCGCTGGGCGTGCATCCCTCGACGTCGGAAGAGGCGATGGGCTGACCGCCCGCCTCCTCCCATAAACCGAGAAAGCCGCCGCTCCCGGAGATTGGCACGTTCCGGGAGCCCGAACACACTGGCCGGGTTCACATTAGTTTCTCAGCCACAATCGATACTTCGGCCCATCAACATGGGGTTGATACCCGAAGCAGGTACGTCGATCGAGAGTTGCGGCGCATTCTCTCGCATGACATCCATTCATCTCGAAAGCGCCTAGCTGGCTTCCGGATGCAGCGTCAGGAATGGATGACATGTCGACAGATGCCATTTCCGGGCCTTTCGCACTGCTGGCACGCCACCCAAGTTACCTCACCCTGACCGCCGCGCAGACGCTGAGCCTCGTCGGCAGCGTCTTCACGGGCCTCGTCATATACAAGACCGTGTCGGAGGCCGATGCCGGGGCACCGATCTATGCCTTGATCTACGTTCTCGGGCTGCTGCCCGGGCTTCTCGCGGCGCAGGCGGCGCGGTTCTACCGGCACCTCTTCGACATCGGCTCGGCCCTGCGCGGCTCGACCCTGGTTGCGACGGCAGCCCTGCTCGTGACCTGGATCGGCTACGATCAGGGCAACCTGTTCCTGCTGCTGTTCAGCGAGATGGCCGTATCAGCCGCGACGGGTTTCCTGGCGGGCTACCAGTCGCTCTACGACCGAAAGAACTTCCGCGAAGACGAATTGGAGGCGCTCGCTTCGGTCGATACCATCGCCTTCTCGGCGCAAACGCTGCTCGGCATGGTTGGCGGCACGGTGCTGTTGTCGGCTGTCGATCCGGAGCGGCTGCTGCTGATCGACGCCCTCACCTTTGCCGTGGCCTATGTGGCGTTCTGTCTGCTGATCCGGCGCGGCCCCGAACGCTTCGCCCATCGCCCCGAACGAGACGCGCCCGAGCCAGTGCTCGGCGATCTCGCCCCGTTGCAGCGGCGCGCCTTCTGGATCGGACCGATCCTCGCGGCCTTTGGCGGGCCGCTGATGAGTCTCGGCCCAGCAATCATCGACGCCAAGGATTTCGACGGCAGCGACATAGGCATGGCGTTCTCGCCGGTGCTGGTCTTCCTGGTGGTGCGTGCCTTTGGCCAGATCGCAGGTCCGATCGTGGCACGACCCCTGTCGCTCGACCGTCTCGCCCGGATGCCATTGCTGCTCCCGGGCTGCCTGCTGGCCTATTGCGGCCTCTATTTCGCGATCTGGGCCACCGCCTCCGCGTCGCTTGCCTACGGGCTGACCTTCGCCGCGCATGTCGTGTCGAACATCCTGTTCATGGTGGCGTATTACGCCCAACTGCGCTTTTTTTCCGCCGAGGAGATCAGCGCCATTTCGAGCAAGTCTTACGTATATGGCACGCTGGCAGCGACCGGCGCATCGCTCCTGGCTTCCGGCTTGGTGGCACTGACTGGCTACATGGCCTTGTTTGTCGTGCTGATCGCCGGGGCGGCGGGCCTCGCCGCGGTCGTCATTGGCACGGAGCGGTCGCGAAAGGGCACGTGAACAGATTTGGCTGCTTGCCTGATTGAGCAAATGGCTGGTCAATCCGCCAAGAAGCGCCGGGCATGTTTTGCAATGGACGTTGATGCGGGGGAACGCCCCGGTACCCCCTTTAAAGACTGTCGATCCTAGGACTGCCAAGCAAAACGCCTACCGGGGTTTTTCCGGTAGGCGCTAAAGGTATGTCTCTGTTTCCGGAACATGCCATCCGGAGACCTCAGACTTTTGACCCTCAAATCTGCGTGGCGGACCCGGGCCCGCCACGCCTCGGCCTTAGACCTCGTCTTCGGCTTCCGCCTCTTCGGCGGCCGCGGCCTCCGGGTCCGGCACCCAGACGGCGACCGACTGCCAGCCGACGCCGACAACGCCCTGCTCGGGCAGATCGCAGCTAACCGGATCGAGCGTCGTGTCGATGGCCCGGCGCCATCCGCCCTTGGGCAGCTTGAACTCGCAATTGTCGCCCGAGTTCAGCACCACCATCACCTCGCGCCCCTCGGCATGCGGCACCAGCCGCATCCCGAAGCAATCGAGATCGGGGTTCTCCCAGTCGCCCGGCTCCATGCGCCGACCCTCGGGGTGGCGCCAAGTGACGGTCGGACCGCCATCGGGGGCGTCCTCGGGCGCGCGGGCAAAGCGCAGCCGCGCCAAGCCGCCCTCCCCCTTGCGGAAGGCCATGAGGTCGGCCACCGCGCGGGTGATCTCCTCGCGCTTGTTCTCCCAGTCGAGCCAGGTGATTTCGTTGTCCTGGCAATAGGCGTTGTTGTTGCCGTCCTGGGTCTGGCCGAAATCGTCACCGGCGAGGATCATCGGCACGCCCTGGCTCATCAGCAGCGTGGCGAGCATCGCCTTGACCCGGCGGACGCGGCTTTCATTGACGGTCTCGTCATCGGTCGCGCCCTCGACACCCATGTTGTCGGAGAGGTTGTTGGAATGGCCGTCCTTGCCGTCCTCGCCATTCGCCTCGTTGTGCTTCTCGTTGTAGGACACCGTGTCCCACAGGGTGAAGCCGTCATGCGCGGCGATGAAGTTGATCGAGGATGTTGCCGGACGATGCGAGTGGTTGAACTGCACCGGCGAGCCGGTGAGCCGTTCGGCCATCGCCGGGACCAGCCCCTTGTCACGGCGCCAGAAGGCGCGGATGTCGTCGCGCGCCTTGTCGTTCCATTCGCGGAACGGCCACGGGAAACCGCCGACCTGGTAGCCGCCATCGCCGATATCCCAAGGCTCGGCGATCAGCTTGACCTTGGAGAGCACCGGATCCTGGCGGATCGCGGCGAAGAACGACCCCTCGCGCTCGAAGCCCTGCGCCTCGCGCCCCAGCGTGGAGGCGAGGTCGAAGCGGAAGCCGTCGACATGCATCACCTGCACCCAGTAGCGCAGGCTGTCGAGCACCATGCGCAGCACCATCGGATGCGCCACGTTGAGCGTGTTGCCGGTGCCGGTGGTGTCGAAGCTGTGGCGCGGGTTCTCGGGCGACAGGAGGTAGTAGGAGGCGTTGTCGATGCCGCGGAACGACAGCGTCGGCCCCATCTCGTTGCCTTCGCAGGTGTGGTTGTAGACCACGTCGAGGATCACCTCGAGACCGGCGGCGTGGAACTTCTTCACCGCCTGCTTCACCTCGCGGTAGAAGCCCGATTTCAGATAGGGCTTGTGCGGCGCGAAGAAGGAGAGCGTGTTGTAGCCCCAGTAGTTCGACAGCCCCTTGTCGACCAGATGCCCATCATTGGCGAAAGCGTGGATCGGCAGCAGCTCGACCGCGCTGGCGCCGATCCGGGTCAGGTGATCGATGAAGGCGTCCGAGGCGAGGCCTGCAAAGGTGCCGCGATCCTCCTCGGGGACGTCCGGGTGGCGCATCGTCGCGCCCTTCACATGGGTTTCGTAGATCAGCCCGTTCTGCCAGCGGCGGCGCAGCGCGCTGTCGGCCTCCCAATCGAAATCGGTATCGACCACCACGCCCTTGGGCATGAAGGGCGCGCTGTCACGCGGGTCCGGCCCCTGCAGGTCGTCGCCCGGCTGGGTGTAGCCGAACAGCGCCGGATCCCACTTGATCTCGCCGATCAATTCGCAGGCATAGGGGTCAAGCAGCAGCTTGTTGGGGTTGAAGCGGTGCCCCTGCTCTGGCGCCCAAGGGCCGTGCACGCGGTAGCCGTAAACCTGGCCCGGCCCGATATCGGGCAGGTAGCCATGCCAGACCCCGCCTTCCATGCGGGGCAGGTCGAGACAGGCGATCTGCTCCTTGCCCTCGTCATCGAAGAGGCACAGCTGCACGCGGGTCGCGTTGTCGGACCAGAGCGCGAAATTGGTGCCGTAGCCGTCATAATTGGCGCCCAGCTCGTCCGACCGCGACGCGGCCAAATCGAAAGCGGGCAGGTTCGGATGGGTGTCCTTGGCCATCGGGATGTCTGAACTCCATGGCGGCGCCCGACGGGCGGCGCGGATGACCGGCGCGGTGGCGCCGGGAGAATAGGGGGAGGAGGCGCGCGAACACGCCCCCGACCGTGGGGAGGCTCCTGCGGCAACGCCGACCGAACCCAAGCGGTTCCTCGGTCAGCTTTCGGCTGCGAACCAATCCAGCCGGATCGCGGCGTCCCCGTCCGCCTCGTGGCGCGGCCAGACCGGCTCGCCGCCGCGCGGCGCCTCCGGGGCATGGCCCTGCCGGTCAATGCGCAACTCGAGCCGACCCTCGCCACCCTCGCGCACCAACAGCAGGGATTGCGCGGTCGGCGCCTCGACCCGCACATCGGCGGTCTCGAAGAATCCGGGCCGCGCGCGTCGCAGCGCCAGACCCGCGCAGATCAGCCGCGCCTTGCGGCCCGCGAAGCTGTCCTGTTCGGGCATCGGCTCCGGCGCGGGTCCGTCGGTCGCGGCGGGCCCGGGGATCTCGTCCAGCGCCAATTCGCCTTGGAAGCACTCCGGCGCGCCCTTGGTGGCCAGCGTCGCGATGGCGCGGAAATCCACGGCCATGCGGTTGTCGGGATCGGTGAGCTGGAAGGCCCCGACCTCGGTCCCCTGATAGATGTCGGGGATGCCGGGCATGACCAGCTTCATCGCCGTCTGTGCCAGCGACAGCGCCTCGCCGCGTGCCATCAGCTGGCCCGCGCCCGCGGGCAGCTCGCCCTCCCAGGCTCGCGCCAGCGCCTTGGCGAAACGCTGCGCCGCGGCCTCGGCATCGGCGTCGGGATGCGTCCAGGTGGTGACCTCCTTGGCCTCGCGCATCGCCTTCTCGACATGCTGGCCGAGCCGCTCGGCGATGTCGTCGCGTCCTTCCTCCCACATCGCCAGCAGGGTCTGCAGGATGTACCAGCGCAGGTTCGGGTCGATGTCGCGCGCGCCCTCGACACTCTCGCTGTTGTCCCACAGTGCGAGGAAGGCCTCGGGCAGATGGCTGATCGCCACCAGCCGCATCCGTGCATCCTCGGAGCGCTTGGTGTCGTGGGTCGAGGTGAGCGTCATCTCCGACGCGGCGCGGCGCTGCATCCATCCAGACAGCTCCTCGGGCGAGACGGTCGGCGCGTCGGGGTCGGCGCCGACCTCGTTGGCGGCGATGAAGCGGTTCCAGCGGAAGCCCGCCGTATCCTCATGCGCCTTGGCCAGCAGCGCGCCGGTGACCTGCTGGAAACGGACCTGCAGCGCCCGTTCCTCGGAGGTCTCGGGGTCGGTGATGAAGCCCGCGATGCGCTTGACCGTGGCGTCCGAACGCAGCCCCTCCCCGGCCTCTTCGGCCACCTTCTCCATCAGCGCCCGCTCTTCCTCGGTGGGCGCCTTTCCTTCGGCAAAGTAGGTCCGGTAGCGCGGGAAGGCGACGAGCAGCGCGATGATCGCCTCGCGCAGCGCCTCGTCGCCGATCTCGAGCGCGTCCTCGGGACCGACGGCGATCCGCGCCATGTCGATCAGCTGGTGCAGCTCTGCCGCCAGTTCTTGGCGGATCACCTCGTGCTTGGCCTTGAGCAGCGCGTCGTGGAAGCTGCCCTCGCGCCCGGTCTCGCGGCGCCAGCTCTCGTCGAGCCGCGACAGGCCTTCGGCGTCGGCGAGGATGCGGGCGATGGCGCGCGCCGCCTCGTAGCCGGTGGTCCCCTCGATCGGCCAGTCCGACGGCACCGTCTCGTCGCCGGTGAGAATCTTCTCGATCCAGACCGGCGTGTCGCCGACCCGCTCGCGCAGCCGGTGCAGATAGGCGGCCGGATCGGCCAGCCCGTCGATGTGATCGAGCCGGATGCCCTGCACCTGATCCCTGTCGAGCAGGTCGAAGAGCAGCGCATGCATGTCGTCGAACACCGTCTCGTCCTCGACCCGCATGCCGATCAGACCGGTCACGTTGAAGAACCGCCGATGGGTGACGCCGTCACGCTCGTATTCCCAATGCGTCAGCCGCCAGGGCTGCGCGGCATGCGCCTCGCGGATCGCCTCGGGGTCGCGGCGCTGATCCTCGGGCGGCAGGGTGCCCTTGGCCATCGGCACGGCGAAATATTCGGTGGCGAGCTGCGGTCCCTCCTCGCCCGCCTCGAGCCGGAAGGCCCCAGCCTCGAGCATCTCCTCGAAGGGCTGGCCGAGGAAGGGCAGCACCAGCCGCCCCTTGCTCCAATCGATGTCGAAATGGCTGGCATAACGGCTGTCCTGGCCGTGACGCAGCACGTCGCGCAGCCAGGGGTTCTCGAGGTGGAAGGCCGTGTGGTTGGGCACGATGTCGAGGATGATGCCGAGGCCCGCCGCCTTGGCCGCCTGCGCCAGCGCGTCGAAGCCTTCTCGCCCGCCGAGGCAGGGGTCGATCTCGGCCGGGTTGGTCACGTCATAGCCGTGGGTCGAGCCCGAGGCGGCGGTGAAGATCGGCGACAGGTAGAGGTGGCTGATCCCCAGCCCGGCAAGATAGGGCACGAGCCGGCGCACCGTGTCGAAATCGACGCCCTCGCGCAGCTGCAGACGGTAGGTGGCGCGGGGAAGCTTGGTCGTGGTCATTTATGCGGGCTCACGGTCAGGGCGAAGGCAAAAGGGTCGACGGCAACGTCGCCCAGGGTGAAATCCTCCGGTTCGGAGGTGGGCGTGGTGTCGGGTGGCGATCCGAGATTGATCCGGGCCACGAGTTCCCCCTTAGCGAAGGGCCAGCATGCCGAGATCGCGCGCGGCCCGGTGCGGGTAACGCGTGCGGGACCGGCGCGGCCCGACTTCATCAAGGGCACGATGCGCTCCGCACGCAGCGACAGCAAGCGCCGCGTGAGATCGCGCCAATGTTCCATCTGGTCGGCATCCCCCTCGAACGGGCGAGAGGCCTCGAAGGTCTGCTTTGCGTTCGGATCGGGCACTTCCTCGCCGAAGCTCAGGAAGTCCTTGAACTCGCGGGCCCGCCCCTCTCGGGTGAGCCGCGCCAGTTCGCCGTCGTGATCGCAGAAGAACAGGAAGGGCGCGGTTTCGCCCACCTCTTCCCCCATGAACAGCATCGGGACGAAGGGCGCGGTCAGCAGCAGCGCATGCGCGACCTCGACCCCGCGCGGGTCCGACAGCGAGATCAGCCGTTCGCCCAGCGCCCGGTTGCCGACCTGGTCATGGGTCTGGTTGGAGTTGACGAAGGCGGTCCAGGGCAGGTGCCCGGCGGGACGGCCGCGCCGGGTCTCCTTGCCATGGCGCGGCTGGCCCTCCTCGACATGGCCACGGGTCAGCGCCAGCACGAGGTCGCCGATCGGGTCATGCGCGAAGGGAGCGTAATAGCCCTCGCTCTCGCCGGTCAGGGCGACATGCACCGAGTGGTGATAATCGTCGTTCCAGCTCGCGACATAGCAGCCGGTATCGCGCAGCTCCGGCTCGTTGCGCTCGTCCTCGGTGATCAGGTGGACGGGCCGGTCCAGCCCCGCGTCGCGCACCCGCTCGCCCAGTTCGACCAGCACATGGTGCGGCGAGGGATCGATGATCTGGTGCACCGCGTCGAGCCTGAGCCCGTCGAGCCGGTAATCGCGCAGCCAGTAGAGCGCGTTCTCGATGAAGAACTCGCGTACTGCCGGCTCGGTGAAATCGATGGCCGCGCCCCAGGGCGTGTGCCGCTCCTCCTCGAAGAACTCGGGCGCATAGGCGTGCAGATAGGCACCGTCGGGGCCGAAATGGTTGTAGACCACGTCGAGGATCACCATCAGCCCGGCGGCCTGGGCCGCCTCGACCATCTCCTGCATTTCCTCTGGCGTGCCATAGGAGGGGTGCGGCGCATAGGGCAGCACGCCGTCATAGCCCCAACCGCGCGCGCCCTGCCATTGGCCCACCGGCATGAGCTCGATCGCGGTGATGCCGAGCGCGGCGAGGTCCTTCATTTTGGCCGCAGCGGCCTTGAATGTGCCCTCCGGCGTGAAGAGGCCGACATGCATCTCGTAGACGACCGCGTCTTCCCAGGGCCGGCCCTTCCAGCCCCCCGACCATTCGCGCGCACCCGGATCGACGAGCCGCGAGGACCCGTGCACGTCGCCCGCCTGCTGCCGGGCGGCCGGGTCGGGGCGACGCTCGCCATCAATCACGAAGGCATAGTCCTGACCCGTCTCCGCCGGGGCGGTGACGCTCCAGAAGCCGTCGTCATCCCGCTCCATCGCGGTCTCGGCGCCGTCGAGCCACAACGCGACGGTCTTGGCGGATGGCGCCCAGAGGCCGAAGCGCCACCGCTCGCCGTCACGATGTGCGCCCCAGCGCGATTGCGATGACGTGTTGCCCCGCGCGGGCGGCGTGTGCGTGCTCATGATCGTCCTCTCTGGCCCTCTGACGCGAACGGGTCAGCACAGGGGGCGGTTCCGTTCCGTCCCACCGATATCGGGGAACATCTCCTGTGGCCCTGCTCTTGACCCGCCGACAGGCTGAAAGGCCATCTCCAATCAAGGAATGGAACATGGAACTGGGTATCAAGGGCAAGCGGGCGCTGATCACGGGCGGCTCCGGCGGCATGGGCAAGGAGGTGGCACGGCTGCTGATCGACGAGGGCGCGATACCGTTCCTGAGCGATATCGACGCCGAGGAACTTGACAGCGCCGCGGCCGAGATCGACGGGCTCGGCGGCCACATGGCCGCGGACCTGACCGATACCGGTGACATCGCGAAGCTCGCCGATCGCATGGCGCAGGAGGGTGGCTGCGACATCCTCGTCCATGCCGCGGGCGTCACCGGCGCCAAGGGTGATCCGCTGGAGATGACCGATGACGACTGGATGGAGGCCTGGGAGATCGACTTCATGTCCGCCGTGCGCCTCAGCCGCGCGCTGGTGCCGCACATGGTCGACAAGGGTTGGGGCCGGGTGGTCTTCGTGACCTCCGAGAACGCGGTGCAGCCCTATGCCGACGAGGCCGTCTACAACGCCGCCAAGGCGGCGCTGCTGAACTTCACCAAATGCGTCTCGATGCCCTACGCACCCAAGGGCGTGCTGTTCAACACCGTCTCGCCCGCCTTCATCGAGACGCCGATGACCGACGGCATGATGGACAAGCGCGCCGAAGAACTGGGCGTGAGCCGGGACGAGGCGATCGAAAGCTTCCTCAAGGAGGAGCGCCCCTTCCTGACGCTGGGCCGGCGCGGCAAGGTGGAGGAGGTCGCCCCGGTCATTGCGCTGCTGTGCTCGGATCGTGCCAGCTTCACCGTGGGGTCGGCCTACCGGGTCGATGGCGGCTCGGTCGGCACGATGAACATCTGACGCGCAAAAGGGGCCGCGCCATCGGCCCGGCCCCTGCCCTGCGATCCGTGCCGGATCATTCCTCCATCGGGCCGCCGGCTTCCTTCCAGTCGCCGATGCCACCGATGTTGGTGACCTTCTGGAAACCCATCTCCTTGAGGGTCTTGCCCGCGAGTGCCGCCTGCCCGCCCGCGCCGCAGACGAGGTGGATGTCGGCATCCTTGCGGAACTTCGGATCGTGGTACTGGCTGTTCTCGTCGGCTATGAACTCGATGAAGCCGCGCGGCGCGTGCAACGCACCCTTGATGGTGCCGGTCTTGGCGATGGCGCCGGAATCGCGCACGTCGACGAAGAGCGCGTCGGTGCCGTGCTTCTTGATCGCCTCCTGGGCCGGGATGCGCGTGACCTGCGCGTTGGCCTCGTCGAGATAGTCCTTGGCGGTCTTCATGGATGCCCCCTGAATTGAAAACGGCGCGACACCCCGGGGTGCCGCGCCGCGAAATCTAGCCTGTCGCGGGCCGCCCTCAAGAGGCGGCGTCGTAGGCCCGCTCGCCATGCACCGCGAGGTCGAGCCCCTCGGTCTCGATGTCGCGGCTGACCCGGAGCGGCGTTACGAGGCCCACCAGCCTGATCAGCACCACCGTCGCCACCACGGTCCAGATCCCGACCACGGCGAGACCGCCGAGCTGTGCCGCCCACGTGCCGACGCCGAAGACCGCGATCATGATCGTGCCGAAGATGCCGCCCACGCCATGCACCGCGAAGACGTCGAGCGAGTCGTCGATCTTCAGCTTTACCCGGAACAGGTGCACGGCCTCCTGGCACAGAACGCCCGCCACCGCGCCGATGATCAGCGCCTCGACGGGGCCCACGAAGCCGGAGGCCGGGGTGATCGAGGCGAGGCCGGCGATGGTGCCGGTGACGAGGCCCACGAGAGAGGCCTTGCCGAACTTGATCCGTTCCCACAGCGCCCAGGTGAGCGAGGCGGTCGCGGCCGAAAGATGGGTGACGGTGATCGCCATCGCCGCGCCGCCATCGGCGGCAAGCTGGCTGCCGCCGTTGAAGCCGAACCAGCCGACCCAGAGCATCGCCGCGCCGATCATCACGTAGCCGGGGTTGTGCGGCGGGGTGGTGGTGTTGCGGCGCGGACCGAGAAACATCGCCAGCAGCAGCGCCGCGATGCCGGCGGTCTCGTGCACCACGATGCCGCCCGCGAAGTCGCGGACGCCCGTTTCGCCGAAGATGCCGCCATCGGCCAGCATGCCGCCGCCCCAGATCCAGTGCACCACCGGCGCGTAGACGATCAGCATCCACAGCGCCGAGAACAGCAGCACGAAGCCGAAGCCCGCGCGCTCGACATAGGCACCGACGATCAGCGCCGGGGTGATGATCGCGAAGGTCATCTGGAAGGCGAAGAAAAGCACCTCGGGCAGCGTGCCGGCGAGGCTGTCGGCATCGACGCCCGCGAGCAGCGCCTTGCCCAGCCCGCCCCAGAGCCCGCCCTCGCCCGGGCCGAAGGCGATCGAGTAGCCCAGCAGGAACCACAGCACGCTCATCAGGCAGGCGATGGCGTAGCAATGCATGAACACGCTCAACACGTTGCGGGAGCGCACCAGCCCGCCATAGAACAGCGCCAGACCCGGGAGGGTCATGAACAGTACCAGCGCCGTGGCCGTGATGATCCAGGCCGTATCCGCTCCATTCATCTCGTAGGCTCCTTCCGCCAATCCGCGAGGGTTGAGGCGAGAAAGCCGATGGGATCGACCAAATAAACGGCGACGCCTCGTGACGCTGCGCGATCAGGGGGCAATTCGTTAACCGCACAATAAACAGGCGCAATGCGACCTCGCCTGCACGTTTGCGCGGCCCTCCCGAAACCCGGCAAATGCGCGAGATTCCCGTCGCGCGCCCGCCTGCGAGCCGCTAAGGGAGGCCGCATGAGCGATGCACCCCTCGAGATATTCCTGCAGGCCCCGCCGGGTCTGGAACAGCTGCTGGCCGACGAAGCGCGCGAGAAGGGCTTCGTCGATCCGGTCACGGTGCCGGGCGGGGTGACCACGCGCGGCGGCTGGGACGAGGTCTGGCGCGCCAATCTCGTGCTGCGGGGCGCGGGCCGGGTAACCGTCGGGATCGGCGGCTTCATGGCCTTTCACCTCGCCCAGCTCGACAAGCGGTCGCGCAAGTTTCCCTGGCAGGAGATCCTGCATCCCGGCGAGGCGGTGCGGGTCGAGGCGGTCTGCCGCCGCTCCAAGATCTACCATGCCGGGGCCGCCAAGCAGCGTATCGAGGCAGCACTCACCGACTTCGGCGCCCGCATCGTGGGGCCCGGGAACGAGGACGAGGAAGAGACGGCCGAGGCGCCGCTTACCCTGCGGGTACGGATCGAGGACAATGCGGTCGCCTTTTCGATCGACAGCTCCGGCGCGCCGCTGCATCGGCGCGGCACCAAGCAGTTCGTCGGCAAGGCGCCGATGCGCGAAACGCTGGCGGCGCTCATGCTGCGCGCCTGCGGCTATCGCGGCGACCAGCCTGTCTACGATCCGATGTGCGGCTCGGGCACCTTCGTGCTCGAGGCGGCGGCGATCGCCAGCGGTCAGCCCGCCGGGGCGGCACGGAGCTTTGCCTTCGAACGGCTGGCGAGCTTCGATGCCCAGCGCTATGCCGCATTGCGCGACAACCTGCCCGCCCCGGTATCGACCGAACTGCGGTTCGCCGGGTCGGACCGCGATGCGGGCGCGGTGGCAGGTGCGACCGCCAATGCCGAGCGCGCTGGGCTCGCCGAGAACGTCACCTTCCGCCATGCGGCGGTGAGCGACGCGCGTCCCCCCGAAGGACCGCCTGGCCTTGTCATGGTCAACCCGCCCTATGGCGGTCGGATCGGCAACAAGAAGCTGCTCTACGCGCTGCACGGGGCGCTGGGCGAAACGCTGCGCCGCGAGTTTCGGGGCTGGCGGGTCGGGATCGTCACCAGCGAGCCGGGACTGGCACGGGCCACCGGCCTGCCGCTGAAGGCCTGGGGGCCGCCGATCCCGCATGGCGGGCTCAGGATCACGCTGTTCACCGCCCCGCCGCTGGGCTGAGCTACTCCGCCGCCGTGACGACCCGCGCCGGGTCGGCGGCGCGCCGCGCCGCGTGCAGCACCGCATCCGGCAGCGTCGTCAGGCACTCCGCCGGCCGGCTCCCCGACAGATCCGGACAGGGCGTGCCGAGCCAGGCGACGATCTCCGTCTCCGACAGCCATGGCCGCAGCGCCGCGATCACCTCGTGCATCTGCGGCAAGGGCAGCCCCTCGGTATCGAACTGACAAAGCGGGTAGAGTATGCGCTGCCCTTCCCGGCAGCCCACGATCCGGCCCGCCTCGCTCCAGGACTGCGCCAGCCGCCCGCCAAGCGGAACCCAGCGCCGCAGCCTGTGCGCCACGCCTGCGGCGTCCACCATCTCGAGGCCGTCCGCATCCTCCACCATAGCCGCTTCCATGCCCAATCCTCCTCGCGCGGGAATTAGGGCGGCCTGGTCTCTCGAACAGGGACCTGACGCACAAAAAACAACCCTGCCGTGCGGGGAGCGGAGGCGGAGGCCAGATTCCGTCGTCGCTCCGGGCTATGCGCTCCTGCGCGAAAGGTGTTCAATGGTCGGGCCCGACCTGCCCCCTCCGAGGAGGATGCGATCATGGCCTCGATCCGGTCCCTGCTGGATCATCTCTCAGAGGATCGATTCCGCCGTGCCTTCGGCACCCGGCTGGAAGCGATCGCGACCGAGATCTTCACCGTCCTGCGCTGGGGGCTGCTGGTCGGTTTGGCGCGGTTGATCGCCATCGAGACCGAGCTCTTGGGATTTCGGCTGTTGCACTGGGCGCTCTCGGCATTGCTCTTCGCCTATCTCGCCTCTGTCTTCCTGCTGCGCCCCGAGATCCCGCTCTTCGCGCGCACCGACACGCGTCGCAAGCGGCTGATCCAGACCGGCGTCAACTATGCCATCTGCATGGCCGCCTTCATGGCCGCCATGTTCGCGATCGATGCCCTCGCCGACGCCGCGGCGGGAATGCGGGTGGTCCGCAATCTGGGCCTCGGCGACGACTGAGCGCGCTTCACCTCTCCCGGCGGAGAGAGACGAGTTGTCAGATGCTGCGATCCGGCGCGTGCTGCCCCTCGTGGCCGGGATCGCTGTCATGGGGATGGACGATTCAGTAGGGCCCCATCATCTCGGAACCGAGAGGCGCACCGTCGCGCATCAAGGCCACGATCGGCCCATTAGGGTCCGCGTCCGAAGCCGGGATGTCGCGGTAATAGTCGTCGCGCCTTGGCCCTCGCCTGGGCATCTGGCGGCTGGGCCCCGCCCAAGCCCGGCCAAGTGGCCATCCATTGCCGTTTCGGCAACGACCGCCCCGGAATTCTGTTCTTTATTGGATCACCCGCGCCTTCGATAGTCCCGGCATGACGACAAGGAGCGACCAGCCATGGCCTATGTGATCGCAGATCCCTGCATCGACATAAAGGACGGCGCCTGCACCCTCGCCTGCCCGGCGGACTGCATCTACGAGGGCGGCCGGATGTTCTACATCCACCCCGAGGAATGCATCAATTGCGGCCTCTGCCTGTCGATCTGCCCGGTCGACGCGATCCATTACGACCAGGAGCTGCCCGACGAGGCGCGCCGTTTCGCGGCGATCAACCGCGAGTTCTTCGGGCCAGAGGTAACTGGTCTCGGCGATCCCGGCGGCTGGGACAAGTCGGTCTCGACCGAGGCCGACCACCCAATCGTCGCCGCCTATCCCGAACCCGAACGCCGGATTGCCTGACATGCAGACGACCCCTCCCCCCCTTAGCGGCGTCATCGCCGCGATCGCCACGGCCCTGAACGAAGGGGGCAATCCCGACCATGCAGCGACTCTGCGCCACGCGCGCTGGCTGATCGAGAATGGTTGTGACGGGCTCAACCTTCTCGGCACCACCGGAGAGGCCAGCTCGCTGCCCGCCTCGGCGCGGACGGAGCTGATGAGCGTCATGGCGCAGGGAATCGCGCCCGCCCGGATGATGGTCGGCACGGGCCGCCCCGACCTCGCCACCACCGTGGCCCTGACCCGCCACGCGGCAGAGCTGGGCTATGCCGGGGCGTTGGTTCTGCCGCCCTATTACTACAAGGGCGTGGACGAGGCCGGGCTGTATGCCTTCTTCGAAGGACTGGTCAAAGCCACCGCGGATCGGCCGATCCCGATCTATCTCTACAATTTCCCGCAGATGACCGGCCTGCGGTTCGAGATCGGCTTCGCCGCCTGGCTCAAGGCGCGCTTTCCAGACCGGATCGGGGGCGCCAAGGACAGCTCGGGCGATCTCGCCTACGCTGCCGATCTCGCCCGCATCGACGGCTTCGACGTGTTTCCGAGCAACGAGGCCGCGCTGGCGCAGGCGCCCAAGCACGGTTTCGCGGGCTGCATCTCGGCCACCGTCAACCTCACCGCACCGCTGGCGCAGCGGCTTTGGGCCGATCCCCATGATGCCGCCCTCGCCGAGGAAATCGGCCGGCGCCGCCGGGCCATTGCGGCCACGCCCCTGATCCCCAGCGTCAAGGCGCTGGTGGCGCGGCTGCACGACATGCCGGGCTATGCCCGCGTGCTGCCGCCGCTCGCTCCCCTCACCGAGGACCAGGGACGGGCCCTGCCCGCCCCCTTCGTGCTCGCCTCCGAGCCGGCCTGAGCGCCGGACACCCCCAGACCAGACAGGACAGACCGGATGAAGATGAACGACGTGACCAAGCAGCACCGCAACCTGATCGCGGGCGAATGGGTCGAGGGCGCGGAGATCAACGAGAACCGCAACCCGGCCAACACCGACGAAATCGTGGGCCGCTATGCCCGCGCCTCGCGCGACGACGCCAAGCGCGCCATCGCGGCCGCCCGCGCCGCCTTTCCGGCATGGAGCAAGTCTGGCCCGCAGCAGCGCCACGACCTGCTGAAGAGGGTCTCCGACACCATCGCCGCGCGGGTGGACGAGTTGGGCGAACTGCTGGCCCGCGAGGAGGGCAAGACCTTCGCCGAGGCCAAGGGCGAGGTGATGCGCGCCTCCCAGGTCTTCGGCTTCTTCGCGGGCGAGACGCTGCGCCAGACCGGCGACGCGATCGACAGCGTGCGCCCCGGCGTCGAGGTCATGGTGCAGCGCGAGGCGCTGGGCGTGATCGGGCTGATCACCCCGTGGAACTTCCCCATCGCGATCCCGGCCTGGAAGATCGCCCCGGCGCTGGCCTATGGCAACTGCGTGGTCCTGAAGCCCGCCGATCTCACCCCCGGCTGCGCCTGGGCGCTGGCCGAGATCCTGCACGAGGCCGGCGTGCCTGAGGGTGTGTTCAACCTCGTCATGGGTCGTGGCTCCGAGGTCGGCGCCGAGATCCTCGACAATCCGGAGATCGACGCGGTGAGCTTTACCGGCTCGGTCGAGACCGGGCGCATGGTCGCGGAGAAATGCGTGGCGCAAATGAAGAAGGTGCAGCTCGAGATGGGTGGCAAGAACCCCCTCGTGGTGCTCGACGACGCCGATCTCGACACGGCGGTGGACTGCGCGCTCAACGGCGCCTTTTTCTCGACCGGGCAGCGTTGCACAGCCTCGTCGCGGCTGATCGTGACCGAAGCCATCCATGACCGCTTCGTCGAAGCGCTGACCGAGAAGCTGCGCGCGCTCAAGGTCGGCGACCCGATGGATGGCGCGGTCCATATCGGTCCGGTGGTCGACGAAAACCAACTCGAACAGAACAAGCGCTACGTGACGATCGGCCAGGAGGAAGGCGCCACGCTGGTCTGTGGCGGCGAGGTAATCGAGGGACCGACCCCCGGCCATTTCATGACGCCCGCGCTGTTCACGAACACCACCAACGAGATGCGCATCAACCGCGAGGAAATCTTCGGCCCCGTCGCCACGGTGATCAAGGTGGTCGATTACGACGAGGCGCTGCGCGTGGCCAACGACACCGATTTCGGCCTCTCCGCCGGGATCTGCACCACCAGCCTGGGCCACGCCGCGCATTTCCGCCGCAACGCCGAGGCCGGCATGGTGATGGTCAACCTGCCGACGGCGGGCGTCGATTACCACACCCCCTTCGGCGGGCGTAAGGGATCGAGCTATGGCCCGCGCGAGCAGGGGCAATACGCGCGCGAGTTCTACACCACGGTCAAGACCAGCTACATCAAGGCCTGACCGGAACGGTGTCACCCCCTCCTCCCGGTGGCCCCAGGCGCGCGTCCGCTCCCCCGCGGCGCGCGCCTTTTCACATCGAACAGCATGAAAAAGAAACCGCCGCGACCGATCGATCGCGGCGGGTCGGTAGGTGTGCCGGGAATGTGGCCCCGGCTGGGACTTCAGGCGGTTTCCAGGCCCGTCAGCTTGCGCATCCATGGGGTATCGCGCAGCTCGGCCAGCCCGTCGGAAAGCTGCTCGATCAGGGCCTCGGCGGCCTGCGTCAGCTTCCGCCGGCGCGGCACCAGCAGCCCCAGCTCGAGACCGCCCAGCCGCGTGCCCTCGAGCGCCACGGCGACGATGCTGCCCTCGGACAGTTCGCGCACCATGCCGAGCGGCGTGTAGAAGGCGACGCCGTTGCCTTCGAGGATCAGCGGCTTGAGCATCATCAGGTTGTTGGAGGCGGCGAGCACCCGGCCGGTGCGGTTCAGCACCGAGAGCTCCATCTCGATCAACGAGCGGATCGGAGCGGTGTCGAGTTGCAGGAGCAGGTTGTAGCTGGCGCATTCGGCCAGCGTCACCGAGCGACGCCTGGCCAGCGGATGATCCGCCGCGACCATCGCCATCAGCGGCATCGGGATCGGCGCCACGAACTCGGTGTCCTCGGGTCGCGCGAGGCTGAATGTGATGCCGAGATCGGCTTCGCCCTCGGCGACCATGGTCGCCACGGCGCCATGCGCGCCGCTGCGGACCCGGAAATCGACCTTGGGGTGGGCGCGATGAAACTGCCCGATCTGCTCCGGCAGGAAGCTCACCAGCAGGCTGTCGAGAGAGGCGATCGAAACGGTGCCGGTCTTTTCGCCGCGCAGCGCCCCAAGCTCCCCTTTCAGCACTTCGAAATCGTTGAGGGTCCGGTTCGCATGGGCGAGCAGGATTTTCCCCGCCTGGGTTAGCCGCAGCCCGCCGGGCAGCCGCTCGAACAACGGCGTCCCGAGCTCGTCCTCGACCTTCTGGATCTGTCGGCTGATCGCGGAGGAGGCGACATGCAGCTGCTCGGACGCCGCGCGGATCGATCCAGCACGGGCCACGACCGAGAAATAGCGCAGGAAGGCAGCATGCATGTCGTCGCTCCGACCGGGGTCAGGCGCCCTGCCAAAGCGGGGCCCGCTTTTCGAGAAAGGCGCGAACGCCTTCGTCAGCATCCGCGCTTTTGAGCGCCTTCACAACCGCGGGCAGTTTCATCGCCTGCGCCTCCGACGGGCTCAGATGGCCCGTGCGGTTCACCACCTGCTTGATCGCGCGCAGCGACAGCGGCGCCGAGGCCGCGATGTCGTCGATCCAGCGATTGGTGACAGCGTCGAGTTCGCCCGCGCCCGCCACCTCGTTGACGAGGCCGAAGCGCTCCATTGTGACGGCGTCGATGCGCCGTCCACCCAGCATCACCCCCATGGCGAGGTTGTGCGGGATCTTGCGTTGCAGCATCACCATGCCGCCGTCGAGCGGCATCCGCCCCACCCGCGCCTCGGGGAGGCCGAACTTCGCCGTCTCGGCGGCCACGACGATGTCCGCCCCCAGCACCATCTCGAAACCACCGCCCAGCGCGTAGCCGTTGACGCGCGCGATCAGCGGCACGTCGAGCGAGCGGCGAAACGAGATGCCGCCGAAGCCGTTGGGGCGCGGCGCGGCCCAGTACTCCAATCCCGAGAGCGACGAGTCCTTCATGTCGGCACCGACCGAGAAGGCCTTCTCCCCGGCCCCGGTGAGGACCGCGACGGAGATGTCGTCGCGCTCCTCGATGTCGCACCAGATCCGTTCCAGCGCCGCTTCGGTCTTCTGGTCGACTGCGTTCATCACCTCGGGCCGATCGATGGTGACTCGCGCGATGCGCTCGCGAACTTCGTAATGGACCGTCATGCCACCTGCGCCTTTTTCGGCGCGAGACCTTCGAGGATCTCGTCATTGTGCTCGCCAAGTTGCGGCGGGCCCTGACGGACGCTGAGCGGCGCGGCCGACATGTCGATCGGGCTGCCGACGAGACGGATCTTGCCGGCCTTCGTCTCGCCCGCCTCGATCACCATGTTGTTCACATGCGTCTGCTCGTCATCGAGCGCCTCGGCCAAGGTGCGGACCGGAGCGCAGAGGATGTCGACCTCCTCGAGCCGCTTCAGCCAGTGCTCGCGGCTGTTCTTGGCAAACTCGCTCTTGAAGATCGCTTGAAGCTCCGCGCGATGCGCGGCCTGTGCGTCGAAGTCGCGGAAGCGGTCCTCTTTCGAGAGATCCTCGATGCCGATGGCGGTGCAGATGTTGCGCAGCGGGTTTTCCTTGAACGCACCGACCATGACAAAGGGCTCGGTCGTGGTCTCGAACACACCGGTGAGCGGGAACGCGCCCCAGTTCAGGTCACGTCCCCGCATCATGTGGGCCGCTGCCTCCTGCATCTGCATCGCCAGCATCGAGGAATAGAGGCTGACCGCCACCTGCTGACCCTCGCCGGTCTTCTGGCGCTGCAGGATCGCTAGCAGCACCCCTTGGACCAGATGCATGCCGGCGGTGTAGTCGCACAGCGCGGTCGAGAAGATCGCGCGCGGCAGCTCGGGGTCCGAGCGGCGTTCCATCACGCCGCTCATCGCTTGGGCGAGGATGTCCTGCCCGCCCTTATGCTTGTTGGGGCCCTCGAGACCGAAGCCGGTGCCCACGGCATAGATTATGCCGGGGTTGCGGGCCTTGAGGTCGGCATAGCCCATGCCCATCCGCTCCATCACGCCGGGGCGGAAGTTGTTGACCACGACGTCGGCGCCGTCGATCAGCGCGAGCACCTGGGCGCGGGCCTCCTCCGACTTGAGGTTGAGCGCCAGGCTCTTCTTGTTGCGATTGAGCGAGCAGAAGATCGGGTTGTTGAGCCCGTCCGGGTCGGCGCCCAGCGACCAGCGCGACAGGTCGCCGATCTTCTCCTTTTCGACTTTGATCACCTCGGCGCCGTAATCGGCGAGCACTTGGGTGCAGGAGGGTCCGAGCATCACCTGGGTGAAATCGATCACCTTGATGCCATCGAGGGGGAGGGGTTGGGACATTATTCTGCGGCCTCCATGACGAGGGCGTTGGACGAAGGCACGTCGCCGGGATCGGCACCCTGCGCGCGCATCTGCTTCTGGATCGCGGAGACGTCGGCCTCGCGCACGGTGACGCCGGCGTTGAGTGCGACGGTCGCGGCGACGCCCACCGCCTCGCCTTGCGCCATGCAGGGCGGGATCTCGCGGCTCTTCTTCTGGGCCTGCGGCGTGCAGGAGTAGTGGCGGCCCGCGACGAGCAGGTTGTCGACCTCCTTGGGCACCAGCGCGCCGTAGGGCGTGTAGTAGTCGCGGCCGCGGCAGACGGTGTCGGCGAAGTGGCGACGCTTCATCACGTCGTCCTTGGTGACGACGTACTCACCTTCGAGCAGCCGCGTGGTGCGCACGCCGGTCTGCGGCGCGAAATCGACCACATGGGCCTTCTCGAAGCCCGGCAGGTTCTCGCGGGCGAAGGTCATGAGCCGCTCCATCCGCTTGCGACCCTCGAACTCGGCCCCGGTGAGCCCCTCGACCGTCAGGCCGCTATATTGCGGCATGTGCGGGCAGTTGAGCCAGATCACGCCCGGCAGCGGCGTCTTCAGCCACCAGTAGTTCCAGCAACCGCCGATGATCCGCTTGGCCTCGTGGTCGAGGCGCTGGAATTCCTCGGGGTTGGCATATTGCCAAGCCTCGGCCTTGTCGGTGTCGACATTGCCCCACCGCGAGACAGTGGTGACGATGAAGCTCGCCTCCTGAAACTTGGCACCGGCGGAGGCCGCCACGTCGAGATCGCCCGAGGCATCGATGATCACGTCGCCCATGATCGCCTGGCGGCCTTCCTTGGTCTCGCAGATCACGCCCTTGGCAACGCCGCCCTCAACGATCACCTCGGAGAACCAGCTATGCAGCCGCAGCTTGACCTTGGCCTCCTCCATCAGGTCGTAGGAGACCTTCTTGTAGCCGTCGGGATCGAATGCGGCGGCGAAGCAGACCGGGTGCGGCATCGACTGGGTGTGGAAGTCGAACATCCCCCAGCGCGAATACTTCTTCCAGTTCTCCTGCGTCTCGCGGCGACCGGGCATCCGGTCCTCCTCGGGCGGGGTGTGGCACAGGCCGATCGAGCGCATCCGCTCGATCATCTCCATGCAGATGCCCTTCACCGTGATCTCGGTGTCGTTGTGCATGTCGTCCAAGAGCAGGACCATGCCGCCTGCGGCGAGGCCGCCGAGATAGGGGTAGCGCTCCAGCAGCGTGACCGAGGCGCCGTTGCGGGCGGCGGAGACGGCGGCCGAGATCCCGGCGGGTCCGCCGCCGACCACCACGACGTCGGAGCGGTCGACCACCGGAACGTCGCGCAGACTCTCCCTGAGGGTTTTGTTCAACATCTTGATTCTCCTAAATATCTTGTCGCGCGACGATCAATGGATGTCCGAGGATTTCCAGCGGATCAGCTTGGCTTCGGCAAAGCTCACCAGCGCGAACATCACGACGGCCAAGAGCGCTGCGGTGAAGACGGTGGCATAGAGCAGCGGCGAGCGGAAATTGAAGGTCGCCTCGATGATCAGCGCGCCGAGCCCGAAGTTGGAGCCGATCCACTCCGCCACGATGGCGCCGATGACGCAGGTGGTGGAGGCGATCTTGAGCGCCGCGAAGAGGAAGGGCAGCGAGCTTTGCAGGCGGACCTTCCAGAAGATCTCCCAGTTCGAGGCCGACAGCACCCGCATCAGGTCGAGCGTGGCGGGCGACACCGCCTTGAGACCGCGCACCATGTTCACCAGCGTCGGAAAGAAGCAGATCAGACCGGCAATGATGATCTTTGGCGCGAAGCCGTTGCCGAAGATCAGCACCAGGATCGGCGCCAACGCGATGATCGGGATGGTGTTGACGAAGACCGCGATCGGAAAGAAGGCGCGCTCGGCCGTGGAGTTGTGCACGAACCAGACCGCGAGCAGGATCGCCACGAGGTTGCCCGCCACGAAGCCCAGCGCCGCCTCGAGGAAGGTCGGCCAGAAATTGAGCCACAGCGTGCCGGCATTGTCCTGGAACGCGCCGAGGACGGCGACCGGGCTCGGGGCCATGTATTCGGGCACTTCGAAGAACCACACCACGCCCTGCCACAGGAGCAGCAGACCGGCGACGGCGGCGAGTGCCGGCCCGCGATCGATCGCCGCGTCGAGTACCCGGCTCATCCGCGGCGCGGGCACCGGCATCGGGATTTGGCTTGCCTCGGCCATGTCAGCATTCCTCCAGGAGCTTGCGCAGATGCGCGGTAATCTGGACGAATTCCAGCGTGTCGCGATCCGCCAGTCGCCGCTCGGGGGGCAGCTCGACCTTCATGAATTCCTTCACCCGGCCCGGATGGGCGGCGAGCATCAGCACGTATTGCCCCAGGAAGGCCGCCTCGGGGATCGAATGGGTGACGAAGAGGATCGTGGTCCCGGTCTCCCGCCAGATCCTGAGCACCTCCTCGTTGAGCTTGTCGCGGGTGATCTCGTCGAGCGCGCCGAATGGCTCGTCCATCAGCAGGATCTTCGGCTTGGTCACCAGCGCCCGGGCAATGGCGACGCGCTGACGCATGCCGCCCGAGAGCTCGTACGGCAGCGCGTTCTCGCGGCCCTTGAGCCCGACCAGCTCCAGCAGGTCGCGCGGGTCGGCATGGGCGTCGCCGCCACCGCCCACCTCGAGCGGGAGTTGCACGTTCTCCAGCGCGGTGCGCCACGGCAGCAGCGTCGCGTCTTGGAACACGTAGGAGAAGTTGCGGTCGGCGCGTGCGTCGCGGGGCGACTGGCCCTGCACGTCGATCGCGCCGCGCGCCGCCGGCACTAGATCGGCGATGGCCCGCATCAGGGTCGACTTGCCGCAGCCCGAGGGGCCGAGGATGGTCACGAATGCGCCTTGCGGGATCTCGACCGAGACATCCTTGAGCGCGACGACCGTGCCCTCGGCGAAGGTGACGTCGAGATGGTCGACCCGGATCGCGCCCGGATCAGGGGTGGCAGCGGGATTTCCCGCTGCCGTATGCTGTTCCACCGCGACCATTACGAGACCTCGCGACGTGCATCCGCTGTCATCTCGAGGATCTCGAGCGTCATCACCTCGTTCACCGCCGGCGCGTCGCCGTCGAACTGCCCCAGATCGGCATAGGCGGCGATCTGCGTCTCCCAGTTCTCGCGGTTCATCGTGCCCCAGCCGCTCTCGGCGGTGGCGTCGGTGAAGACGAATTCGAGCACCTTCTCGACCGCCCGCAGCTCGGCCTCGCGGTCCATGTTCGGATAGGCCACGACCAGCAGGTCGACCGCCTCCTCCGGGTTCTCGCGCACATAGTGCCAGCCACGCGCCGTGGCCCGGGTAAAGCCCGCCAGCGACTCGGCCTCCTCGGCGATGGTCTCGTCGGTGGCGTAGTAGACGGTGGCGTAGAGCTGGATGCCGGTGTCCCACAGCATCAGGTCGACACGATCCTCACCCAGCACGTCGACCGCCGCGACGTTGGTCAGCCAGCCGGTCACGGCCGAGGCCTGTCCGGTCATCAGCTGGTTCATGTCCGAACCCATGTTGACGATCTCGACCTGATCCTCGGGGATGTCGTTGGCCGCCAGGAGCGCCTTGAGCAGGATATGCGCGGTGGGCTGCGTGGCGATGGTCTTGCCGATCATGTCCTGCGGCGTGCGGATCGGATCACCGGGCAGTGAGAAATAGGTAAAGGGATGCTTCTGGTAGCCGGCGGCGAACGCCTTGATCGGGATGCCGGCGGCGCGGGCCAGCATGACCGACGGGCTCGATGAGATCTGCCCCACCTCGGCACGGCCTGCCGCGACGGAGCCGACTCCATCCACGTTCGGACCGCCGGGCGTGATCTTCAGCTCGAGCCCCTCGGCCTCGTAGAAGCCCTTGGCTTGGGCCACCACCTCGCCCAGAAGGCCATTGGAGGCGAGCCAGCCCAACTGCATCTCGACCGTCTTGAGCCCGGCGGCGTTGGCGGCGCCGACCCCGACCATGGCGGGAACTCCGGCGGCCATCGCCGCGCCCCCGGAATACCGCAGGAACTGGCGCTTGGTGATCTTGGTGTTCGGCACTGTTCTCGTCTCCCTGTTGCGACGCGCGACATCCCTCCCGACATCGCCTGTCACCGGGATACTGCGGAACCGACCCGTTCCAAGAAAGAACAAATTTTCGGAGCAACTGATCTAATTTCGGCAATACGCGTTAGGGGCGATCATGCTCGGCATTGCTGTTTGGTCCGGCATTCGCCCATGTCTCGGCGACGCAAAGAGCCACCTCCCGGACCCTCCAGACCGCTCGGGCGGCGCAACATTGATGCGCGGCTTTGAAGCGGCCTCGGCCGGCCGCGATGGGCGGGATGCCGCTCATGCACGGCGGGGGCGGGCCCGGCTCGGCTCGTCGCCGGCGATGGAAACGACAGGAATTCGGTGGCGGATCGGCGCCGAGGCACTAGGATCAGGCCCCGGAGGCTCCCTTGACGCGTCGAAGCGGATTGCGGAACGCCCGAACCGGTGCGAATGGCAGCGAGGCCGCGCGTGCCGCGCCGACAGGACGAATTCAGATGACGGCGACGCCGCAGACCCGGATGCGCCGAAGCGCGGCCCCGCCAGATGCCCCGATAACCGAACAGGCAGCCCTCATGAAATTCCGCTTTCCCATCGTCATCATCGACGAAGACTTCCGGTCCGAGAATTCGTCGGGACTGGGCATCCGCGCGCTGGCCCAGGCAATTGAGAGCGAGGGCTTCGAGGTGCTGGGCGTGACCAGCTATGGCGACCTGTCGCAGTTCGCGCAGCAGCAGTCGCGGGCCAGCGCCTTCATCCTGTCGATCGATGACGAGGAGTTCAGCCCCGGCCCCGATCTCGACCCGGCGGTGCTGAACCTGCGCAGCTTCATCGAGGAGGTGCGCTGGAAGAACGCCGACGTGCCGATCTATGTCTATGGCGAGACCAAGACCAGCCGCCACCTGCCCAACGACATCCTGCGCGAGCTGCACGGCTTCATCCACATGTTCGAGGACACGCCCGAATTCGTGGCCCGGCACATCATCCGCGAGGCGCGCAGCTATCTCGAGGGCATCCAGCCGCCCTTCTTCAAGGCGCTGCTCGATTATGCCGAGGACGGCTCCTACTCGTGGCACTGCCCCGGCCATTCGGGCGGCGTGGCCTTCCTCAAGAGCCCGATCGGCCAGATGTACCACCAGTTCTATGGCGAGAACATGCTGCGCGCCGACGTGTGCAACTCGGTCGAAGAGCTGGGCCAACTCTTGGACCACAACGGCGCGATCGGCGCCTCGGAGCGCAACGCGGCGCGGATCTTCAACGCCGATCACTGCTTCTTCGTGACCAACGGCACCTCCACCTCCAACAAGATGGTCTGGCACCACACGGTGGCGCCGGGCGACGTGGTCGTGGTCGACCGCAACTGCCACAAGTCGATCCTGCACAGCATCATCATGACCGGTGCGATCCCGGTCTTCCTCAAGCCGACGCGCAACCATTACGGCATCATCGGCCCGATCCATCAGTCCGAGTTCACGGTCGACGCGATCAAGGCCAAGATCCGCGCCAACCCGCTGCTCGAAGGGGTGGACGCCGAGACCGTCAAGCCGCGCATCATGACCTTGACCCAGTCGACCTATGACGGCGTTCTCTACAACACCGAGACCATCAAGTCGCGCCTCGACGGCTATGTGGACAACCTTCATTTCGACGAGGCCTGGCTGCCGCACGCCGCCTTCCACCCCTTCTATGGCGACTTCCACTCGATGGGGCGCAAGCGTGCCCGGCCGATGCATTCGGTGACCTACGCCACCCAGTCGATCCACAAGCTTCTGGCCGGCATCTCGCAGGCCAGCCACGTGCTGGTGCAGGATTCGCAGGACACCCGGCTCGACCGGCACCTGTTCAACGAATCCTACCTGATGCACAGCTCGACCAGCCCGCAATACTCGATCATCGCCAGCTGCGACGTGGCCGCGGCGATGATGGAGCCGCCGGGCGGCACCGCCCTGGTCGAGGAGAGCATCGCCGAGGCGCTCGATTTCCGTCGCGCCATGCGCAAGGTCGACGAGGAGTTCGGCGAGGAAGACTGGTGGTTCGAGGTCTGGGGCCCCGAGGAGCTCGCCGAGGAGGGCATCGGGGAGCCCGTGTCCTGGGTGCTGAAGAAGACCGACCATGACGGCATGCAGTCGTCGGGCGAAGACAGCTGGCACGGCTTCGGCGACATGGCGCCGGGCTTCAACATGCTTGATCCGATCAAGGCGACGATCATCACCCCCGGCCTCAATCTCGACGGCCGCTTCGAGGAGGCCGGCATCCCGGCCTCGATCGTCACCAAGTACCTCGCCGAGCACGGCGTCGTGGTCGAGAAGACCGGCCTCTACAGCTTCTTCATCATGTTCACCATCGGCATCACCAAGGGCCGCTGGAACACCCTCCTGACCGCGCTGCAGCAGTTCAAGGACGACCACGCCCGGAACCAGCCGATGTGGCGCATCATGCCCGAGTTCTGCGCCAAGCATCCGCGCTACGAGTCGATGGGCCTGCGGGATCTGTGCGAGCACGTGCACAGCCTCTACGCCAAGTACGATGTCGCCGTGCTGACCACCGATATCTATCTGAGCGATCACACCCCGGCCATGCGGCCCAGCGACGCCTTCGCGCATATCGCGCAGCGCACCACCCAGCGCGTGCCGATCGACGATCTCGAGGGCCGGATCACCACCAGCCTCGTAACCCCCTACCCGCCGGGCATCCCGCTGCTCATTCCCGGCGAGGTGTTCAATCGCAAGATCGTCGAGTACCTCAAGTTCAACCGCGAATTCGCGCGCGAATGCCCGGGCTTCGAAACCGACATCCATGGTCTGGTGCAGGAGAAGGGAGAGGATGGCGTGACCCGGTACTACGCCGACTGCGTCGCCGTCTGAACGCGCTTGCGCCGCCCCCACCCGCAGGGCGGCGGCGCAACATCCTGCCACCCGGACAACCGCGGAACAGCAGTCAGAGACATGCGACGAAAGGCCGACCTCCCTCAGAAGACCTGCGTCGCCTGCGGGCGGCCATTCGCCTGGCGCAAGAAGTGGTCCGCCTGTTGGGACGAGGTCCGCTACTGCTCTGAACGCTGCCGCCGCGAGAAGCGGCGACGCAAGGACGGCGATCCACCGGAGCAGCTCTCGGGTGCGAGGCGGATGTGACGGGAAGGTCTAGGCCGGGGCTCTCGAGCATCGCGATGCCTCCCCGCCCTCAATGCCAGTCGACCGGCGCCGCGAAGACGTAACCGGCCCCGTAGACCGTGCGGATCAGCTTGGGATTGCGCGGGTCGTCGCCAAGCTTCTTGCGCAGCCGCGAAACCCGGACGTCGACGCTGCGGTCAAACTGCCCCCCGGCGTCGGCGAACAGCTGCTCGACCAGCCAGTCGCGGCTGACCACCCGGCCCCGGGTGCGCAGAAACAGCTCCAGCAGGTCGGCATCGGCGCGCGACAGGGTGATCGCCGCACCTTCCGGATCGGTGAGTTCGAGCCGGGTGGCGTCGAAGCCCCAATCGCCGAAACGCGCCCGGCACGGCGCCTCGGTCGCGGGCGCGACTGGGGGTGCCGCGCGTGCCATCCGGCGCAGAACGCTGCGGATCCGCGCGACCAGTTCGATCGGGTCGGCGGGCTTGGCGAGGTAGTCGTCGGCGCCCTGCGACAGCCCCTCTATCCGGTCGTCGAGACTGCTGCGCCCGCTCACCACCACGGTGGGAATGCCGCGCGCGGCGAGATCGTCGCGCAGGAATTCGAGCCCGTCGCCATCCGGCAGGCCGAGGTCGAGCACGCAGAGGTCGGGGGCCGCGGTCTCGAGCGCGGTGCGCACCGCCCGGATCGACCGAAACGACCGCGCGGTCATACCGGCGCGTTCGATTTCTCGCTGGAACAGCGCCGCGAGGTCGCGGTCGTCCTCGAGGATGAAGATGGTCTCGCTCATGCCAGACCTCCGCCTTGGATCGCTGCCGCGATGGTCTCGGCGTCGACCGGTTTGCGCAGCAGCCGCACGCTGTCGCGCAGCCGGCTCTCGATCCGGTTGCGGCCGTAGCCGGTGATCAACACCACCGGCAGCCCGGCATCGCGGCCACGAACCCGGCGGGCCAGCTCGATCCCGTCCATCCCCGGCATCGAGACATCCGAGACCAACGCGCCGATCCCCGGCACCGCGGCGATCAGATCCAGCGCCTCGGCGGCGCCTTCGGCTTCGAGGACCTGCGCCCCGATCGCCACGAGATTGCGGCTGAGCGTGGCGCGTACATCCGCATCGTCATCGACCAGCAGCACTAGCCGCCCGTCGAGCCTTGCGGCGGTCGCCGAGGGCTGGATCTGGCGTGCCTCGGCCCCTTCGGGCGCAGCGGGCAGCGTCAGGACAAAGCACGTGCCGCGTCCCGGCGCGCTTTCTACCGCAATGCGGCCGCCCGAATCTGCGACGAAATTCTGAACCATGGTCAGGCCGAGCCCGGTGCCGCCCCGCCCGGCCTTGGTCGAGTAGAACGGCTCGAAAAGCCGCGCCTGGGTTTCGGCGTCCATGCCGGTGCCGTCATCCTCAACCCGGATCTCGATCTCGCCTGTGGCGGTGGCAATGCTCGACAGCCTTATCGTGCCGCCCCCGGCGCAGGCATCGGCGGCGTTGATCACCAAGTTGATCAGGCTGGTCTCGAGCAGCGCGGGGTCGGCATGGGCGGCGGCGGTGGCGCCGGGGGCCACGTCGAGCACGATCCCGTCGCCGAGGCTCGGCCGCACCAGCTCGGCCACGCCATGCAGCGTCTCCGGGATCGACACCGCGACCGGCGACAGCGGTTGGCGCCGGGCCACCGACAGCAATCGCCGCATCAGCTCGGCGCCGCGGCGGCCGGCGCGGATCGCCGGGTCGAGCATCTCGGCGGCGAGTGCCTCGTCACCGATCCGATCGCGCATCGGGGCGAGATTGCCCAGAATGATGGTCAGCAAGTTGTTGAAGTCATGCGCGATCCCCGACGAGAGCTGGCCCAGCATCTCCATCTTCTGCGCCTGCATCAGCGCCGCCGCCGCGGCCTTCTCACGGGTGACGTTGACGGTGAGAAGATAGAAGCCGAGCACCGTGCCGTCATGCGCCCGATCCGGACGCAGCAAGGTCCGGGTCTCCAGCGTCCGGCCGTCCGGAAAGGTGATCGGGATGTCGAAGGCCAGCGCCTCACCCTTCGCGCCGCGGTCGAAATAGGTGCCGACGCGGGCCATGGTATCGGGCGTCAAGACCTCGGCATCGCGGCGGCCGATCACCTGCGCCGGGTCGAGGCCGTAGGCCTGCGCGAAGCGCCGGTTGGCAAAGCGGAACACCGCGTCGCGATCGAGATAGGCGATCCCCGCCGGCACTTCGTTGGCGATCACCCGCACCCGTTCGTCCGAGCGGCGGAGCTGCTCGGTACGGCGCAGGATCCGCCGCTCGAGATCGAGCTCGCGGCGGCGCTGGGCCGTGATGTCGGTGTAGAGCGTCGCGAAACCACCGCCGGGCAGCGGCCAGCCCGACACCTGCAAGACCACGCCGTTGGGCCGGACCCGCTCGAGGCTATGCGCCTCGAAGCGGCGGGCGGCCGCGACCCGCTCGGCCACAAGCGTGTCGAGATCGCCGGCGCCGTATTCGCCGCGCTCTGCGTTCCAGCGCACCAGATCCTCGAACCGGGCCCCGGGCTGGCCGAACCGCTCCGGCATCTGCATCAGTTCGAGAAACCGGTCATTGGCGAAGATCAGCGTCAGATCGCTGTCGAACAGGGTGATCGCCTGATCGATGCGGTTCAGCCCGGTCATCAGCGTCCCGAGAATATCGGTCTGCACGCGGTGGTCCCCCCTTTGGTGCCGCCCGGCCTCCCCTGCCGATAGCGGGCGCAGACTGGCCGCTCGTTACAAATCCCGCAACCGGCAACATTCTCGTAACAATCGCCCGACAGCTTGCCGGCGAGGATATGGGAGGTCCGCAGGCAGGATGGCGAAGTTCTACGACGCACTCGAAGCGCGCGATCAGCAGGAGCGGGAGGCGGCGCAGTTCGCCGCGCTGCGCGAGGTACTTGGCCATGCGAAGGCCACGGCACCCTATTGGCGCGAGGCCCTCGCCCAGTTTGATTGCGACGCCGTCACCGACCGCGCCGCGCTGGCCCGCCTGCCGGTGCTGCGCAAGTCCGAGCTGCCCGAGCGGCAGGAGCGGACCCCGCCATTCGGCGGGCTGGCAACGCGGCCGGCCGGCGGTTTCCGTCGGGTCTACCTGTCGCCCGGCCCGATCGCAGAGCCAGAGACCGACGCGCCGCACTGGCATTTCGAGCGGGCGTTGCACGCGGCCGGCATCGGGGCGGAGGACGTGGTGGCGAACTGCTTTGCCTACCACATGACGCCGGCCGGGATCATGTTCGACCACGCCTGCGCCGGGGTCGGCGCGACCGTGTTTCCCGCCGGGATCGGCAATACCGATCAGCAGGTCGAGGCGATCGAGCGGCTCGGCATCACCGCCTATATCGGCACCCCCGACTTCCTGCGCACAATCCTCGAGAAGGCCGATGCCAAGGGCGTGGATACGGGCGCGGTGAAGAAGGCGCTGGTCACCGGCGGCCCGCTGTTCCCGGCCCTGCGCGACTGGTACGCGGCCCGCGGCATCGCGGTGCGCCAGTGCTACGGCACCGCCGAGCTCGGGCTGATCGCTTACGAGACCACGCCGGGCGACGGGCTGGTGACCTCCGAGCAGGCGATCGTCGAGATCGTCCGCCCCGGCACCGGCGATCCGGTGGCCGAGGGCGAGGTCGGCGAGGTTGTCGTCACCACCTTCAACCCCGCCTATCCGCTGATCCGGCTCGCGACCGGCGATTTGTCCGCGATCATGCCGGGCCAGAGCCCCTGCGGCCGGACCGCGCCGCGGCTGCGCGGCTGGATGGGCCGCGCCGACCAGACCACCAAGGTGCGCGGCATGTTCGTCCATCCGGCGCAGGTGGCGCGGACCGTGAAACCCTATCCCGAAATCGGCCGCGCCCGCCTTGTGGTGCGCGAGACCGAGGGGCGCGACTCGCTGACCCTCGAGGTGGAAAGCGCCCAGCAGGGCGACGGGCTGGCGCAACGCCTCGGCGAGGCGCTGCGGGCGGAATGCCGGCTGCGCGGCGAGGTGGTCTTCCACCCGCCGGGCAGCCTGCCGAACGACGGCAAGGTGATCGACGACCAGCGCGACATCGCGGTCTGAACGCCGGCCGCACGACATGCAATGACGGGGCACGCCGGCTGGGGAGAGCCGGCGCCCCCGCCTAGGGAGGACATCGAATGGACCATTTGAGGCAGGCGCACCGACGCCCCGGGAGGATGGCGTGAGCGAACCGGTGCTGCAGTGCGAGAACATCAACCGCTTCTTCGGCGGCATCCATGCGCTCAAGGGCATCTCGGCCGAGATCCAGCAGGGCGAGATCTTCGGTCTCGTCGGCCCCAACGGCTCGGGCAAGACGACGCTGGTGA
The DNA here is from genome assembly GCF_014195545.1 of Limimaricola variabilis. Taxonomy (GTDB): domain Bacteria; phylum Pseudomonadota; class Alphaproteobacteria; order Rhodobacterales; family Rhodobacteraceae; genus Limimaricola; species Limimaricola variabilis. Next base: position 6,952 of record NZ_JACIBX010000008.1, on the reverse strand, counting down.
ACTGCATCACCGGGTTCTACGCCCCGCAGCGGGGCCAGATTCTGTTCGAGGGCAAGCAGATCAACGGCATGCGACCGCATCGCATCGCCGCCAATGGCATCGCCCGGACCTTCCAGAACGTGGCCCTGTTCAAGGGCATGAGCGTGCTCGAGAATATCCTGATGGGTCGGCACATCTTCATGAACCCGAACCCGCTGGCGGCGCTGTTCTACCCGTTCTGGGCCGCGAAGGAAGAAGTCGCGCACCGCCGCAAGGTCGAGCAGATCATCGACCTGCTGCAGCTCGAAAGCGTGCGTGACGAGCATGTCGAGGTGATCCCCCTCGGGCTGCAGAAGCGCGTCGAGCTGGCCCGCGCGCTTTGCGCCGAGCCGCGCATGCTCGTTCTGGACGAGCCGATGGCCGGGATGAACCAGGAAGAGAAGGAATACATGGTCCGCTTCATCCTCGACGCGCAGGAGGAGCTGAACCTCAGCGTGTTGATCATCGAGCATCACCTCGACGTGGTGACCTCGATCTGCGACCGCGTTCTGGTGCTCAACGACGGCAACAAGATCGCCGAGGGTCCGGCCCGTACTGCGATGTCGGACCCCGAGGTCGTCGCCGCCTATATCGGGGGGCAAGCCCATGCAGCATGACCCGCAGCCGTCCCGCGACCCGCGCATCCTGCACCCCGACTGGGAGCCGGGCGACACGCTGATCGCGCTTCTGGCGCGCAACGCCCGGACGCATCCCGACGGGATCGCGATGCGCGAACGCGACCACGGCATCTGGCAGCAGACCACCTGGGCCGGCTATCTCGACGCCGTTCTGGCGCTTGCCGCCGGCTTCGAGGCGGCAGGCATCGGGCCGGGCGATATCGTGCTGGTCACCGGCGACAATCGCGCCCGCCTCTATGTCGCGACGCTGGCGCTGACCGCGCTGCGCGCGATCCCGGCGCCGGCCTATTCCGATGCCCGGCCCGAAGAGCTGCTGGACCAGATGATCCGCGAGGGCATCCGCGCCGCGGTGGTCGAGGATCAGGAGCAGGTCGACAAGCTCGAAAGCCTGCGCGACCGGCATCCCGACCTGACGAAGATCTTCTACGACGATCCGCGCGGGCTCGGCGCCAAGGCGCCAGCAGGCGCCGCCGCGCTGGCCGATCTCGCCGAGAACGGCCAGGCCCGGCTCGCCGCCGAGGCCGGGCTGCGCGACGATCTAATCGGCCGCGCGACGGTGTTCGACACCGCGGTCCTGCTGCATTCCTCGGGCACCACCGGCGCGCCCAAGGGCATCCCGCTGCGCCACGGACACGTGCTCTCGGGGGTGCGCAACGCCGCCGCTGCCGGCTATTTCCGCGAGGGCGAGGAGCACATGGCCTACCTGCCGATGGCCTGGGTGGGCGATTTCAGCTTCTCGATCGCCGCCGCGATCGAGCTGCGGTTCACTGTCAACGTGCCCGAGAACCAGGAGACCGCGCTGCACGACCTGCGCGAGATCGCTCCGACGCTCTACTTCGCCTCGCCGCGCGCCTGGTCGGCGATGCTGACGCGGGTCCAGGTCGGCATTGCCGAAACCTCGGGGCTGAAGCGGCGGCTCTATGACCACTTCATGCCCTTCGCGCTCGAACTCGAACGCGCCCGGCTGGCAGGCCGCAAGCCATCGGCGCTGCAGCGGTTCTGGCGCGGCGTCGGCGACGTGGTGATCTACGGCCCGCTGCGTGACCAGCTCGGCCTGCGCCGGGTTGCGCGGCCCTACACCGCCGGTGAGGCCATCGGCGAGGAGGTGTTCCTCTATTTCCGCGCGCTCGGCCTCAACCTGCGTCAGTTCTACGGCCAGACCGAGAACTGCGCCTTGGCCGTCGCGCAGTCGAGCGACGACATCAGCCTGACCACCGTCGGCCGCCCCTTCCCCGGGGTCGAGGTGCGGATCGACGAGACCGGTGAGATCCTGCTGAAGGGTGGCAACATCTTCGACGGCTACTTCGAGAACGAGAAGGCCACCGCCGAAAGCCTGCGCGACGGCTGGCTCTGCACCGGCGACGCCGGGCAGTGGAGCGATGACGGGCAGCTGATGGTGCTGGGCCGGTTGTCGGAGGTGATGCACAAGGCCGACGGCACGAGGTTCATCCCGACCTATCTGGAGAACCGGCTGAAGTTCGCCTCGGCGATCCGCGATGTCTGCGTCATCGGCAAGGACCGCGCCTTCCTCTCGGCGATCGTCTGCATCGACTTCGCGGCAGTCGGGCAATGGGCGCAGGAGCGCGGCCTGTCCTACACCTCCTATGCCGAGCTGTCGCAGCGGCCCGAGGTGCTCGAACTGGTGCGCCGCGAGATCGCCCGGCTCAACGACGCGGTTCCGGCCGAGCTGTCGATCCGCCGCTTCGTGAACCTGCACAAGGAATTCGACCCCGATGACGGCGAGGTGACCCGGACCCGCAAGCTCAAGCGCGGGGTGATCGACGCGCGCTACGGGCAGATCATCGACGCGGTCTATGCCGGTCACGACGAGATCGAATACGAGGCGCGCATCACCTACGAGAGCGGCGAAACCGGGGTGCTGACCCGGGTTCTGAAGATCGGCGACCTGGACGGAGGGCAGCACTGACATGGCCTATTTCATTGAACTTCTGGTCAACGGTGCGCTGGTCGGGCTGATGTATGCATTGGCCGCCCTCGGCTTCGTGCTGATCTACAAATCGGCCGGGGTGCCGAACCTGGCGCAGGGCGCGCTGGTGATGATGGCCGCCTTCCTCGTCTGGTATCTCGGCTCGCTCGGCCTGCCGATCTGGATCGCGATCCTGGCCGGCGCGGCGCTGATGTTCGGCTTCGGCCTCTTGGTCGAGCGGCTGCTGCTGCGGCGCATGGTCGGACAGCCGGTGATCATGGTGGTGATGCTGACGCTCGGGATGGAGATCCTGCTGCGCGGGCTGATCCCCGGCGTGTTCGGCGCCTCGCCGAAATCGATCGACCTCGGCATCGGCCTCGCGCCGGTGATCGTCGCCGACGTGTTTATGAACCGCGCCTACCTGATCGGCGGGCTGGTCGCGCTGCTGCTGATCGGCGCCTCGATGCTGTTCTTCCGCACCCGGCTCGGCACCAAGCTACGCGCGGTCTCGGACGACCACGTCGCCAGCTGGGCGGTCGGTCTGTCGGTCGAACGGGCGATCGGGCTGTCCTGGGGCATCGCCGGCATCGCGGCGGTCGGCGCCGGGGTGCTGTGGGGATCGGTGCAGGGGGTCGACTGGACCCTGTCGACGCTGCTGTTCCCGGCGATTGCCGTGGTGATCCTCGGCGGCATCGACTCGATCAAGGGGGTGCTGGTGGGCGGCCTTGCCGTGGGCATCCTCGGCAGCGTCATCCCCGGCTATCTCGACGCCTATGCGGGGGGCAGCACGCGCGACGTCGTCACCTCCGTCATCATCCTGCTGACCATCCTCGTGCGGCCGCACGGGATCTTCGGCCGCGAAGACATCGAGAGGATCTGAGCCATGTTCTACCGTCTTTCCGGCGTGCGCCACACGAGCTACCCGGCCGCCCGTCAACTCTGGCCGATCGCGGCCGATCGGTGGCAGGTCGGGGTGCTGGCGCTGCTGGCGCTGCTCGCGCCGCTGCTGATCTCCGATCTCTATCTCGGCAGCTACGCCCTGCCCTGGCTGATCTGGACCGCGGCGGCCCTCTCGCTGTCGCTGCTGATGGGGCTTGGCGGGCAGCTGCATTTCGGCTTTGCCGCGGTGATGGCGATCGGCGCCTACAGCTCGATCCACCTCGCCCGCGGCGGCGTGCCCTTCGAGTTCGCGCTGCTCGGCGGCGGTCTCACGGCCGCGGTGATCGGCACCGCCTTCGGCGCCGCGGCGCTGCGGGTGAAGGGCCTCTATCTGGTGATGGCGACGCTCGCCATGCAGTACCTCGTGGACTGGGTGATCTCGAACGTGCCGGCGATCTCGGGCGGCGCGCAGGCGACGCTGCGCACCCCGGAGGTCTCGTTCCTGTGGATCCCGATCGACAGCCTCGACGCGCGCTACTACGTCGCGCTGCTCTGGACCGTGCTGATGACGCTGTTCTTCCTGAACGTGAAGCGCACCAGCTTCGGCCGAGCGCTGGCGGCAATCCGTGACAAGGACTTCGCCGCGGCGGTGATCGGCGTCGATCCGTTCCGCACCAAGCTGACGGCTTTCATGACCGCGTCCTTCGCGGGCGGCGTGTCCGGCGCGATCCTGGCGTTCTGCTACTACGGCGCGGTGACGCCGGAGCAGTTCGGCTTCAACGTCTCGATCCAGCTCGTCGCGATGGTGCTGGTCGGCGGCCTTGGCAGCGTCGTCGGCGGCTATCTCGGCGCCGGCTTCGTGCTCTTGGTGCCGATCGTGCTGACCAACTTGATCGCCGGTCTCGGCGCGGCGGGCTGGTTCTCGATCTCGCAGAACCTGACGGCGCATCTGCCGCTGATCTTCTACGGCGGTATGATCATCGGCTTCCTGCTGTTCGAGCCGCTCGGCCTCGCCAAGATCTACGACAACATTCGGAAATACTTCCTGGTTTGGCCGTTCCGCCATTCCGGAAGCTGAAGGCCCGAAAGGGCCGTTGAGGGAGGAGGAACCCTATGACGATACTGAAGCGGATCGGGCAGCCGGCGGCGCTGGCACTTGGCTTGGCAGGTGCCGCCGGAGGTGCCGCGGCACAGGACAAGGAGCCGATCAAGTTCGGTCTCCTGCAGGACTTTACCGCCGTCTACACCTTCGTGACCGGCGAGTATAACCAAGGCCAGCAGGACTACCTGACGCTGGTCAACGAGGAAGGCGGCGTCGACGGCCACATGATCGAGGCCATCGTGCGCGATACCGGCAACGAGCCGCAGCGCGGCATCGAGGCCTACAACCGGGCGCGCGAGGAGGGCGCGATCCTGTTCGACTTCCTCTCGACCCCGGTGTCGCGCGGCCTGGTCGACCAGGTGATGAAGGATGAGGTCGTGCTGATCACCCCGCTCCACGGACGCGGCGACGCGGCGGCGGGCGAGACCTTCCCCTACGTGTTCCCGACGATGGCGACCTACTGGTCTCAGGCGGCGATCCTCGCCGACCAGATCAAGTCGAGCGACGGCCTCGAGGGCAAGAAGATCGCGGTGGTGCATATCGACAGCCCGTTCGGTCGCGAGCCGATGCCGGTGCTCGAGAAGATCGCCGAGGTCGAGGGCTTCGAGATCCGCGCCTTCCCCTATGCCAGCCCCGGCAACGAGCAGTCGGCCACCTGGTCCGAGGTGCGCCGCTACCGTCCCGATGTGGTGTTCATCTGGGGCGCCGGCGGCGGCCAGTCGGTGTCGGTTCAGCAGGCGATCCGCAACGGCATCGACCCCGCCGCCATCCGCTCGGTCGTCTGGATGGCCGAAACCGACGCCAACAATGTCGGCGCCGACGCGATGGTCGGCCTGAAGCGGTTCGAGGCGACCGCCACCGGCACCGACAACCCGATCCTCGAGCGCATCGTCGAGAAGGTGATCGAGCCGGGCCTCGGCGCGGGCGACAGCAGCAATGTCGGCTCGAGCTACTACAACATCGGCGTCGCGACGATGACCGTGGCGGTCGAAGCCGCGCGGCTGGCGCTGGAGCGCGAGGGCGCACCGCTGACCGGGCCCAAGCTGAAGGCCGGCTTCGAGATGATCGAGGGCTTCGACGCCGAAGGGCTTATGCCGCCGATCACCATCACCGCCACCGATCACCAGGGCGGCGGCTATGGCCGTGTTTCCGAGTGGACCGGGTCGGAGTGGAAGCCGGTGAGCGACTGGACCACCGCCTATGAGGACATCGTCCACGAGGAGATCGAGACCAGCGCCGCAACCTACGCAGGGGGCAACTGAGCATGAGCGGACTCGCCCTTTCGAATGTCGAGGTCGTCTACGACAAGGTGTTTCTCGCCATCAAGGGCGTGTCGATGGAGATTAAGGAGGGCGAAATGGTCGCCCTCCTCGGCTCCAACGGCGCCGGCAAGAGCACCACGCTGAAGGCGATCAGCGGCCTGCTCGGCCCGGAGCGGGGCGACATCACCCGGGGCGAGATCCGCTTCGGCGACACCGATCTGCGCAGCCTCGGCGCGCCGGCCCGGGTCGATCGCGGTCTGGTCCACGTTCTCGAAGGACGCCGGGTCTTCGGCCATCTGACGCCGGACGAGAACCTCGTCGCGGCCTATCGCGGCGGGCGGGCCGAACGGTCATTCGAGGAGCTGCGCGACGAGGTCTACCGCTACTTTCCTCGGCTCAAGGAGCGGGCCCGCTCCAAGGCCGGCTACCTGTCGGGCGGCGAACAGCAGATGCTGGCGATCGGCCGGGCGCTGGTGACCGAGCCCAAGCTGATCATGCTGGACGAGCCGAGCCTCGGCCTGGCGCCGGTGCTGGTGGCCGAGATCTTCTCGATCATCCGCGAGATCAACCGGAAGCACGGGCTGACCGTGCTGCTGGTCGAGCAGAACGCGGCGGCCACGCTGGAGATCGTCAACCGCGCCTACCTGATCGAGAACGGCCAGATCGTCATGTCCGGCGAGGCGGCAACGCTGAAGGCGAACCCGGACGTCCAGGAATTCTATCTCGGCAGCGGCGGCAAGGTCGATTACCACGCGATCAAGCACTACCGCCGCCGCAAGCGTTGGCTCGCCTGAGCGGCGCGTGACGGAATGGCGTTTCCGTCGAATGACAGTTTTTATGCCGGTCGCTCTGCGGCAGCGACCGGCAACTCATCGGTCTGATGACTTAGGTTCGAAACACAAAAACCGGTGAGACGACGTTCCAGCGGCAGTATTTGCCAGGTCGGCCTGCCCTCTCCTGCGCCCCGCCCCGCCTTTTGGCCTGCTCCCGACGACCAACGCCCCGCGGCTTGAGCCGGGGGGCGTTTGAACTGGTTGCGGGAGCAGGATTTGAACCTGCGACCTTCAGGTTATGAGCCTGACGAGCTACCGGGCTGCTCCATCCCGCGACAGGATGTTTGGCCTGC
>NZ_JACIBX010000007.1 GCF_014195545.1 Limimaricola variabilis | reverse complement strand
GCGCTACGACAGATGCCCGAAGGTCTTCCTTTCTGCCATCGCCCTGGCCGCGACCGTCATGTTCTGGCTTTGAGGGTTAACGAGTCCTGACCCTAGGACAAGCGCGGCAGCGTTCAAACGAAATAACTTACCCAATTTGGAAACTCCTGAACGGATGCGATGAATTGCTGCCAAACATTCAAAGAGCCCAGTTGGTTGCACCCGCCTGCTCGTATTCAACCCACCTCGCATCGGCTTCTGAGCGGACCTCCCAGGAACTCAATCGAACATGCCGGTCGGGGGGCGACCGGCGAGCATCAGGGCAATCCTATGGTTCATGCAGAAGAGCGACCCCTCGACCTCCAGCAAGGGGCAGCGAACGCCATGTTAGGGCGAGGGTCTATCCGACTCACGCGATCCATGCGCGACGGCCCCTAGCCTCTCGTGCCGACGCCCGGACAGGCAAATGAGCTGCACTAAGACGGGATGGATCAGCGCATGAATGGGCGGTCGGCGTTCACGCCAGACGCCGCGTTCACCTTAGACGAAGTGGGACCACCGGGTCAGTGCGACGGCGCCGAAGATGACTAGCGACGTCGCGATGAGGCCCAGCCCGGACCCGCGCATCTTGCCATTCCGATCCATGAGACCGCCCAGAAGCAGTACGACGATCGGCAACAGGATCCACGCCCAAGCCGGGAGAACAAACAACTCTGGGGATACTCTTTTCATGCCCCTCTACTACTCCTGGCATACGTGGGTTGCATCGGAGCAATGGGAGGGGGCGGCCTCCGCGAAAGGATAGCGGCCGCATCGTCGGACGGAACTGCCACCGCAACGCAGCGCCCCTCCCTCGCAGAATAGGAAAGAACTGATCGGGTCACCGCAACGGTCGGCCGTCTTGGCATAATGGGAAGCCCGAGCCCTGCAGGACGGCGGGTTGCCCTTTACTTCCGCGTAGGAAATGCAGCTCGGAGTATTTTCGATCGGTCCCACTCACTGGAAACGAGTATGCGAGGCCGCATAGCCCGTCTCACGACCGGCTAGGCAAATTTGGTACTTACTGAAAATAATCGAGAATGGCGGAGCGAGAGGGATTCGAACCCTCGAGACGGTTTCCCGCCTACACACTTTCCAGGCGTGCGCCTTCGACCACTCGGCCACCGCTCCGTTGCGGGCTCAGTAGCCAAGCGCGCAGGGCAATGCAAGGGGGCGAAAGACGGGGTTTTGCCTTCGATTGCCCCCGGGCCGCGGCTCGCCCATACTGTGGCGGCAAGCACGACGACGAGAACGCCGCTCAGATGACCCGACCCCCCCTGCCCGCGAGGCGCTCCGACCCGGATCGGCTGCGCGGCCCGCGTGATCCGCACCGCATCCAGGACGTGGCGCTGATCATCATCGCCTTCGCGGTGGTGCTGTTCCTGCTGGTGCAGGCGCGGTTCCTGCTGATCTCGCTGGTCACCGCCATCGTCATCTTCTCGCTGATGAGCGACGCGATCAATTTCATCGCACGCGCCCGTATCGGGCCGCTCGCGATTCCGAACTGGCTCGCCTCGATCGCCGCGGTCGTGGCCATCGCCGCAGCGCTGCTGCTCCTCACCTCCGTGGTGCTGGCGCAGGTCAACACCGTGCTGATCACCACGCTGAGCTATGTCGACCGGGCACCAGAGGCGATCGCGGCGCTGTTCTCATGGGCGGGCGAGAGCACCGAGGCGGCGGTGCTGAACTCGGTCAGCACGATCGAGCTGGGCGGCTATATCCGCGCCTTCGCGAGCCAGGCTGGCAACCTGATGCAGGGCACCGTGCTGGTGATCCTCTTCGTCGGCTTCCTCTTCGCCGAACGGGTCTGGTTCTCGACCAAGCTGGTGAACTTCGTCGGCGATCCGGTGCAGGCCGACCGGGTCGGTCGGATCATCGGCTCGATCATCCGTCGGGTGAACCGCTACCTCGCGGTCAAGACGCTGGTGTCGCTGATGACCGGGGTGATGGTCTGGGCGCTGGCCGGGCTGTTCGGGCTGGAACTGGCCGTGGCGCTGGGGATCCTCACCTTCCTGCTGAACTACATCCCCAATATCGGCTCGATCGTCGCCACCGCGCTGGTGGCGCTGGTGGCCTATGTCCAGCTCGGCGATCCGCGCACCACCGCGGCGATCTTTGCGATCACCGGGGTGATCCAGTTCATTAACGGCAACGTGCTCGACCCGATGATGATGGGCCGGGCGCTCAGGCTGTCGAGCTTCGGGATCATCATCAGCCTCGCCTTCTGGGGCGCGGTCTGGGGCATCCCGGGCATGTTCCTGTCGGTGCCGATCACCGTGGCGGCGATGATCGTCTGCTCGGAGATCCCGGCGCTCCGGCCGATCGCGATCCTGCTGTCCCGCGAGGGACTGCCAGAACCCGAGACCGAGCGCCGCGAAGGCGAACAGCGACGCGAGGCGGCCGAGTAGCGGAAATGCCGCTAACCGGCCGCCCCGGCCTCAGCTTTCGTCGTCCGGCGCCACCGGGCGCAGCGTCTCGGGGTTCTTGATCCACAGATCCCGCTGCGGATACGGGATCTCGATCCCCTCCGCCTTGAAACGGCGCGCGATCTCGTGGTTCATCTCGGACTGCACCGCGACCACGAAGTTGATGTCGCGCAGGATCGCCCTGATCTCGAAGTCGAGGCTGGAGGGGCCGAAGGCGCGGAACAGCACCGCCGGCGCCGGGTTGGCGAGCACCAGCGGGTGGTCCTCGGCGATATCGCGCAGGATCGACTGCACCTTCTCCAGATCGCTGCCATAGGCGACGCCGACCGGCACGATCACCCGACCGACGGAGTTGCCGCGGGTCCAGTTGGTCACCTGGTTCGACACCAGATCGGCGTTGGGCACGATCACGTCGGTCCGGTCGAAGGTCTCGATCCGGGTCGAGCGCACCGAGATGTCGCGCACATAGCCCGACTGACCGCCGACCTCGATCCAGTCGCCCTCGCCGATCGGCCGCTCGATCAGCAGGATGATCCCCGACACGAAGTTCGACACGATGTTCTGCAGGCCGAAACCGATGCCGACCGAGAGCGCACCGGCGACGATGGCGAGGTTCGACAGGTCGAGGCCGGCGGTGGTGATCGCCAGCAGCGCCGCCGTGGTGATGCCGACATAGCCGAAGCCGACCGCCACGGCGTTCTGGCCGCCGAGATCGAGCTTGGTGCGTGGCAGCACCACCGAGCGCAGCGCCCGCTGGACCAGACGCGTCAGCGTGTAGCCAACCACGAACACCACCAGCAGCCACAGCAGATCGGTCGGCTGTAGCCGGGTCTCGCCGAAGGAATAGCCCTCGCGGAAGCGGGTCCAGACCTCGGCCAGATCCTCGGGCCGGGCGCCCCAGATCAGCGCCAGAACCGGCGCGGCGGCAAGGATCAGGAACAGCCCGATCAGCACCGGCACCAGCGCGTCGCGGGCCAGATCCTCGGAGCCGGTCGCAACGGTCCAGACATCGAAGACCAGCCGCTGCAGCAGCACCAACACCCCGATCAGCATCATGGTCTTGATCGCCGGCACCAGGATCGCCTCGGACAACGCGGCGAAACCCAGCACCGACACCAATGGCGCCAGCACCGCCACCACCATCGCGACCTTGCCAAGCACCGACAGCAGCGTCTGCCGGAAGCCGGTGGTGTCGCGCCGCGCGTTCTCGGGCTGCGGCGTGGGCGGGCTGGTTTCGGCGTCATGCGTCACCCCCGCCAGGGTCCGCCCGAGCAGGAACAGCGGCACCGCCACCAAAAGCTGCAGCGGCAGATAGAGCGCCGCCACCGCGCCCTCGGGGGCGTCGGCGCTGGTGATCGCGGCCTGCGACAGCTGCTCGAAGGCGATCGCCCAGCCGAGCCACATCACCCAGCGGCGGGCCCGGTTCTGGCGATGGATGGCGATGCCCGCGATCGGCTGCGCCGCCTCCGGGCCGAAGAACTGCCCGGCCATCCAGCGGGCGAGCAGCACCGACAGGCCCGCGACCGGCAACGCCACCAGCAGTGCCCCCGCGCGCGGCCCGTCGAGACCCAGCCGCTCAAGCGCCTGCGCGATCAGCACGAGACCCGCGAAGGGCAGCCCGACCTGTCCCAGCGACACCGCGAAGCCCAAGGCCCGTGAGCCGCGCCGGTCGGCCTCGAGGATCCGGCGGCGCAGATGCCGCGCCCATTGCCCGGCCCGCATCAGCAAGCCGCCCGCCAGCGCCAGCGGCAGTGCCTGCACCAGCGCCGCGATCGTGGCCTCGCGCAGCCCCGGCGTGGTCCATCGCGCCAGCAGCTCGGTTCCCAGCGCCTCGGCCCGCTCGAAGGCCACGACCAGCGCACCGGGCCAGAGCGCGGGATTGAGCGGTGAAGGACCGCGATTGCCAAGCGCGGCGCCGCGGCGTTCGCGGATCAGCCGGTCGATCTCGCGGATCAGACCGTCGGCGTGGGCATAGGCCTCGTCGGCGAGACGGATCGGCGCGCGCAGGCGCATCAGATCCTGGCTGAGGGCTGCGCGGCGCTCGGCCACGGCATCGTCCTCGGCGCCGGATTCGGGCGCGGCGCCCAGCGCGGTCAGCTGCGCTTCGACGGTCGCGATTCGCGCCGAGTTGGCGCTGCGCGCCTGCTGGAACCGGTCGCGCCAGACCACGAGATCGGTCCGCAGGCGCTGCAGGGCGAAATCGGACCCCTGCCCGCGCTCGGACACCGCCGCGCTGCGCGCCGCGGTGCGCTCCCAGCTATCCCAGTCGACACCGCTCTCGGCCAGCACCTGCGCCAGCGGGCCGCTGCCCGGCAGGCTCGGCGTTTCCGGGCCATAGGCGGTCGCGGGGGTGAGAGGCTCGGCATCCGCCTCCCCCTCGGCCGTCGCGGCCTCGCCTTCGGCCGGCTCGCCCTCGGCCTCGGCGACCTCGGGGCTCAGCGCCTCCTCGACGGTTGCTGCGGGGGCGTCGGACGGCACCGGATCGGTCGTCTCCTGCGCCGCCTCGGGCGCATCGAAAAGCCCGCCCGGCGCCGGGTCGATCCCCTGCGCGACAACGGGTCCGGCCGCGATGACGAGCCAGATCGGCAGCATCAGCCGCCGAGCCAGGCGCGCACCCTCGCGGGCCGCGAAGGATGGGGCGCTCATGCGTCCTCGAAGACGCCCGGGATCGAAGACGGGCCCCGGTCGAGCCAGTCCGGCGCGGGCAGGCCCTTCGCCTTGAGGAAATCGGGGTTGAACAGCTTGGACTGGTAGCGCGTGCCGTAATCGCACAGCACCGTCACGATGGTGTGGCCCGGCCCGAGTTCGCGGGCGAGACGAATCGCGCCGGCGATGTTGATGCCCGACGAACCGCCAAGGCAGAGCCCCTCATGCTTGAGCAGATCGAACACGATCGGCAGCGCTTCGCTGTCGGGGATCTTGTAGCTGAAATCGGGGGTGAAGCCCTCGAGATTGGCGGTGATCCGACCCTGCCCGATGCCCTCGGTGATCGAATCGCCTTCGGCCTTCAGCTCGCCCGTGGTGTAGAAGCTGTGCAGCGCCGCGCCTTCGGGATCGGCCAGCGCGATCTTCACGCCCTTGGGCTGAAGCGCCATGCCGACGCCTGCCAGCGTGCCGCCGGTGCCCACCGCGGAGACGAAGCCGTCGACCTTGCCCTGCGTCTGCTCCCAGATCTCCGGGCCGGTGGCGTCGATATGCGCCTGCCGGTTGGCCACGTTGTCGAACTGGTTGGCCCAGAGGACGCCCTCGGGCGTGGTCTTGGCCAGTTCCTCGGCGAGGCGGCCGGAATAGCGGACATAGTTGTTGGGGTTGCGGTAGGGCGCGGCGGGGACCTGCACCAGCTCGGCCCCGGCGAGCCGCAGCATGTCCTTCTTTTCCTGGCTCTGGGTCTCGGGGATGACGATGACCGTCTTGAAGCCCATCGAGGCGCCGACCAGCGCGAGACCGATGCCGGTGTTGCCGGCGGTGCCCTCGACGATGGTGCCGCCGGGCTTGAGCGTGCCCTTCGCGACAGCGTCGCGGATCATCCACAGCGCGGCGCGGTCCTTGACCGACTGGCCGGGGTTCAGGAACTCGGCCTTGCCCAGGATCTCGCAGCCCGTGGCCTCGGAGGCGGCACGCAGCCGGATCAGGGGTGTGTTGCCGACGGCGGCGGCGAGGTCGGATTTGATGTCCATTTGGCGGCCTTTCCTGTTCTGCCCGAGCAATAGGCAGGGAGCGCCGGGAACTCAAGCATCCCGCATTCCCGCCTCGGCGCGCAGTCGCGCACGATTCTGTGCAAGCCAGTGAAGCATGGCCAGCATCGGGAGCACGTCGATCTCTCCCGTGGCGGCAAGTGCCATCGTCCGGTCGAAACCCACGACATGCAGCCGCAGATCCTCATGCTCCTCCTCCAGCCCGCCATGCCAGCCCTCATCCTGCGGCAGATCGGCGAGGGCGAGGAAGCAGTGGAAGTAGTCGGTGCTCGATCCGGGGCTGGGATAGCCGGCGAAGATCGGGATCAGCCGATCTGCTCCCAGCGTCAGCCCCGCCTCCTCGCGGGTCTCGCGCAGCGCCGCCTCGGCCGGGCTCTCGCCAGCGTCGACGATCCCCGCCACCGGCTCGAGACACCACGGGTTGGCCGCCCCGCGCCGGGCCGGGCCGCTGCGGAACTGCTCGACCATCAGCAGCCGGTCGCGCCGCGGATCGTAGGGCAGCACCAGCGCCGCATCGACGCCGACCAGCACCTCGCGCGGCAGGTCCTCGGCCCGGCCGCCGTCGAAGCGGCGATGCGACAGCCGCATCTGCGACAGGCGGAAGAACTGGCCTGCGGGCGGCGCAACCTCGCGCCACTCGCTGTCGTTCGGGCGCGCCGGATGGCGTAGTTCGGCGGGGGCCGGTTCGGCGGCGGCGCGACGGCGCGCCTCGGCCCGGGCCGCGATCATGCCCCGTTGACGGCCAAAGCTCGCGGGATCGAGCGCGGGTTGATGATCGGCGATCTCGCCCGCCATCACCGCCCAGCGCGCGGCCGCTCCTGCCCGCCATGTCGCCGCGTCCCATTCCGGGGCGTCCTGCTCCGGTGTCGTGGCATGCAGCATGACCTCGCAGGCCGGTCCCTGCGCAGGGGAGACACCGGCCATGCGGGGCGCGGCGCCCAGCGCGGAGTTATAGGCCGCCAGCCGTCGGGCCGCCCAGCCCTCCGGCGGCGCCACCACGATGCCTTCGACCACGCCGCCGGGCTGGGCCACGAGCCCCGGCACATCGTCCGGCGCGCCGCGCAGGGCATGGCCTTCGAGCCGGGCCCGCCGGCCTTCCAGAAGATTGCCGGTCACGGCTTGATAGGTCGCCGGATCGGCCAGCGGTCCGAAGACGAAGATGTCCATCCGTCAGGCCGCCTGCGAGCGCGTGAACTCGAGCAGCAGCCCGATGACGGCCCCGCCCGCAAGCAGCATGATGATCACCTCGGGCGTCGCCAGCCGCTGCGCGCCTTGCAGCATGAAATCGACCATCGCCTCGATCGTGTCGGAGGGATCGCTGTGCCGTCCGCGCATCGAGGCGCGCAGCGCGTAGAGCGAGCCATGCACCAAGAGCACGGCGAGCAGCCCGACCACCATCGTGGTGATGCCGTTGCTGAGCCCTTCGACGATGCCGCCGCCGGCGCGCGGACCGGCCATGAACCAGCCGATGCCAAGACCGATCACCGCGTTGATCTCGGGCGTGCGCGGGATCGTCTCGAGATCCTCGAGCAGCGGCATGGCGATGAGCGAGACGACATATCCCAGCGCGGCGAAGAGCAGCGCGCCCACGAGCTTCGAGGCGGTCGGCATCTGTCTGTCTCCTCTTGCGGCACCGGGCGGTCCGGTCAGCCCGGTCGGCTCAGCGTGAACTGGCTGACATCGCAATTGCCAGAGCGAAAGGTGCTGGCGCAAGCGCAGAGGTAGAAATTCCACATCCTGCGGAAACGCGCGTCGAAGCCGAGCGCCCGTGCCTCTTCCCAGCGAGCGTTGAAATTCTCGTGCCAGATCCTGAGCGTGCGCGAATAGCTCTCGCCGAAGCTTGCCGCGCCCTCCATCCGCAAACCGGCCTCTTCCGCCAAGCGCCGCAGGATGCCGGGGCTGGGCAGCATGCCGCCCGGGAAGATGTATTTCTGGATGAAGTCGACGCCCTGCCGATATTGCGAAAAACGGTGATCCGGCAGGGTGATGACCTGCAGCGCCGCGCGGCGGCCCGGATGCAGCCGGTCGCGCAGCCCGTCGAAATAGACAGGCCAGTAACGCTCACCCACCGCTTCGAACATCTCGATGCTGGCGATGCCGTCATAGCTGCCCCGCACGTCGCGGTAATCCTCGAGCCTGAGCTCGACCCGGTCGGACAATCCGGCCCGCGCGATCCGGTCGCGGGCATAGTCGAGCTGCGCCGAGCTCAGCGTCAGCCCGGTCACCTTGAGCCCCCTCTCGCCCGCCGCGTATTCGGCGAAACCGCCCCAGCCGCAGCCGATCTCGAGCACATGATCGCCCGGCGCCACGCCCAGCCGGTCGACGAGGCGTTCGTATTTGTGGCGCTGCGCCGCCTCGAGGCTTTGCTGGCTCCCTTCGAACAGTGCCGAGGAATAGGTCATCGAAGGGTCGAGCCAGAGCGCGTAGAAATCGTTGCCGAGGTCGTAGTGGTGGCGGATGTTGCGCCGCGCCTGGCCCCGGCTGTTGGAGCGCAACCAGTGGCGCATCCGCTCCAACCGGCGCAGCCAGCCCTGCCCCGGAAAGCCGTAGAACAGCGTCTCGACCTCGTCATGCGCGAGATCGAGGAGCGTCATCAGGTCGGGGGTCGACCAGTCGCCGTCCATGTAGGCCTCGGAAAATCCCAAATCCCCCTCGCGGATCAGCCGGGCAAAGCAGTCGGGATCGTGGATCGCGATCTCGGCATGGCGGCCGGGTGCGGCGCCCTCGGCCCGGAACCGCCGCCCGTCCGGCAGCACGAAGTCGAGCCGCCCGCCGCGCATGCCTTGCATCATGGCAAAGACCTGCGCGAAGTAGCGCGGCAAATCGCTCTGGCCCTCGGTGCTGGTCAGGATCATCGCCACTCTCCGTGCTTTCCAACAGCTTACGGATCGCGGCGCAGTTGTCACCCGTTCGTGACATCGCCTCCTTCAGCGCGGCCACGCAGCGTCGCATAGGCCGACAGCGCGCGGTCGCGCCCTTCGGCTGCGCCGACGATCGGCTCGGGATAGGGCATCGTGGCCGAAAGCCCCCAGGCGCGTGGTGCGGCGGCGAGGAAATCGCGGGCGGTCTGCGGCGGATCGGCCTGGCCTTCGGCGATCCAGGCGCGGCGATAGGCGCCCTCGGGATCGAACTTCTCGGCCTGGCTCACGGGGTTGTAGACCCTGAAATATGGGGCAGCGTCCGGGCCGGAGCCCGCGATCCACTGCCAGCCCAGCGCGTTGTTGGCCGGGTCCCAGTCGACAAGGCAATCGGCAAACCAGTCATGACCGATCTTCCAATGGGTCTGCAGGTGCTTAGTCAGGTAGGAGCCGGTGATCATCCGGGCGCGGTTGTGCATCCGCCCCGTGGCATAGAGTTCGCGCATCGCGGCATCGACCAGCGCCATGCCCGTCCGGCCCCGCTTCCACGCGGTGGCCTCGGCGCTGTCGCCGTCCTCCGACCACGGAAACCGGTCCCATTCGGCACGCCAGTTGCGCGAGATCAGGCGGGGCGTGTGATGCAGCAGGTGATAGGCGAAGTCGCGCCAGACCAGTTCCTTGCGGAAATGCTCTGCCCCCTCCGCGCCGGCTTCGCGCGCCGCCAGCGCGGCCCGGTAGCAGGCATGGATCGAGATCTCGCCATAGGTGAGGTTCTCGGACAGACCCGAAGTGCCCTCGATGTCGGGCCGGTCGCGGGCGATGGCGTAGTCGGCGATCCGCTGCGCGACGAAGCGATCCAGCCGGTCGCGTGCCGCCCTCTCTCCCACCACCAGGTATTTGGCCACCACCGCGCCACCCCGGTTCATGCCGCGCGCCATGTGCCAGTCATCGAGACGGTCGCTCTGCGGCCAACTTTCGGGCGCGGGCAGCCGCGCGGGCGGGGCAAGCGGCGCATCCGGCAGCCGGTCGCGCACCGCCTTCATGTAGGGGGTATAGACCTTGTAATAGCCGCCCGTCTTGGTTTCCACGCTGTCGGGTTCGAACAGCAGGTGGCCGGGGAAGTCGCGGGTCTCGATCCCTTCGGCGTCGAGCCCGGCCATCACCTCCGCGTCGCGCGCCCGGGCGTCGGGATCGTAAGCGCGGCTCCACCAGACGGCACGCGCGCCGGTCTCGGCGCAAAGCGCGCGCAGGCTGTCCAGCGCCCGGCCACGCCGCAGGATCAGCTTCGCACCAACGGCGTCGAGATCGCGCGCGAAGCTTTCGACCGAGAGGCCGAGGCGAAACCGCGGCGCCGCCCCCTGCCCTTCGACCACCTCGTCGTGGAGAAAGACCGGGATCAGCGGCCCGCCGGTCTCCATCGCCTCGGCCAGCATCGGATGATCGGCGAGCCGCAGGTCGCGACGGAACCAGAGCAGGATCGGATCGGGCATCGGCAACTCCTCGGCGCTTTGGTCCGGAGCTAGCGCCCGGCCCGCCCGATCAAGCCACGCCGTCGCGTCGCACCTCCGTCGCGGGATGGCCGGTCTGCACGTTCAACTCCTCACGGGTGCGCGGCAGCGCGTGCGGGATCTCGGCCTGGATCCAGGCGACCAGCTTCTCGCGGATCTCGCAGCGCAGGTCGAAGGCGCGCCCGGCATTGCGGGCCGAGGCCAGCACCCGGACCTCCATCACCCTTTCGCGGAAATCGGTGACGGCGAGATTGAACACGTCGCCATCCCACAGCTTGCTCGCCTCGGTGATCTCGCGCGCCTTGTCGCGGATCCGGTCGATCGGGGCGGAATGGTCGAGATAGATCAGCACCGAGCCGATCAGGGTGGAGTTCTCGCGGGTCCAGTTCTGGAAGGGCTGCTCGATAAAGTAGCTGAGCGGCACGATCATCCGGCGCCAGTCCCAGATCCGGATCACCACATAGGTGGAGGTGATCTCCTCGACATTGCCCCACTCACCCTCGACGATCAGCGCGTCGTCGATGCGGATCGGCTGGGTCATGGCGAGCTGGATACCCGCGAAGAGGTTCTTGAGCACCGGCTGCAACGCGATGCCCGCCACAAGGCCCGCCGCCCCAGCCGAGGCCAGCAGCGACACGCCGTATTGGCGGACCTCCTCGAAGGTCATCAGCGCGGCGGCGATGGCGACGATCGAGATCAATACAGAGGCGACGCGCAGGAATATCTTGGTCTGGGTGACATGCTTGCGCGCAAGGAGGTTGTCCTCGGCATCGAGGGTGAAGCGGCGCAGATGCAGCTTGGCCCAGACGTCGAGCACCACGCGCGCGACCCAGCCCACAAGGAGGATCGTCCCCACCAGCACGAGGTGCTGCAGCCCCCGCTCGTCCGAAGGCGAAAGCGGCGCCACGGCGGCGGCGGGGGCCATGAAAAAGAAGATCAGCCCGAGCCGGGCGGGACCGCGCGTCTGGCGCACCAGTTCGCGGCGGAACAGCGCGCTGCTCTGCGCCCAGCGCCCCAAGGCGCGGTAGATGAGCGCGTGGACGAGGCAGGCCAGCGCGATGGCGAGCCCGAAATCGATCAGGATCACGGCCCAGGCCGGCAGCCAGCCGAGGCCGAGATCGGAAAATGTCTGAAACAGCATCATGGGGCGGGATGATAGGAGCGTGATCCGTGGCGGAAACCCCCTCCGGCCGGCGCGTTTGCCGCGTTGCGGCAAATGCCCGCGCAGATGGCGGCCCCGAAACCGGGGCCGCCACTTTTGGCATCAGGGAAGCGGATTCTTCCGCTCGTTCCGCAGCGCGATGAATATCGCCACGCACATCAACAGCAGCAGGAAGGCGAAGGGGAAGCCGGTGGCCACCGCCATCGCCTGCAGCGCGGCGAGGCCGCCACCCAGCAGAAGGGCGATCGCGACGAGACCCTCGAACACGCACCAGAAGATCCGCTGCGGCAGCGGGCCGTCGACCTTGCCGCCCGAGGTGATGGTGTCGATCACGAGGCTGCCCGAGTCCGACGAGGTGACGAAGAACACGATCACCAGCACCACGCCGATCAACGAGGTGATCTGGGTCAGCGGCAGCTGGCTCAGCATCTCATAGAGCTGCACCGGCAGCGCCGCCTCGGCCGCGCCCTGGAAGTTGTCCTGCACCACCTGGGTGATCGCGGTGCCGCCGAAGACGGTCATCCACAACACGCAGACCAGCGACGGCACGAGCAGCACCGCGATCATGAACTCGCGCACCGTGCGGCCGCGGCTGACGCGGGCGATGAACATGCCGACGAAGGGCGACCAGGAGATCCACCACGCCCAGTAGAAGGCGGTCCAGCCCTGGCTGAAGTTGGCATCCTCGCGCCCGAAGGGCTGGCTCAGCGCCGGGAAGTTCACGATATAGGCCCACAGCGCCGCGAAGAAGCCGGTGATGATCTCGGCGGTCGGGCCGACGAACAGCACGAAGAGCAGCAGCAGGAAGGCCAGAACCATGTTGATCTCGGAGGCGCGCTTCACCCCGCCGTCGAGACCGGCCATGACCGAGATCGTGGCGATGCCGGTGATCGCGAGGATCAGCAGGATCTTGAGGCCCGCACCGGTGCGGCCGACTTCCTCGCCATCGGCGCCGATGACCGGGTTGTCGTAGCTCAGCCCGAAGAGATAGCGCCCGCCCTCGGTCGCATCACCGGTCCCGAACAGGAAGTTCATGCCCGCCAGCGCCTGCTCCGCGCCGAAGCCCAGCGAGGTGGCGAGGCCGAACAGCGTCGCGAAGACCGCGACCACGTCGATGATATGCCCGGTCCAGCCCCAGACCCGTTCACCGAAGATCGGGTAGAAGGCGGAACGGATCGTCAGCGGCAGGCCCTGGTTGTAGCTGAACAGCCCCAGCGCCAGCGCCACCACGGCGTACATCGCCCAGGGGTGCAGGCCCCAGTGGTAGATCGTGGCGGCCATGCCGAGCTGGCGCGCGGCCTCCGGATCGCCCGGCGCCCCCGACAGCGGGGCCCAGCTTTCGGGCGAACCGGCGCCCTCGGCCACCGAGGTGGAGAAATGCGACAACGGCTCCGAGACGCCGTAGAACATCAGGCCGATGCCCATGCCGGCGGCGAACAGCATCGCGAACCAGCCGGCATAGCCGTAATCGGGCCGCGCGCTCGCGCCGCCCAGCCGGACCGAGCCCAGCGGCGTCACGATCAGCAGCAGGCCGAACAGCACGAAGATGTTGCCGCCGAGAATGAAGAACCACGAGAAGTTGGCGGTGAGCCAGTCGCGCAGGCTGCTGAAGGCCGAGGTGGCGGCCTCCGGCACCATCAGCGTGCCCAGAACGAAGGCCACGATCCCCAGCCCCGCGATCAGAAAGACCGGGTTGTGGATGTCGAGGCCGAATGGCCCGATCTGCGTCTGGATGTTGTCCTGACCGACCTCGTAGTCGGTCTCGTCGATGAGCCGCGTCGTCTCCGCAGCCTCTGGATCGGTGTCCGGCGTCGTCATCGTCACCCCCAATGCTTGATATCACGCAAAAACCTAGGCCCGGAGGCCCGAGGTCAAGAAATCGTGCGTCTGTCATATCATAGCATGGAACGCGACCCCGCGGCGCGGCGCGGCGCGGGGTCAACCGGGGCGTGTCGAAACAGACCTCAGCCCGCAACCTCGACCACGACGCGGCCGCGCACCTGGCCCTTGAGGATCTCGGCCCCGAGTTCGGGCAGATCCTCGAGCCGCGCGGGCCGGATCATCGCGCGCAGCTTCTCCATCGGCAACTCGCGCGCGATCCGCTCCCAGGCCTCGACCCGGCGGTCATAGGGCTGCATCACGCTGTCGATGCCCAGAAGGTTCACGCCCCGCAGCAGGAAGGGGATCACCTTGGCCGGCAGGTCGGCGCCGCCCGCAAGGCCCACCGCCGCGACCGAGGCGCCGTAATTCATCTGCCCCAGCACCCGCGCCAGCATCGCCCCGCCCACCGCGTCGACGCAGCCGGCCCAGCGCTCGCTCTCCAGCGGCTTCTTGGTGACCTCGTTCAGCTCGGAGCGCGGCACGATCGACGCGGCGCCGAGATCGCGCAGGTAATCCTCGGTCTCGGGCCGCCCGGTGACGGCGGCGACCTCATGGCCCTGCGAGGCGAGGATCGCCGTGGCGACCGAACCGACGCCGCCCGCCGCGCCGGTGACCAGCACCGGCCCCTGCCCGGTCTTCAGCCCGTGCTGCTCGAGCGCCATCACCGCGAGCATCGCGGTGAGGCCGGCGGTGCCCACGGCCATGGTGTCGCGCGTGGACAGCCCCTCGGGCAGCGGCACCAGCCAGTCTGCCTTGACCCGGGCGCGGGTGGCATAGCCGCCCCAATAGGCCTCGCCGACCCGCCAGCCGGTGAGGATCACCTTGTCGCCGGGCTTGTAGCGCGCGTCGTCGGAGGCCTCGACCGTGCCGGCGAAATCGATGCCCGGCACATGCGGGTAATTCCGCACGAGGCCACCGCCCGGCCCGATGCACAGCCCGTCCTTGTAGTTCAGCGTGGAATACTCCACCGCCACCGTGACCTCGCCCTCGGGCAGCCGGTCATCCTCGAGCTCGCGCACCGCCGCATGGGTGGCCCCCGCCTCGTCCTTCTCGACCAAAAGCGCCTTGAACATCTGCATCCCTCCCCGGGTCTCGTCTGTCGGCGGCCATGAATGCACGTCGCGCGGCATGGTGCAATCGGCGGTGACGCACGGCACTTGAAGCGGCGCGGAGCCGCTTCTAGGCTCCACCTGCCGCGCAGTCAGCGCGGCGCCAACGGGAGCCAATGAATGAACAAGTTCCGCCTCTTGGGTGCCGCGTCGCTCGCCGCCCTCGCCACCGCCGCCGTTTCGCAGGAGGGCGGGCTGACCGTGCTCGACTATCCCGGCTTCGAGGATCCGGCCTTCCACCCGGCCTTCTCGGAAACCCATGGCGAACCGAGCTTCTCCTTCTTCGGGGACGAGGAAGAGGCGTTCCAGAAACTGCGCTCGGGCTTCCGTGCCGACATCACCCATATCTGCGCGGGCTCGGTCACCAAATGGGCCGAGAGCGGACTGATCGAGCCCTGGGACACGAGCCGGATCGACGCCTGGGACACGATCGACCGCAATCTCACCGGCCAGCAGGTGAGCGCCGGGGGCGACGATGTCTTCTTCATCCCCACCGATTTCGGCTCCACCGCGATCGCCTACAATCCCGACGAGGTCCCGGCCGAGGACGTCGCCACGCTCGAGGTGTTCAAGAACCCCGCCTATGCGGGCCGCATGGCGCTGCCCGACAACGTCGACGACGCCTTCGCCTTGGCCTATCTCGCCACCGGCACCACCGACTGGACCCAGGCCACCGACGAACAGTTCGAGGCGGCGGCGAACTGGCTGCGCGAGGTTCATCCCAACCTGCGCACCTACTGGACCGACCCGGCCGAGCTGAGCCAGCTGATGGCCACCGGCGAGGTGCTGGTGAGCTGGGCATGGAACGAGACCTATCCGACCATGGTCGAGGAAGGCCGCCCGATCGGCTTCGAGCGCGAGGCCGAGGAAGGCTCCTCGCTGTGGCTGTGCGGCTACGTCAACATGAAGGACGCGCCGGGCTCCGAAGACCAGGCCTATGACTACATCAACGCGATGCTGGCGCCCGAGGCGGCGATGCCGCTGCTCGAGGCGGGCTTCGGTTCGGCCAACGCCGCCGCGCTGGGCGAGATCGACGAAGCGACGCTCGAGGCGTCGGGCATCGCCCCGATCGACGCGCCGGTGCTGGCGCAGCTGTCGATCCCCAACGAGCGGCGCGAGCAGCACGCCGAGACCTTCGAGATGATCAAGTCGGGCTTCTGAGCCCATCTGAGCGAAACATGGTCGGGGCCGCGATCGCGGCCCCGGTCACCGAACGTCCGACACGGGGGTCTGTGCCAGACGCGGCGCCGGGCGCAGCCGCCCCATGATGTGGCAGTCGATCAGCTCGCCCGCCCGTAGCGTGTCGCCCCGCTTGGTGCCCTCGATCTCGAATCCGTGCCGCTCGTAGAGCCGGATCGCGGCCACGTTGTCGGTGTTCACCTCGAGTTCGAGGCGGCGCAGCCCGAGCCAGTGATCGGCAAGGTCGAGAAGCGCCCGCAGCATCGCGGTGCCGTGGCCCCGGCCGACATGATCGTCATGCACGATCAGGAGGATTTCGCCGACATGCGCCCTGCGCCTCTGGCGAGGCAACAGCCCGCCATGGGCCACGATCTCTTCGGCGCCGGTCGCGTCGCGGGTCACCCCGACCAGCAGATGATCCTCGCGGCCGGCCGCCAGCCTCTGCTCGAGCCGCGCATGGGGGCCGAATGGCAGTTGCAGCGTGCCGTGCCGCACGCCGGGCAGGTTCGTCATCGCGGTCAGCGCCGCCGCGTCGCGCGGCTCGGCCGCGCGGATGGTTAGAGCGGATGTCTCGTTCATCCGGTCAAGCTACCGGCGCGTGCGGATCGCGGCCACCGAAATGCGCATGCCGGAACGCGATGCGACCCGGCGCGACGAGAGCCAAGGCTTTCGGTCCCGCCCCCCTTTTCATCGCCCGCGCCCGCACCTATATTCGACCCGTTCCCTCGTGGAACTATGGACATAAACGCGCCTGTAATAAGCGGATCGGACCCGGGGGCGGTACCCGGCGGCTCCACCAATCATCCCTCGTTGGGGGCAGATGGGGCCGAAATAGGATCGACGAACGTGTAAAGAGGATGGCTTTGTCCCGGTGAGGTACCACCGTTATCGGTCCGATATGTACAGTTGCCAACGACAACCGTGCTCCGGCAATGGCTGTGGCTGCTTAAGCAGTCTCGGTCCGCCGAAACTTAAGCCCTTGCGCCTAGCCGCGTAAGGCGGGGTTCGCAGGCACCTGGCAACAGAAGCCTGCACTTCCTCCCTCCGCCGAGATTCACCCTGACTGGACAAGACGCTTGCCGCCGCGCCTCGGCCCGGTGCAGCATGGGTCATGCTCCGGCTGTTCCTCGCCCTCGGCTGCGCGCTGTGGCCCGCTATGGCAGGCGCCTGCGACACGGCGCTGGTGCTGGCGATGGACGTGTCGAACTCCGTCGATGAGGCCGAGTACCGGCTGCAGGTCGACGGGCTGGCCGACGCGCTGACCGATCCGGTGGTGGCCGAGGCCGTGCTCTCGGGACAGGTCGCGATCGCGGTGCTGCAATGGTCGGATTCGCGCCAGCAGGTCGTTACACAGCCTTGGGTTCAACCGCGCGGCCGGGCCGCGCTCATGGCGCTCGCCACCTCGGTCCGGACCACGCCGCGCGCCTTCGTCATGGGCGGCACCGCCCCGGCCGAAGCGCTCGACGCCGCGCTCGACCTCTTTGCCGTCGCGCCCGCCTGCCATCGCCGTGTGGTCGACGTCTCGGGCGATGGCACCCCCAATGACGGCGGCGATGTCGGCGCGGCGCAGCGCCGGGCGCAGGCGATGGGCGTGACCGTCAACGGGCTCGCGATCGAGAGCCTCGGCCTCGCCATCACCGGCTTCTACCGCAATCGTGTCGCCACGCGGGACGGCTTCGTCATCACCGCGCGGGGCCACCGGGACTACCCGCGCGCGATCCGGCTGAAACTGCGCCGGGAGCTGGTTCAGCTCATCGGCGGGCTCGCGCCGCCACAGGATGCCGGACCCCCTTTCATCCAGCATCGAATCCCCTATGCTTGGCCCGAACGTTAAAGGATGACGCAACGTGACCCGGCCTGCCAATCGCTCGATCGACTATGGAAACCTCATGCATCGGGCGATGCGCGGGCTGATTCAGGAGGTGCTGTCGCGCGTCGCGGCCGAAGGCCTGCCGGGCAAGCACCACTTCTTCATCACCTTCGACACCATGCATCCCGACGTGGAGATCGCCGACTGGCTGTCCGATCGTTATCCGGGCGAGATGACCATCGTCATCCAGCATTGGTTCGACGGTCTCTCGGTCACCTCCGAGGGCTTCTCGATCACCCTGAATTTCGGCGACAGCCCCGAGCCGCTCTACATCCCCTTCGACGCCATCCGCACCTTCGTCGACCCTTCGGTCGAGTTCGGCCTGCGCTTCGAGACGCAGGACGACGAGGAAGAGGACGAGGACGAAGAGGCCCCGATGCAGGAGATGGCCGAGCCCGAGGAGGAGCCCGCGAAGAAGGGCGCCGCCCAGGTCGTCAGCCTCGACAGCTTCCGCAAGTCCTGAGCGCCGGCATTTAGACGATTGCCCAGAGGGCGGCCCACGCGGTAGATGGCATGCGACTGCATACCAGGGAGATCGCGATGAGCCAGACCAGCCCCACCCGCACCGAATCCGACAGCTTCGGCCCGCTCGAGGTCCGCTCGGACCGCTATTGGGGGGCGCAGACCCAGCGCTCGATCATGAACTTCCCGATCGGCTGGGAAAAGCAGCCTGTGGCGATCGTCCGCGCGCTGGGCGTCATCAAGCAGGCCTGCGCCGAGGCCAACAAGGCCCGCGGCAAGCTCGATCCGAAGCTCGCCGACGCGATGATCCAGGCCGCCTCCGAGGTCGTGGCGGGCAAGCTCGACGACCACTTCCCGCTCGTCGTGTGGCAGACTGGCTCGGGTACCCAGTCGAACATGAACGCCAACGAGGTGATCTCGAACCGCGCCATCGAGATCCTCGGCGGCACGATCGGTTCCAAGGAGCCGGTGCATCCCAACGACCACGTCAACATGGGCCAGTCGTCGAACGACACCTTCCCGACCGCGATGCACATCGCCGTCGCCACCACCGCGCGCGACGTGACGCTGCCGGGGCTGGAAAAGCTGCACGCCGAGCTGGCTGCCAAGGCCGAGGCGTTCAAGGACATCATCAAGATCGGCCGCACCCACACCATGGACGCGACGCCGCTGACGCTGGGCCAGGAGTTCGGCGGCTACGCCCACCAGGTCGCGATGGGCATCCGCCGCGTCAAGGCGGCGCTGCCGGCGATCTACGAGCTGGCGCAGGGCGGCACCGCCGTCGGCACCGGGCTCAACACGCCGCAGGGCTGGGGCGAGACCGTGGCCGAGAACATGGCGAAGATCACCGGCCTGCCCTTCGTCACCGCGCCGAACAAGTTCGAGGCGCTGGCCGCGCATGACGCGATGGTCGAGATGTCGGGCGCGCTGCGCGTGGTCGCGGGCTCGCTGTTCAAGATCGCCAACGACATCCGCCTCCTGGGCTCCGGCCCGCGCTGCGGCCTGGGCGAGCTGATGCTGCCCGAGAACGAGCCCGGCTCCTCGATCATGCCCGGCAAGGTCAACCCGACCCAGTGCGAGGCGCTGACGCAGGTCTGCGCCCATGTCATGGGCAACGATGCGGCTGTGGGCTTCGCCGGGTCGCAGGGCCATTTCGAGCTCAACGTCTACAAGCCGATGATCGCCTACAACGTGCTGCAGTCGATGCAGCTCATCGGTGATGCGGCGGTGGCCTTCACCGACAACTGCGTCGCGGGCATCGAAGCCAACGAGGAGCGGATCGGCAAGCTGATGCGCGAGAGCCTGATGCTGGTCACCGCGCTGGCGCCGACCATCGGCTATGACAACGCCACCACGGTCGCCAAGACCGCGCACAAGAACGGCACGACCCTGAAGGAAGAGGCGATCAACCTCGGCTTCGTCGATGCCGAGACCTTCGACCGCGTGGTGCGCCCCGAGGAGATGATCGGCCCGAAATGAAGCCGGTGAACCTGAACCAGTTCAGGAAGCAGAAGGCGCGGGCCGAGAAGCGGGCCCGCGCCGACGTCAACGCCGCGAAGTTCGGCCGCTCCAAGGCCGAGAAGACCCGCGACGCTGCCGAGGCCGAGGCGGCGGCGAAGCGGCTCGACCAGCATCGCCGCGATGAGTGACGGGCGCCCGGTCAAGCGATCGCTGACGCTGCACGGGCACCGCACCAGCGTTTCGCTGGAAGACGTGTTCTGGCGCGCCTTCCGCGACATCGCCGCGACCGAGGGGCGAACCATCAACGGGCTGGCGGCCGAGATCGACGAGGCCCGGGGCGATGTCGGCCTCGCCTCGGCGATCCGGGTCTT
Source organism: Limimaricola variabilis (assembly GCF_014195545.1). Taxonomy (GTDB): domain Bacteria; phylum Pseudomonadota; class Alphaproteobacteria; order Rhodobacterales; family Rhodobacteraceae; genus Limimaricola; species Limimaricola variabilis. Next base: position 180,139 of record NZ_JACIBX010000007.1, on the reverse strand, counting down.
CGTGCTCCGGCATTTCATGCAACGCTGAGGGCGACGCGCCGGGTCGAGGCCTGGCCGCCCTGCCAGAATTGGCCGACTTGGACCGCGCACCCCGCCGCACGCCGCCCCTTTCCCCGCTTACGAACTGGCAGACCTCAGGGGTTTCCCTGACCCCGCTCGGTCACCCGCAACCTGATCCCGCCTTTCGATCGGACCGTCAGCTGGGCCACCGGCACCGGCACGTCGCCCTCGACCGGCTCGAAGCTATAGCGCCGCAGCAGCGCCGCCAGCAGCACCGCCGCCTCGGCCATGGCAAAGCCCGCGCCGGGACAGACGCGGGGACCGGCGCTGAACGGCATGTAGGCGGCACGGGCGCTCTCCCTGGCCTCGGGCCTGCTCCAGCGATCGGGATCGAAGACGTCCGGATCGCGCCAGAGCCGTTCGTGCCGATGCAGGTGCCATGGCGACAGCACCACCTGCGTGCCGCGTCCGAGCGCCCGGTCGCGGAACCGCTCCGGGCGCGTCATCTCGCGCACCATCATCGGCACCGGCGGGTAGAGCCGCAGCGCCTCGCGCGTGACGTCGCGGATCAGCCTCAGCCCCGACAGCGCCGAGAACGTCCCGTCGAACCCCCTCGCCTCCTCGGCGGCGCGCTCCTGTAACTCGGGATGCGTTGCGAGCAGATAGAGCGTCCAGGCCAGGCTCGCTGCGCTGGTTTCGTGCCCGGCGAGGAAGAAGATCGCCACCTGATCGACCATCTCCGCCGAGGAAAAGGTCTCTCCGCTCTCCGGGTCCGGCGTGGTCATGATCTTGGTGGCGAGGTCCGATGGCGCGCGGCCTTCGGCGATGTCCCGCGCCCGCGCCTCGACCAGCCTAGCAATCAGCGCCCGGATCTCGCGCGCTGTGGCCCGCGTCCGGCGCGAATGCAGCCGGGGCATCCAGCCCGGCCCCTTCACGAAGGCCGCGAGATTGAGCAGCGGCTGGCTGCGTTGATGGGCATGGAAGGCGGCGAAGGTGGCGGCCGCCACCTCGTGCTCGATCGGGATCGAGAACAGCGTGCGAAAGATCACGTCGGCTGCGGCATGGCTCGCCTGCGGTTCGATCTCGACCGGACGGCCATCGGCCAGCGGCGCGAGCCGCGCGGCGGCCGCCTCCCCGGCGGCCAGCATCGCGGCGAAACTCTCGCGCAGGCGTCCGCCCTCAAACGCCGGGTCGATGATCCGCCGCTGCCGCTCCCATTGCTCGCCATTGGTGAGAAAGACCGAATGGCCGAGAAGCGGCCGCAGCCCGGCGGCGATCCGGTCGGATTTCGGAAAGTCGCGCGGCCGCTCCTTCAGCACCAGCCGCAGCAGCGCCGGGTCGTTGACCATCACCGAGCGGAAGAACGGCGTGCGGAAATCGGCCATCCAGGCGCGGTAGAGCCGCGCCGGCTGGGCCGAGAGAATGTCGGCCCTGAACAGCCGCAGATGTCGCCACAGCGACACCCGGGCCGCGCGCGGCACCGGTTTGGGCGGCAGCGGGCTCATGCGGCGGTGGTGACGTGCGGCGACAGGGCGCGGCGGATCGCGGAACGCGAGGCGGCGCGCCCCGCGAAGCGGTCCGCCAGCGTCAGCGGACCGGCAGTAACGCGGAAATAATCGTAATCGCCGGGCCGGTCGAAGGCGCAAAGATACTGGAAGTGCAGCCGAAAGAAGCGCCAGCGCAGTTCCCGCCAGCGCGCCGGGCTGAGCGTCTGCGTGAAGGCCGCGGAGATCACCAGAGGCCAGCGCTGATGGTCCGGCGCCACGCCTGACACGGCCACCGGGTCGCATAGCGCGAAAGCGCAGCCGTCACCCGGCGCGGTGACGTCGACCCAGGCAAGCTCGTCCCGCGCGCTCAGATAGGCGAGGTCGGCGCGCAGCCGCGCCGCGCGCGGCAGGAAGGACATCATCGGCACAACCTGCCCCAGCGACAGGAAGCCGAGGCTCGGCCCGCCCTCGGGCCGCCGCCCGGCACGGATGAGGTCCGACAGGACCGAGACGGCGAGATGGGCGCCGGAGGAGTGACCCACTACCAGCACCTCGTCCACGTCCTCGCGCAGCGCCGCCGCGATCCGGTTCTCGAACAGCGCCAGCCGCGCCTCGAGCGCGTCCGGGTTGGCCCCGCCCCAGCGCGCGGCGAAGGCGTAGTCATGCATCAGGTAATAGGCGAAGAAGCGGCGATCGTGGCGCCGGAACCACTCCAGCAGCGCCCAGCAGACTGCCACCAGCACGGGCCAGTAGGCGATCACACCCGGCACCCCCAGCCGCGTCGCGCCCCAAGCCGCCGCGCGCCCCGCCAGCGCGCCCGCGGCCAGCGCGAGGCCAAGTTGCATAAGCAGCATCGCCACCGGGTAAAGCGCGGCGATCACCGGCCCCTTGCGCAGCCGCATCAATCGGCGCAGCGCGCCCGAGCCGATATAGGTCCAGGCCGTGCGCAGGAGCTGGAGATAAGTCGCGGCTACGCCGCCGCGCATCTGGTCACGCACGATGTCCGACCAGACCAGCACCTCGAATTCGGAGCGCACCTCGGCGCCCTCGATCCGCGCCGTCACGTCCCAGCCAAAACGGCGCCCCTGCGCCGCCGACAACGTGATGTCGATGTCCGAGATTTCCGCCTGCGCCGCCGCCTCGCGGCGGTAGAGCTCGCGATAGCGCCTTGGGTGGATGGGATCGAAGCCCGGCACGTAGAACACGATCCGCCGCCGCACCCGCCCGGTAGTCGATCCATCCATCGCCGCTCTCCTCTCGGGCCCAGACTAGAGGAGGAAACGGGCGTCCATAAGGCCCATCCGGGGCGTCAGCCGAGCGCGGCCAGCGCCGGGAAGGTTTCGAGCAGCCAGAAGCTGAAATCCGAGAACTGCCCGGTCAGCATCATCAGGCCGACCGTCCACAGCAGCAGTCCCGAGGTCCGCTCGATCCGGCCCATATGCCGCTTCATCCAGCCCATGACGCCGGTCAGGCGCGGGAAGAAGGCGGCGAAGAGCAGGAAGGGAATGCCCAGCCCGGCGGCGTAGATCGCCAGCAGCAGCGCCCCGCGCGTGACGTCGGCCTCGGTCGCGGCGAGACCGAGGATGGTGCCGAGGATCGGACCGAGGCACGGCGTCCAGCCAAAGGCGAAGGCCAGCCCCAGCACGTAGGCGCCAAAGGCCGATCCGCCGCGGTCGCCGCCCGAAAGACGCGCCTCGCGATCGAGGAACGGGATGCGGATCACGCCGGTGAAATGCGCGCCGAACACCATGATGGTGACCCCGGCGATCAGGTTGAACCAGTCCTGGAACTGCAGCAGCGCGCGGCCCAGCGCCGAGAAGGCGACCCCGAGCAGCAGGAACACCGTCGACAGGCCCAGAACGAAGAACAGCGCCGCGGTCATCACCCGCCGCCTATCGCGCGCCGGCGCCGACAGCTCGGTTACAGACACCCCACCCATATAGGCGAGATAGGGCGGCACGATCGGCAGAACGCATGGGCTGAGGAATGACAGCAGCCCGGCCGACAGGGCGATCATCATCGCCGGCAGCAGGGTCGCGTCGAGGATCATTTCGGCTGAGAACATCGGGCCTCCTTGTAAGCCGCGAGGCTAGCAGTCGCGCCGCGCCGCGTCACTGCCGGCGCTCTCACTTGGTCGTGCGGCAATGTGTCAGGGTCAGACACCGGGCAGCACCCAGAGCGCCTCGGCCGGCAGCCGCCAGCGCAGCGCGCGCCCCGGTGCCGCGCCGCGCGCCGCGCCCGCCCGCATCAGGGCCTCGAGCCGCAGGCCGCCCGCCTCGGCGGTGATCCGGGTCAGCAGCCCTTCGAACCGTGTCTCGAGCACCTGCACCGTCACCGCGTTCGGCCCCTCGCCCGGCTCGATCGCCTCGGGTCTCAAGGTCAGGCAGCCCTCGCCCTCGGGCGCCCCCGGCGGCAGCGCGAGCTGGCCCAGCGCGCAGTCGAACCGCCCGCCGGCCGACCGGCCGGGGATGAAGTTGCAGCCGCCGAAGAAGCGCGCCACGTCGAGATCGGCGGGCCGGTTCCAAAGCGCCGCGCCGGCGCCGACTTGGCGGATGCGGCCGCCCAGCATAAGGGCCACCCGGTCGCCCAGCACCGCGGCCTCCTCCTGGTCGTGGGTCACGACCAGCGTGGTGATGCCGGTTTCGCGCTGCAGCCTGCGGATCAGCCCGCGCATCTCGCCGCGCAGATGGGCGTCGAGCGACGACAGCGGCTCGTCGAGCAGCAGCAGGCCGGGCTTGAGCACCAGCGCCCTGGCCAGCGCCACGCGCTGCCGCTGCCCGCCCGACAGCTCGTGCGGCTGGCGATGGCCGAGGTCGCGCAGCTGAACCTGGTCGAGCGCCTCGGCGACGCGCTCCGCGATTTCGGCCCGGGGCCGTCTTTGCATCCGCAGCCCGAAGCCGACATTGGTGGCCACGTCCATATGGGCGAAAAGCTGGCCCGATTGGAACACCAGCACCGCCTCGCGCCGTTCGGGCGGAAGGTGCAGAACCGATGCTCCGTCGAAGCGCACGTCGCCGGAATCCGGTTGGATCAGTCCCGCGACGACCCGAAGCGCCGTGGTCTTGCCGCAGCCCGAGGGGCCGAGCAGCGCGAGCATCTCGCCCTGCGCCATCTCGAGCGACAGCTCCTCCAGCGCGGGCCGCGCCGCGCCGGGATGGCGCAACGACAGCCGATCGAGCGTCAATCCTGTCATCCCGCGCCTCCGATCATCACGCCGCGCCCGGTGATCCGGCGCGCCACCAGCGCGAGGATGACGAGACCGGGCGCGAGGCTCAGCACCGCCAGCACCCCGGCCTGGTCGTTGCGCCCCGCACCGGCCTGCGCATAGAGCAGCAGGGGCAGCGTCACCACCCGCCCGCCGCCGATGGTCAGCGTCAGGATGTATTGCGACCACGACACGAGAAAGGCGAAGAGCCCGGCCACCGCGACGCCCGGCGCGATCGCCGGCAGCATCACGTGCCACAGCACCTGCAGCGGCCGGGCGCCGAGACTGCGCGCCTGCGCCTCGGCGGCGGCGTCGTAATTGGCGAAGACGCCCGACATCACGAAGACCACATAGGGCAGCGTCGGCACCAGATGCACCAGCACCACCCCCAGCGCCGAATTGGTCAGGCCCAGCCGCAGGAACACGCCGTGGATGCCCAGCCCGACGGCGATGCCCGGCACGATCACCGGCGCCAGCAGCGCCAGCTCGACCAGCGCCTTGCCGCGGAAGCGGTAAAGCCCCAGCGCCCGCCCCGCAGGAATGCCCAAGACCAGCGACAGCGCTGCCGCCGCGAGCGCGATGGCGGTGGTCGTCACGAAGGCTTCGGGGATGTCCGAGCGTGGCGACAGCGCCCGCGCCCAGGGCTCCAGCGTCCATGTGGCGGGCAGGATCTGCGGAAAGTACCAGCCCCGCGCCACCGACCACAGCCCGAGCGGCAGCAGCGGCGCCATGGACGCGACGACCAGCATGAGGCCGAGCACCAGCCGCCAGCGCGCGCTCATCGCCGCACCATCGCGACGCGAATGAGCAGCGCCGCCACCAGCGCGATCAGCATCGCGATCGCCATCGCCTCTGGCCGTGTCGCGAGGTCGGGATCGGTGAAGCGCTGCCACGCCAGCACCGGCAGAGCCACGGGCGCGCTCTGGCCCAACAGCACCGGCACCTCCCACGCTCCGAAGGAGAACGCGAAGACGATGGCGCCCGCACGGATCAGCGCCGGCATCAGCAGCGGCAGGAGCACCAGCCGCATCGCCGCGAAGGGCGACGCGCCAAGGGACCGTGCCGCGCTTTCGGGATCGTCACCAAGCGACTGCATGTTGGCCAGCAGGATCAGCCCGATGAAGGGCACCTCCTTCCAGACGTAATGGGCGATGATGCCGATGGCGAAACGATCCTGCGTCAGCGCCGGAAACCCGGCCGGACCGTCGATCAGCCCGGCGCCCGCCGACAGCCGCGAGACGAAGCCAGATTGCGACAGCAGCCACAGGATGCCCAGCGCGCCGACCGCGTGCGGGATGGTCAGGTTGATCTGGAACAGCAGCCGCGCCAGCCCCTGCCCCGGAAACCGGCGGCGCAGCAGCAGCGCGGCGCCGAGACCGATGAGGCAGGCAAGCGCGGTCGAGGCGAAGGCGATCCAGAGCGACAGGCCGAGCGAACGCCAGACCCGCCCTTCCGACAGCACCGCGATCCACGCGTCCAAACTGACGCCGCCGCGCCCCATGCCGAGGGAGCCCGCGAGCCCCAGCACGAGGCCGCCGCCGAACAGCACCGCGATCACGCAAAGCGCGGGCGCGAGCGACAGCCATGGATGCCCGCGCCCGATCACCTCAATTGCCGACGTTGCGGATCCAGCCATCCTCGATCGCGCGGGTCCAGTCGGGGGTAAGCTCGGGCAGCGCCGCCTGCCCCAGCTCTTCGACCGGAACCACCGAGGGGTGGCGTTCGAGCGTCGCGAAACCCTCCTGCACCTCGGCCGAGGCGCGCGACGGCTCGATCACGGCGGCCGCACCCCAGATCTCGGGCTGGGCCTTCTCGAGCTGCGCCTCGCCCGACAGCAGCAGGTTCTGGGTGACCATCGCGGCCGCCTTGTTGGCAGCGTTCACGGGGATCGCCATGTAGTTGGTGTTGGCCAGTGTGCCGTCGCTCAGCCCATAGGACATCGCGGTCTCGGGGAAGATGCCGTTCTCCACCGCCGTGCCGATCTCGGCCGGGTCATAGGTGAAGAACAGGTCCACCTCCTGGTTGGCGAACATCTGCTGCAGCTGGGTGATCGAGGTCGGGTAGGTCACCCCTTCGCGCCAAAGATGCGGCTCGATGCCGTTCAGGATTTCCCAGGTGTCCGCCGCCACCGCGTCGAACTTTTCCTGATCGAACGGGCCGACCAGCGCGTCCGCCCCGCCCGCCGCATGGGTGAAGACGTGGCGCACGAAGGCCGCGCCGGTGAAATCGGGCGGCGCAGGATAGGTGAAGCGGCCGGGATTGGCTTCGATCCAGTCGAGCAGCTCGGGGATCGAGCGCGGCGGCTCCGGCGTGCGGGCGGTGTCATGCGCAAAGGCGAACTGCACCCGGCTCCACGGCACTTCGCAACCCTCGACCGGGACCCCGAAATCATTGGCGATGGCAGGGTTCTCGAAATCGACGAGGCTCGCATTGGGCAGCTTGTCGACATAGCCGCACCAGACGAGATCGCCTTGCTTCATGGTGCGGAAATTCTCGCCGTTGATCCAGATCATGTCGACCGCACCGGCGTCCATGCCGGCCCCGGCCTCGACCTCGCCCAGCACGATGTTGACCGCCTCGGCCGTGTCGGCCAGCGGCACGCGGTTGAGGGTGATGTCGTACTCATCCGCCAGGATGCCGCCGATATGATCGGAGACATAGGCGTTGATGGTGTCGGCGCCGCCCCACATGAAGACGTTGACCTCGCCGCCGCGCGCGGTCTCGACGATCTCGTCCCAGCTCATCGCGAGCAGCACGTCGCCGTCCTGCGCCTGCGCGGTGCCCGCGATCAGCAGCGCCCCGATTGCCGTCATCATCCGCGTCATGCCGCCCTCCCAGCGATGCCTCCGGGCTGCGGTGCCCGGTCCCTGCAGCTTACTGCCTGCACCGCCTCTCGGCCGCAACACACCAAAATGTCAGGCTTCGCAACAGTTTCAGTGATCGGAGGCTTGGCGCAGCGGGTTCGGCGCGGAGGCACCGGTTTCACCCGGCGCCAGCTCTCCGGTGGCAGGGTCGAGCGCGGCATACCAGGCCGCCAGCGCCTCGATCTCCGCCTCCTCCAGCTCCTGCGCCGCGACGCGCATCAGATCATGTGCCTCGGTGCCGCCGCGCACGCCGTCGCGCCACAGCCGGAGCTGGGTGATCAGATAGGCCTCGTCCTGCCCGGCGAGCGGCGGGAACTTCCCCTCCAGCACCTCGCCGCCAAAACCCGACAGGTCGCGCGGGCCAGGGCCGTGGCAGGCGGTGCAGGCCGGCACGTCGTCATCGCCCGCCCGCGCCAGTTGCGCGCCGGTCTCCAGCGTCTCGACCGAGGCCTCGTGACGCCGCCGTTCGGGCGCAGGCACCTCTTCCGCGAACCAGACCGCCAATTCGCGGAGCTGTTCCGGGTCGGTCAGGCTGGCCGCGTGCTGCATGATCCCGCTCTGTCGCCGCCCCTCGCGATAGGCCAGCAGCGCCGCCTCGATGTAGTCCGCGTCGAAGATGTCGAGCCGCGGCACATGCGCCTCGGTACCGCCGTGACAGCCGGCGCAGAAGGCCGCGCCCTCCGGACCGTCCGTCTCCTCGCGCGCCGTCAGCTCGGCCTGCTGCTCGGGCGTCACCGCGCCGTTCTGGATCGCGCGCAGATAGGCGACGCCGGCCCAGACGTCGTCCTCGCGCACCGAGGGCCATTGCGGCATGCCCGACATCTTCACGCCCTCGTAGAGGATCCAGTGAAGCTCCTCGGGGTCCCACGTTCCAACCGCCTCCTCGATATGCGGCGGCACCGGGTTCATCCCGCGCACGGTGGCGCTGCGGGTCTGGCCCGGCACGGCGTGGCACATGGCGCAGGCGGTCTCGAAATGCCGCGCGCCGAGCTCGATCAGCGCCGGGTCGTCGAGGTTGGGCGCCGGGGTCTCCGGCGCCCCGGAATAGAGTTCGACCGCGTTGCGATAGGTGGTGTGCAGCGCCCAGTAGACCGGTGCGAAATGCCCGGCCCGGGCCGAGACGTTATAGAGGCCGAGCGCGACGGTGGCACCGCCGGCCACCGCCCCTGCGAGACCGAGCGCGCCGAGGGTGTAGAGGACCGTCCGCGTCCGCTGCTTCATGCCGCGATCTCCCTTTCCTTGACGGCGCGCGCGGTCAGCACGAGCCCCGCCACGAGATAGACCGGCGTGCCGATGCCGAGCATGATCATGCCGCCCACCTGCTGGGCGGACAGCTGCGGCAGCAACCCGAGTTGCGCGGCGTAGAGGTCGCGCGGCGCGAGGATCAGCAGCGCACCCAGAAGCGTCATGTGCATCGAGGTCAGCAGCAGCCCCCCCGCCCCGGCGAGGGGATGCGCGGCGCGCAGGCAGCCGGCCCAGACCACCAGCCCGGCCAGCAGGAAGCTCCCCTGCTCGAGAACGAAGACGGGCTGCGAATGATGCGCCGTCGCGTGCAGGCGCGGCAGGTGCCAGCCCCAGACCACCATGAATTCGAGCACGGCGGCGATCAGCGGCGACAGCGCCAGCGCCCGGCCCAGGGCGGGCCATCCCAGCACTAGAAGCGGCGCGGCCAGCGCCACCAGCGTCATGTGCCGCGCCATGTGCCCCGCGAAGGCCGAGCCGAGCCACATCGGCAGCGGCGCCACCCAGACCGCCGCCAAGAGCCCCAGCCCGAGGACCAGCGGCACCGGACGGATGGCCGCGGCTGCCGGGAAGGCCCGCTTCATCGGCACGACCCCAGCAGGATCAGCGGCAGCGTGTCGTAGACCACGCCGATAAACGACACCAATGCCAGCAGGAAGCCGGCATGGCCGAGGAACTGGTGCCGGTCCTCGGCGCTGCCCTCGGGATTCGAGAACTCGCCCGTGCCGCGCACGTCCCAGCGCAGGAAGGCGCGCCAGCCGATCCAGGCGATCGCCACCAGCATCGCCAGCGTCATCGCGATCAGGCCGGCGCGCAGCCAGCCCATCTCGAACATCCGCTCGAAGCGGAAGCAGTAGACAGAGACGGCGGCATAGCTGATCGCGAAGTGGAAGGCCCAGATCGTCGGCCCCAGCGTGATCCGCCACAGGCTCTCGCGCTCCTCGGCGAACTCGTGCTCGTCCTCGCGCGGGTGCGGCTGCCGGTCGTGATCGCTGCGATCCATGCGCCCCTCCCTCACATCAGCCGCGGCACGAGGCCGATCATCGCGCCGGTCACCAGCGCGGTCAGCCCGAGGAAGTGCCAGAACAGCGTGACGTTCCACAGATCCGCGTCATAGCGCGGCGTGAGCTTGCCGAAGAGCGACCCGGCGAGGCAGTAGCCCTGCATGATCGTGCCGACGAGCCCATGCGCCACGATCCAGACCATCAGCGCCCACATCATCGCCGGGTAGACATGGCTGGTCGGGTCGAGATCGAGCACCGAGAGGATGAAGCCGCCCATCCCCGCCAGCGTCATCAGCGGCGCCAGCGCCAGCGCGCCGCGCGCGAGGCCGACGCGTCCGGCCCGGTTCAGCCCCCGCGCGCCGCGCGTCAGCGCCCAGGCGGCGGCGAAGGCCGCCGTCGCCAGCGCCACAAGATAGCCGGATGCGTGCTCGGCGCCCGGCGGCGGGAAGGCTGTGTTCGAGGTCCAGTAGAAGAACACCCCGAAGACCAGCGAGGCGAAGGCGGTGGCATCACCCAGCATGGTGATCCAGACCGCCCACCAGCCCACCGCCTGCGGTCCCGCCGCATAGGTCGGCAGGCTGAGGCCGAGGCCCACATCCTTCATGTCCTTCTCCGGCGGTCGCGCGGTCGAGGTCCAGAGCCAGTAGAGGATGCAGACCACCGCGAAGGCCGCCGAGACGATGGCGGGGCCGTAGATGTGGAAGGTCGGCAGGATGAAGGCGCCGCCGGTGAAGGCCGCCGCCCAGATGGTGATGTAGGCGGGCCCGGTGACCCGCTGCACCTGGATCGGGCGCGCGTCGATCACGGAGGTCACGATGGTCTCGCGCAGGCCCTCCTCGGCATCGGGGAGATAGTACCGGCCCGCATCCATGCGCTCGACGATCTCCGGCTGGTCCCAGAGCGGATAGCGCGAGGTGATGTGCGGGATCGAGCGCACGCCCCACTTGGCTTCGGGCACCTCGTGGCTCCATTCCAGCGTGCCGGCGCCCCATGGATTACGCTCGATCTGCGGCTGGTTCTTCTTGGGGCGGACGATGTCCCAGGCAAACACCGCGAAGCCCGCCGCAACGATGAACGAGCCCGCGGTCGAGATCTGGTTGAGCCAGTCGATGCCCAGGCCCTCCGGGTAGGTATAGACCCGGCGCGGCATGCCCAAGAGGCCGGTGAGGTGCATCGGCAGGAAGGTGATGTTGAAGCCGGTGAAGATCAGCCAGAACGCCCAGCGGCCGAGGCGGTCCGACAGCATCTTCTTTCGGAAGAACGGGAAGAAGTAATAGACCCCCGCGATCACCGGAAACACCATGCCGCCGAACAGCGTGTAATGCAGGTGGGCGACGATGAAGTAGGTGTCGTGCACCTGCCAGTCGAAGGGCGCGATCGCGACCATGACGCCGGTCAGGCCGCCGGCGGTGAAGATCGCCAGCGCGCCCGCGATCCACAGCATCGGCAGGGTCATCACCACCCGGCCCGCGATCAGCGTCGCGACGAAGGCGAAGAGCTGGATGCCGGTCGGGATCACCACCGCCTCGGAAGCCGCCGAGAAGAACCCGAGCGAGATGTTCGGCAGCCCGGTGGTGAACATGTGGTGCACCCAGAGCCCGAAGCTCAGGAAACCCGTGCCCACCGCCGACAGCACGATCCACGAATAGCCCAGGATCGGCCGCCGCGCGACGGTCGGCACGATCATCGCGGCGATGGCGATCGAGGGCAGGAAGATGATGTAGACCTCCGGGTGGCCGAAGATCCAGAACAGGTGCTGCCACAGCATCGGATCGCCGCCGCGGGTGTGGTCGAAGAACGGCCAGTCGAAGCTGCGCTCCAGCTCGAACAGGAAATCGCCCGCGATCAGCGGCGGGAAGGCGAAAAGGATCATGCCGCCCACGACCAGCACGTACCACGCGTAGAGCGGCATGACGTTGACGCGCATGCCGGGGGGCCGGCACTTCAACGCGCCGACGATCAGCTCGACGGCGGCGGCGATCGAGGCCACCTCGATGAAGGACAGGCCCAGAAGCCAGATGTCCGAGCCGATGCCCAACTCCAGCGTGGCCAGCGGCGGGTACATGAACCAGCCCGCCTTGGGCGCGGCCGAGAACAGGATCGAGCCGATCACGAAGACGCCCCCGATCAGGAAGCTCCAGTAGCCATAGGCCGAGAGCCTCGGGAACGGCATGTCGCGCGCGCCCAGAAGCCCCGGCAGCAGCAGGATCGAGATCGCCTCGAACATCGGCACGGCGAAGAGGAACATCATCGCCGAGCCGTGCATGGTGAAGAGCTGGTTGAACAGGTCGGCCGAGATCAGGTCGTTCTCCGGCACCCAGAGCTGGAGCCGCATCAACAGTGCCATTACCCCGGCGATGAGCATGAAGACGAAGGCGGTCATCGTGTACCAGACGCCCACCTCGGAGTTGTTCACCGCCGTCCAGTAGCGCCAGCCCTCCGGCGTCTTCCACACCCGGGCGAGCCGCTCCTTCTGGCCGCGCTGCACCTCCTCGGGCACCGGCTCGCGCAGCATCTCCTCGGTCGGGGGATAGATGCCCTCGGGCGCAAGCTCGCCCGCCGGGATGGATCGGTCGGTCATTCGAGCCCCTCGAGATAGGCGGCGATCGCGGCGAGCTGCGCGTCGCTCAGATGGGCATAGGCGGGCATCTCGGCGCCCGGCTTCCAGGCGCCCGGATTGGCGACCCAGCGGACGAAATCCTCGGCGCTGGTGCCGAGCCGTCCGGCGGCGAGCGAATGGCGCGAACCGACATGGGTGAGATCCGGGCCGACCCGTCCCACGGCAGGCGTGCCGCGCACCGCGTGGCAGGCACCGCAGCCCTGCGCGAGAAACAGCGCCGCGCCGCGCTGGGCGAGATCGCCCTCGGGCGGCATGGCATCGGCGGCCTCGGCCTCGAGCCAGGCATCGAAGTCTTCGGGCTCCATCACCTCCGCCTCGAAGGCCATCCAGGCATGGCTCTCGCCGCAGAACTCGGCGCATTGGCCGCGATAGATGCCGGGCCGTTCGGGGCCGAGCGTCATTTCGGTCACCCGGCCGGGGAACATGTCCATCTTGCCGCCCAGGCTGGGGACCCAGAAGGAGTGGATCACCTTCTTGCTGTCCAGGAGGAAGGTCGAGCGGACGCCCGCGGGCAGCCGGATCTCGTTCGCGGTGGTCACGGTCGTGCCGTCGGCGCGCTCGTATTCGACGCGCCACCACCACTGCTCGCCGGTGACGCGGATCACCGGCCCGTCGCCGGTGGCGCGCAGGTCGGGCATGATCGACAGGCCATAGACCAGCAAGGCGCCGAGCGTGACGGTCGGAAAGAGGATTCCGCCGATGATGACCAGCCAGTTCGCGAGGGTCTGCGAATGCGGTGCCGGGCTGCGGCGGGTGGCCCAGTAGAACAGCCCGTTCATGCCGATCCACAGCAGCACCGCGCCGATCAGCATCACCCAGAACAGATCGCCCAGAATGCGCGCATCCTCACCCGCCGGCACCAGCGCCGACTGCCGCCCTTCGCAGGCGGCGAGAAGCAGCGGCGCGAGCCAGAGGGCATGGCGGTATCGAGGGCGCGCAGGGCGCGGCGTGGGCGTCATGAATGGTCCGTCAGGCGGCAGGTCACGACAATGAGAGCGCGCCGCGCCTGCGGGTCAACCGCGTGGCGAGGAATATGTGCCGATCGCAGGATTTTCCCGCGCGCGCCTTCGGATCGCCCTTGCGGGAGCCCCGTCTGCCGGGCCTAGTCGGCGGGCCGATACGAGGGAGGACCGCCATGACCGACACGCCGTTCCAAGGGCTTATGGCCTTTCCGATCACGCCGACCGATGCGGCGGGCCGGGTGCTCGAGGCGCCGCTGGCGGTGATGCTCGACCGGCTGCGCATGGCGGGGGTCGGCTCGGTCGGGCTGCTCGGCAGCACCGGCGGCTACGCCTATCTGACGCCCGAGACGCGGAGCCGGGTGCTCGCCGTGGCGACCGAGGTGTTGGGCGGCGCGGTGCCACTGGTGGTGAATGTCGGCGCGATCCGGACCGACACGGCCATGGCGCTGGCGCGCGAGGCCGAGGCGGCGGGGGCGCAGGGCCTCCTGATGGCGCCGGTCTCCTACACGCCGCTGACCGAAGCGGAGGTGCAGGTTCATTATGCCTCCGTGGCCGGTACGATCGGGCTGCCGCTTTGCGTCTACAACACGCCTGCGACCACGGGCTTCACCTTCGGCGACGCGCTGTTGGCGCGGCTGGCTGAGGTGCCCAATGTCGCGGCGGTCAAGATGCCGCCGCCCCCGGGTGCCGTGGCAGAGGATCTCGCGCGGCTGCGCGCGGCGCTGCCCGAGGGCTTTGCCATCGGCTACAGCGGCGACTGGATCGGGGCCGAGGCGCTGGCGGCAGGAGCGGATGCGTGGTTCGCGGTGGCGGCCGGGCTGCTGCCCGGCCCGGTGATGGAGCTTGCCGCCGCCGCGCAGGCCGGACGGACAAGGGCCGAGGACCGCTTCGCGCCGCTCTGGGCGCTGTTTCGCGAATATGGCAGCTTCCGCGTCATGTTCGGCATCGCCCGGCTGATGGGGCTGGCGGATTGCGACCCGCCGCGCCCCGTCCTGCCCATCCCCGAGGCCGCCCTGCCCCGGCTGGAAGCGGCGCTCGGCGCCATCGGCTGAGCCTCAGACGCCGCGCTTGTTGCCCCAGATCAGCACGTGCAGCTGCGGCAGCACGCGCGCCTCGAACCAGCCATCTGCGAGCGTCCGGCTCACCAGCCAGTCCATGCGGTCGGTGATGCCGTCCATGTCGATCTCGGCATCCTCGGCCTCGGGCGGCGGCGGGGTGTGGTTGCCGGGCTGCAGGTAGACCGGGAGCTGCGGGTAACGACCGGCCACGTCGCGGGCCCAGAGGTAATCGGTCTCGTCGAACACGACGATCTTCAGGATCGCCTCGGCGTCGCCCGCCGCCGCGAGACACTCGTCGAAGCGTGCCCAGTCGGGCGTCTCGCCCGATGAGGGCGGCTTGGGCGACAGCACCAGTGGCTCCAGCCGCGAAAACCAGTCCCGCGCCACCGAACCTTGGGTTTCCAGCGCGAAGCGGTAGCCCAGGCTGCGCCCCCGCTCGATCAGCGGGCCGCAATCCTGGATCGCCGGGTTGCCGCCCGAGACCGTCACCGTCAGCGGCCGCCCGCCGGACAGCTCGGCGATCCGGTCCCAGACGGCCTCGGTCTCCATCGCCGCCCAGGTGTGGCGGTATTCGCTCTCCACCGCGTGCAGGCTGTCGCACCACGAGCAGCGGTAGTCGCAGCCGCCCAGGCGGACGAACACCGTCGCCTGGCCGATCAGCGCGCCTTCGCCCTGAATGGTCGGGCCGAAGATCTCGGAGACGCGCAGCACGCTCACGGCCGGTATTCCGCCCAGGTCTTGGGCGTCTCCGACACGCGTACCGCGCTGACCTGCGCCCAGCGCGCATGCGCCCAGTCGAAGATCTCGCGCGCCAGCACCTCGGAGGTCACGCCGTCATGGCCGAACACCTCGTTGAGGTGCCGATGGTCGAGCGTGTCGTCGATCCAGCGCTTGAGCGGGTCGAGCGCGCGGTAGTCGAGCACGAAGCCGTTCTCGTCGAGCTTCTCGGCCCGCAGCTCCACCTCAGCGATGTAGTTGTGCCCGTGCAGCCGCGCGCAGGGATGATCGCCCGGCAGGTTGCACAGCTGGTGAGAGGCGGAGAAGTGGAACTCCTTGGTGATCGTGTACATCACTTCGCCCCCCGCTCGACGGCCTCGACCCAGAAATCCGGATCGGCATATTCGGTCGGGTCCTCGACCCCGGCGAGGTGGAACGCCTCGCGGCGTTCGACGCAGGTGCCGCAGCGGCCGCAATGCAGGTCGCCGCCCTTGTAGCAGGACCACGTCTCGGCAAAGGGCGTGCCATGCTTCGCGCCCTCGGTGACGATCGCGGATTTCGGCGCGTGCACGAAGGGGGTGTAGAGGCGCACATCGGCATAGCCGTCGAGCGCCTGTTTCTGCATCGCATCGAAAGCTTTGATGAAGGCCGGGCGGCAATCGGGGTAGATGAAGTGGTCGCCGCCATGCACGGCGGTGGCCACCGCGTCGGCCTTCTGCGCCGCCGCCAGGCCAAAGGCCACGGCGAGCATGATGGCGTTGCGGTTCGGCACGACGGTCGTCTTCATGGTGTCCTCGGCATAATGCCCGTCGGGAACCTCGACATCGTCGGTCAGCGCCGAGCCCGACAGATGCGCGCCGATCGAGCGCATGTCGATCAGGTGGAACGGCACGCCGAGACGGTCGGCCGCGGCCCGCGCGAAGTCCAGCTCCTTGGAATGGCGCTGGCCGTAATCGAAGGAAATCAGTCCCGCGAGCTCGTGCTCGGCGGCGACCTTGTGGGCGAGCGACACGGAGTCGAGCCCGCCCGAGCAGATCACATAGGTTTTCATCTTATCCGTCCTTGTTTTGACCGGGTAGGCTGCGACCGGTGTCCGGACCATTCCGGGCGGCCCCGTCTAACGCATCCGGGCGGGACGGGAAAGATCAGCCTTCGGGCACGTTTTCGCGAAGCTCCTCCAGCCAAACCGCGGCGCTGGCATCCGACGGCGCGCGCCAGTCACCACGCGGGCTGAGCGAGCCTCCGGCCGAGACCTTGGGCCCGTTGGGCATGGCCGAGCGCTTGAACTGCGCGAAGCCGAAGAAGCGGGAGACGAAGACCTCCAGCCATTTGCGGATCTCCGCGAGATCGTAGGCGCGGCGCTTTTCCTCCGGGAAACCGATCGGCCAGAGCCCCTTTTCGGCGTCGTGCCAGGCGTGCCAGGCGAGGAAGGCCACCTTGGAGGGCGGCAGCCCGTAACGCATGGTGTGGAACAGGAAGAAGTCGTGCAACGCGTAGGGCCCGATCCGGTCCTCGGTCGATTGCAGCTCCTCCTCCTCGGATTGCGGCACCAGCTCGGGTGAGATCTCGGTATCGAGGATCGCCTGCAGCACGTCGGTGGTGGCCGCGTCGTCGAACTGCCCGGACTGGATCGACCAGCGGATCAGGTACTGGATCAGCGTCTTGGGCACGCCGGAATTGACGTTGTAATGGCTCATCTGGTCGCCGACGCCATAGGTGCACCAGCCCAGCGCCAGCTCGCTCAGATCCCCCGTCCCCACGACGATGCCGCCATTCTGGTTCGCGAGCCGGAACAGGTAGTCGGTGCGCAGGCCCGCCTGCACGTTCTCGAAGGTGATGTCATAGACCGGATCGCCCCCCGAAAACGGGTGATCCATGTCCTTGAGCATCTGCCGTGCGGCGGGCCGGATGTCGATCTCGGCCGCCTCGATGCCCATCGCGCGCATCAGCTTCCACGCGTTGGACTTGGTGGCGTCGCCGGTGGCGAAGCCGGGCATGGTGTAGCCGAGGATCGTCTCGCGCGACAGGCCCATCCGGTCGCAGGCCTTGGCCGCCACGATCAGCGCGTGGGTGCTGTCGAGCCCGCCCGAGATGCCGATGACCAGCTTCGGGTTGCCGATCGATTCCATCCGGCGGCGCAGCCCCTCGACCTGGATGTTGAAGGCCTCGTAGCAGTCGAGATCGAGATGGCTCTCGCGATTGGGCACGTAGGGATAGCGACGGATCGGACGCAAGAGCCCGGCATCCTCGAAATGCGGCTGATGGTCGAACCGGATGCGGCGGAAGACCGGCGCCTGGCCCTTGCCGGCATCGTCGAAGGTGCCGGTGCGCATCCGCTCGTTGAGCAGGCGCTGCGTGTCGACATCGGCCATGCACAGCTCGGGCTCGACGTCGAAGCGGCCTGATTGCGCGAGAAGATCGCCCATCTCGTAGACCGCGCCCTGCCCGTCCCAGCTCAGATCGGTGGTGCTCTCGCCCGGTCCCGCCGCCGAGTAGGCATAGGCCGCGAAGCTGCGCATGCCGTGGCTGCGGCACAGCACGTGGCGGTCGTCGGATTTGCCGATCACGATGTTCGAGGCCGATAGGTTGGTGAGGATCAGCGCGCCCTCGGTCGCCGCTTGGCTCGAGGGCGGCACCGGGGCCCAGAAATCCTCGCAGATCTCGGTGTGGAAGATCAGCCCCGGCAGATCCTCGGCCTCGAAGATCAGGTCGGTGCCGAAGGGCACCTCTTTCTCGCCGAGCCGCATCGTCCGCCCGGTGACGCCGCGCCCCTCGGCGAACCAGCGCTTTTCATAGAATTCGCGGTAGTTTGGCAGGAAGCTCTTTGGCACCACGCCGAGCAGGCG
Source organism: Limimaricola variabilis (assembly GCF_014195545.1). Classification (GTDB taxonomy): domain Bacteria; phylum Pseudomonadota; class Alphaproteobacteria; order Rhodobacterales; family Rhodobacteraceae; genus Limimaricola; species Limimaricola variabilis. The sequence goes on along the minus strand of NZ_JACIBX010000007.1, from coordinate 162,134 downwards.
CCCGCGCGAAATCACCGCCGCGCAATTGTAGAGCCGCCCCTCGTGCCGCAGCGGCGCGCCCACCAACAGCACCGGCGAGAGTTTCGCGCTCGCCTCGACCACGGCCTCCAGCGCTGTCTCCACCGCGTCGTTCAGCGCGGTCTGCATGTGCAAGTCGTCGATCGCGTAGGAGGAGATGCACAGCTCGGGAAACACCACCAGATCGGCGCGAGCGTCATGCGCGCGCCGCGCTTCGGCGATCACCGCGTCGCGGTTGAAGGCGACATCGGCGGGCCGCACCCGCGGCGTTGCGGTGGCGACCCGTACGAAACCGTGGCGGTGCAGGGAATGGAAGGCGCCGGGGCCCTTGCGGTTGCGCGTCACGTCGAAATCTCCTGCGTTGCGGGCGGGGTGACAATGCCGCCCCCGGGCCGGATGCGCCAGCCCGAGGATTCAGCCGCCGTCCCCGCCGATCATGCCAAATCCCACGCCGACCGCGACGAGGCTCAGCACGAAGCCAAGCGCCATCAGCAGCCCGTCGCGCAGCGTCATCGCGAGGCCGAAGGCCGCGATGGCCGCCATCGGCGCGGTCGAGGCGAAGGGGACGAGTTCCAGCGGCGGCACCGTCAGGCAGAGCAACAGCACCGCGATCCCGGCGATCCGGGCGACCTTGTCGGTGGTCAGTGCCTCAAGCCGGCCATGGAACCAGCGGTCGAGCCAGCGGCCCACCCCGCGCAGCTTGTCGGCCGACTTGGCGAGCTTGTCGCCAGAGACCGATCGCCTTTCGAGGAAACCGGGCAACCACATCTCGTCCCGGCCCATGACGATCTGCACGGCGAAGAGCGCGATGATCAGCGCCAGCAGCGTGGGCACACCGGGAACGCCGCCAATGGGCGAGATCTCGATCAGCGCCGGGACGAAGAGGAACGGCCCGAAGCCGCGATCGCCCAGCGCCCCGGTCACGTCGCCGACCGTGGCGCGGTCATCGTCCCGGCCCTCCTGCTCCAGTCGGTCGAGAATATCCTCGACGGCGTGTGACTGCGCGCCCATATAGCTGCTCCCGTCGCGACTCTACGGGTCTGCAACACCTCCAGGGCGAAGCCGTTCCATCCCGCGCACTCCCGTGCGCGATGGTGCTGCGGCGTCCTGCCCGGACCAAGGTTCGGCCAGCAGCCGGGCCCGCAGATCGCGGGCATGGCGGCGGGCATCGGGGCGCGACCGCCCTGCCGCGTCGAGCAGTTCGAGCACCTCGCTCGGCGCCGTGCCGGGGCGGATGCCCTCGGGCAGCATGGCGAGGATCTCGCGCAGCCGCGTGGCGATCTCGCTCCGCGCGTCGAGGCGCTGGGGCAGCAGCGCGGCGATCCCGGCGCGGCGCGCGGCGCGGATGGCGCTATGCACCCTCGCCTCGGTTTCCGTCCCGTCGAAGGCCAGCGGCGCCCGTACCGGCCCGGACAGCACCGATGCCAGCGCCGCCGCCATGGCCAACCGGGGGCGCGGGCCGACGGTCTCGGCGCAGTCGAAATGCGCCGCCGCTTCCGGGGAAAGCCCCGGCGCGCCGCGCAGTGTCCCCGCTCCAAAGACGTGCCGGTTCGCCGCGTCGATCCGCGCGGCGTCGAAGCCGAGCCGCTCCAGAAGGCCCATCCCGTGATCCGACAGCGTCTCGGGATCGATGCCGAGCTGGTCGCGGCAGAAATCCGGTCCGAGACGCCAGGGGGTGACGACCGCGCGCAGGTCGCGCGCCTCGGCCAGCGCCGCCTCGATCCGGGCAATCCGGTCGCCGTCGATACCGCAGGCGCGCAGCGCCGCATGATCGATGCCCGGCGCCGCCGCGAGGGTCCCGTGCCCGGTGGCGTGACGGATCGCCGCGGCGATCCGGTCGGGGTCGTGGCCCTGCGCCGCGAGGCCCGCCTCGAGTTCGGGCACGGGACAGCCGATATGGCCCTCCGGCCGCTCGGCGTCGAGCCGCAGCGATGAGACCGGCGCGAGCGGATCGTCCCCCAGCCCGAGAATCGCGGCCAACGACCCCAGCGGCGCGACCATCAGCATTGGCGCCTTGCCGGTCGCCTCGGGCGCATCCTTCCGCACCGCCGCGAGCGCACGCGCCCGCAGCAGGGCCGGCTGAGCGCCAGCCGGGACGCGATCTGGTACTTGCCGGATGATTGGCGCGGCCCCGGCATCGAGACCCAGCTCAGCCGCCGCGGCCCACCGCGCGGCCTCGGCCAGCGCCGCCATCGCCATCGCCGCCGCGCGGCCCTCGGGCGTCGCGTAGCCGAGCCCGAGCCGCATCAGCGCGCCCCCCAGCCCGGCCAGGATCATCGCCCCCGGCCGGCGCCCCGGCCCTGCCGCGACGATAAGCGCCAGTGTCCAGGTCCGCACTGCCCGCTCCAGCGCGTCGACCGACACCGCGCCCCCTTCTACGAAGCAGCGCAGATCGAGCGCGACGCAGGGACCGCTGGCATCCGGCGCGCCGAACTCCAGAGCCAGCGGCGCACCTGCGACCACCGCCTGGACGAGCGGCATAGGGACTGGCTCAGCCCCCTTGAGGTCCACGGGCAGTGGCAGCGCCGCCTCGGGGGTCCGGCGTCCGGTCCAGAGTGCCGAGTCGACCGCGACCTGCCGCGACAGGATCATGCCCCGGATGTCCGCAGCCCATTCTTCGGCGGCCGCGATCCCCTGCACCCGTGCCCGCGCCTCGAGCCGCGTGGTCAGCGCCTCGGTCGCCGCGACCGGATCTGCACCACCCGGCACCTGCTGCCCGAAGGCGCGCGCCGCGCGTTCGGGCCAGCCGGCAAACCCCACCCCCACGCCCCGCGCGTCGGGACCGATCGCATGATCCGGTCCGGGCTGGGTCTGGTGGCGCTCGAATCGCATGTCTCGGTCTCGTCTCGCTCGGTGATGCGACGGGCTGAGGCGCCGCGGTCGGACGAACCTGTGCAGCATGGCGGATGGGGTCAACGCGCGGTCGGAGCCCGCTCGGCGAATTACGGAGCGATGATTTTCAGCGCCGGATTCGCCCACCGCAGTTCACGGATCTCCCACAGGGTTTTCCACAGGCGCTCGACCATGGCGGCAGATGCGCGATGCCCATGCGACGCTGGGTGATGGGCAGGTGCTCGGGCGCCGGAAACGGGTCTTTTCCACGCCCGGCGAAAATCATCCACAGGGGGTGACAAACCGCCCCGGAACTTGTCCACGAGGGGGCGTGGCAACACGGCCACAGGGGCGATTTCGGGGTATCCGGGCAAGGTGTAGGGCATGCCCCCGGGGCAGGCATGGCGGCGTTGCCCGCGACCCAAGGCGGGATTCGGCCTGCAGCCGCGCGCCACAGGCTGCGGCAGCAGCAGGAATGTCGATGTTGGAAGATTGGTCGGGGCGGCAGGATTCGAACCTGCGACCCTCTGTTCCCAAAACAGATGCGCTACCAGGCTGCGCTACGCCCCGGACCGACGCCCTTCTAGGCCGCGCCGGCCGCGGGCGCAAGCGCCGGCTGGCTCAATCGCAGGGATCTGCCGCCGGAACCTCTTCGCTGCCGATATCCGGATGGCGCAGCGTGTCGCCCGGCGCGATGCCGAGCCGTGCCGCCATGCCGCCATTGATCTCCAGCACGTACTGGATGTCGTCGCCGCCCGGGATCGGCGTCTCGTCGAGCGGCGTGGCGCGGGCATGGATGCTGGCAATCGTGCCATCCGCCTCAGCAAAGATCATGTCGAGCGGAATCAGCGTGTTTCGCATCCAGAACGATACCGGCTGCGGCGTTTCATAGACAAAGAGCATGCCCGCCATGCGCGGCATCTCGGGCACGTTCATCAACCCCTGCGCCCGCTCGGCCGCCTCGTCGGCCACCGCGACCTTGAAGCTGGCTTGCCCCCAGTCGCCGCGCACCGTCAGCCGATCCGGCGCGCAGGCGGCGCTGCCGGCCGCGACCATGCCGGGCGCGAGGGCGATCCCGAGCGCCAGCGCGGCAAGCCTCACTGCGCATCCTCCTGCGGTGCGCGGCGCAGCACGGCATCCCAGGGCAGGATTTCTGTCGCCATGCGGCCCCGCTTGCCCTGAATCACCCGTAAGGCCACCGCCTCGCCGGGCTGCAATTCGGCCAGGCCGGAGCTGCGCAGCACTTCGACATGCAGGAAGATGTCGTCATCGGTGCCAAAGATGTTGGCGAAGCCGAACCCCTTAGCCTTGTCGAACCATTTGATCCGCGCGGGCTCCAGCGGGCGGCTGGCGAGATACTCGGGATCGAACTCGGCAAAGTCGGCCAGCGGCACCGCGGGGGCGTCCGCCGGCGGCTCGAGCGACAGCACCACCGCCGCCTGGATGCCGCGATCGGTCCGCTGCGCGAGGATCCGGATACGAGCGCCGTCGGCGACCGAGTTCTGGCCGAAATTGCGCAGAACATTGGCATGCAGGAGGATGTCGGATCCGCCATCATCGGGTACGATGAAACCAAAGCCCTTGGCCGGATCGAACCATTTGACGTGGCCCGCGAGTTCTATGCGATCCTCCGCCTGCCTATCCAGCATGTCGTTCATCTCCGCCTCCAGCGGCCGTTGCGCGGCCCTATCGATTTTTGCGCCTGTGCAGCACAGTCGGGCCGCCACGACAAGCGTCGATTTTCACCCCGCATGAAATCAGGGCCCCAAACGTAACACGTCGAACGGATCGGCCAGCGAGGCTCGCGACCATTTGTAGCGGTCGTGAAGCCTGTGCGCGCCATCTGCCCAGAATTCGATCTCGAGCGGCCTGATCCTGTAGCCGCCCCAGAAGGGCGGCCGCTCCGGATCCGGCCCCAATTCGGCCGACATGCGCGCGACCTCGGCCTCGAGCGCCGCGCGAGAAGCCACCGGCCGGCTTTGCGGTGACGCCCATGCGCCGATCCGGCTTTCGAGCGGGCGGCTGGCGAAATAGGCGTCGGCCTGGGCGCCATCCTCGCGCTCGACGAGGCCCCGCACGCGGATCTGTCGCCGCAGCGACTTCCAGTGCATCACGAAGGCCGCCTGCCGCGCCTGATCGAGCTGGCGTGCCTTGGCGCTTTCGTAATTGGTATAGAAGACGAAGCCATCGGCTTCGATTTCCTTGAGCAGGACGATTCTGACATCGGGCATGCCGTCCGCGTCGACCGTCGCCAATGCAATGGCGTTCGGGTCGGACGGCTCCAGCCGCGCGGCCTCATCCAACCAGTGCCGGGTGATCTCGAACGGATCCTCCCCGGCGAAAATACCGCCACGCTCATTCATCGTACCGACCCGTCAACTCGTATCGCACCATTATAGCCTATTTCCCGTTTTCAGCCTCATTGTTTCGCGGTCGCCGTTCTGACGTCGCGTCGGCCCCGGCCTTGATGCCTAGGGGCGCATCGCCTACACCGGATCGAAACGGCGCCGGATCGGCAAGAGGGACATTCATGACATCGCAGTTGATGGCGGGAAAGCGCGGGCTCATCATGGGGCTCGCCAACGACAAGTCGATCGCGTGGGGCATCGCCAAAGCCTGCGCCAATGCCGGCGCTGAGCTCGCATTCTCCTACCAGGGCGAGGCTTTGAAGAAGCGGGTCGACCCGCTCGCCGCCGAAGTCGGCTCCGATATCGTGTTGCCCTGCGACGTCGGCGACGAGGACAGCATCGACGCGCTGTTCGACGCGCTCGGGAAACATTGGGACAAATTCGACTTCATCGTTCACGCGATCGGATTCTCCGACAAGTCCGAACTGCGCGGTCGCTACGTCGATACGTCCAAGCAGAACTTCCTGATGTCGATGGACATTTCGGTGTGGTCCTTCACCTCGGTGGTGAAGCGTGCGGCGCCGATGATGCGCGATGGCGGCTCGGCGCTGACGCTGACCTATTACGGCGCCGAGAAGGTCATGCCGCATTACAACGTGATGGGCGTGGCCAAGGCGGCGCTCGAGGCGAGCGTGCGCTACCTGGCCGAGGATCTGGGCCGCGACGCGATCCGGGTCAACGCGATCTCGGCCGGCACGATCAAGACGCTGGCGGCCTCCGGCATCGGCGATTTCCGTTACATCATGAAGTGGAACGAGTACAATTCGCCCCTGCGCCGCACCGTCACCCAAGACGAGGTCGGCAATTCCGCGCTATACCTGCTCTCCGATCTGGGACGGGCGGTGACCGGCGAGGTTCATCATGTCGACGCTGGCTACCACGTGATCGGCATGAAGAACCCCGACGCGCCCGACATCACGAAAGGCTGAATAGAGATGACCGACCGACTGCCGCATGAAAAGGGCTTCCATGTCAGCTGGGACCAGCTGCACCGTGACAGCCGCGCGCTCGCATGGCGGCTCGACGGGCGCGGCCCCGAGGCCGAGGGCGCCTGGAAGGCGGTTGTGGCGATCACCCGCGGCGGCATGGCGCCGGCGATGATCGTCAGCCGCGAGCTGGGCATCCGCACCGTCGACACGATCTCGGTCAAGTCCTACGAGCATCAGAACCAGTCCGGCGCCAAGGTGCTCAAGGCGCCGGATGCCGAGATGATGGGCGACGGCACCGGTATCCTGGTGGTCGACGACCTCGTCGATACCGGCCGCACCCTCGAACTGGTGCGGCAGATGTACCCCAACGCGCATTTCGCCACCGTCTATGCCAAGCCGATGGGAAACAAGCAGGTCGACACCTATGTCACCGAGGTGAGCCAGGACACCTGGATCTTCTTCCCCTGGGACATGGCCCTGCAATATGTCGAGCCCTATCGCGGCAAGGACTGAGAGGACGGCGTCGCCACGGCGGCGACTGATCCATCGCCTGTTCGAGGCGAGCCTTCTGTTCAAGGGCCTGTTCGCAGGCTTCGAGACCCTCGCCGGGCTGACGCTTCTCGTCACGCCCGGCGCTGCGATTCTGGGGCTGCTCGATCGGGTCACCGCGCCGGAACTGGCGCAGGATCCACGTGATCTGCTGGCGCGGACCCTGCTTGATGCGAGCCAGAAGCTGTCGATCGAGACCCAGCATTTCTACGCGCTCTATCTCCTCACCCATGGCGGTGTGAAACTGGTGATGGTGTTGCTGCTGGCACGCGGAATGCACTGGGCCTACCCTGTCGCGATGGGTGTGCTGGCGCTGTTCATTGCCTACCAGATCCATCTGTTCGTGCTCGCCCCTTCAGCAACACTGGTGGCACTGAGCCTGTTCGACGTGGCGATGATCTGGCTGGTCCACGCCGAGTGGCGCGGCGCACGGGCCCGGATTGCACAGCCTTCGACCCAGGGCTAGCGTGCCCCCGAACCCGAGGGAGGCCCCATGAGCAGCACGCGCACCGCATCGACCTTTTCACCGCCCGTGATGGAGGCGCGGCGCTGGATCGAGGGGGTGACGTTCCCGCCCGAGCGGCCGCTGATCAATGTCAGCCAGGCGGCGCCGGTCGATCCCCCGCCCGCGCCGCTGCGCGAGGCGATGGCGCGGATCGTCATGGAGGATGCGAGCGCGCATCTCTACGGCCCGGTGCTGGGCCTGCCCGAGCTGCGCGCGGCGGTGGCGGCGCGCTGGTCGCGCGACTATCGCGGCGCGGTGGCGCCCGGACAGGTGGCGATCACCTTGGGCTGCAACCAGGCCTATTGCGCGGCCATCGCGGCGCTGTGCGGCGAAGGCACGGAAGTGATCCTGCCGAGCCCGTGGTATTTCAACCATCGCATGTGGAACGACATGTCCGGCGCCGCGACCGTGCCGCTCGAGACCGGGCCCGACCTGTTGCCCGACCCGGAGCGCGCGGCTGCGCTGATCAACCCGGCCACCCGGGCCATCGTGCTGGTCAGCCCCAACAACCCCGGCGGCGTCGAATATCCCGCCGCCCTGCTCGCCGCGTTCCGCGACCTGTGCCGCGCGCGCGGCCTCGCCCTCATCCTCGACGAGACCTATCGCGACTTCGACAGCCGCGAGGGCCCGGCGCATGACCTGTTCACCGATCCCGATTGGTCCGAGGTGCTGGTGCAGCTCTACTCCTTCTCCAAGTCCTATCGCCTGACCGGCCACCGGATCGGCGCGGTCACCGCCTCCCATGCGCGGATCGCGCAGATGGAGCGGTTCCTCGACACGGTGACGATCTGCCCCACTAGCCTCGGCCAGAAGGCGGCGCTGTGGGGCATGGAGAACCTCGACGACTGGCTGGCCGGCGAGCGGGAGGAGATCCTGTCGCGTCGTCGTGCGATGGAGGCGAGCTTCGAGCGGCTGGCGGCCCGGGGCTGGCATCTGATGGGCTGCGGCGCCTATTTCGGCTGGATCGGGCACCCGTTCGAAGAGCCCTCCGATGCGCTGGCCCGGCGGTTGGTGCGCGAGGCGGGCGTGCTGCTGCTGCCCGGCACGATGTTCACGCCCGAGGGGGCCGAGGCTGGGAAGAGACAGCTGCGCATCGCCTTCGCCAATGTCGATGCGGCAGGGATCGCCGGGCTCGAGGAACGTCTGGCGGCGCTGCCCGGCTGAGCCAGCGGCTTGCACGGCCCCGCCCGCTTGCCTATGCATCCCCGGACGCCGCACCCGGCGCGCATCAAGGAGACCGCAATGGCATCGAGCAAGGGCAACCGCGTATTCGTCTGGATCATCCTGATCCTGCTCTTCGTGGGCCTGATCGGCTTCGGTGCGACCGGGCTCACCGGCAACGCCACGCGGCTCGGCACGGTGGGCGACAAGGAGCTCGACATCCAGGCCTATGCCAGCGCCCTGCAGAACCGGATGCGCAGTCTCGAGAGCCAGACCGGTTCGGCCTTCGGCATCGCCCAGGCCCGCGAGATCGGGCTCGACCGCGCGGTGCTGGGTCAGCTGGTGACCGAGCGCGTGCTCGACGCCGAAGCCGATGCGCTCGGCCTGTCGGTCGGCGACGCGGCGGTGCGCGAGCAGGTTCTGGCGATCCCGGCCTTCCAGGGGCTGTCGGGCGGCTTCGACCGCAACGCCTACCGCGACGCGCTGTCGCGCAATGGTCTGTCCGTGGCCGATTTCGAGGAGAGCCTGCGCGAGGCCGAGGCCCGGGCGCTGCTGCAGCAGGCGGTGGTCGGCGGCGTGCCCGCCCCCGAGACCCAGGTCGAGGCGATGATCGACTTCCTGATGGCGCGGCGCGACGTCACCTGGGCGCCGGTGACGCTCGGCGCGGCCCGCCCGGCACCGGTCGATGACGGCCGCCCGCGGGTGATCCTGCCCGAGATCCTGCTCGACGCCGAGGTCCCCACCCCCGACGAGGCCGAGATCCAGGCCCGCTACGAAGCGGCGCCCGAGGCCTACACCGCGCCCGAGATGCGCAAGATCAGCTATGCCTGGCTGCGCCCCGAGGACGTGGCCGAAGGGATCGAGGTGGATGACGAGGAGGTGCGCGCCCTCTACGACCAGCGCATCGACGAATACGTGCAGGAGGAGCGCCGTCTCGTCGAGCGCCTCGTCTACCCGAACGAGACCGCCGCCGCTGAGGCGCTGGCCCGGGTCGAGGCCGGCGAGGCCAGTTTCGAGGATCTGGTCGAGGCGCGCGGGCTGAGCCTGTCCGCCGTCGATCTGGGCGATGTGGCCGCCGATGATCTCGGCGCCGCCGCCGAGCCGGTCTTCGCCGCGCAGGCGGGCGACCTGGTCGGCCCGGTCGAGACCACGCTCGGCCCGGCCCTGTTCCGCGTCAACGCCGTCCTCGCCGCCGAGGAGGTCCCCTTCGAGGCCGTCGAGGCCGACCTGCGTGCCGAGCTGGCCCAGGCGCTGGCACGCCGCGAGATCGAGCGCCGGAGCGACGACATCACCGACCTGCTCGCCGGTGGCGCGACGCTCGAGGATCTGGCCGAGCGGACCGGCATGGAGCTGGGCACGATCGACTGGTCCGAGAACGTGACCGAGGGCATCGCCGCCTACGCCCCCTTCCGCGAGGCCGCCGCGGCCGCGCAGGAAGGCGACTTCCCCGAGCTTCTGGGCTTCGAGGATGGCGGCGTCTTCGCGATCCGTCTCGACGAGGTGACGCCGCCGGCGCTGCGGCCGCTCGACGAGGTGCGCGACCAGGTCATCGCCGATGTCGAGGCCGAGACCCGTGCCCGGCTGCGCGCCGAGCGGGCCGAGGATCTGGCCGCCCGCATCACCGCCGGTGAAAGCTTCGAAGCGGCGGGCCTCGCCCCGCGCACGGCCAAGAACCTCACCCGCCGCGACTTCGTCGAAGGCACCTCGCCCGAGTTCATCCGCGAGATCTTCGCGATGGAAGAAGGCGAGACCCGCGCGATCGCGGGCGAAGGCTTCGCCGCCGTAGTCCGTCTCGACGCCGCGAACGCCCCCGACATGCAGGACCCCGCCGTCGCCGCCGAGCGGCAGGCGCTCGAGGCGCGGCTCGGCACCGGGCTGGCGCAGGACATCTACGCCGCCTATGCCAACGCGGTGCAGTCGCGCACCGAGATCCGCATCGACGAATCCGCCGTGCAGGCGGTCCATTCCTCCTTCAGGTAAGCCGCCATGCTCAGCCCCGATTTCGAGACGTTCCGCCAAGGCTTCGAGCAGGGTGCCAACCAGGTCGTCTGGACCCGCCTTGCCGCCGATCTCGACACGCCGGTGTCGCTGATGCTCAAGCTCGCCAATGCCGGCAAGCACGCCTTCATCCTCGAAAGCGTCACCGGCGGCGAGGTGCGGGGCCGTTACTCGATCGTCGGCATGAACCCCGACCTGATCTGGGACTGCCGGGGCGAAGGCAGCCGCGTCAACCGCGCCGCGCGCTACGACGACGACGCCTACGAGGATCTGCAGGGTCATCCGCTCGACACGCTGCGCGCGATCCTCGCCGAGAGCCGGATCGACCTGCCCGAGGACCTGCCCGCCGGCTCGGCCGGGCTGTTCGGCTATCTCGGCTACGACATGATCCGGCTGGTGGAGCGGCTGCCCCATGTGAACCCCGACCCGCTCGGCCTGCCCGACGCGGTGATGATGCGGCCGACCGTGGTCGCGGTGCTCGACGGGGTGAAGGGCGAGGTGATCCTCGTGGCGCCGGTCTGGCAGGGCCAGGGTCAGTCGGCCCGCGCGGCCTATGCCCAGGCGGCGGAGCGGGTGACCGAGGCGCGTCGTGCGCTCGACCGGCCGATGCCGCAGGAGGCACGCGCGCTGCAGGCCGCCGCGCCGCTGGCCGAGCCGGTGTCGAACTTCACCCATGAGGGCTATCTCGCCGCCGTGGCGAAGGCCAAGGAATACATCGGCGCGGGCGACATCTTCCAGGTGGTGCCGGCGCAGCGCTGGACGCAGGACTTTCCCGAGCCGCCCTTTGCGCTCTACCGCTCGCTGCGGCGCACCAACCCCTCGCCCTTCATGTTCTACTTCAATTTCGGCGGCTATCAGGTGGTCGGCGCCAGCCCCGAGATCCTCGTGCGGGTGATGGGCGGCGAGGTGACAATCCGCCCGATCGCCGGCACCCGGCCGCGCGGCGCCACCCCCGAGGAGGACCGCGCCAACGAGGAAAGCCTGCTGGCGGACGCCAAGGAGCTGTCCGAGCATCTGATGCTGCTGGATCTGGGCCGCAACGATGTCGGCCGGGTGGCCCGACCGGGTACGGTGAAGCCGACGGAGCAGTTCATCATCGAACGCTATTCCCACGTGATGCACATCGTGTCGAACGTCGTGGGCGAGCTGCGCGAGGATCAGGACGCGCTGTCGGCCCTGCTCGCGGGGCTGCCGGCGGGCACGGTCTCGGGTGCGCCCAAGGTGCGGGCGATGCAGATCATCGACGAGCTGGAGCCCGAGAAGCGCGGCATCTATGGCGGCGGCCTGGGCTATTTCAGCGCGAATGGCGACATGGACATGTGCATCGCGCTCAGGACCGCCATCGTCCAGAACGGCAAGCTCTACATCCAGGCCGGCGGCGGCGTGGTCCATGACAGCGACCCCGAGGCGGAGTACATGGAGACAGTGCACAAGTCGAACGCGCTCAGGCGCGCCGCGGCGGACGCCGCGATGTTCCGGCCCGAGGGCAATGGCTGACGAGAAAAGGGCGGGGACATCCCCGCCCTTTCCGCATCCGGCGCCCCTGCTTCAGCGGCGGCGCATCAGCGCATCAAGGCTCCACGGCCCCGGACCCGCGACGAAGATGTAGAGGAAGACGAAGCAGTACAGGATCGCCGCGTCGCCGCCGTTGAGCGTCGGGAAGAGGTTGCCCGGCGCGTGGAACATCCAGTAGGCGACCGCCATCATTCCCGACAGCACGAAGGCCACGGGGCGGGTGAACAGCCCGACAAGCAGCAGCAGGCCGCCCACCAGCTCGAGCAGGCCACCGATGCCGAACAGCGACAGGAGCGGCGGCTGCTGCTCGGTCGGCGGGAAGGCGAACAGCTTCTGGCTGCCATGCAGCGTGAAGATCAGCGCGCTGGTGATGCGCAGCACGCTGAGCATTTCGGGAGCACGAGCGGCGATGCCGGTCGAGGCGGGTTGCGTGGTCATTCGGGCGATCCATCCGTTGGGTTGCGTTGCCCTCACGTCTGGGCAGCCGCAGCGCCGCGGTCAAATCACCGATCCTGTGCGCCCTTGAACAACGCCCTATTTGACCGGCCCGGCCAGCTGCAACTGCAGCAGCGCGCTGACCGGCGACGGCGCCACCCCTTCCCGGTCGACCCGATTGCCCCAGAGCGTCAGCGCGGTGATGCTCTCGGGGTTGAGCGGCGCCAGCAGCGTCACCGCGCCCTGCTGGCGGGCGCGGAAGGCGGCCTGATCGAGAAAGCGCCGGATCACCCGGTCGTCCTGCCCGACCTCGCCGAGATCACGATAGACCTCGAGCGCCGGGACGCCGCGCGCCTCGGCCTGCCGCATCGGCGTCGCCAGCCCCCGGGGCAGCGCCACCAGCCCGCGCCCGTCGCGCGCCAGACGGTCCAGCGCCTGCGCGGTCACGTCCGCATCCGAAAGCAGCCCCGCATCGCCGAGATCGAGCAATGCCACCGCTTCGGGCAGCGTGTTGAAAGCGGACTCGAAGGTGACCTCGACATCGGAGGGCGCGGCGCCCTGCGGCAGGCGGGCGATGGCGGCGATCTCGTAGCCCGCGTCCCGCCAGCGCGCGGCCCGCGCGGCGGCGTCGGGCGCCTCGGCGTCGATGCCGATCGTCACCGGAAAGGGAATGGTCGAGGCGGCGGCCACCGCGTTGTCGAGCGCCCCGGTGTCGAGCAGCACGATCGACATCCGCGGCTCACCGGCATCGGCCAGATCGGGCGCGGCAAAGCGCATCAGGGCCGGCGCGTCGTCTGGCAGCGGCGCTGCCTCGGCGGGGGCTTCCTCGTCGTCGAGGCCGGGCCGGCGCACCGGCACCGCGTCGCCGCCCGACAGCCCGGCGGCGCGGCCGGGCAGCGGACGGGCTGCGTCTTCACCCGCCTCGCCCGGTGCCGGCAGCACGGTGATCGTTCCCGACATGTCGGGCAGCGCCTCCGGCCGCTCGGGCGGCGCGGGCATGGCGAGGGGCGGGCTGGCGGGCGGCTCGGCGAGCGCGGCGATCTCGGGCGCTTCGCTGTCCTCCGAGGCTTCCACCTCTTGGGCCTCTTCCGTCGAAGGCTCGGGTCGGGCGTCGACCACCTGGCGCGGCGCCTCGCTGGGCGGCGGCGGCGGGTCGGTGACGACAGTGATGTCGGCCTCCCCGGCCGGAACCTCGATCACCCGCGAGGGCGGGCCGGGCAGCACCGGCTGATCCCCCTCGGGCGCGGGGCCCGGCGCGGCCGCGGTGTCGGGGGCGGGTTGCGGGGCGGAGCCGGCGTCGGGCGCGGCGCCGGGCCGGTCCTCGGCCTCGGTCTCGGCTTCGGGCACGGCGCCGCGCCCGGCCGGCACGTCGGCGCGCGGCGTCAGCGGCAGGGCCTCGCGGCGCGGGGCCAGCGCAGGTGCGTCCGGCGCCTCGGCCAGAACCTCGCCCCCGACCGGCGCTTCGGGCGCCTCGGCGCTGACCGGCGGCGGCGGCCCCTCGGCCAGCTCGGCGGCAGGCGCGTCGTCGGCTTCGTCCTGTGCGGGTGTCACGGGAACGACCTCGACCTCGCCGGAGACGATGATCGTGTCGTCGGGCTGTCCGCCCGGCCCTTCTGCGGCGGCGCGGGCCGCCTCGTCGGTCGTCTCAACTTCGCGTTCGTCAGCCGCCTCGCCGAAAGGACGCGCGATCTCGCGCGCCGGCGGGTCGCCGATGAGCGAGGCCACGGCCAGCGCCCCCGCCGATACCAACAGACCCCAGATTCCGCCGATGATGAATCCAGATCCCACGTTTCCCGCCCCGCTGCGCCGCTGCTTCCGGCGTCGCCTAGTCCCGGACCTTGACGTTTCCCGCCTCTCGGCCCCATTTATGGCGCGACCTTACCAAGGGACCACCGCCGAACGGTAGCCCCGAATTTCAACGGCGGCGCGAGCGGCCCGGAGGGACAATGCTTCTCCTGATCGACAATTACGACAGCTTCACTTGGAACCTCGTGCATTATCTGGGCGAGCTGGGCGCGGATGTCGTGGTCAAGCGCAACGACGAGATCAGCGTCGATCAGGCGATGGCGCTGCGGCCAGAGGGCATCGTGCTCTCGCCCGGCCCCTGCGATCCCGATCAGGCCGGGATCTGCCTCGACCTCACCCGCGCCGCTGCCGACAGCGCGACGCCGCTCCTTGGCGTCTGCCTCGGGCATCAGACCATCGGTCAGGCCTTTGGCGGCCAGGTCGTGCGCTGCCACGAGATCGTGCACGGCAAGACCGCCGATATGCTGCATGAGGGCAAGGGCGTCTTCGCCGGGCTGCCCTCGCCCTTCAAGGCGACGCGCTACCATTCGCTGGTGGTCGACCGCGACAGCCTGCCCGACAGCCTCGAGATCACCGCGACCATCACCGACGGCACGATCATGGGGCTGCGGCACCGCGAATTGCCGATCGAGGGGGTGCAGTTCCACCCGGAGAGCATCGCCTCCGAGCATGGCCACCAGATGCTCAGGAATTTCCTGGAGCGGCTGCCCGGCCACGCTCCCGGCGCCCCGGTGGCGGCATGAGCGACCGGCTCAAGCCGCTGATCGCCGCCGCGCTCGAGGGCCCGCTCTCCACAGAGCAGGCCGAGGCCGCCTTCGGCATCCTGTTCGACGGTGACGCCACGCCCGCGCAGATGGCCGCCTTTCTCGTCACGCTCAGGATGCGCGGCGAGACCGTGCCAGAGATTGCCGCCGCCGCCCGCGTGATGCGCGCGCGCTGCCTCAAGGTCGCGGCCCCCGAGGGCGCGATCGACATCGTCGGCACCGGTGGCGACGGCAAGAACACCCTGAATATCTCGACCGCGACCGCCTTCGTCGTCGCCGGCGCGGGCGTGCCGGTGGCCAAGCATGGCAACCGCAACCTGTCGTCGAAATCCGGCACCGCCGATGCGCTGGGCCAGATGGGCGTGCAGGTGATGGTCGGCGCCGAGGTGGTGGAGCGCGCGCTGGCCGAGGCCGGGATCGGCTTCATGATGGCGCCGATGCACCACCCGGCGATGAAGCATGTCGGCCCGATCCGCGCCGAGATCGGCATCCGCACCCTGTTCAACATCCTCGGGCCGCTCACCAACCCCGCCGGGGTGAAGCGCCAGCTCACCGGCGCCTATGATCCGCGCCTGATCCGGCCGATGGCCGAGGTGCTCGGCCGTCTCGGCTCCGAGCGGGCCTGGCTCGTGCATGGCGGCGACGGCACCGACGAACTGTCGATCTGCGGCCCCTCCCGGGTCGCGGCGCTCGAGGCTGGACAGGTCGAGGAGTTCGAGATCAGCCCCTCGGATGCGGGGCTGCAGGAACACCCGTTCGAGGCGATCATCGGCGGCACGCCCGAGGAGAACGGCCGCGCGCTGGCCGCGCTGCTCGACGGGGCGCCGGGCGCCTATCGCGACGCGGTCCGGCTCAACGCCGCCGCCGCGCTGGTTGTGGCGGGTCGCGCTTCCGATCTGCGCAGCGGCGCCGATCTCGCCGCCGAAAGCATCGATTCGGGCGCCGCGCGTCGCGCCATCGACCGGCTCGCCGCGATCACCTCCGGGCAGGCGTGAGCGCGCCGCCCGAGGGCTGGGCAGACCTGCCGTTCTTTTCGGCGCAATGGCCCGCCCTGCGCGATCGTCTCGATGCCCTGCCCGCCGTGCTGCCCGCCCCTGAGGCGCGGTTCCGCGCGCTGGAGCTGACGCCGCCCGACGCCGTGCGCGTGGTGATCCTGGGCCAGGACCCCTACCCGACGCCGGGCCATGCGACCGGCCTCGCCTTTTCGGTCCCCGCCGAGCTGGCCAAGCTGCCGCCTTCCCTGCGCAACATCTTCAAGGAGATGCGCGAGGATCTGGGCTGCGCGCCCGCCACCGGCGACCTGACGCATTGGGCGCGCCAGGGCGTGCTGCTCTTGAACACCGCCCTCTCGGTCGAGCCGGGTGGCGCCGGCGGCCATGCCCGGTTGGGCTGGGACGTGCTGGTGGCACAGGTCCTCGAACGCGCCGCCGCGACACCTTGCGTCTTTCTCTTGTGGGGCGCGCATGCCCAGAAGGTGGCCGCGCCCTTCATCGGCCCGGATCACCTGGTGATCGAAACCGCCCATCCTTCGCCGCTGGCCGCGCGGCGTGGCTTCTTCGGCTCGCGCCCCTTCGGCCGGGTCAACGATTGGCTCGCCGCGCGCGGCGAGCGCCCGATCGACTGGTGCGGCCCCGCCTGAACGCTTTCCAAGCCCCTTTTTGCCCGGTAGAACGACGACATGGACATTCTCGACAAGATCAAGGCCTACAAGCTCGAGGAGGTGGCGCAGCGCAAGGCCGCGCTGCCGCTCGCCGATATCGAGGCACGCGCCGCCCAGGCGCCGGCACCGCGCGGCTTCGCCGACCGGCTGGCCGAGGCCGCGCGCGAGGGCTACGGCCTGATCGCCGAAGTGAAGAAGGCCAGCCCCTCCAAGGGGCTGATCCGCGCCGATTTCGACCCGCCCGCGCTTGCCGCCGCCTACGAGGCCGGCGGTGCGGCCTGTCTCTCGGTGCTGACCGACGGACCCTCCTTCCAGGGCGCGGACGAGTTTCTCGTGCAGGCGCGCGAGGCGACCTCGCTGCCGGTGCTGCGCAAGGATTTCCTCTATGATCCGTGGCAGGTGGCCGAGAGCCGCTCGCTGGGCGCCGACTGCATCCTGATCATCATGGCGAGCGTGTCGGACGCGCAGGCGCGCGAGCTCGAGGACGCGGCGACGCGCTGGGGCATGGACGCGCTGATCGAGGTGCATGACCGCGCCGAGCTCGACCGCGCGGCCGAGCTGTCGTCGCGGATGATCGGCATCAACAACCGCAACCTGCAGACCTTCGAGACCTCGCTCGACGTGACCCGCAAACTGGCCAAGCACGTGCCGGTCGACCGGATGATCGTCGGCGAGAGCGGGCTGTCGACGCCGGCCGATCTCGCCGAGATGGCGCGCTACGGCGTGCGCAGCTTCCTGATCGGCGAAAGCCTGATGCGGCAGGACGACGTGACCGCGGCGACGCGCAGCCTTTTGGCGAGCCCGCTGACCGCGCCGGGGGCCTGATGCCGCTCACGCATTTCGACGCCGCCGGCCGCGCCCACATGGTCGATGTCACCGACAAGTCGGTCACCGACCGCATGGCGGTGGCCGAGGGTCACGTGACCATGACCGCCGAGACGCTCGCCCTCGTGCAGGCGGGCCGCGCCGGCAAGGGCGACGTGCTGGGCACCGCCCGGCTGGCCGGGATCATGGCCGCCAAGCGGACGGCCGACCTGATTCCGCTATGCCACCCGCTGCCACTGTCGAAGGTGACGCTCGACCTCGAGGCCGACGAGGCCCTGCCGGGCGTGCGGATCACCGCGACGGTGCGCACCACCGGCCGCACCGGCGTCGAGATGGAGGCGCTGACGGCGGTTTCCGTGGCCGGTCTGACGATCTACGACATGCTCAAGGCCGCGCAGAAGGACATGGTCATCGGCGGCGTCCGCCTGACCCTCAAGGAGGGCGGCAAGTCGGGACGCTGGCAGGCGTGATCCCCGTCTCCGAGGCCCTCGACCGGCTCTTTGCCCTCGTCACGCCGCTCGACACGCAGGAGGTCGGTCTGACCGCCGCCTCGGGCCGCGTGCTGCGCGCTCCGGTGATCGCGACGCGCGACCAGCCGCCCTTCGCGGCCTCGGCGATGGACGGCTATGCCATCCGCGACGCCGACTGCGCGCCCGGCGCGCGGCTGACGGTGATCGGCGAGGCAGCGGCCGGGCATGGCTTTGCCGGCCGCGTCGGGCCGGGCGAGACGGTGCGCATCTTTACTGGCGCTCCGGTGCCTGCGGGCGCGGACCGCGTCGTGATCCAGGAGGACACGACGCGCGACGGCGACGAGGTGACGCTGTCGCCCGGCATCTCCGAGAACCGCAACATCCGCGCCGCCGGTGTCGATTTCCGCGCCGGCGACGCCTTGTCGGCGCCGCGCCTGTTGCGGCCCGCCGACATAGCGTTGGCCGCGTCGATGAACGCCGACAGGCTCACCGTCTCGCGTTGGCCCGAAGTGGCGATCATCGCCACGGGCGACGAGCTGGTGGCGCCGGGCGGCGCACCGCGCGCCGACCAGATCATCGCATCGAACGCCTACGGGCTGCACGGCATCGTGGCACAGGCCGGCGGCGCGCCGCGGCTGCTGCCGATCGCCGGCGACAGCATGGCCGCGCTGGCGCAGGCGTTCGAGCTGGCGCGCGGCGCCGATATCGTGGTGACCATCGGCGGCGCGTCGGTCGGCGATCACGACCTCGTCGGCGAGGCCGCCTCGGAGGCCGGGATGGAGCGGGCCTTCTGGAAGGTGGCGATCCGCCCGGGCAAGCCGCTGATGGCCGGGCGTTTCGGCGATGCGCTGCTTCTCGGGCTGCCGGGCAACCCGGTCTCCTCGATGGTCTGCGCGCATGTCTTTCTCGTTCCACTAATTAGGGCGCTTTCAGGCCTGCCCCCTGCCCCGGCGCCGCGCCACCGCGCCCGGTTGGCCGCGCCGCTGGCGGCGAACGGCCCCCGCGAGCACTACCTGCGTGCCGCGACCGGGCCGGACGGCGTGACCGCCTTCTCCAAGCAGGACAGCTCGCTTCTGTCGGTGCTGTCGGATGCGGACTGCCTGATCGTGCAGCCGCCGCACGACCCTGCCCGCGATACGGGTGACGTGGTGGAAGTGATCGCGCTGTGAGGGCTTGACACAAAACGGGAACGTGCATAGAACGGAGCCCCAACCGTCCGCGCGCAAAAAGGGGCAACCATGCTGACCCGCAAACAGTCCGACCTGCTGGAATTCATCCACCGGCGGATCAAGGCCGACGGCGTTCCGCCCTCCTTCGACGAGATGAAGGACGCGCTCGACCTGCGCTCTAAATCGGGCATCCACCGGCTGATCACCGCGCTCGAGGAGCGCGGCTTCATCCGCCGGCTCGCCCACCGCGCCCGCGCGCTGGAAATCATCAAGCTGCCCGAGGCGATGGAGAACCGCTTCGCCGCCGAAGGGCTCTCGACTGAGGCCGATCCGAAGCCATCGGACATGCCGCCCGAAATCGCGGCGATGGCGATGAACCTTCCGGTGATGGGCAGGATCGCCGCCGGTGTGCCGATCTCCGCGATCAGCGAGATCAGCCACGAGGTCGCGGTTCCCGGCTCGATGCTGGGACAGGGCAACCATTACGCGCTCGAGGTGCACGGCGATTCGATGATCCAGGCCGGCATCAACGATGGCGACCTCGTGGTGATCCGCGAGACCGCCTCGGCCGACAATGGCGACATCGTCGTCGCGCTGATCGAGGATCAGGAAGCGACGCTCAAGCGGTTCCGCCGCAACGGTCGGCGCATCGCGCTCGAAGCCGCCAACCCGGCCTATGAAACCCGCATCTACAGCGATGATCAGGTGCGCGTGCAGGGCCGCCTCGTCGGGCTGATCCGCAACTACTGAGTCCAGAGCCTGCGCCCGGCCCGTTCGGCCACGGTCTCGATCCGGGGGCCGTCCGGGCCGCGCCACAGGGCGATCGCACCGGTGTCGCGCAGCCGCGTGGCATCGAAGCGCAGGCAGGGGCGCGGGGCTGGATCGGGCTGGTTGGTGATCAGTATGTCGGCGCCGCCGCAGCCTTGGAGCTTTGCCAAGGCCGTCCTTCCCGTGACCTGCACGATCTCGGTCCCTTGAAAGCTTATCCGCAATAGCCGGTCATGGCGGGGCAATGCGCGCGGGTCATGCGCCTCGGACTGGCTGCGCCCGTCACCGTCGTTTTCCAGCCAGACCCCGGCCGCGAAACCGTCGCCCGTCGGCTTCGACAGCGCTCGCCCCTCCGGCGTCATCAGCCCGAGCAGCGCGCCGCTGTCGCTGATCAGCAGGTCGGGCCGCTCCGCCCGCGCCCACAGCCCGGCGGCCAGTGCCAGCGGCAGCAGCGCCGCCACCCGTCCCCGCCCCTGCCACAGCGTGCCCCATAGCCCACCGAACGCCACCAGCGCCACGACGGCCCCCGGCGGGGCGATCACCGCCGAGCTGGCGCCGTCGAATTCGGCGATCCGCGCGCTCACCCACAAGATCCAGCGCGAGCCCCAGTCGATCATCCAGACCGCCGGCTGGTCGAGCCCGAGCGGTCCCGTCACGGCGAGGATCACCGCCCCCGGCATCACCAGCCCGCCCATCGCCGGCACGGCGAGGAGATTGGCCAGCAGGCCGTAATGCGCCACGCGGTTGAAATGCGCGGCGGCGAAGGGCGCGGTGGCGCTGCCCGCCACCAGCGAGGTCAGCGACAACAGCGCCACCGGCATCCAGAGCCGCGCCAGCCCACGTGGACGGTGCCAGGCGGAAGGTAGCCGCCCCATCGCGACGACCAGCGCCAGAACAGCGGCAAATGACATCTGGAAGCCGGGGTTCAGCAGGGTCTCGGGCCGCAGCCCGAGCACGATCAGCGCCGCGATCGCCAACCCTCTCAGGCTCAGGGCCCGGCGGTCCGCCAGCACCGACCCCAGGCTGACCGCGACCATGATGAAGGCCCGCTCGGTCGCCACGTCGCGGCCCGCGAGGGCGAGGTAGAAGGCCGCGGCGGGCAGTGCCATGGCCGCGGCCACCTTGCGCCCATTGAGCCTCAGCGCGAGCGGCGGCAGCGCAGCGACCCCGGCCCGCACCAGCCAGAACACCAAGCCCGCCAGCATCGCCATGTGCATCCCCGAGATCGAAACGAGGTGATAGAGATTGGCCTCGCGCATCGCGTCATTGGCGGCGCGGCCCAGCCCGGACCTGTCACCGGTGCTCACCGCCGCCGCGAAGCCCCCCGCCTCGCCCCCGATCCGCGACCGGATCGCCGCGCTGAGCCGGACCCTGAGCCGGGCGAGCCATGCCCCCTTGGCCGGCGCATCGGAGGCCAGCAGCAGCGGCACCCGGGAATAGCCCACCGCGCCCAGCCCGAGAAACCAGGCGTGGCGGCGGAAATCGAAGCCGCCCGGCTCGGCCGGCCCCGGCGGCGGCGACAGATGCCCGGTGGTCATCACCCGCGTGCCCGGGGCCAGCGGGGCAAGGTGGTTGCCATGCAGCGACAGCCGGGCGCGATGCGGGACCCCGCGCACATCCTCGAGCCGGAGCCGGTCTAGTGTGATCCGGAGCCGGTCGCTCTGCGAGCGGTCGACATCGACGATCCGTCCCTCGATCGGCCCGTAATAGCGGTACCCCAGCACCGGCGCGGAAAGGCTGTTCGCCCGCGCACCAGCAAGCAGGAAGCCCACGCAGATGAGGAGCAGCGCCATGGCGAGTACACGCCCTGCCAGTCCGCGCGAAAGCATCCGCAGGGCTAGGCAGAGCGCCGCCAGTCCGGCCACACCGCCATAGATGGCGGCACCCGGCTCGCGCGACAGGGCGAACCAGATCCCGATGCCGGCACCGAGGCAAACCGGCGTCCAGCAGGCCAGATAGGCCCTCTGCCGCGCCAGCGCCGCCTCGATCCGGGGACCGGGCGCCGGGGCCGCGCCCATGGCCCACGCTTGTTTCCGAGCCCCGACCTGAGTATCCCCCATGCCAACAAGGCTGCGCGCCGCATGGTTAGCGAAAGGTAAATACCCCCCGCATGTCCCAGACCCCGGTCGTCACCCGCTTCGCCCCTTCGCCCACCGGCGCGCTGCATATCGGCGGCGCCCGCACCGCGCTGTTCAACTGGCTCTATGCCCGCGGCCGCAGCGGCAAGTTCCTTCTCCGGATCGAGGATACCGACCGCGCCCGGTCGACCGACGAGAACACCCGCGCGATCCTCGACGGGCTTAGCTGGCTCGGCCTCGACTGGGACGGTGAGCCGATCAGCCAGGCTGCCCGGGCCGAGCGCCACGCCGAGGTGGCCCGCCAGATGCTGGCCGATGGCACCGCCTACAAATGCTTTGCGACGCAGGCCGAGATTGAGGCCTTCCGCGAGGAGGCACGCGCGCTGGGCGGCTCGACGCTCTACCGCTCGCCTTGGCGCGACGCGAGCGAGGCCGACTACCCCGACGACGCGCCCTTCGTCATCCGCCTCAAGGCCCCGCGCGAGGGCGCGAGCACGATCCACGACGAGGTGCAGGGCGAGATCACCATTGGCAACGACCAGCTCGACGACATGGTGCTGCTCCGCTCGGACGGCTCGCCGGTCTACATGCTGGCCGTCGTGGTCGACGATCACGACATGGGCGTGACCCACGTGATCCGCGGCGACGACCACATGACCAACGCCCATCGTCAGGCGCTCATCTATCGCGCCATGGGTTGGGAGCTTCCGGTCTTCGCGCATGTGCCGCTGATCTTCGGTCCCGATGGCAAGAAGCTGTCCAAGCGCCATGGCGCGACCGGGGCGGCGGAGTACCAGCAGATGGGCTACCCCTCGGCCGGCATGCGCAACTACCTCACCCGGCTGGGCTGGAGCCACGGCGACGCCGAGTTCTTTACCGATGCCGAGGCGCGCGAGTGGTTCGACCTGAAGGGCATCGGCAAGTCGCCCGCCCGCTTCGACACCAAGAAGCTGGAGAATCTTTGCCGCCAGCACATCGCCATCTCCGACGATGCCGCGCTGCTGCATGAACTTGAGGCATTTCTCGCCGCGACCGGGCAGCTGCCCCTGACCGAAGGTCAGCGCGAGGGGCTGCTCAAGGCGATGCCTCACCTCAAGGATCGCGCGAAGATCTTCCCGGAACTCATTGAAAAAGCGCATTTTGTTCTGACGGAGCGCCCGATCGTCCCGGACGAGAAATCGGCCAAGAGCCTCGACGATGTATCCCGTGGTATACTGGCAGAATTGACGCCGCAGCTGCAAACTGCTAGCTGGGAGCGGGACGCGCTGGAGGGGGTCGTGACCGCTCTGGCCGAGACGCATGGTCTTGGCCTGGGCAAATTGGCAGGGCCGCTGCGCGCGGCTCTGGCGGGGCGCATGGTCAGCCCCAGCGTATTCGACATGATGCTGGTGCTCGGCCGCGACGAAAGCGTGGCGCGGATCGAGGACGCGGCCGCCTGATACTGGCCGGTCAGACACCATCCGCTATGTTGCACCGCGGCATCGAGAGATCAGAGTCGCGCGTCGCCTAGGGCGGCGGCGGGAACATGAAGGGGACCTGTATGGCCGAGACGACCAAGACCGCAAAGCTGACCATCGACGGCGAAAGCTACGATCTGGCGATGTACGCCCCGACCGGCGGACCCGAGGTGATCGACATCCGCAAGCTCTATGCGCAGGCGGGTGTCTTTACCTATGACCCGGGCTTCACCTCGACCGCGGCCTGCGACTCCACGATCACGTATATCGACGGCGAAGCCGGCGTGCTGCTGCATCGCGGCTACCCGATCGACCAGCTCGCCAAGGATTCGCATTACCTCGAGGTCTGCTACCTGCTGCTCTACGGCGAGCTGCCCTCGGCCGCGCAGCTCGAGGAGTTCGAGACGCTGGTGACGCGTCACACCATGATCCACGAGCAGATGCACAACTTCTTCCGCGGCTTCCGCCGCGACGCGCATCCGATGGCCACCATGGTCGGCGTGGTCGGCGCGATGTCGGCCTTCTACCACGACAGCACCGACATCAATGACGAGCACCAGCGCGAGGTCGCCTCGATCCGCCTGATCGCCAAGATGCCGACGATCGCGGCGATGGCCTACAAGTACTCGATCGGCCAGCCCTTCGTGTATCCGCGCAACGATCTCGACTACGCGTCGAACTTCCTGCGCATGTGCTTCTCGGTCCCGGCCGAGGAATACGAGGTGAACCCGATCCTCGCCCGCGCGATGGACCGGATCTTCACCCTGCACGCCGATCACGAGCAGAACGCCTCGACCTCGACCGTGCGTCTCGCCTCGTCGTCGGGCGCCAACCCCTTTGCCTGCATCGCCGCCGGCATCGCCTGCCTCTGGGGCCCCGCCCATGGCGGCGCCAACCAGGCCTGCCTCGAGATGCTGCGCGAGATCGGCACCCCGGACCGGATCCCCGAGTTCATCGCCCGCGCGAAGGACAAGAACGACCCGTTCCGCCTGATGGGCTTCGGCCACCGGGTCTACAAGAACTTCGACCCGCGCGCGAAGGTGATGAAGGAGAGCGCCGACGAGGTGCTCGAACTGTTGGGCATCGAGAACAACCCGACGCTGCAGGTCGCCAAGGAGCTCGAGCGCGTGGCGCTGGAGGATCCCTACTTCGCCGAGAAGAAGCTCTACCCGAACGTCGATTTCTATTCGGGCATCATCCTCGACGCGATGGGCTTCCCGACCTCGATGTTCACGCCGATCTTCGCGCTCGCGCGCACCGTCGGCTGGGTGTCGCAGTGGAAGGAGCAGCTCGCCGATCCGCAGCTCAAGATCGGCCGTCCGCGCCAGCTCTATCTGGGCGCCACACAGCGCGATTATGTCGATATCGAGAACCGCTGATCTCAGCGCGTCTCGGCCCCCTCAGGGGCGCGAAGGGCCCGGCAGCGATGCCGGGCCCTTTTTTCGTGGGCGAGGACCGCGAGTCGGCGTCATTTGACCGCGCCGACCGCCCAGATTTCGCCGCATTCGACGCGCAATCGTGCCGCGCCTCGGCCCGAGGAACCAATCCCCTCAAGAGCCGCGCATTGTCCAAAGGCGCGCCTAACCGATCGGATAGGTAAGGGAAAATTCCTGTCTCAAAAGAGAGCGGCATTTATTCAGTAAATCTAATGCTTCAATTCTTTCGTATAGGTCACCTCAACCAAAGAGACCTATCCGTTAGGCTAAGTCATTGAAGAAATAGGCTATTTCACCGGAAGTCGGACCGCCTGCCACCCCGGCGCCCCAATCTGCTGCAATACAGGATGCAGTCAGATCGACGAGTGCGGTTCTCAGGTTCGAGCGAAAGGATGTCTGTCATGTCGGCTCATATCGAAGTGCGGTTCACCCCCAGCCCCGAAAGCGCCGAAGCAAGCTTCGGTCGGGATGTCCCGGTGCGTCTGGCGCTGCACGAGACCGCGGATGGCGCCATCACCATCGATATCCGGATCGACGACGAGGCGGGCCACGGCCTCGGCCTCGGGGCGCTGGTCTTCGATTTCGCCGATCACGAGATCCTGGGCGGCCTGCACATGGACGGCCCCCGGCTGCGCGGTCGCAACGTCTCCTCCGGCCGGGTGCGGGCGGCAGGCGACGATGCGCGCGGCTATGATTGCGGCGTGCGCTTCGAGCGTGACACGCGGCACGGCATGCCCGCGCCCCGCGCCACGGCGCTGCAGCTGGCGCATGACAGCCTGTGCCTGACGATCGACGATCTCGCCGGCCGCGATTTCGCGCTGCATCTGGTGCCGACGGCGGCGAACCGGGCCTCCGGCCACGGCCTCGTCATCGAGGGTCGCCTGCCCGGCCGCCCGGCCCGCCAGACGCGCGATGCCGGCGCCACGGATGGCTCGGTCTTCGGTGGGGTGTTCGAGCAGATCCTGCCGCTGATGGGCCGGCGCGCCGCCCAGATGGGCGACGCGGCCTGAAGGCCTAGCGCCCCTCGAAACGCGGGGCGCGTTTTTCCACGAAGGCCACGACCCCTTCCTTGAAGTCGCGGCTGCGGCCGCAGATGCCTTGCAGCTGCGCTTCGCGCGCGAGCTGCGCTTCGAAACCGCTCTCGGCGCTGTCGCGCATCGCTGCGCGTAGCTGCCGGTAGGCCAGCGTCGGCCCCTGCGCCAGCTGCGCCGCGCGGGCGCGCCAGCGCTCCTCGAAATCGGCCTCCGGCGCGGCTTCGTAGATCATTCCCCAATCGGCCGCCTGACGGGCCGGGATGCGATCGGCGAAGAGCATCGCCCCCATCGCCCGCGCGTTGCCGATCTGGCGCGGCAGGGTCCAGGTACCGCCGGCATCGGGGATCAGGCCGATCCGGGTGAAGGCCTGGGTGAAATGTGCCTCTTCCGAGGCGATCACCACGTCGCAGGCCAGCGCCAGGTTGGCGCCCGCGCCCGCCGCCGCGCCACCCACGGCGGCGATGCTGGGCACTTCGAGGTCGCGCAGGGCCAGCAGCATCGGCACGTATTCGTCGCGCAGCACCCGCTCGAGATCGGTGGCGTTGGCGCTGCCCGCATCGCCGAGATCCTGGCCCGAGCAGAAAGCCCGTCCGGCCCCGGTGATCACCAACACCCGCGCGGCGGCGTCGAGATTGCGCAGCGCGTGGGTGATTTCGGCCCGCATCTGGGTGTTGAGCGCGTTCATCACCGATGGCCGGTCGAGCGTCAGCACCGCCACGCCCTCCTCCACCGTCAAGCTGATCGTCTGGTAGTCCATGCAAGCTCTCCCCCCAAGGTTGCGGCCGAGCCTACAGCGCGCGGCGCATCGCGAAAGGGGGAACCAAGCGTCAGCGGTCGAGCAGGTCCCGCAGCCGCGCCTCTTCCTCCTCCGACAGCCGGTCCTCGGGTCCGGAGGCCCGGCGCCGGATCGAGATGAAGGCGACGCCACCAGCGAGCACCAGCAGCGCGGGCGCGGCCAGCCACAGGATCAGGTTGGCGCCCGAGGTGTCGGGCTTGAGCAGCACGTATTCGCCGTAGCGGTCGACCACGGCGCGCACCACTTCCGTGTCGCTGTCGCCCGCCAGCAGCCGCTCGCGGACATAGAGCCGCAGGTCGCGGCTGACGCCCGCATTGCTCTCGTCGATGCTCTCGTTGCGGCAGACCGGGCAGCGCAGCCCGGCGCTGATATCGCGCGCCCGGGCCTCGAGCGCCGGATCGTCGAGCACCTCGTCCGGCTCGACCGCGAAGGCAGGCGCCGCGATCAGCGCGAGGATGAGCGCCAGCCGCTTCATTCCGCCGCCACAGGCGCCGGGGCGCGGCGCGCGCCGGCCGCCACCCGCATCCTGCGATCGGTGAGCGAGACCACCCCGCCCAGCGCCATCAGGATGCCGCCGAGCCAGATCCAGGCCGCCATCGGCTTGAGATGGCTGCGCACGGCCCAGCCGCCGCCGTCCTGCGGATCGCCGATCACCAGATAGACGTCGCGCCACAGCCCGCCATCGATTCCCGCCTCGGTGGTCGGCATCCCGGCCACCGGGTAGAACCGCTTCTCGGGGTAGAGCGTGGCGACCTCGCGGCCATTCGCCTGCACACTCATCTCGGCCATGGTGGTGAGGTAGTTCGGCCCCTCGGTCTCGCGCACCGCCTGCAGCGTGATCTCGTAGCGACCGAGCGTCCAGCTGTCGCCGATCTCGGCCACGCGGATGTCCTCGCGCTGCCAGGCCAGCAGGCCACTGATCCCGATGATGGTGACGCCGAGGCCGCCATGCGCCAGGGCCCGGCCCCAATCGGCCCGCGGCAGCCGGCGCATCCGGCCGAGCCGCGCCGCGACGGCGCCGCGCCCCGCGCGGGCCCAGAGATCGACCATAGCCCCGCCCAGCACCCAACCGCCTAGCGCCAGCCCGAGCGGGCCGAAGGCCGAACGACCCGATCCCAGCGCGTAGCCCAGCAGCAGCAACGCCGCCGCCAGCGCCAGCGCCGGCATCAGCTGGCGCATCAGCCGGCCACCCTGGGACCGCTTCCAAGCCATCAGCGTGCCCAGCGGCAGCAGCAGCGCCAGCGCCACGAAGAACGGCGTGAAGGCGGCGTCGAAGAAGGGCGGGCCGACCGAAAGCACGCGGCCGAAGGCCATCTCGGCCACCAGTGGCCAAACGGTGCCGACGAAGACCACCAGCGCCGAGACCGCGAGCAGCACGTTGTTGGCCACCAGCGCGCTCTCGCGGCTGACCAGCCCGAACACGCCCTTGGCCTGCATCGCATGGGCGCGCGCCGCGTAGAGCGTCAACGCGCCGCCGGTGAAGACGGCGAGAATGGCGAGGATGAACACCCCGCGCTCGGGGTCGTTTGCAAAGGCGTGCACGCTGGTCAGCACGCCCGAGCGGACGATGAATGTGCCCAAGAGCGAGAAGCTGAAGGCGAGGATGGCGAGCAGCACGGTCCAGCTCTTCAGCGCCTCGCGCTTCTCGGTGACGATCGCCGAGTGCAGCAGCGCGGCGGCAAAGAGCCACGGCATGAAGCTCGCATTCTCGACCGGGTCCCAGAACCAGAAGCCGCCCCAGCCCAGCTCATAATAGGCCCACCAGGAGCCCAGCGCGATGCCGATGGTCAGGAACAGCCAGGCCGCCAGCGTCCAGGGCCGGACCCAGCGCGCCCAGGCGGCGTCGACGCGCCCCTCGATCAGTGCCGCGACCGCGAAGGAGAAGGACATCGAGAGCCCGACATAGCCGAGGTAGAGAAACGGCGGGTGGAAGGCGAGGCCCGGATCCTGCAACAGCGGGTTCAGATCCTGCCCGTCGAAGGGCGGCACCGCGACCCGCAGGAACGGGTTCGAGGTGAAGAGCAGAAAGGCGTAGAAGGCCACGCCGATCGAGGCCTGCACCGCCAATACGCGGGCGCGCAGCTTCTCGGGCAGGTCGCCGCCGAACCAGGCCGCGCAGGCGCCGAAGCCCGCGAGGATCAGGAGCCACAGGAGCAGCGACCCCTCGTGGTTCCCCCAGACGCCGCTGACCTTGTAGAGCATCGGCTTCAGGGAGTGCGAGTTCGCCACCACCAGCGCCACCGAGAAGTCCGAGGTGACGAAGGCCGCCGTCAGCGCCGCGAAGGCGAAGCCGGTGAGCAGGAACTGTGCGGTGGCGGCGGGCTCGGCCACGGCCATCCAGCCGCGCCAGTTCTTCTGCGCCCCGATCAGCGGCACCACCATCTGCACGATGGCGGTGACGAAGGCCAGAATCAGCGCGAAATGTCCAAGTTCGATCAGCATGGCCCAAGTTCTAACCGATCCGCGCGCACCGGGCCATGGCGCAGCGCGCTGGCAGATCGTCGCGGCCCCTCTCGGGCGATCACCCTCGCGTGCGCTGCCAGTCCTCGAGCGCGGCGTTGGGCCAGACCGGCCCGCCACTGCTCTGACCGCGCGCCGCGCCTTTCGGAACCGCGGGGTCGGGCTCGGGCACGCGCGCCCGCATCCGGGCCAGCGCCACCAGCATCTCGCGCTCGAAGCCCTGCCCATGCGCCTGCATCCGCGCGCCGAAATAGAAGCTGACGATCGCCCCCATCAGCCACCACAGCGGCTCGGGCACCAGCGCCAGCCCCTCCATGCGCGCCGCGAACCATGCCGGGTCGGTCATCGCCGCCACGATCAGGCCGAGCGTGCCGAAGGCCATCAGCGGGCGAGGCAGCCGGTTGAGCCCGTCGATGAAGCGGTCCCAGCCGCCGCGCCGCTCGCGCACCATCTCGGCGGCGAATTGCGACAGCACGTCGGCCCGGTGATCGGCATCGCGCGCCGCGCGTCCCTCGACATTCTCGCGGAAAGCCTCGACCGTTTCGACCACCATGTTGCGCCACGCGCCGAACAGGGTCGAGGCGCCCCCCCCGATCAGTCCGGTGTTCATCCCCATGCCGAGACCCTCGCCCGATGCTGTGCCGCGCTCAGATGGTGGCGCGGCGATATGAATTCCTCGGCCCGCCTGATCCAGCCGCCCTTGCCGCCGTCACGCCGCCGCGCGAACTTGCGGCTCGCCGGGCGGCGGTCGGCCAGGGCGTAGTAGTAGTTGCGCCGGGCGATGCCGTAGGCGTCTGCCAGATGTTCGGGCGCGGCGGCATGGGCCTGCCGCGCGGCGGCGATGGTCTGGGGGCCGATGATGCCGTCGATCGCTACCGGGATGCGCATCGCCACCAGCAGGCGCTGCAGGATCTTCACCGCGTTGGCGCCGGAATTGACATACATGTCGAAGACCGATGGCTGCAGGCTCGCGGGCAGCGCGTCGATGCGCGGGCGGCGATAGTAATGCTCCACGAAGATCCCGGCGGCCTGACCGGGCGAGAGGAGTTTCAGATCGGCCTTGGTGACGACGCCGTCGCCGTCGAGATCCATGCCGAGACGCCGCAGCGTGCCGATGGTCACGCCATGTTTCGTGGCGCCGCCCGGATCATCCGGATCGTCGATATAGCCGCCTTCGCGCGCGACGATCTCCGCCGCGATCTCTTCCACGCTTTTCATTCCGCCCCCTTCCGTGACCCCGGACGGGAGAATGCCGCGGCAAGGTTAATTCGACGGTGCGGCTGCGTCCGGTGCCTTGTAGACGCCCTGCTCCTCCAGCGCGTCGATCACTTCCTTGGGCATGTAGCTCTCGTCATGCTTGGCGAGGATCTCGATTGCCTCGAAGCGCTCGCCGGTCCAGCGGCCCTGGCCGACCATGCCCTGCCCCTCCTCGAAGAGGTCGGGCAGGATGCCGGTATAGGCGACCGGCACCGAGGCCGCGCCATCGGTGACCGAGAAGGTCACCGTCTCGCCCTGCCCGCGCTTGAGCGTGCCCTCCTCGACCAGCCCGCCGAGGCGGAACACCTCCTCGGGGCCCGGCGGCTCGGCCAGAAGCTGCGCCGGCGAGCGGAAGAAGTTGATCCCGTCGCGCATCGCGAAGCCGATGATCCCGGTGGCCAGCACCAGCGCCACCGCCGCCAGCGCCAGCACCTGGATGCGGCGGGTCTTCTTGAGGCCGCGCATCAGGGAAAGACCGGGGCGAGCATCAGCCCCTCGGTCTCGGGCAGGCCCAGCATCAGGTTGGCGTTCTGCAACGCCTGGCCCGAGGAGCCCTTGCACAGGTTGTCGAGGGTCGAGACCACCAGCGTGCGGCCCGACACCCGGTCGCCCGCCACGCCCAGATGGCAGAAATTCGAGCCCTGCACGTGGCTCATCCCCGGCAGCTTGCCGAAGGGCAGCACCCGCAGGAAGGGCTCGCTGGCATAGCGCGTCTGCAGCGCCTCGTGCACCGCCTGCGGGTCGCCCTTCACGTAGCAGGAGGCAAGGATGCCGCGGTTCACCGGCACGAGATGCGGGGTGAAGAGGATGCGCACGTCGCGCCCGGCGATCTGGCTGAACTCCTGGTCGAACTCGCCCAGATGCCGGTGCGTGCCGCCGGCCGAATAGGCCAGCACGTCCTCGGAGCGTTCCGCGAAGAGCATGTTCTCCTTGAGCGAGCGACCCGCCCCCGAGACGCCGTTCTTGAGGTCGCAGACGATGTCGTCGAGGTCGATCAGGCTCTTCTCGATGAGCGGCCGCAGCGCGAACTGCACGGTGGCGGCGTTGCAGCCGGTCCCGGCGACGAGGCGGGCATCGCGGATCTCTTCGCGGTAGAACTCGGTCAGGCCGTAGACGGCCTCGGCCTGCAGATCCATCGCGGCGTGCGGCTTGCCGTACCACTTCTCGTATTCGCCGTCGTTCCGCAGCCGGAAATCGGCCGAGAGGTCGACGATCTTCAGATCCTTGGGCAGCTCCGCGATCACCGCCTGGCTCATCGCGTGCGGCAGCGCGCAGAAGGCGATGTCGATGGCGGAGAAGTCGATCTCGTCGATGGTGCAGAGCTTCGGCAGATCCAGATGGCCGAGATGCGGAAAGACCTCGCCCATCGCCATGCCGGCCTTGCGATCGCCAGACAGCGCGGCGATCTCCAGCCCCGGATGGGTGGCGATCAGGCGGACCAGCTCGGCCCCGGTATATCCGGAAGCCCCGAGGATGGCGGCGGAATGGGTCATGTCTGGCTCCTCGTCGGAAAGGCGGCGGTCACGGCGTCCGGTTCAGGCCGGGGTGAACTCGATCTTGCGGCGCAGGAACTGCGTGGCGCGGTTCGAGACGGCCTTGGGGTTGCCGGTGGTCAGGAACAGGCTCTCGGTGCCCGAACCGATCATCTCGGGGCGGCGCTGCAGGTAGTCCGCGAGGCTCTCGGCGACCAGGCTGGCCTGGCTGAACACCTTGACCTGCGGGCCCAGCGCGTCCTGGAAGATCTCTTCCATCAGCGGGTAATGGGTGCAGCCCAGCACCGCGGCGTCGGGCTCGGGCATCTTGCGCTTGAGCGCGTCGACATGGCTGCGCACCAGCGCCTCGGCGAGGATCATGTCGCCCTCCTCGATCGCGTCGACCACGCCGCCGCAGGCCTGCGCCTCGACATCGACGCCGATGGCGCGGAAGGCCAGCTCGCGCTGGAAGGCGCGCGAGCGTACAGTGGCCGGGGTGGCGAACAGCGCGACATGCTTCACGCCGACCTCGCGCGGCGGCGAGTTGTCGCCCCACTGCCGCTCGGTCAGCGCCTCGATCAGCGGCACGAACACGCCCAGCACCCGCTTGCCCTTGGGCACCCAGCCCTCCTGCATGCGCCGCAGCGCGGCCGCCGAGGCGGTGTTGCAGGCGAGGATGACGAGATCGCAGCCGGCGTCGAACAGGCGCTCGGTGGCGGCGGTGGTAAGGTCGAAGATGTCGTCGGCGGTCCGCACGCCATAGGGCGCATGGGCGTTGTCGCCGAAATAGACCAGCGGCAGGTCCGGCAGCCGCCGCTCGACCGCGCCCAGCACCGTGAGCCCGCCCAAGCCACTATCGAAGATCCCGACCGCCATCGCGCAACCCCGCTTTTCGCCACGTCTTTTGCCCCGGTCGGCGCCGGAGCATCGTTCCTCGGGACATAAGGGGGATCGGGCGGGAAATCCATCTATGGTTTGGCCCGCCGCGGCGCGGCGTGCCGCCGCCGGCCCCTCAGGGCGGGGGAACGGTGCGTAAAACGGCAAAAAAATCGGCAAAAACCGGGATTTGCCGTTATGCTGTGCGAGAGTTCGCGGATGAGGTCGCGGAAATGCAATGCGGGCGCTTTGCAAGCGCCGCGTCGGGTCGTAGATGGCGCGACGCAGGACGAAATGACAGGACGGTGCGATGGATTGGGACAAGCTGCGGATATTCCACGCGGTGGCGGATGCGGGCAGCCTGACCCATGCCGGCGATTCGCTGCATCTGAGCCAGTCGGCGGTGAGCCGGCAGATCCGCGCGCTCGAGGAACAGCTCAACACCACGCTGTTCCACCGCCACGCGCGCGGGCTGATCCTCACCGAGCAGGGCGAGCTTCTGTTCGAGGCGACCCGCTCGATGACCAAGCGGCTCGACGCCGCCGCCGCGCGCATCCGCGACAGCGAGGAGGAGGTGTTCGGCGAGATCAAGATCACCACGCCGATCGGCTTCGGTACGCTGTGGCTCGCGCCGCGCCTGCCCAAGCTCTATGAGCGCTATCCCGATCTGAAGATCGACCTGATCCTCGAGGAGCGGGTGCTCGACCTGCCGATGCGCGAGGCCGACGTGGCGATCCGGATGAAGGAGCCGTCGCAGGCCGACCTGATCCGCAAGCGGCTCATGAACGTGCGCATGCGGCTCTATGCGACGCAGGATTACCTCGACAAGGCCGGGCCGCTCGACCGGGTCGAGGATTTCGAGAACCACCGGCTGATCTGCCAGAACCCGTCCTCGGCGCAGGTCTCGGCCGGCGCGGCGATGGTGCAGGAGTTGCTGACAAACAACATCCCCTCGCTGCTCACCGTGAACAACTATTTCGGGGTGCTGCAGGCGGTGCTGAACGATCTCGGCGTCGGCGTGCTGCCGGACTACCTGCCCGACCACTTCCCCTCGCTCGAACGGGTGCTGCCGGACATCGAATCCGGCGAAGTGCCGGTCTTCCTCGCCTATCCCGAGGAGCTGCGCCAATCGAAGCGCGTCGCCGCCTTCCGCGATTTCGTGCAGGAAGAAGTCCTCGCCCATCGCCGCAAGCTTCGCGAACAGCGCGCGGATTAAGCACGCGACCACCGATCTGCCTCTTTTTCAGCCATGCGCGGGGCGCATGGCGGCCTTGCCGCGCCGGCAGGGGTTTTGAACTTGATCGTTCACATCCCGCTATATATTTCAGCGTTCGAAGCCGATGGCGCCTCACGGTGCGTCGCTTCATACCTCCCTGTTGGACTTGCCGGGCCTGTGTGCCCGGCTTTTTTTTGGCCATGGCCTGGCTGCGGCTCATCGACCGGCCCGGCCGAAACCCGCTTTCCCCTGCGGCGGGCTGATTGTATGACGCGCGCGACCAGCAGGAGAGCGCCCGCATGTCCGACCCCCAGATCACCGACGACCTCATCGCCGCGCACGGGCTCAAGCCCGACGAATACGCGCGCATCCTCGAGATCATCGGCCGCGAGCCGAGCTTCACCGAACTCGGCATCTTCTCGGCGATGTGGAACGAGCACTGCTCCTACAAGTCGTCGAAGAAATGGCTGCGGACGCTGCCGACCTCCGGTCCGCAGGTGATCTGCGGCCCCGGCGAGAACGCCGGCGTGGTCGATATCGGCGACGGCCAGGCCGTGGTCTTCAAGATGGAGAGCCACAACCACCCCTCCTATATCGAGCCCTACCAGGGTGCTGCGACCGGCGTCGGCGGCATCCTGCGTGACGTGTTCACCATGGGCGCGCGCCCCATCGCGGCGATGAACGCGCTGAGCTTCGGCAGCCTCGACCACCCCAAGACCCGCAGCCTGGTGTCGGGCGTGGTCTCCGGCGTCGGCGGCTACGGCAACTGCTTCGGCGTGCCCAATGTCGGCGGCGAGGTGCGCTTCCACCCGAGCTATAACGGCAACTGCCTGGTCAACGCCTTTGCCGCCGGCCTCGCCGACGCGGATGCGATCTTCTACTCGGCAGCGAGCGGCGTCGGCATGCCCGTCGTCTATCTCGGCGCGAAAACGGGGCGCGACGGCGTCGGCGGCGCGACCATGGCCTCGGCCGAGTTCGACGACACGATCGAGGAGAAGCGCCCGACCGTTCAGGTCGGCGATCCCTTCACCGAGAAGCGCCTGATGGAGGCCTGCCTCGAGCTGATGGCGTCGGGCGCGGTGATTTCCATTCAGGACATGGGCGCCGCCGGTCTGACCTGCTCGGCCGTCGAGATGGGCGACAAGGGCGATCTCGGCATCCGCCTCGACCTCGACCGCGTGCCCTGCCGCGAGAAGGCGATGACCGCCTACGAGATGATGCTGTCGGAGAGCCAGGAGCGGATGCTCATGGTGCTGCGCCCCGAGAAGGAGACCGTCGCGCGGGCGATCTTCGACAAGTGGGACCTCGACTTCGCCATCGTCGGCGAGACGATCCCAGAGGACCGCTTCCTGATCATCCACGAAGGCGAGACCAAGGCCGACCTGCCGCTCAAGGCGCTGTCGGGCACGGCGCCGGAATACGACCGCCCTTGGGTCGAGACCCCGGCCGCCGCGCCGCTGGGCCCGGTGGAGGAGGTCGACCCGATCGCGGGTCTGCGCGCGCTGATCGGCTCGCCCAACCACGCCCGCAAGTCCTGGGTCTGGGAGCAGTACGACCACATGGTGATGGGCGACACCGCGCGCGCGCCGGGCGCCGGTTCGGGGCTGGTGCGGGTGCACGGCACCGACAAGACCCTCGCCTTCACCAGCGACGTCAACCCGCGCTACGTCAAGGCCAACCCCTATGAGGGCGGCAAGCAGGCGGTGGCCGAGGCCTGGCGCAACCTGGTCGCCACGGGGGCCAAGCCGCTCGCCGCGACCGACAACCTGAACTTCGGCAACCCCGAGAAGCCCGAGATCATGGGCCAGCTGGTCGGCGCGATCAAAGGCATAGGCGAGGCCTGCGCGGCGCTCGACTTCCCGATCGTGTCGGGCAACGTCTCGCTCTACAACGAGACCGACGGCACCGGCATCCTGCCGACGCCCACCATCGGCGGCGTCGGTCTGATCGAGACTTCCGACCGGGCAATCGGCACGCAGCCCGCCGAAGGCGACGTGGCGTTGGTCCTCGGCACGACCGAGGGCCATCTCGGCCGTTCGGCGCTGCTGTGGGAGATGTCGGGCCGCGACGAGGGCGACGCCCCCGCCGTCGATCTCGCCGCCGAGAAGGCGCATGGCCTGTTCGTTCGTGACAACCACGCGCTGATCCGCGCCTGCACCGACCTCTCCGAGGGCGGGCTGGCGCTGGCCGCCTTCGAGATGGCCGAGGGTGCGGGTCTCGGCGTCGAGATCGGCGTCACAGGCACGGCGGCGCTGTTCGGCGAGGATCAGGGCCGCTACCTGATCGCCGCCGACGAGGAGAGCGCCGCGGCGCTCGAGGCGGCGGCGGGCTCCGCCGGCATTCCGCTGGCGCGGGTCGGCCGTTTCGGCGGCGCCACGGTCAGCCTCGGCGGCGCCACCGCGCCGCTGGCGGAGCTGTCGGAGCTCTATCGCACCGCCTTCGAGACCGCGCTGCACATTCCCGACGCCGAGGCCGAGCTCGCGGTCTGACCGCGCGGCCTCCGGCTGCCCCGGCGGCGGGCTTGCGTGCCGCCGGGGCGCTGCCTACATCTGAGACGACACGAAGCAAGCGAGGACGACCCATGGCGATGAGCGCGCAGGAAATCGAGGATCTGCTCCGCGAGACCTTTCCCGAGGCCAAGATCGCCATCACCGACCTTGCCGGCGACGGCAATCACTACGCCGCCGAGATCATCGACGAGAGCTTCCGCGGCAAGAACCGGGTGCAGCAGCAGCGCGCCGTCTACGCCGCTTTGAAGGGCCGGATGGACGGCCCCTCGGGCGATCTGCACGCGCTGGCGCTGACCACCAAGGCGCCCGACTGACCCCCACCTTGTGCCGCGTCGCCGCGGCCGCCCCATTTCGCGCCGCGCCAGCGGTGCCCCCATTCCCAGGAGACGACGATGGCCGAGACCGCCGACGCCCAGACCCAGATCCGCGAGACCGTCACCGCCAATGACGTGGTGCTGTTCATGAAGGGCACCAAGACCATGCCGCAATGCGGCTTTTCCAGCCGCGTCGCGGGCGTGCTGAACTTCATGGGCGTGGAGTACCAGGACGTGAACGTGCTGGCCGACGACGCGATCCGTCAGGGCATCAAGGACTACTCCGACTGGCCGACCATCCCGCAGCTCTACGTGAAGGGCGAATTCGTCGGTGGTTGTGACATCATCACCGAGATGACCCTGTCGGGCGAGCTCGACCAGCTCTTCGCGCAGAACGGCGTGGCTTTCGACAAGGACGCCGCCGAGAAGATCCGCGAAGCCAACAAGGGCTGAGCCGGATACCGACGCGAAAGGGCCGCGCACCCCACCGGGTGCGCGGCCTTTTTCATGCCCCGTCGGGAGTGGTTGTCAGACGCCAGCTCGATGGGACCGCATGAATGCGCTTACGGGATTTCTTCGCATGACAGAGGATCGAGGCGCCGCAGTTCGCTTCACGGCGCTGAATATCGCGGAGCACCTGGATCAGGTTGCCGCCTTTTATATGCAGGCGCCTGACTACTGGGTCCTCGCAGAAGGAGGACGTCCGGACGCCCACGAAAAGGCGGAGGAATTCTTCACCGCCGGCGCGCCGGGATGCGACATCGATCGCTCCCGGTTTCTGGGGCTGTTCCTGGGCGGCCGGCTCTCGGGGCTGGCCGAGCTGCATTACGGCTTCCCCACGGACAGCGATGCCTATCTAGGCCTGATGATCATCGGTCCATGGGCCCAAGGGGTCGGGCACGGAACCGCGCTCCTGTCAGAGATCGAACGGCTCGCGCGCTCGGACGGGGCGACCAAGCTGTATGTGGGCGTGCTGGAGGCAAATCCACGGGGGCGCGCGTTTTGGGAGCGTGTGGGGTTTACTGCGACCGGGGTCACCAAGGAGGACAATGCACACGGCCTCGGCCATGTGCTTCATCGCCTCGTGAAGCCTCTCTGAAATCGGGAGCGCGGCCAAAGCCGCCTCGGTCGTAACGCAGCCGCCGAAGTTTCGACGGCCGCGCTGCAAATGGCTGAGGTCAGACCCCGGCCTTCTCCACCCGCTCGGCCAGAGCCTCGGCGCGTGCGGTCATCTCGGCCAGCATCTCGACGAGACCGTGCGGGATCACCGGCACCTCGACCCTGACCTTTTCGGGCTCGGCCCGGGCCTTGGCCAGCGCCGCCTCGGTCTGGCTCAGCCGCCGCTCGACCTGGCGCACATAGGTCTCCGCCTGGCTCAGCTTGTCCTCGAGCCCGGCGGTGCGGTCGGCCAGCATCAGCCCTGCCATCAGCAGCATCTTGGACTCGGGCATCCGGCCCGCCTGGTTCGCGAGGCCGGTCGCTTCCTCGTCGAGCAGCTTGGCCGCGGATTCCAGATAGGGCTCCTCGCCCGGCTGGCAGGCGACGGTGAAACCCCGCCCGCCGATGGTGATCTCGACCTGCGGCATCACTCGCGCTCCTCGACCAGGGGTTTCAATTCGGCGATCACCGCGTCCAGCTCGGCCAGTTCGGCGTCGCGCTCGGCCCGGAGCGCGCCCAGCTCCGCAGCCATGGCGCGGTCGATCAGATCGGGGTCGGCCAGCTCGGCCTCCATCGCCTCGCGCAGCTCGCTCGCGACCTCGCGCAGCTCGGCATTGGAGCGGCGCAGCGCCTGCAGCTGGCCGTCGAGATCGGCCATTTGGGCGTTCTGCGCCTCGATCCGCGCTTCGAAGGCGGCCAGGCGGCTGTCCTGCTCCTCGCGCAGCGCCTTGAGGCGGCCCTCGAGCTCGGCATTGGCCTGCTGCTGCGCGTCGAGCGCGGCCCCGAGCTCCCCGTCATCGGCGCGCGGCGCGCTCTCGATGCGGTCGAGCCCTTGGGCGATCCGGTCCAGCGCCGCCGAAAGGCGGCTCTCCAAGTCGGTAATGTCGGTCATGCTGCCCCTGCCTGCCCCTGCCCCGCCGCCGAGACGACCGGCTCCGGCCGCCCGAATCGCGCAAGGCGTCGCAAAAACCTAGACCACGCCTGCGCGCCCCGCAAACCGCCCAGATCGACGGCCAAGCCCCCGTTCGCCCGCTTGAACTCGCCTCCGGCCCCTGTCAATACCGTCCGCGACAAGGGGGGCCGCGCCCGCGGCTTCGAGGCCAAACCGGAGGACACCCATGGACATCGCCGCCCTGCGCGACAAGCATCCCGAGCATTGGAGGAAGGCCGCGGCGATCCGCACCCTGACCCTCGACGCCGTTGCCGCCGCCAATTCCGGCCACTC
The DNA here is from genome assembly GCF_014195545.1 of Limimaricola variabilis. Taxonomy (GTDB): domain Bacteria; phylum Pseudomonadota; class Alphaproteobacteria; order Rhodobacterales; family Rhodobacteraceae; genus Limimaricola; species Limimaricola variabilis. Next base: position 123,033 of record NZ_JACIBX010000007.1, on the reverse strand, counting down.
GGGAATGCCGATGGGCATGGCCGACGTCGCCACCGTGCTGTTCGAAAAGCACCTGAAGTTCGACCCCAAGGCGCCGAAATGGGCGGATCGCGACCGCTTCATCCTTTCCGTCGGCCACGGCTCGATGCTGCTCTACTCGGTGCTGCACCTGACCGGCTACGAGGAAGTCCCGCTCGAGGAGATCAAGAACTTCCGCCAGTGGGGCTCGAAGACCGCCGGTCACCCCGAGAGCGAGTATCTCGACGCGGTCGAGACCACCACCGGCCCGCTCGGCCAAGGCATCGCCAACTCGGTCGGCTTCGCCATCGCCGAGGAGATGCTGCGCGCCAAATACGGCTCGAAGATCGTCGATCACTACACCTGGGTCATGGCCGGTGACGGCTGCCTGATGGAGGGCGTGAGCCAGGAGGCGATCGCGCTCGCGGGCATGCAGAAGCTGTCGAAGCTCGTCGTGTTCTTCGACGACAACGGCATCACCATCGACGGCAAGGTGTCGATCGCCGACATCACCGATCAGGTGAAGCGCTTCGAGGCCTCTGGCTGGCACGTCCAGTCGATCGACGGCCACGACCCGGAGGCGATCGATGCCGCGATCGAGGCCGCCAAGGCCGATCCGCGCCCCTCGATGATCGCCTGCAAGACGCATATCGCGCTGGGCTCCTCGGCGCAGGACACCGCCAAGGGCCACGGCGCGCTGACCGATGCGAAGCTGATCGCCGATACCAAGGCCGCCTATGGTTGGAAGCACGGTCCGTTCGAGATCCCGGCTGACGTCAAGGCGCAGTGGGAGGCGATGGGCGCGCGCGGTGCAAAGGCCCACGCCGAATGGCGCGAGCGCTTCGACGCGCTGTCCGAGCGCAAGCGGATGGAATTCGAGCGTGCCTTCGCCGCCGAGGCGCCCAAGGCGCTCTCCGCCAAGATCCGCGCCTTCAAGAAGGAGGCCGTGGAGAACGCCAAGGCCGTCGCGTCGCGCAAGTCCTCTGAGATGGTGCTCAACGTCGTCAACGGCGTGATGACCGAGACCGTCGGCGGCTCGGCCGACCTGACCGGCTCGAACAACACCCGTTCGGGCGACATGGAAGTGTTTTCGCCGGAGAACCGCTCGGGCCGCTACATCCATTACGGCATCCGCGAGCACGGCATGGCGGCGGCGATGAACGGCATCGCGCTGCATGGCGGCCTGCGCCCCTATGGCGGCACCTTCATGGCCTTCACCGACTACGCGCGTGGCGCGATGCGCCTCTCGGCGCTGATGCACCAGCCGGTGGTCTATGTGATGACCCACGACTCGATCGGTCTTGGCGAAGACGGCCCGACCCACCAGCCGGTCGAGCACCTGTCGATGCTGCGTGCGACGCCGAACACCTACGTGTTCCGCCCCGCCGACACGGTCGAGACCGCCGAGGCCTGGGAGATCGCGCTGTCGACCTCCGACCGTCCCTCGGTGCTGGCGCTGAGCCGCCAGAACCTCGCCCCGGTGCGCAACGAGCACAAGACCAAGAACCTGACCGAGCAAGGCGCCTACGTGCTGCGCGAGGCAGGCGAGAAGCGCCGCGCGATCATCATGGCTTCGGGCTCCGAGGTGGAGATCGCGGTCAAGGCGCGCGACATCCTCGAGGCCGAGGGCATCGGCACCCGCGTGGTCTCCGTGCCCTGCATGGAGCTCTTCGCCGCGCAGGACGAGGCCTATCGCAAGCGCGTGCTGCCGGCGGGTCCGGTGCGGGTCGCGGTCGAGGCCGGCGTGCGCCAGAGCTGGGATCGCCTGCTTCTGGGCGAGCGCGGCCGCGAGCCCAAGGCGGGCTTCGTCGGCATGGAGGGCTTCGGCGCCTCCGCCCCGGCCGAGACGCTCTACGAGAAGTTCGGCATCACCGCCGAGGCGGTGGCCGAGAAGGTGAAGTCGCTGCTCTGAACCCTCGCCGGGGGACGACAGCGCGAGGGGCGGCCCATATGGGCCGCCCCTTTTCGCATCGGCAATGAAGCATTTAAGCGGCTTGGGCCGCTCGGCCCGGTCGCTCGGTGAGGTGGGCTTGGCTCATGCCGGGCTTCGGTGACCCGTCGAACTCTCGCTCCGCTGATCCTTCGGACCGCAGGCGATGCACCTGCCCCGTCAGTCCTGCTCCGTTGCCAGCAGATTTCCGCCCATTCGCATGGAAATGGCGCGCCGGACAGCCGCTCGAGCGGATTCAGGAGAAGCCCCACCGGGACAACCGGCCCCGAATGGCGGCCGTGCGAGTCGCGTGGCGCGATCCATCAGTCGAGCCGGACAGAGATCCGACCGGCTCCCGCGACGGCCATCGCGAGGCAGCCGCCGGCGATCGCCCAGTTCTTGACGAAGATCGTCATCTGCCAGGGCTCGTCGGGGAGAAAGTGGAAGATCGAGGTCACCGCGCTGTAGAGCGCGAGGGACAGCGCGACCGGGCGCACGCCCACGCCGAAGGCCAGCGCCGCACCGGCGGCGGCGTTGTAGGCAAGGGCCGGCCAGACCAGCAGGCCCGGCAGGTGCCAGCCCATCAGCAGCCCGGCGACCGCGTCCGGGTCGAAGGCCTTTTGTGCGGCGCCACCAAGGAACAGCGCCGCCATAAGCAAGCGGCCGATCAGCAACAGCCAGTCGTCGAGGCGCAGTCGGGCTTCGGAGCGACGCTGCGCGCGGTGCATCTCGCGGTCTAGGCTCGCCAGCATGAGCACCCCCCTCGCGGTCATTCTGTTCGCCTCCATCCTAGCCGCCTTCGCCGCGGACCACTACTGGTTCGAAGGCCATGGCGCTCTGGCGGCGGGGCGGGCCGGCCTCGAGGCGATCCGCTGGCTGGCCTTCTGGCGCTGAGCGACCGTGAGCGCCACCGGTGGCGCCAACGGCCCCCGAAGCCGGCGATCTCCGGTTGACGCGGGCGCACAAATGCCGATCTTGGCGCCGAACCCAAGCCCGGCAATTCCCGAGGAGACCCCCATGGCTGTCAAGGTAGCAATCAACGGCTTCGGCCGCATCGGGCGCAACGTCCTGCGCGGCATCATCGAATCCGGCCGCACCGACATCGAGGTCGTCGCGATCAACGATCTCGGCCCGGTCGAGACCAATGCCCACCTGCTGCGCTACGACAGCGTGCATGGCCGTTTCCCGCACGAGGTGAAGACCACCGAGGACACGATCGATGTCGGCCGCGGCCCGATCCGCGTCACCGCGATCCGCGATCCCAAGGAACTGCCCTGGTCCGACGTCGACGTCGCGCTCGAGTGCACCGGCATCTTCGTGAGCCACGAGAAGGCCGCGATGCATCTCGAGAACGGCTCCAAGCGCGTGCTCGTCTCCGCCCCCTGCTCGGGCGCCGAGAAGACCATCGTCTACGGCGTCAACCACGAGACGCTGACTGCCGAAGACAAGGTCGTGTCGAACGCCTCCTGCACCACCAACTGCCTGTCGCCCGTCGCCAAGGTGCTCAACGATGCCATCGGCATCGAAAAGGGCTTCATGACGACGATCCACAGCTACACCGGCGACCAGCCGACGCTGGACACGATGCACAAGGATCTCTACCGCGCCCGCGCCGCGGCGCTGTCGATGATCCCGACCTCGACCGGTGCCGCGAAGGCCGTGGGCCTGGTGCTGCCCGAGCTCAACGGCAAGCTCGACGGCGTCGCGATCCGCGTGCCGACGCCGAACGTCTCGGTCGTCGACCTGACCTTCAACGCCGCGCGCGAGACCAGCGTCGAGGAGATCAACCAGCTGATCCGCGACGCCGCCAACGGCCCGCTCAAGGGCATCCTCGGCTTCACCGACGAGCAGCTGGTCAGCTCGGACTTCAACCACGACCCGCACTCCTCGGTGTTCCATACCGACCAGACCAAGGTCATGGACGGCACCATGTGCCGCATCCTGACCTGGTACGACAACGAGTGGGGCTTCTCCAACCGCATGGCCGACACCGCCGTGGCGATGGGCAAGCTGGGCTGATCGTCTACCTTCTCCGGAACGCGAAAGGCCGCCCCTCGGGGCGGCCTTTTGCACTTCGTGGTGCAGCCTTCGATGAAGCCCCTTGTGAGCTCAAAGGCACGGCGAGCAAAGGCTTCCGAAGAAATCTTCAGGAGTCGTATATGCTTGATGTCCGCTCAGCAGACGAAGCTGCCATTTGAAGATATGTACCGATCAATCAGCAACCCTGCGTGATTGGACAACTACGGGGAAAGAGGGATGATGATTGAGCGACCCTACACGTACAGAGTTTTGACAGCCGAGGATGGCGCGTCATGGGATGCCCTACGCAAGGAGGGGGTACGTGACTTCCCGCTCGGCTTCCTCGTCACCGCCGATGAGGCTGAGACCATGACTGCTGAGAAAGCTCGGTCCATCCTCGAAAACGGTACCACCAGGGGCGTATTCGACGCATCGTCCCTCGTCGGATATTGCGGCCTGCGAAGGGAGACACTTCAGCAGACATGCCACCGCGCTGAAATCGGGCCCTTCTATGTCACTTCGGCCCATCAGGGGTGCGGAGCAGCTCGGGTTTTGATGGATGGAGTGGTGAGCGAGGCGCGTACGCGCGGCATCGAACAACTCGAACTGTTCGTCGACGTCGAGAACACTCGAGCATTGGCGTTCTACAAGCGACATGGCTTCGAACCTATATCGGTCCATCCGGACGGAGTTCGGATCGGCGGCAAGTCTCGGGACGCACACTTTTGTATCCTGCGTATAGGACGCGTGATGAGCGCTGTCTCTTGAACCGACGTCGTTACTGAGCTGAAAAGCAGCAGCGGCTGCGATGGGTTCGGAGCAGACACTGCGCTCCGAACCTTGGTATGGTTCACCTGCACCACGAAATGCAAAGGGCTGGCCCTCGGGGCGGCCTTTTTCATTCAGAGGCATCGGGTTACTGGCAGAGCCGAAAATCGCCGCGCCGTTCCTTGACGTCGAGATGCAGGTGATCGGCATGGGCCGCGTCGCTGCCCGGCCCCAGCACGGTGGTGAAGTCGAGGCAAGCCGTGGCGCGCACCGTGTCTTGGAACGCCTCGGCCATGGTGCCGTCACGCTCGCGCGGCTGAACCCGCACCTCCGATCCATCGGCGAAGCCGAAGGACATCACGTCGACGGCGTTGCCGAAGGCATGCTCGGACAGCGTCTCCGGGTCGGAGGAGCGGCTGCGGCAGTTGTAGACAGTGCCCTGCCGGATCGCGCTCAGCCCGCCGCGCCCGAGCCGTTCGGCGGCGGGAATGGCAAAGCCCTCGACCCAGCGCGCCAGCGCCAGCGCGGTCTCGCAGCGCATCGGTGCGGGCGGCTCCAGAGCCACGTCGGGCAGTATCCGGGAGAGCGTCAGCGGATGCGCGATCCCGCAATCGGCGACCTCGGGATCCTCGACCGGCAGCCCCTCCTCGAAGCGCGCGCCCAGCGCCACAAGCTCGGCCCGGCAGGCGTCGCGCGCTGATTGCGGGGCAGCGAGCCGCTCGGGCATGGCCGGCACGCTGTCGCGCGCCCCGGCATTGGTGTCCGGCAGCTCGTCCTGCTCGTCGGTATCTGCGCCTTCTGCTTCGGCATCAGCAGCAGCTTCAGCGCCGCCTTCAGCTTCAGTTTCTGTTGCAGACTCAACCTCGGCTTCGGCTTCGGCTTCGGCTTCGGCTTCGGCTTCGGCTTCGGCCGGATCGCCGGTCGGCTCCGGCGTGTCGAGCCCCTCTTCCCCCTCGGGCCGGGCTTCCGGCGAGGGGACGCTGGTCGGCGCCTTTTCACCCTCGGTCGTCGCCAGCCCCTCGGGCCGGGCCTCCGGCGAGGGCGCCGTCTCGGGCGCCTGTTGGGCCGTGAGCGGCCCGGCGGTCAGCATCAGGGCCAGCGCCAGCCGTTTCATTCGACGAACTCGACCGTGACGCCGTCGGAAACCAGATGCGCCAGCTCCTCGGCATCCCAGTTGGTCATGCGCACGCAGCCATGGCTTGCCGCATTGAACAGCGAATCCGGGTCGGACGTGCCGTGCAGCCCGTAGGTCGGCTTGCTGAGATCGATCCAGACAGAACCGACCGGGCCGTTGGGACCGGGCGGCAGCGTCAGCACCTCGTCATTGTCGCCTTGCTGGAAGTTGAGGTCCGGATTGTAGGTGTAGGTCGGGTCCATCGCCACCGCGACCACTTCGACGGTCCCCGAGGGCGACGGTGTCTGGGCCGAGCCGATGGTGACCGGATAGTTGAGGATCATCTTCCCGTTCTCGTCGAAACCGGCGAGCCGGCTGGTCTGCTTGCGGACCTCGATCCGGGCCACCTTGGTCTCGAGCCTCGGACCGGGATCGACGACGGTGATCGTCTCGCCTGGCTGCAACGATGCGTTCGCGTTGAGGCTCTCGAGGAAGCCCTGATCCATGTGAAACCGCTCGGCCAGCTTCTCGGCGACGCTGGTGTAGCCCAGCCGGTCGAGCTCGGCGAGCTTGGCATAGTCGTCCGGCAGTGGCTCGCTGAGCCCCGAGGCGTCCTCCTCGGTGATGGTGTAGCTCTGCATCATCGGCGCCTGTTCCTGCGCGTTCAGCGCCTCCCAGACCTGGCTGTCGAGCTGCCCGTCCACCTCGAAGCCCTCGCGGGTTTCGAAGGCGGCGATGGCGCTCTCGCTCATGCCGCCCTTCCAGCCGTCGATGATGCCCGGCGAGATCGCCGCGCGGTCGAGCAGGATCTGAGTCTTCACGGTGAGCGCGGACTGCCCGTCGGGCAGCGGTCCGCCCTCATAGGTGACGGCCTCGATCGCCTCGGGCGTGGGCGGCGCGTCGCGCGGCGGGCCGGCATCGGCCGCGCTCTGGCCCGAACTGTCGGTGGTGTCCTCGGATGTCGAGGTGGGCGTGGAAGAGGCACCCTGCTGGGCCTCGACGGGCTGCGCGCCGCTCTGCTCCAGCATGCGCAGCGTCTCGGGCTGGGCGGCGGAGCCGGCGGGCGTGCCTGTCGTGCCTGCCTGCGCGCCCTGCCCCGCAGCGCCGTCCGGCGTGCTCGCCTGCCCATCCTGCGGGGCAGCGGCCTCCTGTTGCTGCGGCGCGTCTCCGCCTCGGGTCTCCTCGAGCGCCTCGCGGGTTTCGGCGGCAATATCGGCGCCGCTCTCCTGGCTGTCCTGCGCCAAGGCGCCGCTCGCGGCGAAGGCCAGGACGGAGAGGGAGATTGAAAGGGTCTGGCGGGTCATCGGGCGCTCCTCGGTCGTGTGCGCCCCAACGCCCGAAACCCCCGACGGGTCCCGCCTGTGCTAGAGACCGAGCCGCAGCTTCAGCGCCTCCTCGACGCCCGAAGGCACGAAGGAGGAGACGTCACCGCCGAGGCGGGCGATCTCCTTGACCAGCTTCGACGCGATCGCCTGGTGCCGCGCTTCAGCCATCAGGAATACCGTCTCCACCGACTTGTCGAGCATGCGGTTCATGCCGACCATCTGGTACTCATACTCGAAATCGGCGACCGCCCGCAGGCCGCGGATGATCATCTGCGCGCCGACATCGTTGGCCGCGTCGATCAGCAGGTTCTCGAACGGGTGCACCACGATTTCCGAGCCGCAGGCCGCGGCGATCGGCGCGGTTTCAGCCTCGATCATCGCCACCCGCTCGTCGAGCGAGAACAAGGGCCCCTTGTCGCGGTTGATCGCCACCCCGATCACCAGCCGGTCGACCAGCGTGCAGGCCCGGCGGATGATGTCGGTATGGCCCAGCGTGACCGGGTCGAATGTCCCGGGATAAAGTCCGATGCGCATGGCGCCTCCCCGCCGCAGTTGCGCGCGCAGACGACATCACGACGGCGCGAGATGCAAGCCCCCGCGCCGCATCGGGCTCAATGCCCCATGATCATCCCCTCGAGTGCATCTTTTTCCATCGACAGCTCGGAGAGACGGGCCTTGACCACGTCGCCGATCGAGATCAGCCCGATCATCTCGTCGCCCTCGACCACGGGGATGTGCCGGAACCGGCCCTCGGTCATGCGCTGCAGCACGAGGTCGGCCACCTCGTCGCGGTGGCAGGTCACCGGGTTGGCGGTCATCAACGCCTCGACCTTCTCGTCGAGACAATCCGGACCGCGCCGGCCGATTTCGCGGACGATGTCGCGCTCGGAGATGATGCCTTGCGCGCGCTTGCCGTCCTGCGACACCACCAGCGCACCGATCCGCTTGTCCGACAATTGCCGCGCAGCCTCGGCCACGGTGATGTCGGGCGTCACGGTGGCGACCTCGTCGCTGGCCTTGGATTTCAGGATCTGTTGCACGAGCATGGCGCACTCCCTTTATCGCGCCCCCGATGGCCGGGGGCCATGTATCAACCGTCGCGCCCGCCGCGCGTTCCTGTCAAGCATTCCGCCTCCAGCCGGGCCACCTCGGCGCGAACCCCCGCGCTCAGCGCCTGCGCAAAGCGCGACAGCCGCGCGGAGCGGCGATCCACGGCATGGCGCACCAGCCAGAACGCGCGTGTCAGCGACAGCTCGTCGGTCAGGACCCGGCGCAGCTCGGGCGCGAAGGGCAGCGCGAAGTCGTGCACGATGCCGATGCCGGCATGGCGCAGCATCTGCAGCTGCACCGAGACCGAATTCGAGGCGAGCGACACGCCCTGCGCCCCGAGATCGCCCAGATAATCCAGCTCGCGGTCGAAGATCATGTCGGGGATGTAGCCGACCAGCGGCCGCTTCCCGAGCGCGGCGAGGCTCTCGGGTGGCGGAGCGTCGGCGCGCTGGGCGAGGCTGAGACGGTAGTCGGTGATCTTCTGCACCGTCAGCCGTCCGGCCTCCGGAGGGCTCACCGTGACCGCCATGTCCGCCTCGCGTTTCGACAGGTTGACCACGCGTGGCAGGGCGAGGATCTGCAGCTCGAGATCCGGGTTCTCGGCCTGGATCGCCGCGCAGACCTGCGGCAGCACGAAATTGGCGCAGCCATCCGGCGCGCCGATGCGGATCTGGCCCGACAGGCCGCGCTCGGGCGCGCCGGCCTCGGCAGCACGGGCCAGCGCCGCCTCGGCCCGCCCCGCATGCTCGGCCAACCGCTCGCCGCGCGTCGTCAGCGCGTAGCCCTGCGGGCTTCGGACGAACAGCGCCGCCCCCAGCCGCTCCTCCAGCCGGGCGATCCGGCGCCCGACCGTCGCCGGGTCCATCCGGAGCTGCGGCGCCGCCCCCGACAGGCTCTCGGCGCGCGCCACCGCCAAGAAGACGCGGATGTCGTCCCAGTTCTCCAAGCAGGCCCCCTTTGCAAAAATGCAAAACCGTTTTGATATCCTGCCGCTTTCACCGGCATTTCCGCAAGGCTATCTTGTTTCCCAACCAGAGACCGTTCTTCGGGAGGACCGGACATGCAGGAACAGACCCATTACATCGGCGGCGAACACGTCAAGGGCGGCTCGGGCCGCTTCGCGGACGTCTTCAACCCTGCCACCGGCGAAGTGCAGGCGCAGCTGCCGCTGGCCAGCGCCGCCGAGATCGACCGTGCCGTGGAAATCGCGCAGGCCGCGCAGCCGGGCTGGGCCGCCACCAACCCGCAGCGCCGGGCCCGGGTGATGATGGAGTACGTGCGGCTTCTGAACCGCGACATGGACAAGCTGGCCGAGGCGCTGTCGCGCGAGCACGGCAAGACCATCCCCGACGCCAAGGGCGACGTGCAGCGCGGCCTCGAAGTGGTCGAGTTCTGCATCGGCGCGCCGCACCTGCTCAAGGGTGAGTACACCGACGGCGCCGGCCCCGGCATCGACATGTATTCGATGCGCCAGCCGCTCGGCGTCTCGGCGGGCATCACCCCGTTCAACTTCCCGGCCATGATCCCGATGTGGATGTTCGCCCCGGCCATCGCCTGCGGCAACGCCTTCATCCTCAAGCCCTCGGAGCGGGCCCCCTCGGTGCCGCTGATGCTGGCGGAGCTGATGGAGGAAGCCGGTCTGCCCAAGGGCATCCTGCAGGTCGTCAACGGCGACAAGGAAGCGGTGGACGCGATCCTCGAGCACGAGGGCATTGCCTCGATCGGCTTCGTGGGCTCCACCCCGATCGCCCAGTACATCTACGGCAAGGGCTGCGCGCATGGTAAGCGCGTGCAGTGTTTCGGCGGCGCCAAGAACCACATGATCATCATGCCCGACGCGGACATGGACAAGGCCGCCGATGCGCTGGTTGGCGCAGGCTACGGCGCTGCGGGCGAGCGCTGCATGGCGATCTCGGTCGCCGTTCCGGTGGGCGACGAGACCGCCGACCGGCTGATCGCCGCGCTCAAGCCGCGCATCGAGAGCCTGAAGGTCGGGCCCTACACCTCGGGCGACGACGTCGATTTCGGCCCCGTGGTGACCGCGGCCGCCAAGGAGAACATCCTCAAGCTGGTGCAGTCGGGCGTCGATGCCGGTGCCGAGCTTGTGGTCGACGGGCGCGATTTCCGCCTGCAGGGCTACGAGAATGGCTTCTTCGTGGGCGCGCATCTGTTCGACCGCGTGACGCCGGACATGGAGATCTATCGCAAGGAGATCTTCGGACCGGTGCTGTCGACCGTGCGCGCGGGCTCCTACGAGGAAGCGCTCAAGCTTGCCATGGATCACGAGATGGGCAACGGCACGGCGATCTTCACTCGCGACGGCGACGCCGCGCGCGACTTCGCCAACCGGGTCAATGTCGGCATGGTCGGCATCAACGTTCCGATCCCGGTGCCGCTGGCCTATCACAGCTTCGGCGGCTGGAAGAAGTCGGCCTTCGGCGACCTGAACCAGCACGGCACGGACAGCTTCAAGTTCTATACCCGGACCAAGACCGTCACCGCGCGCTGGCCCTCGGGCATCAAGGATGGCGGCGAGTTCAACTTCAAGCCGATGGACTGACGTAACGGCAAATTGGTTTGGCTGTGGGGCGGCATCGGTGCGATGCTGCCCCATGGTTTTTTGTACATATCGGAGGCTCGCCATGCCGTCCCGTCGTTCCCTTCTCGCCCAGATCCTCGCCGCACCCCTGCTCGCAGCCTCCGCCCGCGCCGGCGGCTCCGCGGCCGAGCCCTCCCTGCCCCCGACCCCGGTCATGGGCCAGATGCACCAGGTCGACATCCAGGGCTTCGCCTTCCAGCCCGCCACGCTGACCGTCGCGCCGGGCGACACGGTGGTCTTCACCAACCGCGACGCCGCGCCGCATACCGTTACCGCCGATAGCGGCGCCTTCGACAGCGGCCGCCTCGCGACCGGGCAGACGATCGGGATGAGCTTCAACGCCCGCGGCGACTACAGCTATTACTGCGCTCTCCACCCCCGCATGCGCGGCAGCATAACGGTGGCCTGAGCCTTCTCGCGGACCTCGGACGCGCCGCGCCGCGTTGGCCCCGGACAACAATCCGGAGGCCCGCCCCATGTCAGATCCCGCCTTCAGCCTCGGCATCGAGGAAGAGTATCTCGTCGTCGACGCCGAGACGATGGAGCTCGCCGCCGTGCCCGATGAAATGCTCGCCGCTGCCAAGAAGCGGCTGGGCGACAATGTCAGCCCCGAATTCCGCGACTGCCAGATCGAGATCGGCACCTCTGTCGCCGCCGACATCTCCGAGGCGCGGGCCGATCTCGCGCATCTGCGCGGCGGTCTGGCCGAGGTGGCCGATGATTACGGCCTCGCCCTCGTCGCCGTCTCCTGCCACCCCTGGGGCGATCCCGAGAGCCGCGGCACCGGCAAGGGCGCGCGCTACGACAAGATCGCCGAGGATATCGGCGGCATCGCCGACCGTCTGATGACCTGCGGCATGCATGTGCATGTGGGTCTGGGCGAAGATCCGGAGCTGCGCACCGACCTGATGGCGCAGGCGAGCTACTTCCTGCCCTTCGTGCTGGCACTCTCCGCCTCATCCCCCTTCTGGCGGGGCGAGGACACGCGGCTGTCCTCCTGGCGGCTCAACGTCTTCGACCAGTGCCCGCGTTCGGGTCTTCCGCCGAAGATCGAGAGCTGGGCCGAGTACCGCAAGATGGTCGACACGCTGGTGAAGGCGGAGATCATCGAGGACGCCTCCAAGATCTGGTGGGACCTGCGCCCGTCGGAGGCTTGGCCGACGCTGGAGACCCGCATCGCCGACGTCATGCCGCGCATGGAAGAGGCGCTGTCGGTCGCGGCCTTCGTGCAATGCGTGATGCGGATGCTGTGGCGGCTCAAGACCGAGAACAAGCGGTGGCGCGTCTATGAGCGGTTCCTGATCGAGGAGAACCGCTGGCGGGCCCAGCGCTACGGCACGGAGGGTACGCTGCTCGACCTCGGGCAGGACCGTCTGCGCCCGATGGAGGAGCTGCTCGGTGAACTCGAGGAGATGATGGAGCCCGACGCCCGGGCGCTGGGTTGTCTCGACGAGCTGCGCGGCACGCGGCGGATCGCGCATCAGGGCTCGTCCGCCGTGCGGCAACGCCGCGCCTTCGATGCCGCCCGGGCCAAGGGCGCCGAGCCGCGCGAGGCGCTGCGCGAGATGCTGCGCGGCGTGTCGCGCGAGTTCATGGAGGGGGTACAGGGCGGAATGCCGCCCATGTGATGAGTGCCAAGGAACGCGGCACGGCACGCGCTGGTTGTCAATGCAAATCGGATCGGAGAGCAGTCTCATGAAGAACTTCATCGGCATCGGCACCGCGCTGACCCTCGCCCTCGCGCCCATGGCGATCGAGGCTAAACCGAAACTGAAGATCAACGGCAATGCCGCGGCGATGCTGCAGCTCCTCGACGCCAATGCTGGCGACAGGGCGAAGAAGGCCGCCAAGATCGAGAAGAAGCTGCGCAAGGCGGCGAAGAAAGCAGGCGTTCCGCTCGCCGTCGGGGCCGGGACCGCCGTGGCGGTCCAGCAGGTCCGCGCCCCCGCAGCGGAGCGGGTCGAGGCGGTGGTGCGCTATGCTCCCGAGACCGTAGGCCAGCGGCCCCGGCTGCGCCCGGAGACGGCCAGCTTTGCCACGCTCAACACCCCCGCCGAGGCGCCGCCGGTGACGACGCTGCAGGATGGCCGGCGCATCGAGACCTCGGAACTTGGCAACCGCACAACGCGGGACGGCGCGCGGGTGACCAGCACCACGACCGCTTCCGCCGGGCCGACGGTGATCACCATCGAGGGCGATCGCGTGTCGACCTCCGATAGCGCCTTCTCCGGCACCACGACCACCCGGACCTCGACCGTCGCCGCCGAGCCCGCATCCGTCACGGCCCCGGCCCAGACGGTATCGCTTGAGACCGACTCGTCGCTGTTCGGTGGCCCGACCGGCTACTGACAGGCCTCACTCCTGAACGCGAAAGGGCCGCCCCCCGGGGCGGCCCTTCTGTCTTGATCGTCGCGCCGGTTATTCGGCGGCCATCTTTCGGGATTTGAGCATCGGGCCGAGGTAGCGGCCGGTATGGCTCGCCTCGACGGTGCTGACCTCCTCGGGGGTGCCGGTCGCCACCACCGTTCCGCCGCCATCGCCGCCCTCGGGGCCGATGTCGATGATCCAGTCGGCGGTCTTCACCACGTCGAGATTGTGCTCGATCACCACGACGGTGTTGCCCGCCTCCACCAGCTCGTGCAGCACTTCCAGAAGCTTGCGCACATCCTCGAAATGCAGGCCGGTCGTCGGCTCGTCGAGGATGTAGAGCGTGCGCCCCGTCGAACGGCGCGCCAGCTCCTTGGACAGCTTCACCCGCTGCGCCTCGCCGCCCGAGAGCGTCGTCGCCTGCTGGCCGACCTTGATGTAGCCCAGACCGACCCGGCACAGGGCGTCCATCTTCTCGCGGATCGACGGCACGGCCGAGAAGAAGGCCTGCGCGTCCTCGACCGTCATGTCGAGCACATCGGCGATCGACTTGCCCTTGAACTTCACCTCCAGCGTCTCGCGGTTATAGCGCTGGCCCTTGCAGGTCTCGCAGGTGACGTAGACGTCGGGCAGGAAGTGCATCTCGATCTTGATGACACCATCGCCCTGGCAGGCCTCGCAGCGGCCGCCCTTCACGTTGAAGGAGAAGCGCCCCGGCTTGTAGCCGCGCGCCTTGGCCTCGGGCAGACCGGCGAACCAGTCGCGGATCGGGGTGAAGGCGCCGGTATAGGTGGCCGGGTTCGAGCGCGGCGTCCGGCCGATCGGCCGCTGGTCGATGTCGATCACCTTGTCGAGATGCTCGAAGCCCTTGATGGTTTCGCAAGGTGCGGGCGCCTGCCGCGCGCCGTTGAGCTTCATCGCCGCGTTCTTGTAGAGCGTCTCGATGGTCAGGGTCGACTTGCCGCCGCCCGACACGCCGGTGACGGCCACGAACTTGCCCAGCGGGTAATCGACCGTGACCTGCTTGAGATTGTTGCCGGTGGCCTTCACCACGGTAAGGGCCTTGCCGTTGCCCTCCCGCCGCTGGGCCGGCACGGCGATCTCGCGCCGACCGCTCAGATACTGGCCGGTGACCGACTCCGGGTCGGCCATGATCTCGGCCGGCGTGCCGTGCGACACGATTGCACCGCCATGCACGCCCGCGCCCGGCCCCATGTCGAAGACGTAATCCGCCTCGCGGATCGCTTCCTCGTCATGCTCGACCACGATCACCGTATTGCCCTGGTCGCGCAGGTTCTTGAGCGTGGTCAGCAGCCGGTCATTGTCGCGCTGGTGCAGGCCGATCGACGGCTCGTCGAGCACGTAGAGCACGCCGGTGAGGCCCGAGCCGATCTGCGAGGCCAGCCGGATGCGCTGGCTCTCGCCGCCCGACAGCGTGCCGGCGTTGCGCGACAGCGTCAGGTAGTCGAGGCCGACATTGTTGAGGAAGCCGAGCCGCTCGCGGATCTCCTTGAGGATGGCGCGGGCGATCTCGTTCTTCTGGTTGGTGAGGCTCGCGGGCACGGTTTCGCACCACTCATGGGCCTCGCGGATCGACATCTGCACCACCTGGCCGACATGCAGCCCGGCGATCCGCACCGCCAGCGCCTCGTCGCGCAGGCGGAAGCCGCCGCAGGCGCCGCAGGCCCGGTTGTTCTGGTACTGCTCCATCTCCTCGCGGACCCAGGAGCTGTCGGTCTCGCAGTAGCGCCGCTCGAGATTGGGGATCACGCCCTCGAAAGGGCGGCTGACCTTGTAGACCCTGCCGCCATCATCGTAGCGGAAGTCGATCTCCTCCTCGCCGGAGCCGCGCAGGAAGACTTCGCGCACGTTCTCGGGCAGGTCTTTCCAGCGCGCGGTCTTGGAGACGCCGTAATGCTTGGAGATCGCCTCGATGGTCTGCAGGAAATAGGGCGTCTTGCCCTTGCGCCACGGCGCGATCGCCCCGTCCGCGACCTTCAGCGTCACGTCGGGCACGACGAGCCGCTCGTCGAAGAACAGCTCGACGCCGAGGCCGTCGCAGGAGGGACAGGCGCCGAAGGGCGCGTTGAACGAGAACAGCCGCGGCTCGATCTCGGGGATGGTGAAGCCCGAGACGGGGCATGCGAACTTCTCGGAGAAGGTGATCCGCTCCGGCTCGCCCTCGCCCTCCTTGGGCGCGGTCTCGAGGATCGCAATGCCATCGGCGAGGTCGAGCGCGGTGCGGAACGAATCTGCTAACCGCGTCTCCAGCCCCTCGCGCACCACGATCCGGTCGACCACCACGTCGATGTCGTGGCGGAATTTCTTGTCGAGCGTGGGCGGGGTCTCGAGTTCGTGGAACTCGCCGTTGACCTTGACCCGCTGGAAGCCCTGCTTCCGGAGTTCGACGAACTCCTTCTTGTACTCGCCCTTGCGGTCGCGGACGATCGGCGCGAGCAGGTAGCCGCGCGTGCCCTCCTCCATCGCCATGACCCGGTCGACCATGTCCTGCACCTGCTGCGCCTCGATCGGCAGGCCGGTGGCCGGCGAATAGGGCGTGCCGACGCGGGCAAAGAGCAGGCGGAGATAGTCGTAGATCTCGGTGACGGTACCGACGGTGGAGCGCGGGTTCTTCGACGTCGTCTTCTGCTCGATCGAAATCGCGGGGCTGAGCCCCGAGATGTGATCGACGTCGGGCTTCTCCATCATGTCGAGGAACTGCCGTGCATAGGCCGACAGGCTCTCGACGTAGCGGCGCTGCCCCTCGGCATAGATCGTGTCGAAGGCGAGGCTCGACTTGCCCGAACCCGACAGCCCGGTGATCACGACGAGCTCGTCGCGCGGGATATCCACGTCGATGTTCTTGAGATTGTGCTCGCGCGCGCCGCGCACCTCGATCCGCTTCAATTCCGCCATTGCCCACCCCAGCGATGTCCAGCCCGGAACATAGGACTTCAGAGCCCGATCGCCAACCGCGAAATGAGAACGAGACATGAACGCATGGCAGGGCTGCGCGGTTTGCCGCAGCCCTGTTGGGCGCGGCAAACCTCACGCTTTCGTGCGGTGGTGTTCAGTAGCCGCCCATCCGCGATGGCCAGGCATGGCGTTGCCAGAACCCCATGCGGATCGGCGGTGGTGTGGAGAGAAAGGCGCGCCGCTCGTTGCCGGCGGCGAGCAGTTGCAGCACGGCCTGCAGTTCGGCGTCGGCCCGCCCGGTCACCGGCAGGCCCTGCTCTGCCTGAAAGGCGCGGATCGCGTGGGCGAGAGCCGGCCCCGCCACGCCGTCGATGCCGCCCGGGTCATGCCCCAGATGCCGGAGCAGGACCTGCACCTCGAATATGCCCTCGCGGTCGAGATCGGCTGCCTGTGCCGGTGCCACTGCGGCCACGGCCGCAGCCACGAGAAATGCCGGAAATCGCATGGTACCCCCTAAACTCCCGGGATGATCCCGAGGGGGGCAGTCTAACAGAAAATGCCCCCGGCCTTCCGGACCGGGGGCAAAAGTGATCCTGCGCTGCGGCGTCGCTCAGTAGTGGAGCGCCCGGCCATAGGCGTCGAGCACGCTTTCATGCATCATCTCGGAGAGCGTCGGATGCGGGAACACCGTTTCCATCAGCTCCTTTTCGGTGGTCTCGAGCGTGCGGCCGACGATGTAGCCCTGGATCAGCTCGGTCACCTCGGCCCCGACCATGTGGGCGCCCAGAAGCTCGCCGGTCTTGGCGTCGAACACGGTCTTGACCATGCCCTCGGCCTCGCCCAGCGCGATCGCCTTGCCGTTGCCGATGAAGGGGAAGCGGCCAACCCGGACCTCGTAGCCCAATTCCTTGGCCTTGGCCTCGGTGTAGCCGACGCTGGCGACCTGCGGCTGGCAATAGGTGCAGCCGGCGATGCTCTCGGGCTTGACCGGGTGCGGATGCTCGCCGGCGATCAGTTCGGCCACCATGACGCCCTCATGGCTCGCCTTGTGCGCCAGCCAGGGCGCGCCGGCGATGTCGCCGATGGCATAGAGCCCCTCGACACCGGTGCGGCAGTACTCGTCCGTCACCACGTGGGTGCGGTCGATCTTCACGCCCAGCTCCTCGAGGCCGAGGCCTTCGGTGTTGCCGACGATGCCGACGGCCGAGATCACCGTGTCGAACTCGTGGGTCTCGGTCTTGCCCTTGGATTCGATATGGGCGGTGACCTTGCCCTTGCCGCAGTCGAGCTGCTTGACCGTGGCCTTCTCCATGATCGTCATGCCCTGCTTGACGAACTGCTTCTTGGCGAAGGTGGAGATCTCGGCATCCTCGACCGGCAGGATCCGGTCCATCACCTCGACCACCGTCGTTTCGGCGCCCAGCGTGTTGTAGAAGCTGGCGAATTCGATGCCGATCGCGCCCGAGCCGATGACGAGCAGCTTCTTGGGCATGCGCGGCGGCACCAGCGCGTGGCGGTAGGACCAGACCAGATCACCATCGGCTTCGAGGCCCGGCAGGTTGCGGGCGCGGGCGCCGGTGGCGAGAACGATGTTCTTGGCGGTCAGCTCCTCGCTGCCCTTCTCGGTCTTGACCGTGACCTTGCCCTTGGCGGGGATGGTGGCTTCGCCCATCACCACCTCGATCTTGTTCTTCTTCATCAGGTGGCCGATGCCGGAGGACAGCTGCTTGGCCACCCCGCGCGAGCGCTTGACCACCGCGTCGAGATCGTAGCCGATGCTCTCTGCCTTGAGCCCGAACTCCTTGGCCCGGTGCATGAGGTGGAACACCTCGGAGGAGCGCAGCATCGCCTTGGTCGGGATGCAGCCCCAGTTGAGGCAGATGCCGCCCAGGTTCTCGCGCTCGACGATCACGACCTTCTTGCCCAGCTGGGCGGCGCGGATCGCGGCGACATAGCCGCCGGGGCCAGCCCCGATCACGATCACGTCGAAGTTCTTGGCGGCCATTCGGTGTTCCTCCTCGGCGGTCCGGCAAAATTGGTTTGACGCTAAACCACTTTCTGCCGGGCTTCCAGACGGGGAGACGCATGGCTGGTTTGCGTAGCGTCAGCTTTCGGATTTGAGCCGCTTTATCACCGCGCCGTAGCCGCCCGCTTCGAGCCATTCGCGCTCGGCATCCGTGGTTTCGCGGCCCAGCGCCGCGTTGCGGAAGGGGAAGCGGCCGAATTCGCGGATCACCTTGCGATGGGCGCGGGCGTGCAGAAGGTTGTCCTTGGCCTCGGGCATGCGCTCGTGGAACAGCCGCACCGCGCGGTCCTGATCGACGAGATTCTCGGAATGCATCAGCGGCAGGTAGAAGAACTGCCGCCCCGGCGGCACGATCTCGAGGTCCCAGCCATTGTCGATGGCGAGCTTGGCGACCGAGCGGGCCTGCTCATCGAGCTGGAAGGCACGGGCATCGTCGCGCCAGATGTTGCGCGCGAACTGGTCGGTGACGATGATATAGGCCAGCGCGCCGTTGGGTTCGGTCAACCAATGGCCCAGCGCACCCTCCTCGGCGCGGTCCCACAGCTTGCCGAAGCGGTCGCGAATCGTGGCGTCGAGCGCCTCGTCGGCGACGTACCACTGCCTCGGCTCGACCTCTTCGAGCCAGAAGGCGAGCACCTTCTCGGCCTCGGTCGGCGCCTCGGCCTGGGCGGTGACGGGGGTGGCGGTCATGGTGGTCCTCCTGATCGGTGGTGCCCACAAACCTGCCCCAACCCCGGCACGGGTCAAGCGCCGATGCGCGTTCCGTGACAATTACGCCTCGTTTCGGCGCATCGGCGGTCAGGCTGCGTCGTCGCGCGCCTCTTCCTGCTGCTCGATCTCGTGCTCGATATAGACCTCCTGCGCGACCTCGGCGGCGACCGCCGAGGCGGTGGCGGCGATCGGCGCGTAGCTGACCGTGTCGGCGACATCGACGCCGCGATCCGGACGGCGCAGCATCCGCCACAGCGCATAGCCCGCGAGACCCAGCATCAGCACGGCGATGAAGGCCCAGAAGCCATGCGCGCCGACATTGTCGAGCATCCAGCCCACCAGAAGCGGTCCCGCGATCGCGCCGACGCCGTTGATCAGCAGCAGGCCGCCCGAGGCCGCGGCCATGTCCTCGCGGTCGAGGTAGTCGTTGGCATAGGCGATCAGCAGCGCGTAGAGCGGGTTCGAGGTGCCGCCGACCAGCGCCGCCGAGATCAGGATCAGCGTCACATGGCCGGGCAGCAGGAAGGACATAAGCGCGCCTGCACCGCCCACCGCCGACAGGCCGAGGATCAGCCAGCGCCGGTCGATGCGGTCCGACAGCCAGCCGATCGGGAATTGCAGCACCAGCGCGCCGACATAGGTGATCGAGACCAGCAGCGAGATCTGCGCCACCGACAGCCCGGCCCGCGCGCCGTAAACCGCCGACATGCCGAACTGCGCGGCGAAGACGCCCCCGAGCAGGAACATCCCCATGCAGGCCAGCGGCGAGGCGTCGATCAGCCGCCGGATCGGCAGCGGCTTGGTGGTGTTGAACACCGGCGCCGGGCTGACCGAGAGCAGGATCGGCGCAAAGGCCATCGACACCAGCACCGAGGGGATGATGAACAGGATGAAGCCCGACACGTCGCCCAGCGTCACCAGGTACTGCGCCATGACGATGCCGGCCATCTGCACGATCATGTAGAGCGACAGCGCCTTGCCGCGATTCTCGTTGCTGGCGGCGTCGTTGAGCCAGCTCTCTGCGGTGATGTAGACGCCGCAGAAGCAGAAGCCGATCGCCACCCGGCCCAGCGTCCAGGCCCAGGGCTCGGCCAGGGTGGGATAAAGGATCAGCACCGCCGAGATGGTCGAGCCCAGCGCCGCGAAGACGCGGACATGGCCGACACGGCGGATCATCCTCGGCGCGTAGCGCGAGGCGAACAGGAAGCCCGCGAAATAGGCCGACATGATCACCGACATCTCGAGCGTCGAGAAGCCCTCGATCTCGCCGCGCAGGCCCAGCAGCGTGCCTTGCAGGCCGTTGCCGATCATCAACATGAACATGCCGATGAAGAGCGCCCAGGAGCTGCCCAGAACCTGTATCATGACTCTGCCTTTCCTGCCGTCGGCCTCGCCGGGCTAGCCGTCCGACTCGCCCCGCGTCTCGCATCAAAGCGACGTCTCATGAAGCTCTTGCGAAGCGCGCTCAGCCCTGACCGCGCGGCAAGAGAAGGGATGCGTCGCCATAGGAGAAGAAACGGTAGCGCTCGGCAATCGCGTGGGAATAGATCCTGCGGATCTCCTCCACCCCCATCAGCGCCGAGACCAGCATCATCAGCGTCGATTTCGGCAGGTGGAAGTTGGTCATGAGCCCGTCGGCCACGCGGAATTCGAAGCCCGGGGTGATGAAGATGTCGGTCTCGCCGCGCCAGGGCGCGATCTCGCCGCCGCGTGCCGCGCTCTCGATCAGCCGCAGCGCGGTGGTGCCGACCGGGATCACCCGGCCGCCGGCGGCGCGGGTGGCGGCGATCTCGGCCGCCGCGACCTCGGTCACCTCGCCCCATTCGGCATGCATCCGGTGCTCGCGGATGTCGTCGACCTTGACCGGCAGGAAGGTGCCGGCGCCGACATGCAGGGTGACATGGGTGAAGTCGACGCCGCGCGCGGCGAGCGCCGCCATCAGCGCCTCGTCGAAATGCAGGGAGGCGGTGGGTGCGGCGACGGCGCCGGGGCGCGCGGCCCAGACGGTCTGGTAGTCCTCGCGGTCGCTTTCGTCGGCAGCGCGCTTGGCGGCGATATAGGGCGGCAGCGGCATCGCGCCGACCTGCTGCAGCGCACGGTCGAAGGCGTCGCCCTCGAGATCGAAGCGCAGCACGCCCTGCCCCTCGTCACGCGCCACCAGCTCGGCCGAAAGCCGGTCGGAGAACTCGATCACCTCGCCTTCGCGCAGCTTCCGGAGCGGCTTGATCAGCGCGTTCCAGGTGCCGTCGGGGCGCGGACTCAGCAGAGTGACTTCGATCCGGGCCACGCCCTCGCCCGCAGCACCGGGGCGCGAGCGCTGCCCCGAAAGCCGGGCCGGGATCACCTTGGTGTCGTTGAGCACCAGCCGGTCGCCGGGCTGCAGGATGGAAGTCAGATCGGAGACGATGCGATCCTCGATCGCATCTCCCTGCGCCAGCAGCAGACGGGCCGAGCTGCGCGGCCGCGCGGGCCGGGTGGCGATCAGCTCCTCGGGCAGGTCGAAGTCGAAATCCGACAGCTTCATGGTCGTCCTCGGATCAGGTCGGCGGCGCCCTGCGAAAGATCTCGCGGAACATGCCGGGGGTGAGCGCCGAGAGCGGGTTGACCGAGACCTGTGGCGCCTCGGGCGTGCCGCCCAGCGTGTAGTTGAAGCCGATCAGGCCCTCGCCCGGCCGGGTCAGGAAGGAGCCCAGCGAATTGACGAGGTAGAAGGGCGAGACGACGCCTGCAAAGGCCATGCGCCGGGTGCCGAGGCTGTAGCGCCCGTCGAGCGAAATGCCAAGGCCCGGCCCGGTGGCGCTGGCCTGCGCGATGTCGAGCGTCTCGGGGGTCAGCCGGAACGAGGCGAGGATGCGGTCGAAGGCCAGCCCCTTGCCGTCGAGCTGCTGCAGCAGACCCACCACCGAGATCGCGTCCAGAAGCTGGGCGATGGCCGGCGCGTCGCGCACCCGCAGCCCGGCGACGTCGAGCGTGCCGCTGTAATGCCCCGGCGCGTCCTCCGGCAACAGCATCAGGTCGAGCACACCGCCCGTGGCGGTGCCGTAGAGCCCGGCAGCGCGCAGCACCGCGCCGGCATCGGCGCCGGTGACCCGCACCGCCGCGCGGCCGCCATCCGGGACCACCAGCCCCGAGACCGGCGCCGCGCCGTTGACCTGTGCGCCGAAGCGGCCCGAAAAGCCGCCGCGCGTCGAAAAGCTCCCCCGGAAGTCCGTCAGCGTCACCGCTTCGGTCACCCGCAACCGGTCGAGCGCGATCTCGACCGGGCCGCCATCGCCGCCGCCCCCCGATCCAAACGACGCGCGGCGCAGGTCGAGCGCGCCGCCGCGGATCTCGATCCCAACCGTCTCGCCTGCTCCGCGCCCGACCAGATCGGCCGTGACGTCGAGCCAGTCCGACAGCCGCAGCCGGTCGAACCGGGCGCGGTCGAGCCCGCCCTGGGGCCGCAGTCGCAGGCTGCCGCGCGCCGACAGCCCGCCCGCATCGAGCGCGATCCGGTCGACCCGTGGCGTCGCATCCAGCGTCGCCGCGACCTCGATCCGGCCGGTGGTGCCCGGTGCGATCGCCCACCCGAGGGCCGGGATCCGGAGCGCCACCCCGGCCAGATCGGAGGTCAGCTCGACCACGGGCGGCGCGCCGCGCGGCAGGGTCATCGACAGATGGGCATGGCCGCTGCCGCCGAGGCTGTCTTCGGGCAGGGCTATGCCGAAGGTGTCGAGAAAGCGCTGCGACAGCTCGACCGACCCGTCGAGCCGCGCCGCCTCGGCCGCTGGGCCCAGCGGCTGGAGATAGGTGACGTCGGCAGGCAGCCCGTCGAGGGTCAGAGGCCCCTTGATCTCCAGCCGCTCCGGCCCGGCCGTGACCTCGAGCCGCGTGGCCGCGATCCGCCGCCCGGGCAGGATCGCCCCGCTGGTGGCATCGCTCAGCACCCCGTCGACCGCCCAGTTCACCTGCTCGGGCGTGACCGGCCCGCCCAGCGGCAGTTCGATCACGGCGCGGGCCGAGGCTGTGCCGTCTATCATGTCGACCGGCTTGCCAGCCTTCTGCATCACGCGCAGCGGCGGCTGGTCGATCAGCGAGAGCATCGCGGTTGCGGCGCCCTCTCCCGCAAGCTCGATCCGCCCCTGGGGGCGCGACCCGCCCAGCTCAGGAATGGCAAAGCGCGAGCCCGCGAGGTCGATCCGCCCCCCTTCCGGCGCGGTCACCTCGCCCGCGTCGAGATCGACCTGCAAGGCCCCCTCGCCGAGCACCAGCCGACCCGCCGCGCCGGTGATCGGCGGCATTCCGTCGAGCGGCCGCAGCCGCGCCTCCTCGAAGCCGTGGCTGAGGCGGATCCGGGGCGCCTCGCCCGGCGCGCGGTCGAGCGTCAATGCGAGGTCGCGCAGCCGCGCCTCGGGGATCCGCCCGGCGATCCATTCGCGTGTGCCCGGCCTGAACCCGGGCGGCCAATGCGCCAGCAGCCGGTCGCGTCCGAGCTGGTCGGCATGGGCCTCAAGCGTCGCCTGCCAACCCGGGCCGTCATGGGTGACGCGCCCCGAGGCCGCGACCCGCGCGCCGCCGATCGCATCCGTAGCCGACAGGCTTTCGATCTCGAGGTCGAAGGGCGCGGGCCGCAGCCGCAGCGTGGCAGCGGCCTCGTCGAGCTCTACCGGCCCCGGCAGGCCGATCCGCTCGGACAGCGCCAGCCGGTCGAGCTGGAGCTCCGCCTCGACCGTCTCGGGCCAGCCGGACGCGAAGTCGCGCAGATAGGCCTCGCCATGGCCCTCGATGCGGCCCATCTCGCCGCGCGCGGCGACGCGGGTCAGAGCGAGATGCGCGGTGTCGGGATCGAAGCGCAGCGCCAGCTCCGCCCCGTCGAAGCGCAGCGGCTCGCCGCCCTGCCTCGGCGCCAGGGCACCCGCGTCGAGCCGCAGCGTGGCAGAAACGGGACCGGGCGTGCCATCCATGCCGATCCGCCCCCGCAGCCGCGCCGAGACCGGCGCATCGAGCACCGACAGTACGTTGAGCGCCGGGTGCTGCGTGGCGATGTCACGGCTCGACACCCGGTCGAGGATCAGCCGCAGTTCGGCATCCTCGGACCCCGCCGGGCGGTCATAGCTCAGCGCCAAAAGGCCGGGCCGGCCCTGCCCCGTCGCCGTCAATGGCAGCCGTCCCGTCAGCCGCATGCCCGCGCGCATGTCGAGCGCGAGCCGCCCGGTTCCGCTGGTCCAGCGCCGCCGCGCCCGGTCGTCGACATAGTCGATCGCCAGATCCTCGATCCGGATCCGCTCCAGCGCAGCGAGGCCGGGCCGTGCGGCCAGCCGGTCGATCCGGGTCAGCAGGCCGGCCAACCCCTCGCCGCCGGCCCCGCCCGCTGCCTCGAAGCGGAGCGCCAACCGGCCGTCCGGGTCGCGTCGCAGCCCGATCTCGGCCCCGCGCAGCACCACCTCCTGCGCCAGCACGCTGCGCTCGAAGAGCAGCCCGCGCGGGCTGAACAGCGCCTCGACCTCGGGGACCCGGGCCAGAACCCCGCCATCGGCGTCGCGCAGCACGGTGTCGTGCAGAGTCACGCGGGGATGCAGGTCGTGCCCGAGGGTCAGCGCGATCTCGCCGAAATCGATGCCGCCTCCGGCCAGCATGGTCGCAGCCTGCGCCTCGACCCGCGCGGTGATCCAGCCCGGCGCGGTCACCGTCTGGCCAACCAGCAGCAGCGGCAGGGTCAGCGCCAGCGCGAGCGGCAAGCCGATCAGCGCCGTCAGCAGCCCCGCCCCCGCACCGATCCCGCGCCGCAGCACCGTGGCAGCGCCGAGCCCGCGCGGACGGCGCGGGTGGGACGGTCGTGACCTGATCGGGTGGTGCGGCAAGACCGGCCTTGGCCTCTTGATTTCGTCTGCCACAGCGTAGATGCCTGAGCCCCCGAGGGCCACCGTTGCCCGTTCACGACAGCGAGGATGCGCCATGAGCGACACGATGACGGACCCCCGGCCGCTGGCGGGCCAACCCGCGCCCGACTTTTCCCTGCCGCGCGACGGCGGCGGCGAGGTACGGCTGTCGGCGCATCGCGGCGCGCCGGTCGTGCTCTATTTCTACCCGCGCGACGACACGTCGGGCTGCACCAAGCAGGCGCAGGCCTTCACCGCGCTGGGCTCGGAGCTTCAGCTCGCCGGGGCGCGGGTGCTCGGCGTGTCCAAGGACACGATCGCCAAGCACGAGAAATTCCGCGACAAATACGATCTCGGCGTGACTCTGCTGTCGGATGCCGAGAGCGACGTCTGCGAACGCTACGGCGTCTGGGTCGAGAAGAAGATGTACGGCAAGACCTTCATGGGGATCGAGCGGACCACCTTCCTGATCGATGCCGAGGGCAAGGTGGCGCGGGTCTGGCCCAAAGTGAAGGTGGCAGGCCACGCCGAAGAGGTGCTCGACGCGGTGCGCGCGCTGTGAGCCGCACCCTCACCGAGCTGGCGGTCGAAGTGCTGTCGACCGCCGACGGCCGTGAAAAGACCGCGCGTTCGCATGCGGCGGCGAAGCTTTGGCGTGAGAGCCGAGCCGCCGGCGCGCCGCTCGCCATCGGCGACGCCACCCCGCCCGATCGTCCGGCGCGACCGGCGCGGCCCGAGCTTCTGGCGCCGCGCGACATGCCGAAGCGCCGGCCCGGCTCGGAGCACGGGCGGATCGCGCTGATCCATGCCGTCGCGCATATCGAGCTGAACGCGGTCGACCTGCATTGGGACGTGGTGGCGCGCTTTGCCGCCACACCGCTTCCCTTGGGCTATTTCGACGACTGGGTGCAGGCGGCGGACGAGGAATCCAAGCACTTCAACCTACTGTGCGACCGGCTGGAGAGCTTGGGCAGCCATTACGGCGCCCTGCCCGCCCATGCCGGCATGTGGCGCGCCGCCGAGGACACCGCCACCGACCTGATGGCGCGGCTCGCCGTGGTGCCGATGGTGCTGGAGGCGCGTGGCCTCGACGTGACGCCGGGCATGATCGACATCTTTCGCAAGGCGGGCGACGCCGACACCGTGGCGGCGCTCGAGGTCATTTATGCCGAGGAGGTGCACCACGTCTCCTATGGCGCGAAATGGTTCAACTACCTCTGCGGCAGGCACGAGCTCGACCCGGCGCCGCTGTTTCGCGATCTGGTGCGGAAGCATTTCCACGCCAAGCTCAAGCCGCCCTTCAACGAGGAGAAGCGCGCCGAGGCCGGGTTGCCGCCGGACTTCTACTGGCCGCTGGCTGAAGAGACGCCGGGACGCCACAACTGACTGGCGGCAGGGACGAAGTTGCGGTTTTGCCACGACGCGTGACCCTGCCGCAGCATCGGCGGTATCCCGCCACTTTTCTACCCCCGTTCCCCTCCCGTTCCGCCGACTCGGGGCAAAGCAGTTGCGAGGCTTTCGAGCGGCCGTTAACACCTCGTTCGCGGCGCTCTCGAAAAAGAGAGGCTGTGACCGGGGCAACACGGGGACGGACGGGTGCGGACCAAACTGGCACAGAAACTTCACGCGGCGCTCGAGCGTCGGTTTCCCGAACGGCGGCTGTTTCTGCGCTCGGACACCGAAACCCGGTTCATCCGGCTCCACCCCTCCACCCAGCTGATCGCCTGGACCGGCACGACGCTGATGGTCGGCTGGACCATCACCGCGACCGCGATCGTGTTGATGGACTCGATCGGCTCCGGCAACTTCCGTGCCCAAGCCCAGCGCGATCAGATGATCTACGAAGAGCGGCTCAATTCCCTTTCGGCCGAGCGCGACCTGCGCGCCGCCGAGGCCGCCGCCGCCCAGGAACGCTTCTCCACCGCGCTCGAACAGATCTCGACCATGCAGAGCGAACTGCTGGCCTCAGAGGACCGGCGCCGCGAAATGGAGACCGGGCTCGAAGTGGTGCAGGCCGCGCTGCGCCGCACCATCCAGGAGCGCGAAGTCGCCCGTGACGCCGCCGAGGAAGCCCGACTGGCGCTGGCCGAGGGCGGCACCCTGCCCGGCGGCGCCGACGCGGCATCGGTCGAGGGCACGCTCGACATCCTGTCCGGCGCGCTGGCCGACACCGCCGAAGAGCGCGACCGGATCGCCGAGGACGCGCAGCTCGCTTTCGAGCAGGCCAACGAGATGCAGCTCGAGCTGCGGCTGATGACCGAGCGCAATGACGAGATCTTCCGCCAGCTCGAAGAGGCGATGACCGTCTCGGTCGAGCCGCTGGGCGAGATGTTCCGCGCCGCCGGCATGGACCCCGACGCCATGCTCCGGCAGGTGCGCAAGGGCTATAACGGCGTCGGCCCACTGACCCCGATCCAGTTCTCCACCATGGGCGCGCATGCCGACCATGGCGATCACGCCGCCGAGAACGCCGACCGGGCCAACGCCCTGCTCGGCAAGATGGACGAGATCAACCTCTACCGCATCGCCGCCTCCAAGGCGCCATTCGCCCAGCCGGTGAAGGACCGCTTCCGCTTCACCTCGGGCTTCGGGCAGCGTTGGGGCCGGCTGCATGCGGGCGCCGACTTCGCCGCCCCGATCGGCACCCCGGTCTATTCGACCGCGGATGGCGTGGTGGTCAGCGCCGGCTGGGCCTCGGGTTATGGCCGGCTGATCAAGATCCAGCACGAGTTCGGGATCGAGACCCGTTACGCACATCTCAACAAGATCCACGTCAAGGTCGGCCAAAGGGTATCGCGCGGCGAGCGGATCGGTGATATGGGCAACTCCGGACGATCGACCGGGCCCCACCTCCATTACGAGGTGCGCGTCGGTGGGACTCCCGTCAATCCCATGACCTACATACGAGCTGGAAAAGATGTTTTCTAAGAGCAAGATCAACGAGCCCGGACCGAGGACAGCCGAAGGGACCCCCCAGATGGACGCCACCACCAAGCCCGCGCAGCCGCAAGGATCGCAGGATTACCGTCCCGCCGCGCCCAAGGCCAAGCCGCCGGCATCGGTCCTCTCGGCCGACCTGCACATCAAGGGCAACGTCAAGACCACCGGCGACATCCAGGTCGAGGGTCAGATCGAGGGCGACATCCGCGCCCACCTGCTGACCGTCGGCGAAGGCGCCACCGTGCGCGGTGAGCTTGTGGCCGACGACGTCGTCATCAACGGCCGGATCGTCGGCCGGGTGCGCGGCCTCAAGGTGCGGCTCACCTCTACCGCCCGTGTCGAGGGCGACATCATCCACAAGACCATCGCGATCGAGAGCGGCGCGCATTTCGAGGGCTCGGTGCAGCGTCAGGAAGACCCGCTGAACACCACCGGCACGCCCAAGCCGCTGCCGAAGCCGTCGATCGCCGAGGGCGGTCACGACTGAGATCGATCACGGGATCGACGACAGGGGCGCGCCGGGACACCGGGGCGCCCTTTTTCTTTGGCGGCCGTCCTCCATCGCACCCCGCCGGAGCTTCTGATGAGCGAGGCCGATCATTTCCGTTCTGTGGCGGGATGCGCCGCCGCCGCTCGGCCTCGGCGGGCTCCGCTGACACGCTGCGCATGGCCGTAATTCTGTAAGTGGAGCGACCGGGCGCGGCGGCGCAGATCCTCGTGCTCAATGTGAGCGACGAACTCGCGCCGAAGGCATTTGCGCAGGCCCAGACCAACATAGCTGAGAGACCAAAGCCCGCGCCGCAGCCCCTGCCCTATCAGACCGCCTGCCGGAGTTGTCGTCCGCGCAGGAGGAGGCAACACCGGTCGAGGCCGATTTCGGGTCATCCAGCCGTTCAACGCCGAATTCAGTTTTCAGGGATTGGTCGTCTATACAGGCTGACCCCGCCGCCGGGCCGGGCCACACCTCTACACATCGCGAAACGGGCATGGGCATCGCACAGGCGGCCCTGCCCGGCGCCGATCACTCCTCGGCCGTGGCCTCGGCGCGGCTCTTGCCCGAGACCTGTCCGGCCAGCGTCGCGGCCATGAAGCCGTCGAGGTCGCCGTCGAGCACGCCCTGCGTGTCGGAGGTCTCGTGCCCCGTGCGCAGGTCCTTCACCATCTGGTAGGGCTGCAGCACGTAGGAGCGGATCTGGTTGCCCCAGCCCGCATCGCCCTTGGCGTCGTGCTGGGCGTTGATCTCGGCGTTCCGGCGGTCGAGCTCCATCTGGTAGAGCCGGGACTTCAGTGCCTTCATCGCGATGTCGCGGTTCTGGTGCTGCGACTTCTCCGACGAGGTCACGACGATGCCGGTCGGCATGTGGGTGATCCGCACCGCCGAGTCGGTCGTGTTGACGTGCTGGCCGCCCGCGCCCGAGGAGCGATAGGTATCGACCCGGATGTCGGAGGGGTTCACCTCGATCTCGATGTTGTCGTCGACCACCGGATAGACCCAGACGGAGGCGAAGGAGGTCTCGCGCGTGCCCTTGCCGAAGGGCGAGATCCGCACCAGCCGGTGCACGCCCGATTCCGACTTCAGCCAGCCATAGGCGTTGGGGCCGGAGATCTTGTAGGCGACCGACTTGATGCCCGCCTCGCCGCCAGCTTCCTCGGACTGCATCTCGACCTCGTAGCCGTGCTTCTCGGCCCAGCGCACATACATCCGCTGCAGCATCTGCGCCCAGTCGCAGGCCTCGGTGCCGCCGGCGCCGGCATTGATCTCGAGGAAGGTGTCGTTGGCGTCTGCCTCGCCGTCGAGCAGCGCCTCGAGCTCCTTGGCCCCGGCGGTCTGGCGCAGCGCCTTGAGCGCGGCCTCGGCCTCGGCGACGATTTCCTCGTCGCCCTCCATCTCGCCAAGCTCGATCAGCTCGACATTGTCCTTCAGGCCCTGGCTGATCTGGTCATAGGTGCCCATCTTGTCGAGCAGCGCCTGGCGCTCGCGCATCAGCTTCTGGGCCGCGGCCGGGTCGTCCCACAGGGTCGGATCCTCGACCCGCGCGTCGAACTCCTCGAGCCGATGCGCCGCGGTCTCGCGGCCCATGCGCTTGGCCAGGAGCCCCAGCGACTTCTCGATGGCGGCGATGTGGGCTTGCGTCTCTGCGCGCATGATCGGTGCCTCGCTGGCTGGATGGGCTTGGAATTGAGGGGCGTGATAGCGCGGCCCGCGCGCCCCGGCAAGCGAGGCGCGCGCCGAAGCGATCAGTAGAGACCGCCCGAGGACAGCGTGCCGAAGCTCGCCTTGGGGCCCACCGTGGCGGTGTTGCCGGTCGAGGTGGTGACCTTCTTGGCCGGCTTGTTGCCGCCGGCCTCCTCGTAGAGCGGCAGGTCGCCCGACATCTCGAAGCCGCCGTCGAAGGCCACGCCGAAGAGCGGCTCCTCGCCCATCCGGAAGCACTCCGAGATCACGTTGTCGCCCGCGGCGCCGTCGGGCAGCCGGGCACCCGAGAAGCGGTCGATCTTGATGAACTGGCATTCGTCCGGAACCGGGAACTCGGTGCCGCCGAAGCGCTCGATGGCGCTGCGCATGAAGCTTTCGAAGACCGGGCCGCAGATACCGCCACCGGAAGCCCCCGAGCCCAGCGAGCGCGGGTTGTCGTAGCCGATGTAGCAGCCCGCCACGATGTTCGAGGAGAAGCCCACGAACCAGACGTCCTTGGCGTCGTTGGTGGTGCCGGTCTTGCCGGCGATCGGCACCGGCAGGTTGACGCCGCGCGCCGTGCCGCGCTTGACCACCCCCTCCATCATCGAGGTGAGCTGGTAGGCGGTGACCGCGTTCATGATCCGCTCGCGGTTCGACTGGATGGTTGGCGCGGCGCCGGCCGGCAGCTCGGGCAGCGAGCAGTCGACGCAGTTGCGCTGGTCATGGCGATACAGCGTGTTGCCGTAACGGTCCTGCACCCGGTCGACCAGCGTCGGCTCCACCCGCTCGCCGCCATTGGCGAACATGGCGTAGGCCGCGACCATCTTGAACAGCGTCGTCTCCTGCGCGCCCAGCGCGTTCGACAGATAGGGGCCGAGATCGTCGTAGACGCCGAAGCGCTCGCCGTAATCGGCGACGGTATCCATGCCGACCTCCTGCGCGAGCCGGATCGTCATGATGTTGCGCGACTGCTCGATGCCGGTGCGGAGCGGGGTCGGGCCGTAGAACTTGTTGGAGGCGTTCTGCGGCCGCCACATGCCCTGCGGCGTGTTGATCTCGATCGGGGCGTCGACGATGATCGTCGCCGGGGTGTAGCCGCTGTCGAGCGCGGCCGCGTAGACGAAGGGCTTGAAGGAGGAGCCGGGCTGGCGCATCGCCTGGGTGGCGCGGTTGAACACGCTGTCCTGGTAGGAGAAGCCGCCCTGCATCGCCAGCACCCGGCCGGTGTTGACGTCCATCGCCATGAAGGCGCCCTGCACGCGCGGCGTCTGGCGCAGCGTCCAGCGGATGAAGCTGCCGTCGTCGTCGGAAACCATCCGGCGCACCAGCACCACGTCGCCGCGCTCGAAATTTTCGGCGAAGCTGCCCTTGATCCAGGAGATGTCGTCGCGCGGCACGACATGCGGCTCGGAGCCGTCATCGGCCAGCCCCTCGATGCCGAGGCGCATCTCGCTCTCGCCCACTTCCATCACCACGGCCGGCAGCCAGGGGCTCTCGAGCGTCACGTCACGGGGCACGTCGACCTCCGACAGCGCGGTGCGCCAGGCGATCTCGTCATCCAGCGTCTCGACCGGGATCGACTCGCCGGTGCCGCGCCAGCGGCCCAGCCCGCGGTCATACTGCTCGAGCGCGCGCTGCAGCGCATGCGCCGCCTCGATCTGCAGCTCGCCATCCAGCGTGGCGCGGATCGAGAGGCCGCCGCCGAAGAACTCGTCCTCGCCGAATTCGGCCGAAAGCTGGCGGCGCACCTCGTCGGTGAAGTAGTCGCGCGGCGGCAGGGCGGCGCGGAAGCTCTCGATGTCGCCCGACTGCACGGTGTTGAGCGGCAGGCCACGCCCCTCGCGATAGGCGGCCTCGTCGATATAGCCGTCCTCGTACATCCGGCGCAGCACGTAGTTGCGGCGGTTCACCGCGTCCGAATACTGCCGCACCGGGTGCAGGTTGCCGGGCCGCTGCGCCAGCGCCGCGAGATAGGCGGCCTCGCCCGGCTCGAGCTGCGCGAGCGGCTTGTTGAAATAAGTCTGCGCCGCGGCGGTGACGCCATAGGAGTTCTGACCGAGGAAGATCTCATTGAGATAGAGCTCGAGAATCCGCTCCTTGGGCATCGCGCCCTCGATCCGGACCGCGAGGATCAGTTCCTTGATCTTGCGCTCGAGGGTGCGCGAGCCGTCGAGCAGGAAGTTCTTCATCACCTGCTGCGTAATCGTCGAGGCGCCGCGGATGTCCTCGCCGCGCGAGCGCACAGCCTCGACCCCGGCGGCAACGATGCCCTTCACGTCGAATCCGGAGTGGACGTAGAAATTCTGGTCCTCGGCCGAGACGAAGGCGTGCTTGACCAGGTCCGGGATTTCCTCGGCGGGGGTGAAGAGACGCCGCTCGGTAGCGAACTCGTCGAGGATGTGCCCCTCGCCGTCATAGACCCGGCTGATCGTCGGCGGCGTGTACTGCGCCAGCGTCTCGTAGCTCGGCAGGTCGCGTCCGTAGACGTAGAAGATCGCGCCGAGCGTCAGCGCGCCCATGGCGAAGCCGAGGGTCAGCATCGAAAAGATGCCGCCGAGAAAGGACATGATGAAGCGCAGCACAGGGTTCTCCGGGAGGAATGTTCCGGCTTATAGGCAAGCGCCCGCTCCGGGTCAAAAGCGCAGGGCTTGAAATCGGCGGCAAAACGCCCGAAAGCGGGGTCACGCTTTGGCGAGGGGATTGCGCTCGCGCCAGCTCGAACCCAAAAGGGTGCACATGATGGCCACCGAAACCACACCGTCCCGCCGCGCCACGCCCGACGACGTGATCGCCACCTATGAACAGGTCGGGCCCGACTGGGCCAAGTCGCGCGACCGCCGCCTGATCGAGCGTCGCTGGGTCGACCGGATGCTGGCTGCCGCGCCGCGCAATGGCGGCCGGCGCCGGGTGCTTGACCTCGGCTGCGGCTCCGGCGCGCCGATCGCCCAGTACATCGCCGATCGCGGTGCGGAGGTGACCGGCGTCGACGCGTCGCGGGTGATGCTGGGCATGTTCCAGAGGAACCTGCCGCGCGCCCGTGCCTTCCACCACGACATGCGCGGGTTGCGCCTGTCCGAGAAGTTCGACGCGATCCTCGCCTGGGACAGCTTCTTTCACCTGTCCGGCCCCGATCAGCAGGCGATGTTCCCGGTCTTTGCCGAGCACGCGGCGCCGGGCTGCGCGCTGATGTTCACCTCCGGCCCCTCGGCCGGCACGGCGATCGGCGACGTGGCGGGCAAGCCGATCTTCCACGAAAGCCTCAGCCCCAAGACCTACAAGGGTCTGCTGGAGATGCACGGCTTCAAGCCGCTGGCCTTCATCCCCGAGGATCCCGATTGCGGCATGCATTCGGTCTGGCTCGCCCGCTTCGACGGCCTGCCGCGCGAGGAAGGTCCGAAGCCCGCCAAGAAGGGCTGACGGCCCACGCCCACAGCTTCGAGGACGGCCCGCGCCACGGCGCGGGCCGTTCGCGTTTCAGCGACGCCTGAGCGGCGCGCGCGCTGCTTCTTCGGCGGCCCAGGCGGACAGACCCGAGACCAGCCCGGCGACGATGCGCGCCCGGCTGGTAGGATTCGTCAGCCGGGCGCGGTCACCCGCATTCGACAGGAAGCCCACCTCGACCAGCACCGAGGGGAAATCGGCGGCGTTGAGCACGGCGAGCGGGGCGCTGCGGCGCGGCCGCGAGTTGAGATGCGCCCCCGCCGTCTCCAGCGCCGCGACCAGCGCCTGCGCCAGCCGCTCGCTCTGCGGTGCGGTGTCGAGCCGGGCTAGATCCATCAGCGCGGTGGCGACCCGGTCGTCCTGCCGGCTGAGATCGACGCCGCCCAGCAGGTCGCCCCGCTGGTGACGCTCGACCATGCGCGAGGAGGCGCGGTCCAGCGCTTCGGCCGAGAGCGTGTAGACCGAGCCGCCCGAGGCTTCGTCCTCCTCCAGCGCGTCGGCATGCAGCGACAACAGCAGATCGGCCCCCGCCGCCCGCGCGATGGTCATCCGCTCGGTGAGCGGCACGAAGGCGTCGGCGTCGCGGGTCAGCACGGCCCGCATCGTCCCGGTGCGGTTGATCGCATCGGCGGTTTCGCGCGCCAGCCGCAGCATCAGCTCGGCCTCCACCAGCCCCTCGCGCATCGCGCCCGGATCGACGCCACCATGGCCGGCATCGATCGCCACGACGAGGGGTCCGGGCGCTTCGGCCACGGGCGGCGGCAGCGCGGTCCCGGCCGGGTCCTGGGCGCGGGCGGTGGCGGCGAAATCGGCCTCGCTGACCGGCGAGAGGATCACGGTGAGCCGTGCCCCCTGCCCCTCCACCCGCATCCCGGCGCTGTCGACGCTCATCGGTGCCGCGAGGTCGAGTACGAGGCGCGACCAGCCCGGCCGCGCCTGCCCGAGCCGGACCGGACCGGCATTGTCGGCCGAGAGCAGCGCCGCCGGATCGGCCCCGGCCCAGTCCACCTCCGAGAAGTCGAGGACGAGACGGCGCGGCGCATCCAGCGTGAAGACCCGCCACGGCACGGCCTGGCTCAGCGCCAGCTCGATCTCGACCCCGCCGCCGCGCCGGTCGATCACCGCGCTCTCATCGGCGTCGAGCCGAGCGAGGCCGGTGAACTCCTGCGCCGCGAGTGGCCCGGCCATCAGCAGCGCCAAACCGATTGGCTTCACCGTCCGGGCGATGCGGCGACGCAGACGCCTCACGCGGCGCCTGCCCCGGCATGGCCCCGCGCCGCCATGAAGCGGGCGAGGCGCGCCAGCCCCTCCTCGATGTCGGCGGTGGCGCGGGCATAGGAGAAGCGGATCCAGCGATGTCCGTCGCGCGGATCGAAATCGAGCCCGGGCGTCACCGCGACATTCGCCTCATCGAGGATCTCGGCCGCGAAGGCGCGGCTGTCATCGGTGAAGTCCGAGACGTCGGCATAGACGTAGAAGGCGCCGTCGGGCGGCGCGAAGCGGGTGAAGCCCGCCTTGGGCAGGCCGTCGAGCATCAGCGCGCGGTTGGCGGCATAGACGGCGGCGTTCGCCTCCAGCTCTTCGGTGCAGTCCATCGCGTGCAGCGCCAGCCGCTGGGAGGCGTGCGAGGTGCAGATGAACATGTTCTGGGCGATCCGCTCGATGCCGCGCACATGCTCGGGCGGCACGATCAGCCAGCCCGCCCGCCAGCCGGTCATCGAGAAATACTTGGAGAAGGAGCCGATCACATGCGCCTCGTCGGTGACTTCCAGCACCGAGGTGCCGCGCCCGCCGATGCCGTGATAGATCTCGTCGGAGATCAGCGCGGCCTCGCCTTCGGCGCAGGCCCCCGCCAGCGCCTCGAGCCCGGCCCGATCAAGCATCGTGCCCGCCGGGTTGGAGGGCGAGGCCAGCACCAGCCCGTCGAGCACATGGGCTGCGATGTCACCGGGCACCGGCTGCATCCGGCTCTCCAGCGTGGTCGGGATGTCGATCGGCGCCATGTCGAGCGCCTTGAGGATCTGCCGGTAGGAGGGGTAGCATGGTGCCCCCAGTCCCACTCGCGCCCCGGTGTCGAAAAGCTGCGTGAAGCTGAGCAGGAACGCCCCGGAGGCGCCGGAGGTCACCACCACCCGCGCCGGGTCGAGATCGACATCGTACCACTCGCCGTAATGGCGCGCGATTCGCGCCCGCAGCTCCGGCAGGCCGAGCGCCACGGTATAGCCCATCGGCCCCGCCGCCATGTCGCGGGCCAGCCGCTCCACCGCCTCGCGCGGGGCGCCGGTGCCGGGCTGGCCGACCTCCATATGGATGACGTGGCGGCCCGCCTCCTCGGCCTGCCGCGCCGCCTCCATCACGTCCATCACGATAAAGGGATCGACCTGTCCGCGCCTTGAGTTCCGCATGATCCGCTCCGTATGGTTCGGCCGGGTTGTGCCAACCGCCCGCCCCCGCCGTCAATGCCCCCGATCACGGGTCCGCGCTTGGCAGCGCTGCGGCGATATGGTCTGCACCATCCCGACCCTGAGGAGAGGAAAGACCATGTTGCGCCAGACCCTTCGCGCCCTGCCCGTCACGCTGGCACTCGCCGCCCCCGCCGCCGCGACCGATCTCGAGACGCTGAGCGATGCCGAGCGTGATGCCTTCCGCGAGGAAGTGCGCGCCTATCTGCTCGAGAACCCCGAGGTGCTGATGGAGGCGATCGCCGTGCTCGACCAGCGCCAGGCCGAGGCCGCCGCGCAGGGCGACAGCGCGATGATCGCGAACCACGCCAAGGCGCTGTTCGAGAGCGAAGGCGACTGGGTCGGCGGCAACCCCGATGGCGACATCACCGTGGTCGAGTTCATGGACTACAAATGCGGCTATTGCCGCCGCGCCTTTCCCGAAGTCGAGGAGCTGGTCGAGAGCGACGGCAACATCCGCTACATCCTCAAGGAATTCCCGATCCTCGGCGAACAGTCTGTGATGGCGTCGCGCTTCGCCCTCGCGGCCCGGGCTGAGCTGGGCGACGAGGCCTACAAGCAGGCGCATAACGCGCTGATGACCATGCGGGGCGACGTGTCCGAGAAGTCCCTGACCGCGCTGGCCGAGAGCCTTGGCTCGGATTGGGAGACACTGAACGCCGCGATGGAGGCGCCCGAGATCGACCAGATCATCGCCGGCAACCACCAGCTGGCGCAGGCGATGCAGATCTCCGGCACGCCGAGCTTCGTGATGGGCGACGAGATGCTGCGCGGCTACGTGCCGCTGGCGCAGATGCGCGAGATCGTGGCCGGTCAGCGCAGCGAGTGAGCGCGCCCCATTTCCGAAAGGCCGATCGAGGCGATGTCGCCTCGATCGCAGCGCTGCTGGCCGAGGACGATCTGGGCCAGCACCGCGAGGGTGCACCGCTCCAGAGCTATCTCGATGCCTTCGACCGCATGAGCGCACAGCCGGGCAACATTGTCGTTGTCGGAGTGGTCGGTGACGACGTCGTCGCGTGCTACCAGCTCACCTTGATCGAGGGCCTGTCTCGTGGCGGCGCACGGCGTGCGCAGATCGAAGCGGTGCGGGTGGCAGCGAGCCAGCGTGGTGCCGGGATCGGTCGCCTCGCGCTGCAGGACGCCGAAACGCGGGCGCGCGCCGCAGGATGTAGGCTGATGCAGCTGACCTCCGACCGATCCCGCGAAGCGGCACATCGCTTCTACGAGAGCTTGGGCTTTGAGGCGACGCATCTCGGGTTCAAGCGGACCCTATAGGCTTAGGGTATGCAAAGAGGGCGGCCCGTCGGGCCGCCCTCTCATTCATCAACAAGTCCGGTTTAGCGGACGATGTGGACGATCCGACGCTCCTCGGGCTCGACCAGCACCGGGGTGCCGTTGAGATAGAGATAGCTGTACTCGGCGTCCGGGATGGCGGTCAGCTCGACTTCGCCCGGCACCGTGGCCCCGACCACGACTTCACCGCCGAGAATGACCGGCTCGACCGGGTTCTCACGCACATAGGTGATGGTCTGCTCGTCCGGCGTGGCCGAATCGCCCAGTGCGGCGCCAACCACGGCTGCGCCGAGGATGCCGATCGGGCCGGCGGCCAGGGCAGCGGCACCGGCAGCGGCGGTCGCGGCACCGGCAGCGGTCGCGGCGGCGTTGTTGGCCGCGTTGTCATAGGTCACGGTCTCGACCTCGAGCTCGGCGCGGTTCTCATAGAGCACGACCGGCTCGGGCGCCTCGGCCATCTTCACGGTGAGATAGTCGCCATAGGCCCAGCCGGTGGTGCCGTTCAGCGTCACCTTGCACCAGTTGGCGCTCTCGAGGCAGCCATCGACCATCACCTCGCCATCGGCAGGGATCACGTCGATGATCTCCATGTCCGGGCCGGGGCCTGCGCGCAGGTTCAGCTCGGTCGCGGCATGCGCGGTGGTGCCCGCCTGCGCGGTCTCGGCGCTGGCGGTGGTCTCGGTCGACGTCTCCGTGGTCGCGGTCTGGGCGAAGGCCGGCATCGCGGCCACGAGGGCGGCGGCGGTCGTCATCAGAAGCGATTGCTTGGTCATGTCAGTTCCATTCTCTATGAACACCGATCTTCCGACCGGCGATTGCACAAAGAACGCGCAGAAGGGCCTGAGAGGTCCGCCGGGGATCAGAAAATTCTCCCTGATAACAGCGGTTTCCCGCCGATCCCCCGGCAAGTTCCGACCGATGACGCGAGGGTCACTCCGCCGCTTCGGTCGCCGGCGTTTCGCGCGCCTCGATCTCGGCCGCCTTGGCCTCGACCTGCTCGACGATATGGTCGACCATCTGCTCGTTCGACATGCGATGGCTCTGCTTGCCGGCGAGATAGACCATGCCGTTTCCGGCCCCGCCGCCGGTGAACCCGACATCGGTCATCAGCGCCTCGCCGGGGCCGTTGACGACGCAGCCGATGATCGACAGCGACATTGGCGTCTTGATGTGTTCCAGCCGCTTTTCGAGGATCTCGACGGTCTTGATCACGTCGAAGCCCTGGCGCGCGCAGGACGGGCAGGAGATGATGTTGACGCCGCGATGGCGCAGGCCAAGGGATTTCAGGATCTCGAAGCCGACCTTCACCTCCTCGACCGGATCGGCCGAGAGGCTGACGCGGATGGTGTCGCCGATCCCCATCCACAGGAGGTTGCCCATGCCGATCGCGGATTTGATCGTTCCCGACATCAGCCCGCCCGCCTCGGTGATGCCGAGATGGATCGGCGCGTCGGTCGCATCAGCCAGCTGCTGATAGGCGGCAGCGGCGAGGAACACGTCGGACGCCTTCACCGAGATCTTGAACTCGTGGAAGTCGTGATCCTGCAAGAGCTTGATGTGATCGAGCCCGCTCTCGACCATCGCATCGGGGCACGGCTCGCCGTATTTCTCGAGCAGGTGCCGCTCCAGAGAGCCGGCATTGACGCCGATCCGGATCGAGCAGCCATGATCCTTGGCGGCGCGCACCACCTCGGCCACCCGCTTGGCGTCGCCGATATTGCCGGGATTGATCCGCAGGCAGGCCGCGCCCGCCTCGGCTGCCTCGATGGCGCGTTTGTAGTGGAAATGGATGTCGGCGACGATCGGCACCGGGCTTTCCCGCGTGATCTCGCGCAGCGCCCGCGTGCTGTCCTCGTCGGGGGTCGACACGCGCACGATGTCGGCGCCGGCATCGGCGGCACGGATCACCTGATCGAGCGTGCCGCGCACATCGGTGGTGTCGGTGTTGGTCATGGTCTGCACCGAGATCGGCGCGTCGCCGCCCACGGGCACGCGCCCGACCATGATCTGGCGGGACTTGCGACGCTGGATCTCGCGCCAGGGGCGGACGGCGTGAAGGGACATGTCTAACCTCTCGCGGATCAGGGCCGCGAGGCGGAGAACCGGCGCGGCGTCATTCGGTGGATGCGGCCTCGGCGACCCGGACGAACTCGGCCAGGTCGGAGTCGCGCTCCAGGTCGGCAACCTGATAGCTGGCGGTCAGATTGTCCACCGACAAGGCGAGGTTCGAGGTCACGGTGCCGGGATCGCCGGCCGGGCCGTAATGCTGGCCGTTGACGGCGAAATAGACGGCACCGGACTCGCCGACGCGCAAGGTCGGCGCCTGCTCGAGCGACGGCACCTGCCATTCGTCACCGGCATTCATGATGCCTTCATACAGCGTCGAGCCATCGGCGGATTTCACGCGCACCCAGGCCGGGCGCACGGCCACCATGGTGACACCCGGTGCCGGCGGTTCTGTCACGCGAACGACCGGCTCCCCGGTCGGGGTGTCGGCCCCGGCCTCGAGCAGGGCGAGCTCGATATCGGGCAAGGTGATCTCGGGCGTCTCTACCGGGGCGGCGTCGAGCGCCGCGAGCATCGGGCTGGTCCCCATGGAGGGCGTCGAGGTCGTTGCCGAGGCGAGCTGCGTCGAGGCGTCCTGCCCCGGGCGACGCGGCTGGGTGACCAGCGCGGCGATCGGGCCGTCGCGCGGAGTCATCACCGGCACGTCGAGCGCCTGCGGGCGATAGAGGCGGTCGAGCGCATCGGGCGCGGCGGGTGCCAGCGCCGCCAGCTCGGCCGCATCGCTGCCCGCGGCTTCGACCCGGCCACCGCCGGCCAGCGGATCAACCTGCGCCATGATCGCGGGGGTCTGCTCTACGGGGGCAAGACGGACCTTCTGGACCTCCTGTAGGATCGACCAGCCGCCATAGCCGAGCCCGCCCATCAGCACGAGCAGTACCGCCACGGAGCCCAGGGCGCGCGGCTCGAAGCCCGCGAGGATACGCTCGGCGGGCGGCAGGAAGGGGGTAGCCGACTCGGAGAAGATGTCCTTGCCGAGGCTGGTGCTCTGCGGCTTGGTGCTGCGCGGCCGGACCGTGGAGGCCGCTGCCGACATGCCATGCGCCGTGGTGAAGCCGGATTCGCGGCAGAACGTCTCGTAGGCGGTGTCCGGATCCATGCCGAGATAGCGGGCATAAGAGCGCACATAGCCAGCGATGAAGCCCGGCGTATCGAAGGCGGTGGGATCGGAATTCTCGATCGCGGCGATATAGGCGGCCTTGATCTTCAGCTCGCGCTGCACGTCCAGCAGGCTCTTGCCCATGGTCGCGCGCTCACCACGCATCAGGTCGCCCAACCGCAGTTCAAAAGCGTCGAAGCCCTTGGCCTCGACCTCCTGCGCTGCGCTTGCGCGCATGAAGCTCCGCCCGATCATATCGGTGTTCCCGTCTCTGCCCGCCCCCGGTAACCTCCGGGGCTATGTTTTCATAACTCCCGAAAGGTCTTGAGGTTCATTCTAGCATGAGCAGAGCCGCCCCGCACGGGGGTAAGTGGTCAACCGGCCAATTCGGCGCGATTCAGCGCACAATGCGACCAAAGCGCATCCAATGCGCGCACGAGCGCGTCCATTTCGCCCGGACCGTGCAGCGGAGAAGGCGTGAAACGCAGCCGTTCCGTGCCGCGCGGCACTGTCGGAAAGTTGATCGGCTGCACGTAGATGCCGTGATCGGCAAGGAGCATGTCCGAGATCAGCTTGGTGTGGATCGGATCGCCGACGATCAGCGGCACGATGTGGCTGCCGTGATCGATAATCGGCAGCCCGAGGCCCCGCAGCCGGGTCTTGAGGATCGCCGCTTGGGTCTGATGCCGCTCGCGCAGCGCATTGTCGGTCTTGAGATGCGCGACACTGGCAGCCGCCCCGGCAGCCACGGCGGGCGGCAGCGAAGTGGTGAAGATGAAGCCCGGCGCGTAGGAGCGCACCGCGTCCACCATCTTGGCCGAAGCCGCGACATAGCCACCCAGCACGCCGTAAGCCTTGCCCAGCGTGCCGTTGATCATGTCGACCCGGTGGGCGAGACCGTCGCGCTCCGAGACGCCGCCGCCGCGCGGACCGTACATGCCGACCGCATGCACCTCGTCGAGATAGGTCAGCGCGCCGAATTCCTCGGCGAGATCGCACAGCTCGCCGATGGGGCCGAAATCGCCATCCATCGAATAGACGCTCTCGAAGGCGATCAGCTTCGGCGCGGCCGGATCGTCGGCCTCCAACAACTCGCGCAGATGCGCCAGATCGTTGTGGCGGAAGATCCGCTTGGCGCCGCCATTGCGGCGGATGCCTTCGATCATGCTCGCGTGGTTGAGCTCGTCGGAATAGATGATCAGCCCAGGAAACAGCCGCGGCAGGGTCGACAGCGTGGCGTCGTTGGCGATGTAGGCAGAGGTGAACAGCAGCGCCGCTTCCTTGCCATGCAGATCGGCTAGCTCCGCCTCGAGCCGCTTGTGATAAACCGTCGTGCCCGAGATGTTGCGGGTGCCGCCGGAGCCGGCGCCGACCGCGTCGATCGCCTCGTGCATCGCCGCCAAGACGGCCGGATGCTGGCCCATGCCGAGATAGTCGTTGCCGCACCACACCGTCACCGGTGCCTCGCTGCCATCCGGCCGGTGCCAGGTGGCGTGCGGGAACTGTCCCTTGCGGCGGGCGATGTCGATGAAGGTCCGGTAACGTCCCTCGGCGTGCAGCCTTCCGATCGCGGCGTCTAGCCCTGCTTCGTAATCCACGGGCATGGTTCCCCTTTTCGTCTGGCGGGGCGGTTCACCCCGGCGCTGGCCGTCCGGCTCCATATAAGTGGTCGAACGGCCGAGCAATACGCTACAATTTGCCACCCCCCGGAGGACTGGATCGACGCATGACTCAATTTCGCCGCAATGCTGGACAGCGGTCAAGGGCGGGGTCAGGGTCTAGTGGATTATAACAGGAGCCCCCATGACACTCGACCCCGTTCTCGCACGCATCGACGCCGACCTCGACGCCGCGACCGCACGGCTCATGGATCTTCTGCGGATTCCCTCCATCTCAACCGATCCGGCGCATCGGGCGGAGTGCCGCGCCGCCGCCGAGTGGCTGGTCGATGACCTTCGCTCGATCGGCTTTGCCGACGCGGCGCTGCGCGACACGCCCGGCCATCCGATGGTCACCGGCGGCATGGGCGATGGCGGGCCGCATCTGCTGTTCTACGGCCATTACGACGTGCAGCCCGCCGATCCGCTCGAGCTGTGGAAGACCCCGCCTTTCGAGCCCTCGATCGAGGACACGCCCGCGGGCCGGGTGATCCGTGGCCGCGGCGCCTCCGACGACAAGGGCCAGTTGATGACCTTCGTCGAGGCCTGCCGCGCCTGGGTGGCGGTGCATGGCAAGCTTCCGGCCCGCGTCTCAATCCTGTTCGAGGGCGAGGAGGAGTCCGGCTCGCCCTCACTGGTGCCGTTCCTGCGCGAGAACGCCGCCGAGCTGAAGGCGGATCTCGCTTTGATCTGCGACACCGGGCTGTTCGACCGCGACACCCCCGCGATCACCACCATGCTGCGCGGCCTCGTGGGCGAGGAGGTGGTGATCACCGGCCCCGACCGCGACCTGCACTCGGGCGCCTATGGCGGCCCCGCTGTCAACCCGATCAAGGTGCTGTCGCGGATCATCGCGGCGCTGCATGACGATCATGGCCGTGTCACCCTGCCCGGCTTCTATGACGGCGTGCCGGAGATCACCCCGGAGCTGCGCGCGCAGTGGGAGGGCCTGGGCTTCGACGCGGGTGCCTTCCTGGGGGGCGTCGGCCTGTCGCACCCGGCCGGCGAGGCCGACCGTACCGCGCTCGAGATGATCTGGGCGCGGCCGACCTGCGAGATCAACGGCATCGCCGGCGGCTATGCGGGCGCAGGCTTCAAGACGGTGCTGCCGTCGAAGGCCAGCGCCAAGATCAGCTTCCGCCTCGTGGGGCAGCAGAACCCTGAGGCGATCCGGGACGCGTTCCGCGCCCATGTCCGCGCCATGCTGCCGCCCGACTGCAAGGTCGAGTTCCACGGCCATGGCGCGGCGCCTGCCAGCGTCATGGCGACCGACGACCCGGCCTTCGAGACGGCGCGACAGGCGCTGAGCGCCGAATGGCCCCAGCCCGCTGCCTTCGTGGGAGCCGGCGGCTCGATCCCGATCGCGGGATACTTCAAATCGGAGCTCGGCATGGATTCGATGCTGGTGGGCTTTGCCAATGACGACGACCTGATCCACAGCCCGAACGAGAAATACGACTTGCGTAGCTTCCACAAGGGCATCCGCAGCTGGGCGCGAATCCTCGCCGCCCTGGCCGAAAAGGGCTGAGCGCGAGAGGACAGGACCGGCACGCGTGGCGGCTTGCCGGTCGCCATGCGTATTTGGAGAATGGTGAAGGGAAGACGCGCGCCCGTGTTTCACCATTCCGAAAATACGCAAACCCGCCGGTAGCGGCTCGCGCCACGTTCGGCAGGGAAGACAGGGCCGAAACGCATACGGCCCCGCGCTCGACGGAGCGACGGGGCCGTGATGGCATTTTGTGGCGCGGTTGACGGGGCTCGAACCCGCGACCCCCGGCGTGACAGGCCGGTACTCTAACCAACTGAGCTACAACCGCACACGGTCGGACGTTTCGAACAGACGAGAATGGCGCGGTTGACGGGGCTCGAACCCGCGACCCCCGGCGTGACAGGCCGGTACTCTAACCAACTGAGCTACAACCGCGCATCTCGTCGTCCGGCAGCGCCGAACGTGAGGCGGGTTCTAGGCAGTGCGGCGGGGGGCGTCAAGCGCCGATCGGTGCAAAATCGTTCCGAGAGCGAGATTGTCGGACTGACCTCGGGGCATCGCCCCCGCCCGCCGTGCGACGGGCTGGAGCGCGGTCAGGGCAGCGGGATATGCTCGCTCTCGCCCGGCGGTAGCCGGAACCGTCCATGGGTGAAATCGCCCGCACGCCAAGCCGCCTTGGCCGCCTCGATCCGCTCCTGCGAGGAGGCGACGAAGTTCCACCAGATATGCCGCGGCCCCGGCATGGTCGCCCCGCCCAGAAGCGCGATCCGGGCCCCGATGGGTCCAGCACGCAGCGAGATCCGGTCGCCCGGGCGGAACACCATCATCCGGCCCGCCTCGAACACCTGACCCGCCACTTCGACGCTGCCTGACAGCACATGCACGCCGCGATCCTCGTGCTCGTCCGGCAGCGGCAGCCGGGCCCCCGGCGCCAGTTCCGCATCGGCGTGGAAAAGCTCGCCCGGCGCCGCCACCGGCGAGACGGTCCCGTAAGCGTTTCCCAGCATCAGCCGCAGGCGGACGCCGCCATCCTCGATCACCGGCAGCCGCTCGGCCGCCGCGTGCTCGAAACGCGCGGGCGCGTCCTCCATCTCGTCGGGGAGCGCCAGCCAGGTCTGCAGACCGAACATCCGGCCACCTTCGGCACGC
Organism: Limimaricola variabilis; assembly: GCF_014195545.1. Classification (GTDB taxonomy): domain Bacteria; phylum Pseudomonadota; class Alphaproteobacteria; order Rhodobacterales; family Rhodobacteraceae; genus Limimaricola; species Limimaricola variabilis. The sequence continues at coordinate 78,579 of NZ_JACIBX010000007.1, read as the reverse complement.
GCGCGCCCGTCGATGCGCTCGGAATGGGTGATCCCCTGGCCCGCGACCATCAGGTTCACCGCTCCCGGCGCGATCCAGCTGTCGGTGCCGAGGCTGTCGCGGTGGTGGATCTGCCCCTCGAGCAGATAGGTCACGGTCGCCAGCCCGATATGGGGGTGCGGCCGGACGTCGAAGCCTTCGCCGCGCAGGAACTCGGCCGGGCCGACCTGATCAAAGAAGATGAACGGCCCGACCATCTGGCGGCGCGGCGCGGGCAGTGCGCGGCGCACCTCGAAGCCGCCGAGATCGCGGGCGCGCGGCACGATGACGGTCTCGATCGCGTCGGGATCGACGCTGATGTCGAGCGGGTCGAAGCTGGGGATCTGGCTCATCTCGGCCTCCTGTGCTTGCAGGAGCCAACATAGCATTTCGGCGCCCGCACGGTGAGGCGCAGGATCGCAGGCATGCTGTGCGGAAGAGCATGGTGGGTGGTGAGGGGCTCGAACCCCCGACATCCTCGGTGTAAACGAGACGCTCTACCAACTGAGCTAACCACCCGCGGAGGTCGGTCTACCCCTCCCCCCGCGCCGGTGCAAGCGGGGCGCGCAGCATGTCGTGGCGTCCATGCGCGATCCGGAACACCACCCCCTGCCCGCCCGGCAGCGCCGCGAGATCGGCACGGCCGCGCCCGGTGGCGATGGTGCGCAGCACCCGCGAGGTCATGCCATGGGTGACGAGGATCGTGGGCCGGTCCAGCGCGGCCAGCAAATCGGCGCAGCGCGCCCAGAGCGCGTCGAAGCCCTCGCCGCGCGGGGCACGGGCATAGAAGTCGAGGAAATGCTCGCCCTGCGGGCCGGGCCAGCGGGCGTCGATCTCGGCGCGGGTCAGCCCCGACCAGTCGCCCATCGCGATCTCGCGCAGCCGTATGTCGATCTCGGGCGCCACGCCGAAGGCCAGCCGCGCGGTTTCGACGGCGCGGCCCTGTGGCGACGACAGCAGGCGATGCGTCACCGTCGTGACCCCGCGCCCGGCCAGCATCGCCCCCATCGCTCGGGCCTGCGCCCGGCCATACTCGGTGAGCGGCGAATCGCGGCCGCCCTGCATCCGCCGCGCGGCGTTCCATTCGGTCTCGCCATGCCGCAGCACCAGAATTTCGGGAAGGATCACGCACGCTCCTCCGGGCTGCCGGTCCAGCGCCGCGGCCCCGGACCGCGTCCGCCCAGCCGATCCTCGGCGTTGTAGAGCGGGCAGCTGTCGAGCGACAGGCAGCCGCAGCCGATGCAGTGACCCATATGGTCGCGCAGCCGGGTCATGAGTGCGATCCGCGCGTCGAGCATGTCGCGCCAGGGCGCCGCGGCCTCGGCCCAGTCGCCCGCCGTGACCGGACGGTCGCGCGGCAGCCGGTCGAGCACCTCGCGGATCTCCGCAAGTGGCACGCCCACGGTCTGGGCGACGCGGATGATCGCCACGCGGCGCAGCTCCCGCCGGTCGTAGCGGCGGTGGTTGGCGGTGTTGCGCCAGCTTCTGATCAGCCCTTCGGCTTCGTAGAAATGCAGGGTGGAGACCGGCACCCCGGCGCGGTCCGCCATCTGGCCGACGCTGAGATCGGATGGGATGGGTTTTCTCGACATGGTGCTTGACCTCAACCTTACTTGAGGAAGCAGGTTGATGGCTCCCAATCGGAATCACAAGCCCCGAGGAGCCAGATCATGTCCATCACCCTGCCCCGCCCGCATTCCCCTCTCCGTGCGCTGCGCCGTCTGGCGGCATGGTTTGCGCCCAAGCACCGCGCCCGCGATCCGCTCGACGACGCGCTGTGCGAGGAGTTGCAGTCCATGCGCCATGCGGAGCAGGTCCTGCAGCTGCGCCAGCTGCGGCTCGATCCGCATCTGGCGCGCGATGTCGGGCTGGAGCCCGATCTTGCGCCCTGCCGGCCCGTGCCGGGGCCGGGCGGCCATCTGTTCTGAGGAGGGGCGGCGCGCGAACACTGGACGTGCGCCGCCCGCGCGCCGTAGCAGGGGCCGACAGACAAGCCTCGGAGAGCGCATGACCCAGTTTCCCATCGCCGCCGCCATCAGCTCCGCCACCAAGGATGCGGCCGAGGCCGCCACGCGCGCCATACCCGCCGCCACGACGCCCCCCGACGACCGCCCACGCGTCGCGGTGATCTCGGCCTTCGCGCCGGAGATCGCACTTCTGGAAAGCGCGCTCGAAGGCGCCGAGACCCGGCGCATCGGTCCCGCGACCTACGTCACCGGTGTACTCGAAGGCCGTGAAGTGGTGCTGTTCCTGTCGGGCATCTCCATGGTGAACGCGGCGATGACCACCCAGGCCGCACTCGATCATTTCAATGTCACCGCGATCCTGTTCTCGGGAATCGCCGGCGGCGTCGACCCGAGCCTCGGAATCGGCGATGTGGTGGTGGCCGAGCGCTGGGGCCACTATCTCGAAGGCGCCTTCGCCCGCGAGACGGAGCAAGGCTACGTCCTGCCAGCCTGGATGGGCGCGCCGGTCGCCAATTACGGCATGATCCACAGCCGCGGCGTCGACGTGGTGCCGCCCGGCGGCAGCACGCCCGAGAGCCGGTTCTGGTTCGACAGCGATCCCGCGCTGCTCGAGATCGCCCGCGCGGCGGCCGAAGGCATCGAGCTGCAGCGCTGCGGCCGGGAGTCTGCACCCCCACCGCGGGTGGTCGTCGGCGGCAATGGCGTCTCGGGGCCGGTGTTCATGGACAATGCCGGGTTCCGCGACCACGCCTTCACCTGCTTCGAGGCGCGCGTGCTCGACATGGAGAGCGCCAGCGTCGCGCAGGTGGCCTATGCCAACGCCGTGCCTTTCATCGCCTTCCGGTCGCTGTCGGACCTCGCCGGCGGTGGCGACGGCGAAAACGAGATCGCGGCCTTCCTGTCGGTGGCGGCGACGAACTCGGCGCGGCTGATGCGGGCGGTGCTGGCACGACTGCCGCGGGCCCAGGCCTGAAACGCAAAAGGCGCGCCCCATCGGGCGCGCCTTCCGTATCATGGTGGGTGATAAGGGATTTGAACCCCTGACATCTTCGATGTGAACGAAGCGCTCTACCACTGAGCTAATCACCCGTTGGCGCGTCATTTAGCGATCCCCGCCGGAGGGCGCAAGCCCTCCCCGGCGGCAATTTCCAGCAAATGCGAAAAGGGCGCCCCGTGGGGCGCCCTCGACTTGGGATCAGTGATGCGCCGAAGCGCCGGGGGCGTCGCGCGCCTCGAGCGCGCGGGCCGCGGCGGCGGCTTCTTCCGCCTCCTCGTCCCACTCGATCGGCTCGGGCTTGCGCACCAGCGCGTGCTCGAGCACCTCGGAGACGTGGGTGACCGGGATGATCTCCAGCCCGTCCTTCACCACGTCCGGGATCTCGGCGAGATCCTTCTCGTTCTCCTCCGGGATCAGCACCGTCTTGATGCCGCCCCGGAGAGCCGCGAGCAGCTTCTCCTTGAGCCCGCCGATCGGCATGGCGTTGCCGCGCAGGGAGACCTCGCCGGTCATCGCGATGTCCTTGCGGATCGGGATGCCGGTGAGCACCGAGACGATCGAGGTCACCATGGCGAGACCCGCCGAGGGGCCGTCCTTGGGCGTCGCGCCGTCGGGCACGTGGACGTGGATGTCCATCCGATCGAAGCGCGGCGGCTTGACGCCGATCTGGGGCGCGATCGAACGGACGTAGCTCGACGCTGCCTCGATCGATTCCTTCATCACGTCGCCGAGCTTGCCGGTGGTCTTCATCCGGCCCTTGCCGGGCAGCTTGAGCGCCTCGATGTGCAGCAGGTCGCCGCCCACGGAGGTCCATGCCAGACCCGTGACCACGCCCACCTGGTCCTCCTTCTCGGCCAGCCCGTAGCGGAACTGCTTCACGCCGAGATAGTCGGAGAGGTTCGCGGGCGTCACCTCGACGGCCTCGACCTCCTTGCGCACGATCTTGGTCACCGCCTTGCGGGCGATCTTGGCCAGCTCGCGCTCGAGGTTCCGAACCCCCGCCTCGCGGGTGTAGGTGCGCACCATTTCGGTGAGCGCCTCGTCGGTGATCGAGAACTCCTTCTCTTTCAGCCCGTGGTTCTTGAGAACCTTGGGCAGCAGGTGCTGGCGCGCGATCTCGCGCTTCTCTTCCTCGGTGTAGCCCGCGAGCGAGATGATCTCCATCCGGTCGAGCAGCGGCCCCGGCATGTTGTAGGAGTTCGCCGTCGTCAGGAACATCACGTTCGACAGGTCGTACTCGACCTCGAGGTAGTGATCCACGAAGGTCCCGTTCTGCTCGGGATCGAGCACCTCGAGCATCGCCGAGGCCGGGTCGCCGCGGAAGTCCTGGCCCATCTTGTCGATCTCGTCGAGCAGGATCAGCGGGTTCGAGGTCTTGGCCTTCTTCAGCGCCTGGATGATCTTGCCCGGCATGGAGCCGATATAGGTCCGGCGGTGGCCGCGGATCTCGCTCTCGTCACGCACGCCGCCGAGCGAGATGCGGATGAACTCGCGCCCGGTGGCCTTGGCGACCGATTTGCCCAGGCTCGTCTTGCCCACGCCCGGAGGGCCGACGAGGCACATGATCGGCCCCTTCAGCTTCTTCGAACGCTGCTGCACGGCGAGGTATTCGACGATCCGCTCCTTGACCTTCTCGAGGCCGAAATGGTCGTCGTCGAGCACCTTCTGCGCCAGACCCAGATCCTTCTTGGTCTTGGACGGGCTGTTCCACGGGATCGACAGCATCCAGTCGAGATAGTTGCGCACGACCGTGGCTTCGGCCGACATCGGGGACATCGACTTGAGCTTCTTGATCTCGGCCTCGGCCTTCTCGCGCGCCTCCTTGGAAAGCTTGGTCTCCTCGACCCGCTTCTCCAGCTCGGCGACCTCGTTGCCGCCATCCTCGCCGTCGCCCAGCTCCTTCTGAATGGCCTTCATCTGCTCATTCAGATAGTACTCGCGCTGGGTCTTCTCCATCTGGCTCTTGACGCGGGTCTTGATCTTCTTCTCGACCTGCAGGACCGACATCTCGCCCTGCATCAACCCGTAGACCTTCTCGAGCCGCTGCGCGATGTCGAGCGTCTCCAGGAGATCCTGCTTCTGCTTCACGTCGATGCCGAGATGGCCCGCGACCAGATCGGCAAGTTTCGCCGGATCGGTGGCCTCAGTGACGGCGGCGAGCGCCTCCTCAGGGATGTTCTTGCGGATCTTCGAATAGCGCTCGAATTCCTGCGCCACGCTCTGCACCAGCGCCGAGACGATCTCTCGGTCGCCGGGCATCTCGGTCAGGTACTCGGCCTTGGCTTCGAAGAAGGCCTCGTTCTCGATGAACTCGGCGATGCGGACGCGCGCCTTGCCTTCGACGAGCACCTTGACGGTGCCGTCGGGCAGCTTCAGCAGCTGCAGCACGTTGGCCAGCACGCCGGCCTTGTAGATGCCCTCGGCGGTCGGCTCATCGACGCTCGGATCGACCTGCGACGACAGCAGGATCTGCTTGTCGTCGGCCATCACCTCCTCGAGCGCGCGCACCGACTTCTCGCGGCCCACGAAGAGCGGCACGATCATGTGCGGAAACACCACGATGTCGCGCAGAGGCAGCACCGGGTAGGAGGGGCTGAGTGGCTCTTGCATGCTCTTGTATCCTTGTTCTTGGCAAGACGGTCCGGCCCCGCTGTGCGGCGACCTTCGGCCGTCTCCTGTCCGGGGTGTTACTTGGGTGACCGATCCGGTCAGTTCAAGCGCGGCCCCTGAGGCGTTCGCGCCAATGTGCCCCGGCAGGCGGCGACGGGCAAGGCATGGCCGCCTTGCCCGTCGCGGGACGGCTCAAGCCGCCTTTTGCGCTTCCAGCGTCGGGTAGTCGAGGTAGCCCTCGACGCCGCCGCCGTAATAGGTCGCCTGGTCGCCCTCGTTCACCTCGGCGTCCAGCTCGAGCCGCCGGACGAGGTCGGGGTTGGCAATGTAGGGCCGACCAAACGCCACGACGTCGGCCTGGCCGCTCGCGACCACGCGGATCGCGCTGGCGCGGTCGTAGCCGGCATTGGCGATATAGGCGCCGTCGAAGAGCTCGCGCAGCCGCGCGGTCTGCTGGCCCAGCTCCTGATCCATGTCGCCCTTCGTGCCCGGCTCGACCATGTGGAGATAGGCGAGGCCGCGGCGGCTCAGTTCGGGGATCAGGTAGGAATAGACCGTCATCGGGTCGCTGTCCTTCAGACCGGCCACCTCGATCAGCGGCGACAGGCGAATGCCGGTGCGCCCGGCGCCATAGACCTCCGTGACCGCATCGACCACCTCGAGGATCAGCCGCGCCCGGTTCTCGGGGCTGCCGCCATAGGCGTCGTCGCGCTTGTTCGCGCCGTCGCGGATGAACTGGTCGAGCAGGTAGCCATTGGCGGCGTGGATCTCGACCATGTCGAAGCCCGCCTCCTTGGCATTCTGCGCGGCCCGACGATAGTCGTCGACGATGCGGGGCATCTCGTCGGTCTCGAGCGCGCGCGGCTCGGAGACATCGACGAAACCCTCTTCGGTCACGGTCTGGGCATCAGCCTTGATCGCCGAGGGCGCGACCGGCTTCTGGCCGTTCTCCTGCAGCGAGACGTGGCTGATCCGGCCCACATGCCACAGCTGGAGCGCGATTCTGCCGCCCTCGCCATGCACGGCGTTCACGACCTTCTTCCAGCCGTCGATCTGCTCGCGGCTATAGATGCCAGGGGTCTGGATGTAGCCCTTGCCCTCGGGCGTGATCTGGGTCGCCTCGGTGATGATGAGGCCCGCCTCGGCCCGCTGGCGATAATACTCGACATGGATGTCGTAGGGCGCGTCACCCTGCTTGCTGGCGCGGTTGCGGGTGAGCGGCGCCATCACGACGCGGTTCTTGAGTTCGACGTCGCCCAGCTTGCCGGGGGTGAACAGCTTGTCGGTCATCTTCGGTCCTTTCCGAATGGGTCGGAGCCGAGCTATGCCACCTATGCCGCGCCGCAAGCTCATCAGGCGCGCGCCATCACTGTGCGCCTGCGCACCGCGGCTCCGGGAACCGGGGCGCGAAAACGCGATCCCATTCGCCCCGTTCGCAAATCGGCGCCGTCAGGCGTGTCGCCGAAGCGCCCGACTGTCGCGATTGACCAGGGCGCGACATAATGACCGGCATGAGTGACGCCGCGACCATCCATCGGCTCGGACCGCGCAACGCCCACCAGCTGCTGGGCTGGACGGTGTTCGATCACGCGGTCGACGCGGAGGAACTCGAGCGCTTCGTGGCCGATCCCGGCTGCGAACTGGTCTTCGCGACGGTCGAAGGTGTTGTGGTGGGCTTCTGCTTTGGTTCGGTGCTGCGCCATCCCGACAAGCCGCCCGCCTTTTTCATCAACGAGGTCGGAGTTCTCGAAAAGTGGCACCGCCGGGGCATCGCAACCGCCCTGTGCCGGGAGATGCTGCGTCTGGTCCGCGCGCGCGGCTGCAAGGGCATCTGGCTCGCGACCGAGGCCGGCAACGCCGCCGCGCGGGCGCTCTATCGCGGCCTTCGTGCCCGCGAAACCGAGGGTATCGTCGTTTATGACTGGGACGGCGCGATGTACGACTGACCGCCACCGCGCCATCGGATCAGAGCCGCTCGATGTCGCCCTCTTCGCGGGCCGCGTGGAAGCGCGCTTCGAAGCCTGCGAAATCGCCGGCGGCGATGGCGTCGCGCATCCCGCCCATCAGCTCCTGGTAATAATGCAGGTTGTGCCAGGTCAGCAGCATGCCCGCGATCATCTCGCCCGAACGGACGACGTGGTGCAGGTAGGCGCGCGAGTAGTTGCGGCAGGCCGGGCAGCTGCAATCCTCGTCGAGGGGGCGCGGGTCGTCGGCGTGGCGCGCATTGCGCATGTTGACCTGCCCGCGCCGGGTCCAGGCCTGGCCGGTTCGCCCCGAGCGCGAGGGCAGCACGCAATCCATCATGTCGATGCCGCGCTTCACGGCGCCGACGATGTCGTCGGGCTTGCCCACCCCCATCAGGTAGCGCGGCTTGTCCTCGGGCAGCTGGCCGGGCGCGTAGTCGAGGCAGCCGAACATCGCCTCCTGCCCCTCGCCCACCGCGAGGCCGCCCACCGCGTAGCCGTCGAAGCCGATCTCGCGCAGCGCCTCGGCGCTCTCCTCGCGCAGGTCGCGCTCCAGCCCGCCCTGCTGGATGCCGAATAGCGCGTGGCCCGGGCGGTCGCCGAAGGCGTCGCGCGAGCGCTGCGCCCAGCGCATCGACAGGCGCATCGATTCGGCGATGCGGGTACGATCGGCGGGCAGCGCCGGGCATTCGTCGAAGGCCATGACGATGTCCGAGCCCAGAAGCTTCTGGATCTCCATCGACCGCTCGGGCGTGATCTCGTGCTTGGAGCCGTCGATGTGGCTCTTGAAGGTGACGCCCTTCTCGGTGAGCTTTCTCAGGCTCGCGAGGCTCATCACCTGGAAGCCGCCCGAATCCGTAAGTATCGGTCGCTCCCAGTTCATGAACTTGTGCAGCCCGCCGAGCCGGTCGATCCGCTCGGCCGTCGGGCGCAGCATCAGGTGGTAGGTGTTGCCCAGCAGGATGTCGGCGCCGGTCTGGCGGACGCTTTCGGGCATCATCGCCTTCACCGTGGCGGCGGTGCCGACGGGCATGAAGGCAGGCGTGCGGATCTCGCCGCGCGGGGTCGAGATGACACCGGTGCGGGCGGCGCCGTCGGTGGCGTGCAGGGCAAAGGAGAATTTCATGGCGCTGGCGATAGCGCGCGCCGCGGCGTGGCGCAATCGCCAAGGCTTGACCCCCACAGCTTGCATCGATAATTCGAGATACATGGAACAAACAGATGCCATCGCGGCCTTCTCCGCCCTCGCCCAGCCGTCGCGGCTCGACGCCTTCCGCCTTCTGGTCAAGGCGGGCCCGGAGGGCATGGCCGCGGGCGAGATCGCCGAAGCGCTGGGCGCGCGGCAGAACACCATGTCGGCCAATCTCTCGGTGCTGCACGCCGCTGGGCTGGTCGAAAGCCGCCGCGAGGGGCGCTCGATCCGCTACTTCGCGGCGATGGGCCGGGTCGGTGCGCTGGTGGATTTCCTGATCGAGGATTGCTGCGGCGGCCGGCCGGACCTGTGTCGCTCCCTGGGAGACTGCGCATGAGCCTGTCACGTCGCCTCTTTGCCGAAGCGCTGGGCACCGGGCTTCTGGTCTGCACGGTGATCGGATCGGGGATCATGGCCGAGAGCCTGACCGGCGACGTCGCGCTGGCGCTCCTGGGCAACACGCTGCCCACTGGCGCGATCCTCGTCGTGCTGATCACCATTCTCGGCCCGGTCTCGGGCGCGCATTTCAACCCGGCCGTGACGCTGGCCTTTGCCGTCCGGCGCCAGGCTCCCTGGGGCGAGGTCGCGCCCTATATCCTCGCGCAGATCGCGGGAGGCATCGCCGGGGCCGCACTGGCGCATGGCATGTTCGATCTGCCGATGCTGCAGACCGCGACCAAGATCCGCACCGGCGGGCCGCAATGGCTGGCCGAGGTGGTCGCCACTTTCGGTTTGGTCTTCACCATCTTCGCCGGGATCCGCCAGGCCCCCGCCGCGATCCCGTGGCTGGTCGGCCTCTACATCACCGCGGCCTACTGGTTCACCGCCTCCACCAGCTTTGCCAACCCCGCCGTCGCCATCGCGCGCAGCTTCACCGACACCTTCTCGGGCATCCGGCCCTTCGACCTGCCCGGCTTCGTGACCGCCCAGTTCGCCGGCGCGCTGATCGGCGTGGCGGTGGCGGCGTGGCTTTTCACCCCCGAACGCCCCAAGGAACAGACAGCATGAGCATCGTCATTCACCACAACCCCGCCTGCGGCACCTCGCGCAACGTGCTGGAACTGATCCGCGCCTCGGGGACCGAGCCGGTGGTGATCGAGTATCTCGAGACCGGATGGACCCGGCCGCAACTGCTGGCGCTGTTCGCCGCGGCCGACCTCACCCCGCGCGCGGCGCTGCGGACCTCGAAGTCGCCCGCCGCCGAGCTTGGCCTGCTTGACGAAGGGGTGAGCGATGAGACGCTGATCGAGGCCATGATCGCGCATCCTGTGCTGGTGAACCGCCCGATCGTCGCCTCGCCCAAGGGGGTGCGGCTGTGCCGGCCTTCCGAGGCGGTGCTCGATCTTCTGGACGCGATGCCGCCCGGCCCGCTGGCCAAGGAGGACGGCACGCTGGTGATCGACGCCGAGGGCCGCCGAGTCGGCTGAGGAGCCGGAGGGCTCCGGTAGGGCCGCGTTTGCAACGGGGCGATGCCTTCCCTCGGGCGACTGCCCCTTTCGTCAAACGGACCCGCTGGCCGTAGCAGGAGCGGGTACAGCTCCCACCCTTTACCCCGCCCCCCGCTTTTCCTATATGATCGCTCAGGTATCGGCGCCGTCGCGCGCCCCCGTTCCAGACCAAGGACAGCCCATGCCCGACACCCAACTCGAAGGCACGCCGCTGATCGCGCCCTCCACCACCGATCACGCGCTCTACGACCAGGTGGTCGAGGCCTGCCGCTCGGTCTACGACCCCGAAATCCCAGTGAACATCTACGATCTCGGCCTCGTCTACACGATCCATATCGACGACGAGAACGCCGTAAACATCAAGATGTCGCTCACCGCGCCGGGCTGCCCGGTCGCGGGGGAGATGCCCGGTTGGGTCGCCGACGCGGTCGGCGCCGTGCCCGGGATCAAGCAGGTCGATGTCGACCTCGTCTGGGAGCCGCAATGGGGCATGGAGATGATGTCCGACGAGGCGCGGCTGGAGCTCGGCTTCATGTGATCGGCGCGGGCGGGCCGCCTGCCCGCCCCTCGCCCGCGACCCGCTCGCCGGAACCGGCGCGGTCGCCCTAGGTTGGGTCGGCGACATCGCCGGAGATCCGCCTTGCCCCTCAAGACCCTCATTCGCGCGCTGGTGCTGCTGATCTGGCTGCCGGTCGCGGCGCTCGCGCAGGACATGACCGTCTTCGAAGTCGAGACGCTGAACCAGGGCCTGCCGCCCGCGCCGGAGGATCTCGACCGCACGACGCCGCAATCCAGCATGGAGGCGTTGTTCGAGCTGGTGGAGACGGGCGAGCGCGAGACCGCGGCGCATCTGCTGGATCTGACCGGCATCCCCCCATCCGAGCAGGTCAGGCGTGGCGCCCGGCTCGCCGCCGATCTGGTCGAGGTGCTGGACCGCACCGCGATCATCAACTGGACCGCGCTGCTGGAGCGGCCCGACGCGCTCGACGCCAATGCTAGCTCGGAAAGCGCGGTGGCGGGGCAGCCGCAGCGCTCGATCCTGATCGACGTGGTCGAGCTGGACGAACGCGCCGTGGCGATCCGCCTCAACCGCCTCAAGCCCAAGAACGGCGATCCGGTCTGGGTCTTCTCGCGCCAGACGGTGGACAACATTCCTGCGCTGCACGCGCTCTATGGTCCGACCCGCTTCGAAGAGGAGATGCCCGAGACCTGGCGCGAGCAGGCCTTCTGGGGGCTGAGATGGTGGGAGCTGGTGGCGTTCCCCGCCATGCTGGCGCTGGTCGGGGTCGTCGGATGGATCGTCGGGCGGCTGCAGGACAAGATCGCCCAGCGCGCCGAACGGCGGACCACGCGCGACGTGCTCTGCGCCACCCGGATGCCGATCATCCTCGCCGCCTGCTCGGGTCTGACGGCGGTGCTGAGCCATTCGCTGTTCATGTTCTCTGGGCGGATCAACACCGTGCTGACGCCACTGATCGCGCTGGGCTTCACCGCAGCGGCGCTGATCTTCGTGCTGAACGGCGTCGATGCGGTGCTGAACCGCATCGTTCCCTTCGACGACGACACACTGTCCGATCCGCGCATGGAGCAGCGCCGCAACATCGCGACGCGCATCGCCGCGTGGCGCCGGGTGCTGATCGTGGCGATCGTTCTGATCGGCGGCTTCATCGTGCTGCGCGAGGCGCAGCTCTTCGGCAGCCTCGGCCTGTCGGTGCTGGCCTCGGCGGGTGCGCTGACGCTTCTCATCGGCTTTGCCGCGCGCCACATCCTCGGTAACATCCTCGCCAGCCTGCAGATCGCGATGAACCGCTCCGCCAAGATCGGCGACAAGCTCGAATATCGCGGCCACATCGTCACCGTCGAGCGGATCAACTTCACCTATGTCCAACTGCTCGACTGGACCGGCGTGCGGCTGGTGGTGCCGGTGTCGGAATTCGTGGCGGAGCCGTTCGAGAACTGGACCATGCGCACGCCCTCGATGGTCCGGGTGATCAAGGTCAGGCTCGCCCATGACGCCGAGGTCCAGCCGCTGCGCGAGGCGTTCTTCGAGATCATCGCCGAGCAGGACGAGGACGAGGTGCAGCCGCCCGAGGAGAGCTATGTCATGGTCGCCGATCAGGACGTGTTCGGGCAGGAGGTCTGGTTCTGCCTCGCCTGCGCCCGGGCCGACACAGCCTGGACGATGTCCTGCGTGGTGCGCGAGGCGCTGCTCGAGAAGGCGCGCCAGCGCGCCGCCGAGGGGTATGCGGTCTTCCCGCAGGTCAACCCGGCCGAGGCCGCCTGACGGCATCGGCTTGAGCCGCGCCCGACACACTCCTATGTAGAGGGGGCGCCGCAACAGGAGGCTTTCATGTTCTCGATCCCCGGCAAACCGGCCGTTCGCCTCTCCCCTGCCGCCGCGCGGCAGATCGCCCGTCTCATGGAGAAGGGCGGACACGCGGGCCTGCGCATCGGGCTCAAGAAGGGCGGCTGTGCGGGCATGGAATACACCATGGAATACGTCGACGCCGCCGATCCGAACGACGAGACGGTCGAGCAGGACGGCGCACGGGTGATGATCGCACCGATGGCGCAGATGTTCCTGTTCGGCACCGAGATCGACTACGAGACGTCGCTGCTCGAAAGCGGATTCAAGTTCCGCAACCCGAATGTCGAGGATGCCTGTGGCTGCGGCGAATCGATCAAGTTCAAGGATATCGAAGAACTGACCGCTGAGCGCAGCAACAGCTAAGCCCCCATGACCTTTCCGCCCGGTTTCGGCCCGCATGAAGGGCGCGAGATTACCCTGATGTGCGCAGGCGCCAAGCAGTTGGCGCTGTTCGTGGATATCTAGCCGGACGATCTCGATGTTTTCCTCAGCGAGGGCATCTTCGGCAGTCTGGATTTCGCATCACCCGCCAAGCATGGCATCCGCATGCCTGTCCGCATCGTCCACGCCCCGGGACATGAGGTCGAGGCCGCGCTGCTTCGAGAGCTCTACGAGGCGGCGACAATGGCGCCGTTCGAGGCGGAACGCGAGCGCCGGATCGGTCGACAGTCGGGCTACGACGAAGGTGATATCGAGGCCTACCTGGAGCATGTGGCCCGCCCGCGCTGACGGGATGGTTTCGACTTCGGCCGTTCCGGTCTACACAGGCTGCAACTCTTCACACATGAAAGGACGCCACATGGGTCGCAAGCTGGTCGCGGGAAACTGGAAGATGAACGGCACCAACGCCGATCTGAAGGAGATCGAGGCGCTGGGCATCGCCTGGGCGGCGCCGCGCGTCGATATCGTCATCTGCCCGCCCGCGACGCTGGTCTCGCGCATGGCCTTCGCGCTTGGCGGCCAGCCGATCCGGGTCGGCGGCCAGGACTGCCACGCCGAGGAGAGCGGCGCCCATACCGGCGACATCTCGGCCGAGATGCTCAAGGATGCGGGCGCCCGTTACGTGATCGTCGGCCATTCCGAGCGCCGCGCCGATCACCATGAGACCGACGAAATGGTCCGCGCCAAGGCCGAAGCCGCGCACAAGGCCGGTCTCACCGCGATCATCTGCCTCGGCGAAAGCCTCGAGCAGCGCGAGGCGGGCGAGACCCTCGACGTGGTCGGCCGCCAGCTCGCGGCCTCCCTGCCCGACGGTGCCACCGCCTCGAACACGGTCGTCGCCTACGAGCCGATCTGGGCGATCGGCACCGGCAAGGTGCCGAGCGTCGAACAGATCGCCGAGGTGCATGGCGCATTGCGCGCCGGTCTCGCCGAGCGCTTCGCCGGTGAAGCGGATGGCATCCGCCTGCTCTATGGCGGTTCGGTCAAGCCCGACAACGCGGCCGAGATCTTTGGCGTCGAGAATGTCGACGGCGCGCTGGTCGGCGGCGCGAGCCTGAAATCGACCGATTTCTCGCCCATCGTCTCGGCGCTCGAATCCTCGCTCTGAGCCCCGGCTGCAGGCAAAAAAAGGGCGCCCCGAGGGGCGCCCTTTCGCGTGGTACCGGCGGGATCGTCAGTTGACGATGATCTCCGGCCCCATCGTGGCGTTGGGCAGCGCGGTCGAGATCCACGGCACGTAAGTGACGATGATCAGGAACACGCCGAGCACGGCGAGGAACGGCAGTGCCGCACGCACCACGCCCATCACCGACATCCCCGCCACGCCCGAGGTGACGAAGAGGTTGAGGCCCACCGGCGGGGTGATCATGCCGATCTCCATGTTGACCACCATGATGATCCCGAGATGGATCGGGTCGATGCCGAGCTGGATCGCGATCGGGAACACCAGCGGCGCGACGATCACCAGAAGGCCCGAGGGCTCCATGAACTGGCCGCCGATCAGCAGGATCACGTTGACGACGATCAGGAAGGTGATCGGGCCGAGGCCGGCGCCCAGCATCGCATTGGCGATGTGCTGCGGGATCTGCTCGTCGGTCAGCACGTGCTTGAGGATCAGCGCGTTGGCGATGATGAACATCAGCACGATGGTAAGCTTGCCGCCCTCGAACAGCGTCTTGCGGGTGTCGCGATGCACGAAGCCGGTAACCAGCGCCCAGGGCGCGCGGTAGAGCGGCGTCGGGCGTCCGCCCGGCTCGCGCGCCGCCAGCGGCCCCATGTCGCGATAGACGAAGGTGGCGACGAGGAAGGCGTAGACGGCGGCGACGGCGGCGGCTTCGGTCGGGGTGAAGGCGCCGGGCGCCCAGGTGATCGGGAAACCGCCCGAGAAGTCGACCCAGGGGTGGCCGTAGATGCCGCCCATGATGATCGCGATCAGGAACAGCCCCCAGAACGCATCGCGGAAGCTGGCCCAGATCTCGCCCCAGCCGAGCCAGTCACCCGCCGGCATGTCCTTGATCCGGGCCATCACGTAGATGGTGATCATCAGCATGACGCCGGCGAGGATGCCGGGGATGACGCCCGCGAGGAACATCCGCCCGACCGAGACGTCGGTGGCCGAGGCATAGACGACCATCACGATCGAGGGCGGGATCAGGATGCCCAGCGTGCCGGCGTTGCAAATGACACCGGCGGCGAAGTCACGGGTGTAGCCCACCTGCCGCATCGCCGCGATGACGATCGAGCCGATCGCGACCACCGTGGCGGGCGATGAGCCCGAAAGCGCCGCGAACATCATGCAGGCGAGCACGCCGGCGATGGCGAGGCCGCCCTTGAAGTGGCCTACGCAGGCGATCGCGAAGCGGATGATCCGCTGCGCCACGCCGCCCGTCGACATGAAGGACGAGGCGAGGATGAAGAACGGGATCGCCAGCAGCGAGGGATGCCCGGCCATCGCCTGGTAGAGCGACTGCGCGATCGAGGCCAGCGAGGTCTCGGAAAACAGGAGCTGGAACACGATCGAGGACAGGCCGAGCGCGATGGCGATCGGCACGCCGATCAGCAGCAGCCCGACGATCATGAGAAAGAGAAGCGCGACTTCCATGGTCAGGAGAGCTCCCGGTTGAGATGCGCGGCGTCGGCCACCGCCTCTTCGGCCTCGTGGCTGACGATTAGGCTGTCGGATTCGCCCTTCCAGACGCGGATCGTGGCCTGGATCAGCCGGAACAGGATCAGCACGGCCGAGATCGGCAGGATCAGGTAGGGGATGACGCGCGGCATCTTGGAATAGCGCTCGTCGTAGTTGATCCAGCCCTCAAGGAAGCGCAGCCAGTCGAACATCGGGATCTGGTCGGTCTCGAAATACGAGGTGGTGCGCGCCTGGGTGTCGAAGCCGGTGGGCAGCCAGGTGCCGGTGGTCTTGGGCAGGTCGGCGAAGGGCGCCCAGTAGTCCCACGCCCCCTTCAGCAGCAGAATGCCATAGGCCAGCGAGGCGGCGCAGGCGATCAGCGCCACGACCCGGCGGCCACGCGGCGGCAGCAGGTTGATGACCGCGTCCACGCCCAGATGCGCGGTGATCTTGAAGCCGTAGGCGATGCCGAACAGCACCAGCCAGGCGAACAGGACCAGCACGGTCTCGAGGCTCCAGATAATCGAGCTGTTGAAGCCGTAGCGCATGATGACGTTGGTGCAGGTCAGCAGCGTCATCGCGCCGAGCAGGAAGGCGATGATACCCTCCTCGAACTCCTCGACGATGCGCGCCAGACGCCCCCTGCCGGGCTTGGTGTGGACGGCGTTCATCCCCTCTGTCCCCTCATTCGGCTGTGTTGCGGATATGCGAGGGGCCGGGCCGCGCGGCGGCGACCCGGCCCCTTTGCGTGCGTGGCGCTTACTTGTTTGCGTTCTGCGCGGCTTCGATCATTTCGGCGCCGACCTCTTCCTCGAACTGCGCCCAGACCGGCTTCATGGTCTCGACCCAGGCCGCGCGCTGCTCCTCGGTCAGTTCGCGGATCTCGCTGCCGGCGTCGAGGATCGCCTGACGCGCCTCGGCATCAACCTTGTTCACCGCGGCGTTCCGCTCGGTGGAGACCTCCTCGACGATCGTGACCAGCTGGTCACGGACAGCCGGGTCGAGGCTGTCGAGGAAGTCGACGCTGGCGATCACCATGTAGTCGATCACGCCGTGGTTGGTCTCGGTGATGCCGTCCTGCACCTCGAAGAACTTCTGACCGTAGATGTTCGACCAAGTGTTCTCCTGCCCGTCGACGACGCCGGTCTGCAGCGCACCATATACCTCGGCGAAGGCCATAGGCTGCGGGCTGGCATCGAGCGCCTCCATCTGCGCGACCAGCACGTCGGAGGGCTGGACGCGGAACTTCAGCCCGGCCGCGTCGGTCGGCTCGATCAGCGGCTTATTGGCCGACATCTGCTTCATGCCGTTGTGCCAGTAGGCGAGGCCCTGGATGCCGCGTCGCTGCATGCCGTCGAGCATCTTCTGGCCCTCCTCGGAGGCCTGGAAGGCATCGACATGATCGATGTCGTCGAACAGGAAGGGCAGGTCGAACAGGCGGTAGGCCTTGGTGATCGACTCGAAGAGCGACAGCGACGGCGCCGCCATCTGCACGTCGCCGCGCAGCATCGCCTCGATCACCTGCTCGTCGGTGTAGAGCGTGGAGTTCGGGAAGACCTCCATGCACATCGTGCCGTCCATCTCCTCGTTGACGCGGGTCTTGAGAAGCTCGGCGGCGATGCCCTTGGGGTGCTTGTCGGTGTTGGTGACGTGGCTGAACTTCACCACCGTCTCGCCGGCGTCGCAGCCCATCGGATCGGCCTGTGCGGCCTGCGCGGCGATGGCGAGGGCGGCGGCGGTGGCAGCGAGCGAAAGGTATTTCATGAGGGTCTCCTCCCGAGAGACTTGGTTTCGGTTGCGCCGAGGAAACAGGCAGCTTGCCCACCGCTCAAGCAGGAATCCGCTCAATCACCGAGCACGGTGGAAATCGTTATTTTACAAAATATTAAGAACCGAACCCGAAGCGTATGCCTCGTAGCTCGGCTGGCGTTGCGCGGCGCGCCGCACACTCCGTCACGGCATTGTGCGGAAAACCGCACAGCTAGTCGCGCCTGTAGTCCTCGGGCTTGAGGCCGTGCCGCGCCAGCTTGTCGTAGAAGGTCTTGCGCGGCAGCTTCAGCGCTTCGGCAGTGCGGGTGGCATGCCCCTCGTGACGGCGGAGCGCCTCGATCAGGAGCGAGCGCTCGACGCGGGCCAGCTGCTCGGCCAGCCCTAGCTCGTCCCCGGTATCAGCCTCGCCCAGCCCCGGATCGAGACCCATCGCCACTCGCATCGCCACCGAGGTCAGCGCGCGGGCATTTCCTGGCCAGTCCTGCGCCATCAGCCGCGCCACCAGGTCGGGGCCGATTTCCGGCATCGGCAGGTTGGCCTGCTCGCAGGCCTGGGCGACGTAGTGGCGAAACAGGACCGGGATATCGTCGGGCCGGTCGCGCAGCGGCGGGATGGAAACGCGCATCAGGTCCAGCCGCCAGAACAGCTCGGGATTGAGACGGCCCGCATCGGCCTCGGCAGCCGGATCGCGGGTGGTGCCGCCGATCACCCGGGGCCGCGTTCCCGCGTCGCTCTCCAGCCGGTCGAGCAGCGCGTATTGCGTCCCAGGTGGCAGGGCCGCGATCTCGTCGAGATAGAGCGTGCCAGCGCCCGCCTCCTCGAACGCTGCAGCGAGCCCGGCCTCGTCGAGGGCGGCCGCCGCGCGCTTCACGAATGGCGCACGGGCAGAGGCCGAAAGCAGGTGGATCACCTCGGCCACCTTCGAGGTGCCGCTGCCCGGGGGGCCGCAGACCAGCGCTTCGGCGCTGGCGCGCGCCACCGCGCGAACCCGCTCGCGCAACGCCTCGGCCTGGACCGAACGGCCGACCAGCATCCGGCTCGCCGCATCGCCCGCCACCTTGGCCGCGCGCGCTTGCCGCGCGGCCAGCACCTCTGCCCGCAGACCGAGCGCCTGCCGCACCGTGCTCACGAATTCCTTCGGCCCGCAGGGCTTTTCGAGAAAGGCATGGGCGCCCTGCTCCATCGCCCGGACCGCCATCGGGATGTCGCCCTCGCCGGTCAGCAGGATCACCGGCAGTTCGGGATCGACCTCCCGGGCCCGCTCCAGAAGGTGGAACCCGTCGCGCCCCGGCATCCGGATGTCGGTGACTATGACGCCGTCGAAGTCAGGTGCGATGTGGTCCTTGGCCGTGATATAGGAGCCCGCGAGGATGGGCTCGAGATCCGCCAGCTCCAGCGTCTGTCCCAGCGCCTCGCGCACCGCGCGATCGTCGTCCACCAACAGAACCCTGTTCGTCATGCCGCCTCGCTTTCACGCGCCAGATCGAGCTCCACCGTGAACTCGGCCCCGCCCGCCTCGTGGTTGCGGCCCCGGATCGCGCCGCCAAAGCTCTGGACGAGCCCATAGGAGATCGACAGCCCGAGGCCCATCCCCTCGGCGGCGCCGACCTCCTTGGTGGTGTAGAACGGGTCAAAGATCCGGTCCGGCTCACCGATCCCCGGCCCACTGTCGCG
The DNA here is from genome assembly GCF_014195545.1 of Limimaricola variabilis. Classification (GTDB taxonomy): domain Bacteria; phylum Pseudomonadota; class Alphaproteobacteria; order Rhodobacterales; family Rhodobacteraceae; genus Limimaricola; species Limimaricola variabilis. Next base: position 59,504 of record NZ_JACIBX010000007.1, on the reverse strand, counting down.
CACCGTCAGCCGGGCGCGACCGCTGGCGCGGCTCAGGCCGATGACGAGGCGCTTGTCCTCGCGCCCCTCCATGGCGTCGATCGCGTTGCCGATGAGGTTCAAGAGCACCTGCTGCAGCCGCACCTCGCCGCCGCGGACCACGACCGGGGTCCCGGGCGGGGTCCAGTCGATCGTCACATCCGCCTGCCGGGCCCGGGCGCTTGCCATTTCCAGCGCCGCCTCGACCACGGCGACGAGATCGACATCGACCACCGCCGCGCTTTCCTGCCGGGCAAAGGCGCGCAGGTTGCGGATGATCCGGCCCATCCGGCGCGCCAGCTCGGAGATGCGTTCGAGATTGCGGCCCGCCGCCTGGGTGTTGCCGCGCTCCAGAAAGGTCTCGGCATTCTCGGCAAAGCTGCGGATCGCCATCAACGGCTGGTTCAGCTCGTGGCTTATTCCGGCCGACATCTGGCCCAGCGCCGAGAGCTTGCCCGCCTGCACCAGATCCGCCTGCGCCCGCCTGAGCCGTTCCTCGGCCGCCGCACGCTCGGCCACCTCGCGCTGCAGATCGGCGTTGACGGCCTGCAACGCCACGGTCCGCCGCGCCACCCGTTCCTCGAGCCGGGCATTGGCGCGGGCCAGCGTGTGCCGCCTGATCGTCGCGAGAAACAGCAGCGCACCGAAGGCGAGGCAGAGCGCCGCCGCCGCGGCCGCCTGCAGCAGCGCGATGCGCCGCGCCGGCGCGGTGTCGAGCAGCGCCTCGCCGGTCAGGCCGATCACCGGGAGCGGCTGCGCCAGATGCAGGCCACGCTCTGGCAGATAGGGGCCGGCCCTCATCCGCCAGATCTCGTGCCCCGCCTCGCGATGGCGCGCCACCAATCCCAGATCGGCGCGGCCAACCAGTTCCGAGCGGTTCGACACGAAGACACGCCCGGTCTCGTCGGTGAAGAACAGCGCCGGGCGGTCGCCCCGCCAGCTCGCCTCGATCGCCTCGACATCGGTGACCACCACGACCACGCCCGCCACCGGCCCCTCGGGGGCGAAAAGCGGCGCCGCGAAGAGGAAGATGCGCCGCCCGTAGCGGCCGCTCGACAGATGCGCGACGCCCAGCGCGCCGTCCATCGCCCGCTCGAACCAAGGCGTGCCGATATGGCCCCGGCGTGGCCCCTCGACCGCAGCCGCCACCTCGCGGCCGCGCGCGTCGAGCAGGACGATGTCGAGCGCCCCGGTCATGTCGGCGGTCTGTCGCAGCAGCGCTTCGGCGCGACCGCCATCGGGCCCGTCGAGCCGCGGGGCAAGATCGGGATGGCGCGCGGTCAGCACCGCGAGCTGGCGATAGCGCTGCAACTCGCCGGTGAGCCGGTCCGAGGCCAGCGCCAAGTCGGACACGCCGCGCCGCGCGGCCTCGTTCAGCGCTGCGCGGAATCCCCAATGCTGCACGGCCAGCGCCAACGCCGCCACCAGTGCAAGGAAACCGAGCACCCCGAGGGCGCGCCTGATCCGCGATCCAATCATCGGCGCATCATACCGTCTGCGCGCTTGCCAAGACCAGAGTGGCGCGGCACGCTCGCCTCATGCAGGTATTGAACCAATCCCCCACCGACCCGGAATTCGTCCAGGACCCCTACCCGTTCTACGACCGGGCGCGGGCCGCCGGGCCGCTGTTCCATTGGAGCGAATACGACCTGCCCTGCGCCACCTCGCATGCCGCCGTCTCCGCGATCCTGCGCGACCGGCGGATGGGCCGCGAGGCGCCGGTCGAGAATGCGCCCGAGATCCCCGGCCATCTCGCTGCCTTCTACGCCTGCGAAGCGCATTCGATGCTGGAACTGGAGCCGCCGACGCATACCCGGCTGCGCAAGCTGGTGCTGCACGCCTTCACCTCGCGCCGGATCGCGGCGCTGGAGCCGGAAATCGAGGCGCTGTGCCACCGGCTGATCGACGGCTTTCCGCAGGGCGCGTTCGACCTGCTCGACGCCTATGCCCGCAAGGTGCCGGTGGTCGTCATCGCCCGGCTGATGGGCCTGCCCGAAAGCCGCGCCGACGACCTGCTGGCTTGGTCCAACGCCATGGTCGGCATGTACCAGGCCGGACGCACCCGGACGATGGAAGACGCGGCCGAGATGGCGACGCAGGCGTTCTGCGATTTCCTCGCGGTCTATATCGCCGAGAAGCGGCGCAACCCGGCCGACGACCTGATCTCGGAGCTGATCGCCGCCGAGGAGGCGGGCGAGAAGCTCACCACCGAGGAGCTGGTTTCGACCTGCATCCTGCTGCTCAACGCGGGCCACGAGGCGACGGTGCATTCGCTGGGCAACGCGGTGCGCACGCTGCTGGCGCATGATCATCGCGAGATCGACGGCCCATGCATCGAGGAGCTGCTGCGGCTCGACCCGCCGCTGCACATGTTCACCCGCTGGGTCTACGAGGATCTGGAGGTCTTTGGTCACCGCTTCGTACGCGGCGACCGGATCGCCTGCCTGCTGGGCGCGGCCAACCGCGACCCGGAGGCCTATGCCGATCCCCATCGCTTCGACCCTGCCCGCAAGGGGCCGGCGCATCTGGGCTTCGGCGCCGGCATCCATTTCTGCGTTGGCGCACCGCTGGCGCGGCTCGAGATGCGGGTGGCGCTGGCCTCGCTTCTGCGCCACTGCCCCGAGCTGCGGCTCGCGGAGCCGCCGCGCTATGCCGATCTCTACCATTTCCACGGGCTGGAACGGCTAATGGTGCGCGCCTTCTAGAGCGGCAGCGCCACCGTGGACTTGATCTCCTCCATCGACAGCAGCGCCGTGACGCTCTGCACCCGCACCTCGGCGATCAGCGCCTGGTAGAAGGCATCATAGGCACGCGCGTTGCGCACCCGCACCTTGAGGATGTAGTCGATGTCGCCCGCCAGCCGGTGCGCCTCCTGCACCTCGGGGCGGTCGCGCAGCGTGGCGAGGAACCGCGCCTGCCAGTCGGCCTCATGCGCGCTGGTCCGGATCAGCACGAAGAAGCAGGCTTCGAAGCCCAGCGCCTCGGCGTCGAGCACCACGGTCTGCGGCCCGATGATGCCGCGCTCGCGCATCTTGCGGATCCGGTTCCACACCGGCGTCTTCGACGACCCCACCGATTTGGCGATTTCGTCGAGCGAACGCGACGCATCGCGCTGCAACTCGATCAGGATCTTCCGGTCGATCTCATCGGGCTGGAACGACATTCGCGGCACTCCTTGAATTCGGAACGCATGTCCGCCGAACGGCGCCAGCGGAAACACGCATTCCTTATCTGCCGCGACCGGTAGCCAAAAGCAAGACACCTGTCCTATATCAGCCTGACACTTGAAGACGGAGACAGCCATGCCCCGCAAGTTCACGCCCAAGGTCGTGACCGCCAACCGCCTCCTTGAGGGCGATGCCGTCTGGCTGACCGCCGACGGGCGCTGGACTCCGGACATGCGCGAGGCCGAGCTGATCGACGAGGAGGCGCATGCCGAGCTGCGGCTGCTGGCGGCGCAAAGCCAGGCCGATATCGTCGTCGGTCCCTATCTCGCCGATGCCAAGGCCGGCGCCGAGGGCCCCGAGCCCACGCATTTCCGCGAAACCTTCCGCACCCGCGGCCCGTCGAACTACGCCCACGGCAAGCAGGTGGAGCTCTGAGCATGTACCACTACAACGACTTCGACCGCACCTTCGTCCAGGAGCGCGTGAACCAGTTCCGCGGACAGGTGGAGCGCCGGATCGACGGCTCCCTCAAGGAGGAGGAGTTCCGTCCGCTGCGGCTGATGAACGGCCTCTACCTGCAGCTGCATGCCTACATGCTGCGCGTGGCGATCCCCTATGGCACGCTCTCCTCCGACCAGATGCGCACGCTGGCGCTCCTGGCCGAAAAGTGGGACCGTGGCTACGGCCATTTCACCACGCGCCAGAACATCCAGTACAACTGGCCCGCGCTCAGCGACGTGCCGGACATGCTGCAGGCGCTGGCTGACGTGGGCCTCCACGCGATCCAGACCTCCGGCAACACCATCCGCAACGTGACCGCCGACCATTTCGCCGGGGCTGCCCAGGACGAGATCGCCGATCCGCGCCCCGTGGCCGAGCTGCTGCGCCAGTGGTCGACCGATCACCCCGAGTTCCAGTTCCTGCCGCGCAAGTTCAAGATCGCAGTGACCGGCGCGAGCCATGACCGCGCGGTGATCCAGGCCCACGATATCGGCATCCAGATCGTCGAGAACGCCCGCGGCGAGATCGGCTACAAGGTGCTGGTCGGCGGCGGCCTCGGCCGGACCCCGATGATCGGCAAGGTGATCGAGGAGTTCGTCTCCCAGGAGGACCTGCTGCCCTACTGCGAGGCGATCGTCGCCGCCTACAACCTGCTGGGCCGCCGCGACAACAAGTACAAGGCCCGGATCAAGATCACCGTCTTCGAGAACGGCCTCGACGCATTCCGTGACGCGGTAAACGAGCAGTTCGCCCGCACCAAGCCCGCCTTCTCAGGCGTGGACGTGAAGATGTTCGAGGAGATCCGCACGCAGTTCGCCCCGCCGGCTTGGCGCAATGCCCCGGTGGACGCCTATGAGGCGGCCTACGGCGCCGACCCGGTGTTCCGTTCCTGGGCCGACACCAACCTCACCGCGCATCGCGCCGAGGGCTACGCCATCGTTTCGGTCTCGCTCAAGAAGCCGGGCCAGACGCCGGGTGACGCCACCGCCGAGCAGATGCGCGTGCTGGCCGACCTGGCCGACGCCTACGGGCATGGTGAGCTGCGGATCAGCCACGAGCAGAACGTGATCCTGCCGCATGTCCACAAGTCGGACCTGCCGAAGCTGCATGCCAAGCTGCGCGAGCACGGCCTCGCCACCGCCAATATCGGGCTGGTGTCGGACATCATCGCCTGCCCCGGCATGGATTACTGCGCGCTGGCCACCGCCCGCTCGATCCCGGTCGCGCAGCAGATCGCGCTGCGCTTCGAGGAGCTGAAGCTGGAGCACGATGTCGGCCCGCTCAAGATCAAGATCTCGGGATGCATCAACGCCTGCGGCCATCACCATGTCGGCCATATCGGCATCCTCGGGCTCGACCGCGCCGGCGTCGAAAACTACCAGGTTACGCTGGGCGGGTCGGGCGACGAGAATGCCGCGATCGGCGAGCGCGCCGGCCCCGGCTTCTCGGCCGAGGAGATCGTGCCCGCCATCGAACGGCTGGTTCTCGGCTATCTCGACCTGCGTGCCAGCCGCGAGGAGAGCTTCCTCGCCGCCTATCGCCGGCTGGGGCCCGAGCCGTTCAAGGCCGTGCTCTATCCCGAGCAGGTGAAACGGGAGAGAGCGGATGCTGCATGAGACCCCGCATCGGATCGACGAGACCGTCGCCGAACTGAACGGCCGCTACCGTCACCACGGCGCGACGGCCGTGCTGGAAAAGGCGCTGGCCGAGCACGCGCTCGGCCGGATCGCCATGGTCAGTTCCTTCGGCGCTGAATCGGTGGTGCTGTTGCACCTCGTCTCGGTGATCGACCGGACCACGCCGGTGCTGTTCGTCGACACTGAGATGCTGTTTCCCGAAACGCTGGCCTACCAGCAGGATCTGGCGGAGCGGCTGCGCTTCACCGACATGCGGACCATCAAGGCCCGCCCCGAGTCGCTGGCCGCGCATGACCCCGAGGGTCTGCTGCACAAGTCCGACACTGATTTGTGCTGCGCGATCCGCAAGACCGAACCGCTGCAGCGCGCGCTGTCAGGCTTCGACAGCTGGATCACCGGACGCAAGCGCTACCAGGGCAAGACCCGTGCCGCGCTCGAATTCTTCGAGAACGAGGACGACCTGCGGATCAAGATCAACCCGCTGGCCCACTGGACCAGCGAGGACCTGCAGGACTATATCGCCGAGAACCGGCTGCCGCGGCATCCGCTGGTGGCCCAAGGCTACCCCTCGATCGGCTGCGCGCCCTGCACCAGCAAGGTCGCGCCGGGCGAGGATCCCCGCGCCGGGCGCTGGCGCGACAGCGACAAGGAAGAATGCGGTATCCATTTCGTGAACGGCAGGATGGTGCGCGGCAAACCCGCCGAAGCCACCAGCTGAGACGCCGGAATTGGCCAATTCTTCGAAGTGACGAACAGGGGCGCGGCCCCGAGAGGACCAGATGACCGTGATCGTGACCGACAAGGGCTTTGCTCCCGACGACTTCACCGGCGGCTTCGCGCCGCTGGCCGAGGCGAGCGCGACCGACACCGCGATCGAGATCGCCCCCGCCGACGACCCGCGCGAGCTGGTCGGCCGGCTGGGCGAGATCGCCGCCATCCGGGTGCTGTTCCCGGCCTTTTCCGACGGGCGCGGCTTCACCCATGCCCGCGACCTTCGGAGCCTGGGCTTCACCGGCCGGCTGCGCGCGGCCGGCCACGTGATCGCGGATCAATACGCCATGGCCCGGCGTTCGGGTTTCGACGAGGTCGAGATCTCCGACGAGCTGGCCGAGCGCCAGCCCGAGGAGCAGTGGCTGGCCCGCGCCGACTGGCAGGCGCATCACTACCAAGCGCGGCTGCGCGGCTGAGCCGCCTTTACCTCCTGCGCCCCCTCCCCTATTCGAGCCGAGCGAGAAAGACATGACCGAGCAAAGCCCAGTGACCCAGACCAACGCCGCCCGCGTGGCCCAGTCCCCCGACGCGCAGGTCGTGACGTCCGTGCGTCACTACACCGACAGCCTGTTCTCGTTCCGCATCACGCGGCCCGCGAGCCTGCGCTTCCGTTCGGGCGAGTTCGTGATGATCGGCCTGATGGGTGACAACGGCAAGCCGCTGATGCGCGCCTATTCCATCGCTTCGCCCAACTGGGACGAGGAGCTGGAGTTCTACTCGATCAAGGTGGCCGACGGTCCGCTCACCTCGAAGCTGCAGCACATCCAGAAAGGCGACCACGTCATCCTGCGCCCCAAGCCAGTGGGCACGCTGGTGCATGACGCGCTGATCCCCGGCAAGCGGCTGTGGCTGTTCTCGACCGGCACCGGCTTCGCGCCTTTCGCCTCGCTGCTGCGCGATCCCGAGACCTTCGAGAAGTTCGAGCAGGTGATCGTGACCCATACCTGCCGCGACGTGGCCGAGCTGACCTATGGCCGCGAACTTGTCGACAGCGTCAAGAACGACGAGATGCTGCGCGAGCTGATCGGCGAGGAGAACCTCGACAAGCTGGTCTACTACCCGACCACGACCCGCGAGGAGAGCCCCAAGATGGGCCGGATCACCCATCTGATCGAGAATGGCGAGCTGTTCTCGGATCTCGGCGTCCCGACGCTCGACCCCGAGACCGACCGCGCGATGGTCTGCGGCAGCCTCGCCTTCAACCTCGACATCAAGGAACTGCTCGAAAAGGCCGGCCTGCGCGAGGGCGCCAACTCCGACCCGGCCGAGTTCGTAATCGAGAAGGCCTTCGTCGGCTGATCATTCAAAGCCTGTAAATAGAAACGCCGCGCGGAGCGATCCGCGCGGCGTTTCTGCATTTGGCCGCTGCTATCGGCGAGCGATGCGGCCCGGCGCGCCGGGCCGCAGCCGGATCACTCGACGCCGAGCTCGGCGCGGATGTCCTCGAGCAGCGCGTCGCGGATCGCGGGGTAGCGGCGGGCGCGCTCCAGCGCGGTGGCCAGCTGATCGCGGCGGTCGCTCTCGAGCGCGCTGTCGGCGATCGCCTGCTGCACGGCCTCGTAGTCGAAGGTCTCGGGCTCAAGCGCGGCCTCGATGATGGCGAGACCTTCGTTGTTGCCGGCGGCCTCGGTGCCGAGCGCCTCTTCGGCCTGGGCCTCGACCTCTTCGGCGAGGTTCTCGTCATCCATCAGGATCACCGGCTCGGCCCCCTCGGGCGCGTCGACGGTCTCTTCCTCGACTTCCTCGGTCAGCGCCTCGGTGTCGGCGGCACCGCCCTCGGGCGGGGTGATCTCGCCCATCTCGTCATTGGGTTCGATATCGGCAGCCGGCGCTTCGGCCTCTTCGTCGACGATGTCCGCGGTCGGGGTCTCGGCCAGCTGGCCCACCTCTTCATCGGTGGCTTCGTTGGTCGTGACCTCAGCGTCGTCGCCGCCCCAGATCGAAGTCACCACGACGACCGCGAGCACCGCGGCGGCGATGATGCCGAGAATTTTCATCATTGCGCTGTTCCTTGCTGCAAAACCTGAACTGTTTGCGGCCCACATAGCACGCTCTGGGGCATATGCCATCGCCCGAAGACCCTCATGGCGCGGCGGACCCCTTGTTTTGCGGCTTGAATCGCACTACCCGGACGACTACCTTCTGCCCACCAAATCGAACAACCGAAGGACGTGCACCATAGCCCGCAGACCTCATAACGCGCCTCCCACGCGCGACACCGGCCCCCGCGTCAACGAACGTATCCGCGTGGCCGAAATCCGACTGATCGGACAGAACGGCGAAAACATCGGCGTCGTCACCCCCGAGCGCGGCCTCGCCCTGGCCGAAGAGGCCGGTCTCGACCTCGTCGAGATCTCGCCCAACGCCACGCCTCCGGTCTGCAAGATCATGGACTTCGGCAAGTTCAAATACGAGACGCAGAAGAAGGAAGCCGAGGCGCGCCGCAACCAGAAGACCTTTGAAATCAAAGAGGTCAAGTTCCGCCCCAATACCGACACGAACGATTACGACGTGAAGATGCGGAACGTGCTGCGGTTCCTCGAGGCCGGTGACAAGGTCAAGGTGACCCTGCGCTTCCGGGGCCGCGAGATGGCCCACCAGGAACTGGGCCGCGAGCTTCTGGAGCGTGTCGCCAGCGACGTGTCCGAAATCGGCAAGGTCGAGAACATGCCGAAGATGGAAGGCCGCCAGATGGTCATGATGATCGGGCCGACCCAGAAGTAAGGGTCGTACACCGGCGAATCCAAGGGGCTGCCCATCGGGCGGCCCTTTTTGTTGACGCCTCCCCGCCCCGGGTCCCGATCCTGGGCCGACATGAAAACAGGCCGCCCCGAGGGGCGGCCCGCATGTCGTTCAAAGGTGCAGCTTACTGCGCGGAGGCAACCTGCTGCAGCAGCGGCGTGATGCGGCGCACCGTGGCACGACGGTTGGCCTGAACGTCGCCTTGGCTCTCCACCTTCAGGAACCGCTCACCATAGCCCTGCACCACGAGGTTCTCGGGCGGGATGGCGAAGTTCTCGGTCAGCGCCAGCGCCACCGTCTCGGCCCGACGGTCCGACAGGGCGAGGTTGTAGGCGTCATTGCCGACCGCGTCGGTGTGACCCTCGATCAAGAACACCTCGCGCGGGTTCTCGGCCAGCCGTTCCTCGATCGCGAGGCCGAGATCGACCAGCGTCGAGGCCTGCTCGGGCCGCAGCGCCGCCGAACCGGTGGCGAAGGTCAGCGTGTCCAGATCGATCGCCGGAACCAGCGCCCGGACCGGCTCGATTTCGCGGATCTGGCGCAGGCTGTAGCCACGGCCGGTATCCACCGAAGCCTCGGCGCGGAGCGCCTCGAGCAGCGCGGCACGGTCGGCTTCGGCGGCCGAGATGGTGATCGGCGCCGCCTCCATCTCGCGCAGCGAACGAACGTCGACCGGATCGGACTGTGCCAGATCGTCGAACAGCTCGATCTCGGTGCCGTCGGCGAAGACCCGGGTGCGGCGCAGGACGCGGCCCTGCGCATCACGGATGGTGACGACCTTGGTGCCGTCCTCGCGGGTCAGCGTGGTCCGGGTGGAGCCGTCGCTGAACGTCTCGGTGCGCAGGTCGGCGCCCGGCTGACGCAGCAGCGCGTCGTCGTCACGGTAGATCTCGAGCCCGTTCTCACCCTGCACCACGACCCGGTCGCCGGTGTTCGCCACGACCTGACGGCCGTTGTTGAGCAGCGAGCCCACGGCCACCGCGCCGACGCCCAGAAGAAGCGCCTTCTGGAAGTCGGACAGGCCGTCGCGATCCTTCTTCTTCGACTCGGTCTGGGTCTCGTTCGAAGCCTCGGTGGAGACGCTGGCGGCGAACTCCTCATCGCTCTGACGTGAGTTCTCCTCGTCGATCTCGGTCTCGGTCACCTCGGCCGGCTCGGCCTCGGACGCCGCGGCCGATGCGGCCACCGCGGTCTGCGGCTCCTCGGCGGTCGGGTCGACGTTCTCATCCGGCGCCGCGGTCTCGGTGTCGGCCTGGGTCGCGGTCGGAGCTTCGGCCTCGGTCGGCGCAGGGGTCTCGGCCGTGGCAGCGGTTTCGGCCTCTGCACCGGCTTCGCTATCGCCCGTCACCTCGGTCGTCGCCGCGGCATCCTGCTCGGCCTGGGCCTGGGATTCGGCTTCGAGCTGGGCCTGAAGCTCGGCCGCGCGCGCGGCGCGGTCGGCATCGGCCTGCGCCGGATCGGTGGCCGCGGTCTCGGCCTGCATCGGCTCCGACGCGCTCTCGGCCTCGGCGGTCGTCTCGGGCTGCGCCGTGTCGGCCGGAGCATCGGTCGCGATGGCTTCAGCCTGGGCGTCCGCCGGCGCGGTCTCGGTCATCGCTTCCGCTTCCGCGGTCTCGGCGGTGACCTCGGGCTCAACGGTCTCGGTCAAGGCTTCCGCCGGGGCGGTTTCGGCCATGGCTTCGGGCTGAGCGGTCTCGGCGGTTGCGTCCGCCGGGGCGGCCTCGGCCATGGGCTCGGCAGCAGTCTCGGGCGCGGCCTCGGCGGTCGCCTCAGGCTGAACCTCCTCTACCGGCGCTTCGGGCTGCGCCTCGGGGCTCACCGAAGCGCTGGCGGCGGCATCGCCGGCCGCGCCTTCGGTCTCCATTTCGGCTTCGGCCTCGAGTTCACCGCTCTGCTCGACCTCGGTCTCCATCTCGATGCCGGCCGCCTGGCCGAGCTCGGTGGCGATCGCCGTCCCGGCCGCGAGCGAATCGCGTGCCATGTCGAGCGCCGCCTCGATCTGCTCGTCGCCCGCTTCGCGCAGCATCTCGAGGTTCAGCCCGTATTCGGCCAGCATCTCGTCGTCGAGCCGGCCCTCCTCGGCCATTTCGCGCAGCGTCTCGACCGGCAGCTCGTAGAGCGCCACGCCGGCTTCGGGCGCATCCGCGCAGGGCGGCGTCTCGCCATCGAGGCAGAACATCTCCTGCCCGGCCTGCTGGGCCTGGGCCAGCGGCACCAGGTTGGGCAGCATCAGCGACAGGCTGGCCGCCAGTGCGGTCGTGGTACGAAAGCTCTTCTTCATCGACATCTCCTCTCGGGCCGCCCCGGGTGCGGGGCGGATCCGTCATTGCCAGCGCAACGCGGGCAATGGCCGCAAAGGTCCGTCAACTTCGCAGTTATGCAATAACCATGTGTCGGACAGCCACTTTCAGGCGCTGCCCGGGACGACAAATGAGCACTGGCCTTGCCAATTTACGCCGTAATCGCGCAGGATTCTGGTAAGCCATGGGAGACCCACTCCCTCAGCCCGGAGCGACCGATGACCGAGAACCTGCCTGATCCGCACACCGACTTGAGCGGCCTGTCCCCTGCGGACTGGCAGGCCCAGCTCGACCGGATCGGCGAGGAGTTCGGCTATTACGAACCGCTGGGCCAGCACCATGCGGCGCTGTTCATCGATGCCGGGCCGCGGCTCCTGGTGACCTTCGAGACCCGGGATTCGATTCGCCGCCGTCCCCGCGCCCTGCCGCGCGGCTTCGAGATGCTGGCGCGCACCGGCTGGTCGCTTCTAGTGCTGATCGCGGATGACGAGGGCTGGTTCCGCTCGCCGCGTGTCTGGGGCTATGTCGACCGTCTGGTCGATGAAGGCTTCTTCGAGGATTTCGAGCGAGTGCTGTTTCACGGGCATCACGCCTGCGGCTATGCCGCCGCCGCCTATTCGGTCGCCTCGCCCGGGGCGCGGGTGCTGGCGCTGCGCCCGATGGCGACGCTCGATCCGGCCATCGCCGGGTGGGACCGGCGCCACCTCGCCGCGCGGCGGCTCGATTTCACCAGCCGCTTCGGCTACGCGCCCGATATGGTCGACGCCGCCGCTAAGGTGACGCTGATCCACGACCCGAGGCACGCCGCCGATTCGATCCATGCCGCGCTGTATCGCCGGCCCAATGTCGTGGCGCTGCCCGCCTTCAACGCCGGCAGCCGCATCGAGCCCGTGCTCGACCAGATCGGCGCGATGCCCGAGCTTCTGGAGCTGGCGATGGAGGACCGGCTCGACCGCGCCGCCTTTGCCAAGATCTGGCGCGGCCGTCGCGGCAATCCGCTCTATCTGCGCGGCCTGCTGCGCCAGCTCGAACAGGCCGACCGCCCGGCGCAGGTCGCCCGGCTGTGCCGCCATGGCATCACCACGCCCGAAGCCAAGCATTACGCGCGACGGCTCGAGGCGCTGATCGGAGCCGATCCGGCCGAGACGCGGGTGCTGACGCGCAGCGCCTGACCCGGGGACGCGGCCACTCGTGACCTATGGTCAGGCCGAACGACCCGGTGTAGGAGAGCGGCCATGAAAGACGCACGCCCCGACCGGATCACGATCCGCCGCCCCGACGACTGGCACCTGCATCTGCGAGACGGCGCCATGCTCGAAGCCGTGGCCCCCGAGAGCGCCCGCCATTTCGGCCGCGCGATCATCATGCCCAACCTCGTGCCGCCGGTCGTGACCGCCGCGCAGGCCGAGAGCTACCGCGAGCGGATCCGCGCCGCCCTGCCCGAGGGCTCGGGCTTCACGCCGCTGATGACGCTCTATCTCACCGAGGACACCGGTCCCGCCGATGTGCGCCATGCGCATGAGAGTGGCATCGCCACCGCGGTGAAGCTCTACCCGGCCGGCGCGACCACCAATTCGGCCTCCGGCGTGCGCGACTTCGACAAAGTCCGCCCGGTGCTCGAGACCATGGCCGAGATCGGCATGCCGCTTTGCGTGCATGGCGAGGTGACCGACGGCGCGATCGACATCTTCGACCGCGAGGCGGTGTTCATCGACCGCGTGCTCAAGCCGATCCGCCGCAGGACGCCGGATCTGCGCATCGTCATGGAGCATGTGACCACCGCCGACGCGGTGGATTTCGTGCGCGACAGCCCACGCAACCTCGCCGCGACGATCACCACGCATCACCTGATCATCAACCGCAACCACATCCTCGCCGGGGGCATCAAGCCGCATTACTACTGCCTGCCGGTCGCCAAGCGCGAGCGGCACCGTGTGGCGCTGGTGCAGGCGGCGGTCTCTGGCGATCCGCGCTTCTTCCTTGGCACCGACAGTGCGCCGCACAGCGATCCGGCCAAGCTGCAGCCCTGCGGCTGCGCGGGGATCTTCACCGCGCCCAACACCATGTCCTGCCTCGCCGAGGTGTTCGAGGCGGCGGGCCGGCTGAACCATCTCGAGGCCTTCGCCTCGCTCAACGGGCCGCGCTTCTACAAGCTTCCCGTCAACGAGGACACCATCACCTTGGTCCGGGGCGCACCCGTGACCTATCCCGAGCGGATCGAGACCGGCGACGGCCCCGTCACCGTGTTCGACCCCGGCTTCGCGCTGCACTGGCGCGTCGAAGACTGACCCTCCCCCGACGCATTCCCTACACGAAGAGTTCGAGATGATCCCCACCGGCTACCCCCCGAAGGACGAGATCGCGCGGCTGACCGCGCGGATGCTGCTGGAAATCGGCGCGGTGAAGTTCAACGCGACCGAGCCCTTTACCCACGCCTCCGGCAAGCTGGCGCCGACCTATGTCGATTGCCGCATGCTGATCTCCTTCCCGCGCATCCGCGCCACGGTGATGGATTTCCTCGCCGTGTCGATCATGCGCGAGGCGGGCTTCGAGGCGTTCGACAACGTCACGGGCGGCGAGACGGCGGGCATTCCCTTCGGCGCGATGATCGCCGAGCGACTGGCCCTGCCGATGAGCTACGTGCGCAAAAAGCCGAAGGGCTACGGCCGCAACGCCCGGATCGAGGGCGTGATGACCGAGGGCCAGCGCGCGATCCTGGTCGAGGACCTGACCACCGATGGCGGCTCCAAGCTCAGCTTCGTCGAGGCGATCCGCGAAACCGGCGCGACCTGCGACTGGACCGCGGTGATCTTCTATTACGGCATCTTCGAGGGCGTGACCGAGGCCCTCGCGGAGAAGGGCATCGGCCTCATCCACCTGTGCACCTGGTGGGACGTGCTGGCCGAGGCGCGCGCCATGGAGGCGTTCGACGCCGACACGCTCGACGAGGTGGAGCGCTATCTGCGCGACCCGAAGGGCTGGGCTCCGGCACGTGGCTGAGGTGTGACGGTCGGCCCGAAACAGCCGACCATCTGCCCCCAGGGAAACCAGATGTTGACCCAAGGCACCTCGTCGCGCCAAGATGTGGCGGGCGAGGTGTCTCCACAGCTTATCCACAGCCTTATACAAGTTGCGTCCCCGCCCCGTCGCATCCTATCAGCGACGATACGCGCCGCGGGCACGGCGCGAGGGCCAAGGGGTAGCTGCGATGAACGAGATCACGACATTCCGTCCGGGTGCGCTGGAAGAGGCGAAGCCGGACCAGATGCCGCATTCGATCGAGGCCGAGCAGCAGCTCCTGGGCGCGATCCTCACCAATAACGACGTGTTCGACCGGATCGCGATGATCGTTTCGAAGGACCATTTCTACGATCCGGTCCACGCGCGCATCTTCGACGTCGCCGCCCAGCGCATCGCCAAGAACGCGCTGGCCTCGCCGGTCACGCTCAAGACCTTTCTCGAGGATGACGAGGGACTCAAGGAGCTGGGCGGCCCCGCCTATCTCGCGCGTCTCGCCGGCGCCGCGATCTCGGGCTTCGCCGCGCGCGACTACGCGCAGATGATCTACGATCTGGCGATCCGGCGCGAGCTGATCATGCTCGGCCGCGACATCGCCGACCGGGCTGCCAAGGTCGAGGTCTCCTCCGAGCCCAAGGAGCAGATCGTCGAGGCCGAGCAGAAGCTCTACAAGCTTGCCGAACAGGGCAGCTCGGAATCGGGCTTCCAGTCCTTCCTGCGCGCGGTGACCGACGCGGTGAAGGTCGCCAACGCCGCCTATCAGCGCGACGGCGGCCTTGCCGGTGTCTCCACCGGTCTCGTCGATCTCGACAAGAAGCTCGGCGGTCTGCACCGGTCGGACCTTCTGATCCTCGCCGGGCGCCCCTCGATGGGCAAGACCTCGCTCGCGACCAACATCGCCTTCAACATCGCCAAGGCCTACAAGCGCGGCATAACCCATGACGGCACCGAAGGCGCCGTGAATGGCGGCGTCGTCGGCTTCTACAGCCTCGAGATGTCGGCCGAGCAGCTGGCTGCGCGTATTCTCTCCGAGGCGTCCGAAGTGCCCTCCGAGCAGATCCGCCG
The DNA here is from genome assembly GCF_014195545.1 of Limimaricola variabilis. Lineage (GTDB taxonomy): Bacteria > Pseudomonadota > Alphaproteobacteria > Rhodobacterales > Rhodobacteraceae > Limimaricola > Limimaricola variabilis. The sequence continues at coordinate 44,285 of NZ_JACIBX010000007.1, read as the reverse complement.
CGGCGACATGACCGAGGCCGAGTTCCGCCGCTTCGTCGACGCGGCCAAGCAGCTCGAGAGCTGCCCGCTCTATATCGATGACACCCCGGCCCTGCCGATTTCCCAGCTCGCGGCCCGCGCCCGCCGTCTCAAGCGGACGCACGGGCTCGATGCGCTGTTCGTGGACTACCTGCAGCTGGTGAAGGGCACCGGCAAGGGCGAGAACCGGGTGAACGAGATCTCCGAAATCTCCCAAGGTTTGAAGGCCATCGCCAAGGAACTCGACATCCCGGTCGTCGCGCTGTCGCAGCTGTCACGTCAGGTGGAAAGCCGCGAGGACAAGCGGCCGCAGCTTTCGGACCTGCGGGAATCGGGCTCGATCGAGCAGGACGCCGACGTGGTGATGTTCGTGTTCCGCGAGGAATACTACAAGGAACGTGAGAAGCCGGGCGATCACGAGATGGACAAGATGGCGGTCTGGCAGGACGAGATGGAGCGCCTGCACGGCAAGGCCGAGGTCATCATCGGCAAGCAGCGCCACGGGCCCATCGGTTCGGTCGATCTCAGCTTCGAGGGCCGCTTCACCCGCTTCGGCAATCTCGTGAAGCCCTGGCAGGACGGCAGCCCCCGGGAGTTCTGAGCCGGAATTCGGGACGGTCATCCGATAACAGCCCGCAAATATTGACCTGCGGGCCGATGGTGCCTTCCTAGGAAGGGCAACTATCGGAACACCCGTATGGACAGCTATATCATCCCGGATATCCGCACCGGTCTGTGCCGCGCCGTGATCGAGCGCGCGATCCGCGACATCGATCCCTCGGCCACCGTGGCGGTGAACATCGAACGGCGCGTGGCCGAGATCGGCAGCAATGTCGGTGACGTCGCGATCCGTGGCCGGCTGGCGCAGGCAGGTTTCCGCGCCGAGCGCATCGGCTGAGAACGACCCCGAGGAGGACGACCATGAGCATCACCCGTCGCAGCCTGCTTCTCTCGGCGCTGGCCGCGCCGCTGGCCGGGCCGCTCGCCGCCCACCAGCGTACCGCGCTGCTGCCGACCGAAGTGCGCGTGCATCCGCGCCTGAGGCCGGGCGACATCTACGTGATCCCCGAAGACTTCCACCTCTACCATATCCGCCGCCCGGGCGTCGCGATGCGCTACGGCGTGGGCGTCGGTCGCGCGGGGCTGGAGTTCAAAGGTTCGGCGGTGATCCAGCGCAAGGAGGAGTGGCCGTCCTGGCGGCCGACCGACGACATGATCGCGCGCGAGCCCGAAAAATACGCGCAATATGCCGACGGCGTGCCGGGTGGGCCGGACAACCCGCTGGGGGCGCGGGCGCTCTACCTGTTCCGCAACGGGCGCGACACCTATTACCGCATCCATGGCACGACCCAACCGGAGACGATCGGCTCGTCGGTTTCGAATGGCTGCATCCGGCTGCGCAACGAGGACGTGATCGCGCTCTATGACCAGGTGGCGTTGGGCACCCACGTCACCGTGGTCTAGCCGAACCCCGGCCTGATCCCGGGCACGTGCTCGACCGTAAGCGCGGCCTCGCGCAGCGGCCCGGGCAGCTCCTCCCCCGCCCCCGGCACAAGCAGCACGACCCGCGCGCCCTCGCCCGCCGCCGACAGCGCGGCGGCGATGGGATCGTCCGAGACCAGCCGTTCGGCGTCGCGGCGCGCCAGCTCCAGCAGGCCGGGGGCGAGCCCCGGCGCGTGCACGATCAGATCCGCTTCCTGCATCCGGCGCACGCCGCGCAGGCTCATCAGGTCGACCTCGCCCGGTCCGGCGCCGACATAGGCGACCGAACCCTCGGCCGGGCCCGGCCCCTCTTCCAGCCGTGCCTTTAGCAACTGCGCCGCGCGTCGCTCGGAGCCCGCGGCATGGGCGGCGCGCACCGGGCCGGAGAAAACCCAGACCCAGAAATCGCGGCGCGCCCGCGCCGACAATCGCTGCCCCACCGCGCCGCGCATCCGTCCCGCCAGCGCCGCCAGCGCGCCAAGGCGCGGCTCGAGCATGGTCTCCACGGCGGTCTTGATCTGGCGGCCGAGCACCGGCGCCGTGCCTTCGGTGCCGATCGCCACCACCACCGGGTCGCGGTCGACGATCGAGGGTGTCAGCGCGTCGCACAGGGCGGGACGGTCGACCACATTGACCACCGGCGCGCCCATGGCCTTGGCCAATGCGTGCAGCGCCCCGTCCGCGCCGGCCGAGCCGGTGGCGACGAAGGTGATCGCGGCGTTGTCGAACAGCTCCGCCCGGATCTCGCGCGCATCCACGAGCCGCACGCGCCCCTCATCGGCCAGCGCCCGCAGTTCCTCGTCGAACTCCAGCCCTGCCACCACGATCTCGGCATCGGTACGGATGACCAGACGCGCCTTCTGCGCCGCCTGCTCGCCACCGCCGAGGATCACGATCCGGCGGCCGGTCGTGGCGAGAAACATCGGGAAAGCCTTCATGCCGCCTGCGCTCCGGGCAGCGCGGCGCGGTCGCGCGCCTGCCACAGCGCCTCGGCCAGCGCCTCGGCACGGGCGAGGCCGGGCGCCGCGCCCAGCGCCAGCAGCGCGAGCGCCGCGGTGCCGGTGACCAGCGCGGTGGCGAAGTGGTCATCGCTCTCGCCGCGCCAGAGCCGCAGCAGGTCCTCCGGCTGCCCACCGGGATCGGCCAGCCGGCGGGTTTCGTCGCGCAGCGCCTGCGCGGTCAGGTCGACCGCCTCGCCGTCAAGCAGGCCGAACAGCTCGATCTCCTTGGACGGATTGCGCTCGAACTCGCCGCCCGCGCCCTTGAGGATCAGCACGTTGCGCTGGCCCATCAGCGCCCCCGCATCGGCCTGCAGCCCGCGATATGGCGGGTGGAAGACGCCTTCGACCTGCGCGGATGCGCCGAACGGATTGGCGACCCGCAGCACCGTGTTGACGCAGGAGCGCAGCCCGAACGCCTCGCGCAGGCGGATCAGCCGATAGCCGCCGGGCGACCACGCCTCGAGCGGGACATAGGCAATCGAATGGGCGTCGAGTGCGCGGCCGAGCGCCTCGCCGGTCTCGACCGTCTTGATGCCGAGCGCGGGCAGCGCGTCGCGGATCTCGTGCCGATGCGCGTTCCAGCCATGCAGCGCGACGCGGTGGCCGGCGCCCGCCACGAGCTTGGCGGCCAGCAGAAACCAAGGCAGGCCGCGGGTGCGTCCAGCCGCGTAGGAGGGCCAGTCGAGATCGGGCGCGGCATTGCGCCATTCCGGCCCCGAGGCGAGCGCGTCGGCGAAGCCCGCGATCTCGGCTGCGTCCTCGCCGCGATAGCGCATCACCATCAGAAGCGCCCCTGCCGCTTCGGGCGCCGCCGTTCCGTCGAGGATCAGCCGCATCGCCTGCGCTGCCTCCTCGCGGGTCAGGTGCCGTCCCCGCCCCGGGCCGCGCGCCACGGTGCGGACGAAGGGCGCGAGTGCGGTCGCGTCCTGTTCTGCGGATGGCTGCGTCATGGTCCTGCCCTCTCGTCGGAATCGCCCTTCAGACTAGGCCGTCAGAGGCGCAGAGGAAGGGCATGGGGTCAATCCGCGGGACGCCGAGGGCCGGGCGATGCCGCGACACCAAGCCGCTTTTTCGGGCGCGGTGCCGATGTTATGGGCGGCAGGCGCCCCGAAGGCGCGACCAAGGATCGGAATTCGTCATGATGTTACGCCCCTTTGCGCTTCTTGTCGCGCTCGGTCTCGGTGCCGCCGCGCAGGCGCACGAGTTCGAGGAAGGCGACCTTGCCATCCTCCACCCCTTCGCCATCGAAACCGCTGCCCGTGCCACCACCGGGGCGGGCTACTTCGAAGTCCGCAACGACGGCGATCAGGCCGACGCGCTGATCGGTGTCGAGGCGGCGTTTCCCAAGGTGGCGCTGCACGAGGCCGTCGAGACGGACGGCATGATGACGATGCAGCCGATCGAGCGCGTCGAGATCGCGCCGGGCGAGACGCTGACCCTCGCGCCGGGTGAAGGCGGCCACGTGATGTTCATGGGGATCGACGCGCCCTTCGAGGTGGGCGCGCGGTTTCCCGCGAAGCTGATCTTCGAGCGGGCCGGTGCGGTCGAGATCGAATTCGTGGTCGAGCCGCGCCCGGAACCGGGTGCGGACCAGTCGACGATGGATCATTCGACCATGGACCATTCGGGCATGACCGACGGCGAAGGTGGCATGGATCATGGTATGATGGACCATGATGAGACGAACCACGGCGAGATGGATTACGGCGCGGACGCTGCCGCCGAGTGATGGCTAGAGCCGCCCGGCACCGAGCCGGGCGGCCAGCCCCTCCAGCATGTCGAGGCAGGCGGCAAGTTGGCCTTCCTCGAGATACTCGTCCGGGCGGTGCGCCTGCGCGATGTCGCCCGGTCCGCACAGCACCGTGTCGATCCCCAGCCCCTGCCAGATCCCCGCCTCGGTGCCGAATGGCACGAGGCCCGGCGTCCCCCCGACCAGATCGAGCGCGAGATCGCGCGCGGCGTTGGCTGCGCGTGGCTCCAGCCCGACTATCTCCCCGAAGCATTCCGTCTCGATGACGAGGCCGGGCTGGGCCGCCATCTCGGCCTCGACGAAGGCGGCGAGCGCACGTTTCACGTGGGACGCCTCGGCGGGCACGACCGGGCGCATCTCCCATTCGACGCTGGCCTGCCCGGCGATCACGTTGCGCGCGGCCCCGGCGGTGATCCGTCCGAGATTGATCGTCGCCCATGGCGGATCGAAGCGGCCCTGCGGGCGCCTCTCGCGCAACTCTGCCGCCAGTCCATCGAGCCGCAGCGCCAGGCGCGCCGCCACCATCCCAGCGTTGATGCCGCGGTCGGGCGCCGAGCCATGGCCGTCGCGGCCTGCGATGCGGGTGGTGTATTCGTAGCTGCCCTTGTGCCCTTCGATCACGGCCATGCGGGTCGGCTCGCCGACGAATGCCATCGCCGGGCGCGGCCCCTCCCGCGCCATGACCTCGGCGAGCGCCACGGCGCCCATGCAACCGACCTCCTCGTCATGGGTCAGGACGACGTGAACCGGCGCGCCGCAGGTCGCGAGCCGGGGCGCCATCGCCACGCAGGCAGCAATGAACCCCTTCATGTCGCAGGTGCCGCGCCCGAAGAGCCGACCGTCCTCGCGGCGCAGGCGGAACGGGTCCGAGGTCCATCCCTCGCCCGCCGGCACCACGTCGAGATGGCCGGACAGCATTACCCCGCCTGCACGGTCCGGGCCGAAGGAGGCCACGAGGTTCACCTTGTCGTTGCCCAGATCCGGCAGCAGGCGGATCCGGGCACCCTGCCCCGCCATCCGCCCGGCCAGCATCTCGGCCAGCGCCCGGTTGGAGCGATCCGAGACGGTCGGATAGGCCACCATCTCGGCCAGCAGCGCGACCGCCGCTTCGAACACGCTCATGGCTTCACGAAGAGCTTGCGGTCGAGGTCGCACAGCGTCTCGGCCGGGCCGCTCTCGCGGATCAGGATCGTCTCGGTGGTCTCCAGCCCCCACCCCTCCATCCAGATGCCCGGCATGAAGTGGAAGGTCATCCCCGGCTCCAGCACCGTCAGGTCGCCCTTGCGCAGGCTGGCGGTCCGCTCGCCCCAGTCGGGCGGGTAGCTCAGCCCCACGGGATAGCCGCAGCGGTTCGGCCGGTGGATGCCGATCCGCTTGAGCGGGGCATGCAGCGCGGCGGCGATGTCCTGCGTCGTGTTTCCCGGCCGCGCGGCCTCCAATCCTGCCTCGAGCCCCTCGGTCAGGGCCTCGGCGGCGCGCGCCATCTCCTCGGGCGGCGGCCCGAGGTGAACGGTCCGGCACAAGGGCGCGTGGTAGCGGCGCACGCAGCCCGACAGCTCGAAGAAGGTGGCCTCGCCGCGCTTCATCGCGTCGCCGTTCCAGGTCAGATGCGGGGCGGCGGCATCCGTGCCCGAGGGCATCAGCGGCACGATGGCGGCATAGTCGCCCCAGTCGTCGCCCACCCCGCGCACGGCGGCGCGCATCACCTCCCCCACCAGATGGTTCTTGGGCAGGCCCGGCTCGGCCAACTCGATCGCCTGCCGGGCGATGGTCTCCGAAATTCGGGCGGCGCGCCGCATCAGCGCGATCTCGGGCGGCGATTTCACCAGCCGCCGCCAGTTCACCAGCGCCGTCGCGTCGACCAGCGTCGCGTCTGGCAACGCCGTCTCCAGAACGGCATGCGCCTTGGCCGAGTAGTAGTAATTGTCCATCTCGACGCCGATCCGAGCGCGGCCCTGCCCCATGCCGATCAGCCGGGCGGCCAGATCCTGCATCGGATGGCGGGTCGCGGATTGCACGTAACGGTCGTCATAACCGAGGATGCAGGCTTCCGGCATCCAGACGGTGCGCGCCGCGCCGGCGGTGTCCTGCATCCGCCCCCACCAGCAGGGGTCGCCGTCGAGCGACAGAATGACCCCCTGATGCACATAGAAGGACCAGCCGTCATACCCGGTGAGCCAGCTCTGGTTCGAGGGGTCGGTGACGAAGAGCAGGTCGATCCCGGCCGCGTCCATGGCGGCGCGCGTGGCATCGAGGCGGCGGTTGTATTCGGCGGCGTCGAAAGGGGCGGCGTATGGGCGCATGACGGGATCTCCTGACACGACCAGCCCAGACCGCCGTGGCCGCCCTGGTCAACGCCGCCTGCGCCACGTGCCGAGCGAAAAACGACAAACGCCTGCAAGCGGGGCGTTTTCGCGCGCAGATGGTGGGTCGGCCACGACTTCGCTTGGCAAGAGCGTGGTGTTGGAGCTACACAAAAGTAGGGGATCGAGGGGACGCACGGGGGGCAGAACGCAGAGCGATGAAGATCGATGGCGTCGATCAGATCCCCCGCGCCGGGGCGGAAAACGCTCCTCTCGGCGGGCCGGGCGTGGATTCGGGCTTTCTCGCCGCTCTGGATGCCTCGCCCTCGCCCATGTGGCTGTCGAACCCCGATTATGAGGGGACCTATTTCAACCGCGCCTGGCTGGAGTTCCGGGGCCGGAGCCTGGCGGAGGAGATCGGCGGCGGCTGGATCACCGGTATCCACCGCGACGATCTACCGGCACTCGACGGCTATGCCGACGCGCTGGCGGCGGGACGCCCCTTCCAGGTGGAATACCGGCTGCAGCGGCATGACGGCGCGTGGCGCTGGATGCTCGACAGTGCGGCGCCGCGCCGCGATCCCGAAGGGCGACTCGTCGGCTTCATCGGCAGCTGCGTCGACATCACCGACCGCCGCGAGATGGAAGAGACCCTGCGCCACAGCGAGGCCCGGCTGCAGCAGGCACAGGAGGCGGCGGCGCTCGGGGTGTATGACTGGGACATCATCGGCGGCCGGATCGACTGGTCGCCCCAAATGTACCGCCTCTATGGCCTCGATCCCGCGAGCGAGACCTGCTCGGATCCGCTCGGCCTCATCGCCGCATGGGCGGGACGGCTGCATCCCGACGACCGGCCCCGCTGCGAACGCGAGCTGCGTCAGAGCATCGAGGGCGATGCCGAGCAGCTCGCCATGGCGTTCCGGGCGATCCATCCCGAGCAGGGCCTGCGCTGGATCGAGGGGCGCGGCCGGATCATGCGCGACGCCCGTGGTCGCGCTCTGCGGCTGACCGGCGTCAATTTCGACGTCACCGAACGGCATGCCCGCGAGGCGGCGCGCGAGCGCTCGGCCATGATGCTGGGGATGAGCGTCGAGGTCGCGGCGATCGGCACCTGGGAATACGACCCCGACACCCGCCAGGTCACCGCTTCGGCCCGCACCGATGCCTTGTTCGGCCTGACGCATCTGGGCGGACCCCGACCCTTGCGGGACTATGTCGAGCGGGTCCATCCCGAGGACCGCGACGCGCTGCAGATCAGCCTGACCGGGCCGATCGCCGACGGCGAGGAGACCTCACGCCTCTACCGCCTCCTGCGCGACGACGGCCCGCCTGTTTGGGTAAGCACGCGCGGCCGGATGGTCCGGCTTTCGGATGGCAGCCGGCGGCTGATCGGTGCGATGACCGACGTGACCGCCGCCCAGCAGAAGGCGGAGGCCCGCGAAGCCGCGCTCGAGCATCGTCAGACGCTGCTGGCCGAGCTGAACCACCGGATGAAGAACAACCTCCACCTGATCCTGTCGATGCTCCGGCTCGAGGCGAACCGGGCCGAGCGGCCCGAGGGGATCGTCGCCGCGACCGAACGGATTGAGGCGGTAGCCGATCTGCACGCGCAGCTCGGCTTCGATGAGGAGGCGGGCCGGGTCGGTTTCGCCGCCTATCTCGAGGATCTCGCGGCACGGCTGCGCCGCTCGGTGCTGCAAGGCACGCGGATCGAGCTGGAGTGCCGGGTCGAGCCGGTCGAGCTTGAGCTCGACATGGCGGTGCCCCTCGGTCTCGTGGTCAACGAACTGATCACCAACGCCATCAAATACGCCTTTCCCGAGGGTCGCGGACGGATCGGCGTCACCCTGCGCCGCGCTGCGGACGGGGCGGTGCTGGTGACCGTCGAGGATGACGGACACGGTCCGGGAGAGACGCGGGAGGCGCCGTCGTCGGGGCTGGGGTCACGGCTGGTGGCCGGGTTGTGCGCGCAGATCGGTGCCACGATAGACAGCCGCAGCCTGCCCGGAATGCGGCACGAGATCCGGCTTCCGCCGCAGCGTTGACCACCTTGTCGCCGGGCTCCGCCGATGCATGGCAGGTTGCCGCATAAGCGCATTGCAACCCGCGCGCGGCTGCCGCATGGGAGGGCTAGACACGCGATGCGATTCACCTCGCGCACCTCACGCCCAAAAGACCCAGATGCCCGATTTTCCCGACAATTCCCCGCGCTTCGATCGCCGAGGCCTGCTGCGCGCGATCGGCGCTTCCGCCGCCTTTCTGGCCGCGATCGGCGGCACCGGCGCGCCCGCTCAGGAGCCGCCCCGGGTGATCCCGCCCGCGCCCGACGACACCCCCATGGCCTTCGACTTCGAAAGCCTGACCGCCGAGATGCGCGCGCTGGCCTCCGCCGCCCCTGCCCCGGCAGAACGCCCGAAGCTGCCGCTCGGCCCGCTGGGCTATGACGACTACCGACTGATCGCCTTCGACGCAGAGCGGGCCCGCTTTCGCGACGGCGAGACGCCGTTCCGGTTGCACGCCTTTCACATGGGCTGGCTCTTTGAAGAGCCGGTGCGGCTCTATCATCTGCAGGACGGCCTGGCCCGGCCGATGCGGTTCGATACCGAGGATTTCGACTATCGCGGCCGCCTCGCCAAGGCGGCGGAAGAAGTGGCCGAGCTGCCCGGCGTGGCCGGGTTCCGGCTCAACGCGCCGCTCAACCGCCCGGACCGCGAGGACGAGCTCGTGGCCTTCCTTGGCGCCAGCTACTTCCGGGCGCTGGGCCGCGACAGCCGCTACGGCATCAGCGCGCGCGGCGTCGCGATCGACACCGCCACATCGCGGGCCGAGGAGTTCCCCCGCTTCACCCGGTTCTGGCTGGAACCGGGTGTGCGCGAGGTGACGATCTATGCCGCGCTCGAGGGAGAGACGCTGACCGGTGCATATCGGCTGGTCGTTACCCCGGGCGAGGCCACCGAGATCGAGGTGACGGCGCGGCTGTTCTTCCGCCGCGCGCCCGAGCAGCTCGGCATCGCGCCGCTGACCTCCATGTTCCTGTTTTCCGAAAAGAACCGGGCCGATTTCGACGACTACCGCCCCGCTGTGCATGACAGCGACGGGCTGTGCATCGAGCGCGCCGATGGCGACGTGCTGTGGCGGCCGCTCAACAACCCGCCCCGGCTCGCCTCCTCCTATTTCGGAGAGGTCGGGCCGCGCGCCTTCGGGCTCTATCAGCGCGACCGCGACTTCGAGAGCTACCAAGATGGCGGCGCCCGCTACGAGCGGCGCCCGTCGCTGCGGGTCGAGCCGGTCGGCGACTGGGGCCGTGGCGCGGTCCGGCTGGTCGAGATCCCGACCGAGCTCGAGGCGAACGACAACATCGTCGCCTTCTGGGTGCCCGAGGACAAGATTTCCGCCGGCGACGAACGCGAGTATGCCTATCGCCTGCGCTGGGGCGACCTAGACCCCGAACCCGCCGCAGAGATCGCCCATGTCGCCGAGACGCGGGCCGGAGCCGGCGGCGTCTCGGGTGTCGAGAGCGCACCGGGCACCCGCAAATTCGTCATCGACCTCGAGGGCGGCGCGCTGGAGCGGCTTTCCGGCGATGCCGAGGTCGAGCTGCGCGTCGAGGCGCATGGCGGCGAGATCCTGTCCCAGACGCTGGAGCGGATCGAGGCCAATGGCCGCTGGCGCGCGGTGCTCGACATCGCCGCCGCCCCCGACACCACGGTCGAGCTGTCGGCGCACGTCGCCGGCTTCGGCCGCAAGCTTTCGGAAACCTGGCTTTACCAGTGGATCAACGCCTGATGACCGACCAAGTGACGACCCGGACCGACGCCCAGACCGACCTGCAGCATGAGGCCGCGCGGCTGGGTGCCCTGCCCGCCGCACCGCTGGCAATGCCGCGCCAGCGCCTCGAACATGTCCCGCTGCGGACCCGCCTTGCCCGCCTGCGGGCGCTCATCGCTCCGCGCGCGGACGCCTGACATGGCCGATCCCCGCCCCTACGGGGCGCGCGGCGCGGCGCTGGGCGCGAGTCTCGGGCTCGCCGCCGGCGCCTTCGTGCTGTTCTTTGCCCAGCGCCAGACCGGCGGCCTGTGGGTCGAGTTTGCGCGCAGCCTGCTGATCCTGATGGCGACCTTCTGGCTGGCCTGGGGCGCGGCACAGGCGCTGCTGGGCCTGTGGCCCGGCTCGGGCGCCACGCCGCGCCGCGCCGAGCCGAAGGGCCGCTGCGCCATCCTCGTGCCGGTGCACGAAGAGGATCCGCGCGCCACCTTCGCCCGCATCGCCGCCATGGACGCCGCGCTGGCCGAAACGGCGCAGGCCGGGCAGTTCGACTTCGCGATCCTGTCGGACACGCGCTCGCCCTCTGGTGCGGCGCGCGAAGCGTCGTGGTACCTGCGTCTGCTGCGCGATCGCGACGCACAAGGCCGCATCTTCTATCGGCGGCGCAGCTCGAACGCCGGGCGCAAGGCCGGCAATATCGAGGATTTCCTCAAGACCTCCGGCGCCGCCTACGAGTTCGCGCTGATCCTCGACGCCGACAGCCTGATGAGCGCCGAGACCATCATCGAGATGACACGGCGCATGGCGGGCGAGCCGCGGCTGGGGCTGCTGCAGAGCCTGCCCGGCGTGATCCGCGCCGGCTCGGTCTTCGGCCGCGCGATGCAGTTCTCGGCGGCGCTATATTCGCCCGTTTTCGCACGCGGCGTGGCCCGGCTGCAGGGCGAGACCGGGCCATTCTGGGGCCATAACGCCATGGTCCGCGTGCGCGCCTTCGCCGAAAGCTGCGCGCTGCCGGACCTCTCGGGGCCGCCGCCCTTTGGCGGGCATATCCTCAGCCATGACTACGTCGAGGCGGCGCTGCTCGCCCGAGCGGGCTGGATCGTCCGGCTCGATCCCGACCTGACCGGCTCCTACGAGGAAGGCCCCGAGAACATCCTCGCCCATGCCAAGCGCGACCGTCGCTGGTGCCAGGGCAACCTGCAGCATGCGCGGCTCCTGGCGGCGCCGGGGCTTTTGCCGTGGAGCCGCTTCGTCTTTCTGCAGGGCATCCTGGCCTATGTTTCGTCGCTGTTCTGGCTGGGCTTTCTCGCCACCTCGATCCTGGCGCCTTCGCTCAGGGTCGCACCCGATTACTTCCCCCTGCCGGGATGGTCGTTCCCGGTGATGCCGCCGAACGAGACCGCACGCACGGCGGGGCTGATCATCGGCGTGCTGGGGCTGCTGATCCTGCCGAAGCTCCTGATCGCCGTGCAGGCCATCCGTTCGGGCCGGGCGGCGGGATTCGGCGGCCCGGTGCGACTGCTGACCTCGACGCTGGTCGAAATCGCGCTGTCGAGCATCACCGCGCCGATCTTCCTGATGTTCCAGACCCGCTCGGTGCTGCAGGTTCTGTCCGGCCGCGACGGCGGCTGGCCCGCGGCGGCGCGCGGCGAAGGGCGGCTCGGGCTGTTCGAGAGCTGGCAGGCGAGCCGCTGGATCACCGTGGCAGGGCTGGCCGGACTGGCCGCCGCCTGGAAACTCTCGCCCGAGCTGACCCCCTGGCTGCTGCCGGTCGCGGGGCCGATGATCGCGGCGCCGCTTGTGATTTGGATCACCTCCCTGCCCTGCCGCATCCCCTTCGCGGTACCTTCCGAAACCGCCCCCGACCCGATCCTCGCCCGACAGGAAAGCATAGGCGCGTCCTGGGCCTCTCTGACCGATGCCGACCCTGCCCCCAGCCATCCGGAGCCGCTCCATGCCTGACGCCGTCTTGATCCCGGTGGCGCGCCACCAGCCCAAGTTCCGCGACCCGAGGCTCGACGTGCTGCGCGGGATTGCGCTGGTGATGATCTTCATCAACCACGTGCCCGGCAACTTCTGGGAAGACTGGACCAGCCGCAATTTCGGCTTTTCCGACGCGGCCGAGGGTTTTGTCCTGATGGCGGGCATCTCGGCCGGCTTGGCCTATTCCGCCGGCTTCTGGGTCCGGTGGCCGTGGCAGGGCGTGGCCAGGATCTGGCGCCGGGCCTGGACGCTCTACCTCGTCCACCTGCTGATCACCTTTGGCGCGCTGGGCATCGCCGCCGCACTTGCGGTCTTTGCCGACATGCCGGCGATGCTGTGGAAGCACGGCATGGGCCTGCTCTTCCGCGACCCGCTTGGCTTCCTGATCGGGGTGCCGACGCTGGGCTTCCAGATCGGCTATGCCAACATCCTGCCGCTCTATTTCGTCCTGCTCATGGCCGCACCGCTGGTGCTGTGGGCGGCGGTGCGGCGTCCGCTATGGACCCTCGCGGCCTCGACGCTGCTGTGGATCGCGGCGTCATATTTCAGGCTGACGCTGCCCAACTATCCCACCGGCGGCTGGCAATTCAGCCCGCCCGCCTGGCAGCTCCTGTTCGTGCTGGGCATCGTCACCGGCATCGCTGCCAAACAGGGCCGCAGGCTGGTGCCGGCACGGCGCTGGCTGATGGCCGTGGCGGTCGGTTTTCTGCTGCTGTCGCTCGCATGGATGAACATCCCCACGATCGGCAAGACTGGCAATCACCTGCTGTGGATGGCCAACCAGCAGGGCGTGCCGGGCTTCATGACGAGCTTCAACAAGCCCTATCTGAATCTGCCGCGGCTGCTGCACCTGTTGGCGCTGTTCTACGTGCTGGCCTCCTGGGGTGCAGTGCGCCAGGCCTGCGCCTCACGCCTTGCTGCGCCCTTCGCGCTTCTGGGACGGCAGGCGCTGCCGGTCTTCGCGCTGGGCTCGATCACGATCTACCTGATCCAGGGGATCAAGACCGAGACCGGCGAGAACTTCGCGCTCGACACGATGATGCTCGGCACGGGTCTGGCCCTGCAGCTGGCCTTCGCCGCCGCGCGGCAATACTGGCCCGCGGATCGCGACGGGGCGGGCAAGGCGGCAGCCGCTCCGCTGCCCCGAACGGCGCTCGCCGCCTAGAAGTCGAGACCGAGATCGAGGGTGCGCGCCGAATGGGTCAGCGCACCCGACGACACGTAATCGACCCCGGTGGCGCAGACCTCGGCCACCCGCTCGCGTCGCATGTTGCCAGAGGCCTCGGTCACGAGGCGGCCCGACACCATCTCGACCGCACGGGCGAGATCGGGGGTCGACATGTTGTCCAGAAGCACGACATCGGCGCCGCCGACTTCCAGCACCTCGGCAAGCTGGTCGAGCGTGTCGACCTCGATTTCGATCTTGAGCATGTGCGAGGCCGCGGCCGTCGCGGCCTGCAGCGCGGCCCGGATGCCACCGGCGGCGGCGATATGGTTGTCCTTGATCAGGATCGCGTCCGAGAGGCCGTAACGGTGGTTGAAGCCACCGCCATGCAGCACCGCGAGCTTTTCGGCCGCGCGCAGACCCGGCGTAGTCTTGCGGGTGCAGGTGACGCGCGTGGCCGTGCCCGCCGTCTCCTTTACGAAACCGGCGGTCAGCGTGGCGATGCCCGAGAGCCGTCCCGCGAAGTTGAGCGCGACCCGCTCGGCCGAGAGGATCGAGGCGGCGGCGCCTTCGATTTCCATCAGCGTATCGCCCGGGGCGCAGGGCGCGCCGTCGGCGAGACGGGTCGTGACAGTCAGCGACGGATCGACGAGGCGAAAGGCGATCGCGGCGATCTGCATGCCCGACACCACCCCGGCCTCGCGCGCGTTGATCCGCGCGGCATAGCGGGTGGTGGCCGGGATCACGGCCCGGGTCGTGACGTCGCCCCACGCGCCCAGATCCTCGTGCAGCGCGTGGCGCACCATCGGCTCGAGCAACAGGTCGGGGATCTGGGTCATGCGGTCTCCGTGGCCGCGCATTCGGCGCGGATGGTCAGGGCCTCGTCGAGCGTCAGTCGGCTGCGACGCGCCTGGGCGGGGTCGGTTTCGGGGTGATCGGTGCGGCAATGGCCGCCCCGGCTCTCGGTGCGCGCCAGCGCGGCGGCGGCGACCAGCGTCGCGGTGGCGGTCATGGTGCGGAAGGCGGGGGCGGGCTCGGCGGCCTCGAGCACGGCGATGCCGGCGAGGGCGCGGCGCAGCCCGGATGCGTCGCGCAGCACCGCGACGTGATCGGTCATCAGCCGGCGAAGGGCTGCCACGCTCTCGGGCGCGGGGCTGCGGCCGCCGGTGGCGAAGGCGATGTCGACATCGGATGCGCCATCGGGAGCGTCGGTTTCCCGCATGATGTCCTCGGCGCAGAGACGCGCGAAGACGAGCGCCTCCAGCAGCCCGTTCGAAGCGAGGCGATTAGCCCCGTGCAGCCCGGTGGAGGCCGCCTCGCCGCAGGCCCAGAGCCCCGCGAGGCTGCTGCGTCCGCGCGCGTCGGTCTCGACGCCACCCATATGGTAATGCGCAGCCGCCGCAACCGGGATGGTTCCCGCGACCGGGTCGATCCCCGCCCGGGCGCAGGCCTCGGCCACGGCGGGAAAGGTCTCGACCACGCTGGCGCCAAGGCTGATGCGGGTGTCGAGTGCCGGGTTCCGCCCCGCCTGCCGCTCGGCAAAGACGGCGCGGGCGACGATGTCGCGCGGGGCCAGTTCGGCCTGCGCGTGCAGCGCGGTCATGAACCGCTCGCCCGCGTCGTTGACGAGCCACGCCCCTTCGCCGCGCAGCGCCTCGGTGGCGAGCGGCAGCGGGTCCTCGCCGGTGGCGATCGCGGTGGGGTGGAACTGCACGAACTCGGCGTCGGCGATCACCGCGCCCGCGCGCGCTGCCGCGCCGATGACCTGGCCGCGGATGCGCGGCGGGTTGGTGGTGTGCAGCCACAGCCCGCCCGAGCCGCCGCCCGCCAGCAGGATCGCCGGGGCCTCGATGGTGACGGGCGCCGACCCCGCGGCGCTCTCGATCACCACGGCGGTGGCGCGGCCGTTCTTGGCTTCGATGCCGGTGAGCAGCGCGCCGGGCAGCACCTGCACCGACGGGCAGCGCGCCAAAGCGGCGATCAGCGTGTCCATGATCTGGCGGCCCGCCTGGTCGCCCTTGACCCGCACCACCCGCGCCGCGCCATGCGCCGCCTCGCGCGACAGAACGTAGCCGCCTTGGGCATCGCGGTCGAAGGGCGTGCCGAGGCCGGTCAGCTCGACGATGTGCTCGCGCGCGGCGCGGGTGACCAGATCGGCGATGGCCGCGTCGACGGTGCCCGCGCCTGCGGCCACCGTGTCAGCGGCATGCGCCTGGGGGCTGTCGGCAGCGTCCATTGCGGCGGCGACGCCGCCCTGCGCCCAAGCGCTGCTCGCTCCCTGCCCCGGCGGCTCGGGCGCGATCATCAGGACCGGGCGCGGCGCCAGCGCCAGCGCAGCCGAGATCGCGCCGAGGCCGGCACCGATGATGACGACGCGCTCGGTGCGCAGGCGGGTCATGGTCGGATCACGCGCGGGCCAGGCTGCGCGACAGCTCGATCATCCGCTCCACGGCACGGCGGGCCGGGACGGCGACCTCCTCGGGCACGACGACCTCGGGCGACATGGTGTGCAGCGACCAGAGCACCTTTTCGAGGCTGATCATCTTCATGTAGGGGCACATGTTGCACGGCTTCTGAAAGGTCACATCCGGGAAGGCATCGGTGATGTTCGACGCCATCGAGCACTCGGTGACCAGAAGCGCCTTCTTGGGGCGTTCGCGGTCGATCCAGTCGATGATGCCGCTGGTCGAGCCGGTGAAGTCCGCCTCGGCCGTCACCTCGGTGGTGCATTCGGGGTGGGCGATGATCTTCACCTCGGGGTCGGCGGCGCGATAGGCGCGCATCTCCTCGGCGGTGTACTGCTCGTGGACTATGCAGCTGCCCTCCCACCAGACGATGCGCTTGGTGGACTGCTTGGCCACGTTGCGCGCGAGGTGCTGGTCGGGGGTCATGATAACCGTGTCGCTGTCCATCGCCTCGACGATCTGCAGCGCGTTGGCCGAGGTGCAGCAGATGTCGGAGGCGGCCTTCACCTCGGCGGTGGTGTTGACGTAGCTCACGACCGGCGCGCCAGGATACTTCGCGCGCATCTCGGCGATGCCCTCGGCGGTGATGCTCTCGGCCAGCGAGCAGCCGGCCTCCATGTCGGGCATCAGCACGGTCTTGGCCGGGTTCAGGATCTTGGAGGTCTCGGCCATGAAGTGCACGCCGCACTGCACGATGACGTCCGCCTCGACGCGGGTGGCCTCGATCGCGAGCTGCAGGCTGTCGCCCACCACGTCAGCGATGCCGTGATAGATCTCGGGGGTCATGTAGTTGTGGGCGAGGATCGCCGCGCCACGCTCGCGCTTGAGGCGGTTGATCGCCTCGACATAGGGCGCGTGCATCGCCCAGTCGACGGGGCTCAGGACCTTGTCCATCCGCGCGAAGAGGTGGGCCTGCCGCTCGGCGGCCTCCACCGACGGCGCGAGATCGTAATGCCGCGCAAGCTCCTCGCGCATGATGCGTGTCTCGAACATTTGCCTCACCTTGCGTCAGCTGATGCGGCAGGCTCATACAGGGGCCGGACGGAAAGTTCCAGATCGTGCGATCAGGACCAAAGGCCAAAGCCCACCGCCCACAGGGTCAGCAGCACCCCGGTCACGGCGGCATAGGCGCCGTTCCACTTCAAACCGACATGCAGCGCGCTCTTGCCCGCGAAATTGCCGGTGAGCAGCGTCGTCGCGGTGAAGGGCGAGGTGATGCCGGATATGCACCAGCCGGCGGTGATCGCCACGAAAAGCGCGACCGGGCTCACCCCCATCGCCTCTGGCGTGGGCAGCAGCGGGAACAGCAGCGTCACACCGAGGATCGGGTTCATGCCGAGCTGGCCGGTCACCGGAATGAACCAGACCAGCGCACCGAGGATCAAGGGCCCGGGCAAAGCGGCGATCCACGGCGCGAAACCCGCGACATGGGGCGCCAGCAACCCGGCCCCCGCGGTGCCGATATAGCCCGCCATCATCAGCAGCGTCAGTTCCGGCCGGTAGCGCGGCAACTCGCGCGTCGTGAACTGGCGCCCCCGGCGGGCGGCGCCCCGCGCACCTTCCTGAAGCATGACCCAGCCCACCGCCAGCAACGGCACGACGAGCAGCACCGCGCCGACCACCCGCACCTCGAAGGTGTCGTGCAGCAGCCAGACCGGCACCCCCAGCAACGCAAGGAGCAGCGCCAGCGGCAGCAGCGCCGAAAGCCCGCCCTCGGGCTGGTGGCGGGCCGGGGTCCGGCTGAGCTTCGGCTTGAAGATCTGGTCCATCGCCCAGCCGGTCCCGGCGATGATCGCGCCGGTCACCAGCGCCGGGCCGAGCGTGGCGCTGTAAGGTGCCCCGGGCAGCAGGCCGCCAGTAATTGCCACGGCAAAGGAGAGCGGCGACCAAGGCAGCACCGAGACGAAGGCGCGCTGCACCGCGAGCAGCATCCGGCGGGTGCGGTGAAAACGGATCTCCGGGTCCGGCTCGCGTTCCGAACTGGCGACCGCGAGGCTACCCAGCAGGGCGATCGAGCCGTAGTTGAGCAGCACCGAGAAGGCCTGCCCGCCCATCGTCAGGGCGAGGTAGCGCCGACCGGGCGGTTGCGCGGCGAGATAGCGGCCACAGGCGCGGATCGCGGTCGAGGTCTCGGCCGCCGCGCGCAGCGTCGCCAGCGCGCAGAAGAAGGCACCGATGAAGGCCGCCGAGCCCAGCCCCGCCAGCACCGGCGCGGTCCAATCCCCACCCCGCGCCCAGAGCGCCACGGTCAGCGCCAGCGCGACCCAGACGAAGTTCAGCCGCCGCCCCCTGAGCCGCAGTGCCAGAAGCAGGATCACCGGCGGCACCATGAGCGCCGCGCCAAAGCCTGCCCCGGTGGCGGGGGCCCAGTCCTTCAGCGCGACCAGAACGGTGAGCAGGACCAGCGCCGCGCCGAGCAGCGGCTCGGCCCGGAGCGGCGTGTCGGCCCGCGCGGTACGGGCGGACAGGAAGGGAAAGCGGAACGAGAGGGCCATGAGTCGCCGGATACGGGAACGGCGCGACCATGGCCCCCGGACCGAGCCACCGCAAGCCGATCCCGCCTCTGGCCGCCCAGCCGGCCGTCCGTCCCGTTTCCGCGAAGTCAGCGGAACGCGGGGTCTTGCCTGACGGGGCGTGCTGGGACAACGTGGCGTCACAACGCATCGACCGAGTGGCACGGCTTGTGCCGAAAACGGTCGGGCCACCAGGGAGAACGACATGAAGATGAAGACATGGTTGGCCGCCGGGGCGGCTACGCTCGCGCTCGCCGGCGCGGCACAGGCCCAGAACCTGGTCTATTGCTCCGAGGGGAGCCCCGAGGGCTTCGACCCGGCGCTCTATACCTCCGGCACCACCTTCGACGCCTCGTCGCACACCGTCTACAACCAACTCGTCGAGTTCGAGACCGGCACCACCAACGTCGTGCCCGGCCTGGCCGAGAGCTGGGAAGTGTCCGAGGATGGCACCGAGATCACCTTCATCCTGCGCCAGGGCGTCAAGTTCCACTCGAACGACCGCTTCACCCCGTCGCGCGACTTCAACGCCGATGACGTGATCTTCACCTTCGAGCGGCAGCGCGATCCCGAGCATCCGTTCCACACCGCCTCGGGCGGCACCTGGGAATACTTCCAGGGCATGTCGATGCCCGACCTGATCGAGAGCATCGAGAAGGTCGACGACTACACCGTCAAGTTCAACCTGACCCGCCCCGAGGCGCCCTTCATCGCCAACATGGCGATGGACTTCGCCTCGATCCTGTCGGCCGAATACGCCGACGCGCTGACCGACAACCCCGAGATGCTCAACCAGGAGCCGATCGGCACCGGTCCGTTCGAGTTCGTGGCCTACCAGAAGGACGCGGTTATCCGCTTCGAGCGTTTCGACGACTACTGGGGCGAGCCCGCCAAGGTCGAGAACCTGATCTTCGCGATCACCCCCGACGCCAGCGTGCGCTACCAGAAGCTGCAGGCGGGCGAGTGCCACGTCATGCCCTACCCGAACCCGGCCGACATCGCCGCGATGAAGGAAGCCGAGGGCATCGAGGTGATGGAGCAGGAAGGCCTCAACGTCGGCTACCTCGCCTACAACACGACTCAGGCGCCGTTCGACAAGCCCGAGGTGCGCAAGGCGCTCAACATGGCGATCGACAAGCAGGCGATCCTCGATGTGGTGTTCCAAGGCTCGGGCAAGATCGCCAAGAACCCGATCCCGCCGACCATGTGGTCCTATAACGAGGAGATCGAGGACGACAGCTACGATCCGGAAGCCGCCAAGCAGATGCTCGCGGATGCCGGCGTCGAGGACCTGTCGATGAAGATCTGGGCGATGCCGGTGCAGCGCCCCTACAACCCGAACGCGCGGCGCATGGCCGAGCTGATCCAGGAAGACATGTCCGAGATCGGCGTCGACGTGGAAATCGTCTCCTACGAGTGGGGCGAGTATCTCGAGCGCTCGAAGGACAAGGATCGCGACGGCGCGGTACTGCTCGGCTGGACCGGCGACAACGGCGATCCGGACAACTTCCTCGCCGTGCTGCTGGGCTGTGACGGCGTCGGCGGTTCGAACCGCGCGCAGTGGTGCAACGACGAGTTCGAGGCCCTGATCCAGGAAGCCAAGACCAAGTCGTCGCAGGAAGAGCGCGCCGAGCTCTACAAGGAGGCCCAGAAGGTCTTCAAGGAGCAGGCGCCCTGGGCCACCATCGCCCACTCGGTCGTCTCGATGCCGATGCGCTCCGAAGTCGAGGGCTATGTCGTCCACCCGCTGGGCGGCCACATCTTCGACAACGTCTCGATCGCCGAGTAATCCGCGCGAGATCGACATGAGGGTCCGGGGCCGTGATGGCCCCGGACCCTTCGCGTGTTCGGGCTCCGCCGCTTGACCGATGCGTCAGCTCCGGCGCAGTCTGAGGCAGACCCCGCGTCAAGGATCACAAAATCTCGACAGGATCGCGAACCGTGTGATATGAGGCGCGCTCATCAGGCCGCCCTGCCACGGGCCGCCGCCGACCGAGACCCCGATTGCCAAGCAACAGGAGACCCGTACCGGCATGGTCATCCCCCATTCCATCGGACCCGCCGCCCCCGTGCGACCGGTCCCCAGCAAGGCGGGCCGCTAGATGCTGCGCTACGTGCTGTCGCGCTTCGCGACCTTCCTGCCGACCTTCATCGGCGTCACGCTCATCTCCTTCGCCTTCATCCGGGTGCTGCCGGGCGATCCGATCATCGTCATGGCTGGCGAGCGCGGCATGACGCAGGAACGCTACGACGAACTCGTCGTGCAGTTCGGCTTCGACCGCCCCATCCTGGCCCAGTACTGGGACTACCTGACGGGCGTGCTGCAGGGTGATCTGGGCACCAGCTACGTCACCAAGAAGCCCGTCTGGGACGAGTTCTTCGCGCTGTTCCCGGCGACGCTGGAGCTGTCGATCTGCGCGATGATCTTCGCGGTGGCTCTGGGCCTTCCGGCGGGGGTGATCGCGGCGATGAACCGCGGCAAGCTGTTCGACAGGACGCTGATGTCGACGGCCTTGGTCGGCTACTCGATGCCGATCTTCTGGTGGGCGCTGCTGCTGATCATCGTCTTCTCCGGCAATCTCGGCTGGACGCCGGTCTCGGGCCGGATCGACCTGCTCTATTATTTCGACGACGTCACCGGCTTCATGCTGATCGACAGCCTGCTGTCGGGCCAGGACGGCGCCTTCACCTCCGCGGTGCGGCACCTGATCCTGCCGACGATCGTGCTCGGTACCATCCCGCTCGCGGTGATCGCGCGCCAGACCCGTTCGGCGATGCTCGAGGTGCTGGGCGAGGACTACATCCGCACCGCGCGGGCCAAGGGCCTGCCGCCGGGCCGGATCAACGGGATGCACGCGCTCAGGAACGCGCTGATCCCGGTGATCACCGTGATCGGCCTCTCGGTGGGCACGCTGCTCGCCGGGGCGATCCTCACCGAGACGATCTTCTCCTGGCCGGGCATCGGCAAGTGGATGGTCGATTCGATCTTTCGCCGCGACTACCCGGTCGTGCAGGGCGGGCTGCTGCTCATCGCCGTGATGGTGATGGTGGTGAACCTGACCGTCGACCTGCTCTACGGCCTCATCAACCCCAAGATCAGGAAGCGCTGATGGACCACGCACTCTCCAAAGAGGTGGAAACCCAGGTCGAGAAGCGCCCCGGCCGGCTGCGCGAGTTCTGGTTCTACTTCCGCGAAAACCGCGGCGCGGTGTTCGGCTTCTGGGTCTTCCTGGCCTTCGTCTTCGTCGCCGCCACCGCGCCGTGGATCGCGCCGCACGACCCCACCCAGCAGTTCCGCGCGTTCACGCTGGTCCCGCCGGTCTGGCAGGAGGGCGGCAGCTGGACCTTCCCGCTGGGCACCGACCCTCTGGGCCGCGACATGCTCTCGCGGCTTCTGAACGGGGCGCGCTACTCCTTCTTCGTGGGCATCGTCGTGGTGGTGATCGCGGCCTCCGGCGGCATCCTGCTGGGCCTGCTCGCCGGCTTCTCCCCGAAATGGCTCGACGCGCTGATCATGCGCCTGATGGACATCATCCTCGCCTTCCCGTCGCTGCTGCTGGCGCTGGTGCTGGTGGCGATCCTGGGGCCGTCGCTGTTGAATGCGATGATCGCCATCGCGATCGTGCTGCAGCCGCATTACGTGCGCCTCACCCGCGCGAGCGTGATCGGCGAGATGGGCAAGGACTACGTCACCTCGGCCCGCGTCGCGGGCGCCGGTCTGTGGCGGCTGATGTTCGTCACCGTGCTGCCGAACTGCCTCGCGCCGATCATCGTGCAGGCCGCGCTGTCCTTCTCGACCGCGATCCTCGACGCCGCGGCGCTAGGCTTCCTCGGCATGGGCGCGCAGCCGCCGACCCCCGAATGGGGCACCATGCTGGCCGAGGCGCGCGAGTTCATCCTGCGCGCCTGGTGGGTGGTCACCCTGCCCGGCCTGGCGATCCTGATCACCGTGCTCGCCATCAACCTGATGGGCGACGGCCTGCGCGACGCGCTCGACCCGAAACTGAAGCGGAGCTGATCTCATGAGCCTTCTGAGACTGCGCAACCTCTCGGTCGAGTTCGCGACCACCGGCGGCCGCTTCCGCGCCGTCGACCAAGTCGATCTCGACGTCGACAAGGGCGACGTGCTGGCCATCGTCGGCGAAAGCGGATCGGGCAAGTCGGTGTCGATGCTGGCGCTGATGGGGCTCTTGCCCTGGACCGCCAAGGTGACGGCCGACGAGATGGTCTTCGACGGGCACGACCTGTCGAAGATGTCCGCCCGCGCCCGCCGCAAGATCGTCGGTAAGGACCTGGCGATGATCTTCCAGGAGCCGATGTCCTCGCTGAACCCGTGCTTCACCGTGGGTTTCCAGATCCGCGAGGCGCTGAAGATCCATCTCGGCATGGACCGCAAGGCCGCGCAGGCGCGCGCGCTGGAGCTGTTCGAACTGGTCGGCATCCCCGATCCGGAGCAGCGGCTCAAGGCCTTCCCGCACCAGATGTCGGGCGGCATGAACCAGCGGGTGATGATCGCCATGGCGATCTCCTGCAATCCAAAGCTCCTGATCGCCGACGAGCCGACCACGGCGCTCGACGTGACGATCCAGGCGCAGATCCTCGATCTGCTGGTGCGGCTGAGGGACGAGACCGGCATGGGCCTCGTGCTGATCACACACGACATGGGCGTGGTGGCCGAGACCGCCCAGCGCGTCTCGGTCCATTACGCCGGCCAGAAGGTCGAGGAGCAGCCGGTGCGCCCGCTGTTCCGGTCGCCGCACCACCCCTACACCTCGGCGCTGCTCGCGGCCCTGCCCGAGCGCGCGACCGACAGGCGGCTGCCGACCATTCCCGGCGTGGTGCCCGGCCAGTTCGACCGGCCGCAGGGCTGCCTGTTCTCGCCACGCTGCCCCTATGCGGATGATCATTGCCGCAAGGTGCCCCCGGCGCCGCGCGGGCCGGATCTCGGCCTCGCGCGCTGCCACTACCCGCTCAACACCGACGAAAGGCTCGCCTCGTGAGTGCCGTGACCACAGACGCCCCGACCGCAAAGACCGGCCCCGTCGTCACCGCACGCGGGCTGACGCGCCATTACGAGGTGGGCGGCGGGCTGTTCGCCAAGCCCCGCGTGGTGCGCGCGCTGTCGGATCTCGATTTCGAACTGACGCCGGGCCGCACGCTGGCGGTGGTCGGTGAATCGGGCTGCGGCAAGTCCACCCTCGCCCGAGTCGTGACGCTGATCGAGGAGCCGACCCGCGGCGATCTGGAGATCTCCGGGACCAACGCCACCCCCGATGCCTGGAAGGGCCTGCGCTCGAAGGTGCAGATCGTGTTCCAGGATCCCTACGGCTCGCTCAACCCGCGCCAGCGGATCGGCCAGATCCTGATGGAGCCGCTGCTCATCAACCGGCCCGACATGCCGGCGTCGGAGCGCGAGGCCAAGGCGCGCGAGATGCTGCGTCTGGTGGGTCTGCGGCCCGAGCATTTCGACCGCTACCCGCACATGTTCTCGGGCGGGCAGCGCCAGCGCGTGGCGATCGGCCGGGCGCTGATGCTGGAGCCGGAAGTGCTGGTGCTCGACGAGCCGGTCTCGGCGCTCGACGTGTCGATCCAGTCCTCGGTGCTGAACCTGCTAATCGACCTGCAGGAGAGGATGCAGCTGGCGTACCTGTTCATCAGCCACGACCTGTCGGTGGTGCGTCACGTCGCCGACGAGGTGACGGTGATGTATCTGGGCCGGGCGGTGGAGACGGGTCCGAAGGAGATGATCTTCGACAACCCGCAGCATCCCTATACCAAGGCGTTGCTGTCGGCGACGCCGCGGGCCGACCCGGAAGCCGCCAAGGAGCGGATCAAGCTCGAAGGCGAGCTGCCCTCGCCGCTCGCGGTGCCGCCGGGCTGCGCCTTCGCACCGCGCTGCTGGAAGGCACAGGAGAAGTGCCGCGCCGCGCGGCCGCTGCTCGACGGGAACGTCCAGAAGTCAGCCTGCTTCTTTCCCGAGGGTGAGGGCAAGCCCTCGGCCGAGGCGCCGGAAAGCTGAACGGAGAAGGGGGCCAGCTGGCCCCCTTCGCTTTTTCGAGCGTCAGAGCTCCCGCTCTCTCCACTCTCTCACTGCATAGATGGCTTCGGCGACGGCCCGCTGCGCGGCGTCAGGCCCCTCGACATGATCAAAGCCATGATCAGCCCCCGTCACCATGTACAGGGTCAGCCCAAACTGTCGCCTGAGGGCTTGGCGCAGTTCCGCGCGGTTGGAGGGATCCTCGGTTCCCAGCACCGCCAATCCCCTTCCCGGCCAGTCGCGCATCCAGGACAAGAGCGGCGTGCCGAGCAGACTCGGGGTCAGCCAGATAGCCCGGGTCCGTTCCGGGGCGCAAAGCCCGGCCGACAGGGCCGCGACCATCGACAGCGTGCCGAGTGATTTGCCGATCAGCCAAACCCGCTCGTAGGGGCGCATGGCCGACAGATGCGCCACGACATCCCGCCCATCCGCCGCGATGCGGGCGAACTGCTCGGCATCGGGGGCGCCCAGGAAGGCCTCATCCTCGGCATAATCGAACGCCAGCCGCGCTACGTCGCAGCCTGTCCGCTCGAACAAGGCAGCGGTGCTATGCAGCAGCGGACGGCCGCAGCCATAGCGCAACCCCGGCAGCACGATCGCCAATTCGCGCCCTCCCCGGCGGTGAAGCGCGCTTGAAGAGGCGGTCGGCCTGTCGAGGGCGGAATGCGCAGGATCTCGGTCATGCCATGACCCTGGGGCCGCCCGCCGCTCCGTACAAGCGGAAGTTGTGGGATGCCGCCGTCAGGCGCCGAGATAGGCTTCGCGGATGCGCGGGTCGGCGATCAGCTCGGAGGCCAAGCCCGATAGCGTGATCTCGCCCTGCTCCATGACATAGCCGCGATCCGCGATCGACAGCGCCGCATAGGCGTTCTGCTCGACCATCAGCAGCGTCACACCGCGATCGCGCAGGCTCTTCACCACCGCGAAAACCTGATCGACCAGCACCGGGGCAAGGCCCATCGACGGCTCGTCGAGCAGCAGAAGCCGCGGCCGGCCCATGATGGCGCGACCGATGGCGAGCATCTGCTGCTGCCCACCCGACAGCCCGCCCGCCGGCAGGGCCGACTTGTCGCGCAGGATCGGGAACAGGCGATACACCTCCTCCATGTCGGGACCGAGCGCGTCACGGCGGTGATAGCCGCCCAGCGCGAGGTTCTCGGACACGCTCAGATCTCCGAAGATCTGCCGGCCTTCCGGCGAATGGGCGATGCCGAGGCTTGCACGGGCGTGGTCGGGGCGGCGGGCGATATCCTCTCCCGCGAGGCGGATGGCCCCCGCCTTGATCGGCTGCACGCCGGAGATACAGCGCATCAGGGTCGTCTTGCCTGCGCCATTGGCCCCGACCAGCGAGACGATCTCGCCCTCCCTCACAGTGAGATCGATGCCATGCAGCACCTCGATCGGCCCATAGGCACTCCGCAGGCCGGTGATCGACAGGAGCGGTTCGGTGGTCTCAGCCATGGGCGGCGGCCTCGGCTTCGGCAGCGCCATGCACGCCCAGATAGGCGGCGATGACCTGGCTGTTGGTGCGGATCTCCTCGGGCCCGCCCTCGGCGATCTTGCGGCCCTGATCGAGCACCACGATGTGCGACGAGATGCGCATGACCATCCGCATGTCGTGTTCGATCAGCACCACGGTCTTTCCCTCCTCGGCGATGGCGTGGATCAGGTCGTCGACCTCGCGGGTCTCCACTGCGTTGCAGCCCGCCGCCGGTTCGTCGAGCAGCAGGATCGTGCAGCCGGTGACCAGCGCGCGCGCGATCTCCAGCCGCTTGAGCTGGCCGTAGGACATCTCCGAAGCCGGGCGATGCGCGAGATCGGCAAGCCCCGCGCGCGCCAGCGCGGCCATGGCGGCGTCGCGGCTTCGAGCGGTCGCACGCCGTGCCGGGCCGAGGCCCAGAAGATCGGCCAGCAGGTTCGATTTCTCCTGCATGTGGCAGCCGGTCATGACGTTGTCGAGCGCGGTCATCTGCGGAAAGACCTGCAGGTTCTGGAAGGTGCGGGCCATGCCGCATCGCGCCAGCTCATGCGCCGGCAGGCCGGTC
Organism: Limimaricola variabilis; assembly: GCF_014195545.1. Taxonomy (GTDB): domain Bacteria; phylum Pseudomonadota; class Alphaproteobacteria; order Rhodobacterales; family Rhodobacteraceae; genus Limimaricola; species Limimaricola variabilis. Next base: position 17,758 of record NZ_JACIBX010000007.1, on the reverse strand, counting down.
ACGTCGCGCCCGTCGATGCGCACGGTCCCCGAACTCGCGCGGTAGACGCCGGAGACGAGGTTGAACAGCGTCGTCTTGCCGGCGCCGTTCGGACCGATGATCGAGGTCACCTCACCCGGCTTGGCGGTGAAGCTCACCCCGTCCACGGCCTTGATGCCGCCAAAGGCGATCCCGATGCCGTCGATCTCGAGGCTCATGATTTCCTCCGGTTCCACAGATCGGCGATGAAGGGCACGAGGCCGCGGCGCATGGCGATCATCGTGACGACCATGATCGCGCCCAGCACCATGTGCTCGTAATCGGCGAAGACGGTGAGCAACTGGGGCAGCGCCGTCAGGATCAGCGCCCCGACCAGTGCCCCGAAGACCGAGGCCGCGCCGCCCAGCACCGCCATGGTCACCATCTCGACCGAATGCATGAAGCCCCCGGTTTCCGGGGTGATGTAGCCATTGGCCAGCGCCAGAAGCGCCCCGGCCACGGCGGCATAGATCGCCGAGATCACGAAGGCGCGCGACTTGGCCCGGGCCACGTCGATGCCGAGCGAGCGCGCGGCGACGTCGCTGTCGTGGATGGCCCGGAGCGCGCGGCCCGACGGGCTGTTCGCGAGGTTCACGGCGATCGCCGCGCCGATCGCCGCGACGAAGCCCGCGACCCAGTACCACGCCTCGGCCGATTTCAGCTTCAGCCCCACGAGCTTGAACAGGTTGCGGGCATTCATGCCCGACACGGTCATGCCGTCCGGCCCGCCGGTCAGCCAAGCCTCCTTGGACAGCACCATCCAGATCAGCATGCCAAGGCCCAGCGTCGCGATGGCGAGGTAATAGCCAGACAGCCGCAGGATCGGCCGGCCCACGACCAGCGCCAACAGCCCTGCCAGCGCCACGCCCCCCGCCATGGCGAGCGGCGAGGGAATGCCGTAGTTCGGGCCGATCGCCGTCGCATAGGCGCCGATCGCGAAGAACCCGGCATGGCCGAGACTGACGAGACCGACATAGCCGAGCAGCACCACGATGCCGGTGACGGCCAAGGTGTTGATCCAGACCAGCGTGCCGACGCGGTAGAAATAGCTCGACGGAAAGATCAGCGCGCCGAGGGCGACGAGAACCGCGAAGATCAGGAAGGTGCACAGCCCCGGTCCGATCAGGGCGCGCGCCTTGCCATTGCCCACATGGGCCCGACGGGCCGTTTCGACCGGCGCGGTCGCCACGGTGGTCCCCTGTCCGGCCATCACACCCGCTCCATGATACGTGCGCCGAACAGACCTTGCGGGCGCAGGAACAGCACCAGAAGGATGACGATGAAGGCGGAGGCGTCCTTGTAGTCCGACGAGATGTAGCCCGCCGTCAGAGCCTCGATCAGCCCGATCAGAAGCCCGCCCGCAAGCGCGCCGAGGGGCGATCCGACACCGCCCAGCATGGTGGCCGAGAAGCCCTTGAGCGCCATCAGCACTCCGACGTCGTAGCTGGTGAAGGTCACCGGCGTCGCCAGCACCCCGGCCAGCGCGCCGATCGCCGCAGAGAGCGCGAAGGACAGGTTCATCGCGCGGCCGGTGTTGATGCCGACGAGCGCGGCCGCCATGCGGTTCGACGCGGTGGCACGAATGCCGCGCCCGGCGCGGGTGCGGTTCAGGAACCACGCCAAAAAGGCGAAGACCGCGACGCTGCCGCCGATGATCCACAGGCTCTGCGGCAGGATGGTGGCCCCGCCGACGCGCAGGGGCGCGTCGCCGGAAAAGCCGTCATATCGATGGATCTGCTTGTCGAAGACCGCCTGCATGGCACCGCGCAAGAAGATGCTGGCGCCGATCGTGATGATGATCAGCGACACCAGCGGTGCCTGCCCCGCCGGCCGGATCGCCAGCCGGTAGAGCAGAACCCCCACAAGCATGCCCGCGATCACCGCCAGCGGCGCGGCAATCCAGACCGGGACGCCCGCACCGATCAGCGCCGCCGCCGTCATGCCGCCGATCACCACGAATTCGCCCTGGGCGAAGTTCACCACGCCGGATGCGTTGTAGATCAGGGTGAAGCCCAGGGCGATGGCCGCGTAGATCGCGCCCACCGTGATCCCCGAGATCAGGAATTGCAGAAGCTCCGACAAGACGCGCCCCTTCTATTCTTCGACCGGTTTCCAACCACCATCCGCGACCTTGAGGATGCGGAAGGCCGACAGGTCGAGCCCCATGTGATCCTCGGGCGTGAAGCTGTAGACGCCGGTGACGCCCGCATGGCCCTCGGTCGCTTCGAGCGCATCGCGGATCTCGACCGGATCGGTCGAACCGGCCCGCTCGATCGCGTCGACCAGCAGATGGAAGGCGTCATAGGCATAGCCGCCGAAGGTCGAGGGCTTCTCGCCGTATTTTTCCTCGTAGGCCGCGATGTAGTCCTGCACCGGCTGACGCTGCGGGTCGTCCTCGGCGAGCTGGTCGGGGATCAGCAGCGGCGTCGCGGGCAGGCGCAGCCCCTCGGCCGCCTCACCGGCGAGATCGAGGAAGGCATCGGAGGCGACGCCGTGGCTCTGGTAGAACGGCAGTTCCAGCCCGAGCTGGGCGTAATTGCGCGTCACCACCGCCGGGCCTTGGCCGAAGCCGGGGTTCACAATCGCCTCGATGCCGTCGGTGGCGGCGATGTTGGTGAGCTGCGGGGTCATGTCGCTGTCGGTCGCGCCATAGCTTTCATCGGCGACGATCTCGACGCCCGAGGCTTCGGCCACGTCGAGGCACTGCTCACGCATCGAGGCGCCGAAGCCGTCGGTGCCCGAAATCAGCCCCACCTTCGACAGGCCGCGCGCCGTGATGTCGGCAAAGATCTTCTCGCAGGCCATGCGGTCGGTATGCGGGGTCTTGAAGACGAATTCCTGCACCGGGTCGACGATCACCACCGCGCCGGCGAGGCTGATGAAGGGAATCTCGTAATCGGCGAAGAGCGGCGCCATCGCCATGGTCGCGCCGGTGGACGAGCCGCCGATCACCGCGACCACCTCATCCTCCTCGATGAGACGGGTCGCGAAGGTGCGCGCCTTGTTGGGATCGGCACCGTCATCATAGACGATCAGCTCGACCTCCTCGCCGTTGATGCCGCCATTGGCGTTGAGTTCCTCGACCAGCATCTCGAGCGTCTTGGCCTCGGGGTCGCCGAGAAAGGCGGCCGGGCCGGTGATGGCGAGCGAGGCGCCGATCCGGATCTCGGCGATGGCGGGTGCGGCGGTCAGAATCGCCAGCGCCGAGACGCCGGCGGCAACGGCTTGTCTTCTCATGTCATTCCTCCCTTTCGTCACGCCAAAGCGCGTATTTTTGGCATTGCGTGACGCTTTATTCATTGACCACCCGCGACCGACATGCAACACATTTTTGCGGAAGCCGCCCCATTTCCGTGCCCCTTTCTAGATGCCGGGCACGGTCCAGAAGGCCGGGGCGTGCGCGACCTGTGGGAGGGACCATGACCGAGCCCAATCTGCTCGAAGAGCTGTCGGACGGCGTGCTGCGCCTGACGCTGAACCGGCCCGAGCGGCTGAACGCATTCACCCCAGACCTGCACGCGGCGCTGCGCCGGGCGCTGTCACGCGCGTCCGAGGACGAGGCGGTGCGCGCGGTGCTGCTGACCGGTGCGGGGCGCGGCTTCTGCGCCGGACAGGATCTCGGCCAGCGCCACCCCGACGCCGAGGGCGGTGCGCCCGATCTGGGCGAGACGATCGGCACCTTGTGGAACCCGCTGGTGCGGGCCATCCGGGACCTGCCCAAGCCGGTGATCTGCGCGGTCAACGGCGTCGCGGCCGGCGCGGGCGCGAATCTCGCCATCGCCTGCGACATCGTCATCGCGGCCGAAAGCGCCCGCTTCATCCAGTCCTTCGCCAAGCTCGGCCTCGTGCCGGATTCAGGCGGCACCTGGACGCTGACCCGGGCGCTGGGCGAGGCACGTGCCAAGGCGCTGGCGCTGACCGGCGCCCCCCTGCCCGCCCAACAGGCTGCCGAATGGGGCCTGATCTGGAAAACGGTGCCGGACGCCGCTCTGATCGAAGAAGCCACCGCGCTGGCCACCGCCCTCGCCAAGGGGCCGACCTATGGCTTTGGCCTGACCAAGCAGGCGATCCAGGCGGCAGGCGCGCAGGATCTCGACGCCAGCCTCGACCTTGAGCGGGACCTGCAGCGCAAGGCGGGCTTCTCGCCCGACTACGCCGAAGGCGTACGCGCCTTTACCGAGAAGCGGGAGCCGGTCTTCACCGGGCGGGCGCAGTGAGCGGGGCGGTTGAGATGAAGCTCGACCCGCAGGCGCAGGCCGAGAAGCGTACCGCCGAGATGTGGGCCGAGGACACCGCCAGCAAGGCGATGGGGATGGAACTGCTCGAGGTGGGGCCGGGCCGCGCGGTGATGCGGATGCGTGTGCGCGAGGACATGGTGAACGGCCATGGCACATTGCATGGCGGCATGACTTTCGCTTTCGCCGACAGCGTCTTCGCCTTTGCCGCAAACAGCTATGACTACCAGGCGGTCGGGGTGCAGTGCGACATCGTCTACCACGCGCCCGGTCGGCTGGGCGACCTGCTGATCGGCACCGGCACCGAGGTGACCCGCAACGGACGCTCGGGGCTTTATGACGTGGCGGTGCGCCGCGAGGACGGCACGCTGATCGCCAGTTTCAGGGGCACATCGCGCATCGTTACGCGGCGCTGAGGGAAAACGGCGCGGGAGGACGCGCCAGAGGGAGGACGAGATGCTCACAAGACCCACCGGGGCGCGCGCGCCCCTCGACCCGATCGAAACCGCCTCGCGCGACGAGATCGCCGCGCTGCAATTGCGGCGGATGAAGGAAACCCTGACCCGCGCCTATGAGGGCTCGCCCTTCTACAAGACGAAGTTCGACGCCTGCGGCGTTCATCCCGACGATCTAAAGTCCCTGTCGGACATCAGGAAGTTTCCCTTCACCGTGAAGCAGGACCTGCGCGACAACTATCCCTTCGGCATGTTCGCCGTGCCGCAGAACCGGATCGCGCGGCTGCACGCCTCCTCGGGGACGACCGGCAAGCCGACCGTGGTCGCCTATACCAGGAACGACATCGACACTTGGGCCGACCTGATGGCCCGCTCGATCCGCGCCGCGGGCGGCGCACCGGGCGACATCTGCCACGTCGCCTATGGCTACGGCCTGTTCACCGGGGGCCTCGGCGCGCATTACGGGGCCGAGCGTCTGGGCTGCACCGTGGTGCCGGTCTCGGGCGGGATGACCGAGCGGCAGATCACGCTGATCGAGGATTTCAAGCCGTCGATCATCATGGTCACCCCCTCCTACATGCTGTCGATCCTCGACGCCTATCGCGCCGCCGGGCTCGATCCGCGGCAAAGTTCGCTGCGAACCGGAATCTTCGGCGCCGAGCCCTGGACCAACGCGATGCGCGAGGAGATCGAGCAGGCCTTTGACATGGACGCGGTCGACATCTTCGGCCTGTCCGAGGTGATGGGCCCTGGCGTCGCGCAGGAATGCGTCGAGACCAAGGACGGGCTGCACATCTGGGAGGACCATTTCTACCCGGAGATCATCGACCCCGAGACCGGCGAGCCGGTCGAGGACGGCCAGAAGGGCGAGCTGGTCTTCACCTCGCTCACCAAGGAGGCCTTTCCGATCATCCGCTACCGCACCCGCGACCTGACCCGGCTGCTGCCGGGCACCGCGCGCTCGATGCGGCGGATGGAAAAGGTGACCGGGCGCAGTGACGACATGATCATCCTGCGCGGGGTCAACGTCTTCCCGACCCAGATCGAGGAGCAGATCCTGAAATGCGCGGCGCTCGCCCCGCATTACCAGATCCACCTGTCGCGGAGCGGCCGGATGGACGAGATGTGCATCCATTGCGAATGCAAGAGGGAGGTCGACGAGGCGACGGCGCAGGCCGCCGCGCGCGAGCTCACCGGCCATGTAAAAAGCGTGGTCGGCGTGTCCTGCAAGGTCGAGATCAAGCCTTGCGGCAGCATCGCCCGCTCCGAGGGCAAGGCACGCCGCGTCGTCGACGCTCGGCCCAAGGGCTGAATTGTGCCTTTGACGCGAGGGCAGTACACGGGTCCTCGCGCACAACCCGGAGCCGACATGTCGCCTGACGCCCTCGACCATGCCCTCGCCGCCCATCCGGTCAGCGCCGGCGCCTTCATCGTTACGCTCTACGGCGACGTGGTGGCACCGCGCGGCGGCGAGATCTGGATGGGCAACATCATCTCCGCCTGTGCCGCCGTCGGGCTGAGCGAGAGCCGGGTGCGCACCGCCGTCTCGCGACTGGTGGCGGCCGAGAGGATCGAGGGCGTGAAGGACGGGCGGCGCAGCTATTACCGGCTGACCCCCTCGGCGGCAGAGGAATTCCAGCGCGCCGCCCGGCTGATCTATCGCCGCCCCCGGGCCGAGCCGCTGAAGGGCTGGCACCTCGTCGCCCTGCCGCAGGGGCCGGGCCGCGAGGCGCTGGTGGCGCGGCTGACGCGGCTGCGCTTCGGCATGGCCGACCCCTATCTGGCGATCCTGCCCGATCGCGGCGATCCGCTGCCGCGACTGGGCGCGCCGCATTTTCGCGCCACCACCGATGACGATCTCACAGAGATGGCCCGCGCGGCCTGGCCGCTCGAGGCATTGGCCGAACGGATGACGCGCTTCATGACGGCCTTCGCCCCGCTCGACGGCGTCTCATGCAGCCCCGAGGAGGCGCTCGGCCTGCGGCTGCTGCTGGTCCATGTCTACCGCGACATCGCGCTGTCCGATCCGGCGCTGCCGCTGGGCATGCTGCCCGAGGATTGGCAGGGACCGGCGGTGCGAGCGCTCTTCGCCCGGCTCTACCTGCATCTCACGCCCGGCGCCGATGCCGCCGTGGCCCGAGACTTCGTCGACCGCGACGGCCCTCTCCGGGCAGATCCGACCCGGACCGCCCGGCGGATCGCCGATCTCTCCTACGACTGACCCCCTCCCCGTTCCGCTGGGCGGAACAGCGACAGAAGCATCACGCGACCTCCGACTTGTGACTTGAAACGTGCCGCTTTACGTGTCACATAATTTGCAGGAAGCGTAGAATCCCGTGAGGTGATTGCCGCGCACCTCATCCGTAGGAGACCTGTCATGTATGCACAGCTCGTCGAGACCGGGGCCGCCGAGACCTCGGAGAAGGACCGGGAGTTCCAAGCCAAGATCGACCGCGGCGTGCGGATCGAGGCCAATGACTGGATGCCCGAGGGCTATCGCAAGACGCTGATCCGCCAGATCGGCCAGCACGCCCATTCCGAGATCGTGGGCCAGCTGCCCGAGGGAAACTGGATCACCCGGGCGCCGAGCCTGCAGCGCAAGGCGATCCTGCTGGCCAAGGTGCAGGACGAGGCCGGGCACGGGCTCTACCTTTATTGCGCGGCTGAAACGCTGGGCATCTCGCGCGACGAGATGACCGCGCAGCTGCTGGCGGGCAAGGCCAAGTATTCATCGATCTTCAACTACCCCACCCTGACCTGGGCCGATATCGGCGCGGTCGGCTGGCTGGTCGATGGCGCGGCGATCATGAACCAGGTGCCGCTGCAGCGCTGCTCCTACGGGCCCTATTCGCGCGCCATGATCCGCATCTGCAAGGAAGAGAGTTTCCACCAGCGCCAAGGCTTCGACATCATGCGCCAGCTTTGCCAGGGCACCGAGGATCAGAAGGCGATGGCGCAGGACGCGCTGAACCGCTGGTGGTGGCCCTCGCTGATGATGTTCGGCCCTTCCGACAAGGACTCGGTGCATTCCGAGCAGTCGATGAAGTGGGGCATCAAGCAGAACACCAATGACGAGCTGCGCCAGAAATTCGTCGACCAGACCGTGCCGCAGGCCGAATGGCTGGGCCTCACCGTGCCCGACCCCGACCTCGCCTGGAACGAAGACAAGGGCGGCTACGATTTCGGAGAGCCCGACTGGACGGAGTTCTACGAGGTGCTCAAGGGCAACGGCCCGTGCAACCGCGACCGGCTGGCGGCGCGCAACAAGGCCTGGGACGACGGCGCGTGGTATCGCGACGGGCTGACCGCCCATGCCGAGAAACAGCAGACCATCGCGGCGGAGTGAGCGACATGAGCAAGGAATGGCCCCTGTGGGAGATCTTCATCCGCGGTCAGCACGGGCTGTCGCACAGGCATGTCGGCTCGCTGCATGCGCCCGACGCCGAAATGGCGCTGAAGAACGCGCGTGACGTCTATACCCGCCGCAACGAGGGCATGAGCATCTGGGTGGTGGAATCGAACAAGATCACCGCTTTCGATCCGGACACCGCCGAGCAGAACTTCGCCGCGCCGAAGTCCAAGGTCTACCGCCACCCGAGCTTCTTCAAGATCCCCGACGACGTGGGGGCGATGTGATGGATCCGCTTGTCACCTTCTGCCTGCGGATGGGCGACACCACGCTGATCCTCGGCCAGCAGACCGCCGCATGGTGCGGCCATGCTCCGGTGCTCGAGGAGGACATCGCCTTTGCCAATATGGGGCTCGACCTGATCGGCCAGACCCAGCTGTGGTACGAGATCGCCGCCGAGGCTGAAGGCAAGGGTCGCACCCCCGACGACCTCGCCTTCTTCCGCACCGAGCGGCAGTTCCTCAACGCGCAACTGGTTGAGCGACCCAATGTCGACTTCGCCCATGCGCTGATGCGGCAATACCTGTTCGACGCCTGGCACCTGCCGATGCAGGAGGCGCTTTGCGAGAGCGGCCATGAGGCGATCCGCGATCTGGCACAGAAATCGGTCAAGGAGGTGCGCTATCACATCGACCGCTCGCGCGACCTGATCGTGCGGCTGGGCGACGGTTCGGAGGAGAGCCGTGCCAAGATGCAGGGCGCGCTCGACGCGCTGTGGCCTTATGCGGACGACCTGATGGCGACCGACGAGGTCGAGGAGACGCTCGCGGCGCAGGGCGTGCTGCCCGGCCTCGACCGGGTCCGCGCGGCTTTCGAGGCCGAGACCGCCGCCACGATGTCCCGCGCAACGCTGGAAATCCCCGGCAACGGCCACGCCCGCATCGGCGGCCGCACCGGCATCCACACCGAGACCATGGGCTATATCCTGGCCGAGATGCAGTCGATCCCGCGCAGCTTCCCCGACGCACGCTGGTGAGCGCGATGCGCCCCGATCCCGACACCGTGCGCGGCTGGCTGGGCGAGGTGCCCGACCCCGAGATCCCGGCGATCTCGGTCGTTGATCTCGGCATCGTCCGCGACATCGGTTGGGAGGAGGACACCTTGGTCGTCGATGTCACGCCGACCTATGCCGGCTGCCCCGCGACGCTGGTGATCGCGCTCGACATCGAAACCGCGCTGCGCGACCGTGGCATCGACAAGGTCGAGGTGCGGCGCAGGATGTCGCCGCCTTGGTCGACAGACTGGATCAGCGATGAGGGGCGGCAGAAGCTGCTCGATTACGGTATCGCCCCGCCGCAACTGAATGCCGCCAACTGCGCCGGCATGTTGTCGGCCCAGAGCGCCGCCTGCCCGCTTTGCGGCTCGGAAAACACCGAGGCCATCGCGGTGCGCGGCTCCACCCCCTGCAAGGCGCAGTTCCGCTGCCGCGACTGCCGCGAGCCCTTCGATTACTTCAAGGCAATCTGATGCAAGAGTTCTATCCGCTGACCGTCACCGGCATCGACCACGACACCCGCGACGCGGTGGTGGTCTCGCTCGCCCCCGCCAAGGGCGACTGCGAGAAGTTCCGCTTCCGACCCGGCCAGTATCTTACCTTTCGCCGCGAATTCGAGGGCGAGGAGCTGCGCCGCTCCTACTCGATCTGCGCCACTCCCGAGGAGGGGCTGCGGGTCGGCATCAAGAAGGTCGATGGTGGCGCCTTTTCAAGTTTTGCCAAGCACGATCTGAAGGTCGGCGACACGCTCGAGGCGCTGCCGCCGCAAGGTCGGTTTCATGCGCCCGAAGAAGCAGGCGAAAAGCACTATCTCGGCTTTGCCGCAGGCTCCGGCATCACCCCGGTGCTGTCGATCGCCAAGAGCATCCTCTCAGGTTCTCACGCTGCCCGCTTCACGTTGGTCTACGGCAACCGGCGGCTGTCATCGGTGATGTTCAAGCGCGAGATCGGCGATCTGAAGGACCGCTATCTCGACCGGTTGAACGTGGTGCACGTGTTCTCGGGCGAGGCGCAGGAGATCGAGCTGTTCTCGGGCCGGATCGACGCCGAGAAATGCCGCGCGCTGTTCGGCCCCTGGGTCAGCCCCAAGGCCGAGATGGCCTTCATCTGCGGCCCCGAGGCGATGATGAAGGACGTGGCGGCCGCGCTCGAAGAGGCGGGCATGCCGAAGGAGAAGATCAAGTTCGAGCTGTTCGGCGCCGCCCAGCCCGGGCGCGCCAAGATGCGGGCCGCCGCGCAGGCCGCGCGCGAGAGCGGCGACATGGTCCGCGCGACCGTGATCCTCGACGGCGTGTCGCGCAGCTTCAAGATGCCCCGTACCGGCCAATCGGTGCTGGACGCGGCGCGCGAGCACGACATCGATGCGCCCTTCTCCTGCAAGGCGGGCGTCTGCTCGACCTGCATCGGCCGGGTGAAGTCCGGCGAGGTCGAGATGATGCAGAACTACGCGCTCGAGGACAACGAGGTGGCGGACGGGCTGGTGCTGACCTGCCAGTGCCTGCCGCTCTCGGACGAAATCATCATCGACTACGAAGGACACTGAGCATGCTGGACGCCATTCCCACCGAACCGCGCCGCCTCGAGTCCTATGTCGCTGGCCGCTGGCAGGCCGGCACTGGCGAGGGCCAGGTCGTGGCCGATGCCGCGACCGGTGACCCGGTCGCCCGGGTCGACGCCACCGGCATCGACATGGAGGAGATGCTGCGCCATGGCCGCGAAAAAGGCGGCCCGGCCCTGCGCGAGATGACCACGCATCAGCGCGCGATGATGATGAAGCGGATCGGTCTGGCGCTGATGGAGCGCAAGGAGGAACTCTACGCGATCTCCACCGCCACGGGCGCGACCCGTTCCGACAGCTGGATCGATATCGAGGGCGGCATCGGCACGATGCTCTCCTACGCCTCCAAGGGCCGCCGCGAATTGCCCAACGCGCAAGTCATCCCGGATGGCGCGCCGGAGATCCTATCCAAGGATGGCAGCTTCATCGGCCAGCACATCCTGATGCCGCTGGAAGGCGTGGCGATCCACATCAACGCCTTCAACTTCCCGGTCTGGGGGATGCTGGAAAAGCTCGCGCCGACATGGCTCGCCGGCATGCCCGCCATCGTGAAGCCCGCGAGCCAGACCGCCTATCTGACTGAAGCCTGTGTGCGGCTGATACTGGAAACCGGTGAGCTGCCCGAGGGCGCGCTGCAACTGATCTGCGGTCGCACCGGCGACCTTCTGGACCGCGTCACCTGTCAGGACGTGGTGACCTTCACCGGCTCGGCCGCGACCGCGCGCAAGCTGCGCAACACGCCGGCGATCATCGAGAACGCTGTGCGCTTCACCGCCGAGGCCGACAGCCTCAACGCCTGCATCCTTGGTCAAGATGCCACACCCGAAAGCCCGGAGTTCGATCTGTTCGTCAAGGAAGTGCATCGCGAGATGACCGCCAAGGCGGGTCAGAAATGCACCGCGATCCGTCGCGCCATCCTGCCGCGCGCGCTGGTCGAACCGGCGGTCGAGGCGCTACGGGCGCGGATCGAGAAGACGGTGATCGGCCATCCCGATGACGCCGCCACCCGCATGGGCGCTCTGGCCTCGACCGATCAGGTCGAAGAAGTGCGCCGCGCGATTGATGCGATCGGTGCCGAGGCACGCATCGCCATCGCCCCGGGTTCGGTACCCGAGAAGGGCGCCTTCGTCGCGCCCTGCGTTCTGGTCTGCGACACCCCCCTGACCGCCAAGGCCCCGCACGAGATCGAAGCCTTCGGCCCGGTCTGCACGCTGATGCCCTATGACACGCTGGACGAGGCGATTGAGATCGCCAATCGCGGCGCGGGCTCGCTGGTCGCCTCGGTCTTCACCGACGATACCGAAGTCGCGAAGACGCTGGGTCGCGGCATCGCCAAGCTGCATGGCCGGGTGCTGTTCGGCAACCGCCTCTCGGCCAAGACCTCGACCGGTCACGGCTCCCCCCTGCCCCAGATGGTGCATGGCGGGCCGGGTCGCGCGGGCGGCGGCGAGGAGTTGGGCGGCATGCGCGCCGTGAAGCACTTCATGCAGCGCACCGCGCTTCAGGGCACGCCGGACCAGCTCACCGCCGTCATTGGCCAATGGATGCCGGGCGCCACTCGCCGCGAGACCGAAGTGCACCCGTTCCGCAAGTCGCTGGCGGAGTTGGAGATCGGCGACACCGTCGTCACGCCCGCCCGCAAGGTGACGGTCGAGGACATCGAGCACTTCGCCAACTTCACCGGCGACACCTTCTACGCCCACATGGACGAAGCCGCCGCCAAGCGGAACCCGTTCTTCGAGGGCCGCGTCGCGCATGGCTATCTGATCGTCTCCTTCGCCGCCGGTCTCTTCGTGCAGCCCGACGAGGGGCCGGTGCTCGCCAATTACGGCGTCGACAATCTGCGCTTCATGACCCCGGTGAACGCGGGAGACAGCCTGCGCGTCCAGCTTACCGCCAAGCAAATCAATCCGCGCGAGACGGATGATTACGGCGAGGTCCGCTGGGACTGCACCGTGCTGCGCGACGATGCCGAGGTGGTGGCGCAATACGACGTGCTGACGCTGGTCGCCAAAGAGCAGCGGGACCTCTGATGGCCCGTGTCTATGCTTATGACGGGGTGGTCCCGGTGGTCGACCCGACCGCCTTCGTTCACCCCGAAGCCGTCCTGATCGGCGATGCCCTTATCGGGCCCGGCGCCTATGTCGGCCCCGGCGCGATCCTGCGCGGCGATTTCGGCCGCGTCATCGTCGGCGCCAACGCCAACCTGCAGGAAACCTGCGTCATGCACGCCTTTCCGAACAAGGACGTGGTGATCGAGGAACGCGGCCATGTCGGCCATGGCGCGGTGCTGCATGGCTGCCGGGTAGGCGAGAACGCCATGGTCGGCATGAACGCGGTGATCATGGACGACGTGGTGATCGGGGCCGAGAGCATCGTCGCCGCGCTGGCCTTCGTGAAGGCCGGGATGCAGATCCCACCGCGCTCGATGGTGGTGGGCATGCCCGCCAAGGTGATCCGGGAACTCACCGAGGACGAGGTGGCGTGGAAGAGCCAGGGCACGGCGATCTACACCCGCCTCGCCGCCGAAGCCCGGGACAAGCTGGTGCCTTGCGATCCCCTGCCCCGCGCCGAGGAAGGCCGCCGCCGGATCGAGGCGCCGGCCTATGATCCAAAATACCTCGCCACGCCGACCCGCTAGAGCGGCAGCACGCCCCGCGTCTTGACGGCGCGCAGCACCATGTTGGTCTGCGCGCTGGCCACCGCGGGCTGGCGAAACAGGAATTCCTCGAGAAAGGCGTTGTAGGCGGCAAGGTCGCGGCACAGCACCCGCAAGTGGTAATCCGCCTGCCCCGTGGTGGCATAGCATTCCTGTACCTCGGACCGGGCCCGCACCGCGCGAATGAAATCCTCGACGGGCCGCATTTCGTGGCGCACGAGGCTGACATGCACGATCGCCTGGAAAGTCAGGCCGCAGGCTTCGGGGTTGAGCCGGACCCCCGGTCGCTCGATCGCGCCCGCCTCTTCGAGAGCCCGCACCCGCCGCCAGCAGGACGAGGCCGACATGCCGACCTTCTCGGCCAGATCGGCGTTCGACAGACGGCCGTCCTCCTGAAGAGCGGCGAGGATGCGGATGTCGGCAGGCTGGAGAGATGCGACCATGTCATTCCGAAATCAGGCGTCCGTCTGAAACGGCATTCCGCAAACTACCGCTGATCGCGCGAAACTGAAAGCAATATCCAGACCGTCGGGTCCAGAGTGAAACGAGCCAGAGTCAGGGAGGACTCCGCCATGACCGATCAATCGCACCGCTTCCGCAGCTACCGTCTGTCGGACCGCTATGACCGCACCGAGGGGCGCGTTTTCCTGACCGGCACGCAGGCCCTGGTTCGGGTGATGCTTGACCAGGCGCGGCGCGACCACGAGGCGGGGCTGAACACCGCGGGCTTCGTCTCGGGCTATCGCGGCTCTCCGCTGGGCGCGCTCGACCTCGAGATGTGGCGCGGCAAGGCGCAGCTCGAAGCGCATCGGATCGAGTTCCTTCCCGCCGTGAACGAGGATCTGGGCGCGACTGCCGTGCTCGGCGCCCAGCAGGTCGCGCTCGACCCCAGGCGCGAGGTCGATGGCGTGTTCTCCATGTGGTACGGCAAGGGGCCGGGCGTCGACCGTTCGGGCGACGCGCTCAAGCATGGCAACGCCTATGGCTCCTCGCCCAAGGGCGGCGTGCTGGTCGTCGCAGGCGACGACCATGGCTGCGTCTCCTCCTCGATGTCGCACCAGTCCGACGTCGCCTTCATGGCGTGGTTCATGCCGGTGCTGAACCCGGCCTCGGTCGGCGAATACCTTCCCTTCGGCGAATGGGGCTTCGCGCTGTCGCGCTTTTCCGGCATTTGGGTCGGCTTCAAGGCAGTGTCCGAGACGGTGGAGAGCGGCCGTTCGGTCGAGCTGCTGCCGCCCCGCGAGTTCGTGCAGCCCGACTTCACCGCGCCGCCGGGCGGGTTGCATGTCCGGCTGTCGGACCTGCCCAGCCCCGAGATCGAAGCGCGGATGCAGCACAAGCTGGCCGCAGTGCAGGCCTTTGCCGAGGCCAACCCGATCGACCACGCGATCTACGACATCCCCGACGCCCGCTTCGGCATCGTCACCACCGGCAAGGGCCATCTCGACCTGATGGAGGCGCTGCGCCTCCTGGGCCTCGACGAGGCCGAGTGCCGCCGCCTCGGGATCGACATCTACAAGGTCGGCATGGTCTGGCCGCTGGCCCGCCGCGCGGCGCTCGACTTCGTGCAGGAAAAGCAGGAGGTGCTGGTCGTCGAGGAGAAGCGTGGCATCATCGAGAGCCAGCTCAAGGAATATTTCTACGACTGGCCCGGCCACAAGCCCGCCCGCATGGTCGGCAAGTTCGACGGGCCGGGCAATCCACTCCTCCCCTGGACCGGGGAGCTGTCCCCCAAGGTGCTCCTGCCGGTGCTGGCGCGGCGGCTCGACAAGATGTTCCCCGAAGAAGGCTTTCCGGCCCGCGCCCGCGCGCTGACCGAGACGCCGCCACCGGTGCTGTCGATCCCCGGCGCGACGCGCACGCCCTATTTCTGCTCGGGCTGCCCGCACAACACTTCGACGAAGCTGCCTGAGGGCAGCCAGGCGAATTCGGGCATCGGCTGCCACGTCATGGCCTCTTGGATGGACCGCGAAACGCTGGGCTATGCGCAGATGGGCGGCGAAGGCGTGCCTTGGGTCACCGCGTCGAAGTTCAACGGCAACCGCCACATCTTTCAGAACCTCGGCGAAGGCACCTGGTACCATTCCGGCAGCCTCGCGATCCGGCAGGCGGTCGCGGCGGGAACCAACATCACCTACAAGATCCTCTACAACGACGCCGTCGCCATGACCGGCGGCCAGCCGGTGGATGGCCCCGTCAGCGTGCAGGGCATCGCCCAGTCCTGCCGGGCCGAAGGGGTGGAGCGGATCGCGCTGGTCTCGGACGACCCGCTGAAATTCGATCACGCGGATTTTCCCAAGGGCACGACCATCGACCACCGCCGCCATCTCGACCGGATCCAGCGCGAACTGCGCGAGATCCCTGGCGTCACCGTGCTGATCTACGAGCAAACCTGCGCCACCGAGAAGCGCCGCCGCCGCAAGCGCGGCACCATGGAGGACCCCAAGCGCTTTGCCGTGATCAACGAGCTGGTCTGCGAAGGCTGTGGCGACTGCTCGGTCGCGTCGAACTGCCTGAGCGTCGAGCCGCTGGAGACCGAGTTCGGCCGCAAGCGGAAGATCAACCTGTCGAGCTGCAACAAGGATTTCTCCTGCCTCGAAGGCTTCTGCCCGAGCTTCGTCACCGTCGAGGGCGCGACGCGCCGCAAGCGTGGAGGTGCGGGCCTTGACGTGATCGAGACCGCCCGCGAACTGCCGTTGCCGGACCTCCCCACCCTGTCGCGGCCCTACGACCTGCTGGTGTCGGGCGTGGGTGGCACGGGCGTGGTCACGGTCGGCGCGCTGATCACCATGGCGGCGCATCTGGAGGGCAAGGGCGCGAGCGTGCTCGACTTCACCGGCTTCGCGCAGAAGTTCGGCACGGTGCTGTCCTATATCCGCCTCGCCCGCAGCCCAGACGAGATCAGCCAGGTCCGCATCGAGCAGGGCAGCGCCGACGCGGTGATCGCCTGCGACATCGTCGCATCCTCCTCGCCCAAGGCGAGCGTCTGCTACCGCCCCGGCACGCGGGTCGTGCTCAACCGTGCCGAAATGCCCACCGGCGATCTCGTGCTGCATCGCGACGCCGACCTGAAGGTGGATGCCCGGGAAGCGGCGATCGCCCAGGCGGTCGGGGCCGAGGGGCTCGACGCCTTTGACGCCAATGCCGCCGCCGAGGCGCTCCTGGGCGATGCCGTCTACTCCAACGTGATGATGCTCGGGCATGCCTGGCAGCGCGGTTTGGTGCCCGTCAGCCTCGCCGCGCTGGAACAGGCGATCGAGCTGAACGGCGTCTCGGTCGAGAAGAACCGCGCGGCGCTGGCCAGTGGCCGGCTGATGGCTGCTCGTCCCGACGCGCTCGGCCGCAGCGAGCGGGCCGAGGAGACGGTCGAGCAACTGATCGCGCGCCGGGCCGACTTCCTCGAAGCCTATCAGGACGCGGACTGGGCGGCACGTTACCGCGAGAAGCTCGCCAGCTTCCGCGCCGCTTTGCCCGAGGCACATGCCAACGAGCTGACCGGCCTCGCCGCGCGGTCGCTGTTTAAACTGATGTCCTACAAGGACGAGTACGAGGTGGCACGGCTGCACGTCGAATCCGGCTTCGCGGACAAGCTGCGCAAGGAGTTCGACGGAAACTTCACCGTCACCCACCACCTCGCACCGCCGCTGCTCCCCTTGGGGCGCGATTCCCGCGGGAGGCCGCGCAAGCGAGGCTTCGGGCCGTGGATCGGACCCGTCTTCAACCGGCTTGCCCGGATGAAGCGGCTGCGCGGCACGCGGCTCGATCCGTTCGGCTATACCGCCGAACGGCGAATGGAGCGCGCGCTGATCGGCTGGTTCGAGGGCGTGATGGCAGATTGCGCCAAGACGGCCGCGCAGGCCGACCCGGATATCCTTCGCGCTCTGCTGTTGGCGCCGATGGAGATCCGCGGCTTCGGCCCGGTGAAGGCCGAAGCAGTCGAGCGCGTCAAACCGCAGGTCGAGGCGCTGCGCGCGCAGCTTGGATGAGAGAGCATGGTGGCGTGGTCAGGCGACCACGCCGTCGCTCACGCCGCGAGCGGGCGCGCGGCCGTGGCCACGCCCAGCCGCGCGACCATGCCACGGACCAGCCCTGCGATTGCCTCGGCGCGCATCCGGCGGGCTTCGGCCAGCAGGGCATCGACCTGGCTCTGGGTGGGGCGGGCGTAACGGGTATTCGGGGGCATTTTCGACAGTTCCGGTTCAGCTGCGGGCGATCCTGCCCGCCCGCTTCAGATGGACCTGTCCGCCGCCGGATGCCAGTCATTCCCGCCTTGCGTTGCCTGCATGGATCACGGGACATACCGGCACGAAATGCCGGAGCATCTCGGTGGCATTGCACCTAGGCTCAGGACCCATTGATCTTGATGAGGCTGCGTGATTCAGGCTCCCCGAGGAGCATGATCAATGAGCAACCTTTTCTGGCTGACGACC
>NZ_JACIBX010000006.1 GCF_014195545.1 Limimaricola variabilis | reverse complement strand
CTCGGTCGTCAGCCAGAAAAGGTTGCTCATTGATCATGCTCCTCGGGGAGCCTGAATCACGCAGCCTCATCAAGATCAATGGGTCCTGAGCCTAGGGCGAGGTCCTGCTGCGCGGCGGCAACGAGCGGCGCGAGTGCCAGGGCGAGCGCAAGATGGGCTCGGAATGCGAGGGCGGGACGGGACATGGAAAGGCTCCTCCAAGATCGGGGCCAGCATGGCGCGCGGTGGGGCGGAGTGCCAGCTTGGCGAGGCGACCTGCGCTGATCGACTCGGTACAACGAAAGACGCGCGGCCCGAGGGGCCGCGCGTGTCGTCTCGTCGTCTGCTTGCCGGTTACTCGGCGGTGAGCAGGGGCGGGCGGTTGCCCGAAAGCCGCTTGGCCCCCGGCTCCTCGAAGGCGAGCTCGATCTTGTCGTCCTTCACGCCGACCCGGACGATGCCGCCCTTGGTCAGCTTGCCGAACAACAGCTCCTCGGCGAGCGGCTTCTTGATGTGCTCCTGGATCACCCGGCCCAGCGGGCGGGCACCCATCTTCTCGTCGTAGCCCTTCTCGGCCAGCCACTCCCCGGCCTCGCGGGTCAGCTCGATATGGACATTGCGGTCCATCAGCTGCGCCTCGAGCTGGAGCACGAACTTCTCGACCACCGAGATGATCGTCTCCGGCGCCAGCGGCGCGAAGGAGATCACCGCGTCGAGACGGTTGCGGAACTCCGGCGTGAAGGTCCGCTCGATCGCGGCCGTGTCCTCGCCCTCGCGACGCGCCCGTCCGAAACCGATTGCCTCCTTGGCCTGCTCGGCGGCGCCCGCGTTCGAGGTCATGATCAGGATCACGTTCCGGAAATCCACCTTGCGACCGTTATGGTCGGTCAGTGTGCCGTGATCCATCACCTGCAGCAGGATGTTGAACACGTCCGGGTGCGCCTTCTCGATTTCGTCGAGAAGCAGCACGCAATGCGGGTGCTGGTCGACACCGTCGGTCAGAAGACCGCCCTGGTCGAAGCCGACATAGCCCGGAGGCGCGCCGATCAGCCGGCTGACCGCGTGCTTCTCCATGTATTCCGACATGTCGAAGCGCAGCATCTCCACGCCCAAGGTGGAGGCGAGCTGCTTGGCCACCTCGGTCTTGCCGACGCCGGTGGGGCCGGCAAAGAGGTAGTTGCCGATCGGCTTCTCGGGTTCGCGCAGGCCGGCGCGGGCCAGCTTGATCGCCGAGGAGAGCGCGGTGATCGCGTTGTCCTGACCGAACACCACGCGCTTGAGCGTCGGTTCGAGATCCTTGAGCACCTCGGCGTCGTCCTTGGAGACGTTCTTGGGCGGGATGCGGGCGATCTTGGCGATCACCGCCTCGATCTCCTTGGCGCCAATGGTCTTGCGCCGCTTGCTCTCGGCCACGAGATGCTGGGCCGCCCCGGCCTCGTCGATCACGTCGATCGCCTTGTCGGGCAGCTTGCGGTCGTTGATGTAGCGCGCCGACAGCTCCACCGCGGTCTTGATCGCGTCGTGGGTGTACTTGATCTGGTGGTGATCCTCGAAATAGGGCTTGAGCCCCTTGAGGATCTTCACCGCATCCTCGACCGAGGGCTCGTTAACGTCGATCTTCTGGAAGCGCCGCGACAGCGCGCGGTCCTTCTCGAAGTGCTGGCGGAACTCCTTGTAGGTGGTCGAGCCCATGCAGCGCAGCTTGCCGCCCTGCAGCGCGGGCTTCAGCAGGTTGGACGCGTCCATCGCGCCGCCGGAGGTGGCGCCAGCGCCGATCACGGTGTGGATCTCGTCGATGAAGAGCACCGCGTCGGGATGGTTCTCCATCTCGGTCATCACCGCCTTGAGCCGCTCCTCGAAATCGCCCCGATAGCGGGTGCCGGCGAGCAGCGCGCCCATGTCGAGGCTGAAGATCGTGGCCTCGGAGAGCACCTCGGGCACCGCGCCCTCGACGATCTTCCAGGCGAGACCTTCGGCGATGGCGGTCTTGCCTACGCCGGGATCGCCCACCAGGAGCGGGTTGTTCTTGCGGCGACGGCAGAGCACCTGGATGCAGCGCTCGACCTCGTGTTCGCGGCCGATCAGCGGGTCGACGTCGCCTTTGCGGGACTTGGCGTTGAGGTCGACGCAGTACTTCGCCAGTGCCGAATCCTTCTCCTCGCTCGACGCGCCACCGGTAGCGGAGCCGGTTTCCTCGTCCTTCTCGGCGGCACCGGTCACCGGGCGGCTCTCGCCGAAAGCCGGGTCCTTGGCCTGGCCATGGGCGATGAAGTTGACCGCGTCGTAGCGGGTCATGTCCTGCTCCTGCAGGAAATAGGCGGCGTTGGATTCGCGCTCGGCGAAGATCGCGACGAGCACGTTGGCGCCGGTCACCTCGGTGCGGCCCGAAGATTGCACATGGATCGCGGCGCGCTGGATCACGCGCTGGAAGGCGGCGGTGGGCACGGCCTCGGAGCCGTCCACGTCGGTGACGAGGGTGGAAAGATCATCTTCGATGAAATCCTCGAGCGACTTTCGCAGCTCGTCCAGATCGACGGCGCAGGCCCGCATTACACGGGCGGCGTCGGGTTCCTCGATCAGGGCCAGCAGGAGGTGCTCGAGGGTCGCGAGTTCGTGGCGGCGGGCATTGGCCAGAGCCAGCGCCGCATGGATGGACTGCTCGAGAGTGGTCGAAAAAGACGGCACGGCGATGTGCTCCTCTGATCGGGGGTCCGGGCGGAGATAGCCCCGCCCTGACCGTGGCCTCTGTAGTTAAAGATCGGGTTTATCGGCGGCGCTTCAAGTTAAAACTCGCAAAAACCCGGCGCCGGAGGGTGCGACGTCACGCGGCTGTGTTCTTTGCATGCCAAAGCCTCCCCTTCCGTTGCAGCCCTGCCGCGGATTGTCTCAGAAGCGATCCTTTCTGCGTCTGATTTCGGCGAACACTTCCGCTGGACTGTGCCCTTCGAGCCCGGCGGCGCGTTGCAGCTCGGGCATGTCGGCGCGCAGGAACGGGTTGGTGGCGCGTTCGTCGGCCAGGCGTGACGGCACGGTCGGGCGGCCTTCGGCACGGGCGCGATCGATTTCGGCGGCGCGGTCGCGCAGCGCCGCGTTGTCTGGCTCCACCGTCAGCGCGAAGCGGGCGTTGCTCTGGGTGTATTCGTGACCCGAGCAGATCAGCGTCGGCCCCGGCAGGTCACGCAGCCGGCGCAGCGAATCCCACATCTGTTCGGGCGTGCCCTCGAACAGCCGGCCGCAGCCGAGCGCCATCAGGCTGTCGGCGGTGAACGCCATGCGGCTCTGCGGGAGATGAAAGGCGACATGGCCGATCGTGTGGCCGGGCACGTCGATCACCTCCACCGGCTCGTCGAGCACCTGCAGCGTCTCACCCGGCCGGGCGGCATGGTCGAGCGGTGGCAGGCGCTGCGCGTCGGGAGCCGCGCCGATCACCCGCGCGCCCGCGCGCAGCTCGGCCAACCCGGCGACGTGATCGTCGTGGTGGTGGGTGATCAGGATGTCCGAGAGGTGCCAGCCATGCCGGTCGAGCGCGGCCTGGATCGGCGCCGCCTCTGGCGCATCGACCAGCGCGGTCTTTCCGCTGGCTGGGTCGTGCAGCAGGTAGGCGTAGTTGTCGGAGAGGCACGGAACGGTGAGAAGTTCGAGAGGCATGGCGGCACCTGCGTTTTGGTTGCTATGGTGACCCGGCGCCCGGACCGGCCTTGGCCACCGGCCCGCCAATTCTGGACCAGGGGACATCGGCCCGCAATGCATCTGGACGTGCTCGACCTGCGCAACTTCTATTATCGCAGCGCGCTGGGCCGCGCGGCGCAGAAGGTCATTCGCGACCAGCTCGTCGAATGGTGGCCGGTGGCGCATGTGCAGGGACAGACCGTGGCGGGATACGGTTTCGCCGTGCCCTTGCTGCGGCCCTACCTACCGGATGCGCGGCGGGTGATCGGGCTGATGCCGGGGCCGCAGGGCGTGATGCCCTGGCCGGCCGGCCAGCCCAATGTCTCGGTGCTGTGCGAGGAGACGCTCTGGCCGCTCAGGACCGGCCAAGTCGATCGGCTGGTGCTGATGCACGGGCTCGAGACCTCCGAGCATGCGAGCGCGCTGCTCGACGAATGCTGGCGGGCGCTGGGGCCGGGGGGCAAGGCGGTCTTCGTGGTGCCGAACCGCGCCGGGCTGTGGTCGCGCTCGGACGCGACGCCCTTCGGCTATGGCCGTCCCTATTCGCTGGGACAGCTCGAGGCGCAGCTCCGGCGGCACGGCTTCGTGGTCGAGCGCTCGATCTCGGCGCTCTACCGTCCGCCCAGCCTGCGCCGCGGCTGGCGCCGCTCGGCGGCGTTCCTGGAGCGGGCGGGGCGGCACATGCCGGTGCTCAACACCGGTGGCGTCCTGATGGTCGAGGCCGCCAAGCAGATGGCGGCGCCGACCCGGCCGGGCCTGACCTCCGCGGTCAAGCGGCCGTTGCGGGTGCTCGAGGGGATCGGCGCGCCGGTGCCAGAGCCGTCGCGCCGGCACTAGCGGCAAGACATTCGCCACAGGGGCAAAACGTCGCACCCGCCAAAGGCTTGTGACACGGGTGCAGATGCCCGTCACGGGCAGGCTCAAGGCGGTTGCGACACCCGGATCGCTCTGCTACATCGCCCCTGATTTTGACGGCCTTCGCCCGCGCGAGGGCCTTGCAAGCTGCCCGACCGTTGCCGCTCTCGCCGGCCGCGGGATCGCCGGGCCCAAGACTGCGGAAGGGTGGACGTGTCCGAACCAGCATCGATCTCAACCGGCATCGCGCAACGCTATGCCACGGCCGTGTTCGACCTGGCGCGGGAGGGCGACGACCTCGCCGCCCTGACGTCGGATGTCGACGCGCTGCGGGCCGCGCTGGCCGAGAGCGCGGAGTTCCGCGACCTGATCTCCTCGCCGATCTATTCGCGCGAAGACCAGGGCCGGGCCATCGCCGCGATCGCCGCGAAGATGGGGCTGACCCAGACCACCACCAACGTGCTGGGGCTGATGGCCTCCAAGCGCCGGCTCTTCGTGCTGCCGCAGATGCTGCGCGCGCTCGACGAGAAGCTCGCGGAGGCGCGCGGCGAGATCACCGCCGACGTCACCACCGCCAAGGCGCTTTCCGACAAGCAGAAGACCGCGCTGGCCGCCGCTCTCCAGGAGAGCGCGGGCCGCGAGGTGAAGATCAATCAGATCGTGGATGAAAGCCTCATCGGCGGTCTCGTCGTCAAGCTGGGTTCGAAGAGGATCGATACCTCGATCCGTTCGAAGCTCCAGGCACTCCAGAACACCATGAAAGAGGTCGGATAATGGCGATCCAAGCTGCGGAAATCTCCGCGATCCTGAAGGACCAGATCAAGAATTTCGGCCAGGAGGCCGAGGTCGCCGAGGTTGGTCGCGTGCTCTCCGTCGGTGACGGCATCGCCCGCGTCCACGGCCTCGACAACGTCCAAGCCGGCGAGATGGTCGAGTTTCCGGGCGGCATCCAGGGTATGGCGCTGAACCTCGAGACCGACAACGTCGGCTGCGTGATCTTCGGCTCGGACCGCGACATCAAGGAAGGTGACGTCGTCAAGCGCACCAACTCGATCGTGGACGTCCCCGCCGGCATGGGCCTTCTCGGCCGCGTCGTGGACGGCCTCGGCAACCCGCTCGACGGCAAGGGCCCGATCGAGGCTTCCGAGCGTCGCGTCGCCGACGTCAAGGCGCCCGGCATCATCCCCCGTAAGTCGGTGCACGAGCCGATGGCGACCGGCCTCAAGTCGGTCGACGCGATGATCCCGATCGGCCGTGGCCAGCGGGAGCTGATCATCGGCGACCGTCAGACCGGCAAGACCGCCGTCGCTCTCGACACCGTGCTGAACCAGAAGAGCTACAACGAAGCCGCCGGCGACGACGAGAGCAAGAAGCTCTACTGCGTCTACGTCGCGATCGG
This sequence comes from Limimaricola variabilis, assembly GCF_014195545.1. Lineage (GTDB taxonomy): Bacteria > Pseudomonadota > Alphaproteobacteria > Rhodobacterales > Rhodobacteraceae > Limimaricola > Limimaricola variabilis. The sequence goes on along the minus strand of NZ_JACIBX010000006.1, from coordinate 196,533 downwards.
CCAGAAGCGCTCGACCGTGGCGCAGCTGGTGAAGAAGCTCGAGGAGACCGGCGCGATCGAGTACTCGATCGTCGTCGCCGCCACCGCCTCCGACCCGGCCCCGATGCAGTTCCTGGCGCCCTACGCCGCGACGGCGATGGCCGAGTATTTCCGCGACAACGGCAAGCACGCGCTGATCATCTATGATGACCTGTCCAAGCAGGCCGTGTCCTATCGTCAGATGTCGCTGCTGCTGCGCCGCCCGCCGGGCCGCGAAGCCTACCCGGGCGACGTGTTCTACCTCCACTCGCGCCTGCTGGAGCGTTCGGCCAAGCTCAACGACGAGCTGGGCGCCGGCTCGCTCACCGCGCTGCCGATCATCGAGACCCAGGGCGGCGACGTGTCGGCCTTCATTCCGACCAACGTGATCTCGATCACCGACGGTCAGATCTTCCTCGAGACCGAGCTGTTCTACCAGGGCATCCGCCCGGCGGTGAACACCGGCCTGTCGGTGTCGCGCGTGGGCTCCTCGGCCCAGACCAACGCGATGAAGTCGGTCGCCGGTCCGGTGAAGCTCGAGCTCGCGCAGTACCGCGAGATGGCCGCCTTCGCGCAGTTCGGCTCCGACCTCGACGCCTCGACCCAGCAGCTGCTGAACCGTGGCGCCCGTCTGACCGAGCTGATGAAGCAGCCGCAGTACTCGCCGCTGACCAACGCCGAGATCGTCTGCGTGATCTTCGCCGGCACCCAGGGCTATCTCGACAAGATCGCCGTCAAGGACGTCGGTCGCTTCGAGCAAGGCCTGCTCAAGCATCTGCGCACCAACGAGCGCGAGCTGCTGGACTGGATCACCAACGAGGACCCGAAGATCAAGGGCGATGCGGAGGCCCGCATCCGCAAGGCGCTCGACGCCTTCGCCAAGGACTTCGCCTGAAACCAGCCACGGAACTAGGGAGGCTGGCCGATGCCTAGTCTGAAGGACCTCAAGAACCGGATCGCGTCGGTCAAATCGACCCGCAAGATCACGAAGGCGATGCAGATGGTCGCGGCGGCAAAGCTCCGCCGTGCCCAGGATGCCGCCGAAGCGGCGCGCCCCTATGCCGAGCGGTTCAACGCCGTGATGGCGGGGCTCGCCTCCTCCGTGGGCGGCTCTGACGGCGCGCCCAAGCTCCTTGCCGGCACCGGCAAGGAGGACGTGCACATGCTCGTCGTGATGACCGCCGAGCGCGGCCTGTGCGGCGGCTTCAACGGCTCGATCGTCCGCAAGGCGCGGATCCGGGCCAGCGAGCTGCTGGCGCAGGGCAAGACGGTGAAGATCCTCACCGTCGGCAAGAAGGGCCGCGAGATGCTGCGCCGTGATTACGGCAAGTATTTCGTGGGCCACATCGACCTCACCGACGTCAAGCGCGTGGGCTATGCCAACGCGCAGGACATCGCCCGCGACGTGCTCGGCCGCTTCGATGCGGACGAATTCGACGTGGCGACGATCTACTATGCCCGGTTCCAGAACGTGATCACCCAGATCCCGACCGAGCAGCAGATCATCCCGGCCCATTTCGAGGGTGGGGAAGAGGCCGATACGGCGCTTTACGATTACGAGCCCGGCGAGGAGGAGATCCTCGCGGATCTGCTGCCGCGCGGTGTGGCGACGCAGATCTTCGCGGCGCTGCTCGAGAACGCGGCCTCCGAACAGGGCGCCCGGATGAGCGCGATGGACAACGCGACCCGCAACGCGGGCGAGATGATCGACAAGCTGACGATCGAGTACAACCGCTCGCGTCAGGCGGTCATCACCAACGAGCTGATCGAAATCATTTCGGGCGCTGAGGCGCTCTAAAGAGAACCGGAGTACAACACATGGCAGCAGCACAAGGCAAAGTGACCCAGGTCATCGGCGCCGTCGTGGACGTGCAGTTCGGGGATCACCTGCCGGAGATCCTCAACGCCCTGACCACCGAAAACAACGGCAAGAAGCTGGTTCTCGAAGTGGCCCAGCACCTCGGCGAGAACACCGTTCGCACCATCGCGATGGATGCGACCGAGGGCCTCGTCCGCGGCGCCGCCGTCACCGACACCGGCAAGCCGATCTCGGTGCCCGTCGGCAACGCGACGCTGGGGCGCATCCTCAACGTCATCGGTGAGCCGATCGACGAGAAGGGCCCGGTCGATGCGACCGAGACCCGTCCGATCCACGCCGACGCGCCGAGCTTCGCCGAGCAGTCGACCAGCTCGGAGATCCTCGTCACCGGCATCAAGGTGATCGACCTGCTCGCCCCCTACGCCAAGGGCGGCAAGATCGGCCTGTTCGGCGGCGCCGGGGTGGGCAAGACCGTTCTCATCATGGAGCTGATCAACAACATCGCGAAGGTGCACTCGGGTTACTCCGTGTTCGCCGGCGTGGGCGAGCGGACCCGTGAGGGCAACGACCTCTACCACGAGATGATCGAATCCAACGTCATCAAGCCGGACGCTCTGGGTGAATCCCAGGTGGCGCTGGTTTACGGCCAGATGAACGAGCCTCCGGGAGCCCGTGCCCGCGTCGCGCTGACCGGCCTGACCCTGGCCGAGCAGTTCCGCGACCAGTCCGGCACCGACGTGCTGTTCTTCGTCGACAACATCTTCCGCTTCACCCAGGCGGGCTCCGAGGTGTCGGCGCTTCTGGGTCGTATCCCCTCGGCCGTGGGCTACCAGCCGACGCTGGCGACCGACATGGGCGCGCTGCAGGAGCGGATCACCTCGACCAAGAACGGCTCGATCACCTCCGTGCAGGCGATCTACGTGCCGGCCGACGACCTGACCGACCCGGCGCCGGCGACCTCGTTCGCGCACCTCGACGCGACCACGGTTCTCAACCGCGCGATCTCCGAGCTCGGCATCTACCCGGCCGTGGACCCGCTCGACTCGACCTCGCGCCTGATGGACCCCGCGGTCGTGGGCGAAGAGCACTACCAGGTGGCGCGCGACGTGCAGGGCATCCTGCAGCGCTACAAGTCGCTGCAGGACATCATCGCCATCCTCGGCATGGACGAGCTGTCGGAAGAGGACAAGCTGACCGTGGCCCGCGCCCGGAAGATCCAGCGCTTCCTGTCGCAGCCCTTCGACGTGGCGAAGGTGTTCACCGGCTCCGACGGCGTTCAGGTGCCGCTCGAGGAGACCATCGCGTCGTTCAAGGCGGTCGTCGCGGGCGAGTACGACCACCTGCCGGAGTCGGCATTCTACATGGTCGGCGGCATCGACGAGGTGAAGGCCAAGGCCGAGAAAATGGCCGCCGCCGCGGCCTGATAGGAGGGCTTCATGGCCGAGACGCTGCAATTCGATCTGGTCAGCCCCGAACGGAAGCTCGCTTCCGTTCAGGCGACCGAGATCCGCATTCCGGGCACCGATGGTGACCTGACGGCGATGGCGGGCCACACGCCCACCATCACCACCCTGCGCCCCGGCCTGCTGCAGGTCGTGCATCAGGGCGGCACCGACGACTACGTGGTCTCCGGCGGTTTCGCCGAGATCGGCCCCGACCAGGTCTCCGTTCTGGCCGAGCGTGCGCTGCCGCGCGGCGAGGTCACGCAGGAGGTCTATGAAGGGCTGATCGAGGAATTCGCCGCGGCGCATCGCGACGCGCGGGCGAAGTTCGAGAACGAGCCCGGCCCGGTGGACGACACGGCGAAGCTGCTGGCCGACATGGTCGCGGTCGGCACGCATATCGGGCTCGACCCGAAGCAGCCGAACTTCTGAGCGCCGCGTACAACAAGGACGACAAGGCCCCGCTTCGGCGGGGCCTTTTCTTGTCCGGCCCGGGAGGACGGGCGTGAAGGGAGGAACAGGCATGCAGCGGATGCGCGGCAGCTTCGGCATCGCTCAGGGAGAGGTGATGCCGTTTTCGGATTTCGAGAATGACGGGCCGATGTGGACCGGGGCGGGGGCGCGGGAAGTGCGCCGCCGTGTGACGTTCGACACGCCCTTCACGGCGCCGCCGCTGGTGCATCTGGGGGTGACGATGTGGGACGTGTCGAACAGCGCGTCCCTGCGGCTCGACCTCTCGGCGGAGGCGATCGACGCGGCCGGGTTCGAGCTGCGGGTCGGGACCTGGGCGGACAGCCGGATCGCCCGGCTGCGGGTGGCATGGATCGCCTTCGGTCCCTGCCGCGACGAAGAGATGTGGGAAGTCGACTGAGCGCGGGGCTCAGGCGAGGTAGTGGCGCGGGCCGTGGCCGAGCATGCCCCGGCTCAGCGGCAGGACCAGCGTCACGAAGAGCAGCGCGGAGACCGGGCCGGAGGCGATCCAGATGCCGAGACCGGCGAGCAGCGATACGCTGCCGAAGCCGACCAGCAGAACCGCGGTGACGAAGCCGAGAAGGCTGCCTGCCATGATGAAGATCGTGCCCATATCCGTTCTCCTGCGATACTCCCCGACTGTCGCAAGCAAATCCGGCCGGAGTGTGGCTGCTTCAAGGCGCGGCGGTACACCCTTGGATTGCGTAGCATCCTACGGCGAGGGCAGGCTGGCAAGCATGTGATCGGCATGCATGCGCGGAAAATTTCGGCAGGAAACGCTCCCGTTTTCGGATGTTTCGCGACTGATCTGGCAAGGGCATGAGTTGCCGGCCGAATTCCGGATTTCTCAGGATTCGTGAACAAACGCGCGTCGCGGTATCGGGGCGGCGGATAATGGCCGGGGCGGGGCAGTGCAGGCCCCTTGACGGCGTCGTCTGCGCCCGAGGGCACTCGAATTGCCCTGTCGGGTAGGGGAGGGGCCGCCGCGATTCGGCGGCCCCGAAGGGTTCAGCGCGTGAACTTCTTGAACTTGACCCGCTTGGGCTCCAGCGCGTCTGCCCCGAGGCGACGCTTCTTGTCTTCCTCGTAATCCTCGAAGTTGCCCTGGAACCACTCCACATGCGCCTCGCCTTCGAAGGCGAGGATGTGGGTGCAGATCCGGTCGAGGAAGAAGCGGTCATGGGAGATCACGACGGCACAGCCGGCAAAGTCCACCAGCGCATCCTCGAGCGCGCGGAGCGTCTCGACGTCGAGGTCGTTGGTCGGTTCGTCGAGCAGCAGCACGTTGCCGCCATCCTTCAGCAGCCGCGCCATGTGCACGCGGTTGCGCTCACCGCCCGACAGCAGGCTCACCTTCTTCTGCTGGTCGCCGCCCTTGAAGTTGAAGGCGCCGCAATAGGCGCGGGAGTTGATCGAGGCGTCGCCCAGTTCGATCACCTCGGCGCCGCCCGAGATCGCCTCCCAGACGGTGGCGTTCGGGTCGAGATCGTCGCGGCTCTGGTCGACATAGGACAGCTTGACCGTGTCGCCGAACTCGATCTTGCCGTCGTCGGGCTGCTCCTGGCCGGTCAGCATCTTGAACAGGGTCGACTTGCCGGCGCCGTTCGGGCCGATCACGCCGACGATGCCGCCCGGCGGCAGGGTGAAGTCGAGATTCTCGATCAGGAGCTTGTCGCCCATCGCCTTCTTGAGGCCTTCGACCTCGATCACCTTGCCGCCGAGACGCGGGCCGTTGGGGATGACGATCTGGGCCTTGCCGACGCGCTCGCGCTCGGACTGGCTCGCCAGTTCCTCGTAGGCCGCGATCCGGGCCTTGGACTTGGCCTGGCGGGCCTTCTGGCCCTGCCGCATCCATTCGAGCTCGCGCTGCAGCGTGTTCTGCTTGGACTTGTCCTCGCGGGCTTCCTGCTCGAGCCGCTTGGCCTTCTGCTCCAGCCAGGAGGAGTAGTTGCCCTCGTAGGGGATGCCCCGGCCGCGATCGAGCTCGAGGATCCAGCCGGTGATGTCGTCGAGGAAGTAGCGGTCGTGGGTGACGACGAGGATCGTGCCCTTGTACTCGATCAGGTGGTTCTGGAGCCAGGCGATGGTTTCGGCGTCGAGGTGGTTGGTCGGCTCGTCGAGCAGCAGCATGTCGGGCGCTTCGAGCAGCAGCTTGCACAGCGCCACGCGGCGCTTCTCGCCACCCGAGAGGGTCTTCACGTCGGCATCGTCGGGGGGGCAGCGCAGCGCCTCCATGGCGACGTCGATCTGCGCGTCGAGGTCCCACAGGTTCTGGGCGTCGATGTCGTCCTGCAGCTTGGCCATCTCCTCGGCGGTCTCGTCCGAGTAGTTCATGGCAAGCTCGTTGTAGCGGTCGAGCACGGCCTTCTTGGCGGCGACGCCCTCCATCACGTTCTCGCGGACGTTCTTGGTCTCGTCGAGCTGCGGCTCCTGCGGCAGGTAGCCGACCTTGGCACCCTCGGCGGCCCAGGCCTCGCCCTGGAAGTCCTTGTCGATGCCGGCCATGATCTTGAGCAGGGTGGACTTACCGGCGCCGTTGACGCCGACCACGCCGATCTTCACGCCGGGCAGGAAGTTCAGCCGAATGTTCTCGAAGGTCTTCTTGCCGCCGGGATAGGTCTTGGAGACGCCGTCCATGTGATAGACGTATTGATAGCTGGCCATCGGGAACTCCTGTCTGCGATCGGCCCCCCTCATACGCCCGAGGACGCTGCGTAGCAATCGCGCCCGCGCGGAACCGGCGCGCGCGGCTCACGTTGGGCGGCATCGCGCAGCGTCGCGCGGCTGGAGGTGGGACGGCGATGGCTGAACAGAGGGTGAAGGCCGAGGCCGCGAGCGAGGAAGAGCCGCCCGTTGATCCGCAACTGGACCTCGCCGAACGGCGGCTCCGGGAGTTGCGGATGATCCGCCGGCTGATGCTCGGCTCGTTTCTGCTGGCCCTGTTCACCGCCACCTATTTCGCGCGCGACGTGCTGCTGCCGATCGTGCTGGCGATCCTGCTGACGCTGACGCTGCGGCCGGTGGTGCGCGGCATGCAGCGGATCGGCATCACGCCGGGGATCAGCGCGGTTCTGGTGATGCTGGCGATCGGGCTCGGGTTCGGCGTTGCGGGCTATTTCCTCTCCGGCCCGATCGGCGACATGGCCGCGCGTGCGCCGCAGATCGGCACCGAGGTGCAGCAGAAGCTCGCCGGGCTGATGGACCGGCTCGCCTCGATCCAGGAGGTGGGTCAGCAGGTCACCGAGATGACCGATGCGGCCGGTGCCACGGGCGAGGGCGAGAAGGTCGAGGTGGTGGTCGACCAATCCGGCCCGATCCCGGCCGCGGTCGGCAGCGTCGCCTCGATCACCTCGTCGCTGGTGGCGGCGATGATCCTGACGCTGTTCCTGCTGGCGTCGGGGGACTTCTACCATCGCCGCATCGTCGAGGCCTCGCCCAAGCTGCACGACAAGAAGCGCGCCCTGACCATCGTGCGTGACGTCGAGAAGCAGATTTCGCGCTATCTCGGCGCGATCACCATGATCAACGCGGGTCTGGGCCTGGCGATCGGCATCGCGCTTTGGATCATCGGCCTGCCGATGCCGCATGTCTGGGGCACGCTGGCCTTCCTGCTGAACTTCATGCCCTTCATCGGCGCGATCATCGGTACGGTCTCGGTCGGTGCCTTCGCGCTGGTCTCGTTCGACTCCGTGCCCTACGCGCTGCTGGCACCGCTGGCCTATTTCACCCTGACCACCATCGAGGGCAACTTCGTCACGCCGATGCTGGTGGGTCGTAGGCTCGAGCTCAACATCGTGTCGGTCTTCGTCACGGTGGCATTCTGGATCTGGCTGTGGGGCGTGCCGGGCGCGGTGCTGGCGGTGCCGTTCCTCGTGGTGGTCAAGGCGATCTGCGACCACGTCCCCTCGCTCAAGGCCTTCGGCAGTTTCCTTTCCGGCGATCCAGCGATGAAGACCGAGGACCAGGCGGAGAATGGCGGCCGGTCCGAGAAGCGCGCCGCGCGGCCGGTCTGAATGGGGGCGGTTTGACAGTACCGGGAACCCCGTTCTAGGTTTCGGCGCGACGCCGGGGCCGTGGCCGGGCCCGGCCCAAGGGAGATTCACGACATGACCTATACCCCCGCCGCCGACCGCTACGAGCGGATGGCCTATCGTCGCTGCGGCCGCTCGGGCCTGAAGCTGCCCGCCGTCAGCCTCGGCCTTTGGCACAATTTCGGCGACGACACGCCGCACCAGACCAAGCGCGACATCTGCCAGACGGCGTTCGATCATGGCATCACGCATTTCGACCTCGCCAATAATTACGGTCCCGAGCCGGGCGCGGCCGAGACCGCCTTCGGCGAGATCCTGAGAACTGATTTCGCGGGCTACCGCGACGAGCTGATCATCTCCTCCAAGGCCGGCTACCACATGTGGGACGGCCCCTATGGCGAATGGGGCAGCCGCAAGTACCTGATCGCGTCCTGCGACCAGTCGCTCAAGCGGATGGGTCTCGACTACGTCGATATCTTCTATTCCCACCGCTTCGATCCCGAGACCCCGCTCGAGGAGACGATGGGCGCGCTCGATCATATCGTGCGTTCGGGCCGGGCGCTCTATGCCGGGATCAGCAGCTACAACTCCGAACGCACCCGCGAGGCGGCGGCGATCCTCAAGGATCTCGGCACGCCCTGCGTAATCCACCAGCCGAGCTACAACATGCTCAACCGCTGGGTCGAGCGCGACGGGCTGAAGGACACGCTGACCGAACTCGGCATCGGCTCCATCGCCTTCACGCCGCTGGCGCAGGGCATGCTGACCAAGAAGTATCTCGGCGGCATTCCCGAGGACAGCCGCGCCGCGCAGGACAAGTCGCTCTTCCCCTCGATGCTGAGCGAGAAGGCCATCGGTAACATCCGCAAGCTCAACGAGATCGCGGAGCGGCGCGGCCAGACGCTGGCGCAGATGGCGATCGCCTGGGTGCTGCGCGAGGGCGGCATCACCACCGCGCTGATCGGCGCCTCCAAGCCCAGCCAGGTCGTCGACTGCGCCGGCGCGGTGGCCAATCTCGACTTCACCGCCGAGGAGCTGGCCGAGATCGACCGCTATGCCGACGAGGAGCAGATCAATCTCTGGGCCGCCTCGGCCGAACTCGGAAACTGATCGCGGACAAAGGGGGGCGGCGCCACGAAGGCGCCGCCTTTGCGCCCCGCTGGCGGCGTGGTCGCGGGGCAGGGTGCGGGGACCGTGACCTATCCGGAGCCCCGCCATGGACGACCTGCCCCTGATCCTCGTCGCGCCGCTGATGGCGGCAATGATCTGGACCGACCTGCGCCACATGCGCATTCCCAACCTGCTGGTCGGCGCCGTGGCGCTGGTGGGGCTGGGCTGCGCGCTGGCCGGGCTGATGCCCGATCTCGGCATGCGGTTGATGGCCGGGGTGGCGGTATTCGCCGTCGGGCTGGCGCTCTTCGCGCTGCGGGTGATGGGGGGCGGCGACGTCAAGATGCTCGCCGTGCTGGTGCCGCTGGTGCCACCGGTGGCGCTGCCATCCTTTGCGCTGCTGCTGTCGATGACCATGCTGGCGGGCGTGCTGATGCTGAGCGGGCTGCGTCGCGTGGCAGGTGGGCCCGAATCGTCCTGGGCCGGCCTGCGGGCGCAGGGGCGCTATCCGCTCGGCCTGTCGATCGCCGCGGCGGCAATGATCCTGCCCATCGGGATCTGACCCCCGGCTTTTCCTCACCGGCGATCTGCGGCAGGAAGGGCGCGACCCTTGCTGCGGAGGCCCCATGCCCGATCCGAACCCCCAGGCGCTCGACTTCCTGCTCAACCGCCGCTCCCGCCCGGCCAAGACGCTGCGCGCCCCGGCTCCCGATCGCGACGCGCTGCGCCCGCTCCTCACCGCCGCGCTGCGGGTGCCCGATCACGGCAAGCTGGAGCCGTGGCGGCTGATCGTTCTGGAGAAGCCCGCGCTGGAGCGGCTCGCGGCACTGGTCCCGACCCGGGCGGAGGCGCTCGGCATCGCGGAGGACAAGCGCGAGAAGGCGGTGGCGCAGTTCCGCGACGCCGATCTCGTGGTGGCCGTGATCTCGGCGCCGAAGCCGAGCGACAAGGTCCCCGCGATCGAGCAGACCTATTCCGCGGCCTGCGTCTGCCTGTCGCTGCTCAACGCCGCCCTCGCTGCCGGCTGGGGCGCGAACTGGCTCTCGGGCTGGGCCAGCCATGACGAGGCGTTCTGCCGCGAGGGGCTCGGCCTGCGCGACGGCGAGAGCGTCGCCGGCCTGATCCATATCGGCACCGAGACGGTGCCCGCGCCCGAGCGTCCGCGCCCGGATGTCGAGGCGTTGACGGAGTGGCGCACGGCATGATCCTGACCGATGTCCTGCGCGCGCTTGCGCAGTTCACCGACCGGCGGTTTCGCGGTGTGCTCTGGCTCGGCGTCGGGCTGTCAGTGCTGCTGCTCGTGGCGCTCTATGCCGGGCTGCTGGCGCTGGTCGGCCTGTTCGCGCCCGACACGGTGTCATTGCCGCTGATCGGCGAGGTGGCCTGGATCGACGATGCGCTGGGCTGGGGTTCGCTGCTGCTGATGCTCGGGCTGTCGGTCTTCCTGATGCTGCCGGTGGCCTCGATGATGAGCGGCTTCTTCCTCGAAAGCGTGGCCGAGGCGGTGGAGGCGCGGCATTATCCCGGCCTGCCGCCGGCGCGGCCGGTGCCGCTCGCCGACCAGATCCGCGATACCGTGGCCTTTCTGGCGGTGCTGGTGCTGGTCAACGTCGCGGCCTTCGCCGCGAGCCTCGCCTTTCCGCCGGCGGCGCCGTTCCTGTTCTACGGCGTCAATGGCTGGCTGCTGGGCCGGGAATACTTCCAGGTCGCGGCGATGCGGCGCGAGGGGCGGGCGGGGGCGCGTGCGATGCGCAAGCGCCATCCGCTCCGGATCTGGGGGGCGGGCTGCCTGATGGCGGTGCCGCTGACGGTGCCGGTGGTCAACCTGCTGGTGCCGGTGCTGGGCGCGGCCACCTTCACCCATCTCTATCATCGCCTCTCGGGGCGAAAGGTCACTCGGCGGCGGTGACCGGGGCCGGGCTGAGCGGTGCCATGCGACCGAACACGTCGATGTCGCGCACCGTCACGCCGCCCCACAGGATGAAGGCCGAGAGCGCCGCCCAGATCGGCACCGCCCACATTGTGGTGATCTTCACCTTGCGCCCCAGCCGAAAGTCGGCGGGCGCCGAGGCATGAGTGCCGGGCAGCGTCTCGCCCGCGTCGCCTTGGGTGACGAGCCTGAGCGGCAGCACGACGAAGAACACCATGAACCAGGTCACGGCAAAGAGCACGAAGGCGGCGGTGATGGTCATGGCGTCTCCTCAGACCTGTTCGATCTCGATCAGGCAGCCGTCGAAATCCTTGGGATGCAGGAACAGCACCGGCGTGCCATGCGCGCCGGTCTTGGGCGTGCCGTCGCCCAGCACCCGCGCGCCCGTGGCCACGAGCCGGTCGCGCGCGGCGAGGATGTCCTCCACCTCGTAGCAGACGTGATGCATGCCGCCCGCAGGGGACTTCTCGAGGAAACCGGCGATCGGCGAGCCGGGGCCGAGCGGCTCCATCAGCTCGATCTTGGTGTTGGGCAGCGTGACGAAGATCACTCGCACCCCGTGCTCGGGCAGCTCGATAGGCGCGCCGACATCGGCGCCAAGCCCCCCGGCATAGCGCGCGGCGGCGGCCTTGAGGTCGGGGACGGCGATGGCGACGTGGTTCAGGCGACCGATCATCGAGGCGCTCCTTGCTGGTTCGTTGCGATATGGCGGCTCGGGCGTTGCGGCGCAACCGCGCGGATCGTCGCGGCTTAACACCGGATTCACCCCGTGGCGCGAGACTGCTTGCATCGGGCCGCGTCGGTCCCTTGCTCGCAGGAGGCCATATGCCGATCACCATGTCCTTTCCCGCCGCCCCCGCGCCGAGCGCGGACCGGCCGTTGCTCGGCCTGACCGTGCTGCTCGTCGAGGACAGCCGCTTCGCCTGCGAGGCGGTCCGGCTCATGTGCCTGCGCTCGGGCGCGCGGATCCGCCGGGCCGACAACCTGCACAATGCGCGGCGCCACCTAAAGGTCTATCGCCCCGACGTGGTGATCGCAGATCTTGGCCTGCCTGACGGCTCTGGGATCGAGCTGATCGTCGAGCTGGCGCAGGCCAGCCCTCGTATCGACCTGCTGCTGGCCACCTCCGCCGATCCGGACGGCGCCGCCCCGGCGAAAGAGGCGGGGGCCGACGGTTTCATCGCCAAGCCGATCCTCCGGCTCGGCGCGTTCCAGCAGGCGCTGCTGGCGCATCTGCCGCCCGAGCGCCGGCCCGGCGGGCCGCGCTGCCTGCCGGAGGAGGAGGTCGCCCCCGACCCGGTGGCGCTGCGCGACGATCTCGCACTGGCGGCGCAGCTGCTTCGCAGCGGCTGGCGCAGCGCCGGCGACATCGCCTATGTCGCGCAGTTTCTGGGCGGCGTGGCGCGCAGCGCCGGGGACGAGGGGCTGCGCAACGCCGCCGAGGCGCTCGACGCGGCGCGCGGCACCGGCAGTCCGGAGCCGGCGCTCGCCCGCCTCGCCGCGCTCATCGACGACCGGCTCGCCGTACCGGTCCCGATCTGAGATCAGAGCAGCAGGCCGGGATCGGCGCCGAGGTCGAGGCCGGGAAAGACCGCCTCCTCGATCACCGACCGGTCGAGGCCGAACAGCCCCCGCATCGCCCAGCCCGCATGGGCGCGCAGGTCGCGGGTCGGCATCAGGTCGCGCCGGTCGTAGAGATCGGCCTCGGCCAGCCCCGGCCAGTCGCCCAGCACCCGGCCGCCGCGCAGCGCGCCACCTGCGAAGAGCATGGCGCCGCCGGTGCCGTGATCCGTGCCACCGGTGCCGTTCTCGGCGGCGGTCCGGCCGAATTCGGTCACGCAGAGCACCGCCGTCCGGTCCCATGCCGGACCCAGCCCCGCCTCCAGCGTCAGGAGCGTGTCGACCAGCCGCACCAGCGCCCGTTCGAACGGTGCCTGCTGCCGGTCATGCGTGTCCCAGCCATTGATCGAGAAGCTGGCGATCCGGCTCTCGCCCGCCAGCCGCGAGGCGGCGAATTCGGCGAGCCGCACGTGATCGCCCCTGAGCGGCGCACCGTCCGGTCCGGGCAGGACGGGCCCGCTGCGGGCATCCTCGGCCGCCAGATCGTCGACGATCTCCATCGCCTGGCCCAATGCGGACCGAAACAGCGGGTCGTCATGCGCCATGCCTTCGAGCAGGCGCCGGCCCTGCGGGCTCAGCCGCAGCCGGGTATCCGGCGCCCAGCGTTGGGCGGCGGCCCGGCCGGAGAGGATCAGCATCTCCTCGCGGCCGATGGCGTAAGCGGTTTCCGCGGCCATCCCGGGCACCGTCTGCAGCAGCCGGTTGAGCCAGCCCTCGCGCCCGTCGAGACCGGCGGTTCCCGCCTCGAGCAGGTCCTGTCCGTCGACATGGCTGCGCCGGTCGCGATAGGGGGTAGAGACGGCATGCACCGCGCCGAATTCGCCCCGGCGCCACATCGGTGCCAGCCGGTCGAAGGCCGGATGCAACGCGAAGTACCCGGCGTCGATCGCCCCGGCCCGGGGGTTGGCCGCAAGCGTCGGGCGCAGCCCCGCCAGCGCGGGATCGCCAGCCGGTCGCACCGCGTCGAGCCCGTCCATCGCGCCGCGCAGCACGATCACCACCAGCCGGTTCTCCCAAGGCGCGCTGGCAAAGGCCATCGGTGTCAGAAGCGGGCTCGCCGCCGCCGAGCAGCCCAGCGCCAGGCCGCCGCGCAGAAGGGAACGCCTGTCGATGCGGGTCATGGCGTCATCTCCTCTGGAATGCGGGGCTGGCCAGCACGAGGCCGATCGCCTCCGCCCGGCTTTCCGCGGCGCGCGCGGCGAAGGCCACCGGCTCGGGCATGGCGGTGCCCACCGCCACCCGTGCAAAGGCACGTGGATCGGGTAGCTCGGGGAGCAGTGCGGCCGGGGCACGCATCGCCCAGTCGATCCGTTCCGCCAAATTGGGCGGGGTGATCCAGGCCTCTGCCGCCTCGGGCCAGCCCTCCGGTCCGGGCGGATGCTCCCAACGCTGGCCCATCCGCGCCAGCGGGATCTGGAGCAGGCGCCGGGTCTCGCCGGTTTCGGGGCGCATGATCGTCTCGGGCGGCACGCCGAGCGCCCGCAGCGCCGACTGCACGTAGTCGAAGGGCGGCTTGACTTTGCGGGGAGGCGCCTCCCAGGCGGCGGGATGCTCGAGCAGGGCGGTGGTGACGGCCAGCAGGTCGCCATCGCTGTCGCGCCAGACGGCTTCGAGCGCGTCGACCAGCGCCGGGTCCGGGTCTTCGGAGACGAAATGCACCGCGATCTTGCGCGCCAGGTGGCCCGCGGTGGCAGGATGGCGCGCCAGCATGCGCAGCGCCTCGCGGATCGTGTCGAAACCCGCCCGGTTCGGGAAGGTGACGCCGAGCACGGTCTCGGAGCCGGGCTCGGCCCGCTCCGGCCGGAATTCCATGCCGCGCTGATCATTGTAGCCGAGACCGGTGAGAAGCTCGGCCAGCTCGCGCACATCCAACTGATCGTAGGGGCCGTCCGCGCCGATCGTGTGCAGCTCGAGCAGCTCGCGGGCAAGGTTCTCGTTGAGCCCGCCGCCACGCCGGCCAGCGGCGCTGTTCGGCCCGACCGAGCGGGACTGGTCGAGATAGGCCAGCATCACCGGGTGGGTGACGACCGCGACCAGCATCTCCTCGAAGCGCCCGGCGACATGCGGGCGGATCGCTTCCTCCACATAGGCGGTGAGGAGGTGGCGGTCGCGCATGGTCCGGCTGCCGACGGTGAAGTGGTCGGCCCAGAACCGGGTCAGCCGCTCGTGAAGGCCGCCCTCGGGGGCAATCACCCCGCGCGCCAGCGTGCTGGTGAAATTGTGCCAGGCGGCGGCCCGGGCGGCGGCGCGCAGCTTGTCGAAGGCGGTCCGCGCGGCCGCCTCCTGCGGGGTGCCGCGGGCCTTGCGCCAATCGCGCGCCACGACATTCCATTCGGCAAGGCTGGGACGGATCTCGCCATAGGGGGCGATCGGCAGGCGGCGCGCGGTCTCGTCGCGTCCGCGCAGCGGCCGCAGCATCGCCGCGACGCTGTCGGGCGGCGGGAGTTGCGGCGACAGGCCGGTACCGAAACGGGTGGCGGCACGGAGCGAATCGAAGGTCACAGGCGGATCCTCCTCGGGGCCTTGCTGCATGTATAGGCCAGAGTCGAAACCGCGGGGAGCCCCGCCGCACACGCGCGGCGGGAAGCTGCCGCGTCAGTAATCGCGCTCGAAGAAGATGCCGAGCGAGGTTTCCCCATCGCTCGAAACCTGACCCTGCGCCGTGATGTCGTCGGTGACGTCGAGGTTGAGGTTGATCGAGGTGCTGTCGGTGCCGACGGTGATGTCGGTGTAGACGTTGTCGGACAGGTACTTGCCCGCGCGCACCGCGGCGTTGCCCTCGTCGTCGGTGGTGATGTCGAGATCGTCGAGCCCGGTATCGGAGCGGAAATCGTCGATCAAGCCGCCACCGCCGCGCCCGGCGAGCGTGCCCACCGCCGCGGCGAGTTGCACCGCCTGCAGCGGCGAGATCGAGGACAGGTCGCGGCCGAAGATCAGCTGCGCCAGCACCTCGTCCTGCGGCAGGTCCGGCGTCGATTCGAACCGCACCTCCGGTTCGCTGGCCGGGCCTTCGATGATGATCCGCACCCGTGTGCCGGTCGCGGTCTCGGTGGTGGCCACCAGCCGGATGAAGGGGCTGAAGTCGCCCTGCAGATAGGCGCCGCCCTGGTCGAGCTCGAAACGCTGCTGCAGGATGTCGAGCCGGCCCCGGACCAGTTCGAATTCGCCCACCGGGATCACCTGGTTGGTGGTGCCGCCGATCTCCAGCTCGCCGCCCAGTTCGGCGTCGAGGCCGCGGCCGCGGATGAAGATGCGCGACGGCGCACGGATCGTCACGTCGAGGCCGTATCCGGGGCCCGCCGGGCCGTCGGCATCCGAGGTTTCGCCGATCTCGACGCCCGCGATGGTCAACCCGGCGCGGGCCAGGGTCCGCTGCACGTCCTGCGGCGCGCCGACATGGCGGACCTCGGGCAGATCACCGAGCGCGCCGATGCCCGAGGAGGGGACCTGGATCTCGGTCGCGCCGAGCTGGACCACCCCGGCGATCTGCGCGCCGCCGGTCAGGGGGCCAGTGACGGTCAGTCGACCATCCGCGGTGGCCTCGTAGAGCTCGGGGTCGCGCAGCACCAGATCCTCGAGCGCGATGACCAGATTGGCGTCGAAGCCCCCGGTGAGGGCCACCGGGCCGGAGATGTTGATCCGTCCGCCCTTTTCCAAGGCCGCCGCGAGCGCGAGGTCGGCGCGGTCGCCGCTCAGCCTCACCGTGGTCTCGATGTTCTGCACCGTGAGGCCCACGGTCGGCACCGAAAGCTCCGCACCGGCGGTCGAGATCGTGCCGCGCACCGAGGAGAGGGCGGGGGGGCCCTCGACCGAGAGGTCGAAGCGTGCCGTGCCCTCGAGCCGGCGCGGCTCGATCAGGTCGTTGACGAGCCCGAGCTGCGCCTCCCCGGTGACGTCGAGGTCGAGCGTGCCGTCGGGCAGGTACCGTCCCGCGACGTCGGCGCGGGTGCCGCCCGGGCCGGTTGCGGTCGCGTTGATGCCCAGCGTGCCGCCGGCGTCACGGGTGACGCTGCCCTGCGCTGCGACGGGGCCGCTGAAATCGGGGGTGAACAGACCGATATCGTTGAGCCGGGCGCTGAAATCGGCGCGCTGGTTGGCGCCCGATCCGCTGGCATCGGCCTGCACGGAGAAGGCGGGGAAACGCAGGTCGAGATCCTGCACCGCGATCTCGCCGGGGGCCGAGCGGCTGAGCCGCGCGTCGATCGTGCCGGTGCCGGCGAGCAGACGCGAGGCGGCCTCGACCCCGACATCGAGATTCGCGGCCTGGCCGTTCACGGTCACGTCGAAGCGCGACAGATCGGGCATGACCGTGCCTGCCGCGTCGATGTCGAGGCTGCCGCCCAGCGGCCGCCCGGCAAGGTTCGAGAACGGCGCAAGCGATGCGACGTCGGCGCTGACCCGCGCGGTGATCTCGCGCCCCTGCGCCTCGGGGGCGACCCGACCCGTGGCGGCGATGTCGGTGCCCTGTGCGCGGCCGGTGACGTCGAAATCGATGCCGCCCGATGCGTCGCCCGAGGCGTTGGCCGACAGCGTGGCCGGGCCCGACAGGCCGGGCGCGAAGGGCGCGATCTCGGTCAGCTGGACGTCGAAATCTCCGGTGGGCAGGCCGTTCTCGACCGTCGCCTCGCCCATGGCGCGGACCTGCGGGTTGACCAACGTGAAGCGGGGCAGGGCGAAATCCTGGGGGCCGGTCCGGATCACGCGCGCATCGAGCACGGTCTCGCCCGCGAGCAGCGGGTCGAGCTGGTCGATGCCGGTGGCGACGTCGCGGGCGGTGCCGTCGAGCGTCACGTCGAAGCGCGCGAGATCGGCGCTGGCGGAACCGGAGGCGGTGAGATCGACCGAGCCCGCGAGCGGGCGGCCCGCCAGAACGCCGACGGGCGCGAGGTCGTCGATGTCGATGTCGAGATCGAAGCTGCCCTCGCCATTCTCGATCAGCGCCGAGCCAGCGAGATTGGTCCCCTCGGAGGTCACGCGCAGGTTCTCGACCGTCAGATCCTCGGGGCCGGTGCGGGCGGCACGGCCCGACAGCGCGAGCGCGCCGCCGAACAGCTCGTCGGCCTGCGCCGTGCCGGTCGACAGGTTCGTGGCCCGGCCATCGAGCGTGACGTCGAAGGTCGAGGCGTCGAGCGCGGCGGAGCCACGCGCGGTGAGGCGCGCCTCGCCCGCCAGCGGGCGGTCGACGGCGCGCCCGACGGCGGCGAGATCGCGCGCCTCGATCTCGAGGTCGAACTCGGCCGCGCCATCGGTCACGGTGGCGTCGCCCTGCGCCGCGACGGCCGGACCATCGAGCCGCAGTGCCTGCACCGCAAAGCTGTCCGGACCGGTACGCGTGGCGCTGCCCGACAGCGTGACCCGGCCCTCGAGCAGCGGATCGACCTGCGAGATGCCGGTGGCGAGGTCTACAGTGACCGCGTCGAAGCTGGCGTCGAGGCCGGAAAGATCGGTCTCGGCGCTGCCTTGGGCGGTGATCCGCGCCGCACCCGAGATCGGGCGGTCGAACGCGGCCCCCAGGGGCGCGAGATCCGAGGCGTCGGCCTCGATGTCGAAAGTGGCTGTGGTCCCGTCGAGCGCGGCGTCGCCCGAGGCGCGGATCCACGGCGCCGAGAGCACCAGATCCTCGACCGAGAAGGCGTCCGCGCCGCTGCGCACCGCATGGCCCGCGATCTCGACCCGGCCCTGAAGCAGCGGGTCCGCCTGGGCGATGCCGGTGACGAGGTCGGTGGCCGCGGCGTCGAGGGTGATGTCGGCCTCGGTCAGGTCGGTTCGGATGCTGCCCTCGGCCGACAGATCGACCGCGCCGGAAAGCGGCCGGTCGATGGCCTCGCCCAAAGGCGTAAGATCGGAGGAGCGCGCCTCGATATCGAACAGCGCGGTTTCGCCGTTCAGCTCGGCCCGGCCGGTCGCGGCGAGCGAGGGGGAGGCGAGGTCGAGATTCTCGACCCGGAAGCTTTCGGGGCCCGAGCGGATCGCCCGGCCCGACAGGGCCACCTCGCCCCGCAACAGCGGGTCGGCCTGGGCGATGCCGGTGACCAGATCGGTGGTCCGGGCGTCGATCTCCAGGTCGAAGGTCGAGGCGTCGGGCATCACCGTGCCGTTGGCGGTGAAGCTGGCGGCGCCCGCGAGGTCGCGTCCGGCGATGGTCGAGAAGGGGGCCACGTCGTCGAGCGCGGCATTCACGTCGAGCGTGATCCGTCCGCCATCGGCTTCGGCCGCCTGGGTGGCGTCGATCTCGGCCCGGCCATTGGGCAGTTCGGCCACCACGTCGGCGCGGCTGACGCCGGCGGCGTCGCGCTCGGCCGTGCCGGTGAGCCGTGCCGGACCCTCGACGCCGTCGAGCGCCAAACCGGCATTCTCGACCGCGATGTCGAAGGTCGCGGTCGACGCGCCCGAGGTGATGTCGGCCTGCGCCGTGGCGGTCATCTGCGGCGTGGCGATGCGCAGCGTCTCGATCCGGGTGCCGGTCTCGTCGCGCGCCGCCTCGATGGCGATGTCGCCGGTGCCGTCGATATAGGGGTCGAGCGGCTCGATCCCGAGCGCGAGATCCTGGGTGCTGCCGGAGAGGCTCAGGTCGAAGATGCCGTCGAGCGGGCGGATCGTGCTGTCGATCTCGAGACCGGCGGCGCCGGCGAGGTCGAGCCCGGTCAGCTCCGAGAACCGCTCCAGCCGCTCGGCCGCGAGGCTGAGCGTGGTGTCGGTCTCGAAGCCGTTCTCCGACCCGGCGACCGTGCCTTGGGCGTTGAGCGCGATTCCCGGCCCGGCGAGGGTGACGCGGTCGATGGAGATCGGGCCCTCGCCGTCGCGCTCGAGCACGATTTCGCCGGCGATCTGCTCGCCCAGCGCCTCGGCCAGACCTTCGTCGTCGAAGCGCAGCCCGCGCGCGGTGTAGTCGACATCGGCGGTGAACAGGCTCGGCGCCGCGTCGCTTTCGCGGACGATGACGCCGCCGCCCTGAACGGTGAACTGCGGGATGGTCAGCCCGGGGCGGGCGAAATCCTGCGCCGTGAGATCGAGCACCCACTGGTCGCCGACCGAGGCATCGAACTGCAGCGCGAGGCTGGCGCGCCCGAGGCGGGTCTCTCCCCCGGCCACGGGCAGGGTGACGGGGGCGCCGTCATCGCTGGCGATCTCGCCGGTCAGGTCGAAGCTCTCGGGCCAGCCATCGGCGCCGATCCGCGCCGATCCGTCGAGGCTCAGCGCCTGGGCCTCGATGGACAGGTCCGACAGCGCCAGCGCGCCGGATTCGTCGCGCGATCCCGTGACCCGCAGCCCGACATCGGAGCCGAAGAAATCGGCGTAGTCGGGCGCGATGAGCGGTGTCACGTCGCCGTTGACGTCGAGCGAGAAGGCCAGCGGCGCGGGGCCGCCCTCGGGGGCCTCGCCACGGTCGAGCGCGAAGCGGCCGTCGATGCGCGGCTGGCCCGCGGTGGCGAGCGAGATGGCGGCGTCGAAATCGTCGATCGGGCCGGTGCCCTCGACCCGGAGCGCCACCGAGGGCCGCCCCGGCAGGTCGAGCGCGCGCGCCGCGATGCCGCCCTCGGCCTCCTCGAGCGCCAGCGTCAGGTCGAGCAGGCGGCTCTCGTTGGAATAGCTGCCCGACAGCTCGAACCGGCCGGCGCGGTCGCCCAGCCGTTCGGCGGTGAGCCGCGCCTCGCCCTCGCCATCGGCGAGCTGCGCCGAGCCCTGCAGGCTGAGCGCGACTTCCTCGTCGAGAAAGGCTTCGCCCAGCACCAGCCGGTCGACGCTGAGCTCGTCGAGCCGGATCGAGACCGGCAGTTCGGGCAGCGAAAAGGGCGTGGCCTCGGCGGCGGGCGGCTCGCCCGGCCCGGCCTGCGGCGGACGGGTCAGCTCGATCAGTTCGGCCGACAGCTCCTCGACCTCGAGCCGTCCGCGCAACAGCGCCGAGCGGTTCCAGTCGAGCACGAGGTTCTCGGCCCGGAGCCAGACGCCGTCTTCGTCGGCGATGGTCATCACCTCGATCGAGGCGGCGGAGCTGAGCGCGCCCTTGAAGCCGGTGATGATCACCTCGCGCCCGGCGCCCGAGAGGTTGTCCTCGATCAGGCCGGTGAGAAAGCCGCGGTCACGCTCGGCCTGCTCCTCCTGCGCGGGGAGCATGGTCGGCGCGACGGTGGCGATCGAGATGGCGGCGGCGCGGGAGAGCTGTTTCAAAACGACTGTCCTATTCCGATATAGACGTGGACGCTCTCATAGGCGTCGTCACCCGTGACCGGCGTGGCGAGGTCGAGCCGGACCGGCCCGATCGGGGTGGTGTAGCGGATGCCGGCCCCGGCGCCGGCCTGATAGTCGCCGTCGCCATCGGGGATGCCTTCGGCCTCGACATAGCCGATGTCATAGAAGCCGACGGCGCCGAGCTTGTCGGTTACCTGGAAGCGGCCCTCGAACTGGCCGCCGACAAAGCTCTTGCCGCCGGATCGTGCCGTCACCGGCCCGTCGCCGAAATCGTCCATATAGGTGACGCCCAGCGACTGGTAATCTTGGCCGCGCACGGTGCCGCCGCCGCCCGAATAGAACAGGAAATCCGCCGGGGTCTCTGCGAGGTCGGAGGCCAGGACCGAACCGAACTGGCCGCGCGCGGCCAGCGTCAGCCGCTCGGTCTCGCCGAAGCTGCGATAGGCGCGGGTGTCGAGATAGAGCCGCAGCCCGTCATCGGCGCCGGCAACCCCGAGGAAGGGCGTGACCTCGGCATCGACGAAGAAGCCGTTCTTGGCGTCGAGCTGCACGTCGCGGCGGTCATAGGTGGCGTCGAGCGGCAGGGTCAGCAGCGTGTAGTCGCGGGTCCGGGCCTCGGTCTCCTCGCGCGCGGTGATGATGCCCACCGCCGCGGAGTGGCTGAAGCGTTCGTTGACATAGCGCGACAGGCCGATCTCGGCGCTGAACTGGTCGAGCTTGTAGTCGATCTCGTCTTCGCGCTTTAGCTCGGTCTCGGCGAAGAGGTCGGTATCGGCGCGGAAGGTGGCGGGGCGGTTGAAACTGGTCGCGAGACGGTAGTCCGCGCCGCCCGAGCCGGTGATGCCCGGCACCTCGCCTTCGATGCCCGAGATCTCGCCCTCGACGCGCAGCCGCTCGGCCCCGCCGAGCAGGTTGCGGTGCAGCCAGAAGGCCGACAGCCCGAGCCCTTCGACGGTCGAGATCTCGGCGCCGAAGCCGATCCGGCGCGGCAGCGACTCGGAGACCGTCAGCTCGAAGGGCAGGGTATTGTCGGGACCGATCTCGTCGCTTTCGATGAAGGCGACCGAATCGAAGGCGCCGGTGCGACGCAGCCGGGTCGCCGCGAATTTGAGATCCTCGGGATTGTAGGTCCGGCCGACCGGAAGCTCGGCGATGGCGCGGATCCGTTCCTCGCGCACATCCTCGTTGCCGGTCACCGTGAGCGTGCCGAACCGCAGCCGCGGCCCCGGCGCCAAGGTCACGGCGGCGTCCAGCCGCTCGTTCGGATGGTCGGCGACGATCTCCTGCCCGGCGACTTCGGCCTTGGCAAAGCCCACCGCCTCCCAGGCTTCGACCCCGGCGCGGGCGGCGGCGCGGACCTCTTCGGCGCGGGCGACCTTGCCGGGCGCGAAATCCTCCGGCAGCTCGGTGTCGGGGGCCAGCGGCGCGATCTCGGTGCGGCCGAAGCGGAAGCGAGGGCCCGGCTCGACCCGGATCGTGACCTCGCCGATCCGGTCGGGCGCGTCGAGCGGCGGAATGTTCGCCGCCTCCTGGCCGTCGACGCGGATCGAGACCACACCGCCGTAATAGCCCTCGGAATAGAGGCCGGTCAGCAGGCGGCGGTAATCGGCGCGGGCAGCGGCGACGTAGTCCTGCGGCGTCGGGTTTTCATCATCCTGCAGCGCGATCAGCAGCGAGGAATTCTCGAGCACGCTTTCGAGCTGGTCGGCTTCGGGGACGATCTCTAGGCGGATGTCCTGGCCGAAGGCAGCGGTGGTGGAGAGGGCGAAGACCGACAGGCCGGTCACCACGGCATGGTTGCGCAATCTCTGTCCTCCCGACGAACCGCTCTTTATTCGTGGCGCGGTCTCGGCCGGGCCTTGGCCCTATTGCTACCTGAACGGCACAGGGAGGCAACAGCCCGTTCCCGGACCATGATCAATTGTGATCGAAGGGATCCGTGCCGTAGCCGACGGCGGCGAGATAGAGCCCGTGCGGCGGACAGACCGGGCCGCAGGCGGCGCGCTCGCGTGCCTCCAGCGCGGCCGACACGTCGTCGGGCGTCCAGGCCCCGGCGCCCACGCGCTCCAGCGTGCCGACGAAGCTGCGCACCTGGTTGTGCAGGAAGGAACGCGCCTTCACGTGAAACCGGATCTCTGGCCCGCTCATGCCCTCGACCGCCTCGACGTCGAGCCGGTCGAGCGTCCGCCACGCCGAGTCCGCCTGGCAGATCGAGGAGCGGAAGGTGGTGAAGTCGTGCCGCCCGAGGAGCCGGTCGGCCCCTTCCTGCATCGCCTTCGCGTCGAGCGGGTGCGGCACCTGCCAGGCGAGGCCGCGGTCATGGGTGAGCGGCGCGCGCCGCGTCACCAGCCGGAACAGGTATTGCCGCCAGGTGGCCGAGAACCGCGCGTGGAAGTCGTCGTCGACACGCGCGCAGGCGGTGATCGCCACCGGCTCGGGCTTGAGGTGGAAGTTCAGCGCCTCGGAGAGGCGGAACGGGTCCCAGTCCTTTTCCATGTCGCAATGCGCGACTTGGCCGATCCCGTGGACGCCGGCATCGGTGCGCCCGGCGGCGGCGATGGTGTGGGGGCGCCGCTCCAGCTTGGCGAGCGCGGCCTCGATCGCGCCCTGCACGGAGGGGTGCTCGGCCTGGCGCTGCCAGCCGGAGAAGGGGGCGCCGTGATATTCGACCTTGAGGGCATAGCGTGGCATGGCGCTGCGGGTAGCTTCGGCGCCGCCGCTTGGCAAGCGCGCGATCCCCTCCGCCCGGACCCGGCCACACGCTCCGCTGCCATCCGTCGGGCGCGCCCCTGTCCAATCCGGGCGCGCATGCCTATCTTCCCGCCGAGACGGGCAAGGAGCGGCGCATTGGTCATCGGGGCGATCACGGACGGCATCACGCGCGGGGTCGAGGGGGTGACGGATCGCCTGATCGCGCCCTTCACGGACCCTACGATCCGGCTCGGCGTGACCGGGCTGTCGCGGGCAGGCAAGACGGTGTTCATCACCTCGCTGGTCGCCAACCTGATGGATCGCGACCGGATGCCGCAATTCGCGACCGGCGCGCGGATCGAGGCGGCGGTGCTGCGACCGCAGCCCGACGACACGGTGGCGCGCTTCGCCTATGAGGATCACCTCGCCCGGCTGCTGGCACCCGAGCCGAGCTGGCCCGAAGGCACGCGCCGCACCAGCGCGCTGCGATTGTCGCTGCGCGTGCGGCAGGGCGGGCTGCTGGCGGGGGTGCAGGGGCCGAGGACCGTGCATCTCGACATCGTCGACTATCCCGGCGAATGGCTGCTCGATCTCGGCCTGATCGAGAAGAGTTACGCCGAGTGGTCACGCGAGGCGCGGGGCCGGGTCGAGCGGCGCGCCGCGACGATCCCCGAGGCGGCGGGTTTCATGGCGGCGCTGGCCGAGGCCGACCCGGCGGCCCCGCTGGAGGAGCCGCGTGCCAAGGCGCTGGCGCGGGCCTTCACTGCCTATCTCGTGGCGGCGCGGGAGGCGGGGTATTCCGATTGCACCCCGGGGCGGTTCCTGCTGCCGGGCGATCTCGAGGGCTCGCCGGTGCTGACCTTCGCGCCGCTGCCGGGAGAGGCAGGCGCGAAGGGCAGCCTGGGCCGCGAGATGGAGCGGCGATACGAGGCCTACAAGCGCGAGGTGGTGAAGCCGTTCTTCCGCGATCACTTCGCGCGGATCGACCGGCAGGTGGTGCTGGTCGACGTGCTCTCGGCGATCCATGCCGGGCCGCAGGCGGTCGAGGATCTGCGCGCGGCGATGGCCGACATCCTGCGCGCCTTCCGCCCCGGCCGGAACGCGTTTCTCAGCCGCATCTTCCAAGGGCGGCGGATCGACCGCATCCTGTTCGCCGCGACCAAGGCGGACCACCTGCACCATACCGAACACGCCAAGCTCGCCGCGATCACCGAGGCGCTGCTGCGCGACGCGCGCGACCGCGCCGATTTCGCCGGGGCCAAGACCCAGGCCATGTCGATCGCGGCGCTGCGTACCACGGTCGAGGACCGGATCAGCCATGGCGGCGAGGAGATCGACGTGGTGCGCGGCAGGCTCCAGGAAACCGGGCGCCAGGCGGCGCTGCATGCCGGCGCCCTGCCGGACGACCCGTCGCAGCTTCTGGCCCCGGCGCGGGCGGGAGCGGAGCGCTGGCTCGACGGGGATTATTCCGTGATGAACTTCGCCCCGGCGCGGCTGAAGCTGCGCCCGGGCGAGGGGCCGCCGCATATCCGGCTCGACCGGGCGGCGGAGTTTCTGCTGGGCGACCGGCTGTGAGGAGGCAGGCATGAGCGACGAAAAGCGGCGCGGGCCGGTGGTGATCGACCTCGAGGAGGAGGCCGCTCCCGAGATCACGCCCGCCACCGCGCCCCCGGTGCCCGAGCCGGGACTGCCGCACAGCGCCGCGATGACCCGCGTGGCGGTCATGGCGGCGCGGCCGCGCTCGCGGCTGGCGCGCTGGTTCTTCGCCGTACTGGCCACGCTGGTGGGTTTCATGCTCTCGGTCGCGGCCTGGAGCTGGGTGGCGGGGCTACTGGCGGCGAACCCGCTTCTGGGGGCGATCGCCACGGTGCTCGTGGCGCTCGTGATCGCCCTGCTGCTGGCGATCGCGATCAAGGAGGCCTGGGCCTTCCGGCGGCTGGCGCGGCTCGACCATATCCAGAGGGATGCGGGCGCGGCGCTGGGCGCGCAGGACCTCGCGCTGGCACGGGCGGTCTCGGCGCAGATGATCTCGCTCTATGCCGGGCGCGATGAGCTGGCGTCCGGCCTGGCGCGGGTGAAGGCGCGCGACGCGGAGCTGTTCGATGCCGACGGCGTGCTGGGGCTGGCGGAGCGCGAGCTGCTGGCGCCGCTCGACCAGGCGGCGCTGCGCGAGGTCGAGGCGGCGGCGCGACAGGTGGCGACGGTGACGGCGGTCGTGCCGCTGGCGCTGGCCGACGTGACGGCAGCGCTGACCTCGAACCTGCGGATGATCCGGCGGGTGGCGGAGATCTATGGCGGCCGGTCGGGCACGCTGGGCGCCTGGCGGCTGACGCGGTCGGTCTTCACCCATCTGGTGGCCACCGGCGCCGTGGCGGTGGGCGACGACCTCGTAGGCTCGGTCGCGGGGGGCGGCGTGCTCAGCCGCGTCTCGCGCCGCTTCGGCGAGGGGGTGGTCAACGGCGCGCTGACCGCACGGGTGGGCGTGGCCGCGATCGAGGTCTGCCGCCCGCTGCCCTTCCGCGCGGTGGAGCGGCCGTCGGTCTCGGGGTTGGTGGCGCGCGCGCTCACCGGGCTGTTCGGGTCGCGCAAGGGCTGAGGCGGGGCGTCGCCCGCTCAGATCAGCTTCGGCACCCCGCCCGCATGGGTTTCGCGCTCGGTGACACCGGCGCGCAGGGTGCGGCCGATCCGATGCGCCAGCACCGACCAAGCCTCGGCGGTCTCGGCCGGCAACTCCTCGCGCAGGGTCATGTCGAACAGCGCGAGCCAGAGGCTGAACATGCCGGGGCGCACGTCGCGGGCGTCGCGATGCACCTTGAGCGGGCTGCCGCGATAGCCCGGCCGGCCAAGGATCGCGCTCTCCCAGAAGGCGGCCACCAGCGCTTCGTGGGCGGGCCAATCGGTCACGTGGCGGGCGAATACCGGACCGAGCCCCGGATGGGCGCGCACCCTCGCATAGAACGCCGCGACGACGCGGGCGATCTCCTCGGGCGTGACCTCGATACGCGGCTCGGGCATGGCGGCTCCTCTCGTCGCTCTGCATAGCGCGACCCGCGCCGCGCCGCGAGGGGGCGGACGCTTTACCCCCGATCCGCGCGCACCTATAAGCGCGGGCATGACGGCCCTTCGCGCCCATATCACGCGAATTACCGGCCCGGCGCTCTGAGGATCAGGGCCGCCGGGACAAGGCGCATGAGCTGACGCCGCGCCGCCCTTCATCAGACATTCCGACACGACCGGACTTCGACAGGACCGAACAGCGATGTGCGCCGATACGCCCGAGACCCAGACCGAGACCCCCGACTACAAGGACACCCTGAACCTGCCGCGCACCGAGTTCCCGATGCGCGCGGGCCTGCCCAAGCGCGAGCCCGAATGGCTTGCCCGCTGGGAGGAGATCGGGGTCTATGACCGGCTGCGCGAGAAGGCCGAGGGCCGCAAGCCCTTCACCCTGCATGACGGCCCGCCCTATGCGAACGGCAACCTGCATATCGGCCACGCGCTCAACAAGATCCTCAAGGACATGGTGGTCCGCTCGCAGCAGATGATGGGCCGCGACGCGCGCTACATCCCCGGCTGGGACTGCCACGGCCTGCCGATCGAGTGGAAGATCGAGGAGCAGTACCGCAAGAAGGGCCAGGACAAGGACAAGGTCGACGTGATCGACTTCCGGCAGGAATGCCGGAAGTTCGCCGAGGGCTGGGTCGAGATCCAGCGCGAGGAGTTCAAGCGGCTCGGCATCACCGGCAAGTGGGAGAAGCCCTACTTAACCATGGACTTCCACGCCGAGCGGGTGATCGCCGAGGAATTCCAGAAGTTCCTGATGAACGGCGTGCTTTACCAGGGCTCCAAGCCTGTGATGTGGTCGCCCATCGAGAAGACCGCGCTGGCCGAGGCCGAGGTCGAGTATCACGACAAGGAAAGCTTCACAATCTGGGTGCGTTTCCCGGTGCTGGGCTCCGACGACCCGCTGCTGCAAGGCGCCGACGTGGTGATCTGGACCACCACGCCTTGGACCATCCCCTCGAACAAGGGCGTCGTCTATCACCCCGACATCTCCTACGGCGTCTACCAGATTACCGGCGCGCCCGAGGACAACTGGGTCAAGACCGGCGACAAGCTGCTGCTCGCCGACAAGCTGGCCGAGGGTTGCCTCGACAAGGCCCGCGTCGACGGCTGGGAGCGGATCGGCGATGCGCCGTCGCTCGACGGGCTGTCGGTCGCGCATCCCTTTGCCGGGATCGAAGGGGGGATGGGCGAGTGGGATCAGCCGCGCGACTTCCGCGCTGCGCCCTTCGTCACCGACGAGGACGGCACCGGCTTCGTGCATTGCGCGCCGAGCCACGGCATGGACGAGTTCGAGCTCTACCGCGACGCCGGCATGCTGGCGGAGGTCATCACCTACAACGTGGAGGAGGATGGCTCCTTCCGCGCCGATCTGCCGCTGTTCGGCGGCAAGCGCATCCTCAAGCCCAACGGCAAGGAGGGCGACGCGAACGCGGCCGTCATCGACGCGCTGGCGCAGTCGGGCAAGCTCTTCGCGCGTGGCAAGATCAAGCACTCCTACCCGCATAGCTGGCGCTCCAAGGCGCCGCTGATCTTCCGCAACACGCCGCAATGGTTCGCGGCGATCGACCGCGAGGTCGGCGACGGGCAGGACCAGTACGGCAAGACCATCCGCGAGCGGGCGCTGACCTCGATCGACGAGCTGGTGACCTGGACGCCGAAGACCGGGCGCAACCGGCTGCATTCGATGATCGAACAGCGGCCCGATTGGGTGCTGTCGCGCCAGCGCGCCTGGGGCGTGCCGTTGACCTGCTTCGTGAAGAAGGGGGCCCGCCCCACCGATCCCGACTTCCTGCTGCGCGACGAGGCGGTGAACGCCCGCATCCTCGAGGCCTTCGAGGCCGAGGGCGCGGATGCGTGGTACAAGGATGGCGCCAAGGAGCGTTTCCTCGGCGACGCCGTGAACCCCGATGACTACGAGCAGGTCTTCGACATCCTCGACGTCTGGTTCGATTCCGGCTCGACCCATGCCTTCGTGCTGCGCGACCGCGAGGACGGCTCCGAGGACGGTCTGGCCGATCTCTACCTTGAGGGCACCGACCAGCATCGCGGCTGGTTCCACTCCTCGATGCTGCAATCCTGCGGCACCAAGGGGCGCGCGCCCTATCGCGGCGTGCTGACGCATGGCTTCACGCTCGACGAGAAGGGCATGAAGATGTCCAAGTCTTTGGGCAACACCGTCAGCCCCGCCGACGTGACCAAGCAGTACGGCGCGGACATCCTGCGGCTCTGGGTGGCGCAGTCGGACTACACCGCCGACCTGCGGATCGGGCCGGAGATCCTGAAGGGCACCGCCGACGGCTACCGCCGGCTGCGCAACACAATGCGCTTCCTGCTGGGATCGCTGGCGGACTTCACCGAAGCGGACCGGGTCGACGCATCCGAGATGCCCGAGCTGGAGCGCTGGGTGCTGCACCGCCTCGCCGAACTCGACCAGACCGTGCGCGAGGGCTACGACGCCTATGACTTCCAGGGCGTGTTCCAGTCGGTCTTCACCTTCGCGACCGTGGAGCTGTCGGCCTTCTATTTCGACATCCGCAAGGACGCGCTCTACTGCGACGGCGACACCGCGCGCCGCCGCGCCGCGCGCACTGTGCTCGACCTGCTGTTCCACCGGCTGACGACCTGGCTCGCGCCGATCCTCGTCTTCACGATGGAAGAGGTCTGGCTGGAGCGGCACCCGGGCGACGACGCCTCGGTGCATCTCACCGACATCCCCGAGACGCCGCAATCCTGGCGCGACGAGGCTCTGGCGGCGAAGTGGACCGCGATCCGCAAGGTGCGGCGCGTGGTGACGGCGGCGCTCGAAGTGGCGCGGCGCGACAAGGTGATCGGCGCCTCGCTCGAGGCGGCGCCGGTGGTGCATGTCCGCGACGAGGAGGCGCTGGCCGCGCTCAAGAGCGTGAATTTCGAGGATCTGTGCATCACCTCGGCGATCTACCTGACCGGCGACCCGTCCCCGGCCGAGGCGTTCCGCCTGCCGGAGGTCGAGGGTGTGGGCGTGGTGTTCGAAGCGGCCGAGGGCGAGAAATGTCAGCGCTGCTGGAAGATCCTGCCCGATGTCGGCACCCATGCGCATCCCGGCGTCTGCGCGCGATGCGACGCGGCGCTGGCGTGACATCCCTTCGCCGTCGCGCGACGCGCGGCGGCGGCGGTTCTGCCGGTAGGGGGCGTGGTGAAAGGGGGCTGGGGACCGGCTCCCATTCGCGGCGTCTCCCCAAGCCGGGGTGCACCCTACAATGACGCTGCCGGTCTTCGCGGCAGTGATGTTCGCGGCCTTCCTGCATGCCAGCTGGAACGCGATGATCAAGCTTGGCGCGTCCAAGCTCGCCGGCATGGTGATCCTGACACTGGTGCAGGGCGCGATGGGTCTCGCCGTGGCGCTGACCCGGCCTTGGCCCGAGGCCGAGGTCTGGCCCTGGATCGCCGCCTCGGCGGTCTGTCACGCGACCTATAACGGCTTCCTCGCGCTGGCCTACGAGCAGGGCGATCTGAGCCGGGTCTACCCGATCGCCCGGGGTGCCGCGCCGATGGCGGTGCTGGTGGTCAGCGCGCTGTTCCTCGCCGACGCGCTCGAGCCGGTGGCGGTGGCGGGCGTGCTGGTGCTGGGGCTGGGCATCCTCGGCATGGCCCGGGGCGCGCTGGGCTCTGGCGAGAGCCGCAGGCTGATCCCCTACGCGCTGGGCGCGGCGATGGGCACCGCCGGTTACACGCTGGTCGACGGTCTCGGGGCGCGGCTTTCGGGCGATCCGGTCGCCTATGTCGGCTGGCTCTTCGTGGCCTCGGCGCTGCTGTTTCCACCAGTGGCATTGGCCACGGGTGGGCGCGGCCTGCTGCGCGTGGGGCCGCGCGTCTGGGGGCAGGGGGCGCTGGCGGCGGCCACCTCCTACGGCGCCTACGCGATCGCGGTCTGGGCGATGACGCTGGCGCCGATCGCGCTGGTCAGCGCGCTGCGCGAAACCTCGATCCTGTTCGCGGTGCTGATCGGCTGGGCCGCCTTCGGCGACCGGATGGATCGCGGCAAGGCGGTCTCGGCGGGGCTGATCGTGGCGGGGGTGGCGCTGACCCGGTTCTGAGCCGGCTCAGCCGTCCTTGCCATGCACGACCTGCTGCGCCGCGCCGGCGCCGAGCAGGTAGACCGAGGTGACAACGAGACCCCAATGCGCCCAGCTCTGGGGATCGAAATCGACCCAGGCCGCCCAGCCTGCGAAGAAGGTCCAGGCCAGCGCCATCGGCAGCGACACGGCGCGCCAGCGCTTGGTGCGGACCGGGTGGATGAACTTCACCGGCAGGAACATGGTGATCGACAGTACCACCACCAGCGCCAGGATGATCCAGAAGTTGGGCGAGAGCGCGAAGAGCACGAGCACCAGCATGTTCCAGCAGCCCGGAAAGCCCTGGAAGGAGTTGTCCTTGGTCTTCATCCGCGTGTCGGCGAAATAGAGCGCCGAGGCGAAGGTGATGACGATGATCGCCAGCCAGCCGGTCCAGCCCGGCAGCAGGTCCGATTCGAACAGCGCGAAGGCCGGGACGAAGACGTAGGTCAGGTAGTCGATCACCAGATCGAGCAGCACGCCGTCGAAGATCGGCGCGTTGCGCTTGACGTCGTATTTGCGCGCCAGCGGCCCGTCGATGCCATCCACGGCAAAGGCGACGACCAACCAGAAGAACATCATGCTCCAGTCGTCCTGCACCGCCTCGAGCATGGCGAGCATGGCGAAGACCGCACCGGTGGCGGTGAAGAGATGGACCCCGAGGGCCTTGCGTGCGTCAGTCATGCCGTCCCTCTTGTCCGATCCTTCGGCCGGGTGCAACGCGTGCGTTTCAGGCGCGGGGATGGGCACGATCGTAGATCTCCATGAGACGCGCCGCATCGACCGCGGTGTAGGTCTGAGTGGTCGAAAGCGACGCGTGGCCCAGAAGTTCCTGAATCGCGCGCAGGTCGCCGCCGGCGCTCAGCAGATGCGTGGCGAAGCTGTGGCGCATCGCGTGCGGCGTGGCCGTGGAGGGCAGGCCGAGCTGCATCCGCGCCATCTCCATCGCCTTCTGGATGGGACGCGGGCCCAGCGCGCCGCCGCGCACGCCTCGAAACAGCGGCAGGCCGGGATCCATCGCGTGCGGGCAGAGCCGGACGTAGTCCGACACCGCCTTGCGCGCCGCCGGCAGCACCGGCACCAGCCGCTCCTTGCCGCCCTTGCCGGAAATGCGCAGCGTCTCCGGCAGCGGCAACTGCGCGCCGGTGAGCGACAGCGCCTCGGAGATCCGCAGCCCGCAGCCCCACAGCAGCGTCACCACCGCCACGTCGCGCGCCGCCACCCAAGGCTCGCGAGACTGCAGCTCGACCGTCTCGAGCATCCGTGCCGCCGCCTCCTCGTCGAGCGGGCGCGGCAGCCGGGGCTTCAGGCGCGGCGCCCGGGTCGACAGCACCGCCGTCGGCTCGAACCCCTCGCGCTCGGCGAGCCAGCGATAGAAGGATTTCACCGCCGAGAGCGCGCGGGCGAGGCTGCGCGCCGAAAGGCCGCGGCCGCGCTCATGCGCCATCCAGGCGCGCATGTCCGACACCGTGACCCGCGCGATCGCGGCGAGGCCCTGCGCTTCGGCGTGATGCGCCTGCATGAAGCCCAGAAATCCCAGAACGTCGGCCTGATAGGCGGTGAGGGTGTTGCGCGCGGCGCCGTTGAGCGCCCGCTCGTGGTCGAGCCAGCGCCCCATCGCGTCGGTCAGCGCGGGCGAAATCACGATAGCCAGCGCCGCATCTGCCGCTCGAACACGCCGGCGAAGAAACCCATGAGGTCGGTGGCTTGCGCCGGGGCGAAGCGAGACGCGTCAGTAGCGCCCAGCAGTAGCATGCCGGGCAGGCGGCCCGGACCGAAATCGAGCCGGAGGCAGGCCTCGGACAGGATCTCCGGGGCGCGGGCGCCATAGGGCCCGGCCTCCTGCGGCTCGACCGCGCGCAGCGAGACCTGGCGCGGCGGCACGTTGCGGCCCTGGGTGACGTAATCGGCAACGAATCCCGGCTCGGCCACCGACAGCACGTCCGAGAGCCGCGCGATCGCGGGGTCGTCCTCGGGCCGCGCGGTTTCCAGCACCAGCCGGACGACATCCACCCGCAGCATGTCGGCCACCTCGCCGGAGAGGTCCTGCAGGAAGGTCTCGAACCGGGTGGCATCCATCATCCGCAGCACGGCGCGGTGGATCTGGTTGGTGCCGGCAAGATTCTCGTAGGCGGCGGCGATCACCGAGCGATGCGTGTCTTCGAGCCGGTCGAGCCGCGACTGCAGCCGCTCCATCGCGAGGCCGCGCAGATCGACCACGTTGGAGCCACGGGCCCCGGCATCGGCCTCGACCAGCGCCCGCATGATCGCCGGGTCGTCGAGCAGCCGGGCAGGGTCGGCGAGGATGCGCTCGCGCAGCCCGTCATCGGGGGAGGTGTCGTCAGTCATCTGGGCAGATCCGGGCAGTCGCATCGCCGCGAGCATAGCAGCCCCAGCGGGGCGATGCGCCCCGGTGTGGCGAAAATGCGGCGGGGCGCGGCGCGGAAGGCACAGCGCCCCGCTGGGTCATCAGACGATCTTCTGACCGGTCGAGGCCCAGTCCTTGAGGAAGGCGTCGAGGCCCTTGTCGGTCAGCACGTGGTTGGCCATGGCCTTGATCACCGCCGCCGGGGCGGTGGCGACGTCGGCGCCGATCTTGGCGGCCTCGGACATGTGGTTGGCGTTGCGGATCGAGGCGGCGAGGATCTGCGTCTCGAAGCCGTAGTTGTCGTAGATCTGCCGGATGTCGGCGATCAGCTCCATGCCGTCGAGGTTCAGGTCGTCGAGCCGGCCGATGAAGGGCGAGATGAAGGTCGCGCCGGCCTTGGCGGCCAGAAGCGCCTGGTTGGCCGAGAAGCACAGCGTCACGTTGACCATCCGGCCTTCGTCGGTGAGCGTCTTGCAGGCCTTGAGGCCGTCCCAGGTCAGCGGCACCTTGATCGCGATGTTATCGGCGATCTTGGCCAGTTCGCGGCCCTCGGCGATCATGCCTTCGGCGTCGAGCGCCACGGTCTCGGCCGAAACCGGGCCGTCGACGATCGAGCAGATCTCCTTGGTCACTTCCTTGATGTCACGGCCCGACTTCATGATCAGCGACGGGTTGGTGGTGACGCCGTCGACCATGCCCAGATCGTGGAGTTCGCGGATCTGGTCGATCTCGGCGGTATCGACGAAGAATTTCATGGGTCTCTCCCTGTCAGATGTCGCGCGCCCGTGGGGCGCAATGTGGTGACGCGGCGCCCCGGCGCGGGGCGGCTTCGCGCCCGGTCTAGCAAGCGACGCGGCGGTGGAACAGCGCCTTTCCCATATGGGGGCGACAGGCATCGGGATGAAGCCTGCGACGCGCTGCTCACTTGAAGCCCCGGCGCGCGCGGCGCATGTTGACGGCTCCGCCGCGCCAGAGGTGCCTGACAGCCCATGACCACGTCCCGCTTCGAGGAGGGCGCGCTGATCGGCGTGCTGACCACCCAGCCGCTCGACCGGGTGCTGGATTACCGCGCGCCGCGAGGCGGCTGCGCGCCGGGGGACCATGTCGAGGTGCCGTTCGGCCCGCGCAAGGTGAACGGGGTGGTCTGGGGTCCGGGCGCGGGCGATTACGACCCCGCCAAGGTCAAGAGCGCGATCCGCGTGCTCGACCTGCCGCCGATGCGCGCCGTGATGCGCGAATTCCTCGGCCGGGTCGCGGATTACACGCTCACGCCGATGCCGGCGATGCTCCGGTTGGCGACCCGCGCGCCTGGCCTCACAGACCCGCCGGGCATGCGCAAGATCTACCGGCGTGGCCACGGCCAGCCGGAGCGGATGACGCCGGCGCGCGCCCGGGTGCTCGACCTGCTGGAAGAGCATGACGGGCTGGCCTTTCTTCTGGGAGAACTGGCCGAGCTGACAGGGGTCGGCTCCTCGGTGATCAAGGGTCTCCTGACCTCCGGCGCGGTGATCGAGGAGGAGGCGCCGCGCGACGTGGCCTATCCAACCCTCGATCCGCACATGCCTGGCAAGCCGCTGACCGGCGACCAGGCGGCGGCGGCCGAGGCCCTGCGCGCGGGCATCGCGGGCGGGCGGTATGGCACGACGCTGCTCAAGGGCGTCACCGGTTCGGGCAAGACCGAGGTCTATCTCGAGGCGGTGGCCGCCTGTCTGGCCCGCGGCCGGCAGGCGCTGGTGCTGTTGCCGGAAATCGCGCTCACGGCGGAGTTCCTGACCCGGGTCGAGGCGCGCTTCGGCGCCAAGCCCGCGGAGTGGCATTCGGGCGTCACCACCACCGAGCGGCGGCGCTGCTGGAAGATGGTGGCCGAGAACGGCGCGCAGCTGGTGGTCGGCGCGCGCTCGGCGCTGTTCCTGCCGTTCCACGACCTTGGGCTCATCGTCGTCGACGAGGAGCACGACACCTCCTACAAGCAGGAGGACGGGGTGCTCTACAACGCGCGCGACATGGCGGTGCTGCGCGCCTCGCTCGAAAGGGCGCAGGTGGTGCTGGCCTCGGCCACGCCGTCGCTGGAGAGCTGGGTCAACGTGCAGCAGGGCAAATATGCCCGCCTCGACCTCGAAAGCCGCTTCGGCCCCGCCGTGATGCCCGAGATGCGCGCCATCGACATGCGCACGGAGGAGGTGCCTTCGGGCAGCTGGATCTCGCCCGCGCTCAAGGGCGCGGTGATGCAGCGGCTGGAACGTGGCGAGCAGTCGCTCCTGTTCCTCAACCGCCGTGGCTACGCACCGCTGACCCTGTGCCGCGCCTGCGGCCACCAGATCGGCTGCAAGCATTGCGACGCGCGGATGGTCGAGCACCGCTTTCTCAAGCGGCTCATGTGCCACCAATGCGGCGAGACCGCGCCGATGCCCGAGACCTGCCCGAACTGCGAGGTGGCGGGCAAGCTCGCCGCCGTGGGGCCGGGGGTGGAGCGGATCACCGAAGAGGCGCAGGCGCTGTTTCCCGACGCGCGGGTGACGGTGCTCAGCTCGGACCTGTTCGGCTCGGCCCGCGCGCTCAAGGCCCGCATCCTCGAGATCGCCGAGGGTGCGGCGGACATCGTCGTCGGCACCCAGCTCGTCGCCAAGGGACACAATTTTCCCAAGCTGACGCTGGTGGGGGTGATCGACAGCGATCTCGGGCTGCAGGGCTCGGACCTGCGCGCGGCCGAGCGGACGTTCCAGCTGATGCGGCAGGTGGCGGGGCGCGCGGGGCGCGCCGAGGCGCGCGGCACCGCGCTCTTGCAGAGCTTCCAACCCGAGCATCCGGTGATCCGCGCGATCCTGTCCGGCGACGAGGAAGGGTTTTGGGCCGCCGAGGCCGCCGCGCGCCGCGCCGCCGGCGTGCCGCCCTATGGGCGGATGGCCGGCATCGTGATCTCGTCCCCGGACATGCAGCAGGCCTTCGATCTCGGCAATCGGCTGGCCCGGCTCGACGCGCCGCTGCGCCGGATCGGGGCGCAGCTGTTCGGACCGGCCCCGGCGCCCATCGCCCGGGTGCGCGGACGGCACCGGGTGCGGCTTCTGGTCAAGGCGGAGAAGACCGCGCCGCTGCAGGCGGCGCTCGCGCAATGGGCGGCGCAGGTGAAGGTGCCGGCCAATGCCCGGCTCGCCATCGACATCGACCCGCAAAGCTTTCTGTGACCCGTTGACCGGGCCCTCCGCGCCGGAAAAGGATCGGGCGGGGAGGGGCGGATCATGGACGACGACGCGAGAATCGAGGCGTTTTATGCGCGCGAAGGGCGCTGGAAGGCGGAGAAATCGGCGCTCAGAGCGATCCTGCGCGATACCGACGGTATCGAGGAGGTCTGGAAGTGGCGCGCGCCCTGCTACACCTGCGCGGGCGGCAACACCGCCATGGTCGCGGGCTATGCCGAGCGCTGCGGCATCTCCTTCTTCAAGGGCGTTCTGCTCTCCGACCCCGAAGGCATGCTGGTGGCGCCGGGGCCGAACTCGCGCGCGGTGCGGATGATGGTGTTTCGGGATCTGGCCGACATCGCGGCGCGCGAGACGGTGCTGCGCCGCTACATCACCGAAGCGGTGGAGCTCGACCGCGCCGGGCGTCGGGTGGTGCTGCCCAAGGACGATATCGACCTCCCCGAGGAGCTGGTCGCGGCGCTCGACGCGGACCCCGCCCTGGCCGAGGCCTTCGCCGCGCTGACCCCGGGGCGGCAGCGCGGCTATGCGCTGACCATCGCGGGTGCCAAGCAATCGGCGACGCGGTATGCCCGCATCGAGAAATGGACGCCGCGGATCTTCGAAGGCAAGGGCATCCACGACCGCTGACCCGTCGCGGCCGCGCCGCCTGCCGAACCCCCCGCCGGCGATTTCGGTGCGCATGACCTCTCGCCAAGCGGCGCGGCAGACCGTAATGCTTGCGCATGACACGTATTCCGATGCCGCTTTCCGAGGCCCGGACCCTGCCGATCTGGCGCAGGCCTGTGGCGCTCCTCTTCCTGATGGCAATGGCCATGCCGGTGGCCTTCGCCACGTGGTCGGCGCTCCTGAACAACTTCGTCATCGAGGCAGCGGGCTTCGACGGCTCGGATATCGGTTGGCTCCACACGGTGCGCGAAGTGCCGGGCTTTCTCGCCATCGGGGTGATCGCGATCCTGCTCTTCGTGCGCGAGCAGTCGCTGGCGCTGATCTCGCTGGGGCTGCTCGGCATTGCCACCGCGCTCACCGCGCAGTTCCCCTCGATGGGCGGCATCCTGACCATCACCATGCTCTCCTCGATCGGCTTTCACTACTACGAGACGGTGAACCAGTCGCTGCAGCTGCAATGGCTGCCCAAGGACCGCGCGCCGCAAATGCTGGGCTGGCTGGTCTCGGCCGGGGCGGGGGCGACGCTGGTGGCCTATCTGGCGATCGTGCTGACCTGGGAGAGCCTCGGGCTGTCCTATGATTTCGTCTACATGGTCTCGGGCGGTTTCTGCGCCGCGGTGGCGCTCTATTGCTGGTTCGCCTTCCCGGCCTTCCGCGAGCCGCATCCCCAGACCAAGAGCTTCGTGCTGCGCCGCCGCTACTGGCTCTACTACGCGCTGCAGTTCATGGCCGGCGCGCGGCGGCAGATCTTCGTGGTCTTCGCGGGTTTCATGATGGTCGAGAAGTTCGGCTACGACGTGCATGAGGTGACGGCGCTGTTCCTGATCACCCTGCTGACCAACATCTTCGGCGCCCCACTGATCGGGCGGGCGGTCGCCCGCTGGGGCGAGCGCAAGGGGCTGATGGTCGAGTATGCCGGGCTGATGGGCGTGTTCCTCGCCTATGGTGGGCTCTACTGGTTCGGCTGGGGCGTCGCGGTCGCCGCCGCGCTCTACGTGATCGACAACGTGTTCTTCGCGTTGGCGCTGGCGCTCAAGACCTATTTCCAGAAGATCGCCGATCCGGGCGATATCGCCCCGACGGCGGCCGTGGCCTTCACCATCAACCACATCGCCGCCGTGTTCCTGCCGGCCGCGCTGGGCTATCTCTGGCTGGTCGCGCCGGATGCGGTCTTTTTGCTGGCCGCCGGCATGGCAGGGGTGTCGTTCACATTGGCGCTGATGATCCCGCGCCACCCGGCGCCGGGTCGCGAGACGGTGTTCGCGCGGGCTCGGCTTCCGGTGGCGGCCGAGTAGAACTCGGCGCCGTCAGTGCCTATATCGCGAGCCAATACACCAGACGAGGAGAAGGCAATGTTCGGCCTGAGTTCGACCAAGACCGAGATGGTCACCCCCGAGAACGCGCTGCCGGGCCGCCCGGAGCCGATCCCCACCGCCACCACCCATACCGTGCTGGGCACGGCGCTCGACCCCGAGGCCCCCGAGGGGTTCGAGGTCGCGATGTTCGGCATGGGCTGCTTCTGGGGGGTTGAGCGGATCTTCTGGAAGCTGCCGGGCGTGCATTCGACCATGGTGGGCTATGCGGGCGGCTACACGCCGAACCCGACCTATGAGGAGGTCTGCACCGGCCGCACCGGCCATAACGAGGTGGTGCGCGTGATCTATGACCCCGCGAAGACCAGCTATGACGAACTGCTGCGGGTCTTCTGGGAGAACCACGACCCGACCCAGGGCATGCGGCAGGGCAACGATCGTGGCACGCAGTACCGGTCGGGCATCTATACCTTCAGCGAGTTGCAGAAAGAGGCGGCCGAAGCCTCGCGCGAGGCGTTTTCGCTGCGGCTGACCGAGGCCGGCTACGGCGCGATCACAACCGAGATCACCGACGCCCCGGCCTTCTACATGGCCGAGGATTACCACCAGCAGTATCTCGACAAGAATCCCGCCGGTTACTGCGGGATCGGCGGCACCGGCGTGACCTGCCCGATCGGCGTGGGCGCCTGAACGCGCCCGGGCCCGGGGCATCGTCCCGGGTCTGATCGGTTGATGTTGAAGGGGGCGGCGATTGACCGCCCCCTTCGCCTGCGCCTATGCCGCGCGAGGCCCCTTGTTCCGGAGAACCCCGATGCCCGTCTTCACCGCGATCACCCAGCTCGACGACCAGCGCCGCGGCGAACGGCTGGCGGAGGCGCTCGAGGAGCTTGAGCCCACGCCCTACGGCACCGGCGTGTTCGAGATCGAGGATGGCTCGGGGCTGTTCGAGGTGACCGCCTATTTCGAGGAGACGCCCGACGCGGTCGAACTGGACCTGCTGGCGGCGAGCCATGGCGCGCGCGGCTTCGTCGTCTCGGAGGTGCCCGACGAGGATTGGGTGGCCAAGGTGCGCCGCGATCTCGCCCCGGTCGAGGCGGGGCGGTTCTTCGTGCATGGCAGTCACGACGCCGACAAGGTGCCGCAGGGCAGCATCCCGCTGCTGATCGAGGCGGCGATGGCCTTCGGCACCGGGCATCACGGCACGACGCTGGGCTGCCTGAAGGCGCTCGATGCGCTGGCGAGCGAAGGCGCCGCACCGGCGCGGGTCGTCGATATCGGCTGCGGAACCGCCGTTCTAGCGATGGCGGCGGCGCGGGTCTGGCCCGAGGCGCGGGTGATGGCGTCGGACATCGACGAAGTGGCGGTCGAGGTGGCCGAGGCCAATCTCGCGGCCAACGGCATGGAGGGGCAGGTGGAGTGCCTCGAGGCGGCAGGCTTCGAGCATTCCGCGCTCGAGGCGGCGGCACCCTTCGACCTCGTCTTCGCAAATATCCTCAAGGGACCCCTCGTCGCACTCGCGCCCGAAATGGCGCGAAAAGTGGCGAAAGACGGGCGGGTGATCCTGTCGGGCATCCTCAACGAACAGGCCGATGCGGTCGAGGCGGTCTATGTGGGGCAGGGCTTTGCGCGCGCCGCCCGTACGAGCCATGGCGAATGGACCACCCTCGACATGCGGCGCGACTGAGGCGCGGTGGGGCGGTCATGTGGCGGGCTGCCGGGTTTTCGCCGGAAAGTGGGTCGCCTGCCACATTTTCGCCATGATGCGGGTCTAATCTTGACACCGTGAGGTGGGGGCACCTTGCCAGGATCGCCGACCATGACTTGCGTCTCGCCGAGCTTTGAAACCCGTCTTCGCAAGATCGACTGCCAGCAGCGCCGCACCGCGGGCGAGCCGGAGTGCTACGTTCTCGAGGACGATCTGGTCGTGGTGATGCCGCGGCGCGAGGGCAATGCCGCCCTGGCTGCCCTGATTCTCGTGATACTTCCGATCATGTCGGCGCTGGGCGCCAAGAGCCTGCTGATGGCGCGGCTCGACGCCGTGGCGCTGGGCGAGATGCTGTCGCGGCTGGATGGCTCGGGCCCGTTCGGCCGGGCGGTGGCCTGGGCGCTGCAGCCCGATGTGCTCACCGGGCTGCTGGCGCGGGGTCTGGCGGGGCTCCTCGGCTGAGGGCCCGCCACAGTCCGCCTCAATCGGCGGTGTACATGCCTTCATAGATCGGCGTCAGCGTCTCGTGCTCGAAGAGCGAACTGACGCTGGTGCCGTTCCAGATGTTGAGGATCGCCTGCGCGAACATCGGCGCGGTCGGCACGATGCGGATGTTGGGCGCGTTCTTCACCGCCTCGGTCGGCTCTATCGAATCGGTGATCACCAGCGATTTCATGACCGATTTCTCGATGCGGCTGACGGCGGGGCCGGAGAGCACGCCGTGGGTGATGTAGCTGTGCACCTCGGTGGCGCCGGCCTCCATCAGCGTCTCTGCCGCCTTGCACAGCGTGCCGGCGGTGTCGCAGATGTCGTCGACGATGATGCAGGCCTTGCCCGAGACGTCGCCGATCACGGTCATCTCGGCCACTTCGC
Source organism: Limimaricola variabilis (assembly GCF_014195545.1). Taxonomy (GTDB): domain Bacteria; phylum Pseudomonadota; class Alphaproteobacteria; order Rhodobacterales; family Rhodobacteraceae; genus Limimaricola; species Limimaricola variabilis. The sequence continues at coordinate 155,932 of NZ_JACIBX010000006.1, read as the reverse complement.
CGGCCTTTTCGCGGCGCTTGTCGACGATGGCGAGCGGCGCGCCGATGCGCTTGGCCAGCTCGCGCGCGCGGGCGACGCCGCCGACATCGGGGCTCACCACCATCACGTCGTCGCGGCGGTCCTTGAAGTGGTGCGCGACGTCGAGCGCGAAGATCGGCGCGGCGTAGAGGTTGTCGACGGGAATGTCGAAGAAGCCCTGGATCTGGGCGGCGTGCAGATCCATGGTCAGCACCCGCTCGATCCCGGCCTCGGCGATCAGGTTGGCGACCAGCTTGGCCGAGATCGGCGTGCGCGCCTTGGCGCGGCGGTCCTGGCGGGCATAGCCGAAATAGGGGATCACGGCGGTGATGCGCGCGGCCGAGGACCGGCGCAGCGCGTCGGCCATGATCAGCAGCTCCATCAGGTTGTCATTGGCCGGGTTCGAGGTCGGCTGGATGATGAACATGTCCTCGCCGCGGACGTTCTCGTAGACCTCGACGAAGATCTCCTGGTCGTTGAAGCGCTCGATCCGGGCGTCGACGAGGCCGACATTCATGCCCCGGTGCATCGACATGCGACGGGCGACCGCGCGGGCCAGGGTCTGGTTGGCGTTGCCGGCAATCAGCTTCGGCTCGTTCAAGGTGGGCATCAAGGGGCATCCTCGGCAGGCTCGGGCCGCCTCGCAGCGGGCGGCGGAAAGATTGACACCGCCTAGCACAGCCCTAGCATGGCGCAAACCTGCCCGATGGGGGTGGCGTGCGAAGAGGGGCTTCATGCCGAAAATCGACTACTTTTTCGCGACATTGTCGCCCTATGTCTACATCGCAGGGACCCGGCTCGAGGAGATCGCCGCCAAGCACGGGGCCGAGATCGTCTACAAGCCCATGGACGTGATGGCGCTGTTCCCGCGTTCGGGCGGGCAGCTTCCCAAGGACCGGCATCCGAGCCGGCTCGAATATCGTCGCCAGGAGATGCGCCGCCAGGCCAAGAAGGCGGGCCTGCCGCTCAATCCGCGTCCGGCGTTCTGGCCCACCAACGGCGCGCCCGCCGCCTATGCGATCATCAACGCCCAGCGGGCGGGTGGCGGCGACATGGGGCGGCTGGTGCACGCGATCACCCGCGCCTGCTGGGCCGAAGAGAAGGACATCGCCGTCGAGGAGGTGATCCGCGCCGCGCTCGAGGAGGCGGGCTTCGACCCCGGCCTGGCCGAGAGCAACATGATGGGCGCGGCCGACGAATACGCGCAGAACCTCGAGGAGGCGGTGCAGCGCGGCGTCTTCGGCTCGCCCTTCTACATCACCGACACCGACGAGCGGTTCTGGGGGCAGGACCGGCTGTCGGATCTCGACCTGCACCTGTCGGGGCAGCTCTGAGCGGCCTCAGCCGAGCAGCGCCAGGAAACGGTCGACCTGCTCGGCGCCCAGTGACCAGTCGCAGACCAGCCGGGCGGTGAGCCGCTCGGCCGGATCGCCGGTCATCGGATCCCCATCCATGACGTAGAAATCCGCGCCGCCATCGCTCAGGCGGCGCAGCGTGGCGCGCGGCAGGGTGACGAAGACGAGGTTGGCCCCGGCCGGGTAGAGGATCTCGGCCTCGCCATGCGCGCGCAACCCGGCGACGAGGCGGGCGCAGGCCTCATTGGCGCGGCGCGCGAGATCGAGCCACAGGTCGTCGTCGAGATAGGCCTGCATCTGCGCCGAGAGAAACCGGTGCTTGGAAAAGAGATGGCCGCCGCGCTTGCGCCGGATCTCGAAATCGCGGGCGAGGTCGGGGTCGAAGAACACCGCGGCCTCGACGCCGAGGCAGCCATTCTTGGTACCGCCGAAGCTCAGCGCGTCGATGCCCGCCTTCCAGGTCATCTCGGCCGGGCTGCAGCCCAGCGCCGCGATCGCGTTGGCGAAGCGGGCGCCATCCATGTGCACCTTCTGGCCGCGCGCATGCATGATCTCCGACAGCGCGGCGATCTCGGCGAGGTCGTGGACCGCGCCGGTCTCCGTCACCTGGGTGATGCTCAGCGGGCCGAGCTGGGCATTGTGAAAGCTGCGCGCCCCCTCGGGCAGCAGCGCGCGCTCCAGTGCTGCGGGCGTCATCCGCCCGTCGGGGGCGGGCACCAGAGTCAGCTTGGCGCCGCCGGTATAGAATTCGGGCGCGTTGCCCTCGTCATGCTCGACATGGGCGTGCTCCGAGCAGAACACCGCGTCCCAGGGGCGGGCCATGCACCCCAAAATCAGCGCATTGGCCGCGGTGCCGGTGGCGACGAGATGCACCTCGGCCTGCGGCGCCTCGAAGATGTCACGGATGCGGTCGCGCACCCGCGACATCGCGCTTTCCGAGCCATAGGCGCGCTGGTGGCCGTCATTGGCGCGCGCGATCGCCTCGAGGATTGCGGGGTGGGCGGGACCGGCATTATCGGAGGCGAACTGCATCAGACGGGCTCCTCGATGATATGGTCCTCCCAGTCGTCGTCATCGACTTGGGTTTCGGGTACGGTGCGGCCTGCCATGGACACGCCCGCGCGGTGCACGGCCTGACGGTCGCCGGAGATCAGATGGTGCCAGCCGTAGAGCGGGCGCCCCTCGGCGCGCAGCCGGTAGGCGCAGGTTGCGGGCAGCCAGTACATGGTCTCGGCGATCTTGTCGGGGGTGAGCACGATGCATTCGGGCACGTATTTGTGCCGGGTCGCGTATTTCGTGCACAGGCAGGTCGCGCCGTCGAGCAGGCGGCAAGCGACACGGGTCAACGCGACCTCTCCGGTGTCCTCGTCCTCGATCTTGTTGAGGCAGCACTTGCCGCAACCGTCGCAGAGCGCCTCCCACTCGGCGCGATCGAGCTCCTCGAGAGGCAATTGCCAGAAACGTTCACGCATCGGCCAGAACCTCACGGGCGCGGGCGCAGTCGGCCTCCATCTGCGCGATCAGGGCGTCGAGCCCGTCGAACCTTTCCTCGCCACGCAGGTATTCGACCAGCGCCACCGAGATTTCGGCGCCGTAGAGATCGCCCTTGAAGTCGAACAGGAAGGTTTCGCAATTCGGGTGGTTCTCGCCGAACATCGGACGGGTGCCGATCGAGGCGGCGCCGTCATAGGTCCCGGCATGCGGGCCGGTGAGCACGTCGACCTTGACGGCATAGACGCCGAAGCGTGGCAGGTGCAGCCCGTCGATGGTCATGTTCGCGGTCGGAAAGCCCAGCTCGCGGCCGCGCTTCTCGCCATGGATCACCTCGCCTTCGAGCCGGTGCAGGTGACCGAGCATGGCGGCGGCGTCGCGGGGGCGGCCCTCGGACAGGGCGCGGCGGATCGCGGTTGAGCTGACCTCGCCCGCGTCGAGCGCGACGAGCGGCGAGACGGTGACGCCGAAGCCATGCGCGCGGCCCAGCGCCTCGAGCATCGCGGCATCGCCGGCGCGGCCCTTGCCGAAGCGGAAATCGGCGCCGATCACGACGTGGCGCAGGCCGAGGCCCTCGGCGATCACCTGGTGGGCGAAGCCCTCCGGGGAAAGCGCGGCGAGGCCCGCATCGAAGCGAAGCTCGAACAGCCGCTCGACACCGATCTTCTCGAGCCGGTGGGCGCGGGCGGTCCGGTTCATCAGCCGGAAGGGCGGGGCATCGGGCGCGAAATACTCGCGGGGATGCGGCTCGAAGGTCATCACGCCCAGGGGCGCACCGAGTCGCGCGGCCTCGGCGCGGGCGAGGTCGATAACCGCGCGATGGCCGAGATGCACGCCGTCGAAATTGCCGATGGAGGCGACGGCGCCGCGGTCGGCGGGGGGAATGTCGGTGAAATCGCTGAAGCTGCGCATGGCGCCTTGCGTAGCGGCGGGGCGGGGCGCGCGCAAGCAGGCGCGCGCCCGATAGGTCTAGCGCAGGAAACCGATGGAGAAGGTCGGGGCCTGCCCCTCGTCGCGCAGATAGGCGGCGAGCTTCTCGGCGTCGGGCTGGCCGCCCGACCGGGTCGCGGTCTCGGCGGCGGCGAGGCCGCCGGTGATGAACAGGCAGTCGAGATCCTCGCCAGCCGCACCCGACACGTCGGTATGCGGCCCGTCGCCGATGCAGATGATCCGCTCGTCGGCGATGCCCGGCGCGATCTCGTGCAGCCTGCGGCGCGCGAGGTCGTAGATGGGCGGGTGCGGCTTGCCGAAATAGAGGCTTTCGCCGCCCATCTCGGAGTAGAGCCGGGCCAGCGCCCCGGCGCACCAGACCCGCTCCTCGCCGCGATCGACGATGATGTCGGGGTTGGCGCAGAGCAGCTTCAGGCCGCGCGCCACCGCCGTCTCGAAGGCGGGGCGGTAGACCTCCGGGTCGGCATGCTCGTCCTCGGGGCCGCAGCAGACGATGCCCTCGGCCGCGTCGAGATCGACGCGCGCCACCTCGACCGGATCCTTGATGATCCGCAGCGGCTCGAAGAAGGCCTCGTCACGCTCGTCGCCGATGAACCAGACTTTCTCGCCAACCGCGCCCTGATACATCGCGGCGCGGGCCGAATCGCCTGAGCTGGCCACGCTGTCATAGCAGTCGCGCGGCACGCCCAGCCCCTCGACCTGCGCCTCCACGGAGGCGCGCGGCCGCGGCGAGTTGGTGACGAGGATCACCTTGCCGCCCGCCGCCCGGAAGCCGCGCATCGCGGCCACCGCCTCTTCATAGGCCCGCACGCCGTTATGCATGCAGCCCCACAGATCGACGAAGGCGGCGTTGTAGCTGCCCGAGATGTCGGCGAAACGCTCGATGATCCGCGTCATCCGGATCAGGCCTTCAACACGGGGATGATCTGCTTCTTGCGGCTCATCACGCCGGGCAGCACGACGCTGTCGCCCGAGACGGTGGCGTCGAAGCTCTTCTCGGCGATCGCCTTGACGGTGTCGTTCTGCACCAGCAGCGTCGCCTGCTCCTTCAGGATGTCGACCACGAAGAGCAGCACCTCGTCGGCGCCATCCTCGGCCGCGACCTTGGGCATCGCCTCGAGAAGCGCGTCCTTGCGCGACAGCACCTGGTCGGGGGAGGTGGTCTCGAGCACGCTCACGCGCAGCTTCTTGCCGTCGACGGTGGTCTCCTTGCTGTCCATGCGCAGCAGCTCCGCTTCGGAGAAAGCCGAGACGTCGGACTTGGCGGCGAACATCTCGCCGGCATAGTCGGAGACATCGATGCCGAGATCCGCGGCCAGCCGCTCGGCCAGCGCCTTATCGGCGGGGGTGGTGGTCGGCGAACGGAACTCGAGCGTGTCCGACAGGATGCAGGACAGCATCAGGCCCTTGATGCCCTCGGGCATCTCGGTGGCCACATGGCCCATCAGGTCGTGCATGATGGTCGCGGTGCAGGCCAGCGGCTTGATAGTGATGTCGATCGGGCCCTTGGTCTCGATGCCGCCGAACAGCTTGTGGTGGTCGATGATCGCCTGGATGTCGGCTTGGTTGATCGAGGCCGGCAGCTCGGCGGGGTTGTTGGTGTCGACGATGACGACCTTCTGGCCCGGCTCGACGTCGTCGATCACCTGCGGCAGCTCGAAGCCCCAGCGCTCTGCCACGAAGGCGGCCTCGGTGTTGGGCTGGCCCAGCAGCCGCGCTTCGGCCTCCTGGCCCTGGCGGTTCAGATACCAGGCCCAGATCAGCGGCGAGCCGGTGGAATCGGTGTCGGGCGCCTTGTGGCCGAAGACGAGCGTGGTCATGGGATTATCCTTCGGGAGGTCGATGAAACTGTCGCGCGCCTTATAGGCAGGGCCGCGCGCCTTGTCACCCGCCCGGAGGGGCCGGCAAGGGGCGGCGCGGTCCCCCGCGCCGCCCCCCGTCTCACCGCGCCGGCTCCGCGCGCGGGCGTTTGGTGACCAGCGCCCGGATGCGCGGCCAGAAGCCGCCCGCCCCCGTGGCGCGGGGCGCGGCCGGGGGGTCGTCCCTGGCGGCGCGCAGCATGGCCAGGCCGGTGCCGACATGCGGCGGGTTCAGATCGAGCCGCTCGGGCGCGCCCCGGCGCATGCGGGGGCGTTCCTCCCAGGGGGGCGGGGCTGTCGGGCTGGGCGCGGTGGTCGACGATGTAGAAAGGCGGATGCATGATGTGTTCCTTATTCATCCTTGGGTTGAGTTTCCGGGCATGGAGAGGCCTTGCCCGGCGGCTGAAACGGCCATGACTTTCCCGGCCGGCGACGCGGGCTGCGCGTCGTCGGGTCGGGAAGACCGGCACGGGTGCGGGCTCGCCCCTAGAGGGGTGAGGCGCGCGGGGGGTGGGCGATCGGAGCGCCGCTGACGCCATGATGCCGCTGCGACCGCCCGAGGGCGGTGCGGCGGAATCGGAGGCGTTGCGAGGCGGGTCGCGCAAGGCGACGGCCGGCGGCGACCGGATGATCGGCCACGACGATACGGGGGGTCATGGACTGGGCCCTGAAACTGGCAAGATCAACAGGCGGAGGCGGGGGCAAACCGGCCTTCCGCGACAGGCGGCGGCGCGGCATTCAGCCGTGTGAGAAATAACCTCGAGTCATAAGCCGCTCTCCCAATCCGGGGTTGTCCTGCGCGCCATCATGCACGAACAGGATGCGCTGAGAACCCCCTTTTTCGACTTACTTACGCGGGCGCGCGAGATGTGACATTTCCGCGCCGCGCGATGCTTGACAGGGGCGTGAGCGCTCCTTACCTGTCTCGTCGTTGGCACTCACCGAGGGAGAGTGCTAATGCCCCGCCGGGGCATGAGAACATACATACTGCTGAGGAGCTGCAGAGATGGCATTCAAACCGCTTCACGACCGGGTCCTGGTGCGCCGCGTCGAAGGTGAAGAAAAGACCAAGGGCGGTCTGATCATCCCCGACAACGCCAAGGAAAAGCCGGCCGAGGGCGAAGTGATCGCCTGTGGCGAAGGCGCCCGCAAGGACAGCGGCGAGCTGATCGCCATGGCCGTCAAGGAAGGCGATCGCGTCCTGTTCGGCAAGTGGTCGGGCACCGAAGTCACCGTCAACGGCGAAGAGCTGCTGATCATGAAGGAAAGCGACATTCTCGGCATCATCGCCTGAGATCGCTGACTTCAATCACCCCATTCAAGATCAAGGAGCACTGACATGGCTTCCAAGGACGTCAAGTTCGACACCGATGCCCGCAACCGCATGCTCAAGGGCGTCAACACCCTCGCCAACGCGGTGAAGGTGACCCTCGGCCCCAAGGGCCGCAACGTCGTCATCGACAAATCCTTCGGCGCGCCGCGCATCACCAAGGACGGCGTCACCGTCGCCAAGGAGATCGAGCTCGAGGACAAGTTCGAGAACATGGGCGCGCAGATGGTGAAGGAAGTCGCTTCCCGCACCAACGACGAGGCGGGTGACGGCACCACCACCGCCACCGTGCTGGCCCAGGCCATCATCAAGGAAGGCCTGAAGTCGGTCGCCGCCGGCATGAACCCGATGGACCTCAAGCGCGGCATCGATCTCGCCACTGCCAAGGTCGTCGAGGCGATCAAGGCCGCCGCGCGTCCCGTCAACGACAGCGACGAAGTTGCCCAGGTCGGCACCATCTCGGCCAACGGCGAAGCCGCCATCGGCCGCCAGATCGCCGACGCGATGCAGAAGGTCGGCAACGAGGGTGTCATCACCGTCGAGGAGAACAAGGGCCTCGAGACCGAGACCGAAGTCGTCGAGGGCATGCAGTTCGACCGCGGCTACCTGTCGCCCTACTTCGTGACCAACCCCGACAAGATGGTCGCCGAGCTCGAAGACTGCATGATCCTGCTGCACGAGAAGAAGCTCTCCTCGCTGCAGCCGATGGTCCCGCTCCTGGAGCAGGTGATCCAGTCGCAGAAGCCGCTGCTGATCATCGCCGAGGACGTCGAGGGCGAAGCCCTGGCCACGCTCGTCGTCAACAAGCTGCGTGGCGGCCTGAAGATCGCCGCCGTCAAGGCGCCGGGCTTCGGTGACCGTCGCAAGGCCATGCTGCAGGACATCGCGATCCTGACCGGCGGCCAGGTGATCTCGGAAGATCTCGGCATGAAGCTCGAGAATGTCACCATGGACATGCTCGGCACCGCCAAGAAGATCCGCATCACCAAGGACGACACCACGATCGTCGACGGCAACGGCGAGAAGGCCGAGATCGAGGCGCGCGTCGCCCAGATCCGTCAGCAGATCGAGGAGACCACCTCGGATTATGACCGCGAGAAGCTGCAGGAGCGTGTGGCCAAGCTCGCCGGTGGCGTCGCCGTCATCCGCGTCGGCGGCATGACCGAGGTCGAGGTGAAGGAGCGCAAGGACCGCGTCGATGACGCGCTCAACGCGACCCGCGCCGCGGTGCAGGAAGGCGTGATCGTCGGTGGCGGCGTCGCTCTGGTCCAGGCTGGCAAGTCGCTCGAAGGTCTGACCGGCGAGAACTCCGACCAGAACGCCGGTATCGCCATCATCCGCCGCGCGCTGGAAGCGCCGCTGCGTCAGATCGCCGAGAACGCCGGCGTCGACGGCGCCGTGGTTGCCGGCAAGGTCCGCGAGTCGACCGACCTGGCCTTCGGCTTCAACGCGCAGACCGAAGAATATGGCGACATGTTCAAGTTCGGCGTGATCGATCCGGCCAAGGTGACCCGCACGGCTCTCGAGGACGCGGCTTCGGTCGCCGGCCTGCTGATCACCACCGAGGCGATGATCGCCGACAAGCCGAAGAAGGACGAGCCGGCCGGCGCCGACATGGGCGGCATGGGCGGCATGGGTGGCATGGGCGGCATGATGTAATCTGCCGGATCACCACCGATCCAACGGGGAAGGGGGCCGCAAGGCCCCCTTTTTCCGTTTGCGCAAACCCTCTTGCGGCGGGTCCATGCGCACGGCATGGATCGGACGGCCCCGGTCGGGCCGCCGGGAGGCCGCATGCTGTTCTTCGTCACTCTCACCGTCGCGGGCATCCTTGCCGGGGCGCTCAACGCCATCGCGGGGGGCGGCACCTTCCTGACCTTTCCGGCGCTGGTCTGGCTCGGCCTGCCGCCGATCATGGCCAACGCCACTGCCACCATCGGCGCGCTGCCGGGCTATGCCAGCTCGGCCTGGGGCTACCGCGCGGATGTCGGTGCCGAAGGCGCGCTGGGACTGCGGGCGATCATCGGGCTTGGCGCCTTGGGTGGCCTGCTCGGGGCGGGCCTGCTGCTGGTGACGCCGGGCGCGGTGTTCGACGGGCTGGTGCCGTGGCTGCTGCTGGTCGCCACGCTGCTCTTCGCCGCCGGGCCGCGCATCCTGAATTTCGTGCGGGCGCGGGGGATCGGCCCGGCGGGTCCGGTCCTGTCGGGGGCCGCGGTGCTCGCGGTGTCGACCTATGGCGGCTATTTCAATGGTGGTCTGGGCATCCTGCTGCTGGCGATGCTGGGGATGATCGGCTTCGTGAACCTGCACGGCATGAACGGCCTCAAGGTGCTGCTTTCGGCGGTGCTCTCGCTGGTTTCGGCGGTGGCCTATGCCGCCGCGGGGCTGATCGACTGGCGCGCGGCGCTGATCATGGCGGTGGCCACGACGATCGGCGGCTATCTGGGCGCGCGCGGCGCCAAGCTCATCCGCATGGATCACCTGCGCATCGGCATCACCGGCGTCGGGCTGGTGATGACGGTGCTGTTCTTCGCGCTCTAGAGGATGATCGGCTCGAGCGGGTCGTAGCTTGGCGCGTCTGCGTCGCCCCAGGCCACCGCGGCGAGGCTGTCGGGCTTGACCCTGAGCATGGCCATCTCGTGTCGCGTGACCCAGCGGCGATGGCTGACGATCCCCTCCGGGTCGACCCAGTCGCCATCCGGGTCGCCCGAGACGATCTCGCAGCGGAAATAGAGGTCGACCTGATGGAAGCCGCGCCGCTCATGGTGAAACTCGTTGACCAGGCAGGGCGCGCCCACCGCGATCTCCAGCCCGCATTCCTCGCGCAGCTCGCGGGCGAGGTTGTCGGGCAGCGAGACATGCGGATCGACCCCGCCGCCGGGCGCGCACCACAGATCCTCGCGACCCTTGTAGGCATTGACCAGAAGCAGCCGGTCGCCACGCATCAGGATCGCGCGGACGGCAAGACGGACGGGGCGGGGCGTGGTCATGACGGGCAACATGACGCCGCCGTGAGGCGGGTGCAAGCGGGGCTGTGCGGGCGTCGACGCGCCGCTATGTAAATCACATGACCCGCCCCCTTGCCCTCGTGACCCTGTGCCTGCTGCTGCTGTCGGGCTGCGCCCGCGCCGCGCCCGAGCCGAGCGCAGATTGCGTGGTCTTCCTGCACGGGCTGGCGCGCACTGATCTGAGCCTCGCGCCTATGGCCGAGGTGCTCGAAGCCAATGGCTACGCGGTGGTCAACCGCGGCTATCCCTCGACCGAGGCGCGGATCGAGGAGCTGGTCGATGCGGTGCCCGAGGACGTGGCGGCCTGCGGCGACCGCCGGGTGCATTTCGTCACCCATTCGATGGGCGGCATCCTCGCGCGGCTCTGGCTCACCGATCACCGCCCCGCGCGGATGGGCCGGGTGGTGATGCTCGCGCCGCCCAACAAGGGGTCCGAGCTTGTCGACGTCTTCGGCGGCTTCGAGCCCTTCGAGTGGATCAACGGTCCGGCCGGGCTGCAGCTCGGCACCGATCCGCAGAGCTTGCCCAACCGGCTCGAGCCGCTGCCCTCCTACGAGGTCGGGATCATCGCCGGCGACGCCTCTCTCAACCCGGTCTTCTCGGCGCTGATCGAGGGTCCCGATGACGGCAAGGTCTCGGTCGCCTCGACCCGGCTCGAAGGGGCGACGGATCACATCGTCCTGCCGGTCAGCCATACCTTCATGATGAACAACCCGCTGGTGATGGCGCAGGTGCTGGCGTTCCTGCGCGAGGGGCGGTTCGACCGCTCGCTCAGCCTTGGCAGCGTTTTGTTCGGCTTCGACTGACCGCTAGCTTGGGCCTTCGGTGCTGCGCCGGGCCTGCACCTCGCTGCCCAGATCCACGAGAGCGGGGCCCGGATCCTTGCCTTCGAGCCGGGCGCGGATCATCTCGGCGGCCCTGGCTCCCATTTCGAAGCGGTTGGTGCGCACCGAGGTGATCGGCGGCTCGGCCGCGCGCATCATTTCCAGATCGTTGAAGCCGCAGATGCCCAGATCGCCCGGCACCGCGCGCCCCAGCCGCATCGCCTCGAACAGGGCACCCAGCGCGAGGTCGTCATTGTTGCAGAACACCGCGTCGGTATCGGGGCGCCGTTCCAGCAACCCGCGCAGGAGCGCCGCACCCATGCCGACATTGGACGGCGTCTCGGTGGTCTCGCAGCGGTCGGCATCGAAGATCCCTGCCGCCTCGGCCTCGGCGCGGAAGCCGGCGAAGCGGCGACGGGTGCGCGGGTCCATCCGGGCGCCGAGAAAGCCGGGCCGGCGGTAGCCCTGCGCGATCAGGTGCCGTGTCGCCGCCGCCGCCGCGTCGTGATGCGAGAAGCCGACCATCATGTCGACCGGGTCTGCGCCGATCTCCATGACCTGCACCACCGGGCAACCGGCCCGGTCCAGCAGACGCCGCGCCGCTGCCGTCTGGTCGATGCCCGCGACGATCAACCCGGCCGGGCGCTGCCGCAGGAACACCCCAAGCAGGCTTTCCTCCGTGCCCGGATCGTAGCGGGTGATGCCGTACTGGACGTCGAAACGGCTCTCGGCCAGCCGGTCGTAGATCCCCGACAGCACGTCGGTGAACACCGCGTTGGTGGCCGACGGAATCAGCACGCCGATCACGTCGGAGCGGCCGGTCGCCAGTGCCCGCGCCGCCGGATCAGGGACGTAGCCCAGCGCCGTGACGGCGGCGTCGATCCGGGCGCGGGTTTCCGGCTGCACCGTGTCGGGCCGCCGCAGCGCACGGCTGACCGTTATCGGCGACACCCCCGCCTGTGCCGCCACCTCGGCCAATGTCACCCGCTTTGCCATGCCACGCTCCCTCTTGACGGATGACAGCGCTGTCATCTAATGATAGCGCTGTCATCGTAGCCGCGGGGAGCGGCTGCGACAAGGGAGGCGGCATGACGGTCAGGCGCGAACCGATCCTGGTGATGGGGGTGAGCGGCGCGGGCAAGAGCACCGTGGCGCGCGGCCTCGCCGACCGTCTGGGCGGCGTCTATGTCGATGCCGACGACCTGCATCCCGGGGAGAACGTCGCTGCCATGTCGCGCGGCGAGCCGCTGACCGACGCGATGCGCTGGGGCTGGCTCGACCGAGTGGCCGAGGTGGTCGAGCGGACCGAGCCTTTTGCCGTCTTCGCCTGCTCCGCGCTCAAGCGCGCCTATCGGACGCGGCTGCGCGATCATCTGGGCGATTTTCCCATCATCTATCTCGACGGCGACTACACGCTGCTGCGCGAGCGCATGGCGCGGCGCAAGGGGCACTACATGCCCGTCTCGCTGCTCGACAGCCAGTTCGAGGCGCTCGAGCCGCCCGTGCCCGAGGAGGGCGCGATCGCCGTTTCCGTCGCGCCGCCACCCGAAGAGGTGGTCGACGCGGCGCTGCGCGAACTTTCATCCCGCCTGCAGGGAGGGCCCGAGCAATCCGGTCAGGCAGGCAACACACCGAGGAGGACTTCATGACCAGAACTTTCACCATCACCCTCGCCGCCGCGCTGACGCTTTCGGGCGCGGCCGTGGCGCAGGATTACAGCTTCCGCTTCCAGTCCTCGGACCCGGCGGGCAACCCGAACTTCGCGCTCCAGAAGGAGTGGGCCGAGAGCGTCTCGGAGATGTCCGATGGCCGCATCGAGGTGGAGATGCTCCCCGTCGAATCGATCGTCGCCCATAACGAGACGCAGGATGCGATCGCGGCCGGCATTCTCGACGGCCACATCACCGACACCTCGTACTTCTCCGGCAAGGACCCGGCCTTCGGCCTGATCGCCAACCCCGTCGGCGCCTGGAGCGATCCGCAGCAGATGTTCGACTTCATGGAGGCCGGCGGCGCCGAGCTGATGAACGAGCTGGTCGAGCCCTACGGCCTGCACTTCATCGGTGCGACCACCCCAGGCCTCGAGGCCTTCGTATCGAAGGTGCCGCTCGAGGGCGTCGACGACCTCAAGGGGCTGAAGCTGCGCGCGCCCGAGGGGCTGGTGCAGCAGGTCTTCGCGGCCGCCGGCGCGGCGCCGGTGAACCTGCCCGGCTCTGAGGTCTTCACCTCGCTCGACAAGGGCGTGATCGACGCGGCCGACTACACCGTGTTCTCGACCAACCAGGCGCAGGGCATGCACGACGTCGCCCCGCACCCGGTCTATCCGGGCTTCCACTCGATGCCGCTGGTCGAGGTGTCGATGAACCTCGAGAAGTGGAACGCGCTGCCCGACGACCTCAAGCAGGTCATGGAAGAGTCGGTCAAGCAGTTCGCTCAGGACCAGGTCGCGGCGCTCAAGGCCGCCGACGAGGCCGCGGTCGAAGAGGCCAAGGCGGGCGGTGAGATCACCGTGCATGACTGGTCCGACGAGGAGCGCGCCAAGTTCCGCCAGATCGCCATGGGCGAGTGGGAGAAGGTGGCCGAGCGTTCCGAGAATGCGGGCCGGGTCTACGAGACGCTGACCAGCTACCTGCGCGAAAATGGCCTGATCGCCGAGTAACAGGCGCGGCACGAGGGATGGCGACGCCCGGGCCGCAGGTCCGGGCGTCTTCGCTTCAACCATGACGAGGGACAAGGGCAAGTGACCGAAGATCACACCGACATCGCGCCGCCCCGCGACGAGGGCGCGCCGATCGCCGAAGCGGGCTGGCTCGGTCGCGCCATCGACCGCGCCGGCATCGTCTTTGCGATCGGCATCATCATCGCCATGCTGATCCTGATCCAGGAAGTGGTGCTGCGCTACTTCTTCAACCGGCCGACGATCTGGGCGCACGAGACCACCGTGTTCCTCTCTGGGCTCGCCTTCATCTTCGGCGGTCTCTACTGCACGGCCCGCGACCGGCACATCCGGGTGGTGCTGATCTACGACATCCTCGGGCCGCGCATGCGCCGCGCCTTCGACGTGGCGATCTCGATCATCTGCGGCCTTTCGGCGGCGATGTTCACCTGGGCCGCCTGGATCATGGTCAGCCGCGCCGCCTTCACCCCGACCGGTGATTTCAGGCTCGAACGCTCGGGCAGCGCCTGGGACCCGGTCTATCCCGGCGCGATCAAGATTTTCCTCATGCTCGTGCTGGGCATCATGACGGTCCAGTTCGCGATCCTGGCCGTGAACTACGCGCGGGGGCGCCGCTGATGGATTTCTTCGGATCGATCCAAGGGCTCGGGATCGAGGGCGCGACCGCGCTGATGTTCGCGATGCTGCTGGTGCTTCTTGTCACCGGCATCCCGCTGGCCTTCGTCACGCTGCTGGTGGCGCTGGTCTTCGCGCTGGGCTGGTTCGGCCCGATGGCCGTGCCGCTGATCACCAGCCGGGTCTATTCTTTCGTTTCCAGCTTCGTCTTCGTCTCGGTACCGATGTTCGTGCTGATGGCGGCGATCCTCGACCGCTCCGGCATTGCGCGCGACCTGTTCGACGCAATGCGGCTCGTCGGCGGGCGGCTCAGGGGCGGCATCGCGATCCAGACCATCCTGGTGGCCGTCATCCTCGCCGCGATGTCGGGGATCATCGGCGGCGAGGTGGTGCTTCTGGGCCTGATCGCGCTGCCGCAGATGCTGCGGCTCGGCTATGACCGCAACCTCGCCATCGGCGTGGTCTGCGCAGGCGGCGCGCTGGGCACCATGGTGCCGCCCTCGATCGTGCTGATCATCTATGGCCTGACCGCCAACGTCTCGATCGGCGACCTGTTCACCGCGGCCTTCGTGCCGGGGCTGATGCTGGCGGGCTTCTACGTGGCCTATGTGCTGATCCGCGCCTATCTCAACCCGGCCATGGCGCCGGTGGTCGAGGGGCCGCGCGCCACCACGGCCGAGAAGCTGCGGTTGCTGAAGGGTCTGTTCCTGCCGATCCTCGTCGTCATCGGCGTGCTCGGCTCGATCTATGGCGGCATCGCCAGCGTGACCGAGGCTTCGGCGGTCGGCGTGCTGGGCGTGACGCTGTCGACCATGATCCGGGGCGAGTTCACCTTCGGCCTGATGCGCGATGCGGCGCTACAAACGCTTCAGACCGTGGGCATGATCGTCTGGATCGGCATCGGCGCGACCGCGCTGGTGGGCGTGTTCAACCTGATGGGCGGGATCAAATTCGTCTCGGCGATGATCACCGGCATTTCGGACGAGCCGGTCATCGTGCTGCTGTTCATGATGGCGCTCCTGTTCGTGCTGGGCATGTTCCTCGACTGGGTCGGGATCGCGCTGCTGACCATGCCGATCTTCGTGCCGATCATCACCTCGATGGGCTACGACCCGGTCTGGTTCGGGGTGGTGTTCTGCATGAATATGCAGATGAGCTTCCTGTCCCCACCCTTTGGACCGGCCGCCTTCTACCTCAAATCGGTAGCGCCGCCCGAGATCTCGCTGGGCGACATCTTCCGCTCTCTGCTGCCCTTCATCGGCATGCAGGCGCTCGCCGTCGCGGTGCTGATCATCTTCCCGGCGATCGCCATCTACTGAGGCACGCCGCGCGGATGTGATGGCCCGCCCCTTGCCAGGCAGGGGGTGGGCCCTTTCTATATGTGGTACCGCAACGCCGAGGCGCCACCATGGACATCCACCTCGAAAAGATCGACGCGGCCCGCAACTGCTATCGCTTCTACGAGATCAGCCTCGCGCCCGATCTCTTTGCCGAGGCGGCGCTGGTGGTGCGCTGGGGCCGGATCGGCGGGCGGGGTCGGGTGCGGGTGGCCGGCTCGGGCTCGCTGCGCGAGGCGCAGGACATGGCGACCCGGCTGCTTCGGCTCAGGCTGCGCCACGGCTACGCGCTGCGCTGAGCCTCAGCGCCGAAGCCTCAGGGCCAGAGCGCCCAGAGATAGACGCCGTAGCCCGCCAGGAGCGCCGCACCCTCGCGGCGCGAGATTCGCAGCCCGGTCCAGGCCAGCGTCACCACCGCGAGCGATGCGGCGATCATGACCAGGTTGTCGAAGGTGAGGATCTCGGTCGGCACATCGCCGGGCGATACCATGGCGGTGACGCCGGCGATGCCGAGGATGTTGTAGATGTTGGAGCCGATGATGTTGCCGAAGGCCATGTCGGCCTGCTTGCGGATCGCCGCCATCACCGAGGTGACCAGCTCCGGCAGCGAGGTGCCGATGGCCACGACCGTCAGGCCGATCACGGTCTCGGAAATGCCGAGGCTGCGCGCCAGCGTGGTCGCTCCCTCGACCAGCAGGTAGCCGCCGAGCACCACCAGCGCCAAGCCGCCCAGCGCGGTCAGGAGCGAAACGGGCAGGGAGGTCGTGCCATTCGGCGCCAGCGCGGGATCGGTGGCCTGCGCGGCCTCGGCCTTTTCGCGCACTGCGCCGCGGCTTTCCTGCCGGAAAGCCATGTAGATGTAGAGCGCGAGCGCCAGCACGAAGGCCAGACCGATGCCGAGGCCGAGGGACATGGTGGTGCTCAGCGCGGCGAAGCCCAGCGCCACCGCCACCATGACGCCGCCATCGCGCTTGAGCGCGGCGGACTGCACGGCGATCGGCGTGATCAGCGCGGCCGCGCCCATGATCAGCAGGATGTTGGCGATGTTGGAACCGACGACGTTGCCATAGGCGATGCCCGGCACGCCCTTGAGCGCCGCCTGCACCGAGGTGACGAGCTCGGGCGTCGAGGTGCCGAAGCCCACCAGCGTCAGGCCGATCACCAGCGGCGACACGCCCAGCCTCTCGGCCACCCGCACCGCGCCGCGCACCAGGAACTCACCGCCGAGCACGAGCAGCACCAGCCCTGCCATCAGCGACAGCCACATCTCCATCACGTTTCCCTTTTCACCGTCCCTTGGCCGCGTTCCGGCCCCGGCTGAAATGGGATGACAGGGAGGGGGACGACAAGCGGTCGTCGGTCACGGCGCGCAAATATATTCGCGCCATGACCGGTCGGGCAGGGTGATCAGGCGGCGCGCAGGCGCGCCGGCATCAGCCCGGTCTCCTCCATCGCCACGGCCCGGCCCTCGCGGATCGACATCTGTGCCGCGAGGCCCATGGCGACGGCGGCCCAGCCATCCTCGAGCGTGACCTCCGGGCGGCCGCGCTGGCCGCGCACCAGTTCGAGGAAGCGCGCATGCTGGTAGAAGGTCGAGCCATTATGGTCGCCCGCCTCCAGCAGCGCCGGGTCGACCGGGATTTCCCGGATCTCCGGGCCCTTGGGCTCGCGCGGGCTGACGATGAGCTGCGGCACCGGCGGCGCGCCCAGATGCTCGGGCCAGAACCGGCCTGGCCCCGGCACCAATGCTTCGATCCGGGCCCGCGGGCCGACCGCCGTCACCTCTTCCTGGTAGCGCGCGCCCTCGGCGAACATGCACAGCTCCAGCATGGCGCGGCCGCCGCGTGCGAAGTCGACGATGACATAGCCGTTGTCGAGCACGTCGGGGGCCACGCCCTCGTAGTTCTCGTCTTGGTGATTCACCGCCTGGCTGCCGGAGGCCATCACCCGCACCGGCTCGTCGCCCAGCGTCAGCCGCATCAGGTCGAAGAAGTGGCAGCACTTCTCGACGAAGGTGCCGCCGGTGTAGCGGTTGAAGCGGTTCCAGCCGCCGACCTTGTGCAGGAAGGGGAATCGGTGCTCGCGGATGGTCAGCATGCGGATGCCGCCGGTGGTGGCCTGCGCCTCCTTCAGAAAGGCGGCGATCGGCGGCATGTAGCGGTATTCCATCGCCACCCAGACCGGTGCCGGGTAGCTGTCGCGGAAAGCCGCGAGACGCGCCGTCTCGGCCGGGTCGGTGAAGAGCGGCTTCTCGACGAGGAGCGGCAGCGGTTTGAGCCGGGCGATCTCCTCCATCTGTTCGAGATGGCGGAAGTTCGGGCTGGCGATCAGCAGGCAGTCGAGCTCTTCGGTCGCCATCAGGTCGGCGACCGAGTCGCACATGCGGGCCTCGGGTGCCAGCGCCTGCGCCAGCATCGCCATCTCGGCGTCGGGCTCGAAGATGGCGGCGACCCGGGCGCCGGGCAGCAGCGCGATGTTGCGCAGGTGCTCCTGTCCCATCATGCCGCAGCCGATGATGCCGTAATTGGTGACCGTGGTCATGTGACCTCCCTCAGATCAGGCGCTGCACGTAATGGGCGCGCGCCGTGTCGAACCATGTGCGCGAGAATTCGACCGGGGCGGGGCCCTGCGCCCAGCTCAGCCGCTCGATGTAGCCGGTGATCGTGCCGGGGCGCAGCGTGAACGCCTCCGGCGCCCATTCGGGCACCGCGCCGACCGTTACCCGATCCTCGGCCCGGGTGATCCAGAAGCCGAGCCGGGTCTTGTAGTAGAGGTAGAGGGAGTCGCCCAATTTCTCCGGGTCGATCGTCCCGACCGCACCGTCGAGCCAGATCTCCTCGACCGCGATGATCGTGTCGTTGAGCCGCCGCAATCGGCGGATCCGACTCGCTTCCGACGCGGCGCCGAATTCCGGCAGGTCGGCGGGCTTCTGCATGCGCGCCAGATCCAGAAGCTGGGCACGCGGCAGCCCGCCCCCCTCCGGCAGCTCCAGCCGGAACATCGAATAGACGCTCTCGGCCCGAGCGTTGCGGCGCACGTAGTTGCCGGAGCCTTGGACCCGCTCGAGCAGCCCCTTCTCGGTCAGCTCGGCCAGCGCCTTGCGGAGCGTGCGTACCGAGGTGCCCAGCCGCGCCGCATAGTCCCGTTCGGGCGGCAGGCGTTCGCCCTCGACCAGCCGTCCCGACGCGATCTCGCGGATCAGGAGTTCGGCGATCTGCTGGTGCAGGGGCAGGGCGGCGGGGGCGTCTTGCATCGGGTCGAAAACCGGTGGCTCGAAATTGATGCACCATTGATTTGCATTTGGCGGGCTGCTAGGCAAGAGGAAATCGCCGCCCCCGGAGGAGCCCTGCATGACCGTCGTCCCCATCACCTCGCCCGATCTCGACGCGGTCGAGCTGTCGTGGTTCGCAGCGCTCTGCTCGGATGATTACCGGCTTCTGGGCAAGCCCGAGGGCGATCTGCGCTCCTCTTGGGCGCATTGCTCGGAGATCGTGAAGACCGCCGAAGCCCAGGGCTTTCGCAACATCCTCTGCCCGTCGTCGTACCAAGTGGGGCAGGACACGCTGAGCTTTGTTGCGGGCTGCGCGCCGATCACCTCCAAGATCAACCTGCTGGCCGCGATCCGCTGCGGCGAGATGCAGCCGATCATGTTGGCGCGCACCGTCGCCACGCTCGATCACATGCTGGAAGGCCGCCTGACGCTGAACGTCATTTCCTCGGATTTCCCGGGCGAAAAGGCCGAGAGCAGCTTCCGCTACCAGCGGTCGCGCGAGGTGGTGGAGATCCTCAAGCAGGCCTGGACCCGCGACGAGATCAACTACAAGGGCGAGGTCTACGACTTCCAGGGCCTGACCACTGACCCAGCCAAGCCCTACCAGGAAGGCGGCCCGCTCCTGTATTTCGGCGGCTACTCTCCCGACGCGCTGGAGCTGTGCGGCCAGCATTGCGACGTCTACCTGATGTGGCCGGAGAAGAAGGAAGACCTCGCCGACCGGATGCGGGCCGTGCACGCGGTGGCCGAGAAATACGACCGCACACTCGATTACGGCCTGCGGGTGCATGTCATCGTCCGCGACACCGAGGCCGAGGCGCGCGAATACGCGCAGCATCTCGTCTCCGAACTCGATGACGATCAGGGCCGCGCGATCCGCGAGCGCGCGCTCGATGCCACCTCGCTCGGCGTGTCGCACCAGGCGCGCAACCGCGAGCTCGCGGACATGGAGGGCTTCATCGAGCCCAACCTCTGGACCGGCGTCGGCCGGGCCCGCTCGGGCTGCGGCGCCGCTCTCGTCGGTTCGACCGACCAAGTCTATTCGAAGCTCGAGGAATACCGGAATATGGGCATGCGGGCCTTCATCCTGTCGGGCTATCCGCATATCGACGAGGCCAAGCATTTCGGCGCCCGCGTGCTGCCGATGATCAAGACCTGCTCGCTGCCGGAGGCCTATGGCCGCGTCCCGGCGGGCACCCCGAAGACGCCGCTCGGCGCAGGAGAACGACGCTGATGGATCGTATCGAGATTTCGCGCGACGTGGCGCTGAGCCGCCTCGTCTATGGCATGTGGCGCATCGCCGACGATTCCGACACCACGCCCGCCCATGTCCGGGCCAAGATCGACGCCTGCCTCGAGCAGGGCATCACGACGATGGATCAGGCCGACATCTATGGCGGCTACGGCGCCGAGGCGGTGCTGGGCGCGGCGCTGAAGGAGGATCCTTCGCTGCGTGACCGGATCGAGATCGTCAGCAAATGCGGCATCGTCGCGCCGATGGGTCGCCATGCCGACAAGACGGTCAAGCATTACGACACCTCGCGCGCCTATATCGAGCAGGCGGTCGAGACGAGCCTGCGCGACATGGGCACCGAGTATCTCGACCTGCTGCTGATCCACCGCCCCAACCCGATGATGGACCCCCGCGAAACCGGCGCCGCGCTGGACGGGCTGGTGGCCTCCGGCAAGGTTCGCGCCGTCGGCGTGTCGAACTTCCGCCCCTGGGACGTGGAGCTGCTGGAATCGGCAATGGAGACACCGCTCGCCACCAACCAGATCGAGATCTCGCTCAAGGAGCTGTCGCCCTTCACCAATGGCGATCTCGCCTTCCACCAGCGCCGCAATATCCCGCTGATGGCCTGGTCGCCGCTGGGCGGGGGCGACCTGATGACCGGGCAGGGGCCGGTGGCCGAGCGGCTCGATCGCATCGCCCGCGCCCAGGGCGTCGATCGCGCCGCCGTCGCGGTCGCCTTCCTGCTGGCGCATCCGGCGGGCATCCTGCCGGTGCTGGGCACCAACAATCTCGAGCGGATCGCGAAGATTTCCGACGCGCTCAAGGTCGAGCTCGACCGCGAGACCTGGTTCCTGCTCTACGAAGCCGGTCTCGGCACCGAAGTGCCATGAGAGCGGCGGCCGAAATCACCGGCTTCGTGCCGGACGCGGAGAACACGCGGCTCTTGCGCGATGCTTTCGGCCGCTTCGCCACCGGCGTCACCATCGTCACGGTAGCTGGCGAGGACGGTCCCGTGGCGATCACGGCCAACAGCTTTTCGAGCCTGTCGCTCGATCCGCCGCTGGTGCTGTGGTCGCCCGACAAGGGCTCGCGCCGCTTCGGGCATTTCGCCAACGCGACGCATTACGCGATCCACGTGCTGTCCGCCGACCAGGCCGATCTGTGCTTCGGCGTCAGCAAGGACGCCTGGAAGCTCGGCGACCACGACCTCGAGCGCAACGCCTCCGGCGTGCCGGTGATCCCCGGCGCGCTGGCCCGCTTCGATTGCACCCGCGAGGCCACGCATGACGGTGGCGATCACGTGATCGTGGTCGGCCGCGTCGACCGGGCCGAGCTTCGCGACGGCGCGCCGCTGGTCTTCTACGCCGGCAAGCCGGTGCGGCTCGCGCAGGACTGAGACACGCCGTCTCCGGGGGAGGAGCGGCGACCCGAGAGGGAAGGGGAGAGGAATGGGAGGAGTTCTGGCCGTGCTGGGGCCGCTTGGGCGGCTCAATGCGGCGCTCTGTACCGCGGGCCGCGCGATCGGCGTCGCGGCCATCGCGGTGATGGTGGCGGTGACGCTGCTGCAGGTCGTCATGCGCTACGTCTTCAACAACGCGCTGCCATGGCCCGACGAGGCGGCGCGCTTCTGCATGCTCTGGATGACCGGGCTGATGGCGCCGACCGCGCTGCGCCATGGCGGCTTCGTCGCCATCGACAGCCTGCTGATGGCGCTGCCGGTGCGGCTGTCGTCGCTGCTGTCGCTGATCCTGCTGTCGATCGCCATGCTGGTGCTGGTGATGGGGCTCAGCATCGGCTGGGCAGAGGTGAACGGTCTGGGCGGGCGTTTTGATACCGCTTCGCTCTATCTGCCGACCTCGTGGGGTTTCGACAGCTGGTACCGCATCCCGCGCAGCTGGATGATGCTGTCGCTGGTGGTGGGCTTCGCGATGCTGATCCTCGTCAATCTCGAGCTGATGCTGCGCGCCCTGATGGGGCTCTTCGGCGCGGCCGACCGGCTGCCCATGGTTCGTAATCCCGTGCTGGGGAGCGCCGAATAATGCTGGTCCTGTTCCTTCCGGTCTTCCTGTTCTTCCTGATGGTCGGCCTGCCGGTCTTCTTCGGCCTGCTCTTCGCCCCCGGCATCCTACTGTGGCTGAACGGTCAGGAGCGTGACCTCACGCTTCTCTACCGTAACCTCTACAACGGCATGGACAGCTTTCCGCTGATGGCGATCCCGTTCTTCATGCTCGCGGGCGAGCTGATGAATCGCGGCGGCATCACGCTACGCCTTGTCGAGTTCAGCCAGGCGATGATGGGCCATTTCCGCGGCGGCCTCGCGCATGTGAACATCCTGTCATCGATGCTCTTCGCTGGCCTCTCCGGCTCGGCCGTGGCCGACACCTCGGCGCTGGGCTCGATGCTGATCCCGGCGATGGAGAAGCAGGGCTACACCCGCCGTTTCGCCGCCGCGATCACCGCCGCCTCATCGGTCATCGGTCCGATCATCCCGCCCTCGGGCATCATGATCATCTACGCCTATGTCATGGGCGAGAGCGTCGCCGCGCTGTTCCTCGCGGGCATCGTGCCGGGCATGCTGGTCGGCGTCGGGCTGATGGTCCTGGTGAAGATCATGGCCGATCGCTACGACTTTCCGGTCGCCTCGCGCCGTCACAGCTGGGGCGAGCGCGGGCAGGCCTCGCTCAAGGCGTTCTTCCCGCTGCTGACGCCGGTGATCATCCTCGGCGGCATCCTGTCGGGCGTCTTCACCCCGACCGAGGCCGCCGCCGTGGCCGTGGCCTATGCGCTGATCATAGGGCTCTTCGTGCTGCGGACGCTGAAGTTCTCGGAACTCGGTGACGTGCTGTCCAAGGCAGGCATCACCTCGGCGGTGGTGCTGCTGCTGGTCGGCGCGGCGATGTCGTTCAAGACCGTGGTGTCGCTCTCCCACGCGCCGGAGATGCTGGCCGACTTCATCCTGACCCTGACAGAGAACCCGCTGCTGCTGCTGTTCCTGATCAACCTGCTGCTGTTCGCGGTGGGCATGTTCCTCGACGCGGGCCCGGCGATCATCATCTTAGGTCCGATCCTCGGGCCGGTGTTCACCGGGCTGGGCGTCGATTCGGTGCATTTCGCGATCATCATGTGCGTGAACCTGACCGTGGGGTTGGCGACACCACCGATGGGGCTGGTGCTCTTCGTCGCGGCCTCGGTCTCGGGCGAGAAGGTCGAGACCATCTCCAAGGCGATCCTGCCCTTCCTCGCGGTCGAGATCCTGGTGATCATGCTGATCACCTTCGTGCCCGAGATATCCATGACGATCCCGCGCCTGACGGGCTTCGCCGACTGAACGACGACAAGAACAAAGACGACCAGAGCAAAAGGGAGGACACCATGCTCAGCACCACATTCAAGGCCGCCGGCCTCGCCGCGCTTCTGGCCGGGACCGCGCTGCCCGCCATGGCGCAGGACATCAAGCTGCGCGCCACCGCAAACTCGAACGAGAACGACGAGGATTACGACGGTCTCGTGGTGTTCAAGAACTACGTCGAGGCGGCCTCCAACGGCGCCATCGAGGTCGAGATCTTCATGGGCACGCAGCTGTGCTCGAACGGCGCGGAGTGCCTGCAGGGCGTGGCCGACGGGTCGATCGACATCTACATCTCGACCTCGGGCGGCGCCTCGGGCCTGTTTCCCTACGTGCAGGTGCTCGACCTGCCCTACGTGATGGCCGACGACCGCGTGGCCGAGGCCGTGCTTTCGGGCGATTTCACCCGCACCATGCGCGACATGGCGCTGGAGGATTCGGGCGACTCGATCCGGCTGATGACGATCGGCAACACCGGCGGCTGGCGCAACTTCGCCAACACACAGCGCCGGATCGCGGAGCCCGCCGACATCGAAGGGCTGAAGATCCGCACCGTGGTCGCCGACCTGCCGCAGGAGCTGGTGCGCGCGCTGGGCGCCTCGCCGACGCCGATCCCGTGGCCCGAGCTGTTCACCTCGCTGCAGACCGGCGTGGTCGAGGGCACCAAGAACGGCATCACCGACATCATGTCGATGAAATTCCCCGATGCGGGCCTGCAATACGTCACGCTCGACGGCCACGCCTACATGGGCGCGCTGTGGTGGATGTCGAACCAGCGGTTCCAAGAGCTGCCCGACGACATGAAGCGCGTCGTGGTCGACGGCTTCTACCAGCTGCAGCAGGCCACCTTCGCCTCGCCTAAGCGCAAGTCGATCCAGGCCTATGAGGACTTCGTGGCCGGCGGCGGCGACCTCTACGTGCCGACGCCCGAGCAGAAGGCCGCGTTCGCCGAGGCGGCCCAGCCAGTCTACGAGTGGTTCACCGCCAATGTCGAAGGTGGGCCGGAAATCTACGAGGCGCTGACCGCCGCCGTGGCCCAGGCCGAGAGCGAGCTCGAGGCCGCCCGCGCCGCCGACATGGAATGATGCGCGGCCAATGATCCGAAGGGGGGCGGCACGCCGCCCCCTGACCCGGCCCCTTCGGGGGCCGTTTTCGCACCCCCACCACGCCGGAGACCTCCACCGTGCAGAACGCCCTCGCCCTGCCGCGCCTGACCGACTCCGCGCGGACGCTGTTTCCCGGACTGGCGCTGGCCGCGCTGGTGGCGATGGCGGCGCAATTCCTGTCCGAGCATTACGGCGCGCCGGCGATGCTGATGGCGATCCTTCTGGGCATCGCTCTTGCCTTCCTGTCCGAGGAGCCGCGCAGCGCGCCGGGCATCGCCTTCGCATCGCGGGGGTTGCTGCGGATCGGCGTGGCACTCTTGGGCGTGCGGATCTCGACCGGCATGGTGCAGGAGCTGGGGCCGGGCTTGCTGGGGCTGATCGCCGGCGGGGTTCTCGCCACCATCGGCGCCTCGATCCTCGCAGCATGGGTGCTGGGCCGCGACCGGCTCTTTGCCTTTCTGTCGGGCGGCGCGGTGGCGATCTGCGGCGCTTCGGCCGCGATGGCGATCTCATCCGTCCTGCCGAAGCGCGACGAGGGCGAGCGCGACCTGATCTTCACCGTGGTCTCGGTCACCATGCTCTCGACCCTCGCCATGATCGCCTATCCGATCCTCGCCGACCGGCTCGGCTTCGACGCCCGCCAGACCGGCGTGTTCCTCGGTGGCACGATCCACGACGTCGCGCAGGTGGTGGGGGCAGGCTACTCGGTCTCGGAGGAGACTGGCGACCTGTCGACCCTGGTCAAGCTGATCCGCGTGACCATGCTGGCGCCGATCGTGCTGGTCGCGGCGGTAGTGATGCGCAGCCGGACCCCCGAGGGGGCGACGCGCCCGCCGCTGGTGCCGGGCTTCGTGCTGGGCTTTCTGGCGCTGGCGGCGCTGAATTCGGCCGGGCTGCTGCCCGGCTGGTTCGCTGAGGCCGCGAGCGCGGTGTCGCGCTGGGCGCTGCTCACCGCCATTGCCGCGGTCGGCATGAAGACCTCGCTCAAGCAGCTGCTCGATGTCGGCGGCCCGGCCATCGCCATGGTCGCGGCCCAGACCGCTTTCATCGCCGTGGTGCTCGGCGTCGGGGTCGCGCTGATCGGCTAGGTGGTAATATTTGTTGACCGGACCCGGAGCGGGGTTCATCTTTCCCTAACGTAAAGTGAGGGAGGACACGATGCGTATTCAACGAGTGACGACCGCCTTGCTGATGGCGACCGCCTTGCCATTGGTGGCGCTGGCGCAGGGCAGCGATGACAGCCTGCAGAAGATGCGCGAATTCCGGACCACGGGTACCTCGCTCGACATTCCGCAGATCGAGCAGACCGGCGAAAAGGCCGAGCGGCTCAAGGCCATCCTCGAGAACATCGAGATGCCCGAGGGCTTCGAGATCGACCTTTTCGCGATAGTGCCTGACGCGCGCCACATGGCGCTGGGCAACTCGGTCCCGGTGGTCTTCGTCGGCACCCGCAAGGACAAGTTGTGGGCGGTGACCGATCGCGATGGCGACCGCGTCGCCGACGAGGTCAAGGAATTCGCCCCGGCGCTCGATCTCGCCGTCCCCAACGGGCCCTGCATGACCCCCGACGGCTTCCTCGTGCTGGCCGAGCACAACCGCGTGCTGATGTTCCCGGCGGCCGAGTTCTTCTATGAATCGCCCGACGTGGCAGTGGCCGAGGTGGTGCCGCAGGGCGAGCTGATCCCGGTCGCGGAAGAGAGCTTCAACCATGGCGCGCGGGTCTGCGATATCGGCCCCGACGGCATGCTCTACATCGCGCTGGGCCAGCCGTTCAACGTGCCCGCCAAGGAGAAGATGGACCTCTACAACGAGCAGGGGATCGGCGGCATCATCCGGATGAACCTCGACGGATCGGGGCGTGAGGTCTATGCGCGCGGCATCCGCAACTCGGTCGGCATGGACTTCAATCCCGCCAATGGCGAGCTGTGGTTCACCGACAACCAGGTCGACGGCATGGGCGACGACATCCCGCCGGGCGAGATCAACCGGATCACCGCGGCCGGGCAGAACTTCGGCTTCCCCTGGTATGGCGGCGGCACTACCCGCACCAACGAGTACATGGACGAGGAGATCCCCTCGGACGTGGTGAACCCCGAGGCCGAGTACACCGCCCATGCCGCCGATCTCGGCATGGCCTTCTACGCGGCCGACAGCTTTCCGGAGAAATACCGGGGCGGCATCTTCTCGGCCCAGCACGGGTCGTGGAACCGCACCGAGCCGGTCGGCGCCCGGGTGATGTTCACGCCGGTGAACGAGGATGGCTCGGCCGGTGAGCCGGAGGTCTTCGCCGAGGGCTGGCTGACCGAGACAGGCGAGTATCTCGGCCGGCCGGTCGACGTGGCGGTGATGAAGGACGGCTCGCTGCTGGTGTCCGACGACTTCGCCGGGGCGATCTACCGGATCTCCTACAGCGGCAGCGAGGGCGGCTCCGGCGGCTCGGCCATGCCGGGCGGTGCCATGGACGGCGCGATGCAGGGGAACATGGAAGGCATGGACGGCATGGGTGAGCACATGGAGGGCATGCAGGAGGGCATGGAGAACATGGAAGAGCACATGGACGACATGCAGGAAGGCATGGAGGGCGAGGCGGACGACGCTTCGAGCAACTGATCCACTTGCGCCCCCCGCGGCCATCGCCGCGGGGCCATCCCCGGAGAACCTGATGACGAGATACCTGATCGGGCCGATCCTGGCCGGACTCCTGCCCGTGGCCGCGATGGCCCAGGGCGACCCCCAGGCCGGCAAAACCGCGAGCGGGGCCTGCGCCGCCTGCCATGGTCGCGACGGCATCGCCATGGCGCCCGACGCACCCAACCTCGCCGGACAGCCGGCCGATTACCTCGCCGAACAGCTGCGCGCCTATCGCGACGGCGACCGGACGCATGAGCAGATGAGCCTGATCGCCAATGGGCTCGAGGAGGCGGAAATCGACGACATCGCCGCCTATTTCGCCGCGATCGAGGTCACGGCGACGATCCCCGACGACCCGCAGTGAGGGTCAGGGCGCGGTGCCCCCCGTTTCAGGGAAGGCATCGCGCCAGCGGGCGCGGAACAGCGCGCGCTTGTGCGTGTCGAGCGCGATCAGCAGCGCCGGGGTGAGCGCGATCGGCCGCTGCAACGTCTCGGCCGTGCCGCTGATCTCGAGCGCGGTGCCGTCCTCGCCGTCGAGCCGCACCAGAAGCCCCGCGCGCTCCAGCGCCGCGCGGCCCTCGGCCGAGAGCAGGAAGTCGAGGAACTGCGCCGCCGCGCGCGGCTGGCCGGCCTCGCGCGGGATCATCGCGGCGCGCGCCAACACGAGAGTGTAGTCCTGCGGCGCCACCACGCCGAGGCGCGGATCGCGGCGCGCGCGCACCAGCGCATAGGAGCCGAGCACGTTGTAGGCGACGAGGTAGCGCCCCTCGGCCACGCCGTCGATGATCTCGGCCGAGCAGCAGGTGGCCACGGCGCCCGAGCGTCCGAAACTTTCCATCAGGCCGCCGAAGGTGGTGGCCTCGAGCGAGTCCGCGAAGGCGAAGAGGAAGCCCAGACCCGAGCGCTCGATGTCATAGGTGGCGACACGGGTCCGGAACGGGCTCTCGGTCGGGCGCAGCAGGTCCAGGAGGTCGAAGCGCGATCGCGGCACCTGCGCGGGCGGCACGAGATCGCGGTTGTAGACCATCACCGCAGGCTCGCGGGTGACGCCCCACAACTCGTCGCGCCAGACCAGCGCGTCGGGCAGGGTGGCAGTCGCGGCAGAGCGGTGCGGCCGGGCGCAGCCCTCGTTGACCAGATCGACCATCTGATGGACTGCCGAGGAGATCACCAGATCCGCGCCGACCCGCGCCGCCGTGCAATCCGCTGCCTGCAGCCGGTAGAGCGCGTTCGACCCCCATTGCTCGTAGGCGACGTGCAGGCCCGGCCGGGTTTCGAGAAACCGCTCGATCACCGGACCCAGCACCGCGATGTCGGTGGTGGAGCGCAGCCGCAACGTCTCGGTCGCGGTGGGCGCCCCGAAGTCGCGGATCAGCTCCTGTCCCGCGGCGGGCGCGGCCAAGAGCGTCAGGGCGAGGAGCGCGGCGCGGATCATGCGCCCGCCTTCGGCAGCGAGAGCGCCGCCTCGAAGCCGTCCTCGCACAGGCCGAGCCTCAGCGTCCCGCCATGGCTCTGCGCCACCTCGCGCGCGATGGCGAGGCCGAGCCCGGCGCCCCCCGGCGCGTGCGACGCGAAGCGTGCCCCCATGCCTTCGAGGATCGCGGCGCCCGGTCCCGGCCCGGCATCGCGCACATAGAGCCGCACGGCCCGGTTGTCGCGCGCGACGCCGATCCGGATCGGCGCGCGGCCATGGGCGAGGGCGTTGGCGGCGAGGTTCTTGCCGGCCTCGACCAGCGACAGCGCGTCGCCCCGCACCACCACCGGCGCGGGCGGCAGTTCGAGCCGCATCATCGTCCCGCCCGGCATGTCCTCGAGCGCCTCGTAGATCTCCAGCGCGACGTCGCGCAGGTCGACCGCGGCGCGCGGTGCGGTGTCGGTGCGGTGGATGATCATCGCCCGGTCGAGCATCCGGTCGAGTAGCTGCGACAGCCCGATGCTGCGCTCGTGGATCCGCGCCAGAAGCCGGGCGCGGCGTGCGGGGTCCTGCTCCTCCTGCGCGTCCTGCGCCTGGGCGCGGATCGCCGCCACTGGCGTGCGCAGCTGGTGCGCGGCGTCGCCGATCAGGTTTCGCGTGGCGGCCACCTGCCGGTCGAGCCGACCCATGAAGCCGTTGAGCGCGCCCAGCACGGGTGCGATCTCGGTCGGCATCGGCAGGGTGATCGGGGTGAGATCGGTCGGGTCGCGCCGGGCCAGCGCCGCGCCCAGCCGCTGCAGCGGGCGCAGCGCCGAACGGGTGGCCAGCCAGGCAAAGAGCCCGATGGCGAGGCCGGCCGCCGCCAGAACTGCCAACGCGCCTCCGGCGATGTCGCGTGCCAATGCCTGCCGCGCCCTGAGCGTCTGTCCGACCATCACCCGCACCGGTCCGGAAAAGCTGCGCTCGGCAAAGCGGCGGGTGACCGCGACGTAGCGCCCCGGCTCGGCGCCGAGATCGCCGTCATAGAACACCGGCCCGCCGCCGGCGCGCCGCTCGGGCGGGGGCGGGGCGTCCTCCGAGCCGGTAAGCGTCGCGCCGTCCGGGCCGGTGACGCGGTAGCGGATCCGGTCCTCGGGGGCGAGCGCCAGCATCTGGAAGGCCGAGGCAGGCATGTCGACCAGCGCCGCGCCGTCGCGGATGGTGATCGCGGCGGCGATGTCGTTGGCCGCGCCCAGGAGCAGCCGATCATAGGCCTCGCGGGCCGCGCGCCCGCCATAGGAAAGCGCCACCGAGAGCACGACGACGCCGCCGAGGATCAGCACTGCGCCGACCGCCAGCGCCACCCGTGCCTTGAGCGACCAGGTCCGGCTTTCAGCCATCGAGATCGAGCCGGTACCCCAGCCCCCGATGGGTCTCGATCGACACCCCGGAGCCGGCCAGCTTCTTGCGCAGCCGCGCCACGTAGAGCTCGATCGTGTTGGTGCCGACATCGGCGTTCTCGAAGCCGAACAGCCCGTCGAACAGCCGGTCCTTGGGCATGATCCGGCCGCGATTGGCGATCAGCAGGTTCAGGAGCGCCAGCTCGCGCCGTGTCGCGGTCACCGCCGCGCCGTTGACCCGCAGGCTCTGCGCGCCGGGATCGAAGTCGAGCCCGCCCAGCACCATCCGGTTTTCGGCCCGCCCGGCCTCGCGGCGGGTGAGCGCCCGCAGCCGGGCCTCTAGTTCGCGCAGGTCGAAAGGCTTGACCAGATAATCATCCGCGCCGTCGTCGAGCGCCGCCACCCGCTCATCGACCGAGAATTGCGCGGTCAGCACCAGCACCGGGGTCCGGTCGCCGGCGCGGCGCCGCTCGCGCAGGAAGTCGCGGCCCGAACCGTCCGGCAGGTTGAGGTCCAGCACGATCGCCGCGTAGCCGGTGATCCCGGCGCAGGCATGGGCATCGGCCAGAGTCGGCGCGACGTCGCAGGCGAATCCCGCGCGGCCCAGGCTCGCGCTCGCGGCCTCGGCGACGTCCGGCGTGTCCTCGACGATCAGTATCCGCATGCGATCCTCCGGCTGCCCAGCATAGGGGCAGGGCGGCGCGGAAAGAAGCCCGCGCCGCCCGCATGACAGCTTGATGACAGCTTGGCGCGGCACAAGGGCGGACGAGGTTGCCGGAGAGCGCTCCGGACGGCCAAGACCACAGGGAGGACAGACATGACCACCACGTTCCGCCGCGGCCTGATCGCCGCCGCTCTTCTGGGCACCGCGCCCGCCGCGCTGATGGCGCAGGACTTCACGCCCGAGAACCCCGAATGCATCGCCCCCGCCAACCCGGGCGGCGGCTGGGACTTCACCTGCCGCCAGGTCGGCAAGACGCTGCAGGATCTCGACTTGATCCCCTCCACCATGCAGGTCGTCAACCTCGCCGGCGGCGGCGGCGGCGTGGCCTTTGCCGAGGTCGTCAACAAGCGCAAGGATGACAACGACCTGATCGTTGCGGCCTCTTCGGCCACCGCCACCCGGCTGGCGCAGAACGCCTATCCCGGCAACACCATGGACCAGGTGCGCTGGCTGGGCTCGGTCGGCGCCGATTACGGTGTGATCGCGGTCTCCGCCGACAGCGAGGTGCAGGACCTGCCGCAGCTGATGGAGATGATCAAGAACGACCCGACCTCGATCTCGATCGGCGGCGGCTCGGCCGTGGGCGGCTGGGATCACCTCAAGGTGCTGATCGCGGCGCAGGAAGCCGGCATCGAGGATGTGCGCGGCGTCAAGTACATCGCCTTCGACGGCGGCGGCGAGGCGGTGACGCAGCTGCTGGGCGGCTCGCTGCAGGCCTTCACCGGCGACCTGTCGGAATCGACCGGCTTCATCGAATCGGGCGACATCCGCGTCCTCGCCGTTCTGGCGCCCGAGCGGCTCGCCGGCGAGTTCTCGGAGATCCCGACCGCCAAGGAGCAGGGCATCGACGCGGTCGGCGCCAACTGGCGCGGCTTCTACGGCCCGGGCGAGATGTCGGACGCGGCCTATGACTACTGGTCCGGCGCGATCGACCAGCTCTATTCCAGCGAGGAATGGCAGGCGATCATGGAAGCCAACGGCCTCGCGCCGCTCGACCTGCAGGGCGAGGAATTCCAGGCCTTCGTGCAGGAATCGGTGAACGAGATCACCGAGCTGTCGAAAGAGATCGGCATCATCCAGTAACCGCCCCAAGGGGCAGGAACGGGGCGCCACCTACCGGCGCGCCCCGTTCCGCAATTCCGGGAGGGTCGCATGAGCGATCGCATCTTCGGCGGCATCGGTCTGATGCTCTCGCTTCTCTACATATGGCGCGCCACCCTGATCCCCGACAGCTTCATGTCCGACGCGGTCGGGCCGCGCGCCTTTCCCTATGGCATCGCCGCCGTCATGGCGCTGGCCTCGATCTGGTTCCTGATCAAGCCCGATCCCGAACCGGAATGGCCCCGCCTCGGCCGGCTGGCCGAGATCGGCTTCGCGGCGCTGGTGATGATCGCCTACGCGCAGCTGCTGCCCGAGTTGGGCTTCGTCATCTCGACCGCCTTCGCCGCCGCCTATCTGACCTGGCGGCTCGGCTCGTCGCCGCTGCAAAGCGTGCTGATCGGCGTCGGCACCTCGCTCGGGATCTACGCCATCTTCCATCTCGTCCTCGGGCTCAGCCTCGCCCGCGGGCCCCTGGGCTTCTGAAGGAGCGATCATGGAACTGCTCGCATCACTTGGCGACGGCTTCGCCGTCGCCCTCACCTGGCAGAATCTCGGCCTTGCGCTGATGGGCTGCTTTCTCGGCACGATCATGGGCGCGCTGCCCGGTCTCGGGCCGTCCAACGGCGTCGCCATCCTGATCCCGCTGGCCTTCACGCTGGGCCTTGGCGCGACGCCCTCGCTGATCCTGCTCACTTCGGTCTATTACGGCGCCATGTATGGCGGGCGGATCTCGTCGATCCTGCTCAACATCCCGGGCGACGAACCGGCGATGATGACCTGTCTCGACGGCTATCCGATGGCCCGCAACGGTCGCGCCGGCGAAGCGCTGGCGCTGTCGGGCGTCGCCTCCTTCGTCGGTGCCTTCTTCGCAACGTGGGGCCTCGTGCTGCTGGCGCCGCAGCTCGTGAAGGTGGCGCTGCTGTTCGGCCCGGCGGAGTACTTCGCGCTCTTTGCGCTCGCCTTCATGACGCTGGGCGGCGTGTCCTCGACCAACCAGGCGAAATCGGCCTTCGCCGCGGCGCTGGGCCTCGGCCTCGCCATGGTCGGCGTCGACACCCAGACCGGCGTGCCGCGCTTCACCTTCGGCGAGGTGCACCTCTATGACGGCATCGACTTCCTCGTCGCCATCGTCGGCCTGTTCGCGCTGTCGGAAGTGTTCATCTTCCTCGAGCATCGCGGCACCGACAAGGACGCCAGCACGGCGCCGAAGCTCGATATCGGCCGCATCACCCCGTCCTGGAAAGTGCTGAAATCCTGCACGCCGACGATGATCCGCACCACGATCCTGGGCTTCATCGCGGGCGTGCTGCCCGGCGCAGGCGCCTCGCTCGGCTCCTTCATCTCCTACTCGATGGAGAAGAAGCTGGTCGATCGCGACAACACCTTCGGCACCGGCGACCCGCGCGGCGTGGCGGCCCCCGAGGCTGGCAACAACGCCGCCGCCGGCGGCGCGCTCGTGCCGATGTTGGCGCTGGGCGTACCCGGTTCTGGCACCACGGCGGTGCTGCTGGCGGTGCTGCTGTCGCTCAACATCACGCCCGGCCCGCTGCTGTTCACCCAGAACCCCGACGTGGTCTGGGGCCTGATCGCGGCGCTGTTCATCGGAAACTTCATGCTGCTGGCGATGAACATCCCGATGGTGGGGCTGTTCGTGCGGGTGCTGATGGTGCCGCCGCGCATCCTGATGCCGATCGTCGCGATGGTCTCCTTCGTCGGCATCTACGGCATCTCCGGCTCCAGCTTCGACCTGATGGTGATGATCGCCTTCGGCGTGGCCGGCTGGCTGCTGCGCAAGCTCGACGTGCCGCTGGTGCCGGTGATCCTCGGCACGCTTCTGGGCAACGCCATGGAGGTGAACATGCGTCGCGCGGTGACCATCGCCGATGGCGACTACTCGGTGCTGTTCGGCTCTTGGCTGACCTTGGCGCTCTGGGCGGTCGCGATCGTCGGCTTCGTGCTGCCGATCTTCGTGGGTGGCGTGGTCAAGGCGCGGATGCGCGGCGCGGCCGAGCGCGAGGCGGCCATCACCGATTGATGGTCATTAGCTGGGCGGGGCAAAGAGCCCCGAACCGAGCAAGCGACAGGACAGGGGCCGCGCCGCGAGGCGCGGCCCCTTCGCGTTCAGCTCCCGCCCACGGCCCGCAGCAGCGCCTCCTGCCCGAAGGGCTTGGTCAGCACGCGCGCCTGCGGCAGATCCTCGGAGCCCGGCACGCTCTCGCGGCCGGTGGCGAAGATCACCGGAAGGCCGGGCTGCAGCGCCACCGCGGCGCGCGCCACGTCGAGGCCGGAGCGATCCGGCAGACCGACATCGATCAGCAGCCGATCGGCCGGGGCCTCTTCGAGGAGCGCCAGCGCTTGCGCGCCGGTCGCGGCCTCGCGCACCTCGGCGCCTGCGGCGGTCAGCATCTCGACCAGATCGAGGCGGATGAAGGTGTCGTCCTCGCAGACCACCACCCGCAGCCCGCCAAATCCCGGCCGCGCGTCGTCGGGCGCGGAGGGCGAGGCGGTCGTGGTCTCCGGGACGGAAGGCGACGCCGCCTCGGCGGCGTCGAGCAACTCGCGCAGCCGCCGGGCCAGCGTCTCGCGGCGATAGGGCTTGGGCAGCAGCTGGATGCCCCGGTCCAGCCGCCCGTCATGCATGATGGCGTCGCGCGAATAGCCCGAGGCGAACAGCACCGGCAGGCCGGGCCGCAGCTTTTGCGCCCGCTCCGCCATCTCGCGGCTGGTCACCTTGCCGGGCATGACGACGTCCGTGAGCAGCAGGTCGAAGGGGCGCCCCGCTTCGATCAGCTCCAGCCCGGCATCGGCATCGCCGGCCTCGATTACCTCGTAACCCAGCTCGCGCAGCATCTCGGCCGCGACAGCGCGGACGTCGGCGTCGTCCTCGACCAGAAGGACGGTCTCGTCGCCGCCGGTCACCGGCCCCGCGGCGCGCAGCGTCGCCGGCGCCTCGCTCCGGAGGGAGCGGGGCAGGTAGAGCCGCACGGTGGTGCCGCGACCCGGCGCGCTCTCGATCGCGACATGCCCGCCCGACTGCTTCACGAAGCCATAAACCATCGCCATGCCGAGCCCGGTCCCCTTGCCCTCGGGCTTGGTGGTGAAGAACGGCTCGAAGATCTTCTCGATCACCTCGGAGGTCATCCCCGCGCCTTCGTCGGTCACCGTAAGCCGGACATACTCGCCCGGCACCACGTCGGTCATCGCGCGTGCGGCTTCGGCGTCGATCATCGCGTTGTCGAGCGCGATGGTCAGGCGGCCCTGGCCCTCCATCGCGTCGCGGGCGTTGACCACCAGGTTGAGAAGCGCGTTCTCGAGATTGGCGGCGTCGACCAACGTATTCCACAGCCCGTCGGTGAGCCGGGTTTCGATCCGCACGCCTTCACCCACCGCCGAGCGCAGAATCGGCGCGATCTCGTCGAGCATCCGGCGCAGATCGACCGCGCGCGGCTCGAGCGGCTGGCGCCGGCCGAAAGCCAGCAGCTGTGCCGCCAGAGTGGCTCCGCGATCGACCGCGCGCATCGCCTGTTCGATCCGGGCGCGGCCCGGCGTGCCGGAGGGCAGCTCGCGTTGCGCCAGCTGCAGCGAGCCGGTGATCGCCTGCAGCAGGTTGTTGAAGTCGTGCGCCACGCCGCCGGCGAGGTTGCCGATGGCCTCCATCTTCTGGCTCTGGCGCAGCGTCGCATTGATTTCCTCGAGCGCCCGGTTGCGGTTCTCGACCCGCTCCTCGAGCGTGGCGTTCAGCTCGGCCAGCGCGGCCTCGGTCGCTCTGCGGTCCTCGATATCGGTGTTGGTGCCGATCCACTGCGCGATCCGCCCCTCGGCGTCATGCACCGGGACCGCGCGTACGAGGAACCAGCGCCAGACGCCGTCCACCCGCCTTATGCGGAACTCGGTTTCGTAGGTCTCGCCGCGCGCGATCGAGCTTTCCCAGACCGGCACGACCCGCGGGAGATCGTCGGGATGCACGATCCGGCCCCAATCCTCGCCGAGGAGCTGGCCGTCTTCGGTGCCGGCATAGGCGTGGATCGGGTCGCTGACCCAGTCGAGCATCCCGTCCGGTCGGGCGGTCCAGACATGGGCAGGCATGTTCTGCGCCAAGGTGCGGAACCGCTCCTCGGCATTGCGCAGCTCGGCCACCGCACGGTGCTGGGCGGTGACGTCATGTCCCTGCACCAGGATGCCGATGCTGCGGCCGTTCGGCCCGAACAGCGGCTGGTAGACGAAGTCGACGAAGATCTCGGTCGGCGGGCCGTCTTCGTTGTAGATGAAGGCCTGTACGTCGCGCAGCGTCACCGGCTCGCCGCTGCGATAGACGTTGTCGAGCAGGTCGAGGAAACCCTGATCGGCCAGTTCCGGCAGCGCCTCGCTGGCGCGTCGGCCGATCAGATCGCGATGCTCGCCCACGATCCTGCGATATTCGCGGTTGGCGAGACGAAAGACGTGCTCCGGCCCCGAGTGGATCGCGATGACGCTCGGGGCCTGATCGAACACGGTTTCGAAGAACCGGGTCGCCATGCCAAGCTCGAGGTTCTGCTGCGCCACGCTCTCGGCCCGCATCAGCACTTCGCCCTCGTCGAGATCGGCGCGCTTCGCGACCTCGGCCTCGGCCTGATGCGCCCGCATGTAGAGGTCGGTCACGTCGTGGGTGTTTTGCAGCAGGTACTGCACCCGGCCGTCATCGCCCGGGATCGGCGTATGGGTGGCGCTCCAATAGCGGTGCTCGATCTCTCCGCCCGCCTTGGCGATCGGGTAGGGGATGAAGGGCAGATGATCGGTCCGCCCGTTCTGGAAGACCCGTTCGAAGGAGGCGTGCAGCATCGCTTGGGCTTCGCCTTCGGCCGGAAACACGTCGGGCAGGTACTGGCCCACCAGCTGCTCCGGCTTGCGCCCCGTGACCTCGCAATAGGCCCGGTTCACCCAGACATAGCGCAGGTCGCGATCGATCAGCATGTAGGCTGTCGCGGCCGATTCGAAGACTGCGCTGATGTCGAGCGTCATCGGGAAATTCCTGCGATTGCCAGCCCGCCAGATATATCGGCATTGCGGCCGCGAGCAAGCCGGGGGCGGGTCTAGACGCAGCGGCCATCTGGTCAAGAATAATTACCAGTTGCGTTTACGTGGCTGAACCACAATGATCGAGGTGGCCGCGCGGGGGAGCGTCGGCCCGAGAATGACATTCTGGGAGGAGTTCATGACAGTTACCCCGAAGAAGACCGCGCAGGTGTCGCGGCGTTCGTTCCTGCGCAAGGGAGCCCTAGGCGCCGGCGTCACCGCAGCCGGCGGTCTCGCCGCGCCCGCCGTGCTCGCCCAGAGCCCGATCGTCGTGAAGCTGCAGACCTCGTGGCCGGCCTCGGACATCTGGCAGGAAATGGCGCAGGCCTATGCCGACCGCGTCGAGGCGATGTCGGGCGGCCGGCTCAAGGTCGACGTGCTGCCCGCCGGCGCCGTGGTCGCGGCGTTCCAGGTGATGGACGCGGTCAGCGACGGCTTGATCGACATGGCGCATTCGGTGCCGGTCTACTGGTACGGCAAGAACAAGGCCGCTTCGCTGTTCGGCACCGGCCCCGTCTTCGGCGGCTCGGCCGACACCATGCTGGGCTGGTTCTATGCCGGCGGTGGCAAGGAGTTCTACGCCGAGCTGATGGACACGATGGGCCTCGACGTCGAGGGCCTGCTCGGCTTCCCGATGCCCGCCCAGCCCTTCGGCTGGTTCAAGACCGAGGTCGCCTCGGTCGACGACATCAAGGGTCTCAAGTACCGCACCGTCGGTCTCGCGGCCGACCTGATGCAGTCGATGGGCATGTCGGTGGCACAGCTGCCGGGCGGCGAGATCGTACCCGCCATGGAGCGCGGCGTGATCGACGCCTTCGAGTTCAACAACCCGACCTCCGACAGCCGTTTCGGCGCGCAGGACGTGGCCAAGAACTACTACCTGTCGTCCTATCACCAGGCGTCCGAGAGCTTCGAGTTCCTGTTCTCCAAGAGCTTCCTCGAGAGCCTCGACCCCGACCTGCAGGCGATCCTGCGCCACTCGGTCGAAGCGGCGTCCACCGCCAACTCGGCGACCGCGCTCGACCAGTACTCGCGTGACCTTCAGAAGCTCTCCGAGAGCGGCGTGACGATCCACCGCACGCCGCAGGCGATCCTCTCGGCCCAGCTCGACGCGTGGGACGCGCTGATCCCCGAGCTCGAGCAGGACGAGTTCATGAAGCGCGTGCTCGACAGCCAGCGCGAATGGGTCGAACGCGTGACCTACTACACGCTGATGAACTCGCCGGACTACCAGCTCGCCTACGAGCACTACTACCCCGGCAAGCTGGCGCTCTGAGCCAAGCCTGACCGCCCGGCGGCGCGATTGCGTCGCCGGGCCCGCAACCATACGGGACGCGAATGCTCGGATACATCAAATTCGCCGACGCCCTTTCCGCCGCCTTCGGCAAGGTCTTCGGCTGGCTCATCGTGCTGATGACCTTCGGGGTCAGCTACGAGGTCTTCGTGCGCTACGTGCTGGGCTCCCCCACGCCATGGGCGCTCGACATCTCCTTCATCATGTACGGCACGCTGTTCATGCTCGGCGGCGCCTACACACTCTCGCGCGGCGGCCATGTGCGCGGCGACTTCCTCTACCGGCTCTGGCCGGTCAGGGTGCAGGCCGCCGTCGACGGACTGCTCTACATCCTGTTCTTCTTTCCCGGCGTCTTCGCGCTGATCTTCGCGGGCTGGAAATACGCCTCGCGCTCCTGGCAGTACGGCGAGGTTTCGGTCAACAGCCCCGCGGGCGTGCCGATCTACCAGTTCAAGACCGTGATTGTCGTCGCCGGCGTGCTGCTGGCGATCCAGGGGGTCGCGCAGGTCTTCCGCTGCATCTTGGCGATGCGCGACGGCGTCTGGCTGGCCGCGGCCGAGGATGTCGAAGAGACCGAGCAGTTGCTGATGAAGCAGATGACCGCCCCCAGCGATCACCCGGACATGAAATGACGCGCTGCCCCCGCGTTGAATTGATACGGAGCGCACGCACGTGACCGAACCGCAAATCGCCCTGATGATGCTGGGCGTCTTCATCAGCCTGGTCTTCCTGGGCTTCCCCATCGCCTTCACGCTGATGGCGCTCGGCATCGGCTTCGGCTATTTCGCCTATTACGATGCCGGCCGCATGTGGCGCGACTTCGACCGGCTCGATCCCGAGATCGCCAGCTGGTGGGAAAGCACCTCGTCCTGGATCGACGGCTTCTTCAACAACCGCGTCTTCGACCTCTTCATTAACCAGACCTACACGGTGATGTCGAACGAGGTGCTGACCGCGGTGCCGCTGTTCCTGTTCATGGGCTACATCGTCGAGCGCGCGAACATCGTCGACCGGCTGTTCACCACGCTCAACATCGCCTCCAAGAACGTGCCCGGCTCGATGGGCGTCGCCGCCCTCGTGACCTGCGCGCTGTTCGCCACCGCTACCGGCATCGTCGGTGCCGTTGTGACGCTGATGGGCCTGCTGGCGCTGCCGGCCATGCTCAAGGCGCGCTACGAGCCCTCCTTCGCCGCGGGCATCATCTGCGCCGGCGGTACGCTGGGCATCCTGATCCCGCCTTCGATCATGCTGATCGTCTATGCTGCGGCCTCGGGCGTCTCGATCGTCCGTCTCTATGCCGGCGCGCTGCTGCCGGGCCTCGTCCTCGTCGGCCTCTACCTGACCTACGTGGTCGGCCGCTCGATCCTCCAGCCCTCGGTCGCACCGCGCCCGACCAAGGAAGAAGTGCCGGACGTGCCGCTGGGCAAGCTGCTGTGGATGCTCTTCACCTCCTTCTTCCCGCTGGCGGTGCTGATCCTTTCGGTGCTGGGCTCGATCCTGTTCGGTCTCGCAACCCCGACCGAAGCGGCCGCGATCGGTGCGCTGGGCGGCATGGTGCTGGCGGTGATCTACCGCGCGATGACCTTCCAGCGGCTGCGCGAGAGCGTCTATCTCACGGTGCGCACGACGGCGATGGTGTGCTGGCTCTTCGTCGGCTCCTACATCTTCTCGTCGGTCTTCTCCTATCTCGGCGGCGAGCATCTGATCTCGGAATTCGTCTCGGGGCTCGACCTGACCCCGGTGCAGTTCCTGATCCTCGCGCAGCTGATCATCTTCCTGCTTGGCTGGCCGCTCGAATGGTCGGAGATCATCATCATCTTCGTGCCGATCTTCCTGCCGCTGCTGGAGATTTTCGGGGTCGATCCGCTGTTCTTCGGCATCCTCGTGGCGCTGAACCTGCAGACCTCGTTCCTGACGCCACCGATGGCGATGTCGGCCTACTACCTGAAGGGCATCGCACCGCCCGAGGTGCGCCTGACCCAGATCTTCAAGGGCATCATGCCGTTCCTTGGTATGGTCGTGGTCTCGATGGTGCTGGTCTACATCTTCCCGAACCTGGTCTTCGGCCTGCCGGAGCTGTTCTATGGGCGCTGAGATGACCACCAAGCCGATGCCCAAGGGCCATATCGCGATGCTCGATCTCTCGGCGCGCGAACTGCGCGACCGGATGGCGAGCGGCGCGCTCAATGCCACCGATCTGGTGCAGGCCTGCCTTGACCGTATCGCCGCGCTCGAGCCCGAGATCCAGGCCTGGGCCTGGCTCGACGGCGGCTACGCGATGAGCCAGGCGCAGGCGCTCGACGCGGCGCGCCGGGCGGGGCGGCCCACCGGCCCGCTGCACGGGCTGCCGGTGGCGCTCAAGGACGTGATCGACACCGCCAAGGTGCCGACGCAGAACGGCACCGCGCTCGACGAGGGCAGGGTGCCCGAGCGTGACGCCGCTCTGGTCGAGCGGCTGCGCGCCGCGGGCGCCATCATCATCGGCAAGACGGTGACGGCGGAACTGGCCTTTCTGCATCCCGGCAAGACCCGCAACCCGCACGATCCTGCCCGCACCCCGGGCGGCTCATCCTCGGGTTCGGCGGCCGCGGTTGCAGCGGGCATGGTGCCGCTGGCGGTGGGTACCCAGACCGGCGGTTCGGTGATCCGGCCGGCCTCGTTCTGCGGCACGGTGGGGTTCAAGCCGAGCTTCGGCGCGATCCCCCGCACCGGCGTGCTCAGCCAGTCGCCCAGCCTCGACACGGTCGGGGTCTTTGCCCGCAACGTCGAGGACGCGGCGCTTCTGGCCGAGGCGCTCTACGGCCACGACGCCAAGGACCGGGCGACCGTGCTCGCCCCGCCGCCGCGGCTGCATTCCGTCGCGATGACCAAGCCGCCGGTGCGGCCGACGCTGGCCTTCCTGCGGCTTCCGGGCTGGGACCGGGCCGACGCCGACACCCATGCCGCCTTCGCCGAGTTGGTCGAGGCGCTAGGTGAGCAGTGCTTCGAGACGGCGCTGCCGGGGATCTTCGACGAGGCCGCCGAGATCCGCGAGCGGATCAACCTCGCCGAGATGGCCAAATCCTACTTCGCCTACGAGAAGAAGGGTCGCGACGCGCTGTCGGAGGAGATGCGCGCGGCGCTCGATCGCGGCAAGGCGATCCTGGCGCGCGACTACATCGCCGCGCTCGACTGGTCCGACGTGCTCTATGCGGGGCTCGACGAGATCTTCGAGCGCTGCGACGCGATCCTGTGCCCCGCCGCGCTCGGCCCTGCCCCGCAGGGCCATGCCAGCACCGGCGACGCAATCTTCAACGGGCTGTGGACGCTCACCGGCATGCCGGCCGTGAGCGTGCCGATCCTGCAATCCGAGACCGGCCTGCCGATGGGCGTCCAGCTGGTCGGACGGCGCGGCGACGATGCGCGGCTGCTGCGCACCGCGCGCTGGCTCGAAGGGCTTCTGGCCGAGGAGGAGACCGAATAATGCTCAACCGTATCATGACGATCGTGGCTCTGGTCTTCTTCCTGAGCTTCCTGTGGATCCTGTTCTCGCATATCCCGCGCCTCGACCTGGCCGGGGTGCTGGGGGTGACGGTGGCGCTGGTGCTGTGGGACGTCTTCACGAGCTTCCGCGACAGCTGACCCGCCCCGAGGCGCAAACGAAAAGGCCCCCGCGCAGAGCGCGGGGGCCTTTGCCGTTCCGAGGGGCGGCGATCAGACGCCGTGGCCGTGCCAGGGGCCGTGCTTGTCCTCGATGCCGTCGGTCCGCTCGAAGCCGTGCTCGCCGAAATAGTCGCGCTGTGCCTGGATCATGTTGGCGGTGCCGCGCGCGGTGCGCATCGTGTCGAAGTAGCTCAGCCCCGAGGACAGCGCCGGCATCGGGTGGCCGTAGCGCGCGCCGATCGCGACCAGCTCGCGCAGCGCGACGTGGCCCTCGCGCAGATGCCGTGCGAAGACGGGCGCCAGCATCAGGTTGCGATCCTCGTCCTCGGCCAGCGCGGCCGCCATGTCGTCGAGCATCGCCGAGCGGATGATGCAGCCCTCGCGCCAGACACGGGCAATGGCGGGCAGCGGCAGCGCCCAGCGGAACTGCTCGGAGGCGGCGGCGATCATGTCGAAGCCCTGCGCATAGCACAGCACCTTGCCGGCGATCAGCGCCCGCTCCAGCATCTCGTCAGACACCTTGCCCTCGGGGATTTGCTGCGGCGCCGCGCCGAACAGATCCTCGCCTTCCTTGCGCGCCGCGACACGGCTCGACAGGTTGCGGGCCACGACGGCGGCCTCGATCGCCGGGATCGGGGCGGCGAGATGCTGTGCCTCGATCGCGGTCCAGCGGCCGGTGCCCTTCTGACCCGCCTTGTCGAGGATCAGGTCGATCATCGGCTGACCGGTATGCTTGTCGGCGGCCTTGGTGACGATCGAGGAGATCTCGATCAGGTAGGACTTCAGCGCGCCCTCGTTGAACCGCGCGAAGGCGTCGCCGATCGCGTCGGCATTGAGCCCGAGGCCGTCACGCATCACGCCATAGACTTCGGCGATCATCTGCATGTCGGCGTATTCGATGCCGTTATGCACCGCCTTGACGAAGTGGCCCGCGCCCTCGCGGCCCATCCAGTCGGCGCAAGGCTCGTCGCCGA
The DNA here is from genome assembly GCF_014195545.1 of Limimaricola variabilis. Classification (GTDB taxonomy): domain Bacteria; phylum Pseudomonadota; class Alphaproteobacteria; order Rhodobacterales; family Rhodobacteraceae; genus Limimaricola; species Limimaricola variabilis. Next base: position 113,299 of record NZ_JACIBX010000006.1, on the reverse strand, counting down.
ACTTCGCGGCGATGGCGGTCAGGATCGGTGCGACCCGGTCCCAATGCGCCTTTTCGCCGCCGCCCATGATCGCCGGCCCGTGCCGCGCGCCGGCCTCGCCGCCGGAGACGCCGATGCCGAGGAACGGCTTGCCTTCGGCTTCGCGCGAACGGCGGTTGGTGTCGTGGAAGTTGGCGTTGCCGGCATCGATGATCATGTCGTCATCGTCGAGCAGCGGCCGCAGCGCCGCGATCTGCTCGTCGACGGGCTCGCCGGCCGGCACCATGAGGATGATCGCGCGCGGCTTGGCGATGGCGGCGACGAGTTCCTCGTAGCTCTCGGTCGGGATCACCCGGTCGGCTAGCTCTCCGGCTTCGGCATGAAAGGCGCGGGTCACGTCCGCGCGGCGGTTCCAGACCGCGATGGGGAAGCCCTTTTCGGCAATGTTGAGCGCCAGCGCGCTGCCCATGGTGCCAAGGCCGATGAGGCCAATCTTCGCTTTGTCCTGTTGTGCCATCGCGGCGCCTCCCGTTGCGGTATCGGGCCCGCTTTACCCGCGCGCGCGAACAGGAACAACCGAGCATCAGGCTCAGGCCACGGTGGTTGGCGCGAGGGCAGGGGAGGAGGAAGGAGGCGTCGTGGCAGCCCGTAGGGGAATCGAACCCCTCTTTCCAGGTTGAAAACCTGGCGTCCTAACCGATAGACGAACGGGCCACTCTGACGACGGAACCGGTTTCCCGAAAGGGACCTCGAACCGTAAACCGATGGCAGCCCGTAGGGGAATCGAACCCCTCTTTCCAGGTTGAAAACCTGGCGTCCTAACCGATAGACGAACGGGCCGCTCGTCGGTGAGCCGGTGTTTAGGGAAACCGCTCTGGCCCCGCAAGGGGAAAATAGACGATCCGTGAAATTGCCGTGGGGGAAAAACCGCCTGCGCTCAACGCGCCGGCGCGGCGTCGTCGAGCCGCAGCTGGACGGTGCGGCGGCCCTTCCAGATGTTGAGGTCGAGCTTGCCTGCGAGGTGGAAGCGCGCGCCGCCATGGCGCATCAGCGCGGCCCCCATCGGCCCGTCCATCGCGCCGAAGGCGATGCCGTCGAGCCGCGCCCCGAGACCATCGCCGAAGCCGATCTTGAGGTGGCCTTGGCCGACCTCGCGAACGTGCTGGATCGCCATGTCGGGAAAGGCGAAGCGCGGCGCCGGCGCGGCGGCGCCGAAGGGGCCCGCCGCCTCGATCCGCTCGATCAGTTCGAGCGTGGCGGCACCGGGCATCAGCACCGAATCGAGCCGCAGGTCGCGCGGCCCGCCGGCCCCCGCGCCCTGCTTCTCCAGAAGCTCGGCGAGGCGCGCCATCGCGGGTTCGATCATGGCCTCCTCGACGGTGAGCCCGGCCGCCATCTTGTGGCCGCCGCCACGAAGCAGCAGCCCCTCGGCCGCGACGCGGTGGATCGCGGCGCCTAGATCGATTCCCGGCACCGATCGGGCCGAGCCCTTGCCGATCCCGTCCTCGATGCCGATCACCACGGCGGGGCGGTTGGTCGCCTCCTTCATCCGCGCGGCCGCGATGCCGACCACGCCGGGATGCCAGCCCGCGCCGGCGGCCCAGGCGAGGGGCCCCTCGGTGCCGCGTGCCTCGGCCTGTTCGAGGGCGGCGTCGCGCACCCGCGCCTCGATCTCGCGCCGCTCGCGGTTGAGGTGGTCGAGCTTCTCGGCCAGAGCGGCCGCCTCGTGCGGATCATCGGTCGCCAGCAGCCTTGCGCCGAGGTCGGACTTGCCGATCCGGCCGCCGGCGTTGACGCGCGGGCCGAGCAGGTAGCCCAGATGATAGGCAGTGGGCGGCACGTCGAGTCCCGCCACGTCGGCGAGCGCCACGAGGCCGGGGCGCTGGCGGCGCGCCATGACCTGAAGCCCGGTGCGCACCAGCGCCCGGTTGACGCCGGTGAGCGGCGCCACGTCGGCCACGGTGGCCAGCGCCACGAGGTCGAGCATCGCCATCAGGTCCGGGCCGGGCCTGCCATCCTCGCGCAGTCGCCGGTTCAGCTCCACCAGAAGCAGGAACACCACGGCCGCGGCGCACAGATGCGCCAGATCGCCGCTCTCGTCCTGCCGGTTGGGGTTCACCACTGCCACCGCGTCGGGGAGGGTCTCGCCGCCCAAATGGTGATCGAGCACGACGACATCCGCGCCTTGCGCGGCGGCGATCGGCTCGTGACTCAACGTGCCGCAATCGACGCAGATGATGAGGTCGTGGTCCCGCGCCAGCCGCGCCATCGCCGGGGCGTTGGGGCCATAGCCCTCTTCGATCCGGTCCGGAATGTAGAGCGTGGCCTGCAGCCCCATCCGGCGCAGCCAGACCAACAGCAGCGCGGCCGAGGCACCGCCATCGACGTCGTAATCCGCGAAGATGGCGATCCGCTCGCGGCCCCGCACGGCCTGCATCACGCGATCCGAGGCGGAGCCCATGTCACGCAGAGACAACGGGTCGGGCAGCAGTTCGCGCAAGGTCGGGGAGAGGAAGCCGGCCACCGCCTCGGCGGCGACGCCGCGCCCTACAAGGGCGTGGCATAGCGGCAGCGGCAGGTCGCAGCCCTGGGCCATGGCCTGGGCGAGGCGGTCGGCCTCGGCGGCGGGACCGACCCAGCGGCGGCCGGTCAGCGAGGCGGAGACGTCGAGAAAATCGGGCATGGCGCGGGTGTCGCCCGAAAGCGGGCGCGATGGCAAGCCCGGAGACGATGCCGCCTGCTCACGCGGGCGCGATCCGCCCGTGCCGGTCTCCGAAGAGGCGGCGGGGGGGGTATGCCCCCCGCCGCGGCGTCGGTTCAGCGGCCGGGCTGGCTGCGGTCGATCGGGTTGCGGTAGAACATGCGCCTCACCGAGCCGGTCTTGGACCGCATCAGGATCGTCTCGGCGGTGAGGTAGCCGCCATCCCGGCGGATGCCCGGCACGAGGTTGCCGTCGGTGACGCCGGTGGCTGCAAAGATCACGTCCCCAGTGACCAGCTCGTCGCGCGAATAGATCCGGTCGAGATCCTCGATCCCGGCCTTGCGGGCGCGGCCCACCTCGTCGTCGTTGCGGAACAGCAGCCGGCCGTAGATCTGGCCACCCATGCATTTCAGCGCGGCAGCCGCCAGCACACCCTCGGGCGCACCGCCCGAGCCCATGTACATGTCGATGCCGGTCTTGGCCGGTTCGGCGCAATGCATGACGCCGGCCACGTCGCCATCGGTGATCAGCCGGATCGCCGCGCCGGTCGAGCGCAGCTCGTCGATCATCTCCTGGTGGCGCGGGCGTTCCAGCACGCAGACGGTGATGTCGCCCGCATCGGTGCCCTTGGCCTTGGCCAGCGCGGCGACGCGCTCGGCCGGGCTCATCTCGAGCGTCACCACGCCGGGAGCGAAGCCCGGCCCGACCGCGAGCTTGTCCATGTAGACGTCGGGGGCGTGCAGCATCGAGCCGCGCGGACCCATGGCAATCACCGTAAGCGCGTTCGGCATGTCCTTGGCGGTCAGCGTCGTGCCCTCGAGCGGGTCGAGCGCGATGTCCACCGCCGGGCCCTCGCCGGTGCCGACCTCCTCACCGATATAGAGCATCGGCGCCTCGTCGCGCTCGCCCTCGCCGATCACCACGCAGCCGGCGATGTCGAGCATGTTGAGCTGGGTGCGCATGGCGTTGACGGCGGCCTGATCGGCGGCCTTCTCGTCGCCGCGACCGATCAGCGGCGCGCAGGCGATGGCCGCGGCCTCCGACACCCGGGCGAGGCCGAGCGACAGCATGCGATCATGGAATTCGGGGGCTTGGGGCATGGGAGGCGTCCTCGGGCAATCGTGAGCGTTGCCTCGACCTAACCGGCCCTCCGGCGCGGTGACAAGCGCGCCGGGAGATGTTTGCGCAAACGGCGCGAGATGGGCGGCGGCGGGCTCGGGCGCCGCCGCCGGAATGGGCGTTTTCGGGGGTGGGGAAGGGGCGCCGCCCCTTTCCGTCAGACCTGCTCGATGCGGATCGCGACCGGCGCGCCCTGCACTACGCCGGTGGCCTCGAAGCCTGCAAGCGCGTCCTCGAGGGCGGCACGGGTCGTCTTGTGGGTGACGATCAGCACCGGGGCAGAGGTGTCCTCGTGGTCGTATTGCCGCATCCGGTCGATCGAGATCCCGGCTTCGCCCAGCACTCGCGCGACCTTGGCGAGCGCACCCGGTTTGTCCAGCAGACGCATCCGCAGGTAATAAGGGGCGGGCACCGCCGCCTGCGCTGCGCGCGCCGCGCGCAGCCCGGAGGCGGGCTGGCCGAAGACCGGCAGCCGGATCCCACGGGCGAGATCCATCACGTCGCCCATCACCGCGCTCGCCGTGGGGCCCGCGCCCGCGCCGGGGCCGCGCAGCACCACTTGGCCGATCGCGTCGCCCTCAAGCACCACCATGTTGGTGCCGCCTTCGAGCTGGCCCAGCGGCGAGGAGGCGGGCACGAGGCAGGGCGACATGCGCTGCTCCAGTCCGCGTCCGGTCATCTGCGCCACGCCGAGAAGCTTGATGCGGAAGCCCATATCGGCGGCGTGGTTGATGTCCTCGATGGTGATCGCGCCGATGCCCTCGAGTTCGACACCCGAGAAGTCGACCTTGGTGCCGAAGGCGATCGCGGCCAGCAGCGCCAGCTTGTGACCGGCATCGATGCCGCCCACGTCGAGCTGCGGGTCTGCCTCAAGATAGCCGAGATCGGCGGCCTCCTGAAACACCGCGTCATAGGGCAGCCCGGCGCTCTGCATCCGCGTCAGGATGTAGTTGCAGGTGCCGTTCATCACCCCCATCACGCGGGTCATCTCGTTGCCAGCCAGCGACTCGGTGAGCGCCTTGATGACCGGGATGCCGCCGGCAACGGCCGCCTCGAAGCGGATCACCCGGCCTTGCGCCTCGGCCCGCTCGGCCAGCGCCTGGCCGTGATGGGCGAGCAGCGCCTTGTTGGCGGTGACCACGTCCTTGCCGTTGTCGAGCGCGATCTCGACGACCGACTTGGCGATGCCCTCATGGCCGCCCATCAACTCCAGCACCACGTCCACGTCGTCGCGGGCGGCGAGAACGGCCGCGTCGTCCTCCCAGGCATAGGCCGAAAGATCGACGCCACGGTCCCGGGCGCGGTTCCGGGCCGAGACCGCGGTGATTTCCACCGCGCGACCGGCGCGGGCCGCGAGAAGTTCGGGATGCTCCTGCACGATGCGCACGACCCCTGCGCCGACGGTTCCGAGACCGGCGATTCCGAGGCGAAGGGGAGAGGTCATGGGAGGCTCCGGTCTGTCTTGGCTGCGCGCGACTGTTAGCCCGAGCGGGGGATCACTGCAACGCGGCAGGGGTCGTCACGCCCGCCTCGATGCGGGCGCGTGTCTGGGCGTCGATCACCGGTGCGCTGCGCAGCGCCTCGGCCCGCGCCGCGAGATCGCGCAGCCGGGCCTCCGGCAGCGCGGCGCCCGGGGTCCCGGAAACCTGCCGGCGGGACAGGGCCTCGGCGCGTTGTGCCAGCGCCGTGCCGCTGGCCTCGGTCAATCGCGGCGACGCCTGTGCGGCGTCGGCGCGTGCCAGCAGCGGCACGACGTCGACGAGCGGGGGCGGCGGACCGTGGCGTTCGGCCTCGGGCACGCGGGCGTCGATCTCGGGGAACTGGGCGCAGCCGGCGGCGAGCAGCAGCGGCACGAGGAAAAGGAGGCGGGGCATTGGGTTCCGGATCTGGGGCTGCGCTCAGGTTACGGGGCGCCGGCCGGGGCGGCAATGGCATCCCCGCGCGGGGGTGACGGCCGATGGTGGCCGGGCTATGCCCGACCGGGCAACAGCCGGGGACGGAATGATGGAGTTCGAATTGCGCGCGGCGCCCGCCCGCCGGGCGATGGCGGTCGGGGTGCTCTATGTCTTCGGCGGTCTCGCGGTTTACACCGCGCTGACGCAGGCCGACGGGGCGCTGTGGGTGGCTGCGCTGCTGGCGCTGGGTACCGGGGGGCTGGTAGCGGGCGAGGCGCTGCGCCGGGCGACGCGCCTCGTGCTGCGGCTCGACGAGACGGGGCTATCGGCCAGCGACGGCACCTTGCTAGCGGGCTGGCAGGACATTGCCGGGATCGACCGCGGCAGCTTCTCGCTCAAGCCGTCGAACGGCTTCACGCTGCGGCTGACGCGGCCGATGGCGCGGGGCTGGCGGCCGGGCATGTGGTGGCGGCTCGGGCATCGGCTGGGAATCGGCGGCGTGACCCCGGCGCCGCAGACCAAGGCGATGGCCGAGGCGATCGAGTCGCGGCTGGCGCAGCGGAGCGGCACCTAGCACCCCGCACCTAGTCCCCAGCACCTAGCACAGCGCGTCGGACACCGTCCCGGTCACGCTGTAGCAAAGCTGGCCGGCGAAGCGCAGCCGGGTCACGACCCGATCCTCGAAGGTGAAGGGCGCCAACCCGACATCGAAGATGGGGGTGTAGTCCGTCCAGGTTTCGACCAGCGTCGCCACCTCGAGATTCGGCATGTCGGGCAGCTCCGCCCGCACCTCGTTGAGCGCAGCATCGGTCAGAGCGGACACGCCGGTGCCCCGCGCCGTCGACCAGCGGACACGGTAGCTGCTGGTCGGCGCGTCATATGTGAAGACGCTGACCCGGATGCGCGGTGCCCGCGATTCCGGCATCAGGACGCCCTGCAGCGCGGAGATGCTGTTGACGAAGGTCGGCGTGATGTAACCCGACTCCCGGCTCAGCACGTCGCCGACCGTGTAGGCCGCGCGGGTATTGATCGATTTCGCGCGATAGGCGTCGAAGAACACCCAGCTGCCACCGAAGACCCAGAGCAGCAGCGGCATCATCAGCACCGCCTCGACCGTCATCGAACCCGCTTCGCGGTCGCGATCGCGCCAGAACCGCGCCAGCCCCGCACGGGCGATCTGCCAAGCCCGCCTCATGGTTCGACCACGAAGGCGGAGGCGGAGGTCAGCGCATAGGCGCCGCCCGACTGGCGGGGCAGCCGCGCGCCCAGCCCGCTGGTGGGGAAGTACGGATCGAACAGGGAGCAGGCACGCAGAAGCATCAGTTGGTTCTCCACTCCGGCGGTAAAGCGGCGCAGCGGCACGGTGATGTCGGCGCGGTCGACGCAATCCGCCTGTTCGGGGGGCGTGACCCAGGATCGAAGGTCGAGCGGGCGCATTTCGAGCCGCAGGTTGCTCGCACAGTCCGGCAGCAGCAGCGCGTGGTTGCAGATCGAGGCGCTGACCGTGGCGTGGTCGACCGGGGTGATCTGCCCCAGCCGGACCTCGCGCACGGTCAGGTCGAGGCCCCGATCCAGCATCACCTGGCGCAGCGTGACCATGCCCAGCTCGAAGCTCGACAGGATCACCAGCATCAGCACCGGGAAGATCAGCACGAACTCGACCGAGGCGGCCCCTTCGCTTGCGCGCAGCAAGGCGGGACGGCGCCGCAGCGCATGCAGGAAGCGACGCAGACCGGTCATTGGATCAGCCTCAGTGCGTTGATCTGGGTGGCGATCGAGGTGAAGGCGGAGGCGATCTGCAGCCCTTCGACGCGGTAGAAATGCGAGGGCGAGGAGGCGCAGCCGGCCATCGCCTCCATGGCGCCGGGCTCGTTGATCTCGAAGCCGATGGTGAAGATCACCACGCCCTTGGCCTTGGCCGCGGAGCAGATCTGGCTCAACCGGGTATCCTTGGTGATGGTCCAGTCGGTTTCGACGATCGAGGTCCAGGTGGCAAAGGTGGTGTCGAAGGCCGCAGTGCCTTGATCGAACTGCATCGCCCGCAGGTGATGGGCGTGCTCCCGCACTGTCATTCGGGCGAAGAGCTCGTTCCAGCGCAACCGGGTCGCAAGCGCCGGACGTGTCGCCACGATCGTACGATCCGATGCCCTGAAGTAGTCACCGGTCAGCCGCTTTACGTAGTAGTCGTTCGAGCCGAGCACCCAGACATCGGACAGGCCATTTTCACGGTAGGGCGACTTGAGCCGGTAATTGACGGTATTGGCGCCGTCGGTCATCACCACCAGCACCTTCATCCCCTGCGAGATGCCGAAGTCGCGCGGCCAGCCGGTCAGACCGGAGGCCAGACCCGTCACCGCGGAGAACTGGTTGAGCGCGGTGCGCACGGTCGGGTCGAGCAGCGCGGCACCCCAGTTCACGCCCATCTCGATCGAGGTCCAGCCTTCGGCGCTGAGCCCGGCGATCCGGTTCTTGAGCGCGGTGCGGCTGGTCGACCAGGGCAGCACTTCAAAGCCGTTGCCGGTCCGGCAGGTCGAGGACCGCATCCGCATGTTGGCATAGCTGCTGATCCCGCCCGAGGAGGGGGAGTAGCCGCTGCTGTCGAAATGCCCGGCCTGCACCAGCGGCAAAGGCGAGGCCACGGTGGTCAGGTAGGCGGTCGCGGGCAGATCCGCGCAATAGCTGAAGTTGTGCAGCCGGGGCATGCCGAGCGCGGTGGCGAGATCGAGCCCGAGGTTGACCTGGGTCGAGTAGGGCACCAGCGAAATCGCCAGATGGCCCGGTTCGACGGTGTTGAACATGGTGTCGATGAACTCGGCGCCGGCGGTCTTGAGGCGCGGCAGGCGGTTGTTGCTGTTCATCGAGCCGGAGACGTCGAGCACCAGCCCGATCTCGATGTCGTTCACCGATTCGGTGGCCGAGGCTGCCGCCGGGGCGGCCAGCGACGTCATGCCGGCGAATTTCAGCATCATGGTCGGCACCGTGGAGCGCGCCTCGGCCCGGACCGTGCGCATGTTGAGCGCTTGCACCACTTCGACCGCGCCGAGGCTGTCGGACATCCCGGCCTTGGCGACATAGTCACGCACCACCGTCTCTGGGTCGCGGGTCTGTTGCAGGTCGGCGGCGGCGAGGACCGCCCGGTCGAGCGTGGCCTGCAGCTCGGTACGCCGGGCTTCGGTCCGCATGATGTCGACGCCCAGGCCCCCGATCATCAGCATGATCACCATCACGAAGAGCGAGAAGACGATGATCGAGCCGCTCTCGTCGCGACCAAGCGTATCTGGGGCGCCCTCTTGGCGAGGGGGACGCTGCGGGCGGTTTCGGTGCGGGGCAGGGTGCCGGTTCACGGGCGTATTCTCCTTTCGGACGAGATCAGGGAACCGTGCCGAGATGGCCAATTTGCGGCGTGACTCCGGCGCGGGCGGGCCTTTCCCCCACGCCACGGCTTCCACTGCTGTCGATTATTGGGGGATTGGGTCTAGGATCGGGCAGGAGAGCCGGCGCCGGCCGGCCGCACAGGGAGACCAAGATGACCGAGCACAACCCACATCAACCCGAACCGGGATTCCGCGATTCCGTCGACATGATGTTCAACCGCGCCGTGGCGCTGATGGACCTGTCGCCCGGCCTCGAAGAGAAGATCCGCGTCTGCAACGCCACCTATACCGTGCGCTTCGGCGTGCGGCTGCGCGGCCAGATCCACACCTTCACCGGCTACCGGTCGGTGCATTCCGAGCATATGGAGCCCGTGAAGGGCGGCATCCGCTACGCGCCGTCGGTGCACCAGGACGAGGTCGAGGCGCTGGCGGCGCTGATGACCTATAAATGCGCTCTTGTCGAAGTGCCCTATGGCGGCTCCAAGGGCGGACTTCGGATCGATCCGCGCGACTGGGACGAGCATGAGCTGGAGCAGATCACCCGCCGCTTCGCCTATGAGCTGGCCAAGCGCGACCTGATCAGCCCTTCCCAGAACGTGCCCGCCCCCGACATGGGCACCGGCGAGCGCGAGATGGCTTGGATCGCCGACCAGTACGCGCGGATGAACACCACCGACATCAACTCCCGCGCCTGCGTCACCGGCAAGCCGCTCAATGCCGGCGGCATCCACGGCCGGGTCGAGGCGACCGGGCGCGGCGTGCAATACGCGCTGCGCGAGTTCTTCCGTCACCCCGAGGACGTGGCCAAGGCTAACCTGTCGGGCAAGCTGGCGGGCAAGCGGGTCATCGTCCAAGGCCTCGGCAATGTGGGCTACCACGCCGCCAAGTTCCTCTCCGAGGAGGACGGTGCCAAGATCACCGCCATCATCGAGCGCGACGGCGCCATCACACAGGAGAACGGCCTCGACGTCGAGGCGGTGCACCAGTGGATCACCAAGCATGGCGGCGTGAAGGATTACCCCCACGCCACGCATCATGCGGACGGCGCGGCGCTGCTTGAGGCGGAATGCGACATCCTGATCCCGGCGGCGCTGGAGGGCACGATCAACCTCGCCAATGCCGACCGCATCAAGGCGCCGCTGATCATCGAGGCCGCCAACGGCCCGATCACGGCCGGGGCCGACGAGATCCTGCGCGAAAAGGGCGTGGTCATTATTCCCGACATGTATGCCAACGCCGGCGGCGTGACGGTGTCCTATTTCGAATGGGTCAAGAACCTCAGCCATATCCGTTTCGGCCGGATGGAGCGCCGCGCCGACGAAGCCCGTGCGCAGGCCATCGTCGACGAGCTTGAGCGGCTGTCGGCTGACGAGGGGCTGGGCTGGAGCCTGTCGAAGAACTTCAAGGAGCGCTATCTCAAGGGCGATGACGAGCTGGAGCTGGTGCGTTCGGGTCTCGATGACACGATGCGCACCGCCTACCAGTCGATGCGCGAGATCTGGCACGCGCGCGATGACGTGCCCGACCTGCGCACCGCCGCGTATCTCGTGGCGATCGGCCGGGTGGCGCTGAGCTACCGTTCCAAGGGTCTCTGAACCGCGGATCTGCCCCAGCCCTTCCCCGCCGGCACCGGAATCGTGCCGCAATCGCCGGTTACCCTTCCGTTAATCAAAACGGAATCGGAGGCGGGGGCAGATGCGCCAGACGACCGGACCAGAACACCGCAGCGCGCGCCTCCGACGGGCGCTGCGGTGGCTGGGCCATGACAGCACCGGCTCGATGTCGATCGAGGCGGTGCTGTGGATTCCGCTTTTCACTTTCCTGCTGATGTTGGTGGTGGATGTTTCCAACATCTACCTCAAGCAGAGCGAAGCGCTGCGGATCGTGCAGGAGGGCAATCGCGCCCTTTCGGTCAATCGTCTGAGCTCGCCGCTGGAGGCGCAGCTCGCCATCGCCGAGCGGCTGGACGGGGCGGTGGCTGGCGCGAAGGTGACGACGGCGATCAGCGGCGATGTCATTGTCACCACCGTGAAGCTGCCGCTCAGCGCGATGACCTTGAGCGGCAGCCTGCCGCTCATCGGCAATACCGAGCTCACGCTCAGTTCGCGCCACCGGGTGGAGTACTGATCATGGCCCGCGGATGGGGATGCCTTGCGCTCCTGCGCCGTCTTCTCCGGGACGCGAGCGGCGGTGGCACGATGTTCGGGCTCTTCATCTTCGTGGCGATGGCGGCCATGGGCGGCGTCGCCATCGACGTGAGCCACGTCCATGCCGAGCGGGTCAGGCTGCAAATCATGGCCGATTCCGCCGCTCATGCGGCGCTGGTCGCTCGCCGCCGCATGCCCGCCGACGAGGCCAAGTTGGCAGCGGTCGCGATGGTGCGGGCGAACGAGGCCGACGCGCGGCGTGGCAACCTGGTCCTCGCCTCCGATATCGCCTTCGGCACCTTCGACTATGACACCGGCAAGTTCACCGCCGATCCGAGCAAGACCGACGCGGTGCGGGTCACCACCGCGCGCCGGGCTGCACGGGGCAACGCGGTGACGAGCTTCGTGACGCAGATCATCGGGATCGATAGCTGGGACATCTCCCGCGACGCGGTCTTCATCGCCTACAACCCAGGCTGCGCCGATCAGGGCTTTCTGGCCAATGGGGCGATCGACGTGCAGTCGAACAACGCCTATCTCAACGGCTTCTGCATGCACTCCAACTCCTGGGTTTCGATCAACAACAACAACAGCTTCGAGCCGGGCACGGTGCTGTCGATGCCTAATATCGACCAGCTGCGGATGCCCGCCTCGGGCTTCACCAAGAACGAGGGGCTGCAGGCGGCATTGCGGCCGGCGGAGGTCGAGATCCGCGAGCTGCGCGACCTGTCCGAAATCATCGCGCAGCTTGAGAGCTACGGCTCCTGGCACATGCCCGATTACGTGACCTCGGGCAGCGTGATCCAGCTTTCGGGCTCAAGCTTCGACCCCTCCCATTTCACGCCGGGCCGAATCCACCGGCTTGCCTGCAAGGGCAAAAAGGTGACGCTGGGCACGAAGGGGGCGCTCACCACGATCCGCAAGGCGGTGATCGTCACAGACTGCGAAGTGAGCCTCGGCTCGGGGCTCGCCTTCGAGGACGCGGTCGTCGCCACCACCGATACGAGCGTCAAGTCGATCACCGGCAGCGCCGGGGTGCGTCTCGGGCGCGTCGATGCCTGTCTGCCCGGCGGCAGCGCGCAACTCCTCACGATGGGCGGGGTGGACCTCCCCTCGGGCTTCAACCTGCATGGCAGCCAGGTCATCGCCAAGGGCGATATCAAGTTCAGCGCGAACGCCGTTGGGATCGGTGTGTCGCTGATCTCGGGCGGTCGGATCGACAGCACGTCGAACATGACCATGTATCGTTGTGCCGACGGTCTCGATGGCAACTTCCAGGTGGATCACTACCGGCTCGCGCTCTAGCCTCGGGCCATGGATTGGACCGCCCCGATCGATGCCTATTGCGAACGGCTGGGCCCCGGGTTCTGGGCCGAGCCGCTCAATCTCGTTTCCAACGCCGCCTTTCTGATCGCCGCGATCTGGTGCTGGCGCCGCGCGGGCGGGCTGGCCCTGCCGCGTGTACTGTCCGCGATCCTCTTCACCATCGGCATCGGCAGCGGGCTGTTTCATTCGGTGGCCAGCTTCTGGGCGATGCTGGCCGACGTGATTCCGATCGCGGTCTTCATCCTCGCCTATGTCTATGCCGCGAACCGCGCGTTCTGGCATTTGCCCGTCTGGGCCTCGGCGCTGGGCGCGGCGGCTTTCGTACCTTGGGCGATGATCCTGACGCCGGTCTTCGCTGCGCTGCCATTCTTTGCCATTTCCGCATTCTACTGGCCGGTGCCGTTGCTGATCGCGATCTACGCCGTAGCCCTGTGGCGGCGCTGGCCGATGGTGGGGCGGGGCATGGGGTTGGGCGCCGCGCTGTTGTGCCTGTCGCTGGTGTTCCGCTCGCTCGACGAAACGCTCTGCCCGGGCTGGCCCGCCGGCACGCATTTCGCCTGGCACGTGCTCAACGGGGTCATGCTCGGCTGGATGATCGAGCTGATCCGCCGGGCGCTGCTTGCGGGACCGACCCGCGCCCGCTAAAGCCGGGATCGACCAGACAGGAGAGCCCCATGTCGATCGATACCGACACCGCCCGGCGGGTGGCCAAGCTGGCCCGGATCCGGGTCGAGGAAGAGGCGCTGCCCGCGCTCGCCGCCGAGTTCAACACCATCCTTGGCTTCATCGAGCAGCTGCAGGAAGTGGATGTCGAGGGGGTCGAGCCGATGACCGGCGTGACGCCGATGCATCTCAAGCGGCGCGAGGACGTGGTGACCGACGGCAGCCAGCAGGACAAGGTGCTGGCCAATGCGCCCGATGCCCGCGAAGGCTTCTTCGCGGTGCCCAAGGTCGTGGAATGAGGGGCGGGAAATGACCGAACTGACCAAGCTGACCATCGCCGCCGCCCGCGACGCGCTGCGCAAGGGCGAGATCTCGTCCGTCGAACTGACCGGTGCGCTCAATGCCGCCGTCGACGGCGCGGACAAGCTCAACGCCTATGCTCACAAGACGCCCGAGATCGCCGAGGCGCAGGCCAAGGCGGCCGACGAGCGGCTCAAGGCCGGTGACGCGCCCGACCTGTGCGGCGTGCCACTGGGCATCAAGGACCTGTTCTGCACCGAGGGCACGGCGAGCCAGGCGGCCAGCCGCATCCTCGAGGGCTTCCGCCCGCAATACGAATCGACCGTGACCACGCAGCTCTTCCGCGACGGCGCGGTGATGCTGGGCAAGCTCAACATGGACGAGTTCGCCATGGGCTCGTCGAACGAGACCTCGGCCTACGGCCCCGCCGTGAACCCATGGCAGGCCGATGACGGCGTTGCGCTGACGCCGGGCGGCTCCTCGGGCGGCTCGGCCGCCGCCGTGGCCGCCGATCTGTGTCTCGGCGCCACTGGCACCGACACCGGCGGCTCGATCCGCCAGCCGGCCGCCTTCACCGGCATCACCGGGATCAAGCCGACCTATGGGCGCTGCTCGCGCTGGGGCATCATCGCCTTTGCCTCCTCGCTCGACCAGGCTGGGCCGATGACCCGCGACGTGCGCGACGCCGCGATCATGCTGCGCGCCATGTCGGGCCACGACCCGAAGGATTCGACATCGGCCGACATCCCGGTGCCCGACTTCGAGGCGATGCTCACCGGCGACATCCGCGGCAAGGTGATCGGCATCCCGCGCGAATATCACGTCGACGGCATGCCGGGCGAGATCGAGGCGCTGTGGAGCCGTGGTACCGAGATGCTGCGCGACGCGGGCGCTCTGATCCGCGACATCTCGCTGCCGCACACCAAATACGCCCTTCCGGCCTATTACGTGATCGCCCCCGCCGAGGCGTCGTCGAACCTCGCGCGCTATGACGGCGTGCGCTTCGGCCACCGCGCCAAGCTGGCGCAGGGCGACGGCATCACCGAGATGTACGAGAAGACCCGCGCCGAGGGCTTCGGCTCCGAGGTGCAGCGCCGGATCATGGTCGGCACCTACGTGCTCTCGGCCGGCTTCTACGACGCCTACTACAACCGCGCCCGCAAGGTCCGCGCGCTGATCAAGCGCGATTTCGACCAGGTCTTCGCCGAAGGGGTCGACGCGATCCTGACGCCGGCGACGCCGTCCTCGGCGTTTGGCCTCGGCGCGATGAAGGATGCCGACCCGGTGCAGATGTATCTCAACGACGTGTTCACCGTGACGGTGAACCTCGCCGGTCTGCCGGGCATCTCGGTGCCCGCCGGTCTCGATCACAAGGGGCTGCCGCTGGGCCTCCAGCTGATCGGCCGGCCGTGGGAGGAAGGCGATCTGCTCAACACCGCCTATGCGCTGGAGCAGGCCGCCGGTTTCGTTTCCAAGCCCGCGAAATGGTGGTAACGGGCGCAGTCGAACAGATCAGGGCCCGGAGTGTCGCCGTGAAACCGCTTGCTTCTCGAACCAAATTTCTGGTCCTGGCCTGCGCCGGGCTGACGCTGGCCGCCTGCGCGCCGCGCGTTCCCGACAGCGGGGCGGCGATGCGCGAGGCGCAGCTGACCGGTCGCTACCAGGACCAGCCGGCCACCTTCGGGGCGCCTGCGGGTGGCACCATCGCCAGCTCCGAGCTGGCCGCCGCCGGGATCGACCTCGACCGCCGTGGCGGTGTGCAGGCCAGCCCGACCAACGCCGCGCCGATCGCTTCTGGCGGTGCGGCGATCTCGGACGAGCAGAGCTTCGAAGCGGTCGCGAACCGCGAGACGATCCAGTCCGACGCCGAACGTCGTGCCCAGCAAGCGGCGGCCTACCAGGTGATCCAGCCGACCGCGCTGCCGCAGCGCACCGGCGAGACCGGGCCGAACCTCGTGGAATACGCGCTCAACGCGCCGAACAAGCGCGGGCAGGAGTGGTATTCGCGGTTCATCCTCGGGACCATGGGCAACCGGTTCGAGCGCAACTGCGCTTCCTACCGCTCGCCTGACGACGCGCAGCGCGACTTCCTGCTGCGCGGCGGCCCGAACCGCGATCCGAAGGGAATCGACCCCGACGGCGACGGCTTCGCCTGCGGCTGGGACCCGGCGCCCTTCCTCGCGGCGGTCGGCCGCTAGGGGCGATGCCCGAAGCGCTGTCACCGAATCACGGGCCGCGACGCCTTGGCGCGCGGCCCGATCTCGTGGTGATCCACTTCACGGCGATGGACAGCCACGAGGCGGCACTGACGCGTTTGTGCGACCCGGCGGCCGAGGTCTCGGCGCATTGGCTGATATCGGGTGCGGGCCGGGTCACCGCGCTGGTGCCCGAGGAGCAGCGTGCCTGGCACGCCGGCGCCGGGCGCTGGGGCATGGTCGAGGACGTCAATTCGCGCTCGATCGGCATCGAACTCTACAATCGTGGCGACCATCCCTTCGCGGGGCCGCAGATGGCAGCGCTCGAATCGCTGCTGTCGGAGGTCATGGCGCGCTGGGCGATTCCACCCGAGCGGGTGATCGGCCATTCCGACATGGCGCCGGGCCGGAAGACCGATCCCGGTCCGCGATTCGACTGGCACCGGCTGGCGCGGCACGGCCTGTCGGTCTGGCCCCGGCCGGAGCAGGGCGCGGCGGTCCCCTCGGCGCGGGCCTTCGACGAGCTGGCCCGCCGCTTCGGCTACACCGCCGCCGTGTCCCATGACCTGCGCCTCGCTGCCTTTCGCCTGCGATTCCGGCCACGTGCCACGGGGCCGGTGGATGCCGTCGACATGGCCCTCATCGCCGACCTCGCCGCGCGCTTTCCCGTTGACCGGGGCGTGACGGCGGCATAGGGCAGCCGGGCGCGGATGGCTGGATGGCCGCGGGCCTTCGGGCTCGAGGAAAGTCCGGACTCCACAAGGCACGGTGCCGGGTAACGCCCGGCCGGGGCAACCCGAGGGAAAGCGCCACAGAGAACAGTCCGCCCGGCATGTCCGGGTCAGGGTGAAACGGTGGGGTAAGAGCCCACCGCGGGACGGGCAACCGGACCGGCACGGCAAGCCCCACCGGGAGCAATGCCAAATAGGGACCTCGCGCGTGTGCTGATCCGGTTCGCCGGATATCGCCGCAGGGACGCCTGACCCCGAGAGGTCCGGGTTGGCAGCTTCAGATGCCCTGGCAACAGGGTGTCGAGATGAATGGTCATCGCCGGGGGCGACCCCGGGACAGAATCCGGCTTATAGGCCATCCGCGCATATCTTCCCGGCCCGTTTCGCGGTTGACAGCGCGAAGCGCGCGGTTAAAAGCCGGGGCTCAGACGTATTCACGCGGGCGCCGTCAACGCGCACGCCCCGCGAGCAGGAGAGACGACCATGGCGAAGCCGACGACGATCAAGATCCGCCTGAACTCGACCGCGGGGACCGGCCACTTCTACGTGACCAAGAAGAACGCCCGCACCATGACCGAAAAGATGGTCGTGCGGAAGTACGACCCGGTCAAGCGCGAGCATGTCGAGTACAAGGAAGGCAAGATCAAGTAATCTTGCCCGTTCCGACGGAATTGGAGGCCGTGTCCCGAGCGGGGCACGGCCTTTCTCGTTCCGGCATGGCTGGATCGATCGGTGATAAGGAAGCTCGGCCGACTGCCGGGAAGGACAGGAGCGAAGGGGGTTCCGCGAACGGGCTTGAAGGCCGACGCGGCGAGACGCGTGCACCTTTCGCTTCGCATTTCACGAGTGGTCCTGGCCGGGGCAGCGACACGTACTGGCGGGGTTGAGGCCATCATTGATGGAGCGAGCGATCGCTTTGCGGGCCGGGCCATGTCTGTGAAAAATAAGGCGCAAACGCAGGCCACCATGGCCCCGAACTCTCGTCTCGGACGTGGTGTCGATGATGAGGGGGGCTTGGTAGCGGAGGAGGGACTTGAACCCCCGACACGCGGATTATGATTCCGCTGCTCTAACCAACTGAGCTACTCCGCCTGAAGCGAGGCCGGAAGTATGACAGCGGCGCGGGGGCGTCAAGAGCGAAATCACGGGTTTCTCGAACCGCGTTCGATGACCGGGCGTTGTCTCGCCACAGGGGGCGTGGTTGAGTGGAACGCCCCGCCGCCGAGAGAGCTGCAAACCGAATGTCTGACCGCCCGACCGATACGGATTCCGCGGCCCCGCCGATGCCGGTGCTCTGGCTCCTGGGCAAGACCGGGGCCGGAAAGTCGTCGCTGGTGCGTGCCCTCACCGGGGTGGAGGCGGTCGAGATCGGCACCGGGTTCGCGCCCTGCACGCGAGGTATCGCGTCCTTCGACTTTCCCCCCGATCGGCCGCTGATGCGGTTCCTCGACACGCGTGGCTTGGGCGAGGCCGGGTATGACGCGACCGAGGATCTGGCGCGCTGCGAGGCGCAGGCCCATGTGGTGCTGGCCATGGCCCGGCTCGACGACCCGGCGCAGGGCGATCTCGAATCGGTGCTGCTCGACCTGCGTCGGCGGCGTCCGGACCTGCGGGTCATCGTGCTGTACATGGCGGCCGCCGAGCTGCCCGACGCCGCGACGCGGGCACGGGCCCGCAGCGCGATGCAGCGGCGGCTGGAGCGCGCAGCAGGCGGCTCGCTGCCTTGGGTCGAGATGTCGCTCGGCAGGGACGAGACGGCCGGTCTCGACGCGCTGTGCGAGCTGCTGGGGGAGACCATGCCCGCGGTGGCGCTGCTGCTCGGCGGCCGGTCCGGTGGCGACGGCTTCTCGGAGGTGCGCGCCGAGGTGCTGCGCTATGCCGGCGCGGCGGCGGCGGCCGATCTCGCGCCGGTGCTGGGTGCGGTCGGCGTGCCGGGCCTGCAGGCGGCGATGCTGCGCGCGCTCGCGCGGCATCACCGGGTGGACTGGACCGGGGCCCGGGCGGCCGAATTCGCCGCCGCGCTCGGGCTCGGAGCGGCGCTGCGACTGGGGGCGGGCTACGTCATCCGGCAGGCGGCCAAGCTGGTGCCGGTGGCGGGTCAGACGCTGGGCGCGGCGGCGGCAGGGGCGGCGAGCTTCGCCACCACCTATGCACTGGGCCGCGCCGCACATCGCTGGCTGGCCGGGGAGGCGTTGGGCACACCGGTCCCTGAGGCCGAGCTGCGCGCGCTCTACCGCGACGCGCTAGCCCGGGCGGGGCGGCGGTGAAGCGGCGGCCCTGGGCGCGGCTGCGCGGCGCGCTGCTGCGCTGGGACCGGCTGCTGATCGCGGTGTCGCTGGCGCTGCCCTTTATGGTGCCGTTCCTGCTCGGCTTCCTGTGGCTGACCGAGCATAACTGGCTGCTGCCCTATCTCGGCGTGTCGATCGCGGTGGCGGGGCTGGCCTTCGGGATGCGCTGGCTGGCCCGCCGGCGGCCCGGCGGCGGCCGCGCGACCTCGGCGCTGATGGAGGAGATGAAGGTCGAATCGGACCCGGTCTGGACCGATACCGAGCGCCGCGCCTTCCGCGCCGCGCGCAGCCGGATCGAGCGCGAGACCACCGAGCCTGTGGCTTGGGGCGAACTGCCCGATCTCGCGCTGTCGGTGATCGACGACATCGCCAAGGGGATGGGCCAGGCGGACCGCAAGGCGCTCGACTTCACGCTGCCAGAGGCGCTGCTGCTGACCGAACGGGCAGCGGCCCGCTACCGCGATCACCTGCGCCGCCACGTGCCGTTCTCGGACCGGGTGTCGCTGCACACCATCCACTGGATCTGGAAGCATCGCGGCCGGGCGCAGCTGGCGATGGAGGCGGCCTTTGCCGGGCACCGTGTGCTGCGCTTTGCCCTGAACCCGGCCAAGGGCGTGCTGCGCGAGGTCGAGTGGCTCATGGCGGGCGGCAACAGCGCCTATCTCGGCACCCAGATGATGGGCGTGCTACAGGCGGTGCTGCTCGAGGAGGTGGCCCATGCGGCGGTCGAACTCTACTCGGGACGACTGCGATTCTCGGACGCGGAGCTGCTGCAGTTCCAGCTCGACGAAAGCCGTGCCGACCGGGCGCGGCTGGCGCAGCCCGATGCGCCGCTCCGGGTGCTGGTGGTCGGACAGGTCAGCGCCGGCAAATCGACCCTGATCGACGCCCTGCTGGGTGAGGAGCGGACCGAGACCGACATGGCTCCCACGACCGAGGGGGTGATGGCCTATGAGGCCATGATCGACGGCACCGACTGCCTCCTGCTCGACACGCAGGGACTCGATGGTGACGAGCGGCGGCGGGAGGTGCTGCTCGAGGAGATGACCCGCAGCGACATCGTGCTATGGGCGCTGCGCGCCAATCGCCCTGGCCGGGCGTCGGATGCCAAATTGCTCGAGGCGTTCCAGGCATGGTTCGCCGAGCATCCCGATCGGCGTCGTCCGCCGCTCATCCTCGTCGGCATGGCCGCGGACCGGCTGGCGCCCGGCTGGCCCTATCCAGAGCACGAGCTGCCCGCCGAGGCGCGCGAACGGATCGGGGCGGCGATGGAGGCGATTGCCCAGGACATGGACGGGATGCGGCCGCGCCCGGTCTGCGCGGTCGAGCCCGAATGGAACATCGACGCGGTGCGCAGCGCGCTTTCGGGCGCGGTGAGCGAGGGGCTGCTGGTGCAGCGCAACCGTCTGCGGCTGGCGGCGGCGCGTCATGCGCGCTCGCACGACACCCAGATCGCGCGCTCGGGGCGCGGATTGTGGCAGGGGGCCAAACTGATCGGCGGGCGCCTGCTCAGGCGCATGGGCGGAAACGAAGACGCCCGGCCGGAGGCCGGGCGCCGTCGAGGCAAGGAGCCGGAGGCCCCGGACGATCACTCGCCGTAGGGCACCCAGATGTTCTTGATCTGCGTGGCGCGGTGCAGGAAGCCGCGGCCCTGACCGTCGCGGCCGGTCCAGTCGCGCGCGGCGCCGTCCTCGACCCAGCTCTGCTTGAGATTGCCGGCCGATGCCTCCTGGATCATCCGGCCGCCATCGCGGGTGCCGAAGTACCAGATCCCTTCCACGTCGTCATGCTCGGCCAGCGTCTTGGCCAGGACATCGCGCTCGCCGGCGACGATGTTGACGACCCCGCCCGGCAGGTCGGAGGTGTCGAACACCTGGTAGAGATCGGTCGCGGCGAGCGGGTGGCTCTGCGACGGGATCGCGACCACGGCGTTGCCCATGGCGATCGCCGGCAGCACGAGGCTGACGAAGCCCAGAAGCGGCTGCGCGACGGGGCAGGCGATGCCGATCACGCCCAGCGGCTCGTGCATGGCCAGCGTGACATGCGCGCTCTTGGTCTGGTGCACCGCGCCGTCGAACTTGTCGGCCTGCGCCGCGTACCAGAAGGTGCGGCGGATCGCGGTCTCGACCTCGGCCTGCGCGGCCGACTGTGCCGCGCCGAAGGAGACGAGCCGTTCCGCGAACTCGGCCTTCCGCGCCGACAGGTTCTCGGCGAGGTAGTAGAGCACCTGAGCACGGTTGTGCCCGGTGGCCTTGCCCCAGCCCTTGGCCTTGTGGGCCGCCTCGACCGCGTTACGGATGTCCTTGCGGTTGCCCAGCCCCGCGAGGCCGACCGGGCCGTCCGAACCCTGCACCGGGTAGGCGTAGCCCGAGTCGGGGCGGGCCTGCTTGCCACCGATGTAGAACTTGGCGGTGCGGTCGATCCGGGTGCCTGCGCCTTCGCCCGGGCCGCCGGGCTGACCGGCGGGGGCGGGCAGCGCCGCCTCGGGACGACGGGCCTGCGGCGCGGGATGGGCGAGATAGGCCATCATCCCTTCGCGCCCGCCCTCGCGGCCGAAGCCGCTCTCGCGGTAGCCGCCGAAGCCGGCACCGGCGTCGAAGACGTTGGTGCAGTTGATCCAGACCACGCCCGCCTTCACCTGCGCGGCGATGTCGAGGCAGAGGTTCACGTTCTCCGACCAGATCGAGGCGGCGAGGCCGTAGCGGGTGTTGTTGGCCAGCGCCACCGCGTCCTCGGGGGTGCGGAAGGTGGTCACGGTCGCGACGGGGCCGAAGATCTCCTCGGTCGCCAGCGTCGAGGCAGGCTCGACCTTCATGGCGATGGTCGGCGGGAAGAAGCAGCCCTCGGGGGCGGTGCCCTGCACCAGCTCCGCGCCTTCCTTCACGCCCTGGGCCACGAGCTCCTTGATCCGGTCGAGCTGCACCGGATGCACGATCGCGCCCATGTCGGTGTTCTTGTCGAGCGGATCGCCGACGCGCAGCGTGCGCATCCGCTTCTCCAGCAGCGTCTCGAAGCGCTTCGCCACGCTCTCGGCCACCAGCACCCGTGCGCCGGCGCAGCAGACCTGGCCCGCGTTGAACCAGATCGCGTCGACGACGCCCTCGACGGCGGCGTCGAGATCGGCATCGGCGAAGACCACGAAGGGCGACTTGCCGCCGAGCTCGAGCGTCAGCGACTTGGGCGTGCCGGCGGTCTCGCGCCGGATGCGACGGCCCACCTCGGTCGAACCGGTGAAGGCGATCTTGTCGAGCCCGTCATGCGCGACGATCGCGGCACCGGTCGCGCCGTCGCCGGTGACGATGTTGAGCACGCCTTCGGGCAGGCCGACCTCGGCCGCAATCTCGGCGAAGGCCAGCGCGGTGAGCGGCGTGTACTCCGCGGGCTTCAGCACCACGGTGTTGCCGGCGGCGAGCGCCGGGGCGACCTTCCAGGCCAGCATCAGCAGCGGGAAGTTCCACGGGATGATCTGGCCGCAGACGCCATGCGGACGGGCGCCGGGGAACTCGTCCTCCATGATCTCGGCCCAGCCGGCATGGTGGTAGAAGTGGCGCGCCACCAGCGGCACGTCGGCGTCGCGGCTCTCGCGGATCGGCTTGCCGTTGTCGAGGCTTTCGAGCACGGCGAGGAAGCGCGCGTGCTGCTGGATGTGACGGGCGATGGCATAGAGGTACTTGGCCCGCTCATGGCCCGGCAGCGCGGCCCAGCCGGGCTGGGCGCGACGGGCGGCCTGCACGGCGGTGTCGACATCCTCCTCGCTGCCCTGGGTGACCGAGGCCAGAAGCTCGCCCGAGGCCGGCGAGCGCACCTCGAACAACTCGCCCGGCGCGGTGAAGGCGCCGTCGATGAAGTGGCCGAAGCCCGCTTCGTTCTTCTTGAGCCAATCGCGCACCGTGGCGCTGTCCTCGGGGGCCTTGCCGTAATCCATGGTCGCGAGAATGTCCGTGATCGTGTTCATGACGCGCTCTCCCTCAGGCCAGCGAATGACGGTGGGCGGCGGCGTAGCGCCCGGTGACGTGGTGCTCGAGCTGACGCTCGATATCGCCCAGCATCGACGAGGCGCCGAGCCGGAACAGGTCGGGCTGCAGCCACTCGTTGCCGAGCTCTTCCTTCATCAGGTACTGCCAGGCGAGGGCGTCCTTGGCGGATTTCATGCCGCCGGCGGGCTTGAAGCCGACCTGCTGGCCGGTGACATCGCCATAGTCGCGCAGCGCGCGCACCATGGTGAGCGACACGGGCAGGGTGGCGTTGACGCCTTCCTTGCCGGTCGAGGTCTTGATGAAATCGGCGCCCGCCTGCATCGCCACCATCGAGGCCGAGTAGACGTTGCGCAGCGTGGCGATGTCGCCGGTGGCGAGGATCGCCTTCAGATGCGCCTCGCCGCAGGCCTCGCGCATTGCCGCGACCTCGTCGTAGAGCGCGGCCCAGTCGCCCTTGAGCACGTGCTCGCGGGTGATGACGATGTCGATCTCGTCGGCGCCCTGGTCGACGGTCCAGCGGATCTCCTCGAGCCGCAGATGCAGCGGCATGAGACCGGCCGGAAAGCCGGTGGCGACCGACGCCACGGGGATCGAGGTGCCGCGCAGCGCCTTGACGGCATGGGGCACCATGGTGGGATAGACGCAGACTGCGCCGGTGGTCAGGCCCATATCCTCGATCCCGAGGCCTTGGGCGATGCGCGGCGCCAGCGGCTGGCGGGCCTTTGCGCAAAGCCGCTGCACGCGGCCCTCGGTATCGTCGCCCGCCAGCGTCGTCAGGTCGATGCAGCGGATGGCATTGATCAGCCAGGCGGCCTGATGGGTCTTCTTGACCGAGCGCCGCGTGGTCAGCGTCGCGGCGCGGCGCTCCGCGGCCGAACGGTTGACGGAATGGCCCTCGAACATCGCCACGTCCAGCGGCGTGCCGAGGTTGCGGGCGTGGTTCGACAGGCTCTCGGGCTGGTCTGGCAGCGCGGCTGTGGTCATCGGTCGGGCTCCGGCCAAGTGGTGGATCCCGATTGTCTAACAGATAACGGTGACCTGCCTAGGGCGTCGCGACGGCACCTGTCGAAAGGTCAGGCGGCGTCCGGCTGCCGGGGCGACACCGCGGCGTCGCGCTCGGGCGGGGCGATCCCCTTCTTCGCGCAGCGTTTGGCATAGGCCACCTCCCAGTGCCGGTAGCCGCCCATCGCCGCCTGCTGCGCCATGACGAGCGTCACCAGCGCGCGCCGTGCCTTGGGCTTCTTCGCGAGCTTCGACAGCGATTTCTGCTCCTTGGTCATGGAGCAGCCGATGCAATGATCGTGGCGCCGGAACTTGCACACGCCGATGCAGGGGGAGGGCAGCTTGGGCATCGGCTACTTGGTCAGGATCAGCTTGCCGGCGCGGGTAATGCGTAGCGTGTAGTCCTGCCCGTCGAGCCGGATCCGTGCGCGGATCCCCTCATTGGTCAGGGCACGGGCATCGTGGACGGGGATGTCGACCTCCTCGGCACGGGTCGGGCGGGGCAGGGGATGCGGCGTCATCATGGTCATCGGAACCCTCGATAGCTGTGGCATGGCGGGCCCCGCCGGGGCTGGCTAGCGATCGAGGGTGAAGTTGACCAAATGAATCGGGTTTGTCAATCGAGCGGCTCATCCCGCGCGAAGCGCCATTCGGTCACCTGACGGAACGGTGCCTCGGGCGTGATGCGAAAGCTCGGAAAAGCGGGGTGGTGCGGCGCGTCGGGCCAGCGCTGCGCCTCGACCGCAAGCCCGGCATAGGGCGCGAGCCCTGCCGCGTCGCTGTCGCGTCCGTCATAGATTTGCAGCCCCGGCACCGTGGTCGCCACGCGCATCGTCACCCCGCCCCCCGCGAGTTCCATGACTTCGCGCAGCGGCGTGTCCTCCAGAGACAGGCAGAAATTGTGGTCGAGCGGCGGCGCGCCCGGTGTCAGGTCGCGCGGCGCCCGGAAATCCATCTCGCCGCCGGCGGTCGGGGCGATCTCTCCGGTCGGCAGCGATTCCGAATCGGTCGGCAACCAGTGCTCCGCTGCGACCCGCAGGCGATGGCCGGTGATGTCCGGGCGGCCGGTCAGGTTCCAGTAGCTGTGATTGACCGGGTTCATCAGGGTCGGCTCATCGGTTGTCGCGGTCAGCTCCAGCCGAAGCGTCGCGGGGGGCTGCAGCGACCAGCGGGCGATGATGCGGCGATTGCCGGGAAAGCCGTCCATGCCGTCGGGCAGATCGACCGCGAGGGTGGTGGCGTCTGCGCTCTCCTCGATCACGTCCCAGATCCGGAACTGCGTCCCATGCCGCCCCGAATGCAGGACCGCCCGGTGATGGTTGGCGCTGAAGCGGTATTCGGCGCCGTCGATGGTGGCCCGGGCCCCGGCGAGACGGTTGGCCACGGGGCCGATTATGGCGCCGAAATACTTCATCGCGCCGTCGTAGTCGGCCAGATCGTCCGAGCCGAGCGTCAGGTTGCGCTCCAGCCCGTCGAGCCGCAGGGCGCGCAGGATCGAGCCGCGCGTCAGCAGATCGACCGACAGCCCGTGCCCGGCGAGCGTAAGGCGGTGCACGCTGTTGCCGGTGCCATCGGTGGCGAAGGGGGTCACAGGATCACCCGGTGTTCTTTCTGCCCCGGCGCGGCGGCGCGGGTGCGGAAGGTGCGGCCCGAATCCGGGGCGTCGGCGATCTCTGCCTCCGACAGCCCGGCGGTGGCCGAGGTAACGAACATCGTCTTCATGTCCTCGCCACCGAAGGCCGGGCAGGTGAGTTGCGGCGCGGTTGGACAGTCGAGCGCCGCGATCTCGCGCCCGTCGCGGTCGTATCCCGCGACGCGGGAGGAGCCCCATTGCGCGTTCCACAGCATGCCTTCGGCGTCGATCACCGCGCCGTCGGGGTTGTGGCCCGACCGCTTGCAGTCGACGAAGACCTCCGCCTCGCCCACCGGCCAGCCCGCCTCATCGGTGCGCTGCCGCATGATCATCCCGGTCGGCGTGTCCGAGTAATGGAAGAAACCGCCTTCGGGCGGGAAGCAGATAGCGTTGGGGATCGTCATGCCCGAGCGGACCTGCCGCAGTTCGCCGCGATAGTAGCGGTAGAGCGCGCCGGCCCCGGGCTCGGTATCGATGCCCATGGTCGAGACGTAGAAGCCGCCATGGGGGTCGGCGCGACCGTCATTCGAACGGGTCACCGGGTTGGCGCTGTCGAAATCGCACAGCCGCTCCTGCGCGCCGGTCTCGATGTCGAGGATCACGAGCGCGGTATTGGTCGCGACCAGAAGCCGGTCGCGGTCGATCCAGCCCGCGCAGGAGGGCATGTCCTCGAAGGCCCAGTGCCTTCCGGGCGCGTGCAGCCTGCGACCCAGAATGTCGAACCAGAACAGCTCGGCGCGTTCGGGGTGCCACAGCGCGCCCTCGCCGAGCACGCAGGAGGTGTCGTCGAAGATCTCGAAATCGCCCGTGCTCATGCCGTGGCCTCGTCATAGGCGGTGACGATCTCCCGCGCCCGCCGCGCCACCTCTTCGACCGACAGGCCCGGCGTGTAGAGCGCGGTGCCCAGGCCGAAGCCGTCGGCGCCCGCCTTGATCCAGGCGCCGAAATTGGACGCGCCCGCGCCGCCCACGGCATAGATCGGGGTTTCGGGGGGATAGACCGCGCGCATCGCCTTGAGCCCGTCAGGTCCGATGAGGCTTGCCGGGAAGAGCTTGAGCCCGGTGGCGCCGGCCTTAAGCGCCGCGAACCCTTCGGTCGGGGTCATCACGCCGGGCCAGCTCTGCATCCCGGCCGCGATGGTGGCGCGGATCACCTCGGCGTCGGCATTCGGCGAGACGACCAGTTGCCCGCCGGCGCGCCGCAGCTCCTCGACCTGCTCGACCGTCAACACGGTGCCGGCGCCAATCAGGGCGCGGTCGCCGCAGGCCTCGGCCATGGCGCGGATGCTGTCGAAGGGGCGCGGCGAGTTGAGCGGCACCTCGATCACCGTGATGCCCGCCGCGATCAGCGCCTCGGCCACGGCCACGGCGTCGTCGGGGGTGATGCCGCGCAGGATGGCGATCAGCGGTCGGGTCATGATGACGTCCTTTGTTTCCAAGCGGCGGTGAGCCCCGCCAGTGTCGTCGCGGTGGCATTGGCCTGCGTGGCCGGCGCGCCCTGCGCCGCCAGCGCGCGCACGTAGAGCGAGGCCAGCCCGCCCGCACCGATCACGCCGATCTGCTGGCCCAGCCAGTAGGGCTTGGCCGCCGCCAACTCGGCGCCGATCAGCAGGCCCGAGAGGCGCGACCGGGCGCGGGCGCCGTCCTGTCCGTGCAGGATGTCCTTGGCGCGGATCGTGAATAGCGCCGAAGCCAACCGTTCCGGGCGCGAGAGCGTCTCGGCCACGGCGGCGTCGAAGGCGTCCTCGTCCCAGCCCTCGGCCGGGACCGAATGGCGCAGGACCGTGCGGGTCGCGAGGGCGGCGAACAATTCGCCGGTCATGAAGCTGCGGAAGCTCACCACTTCACCGGCGCTCAGATGCGCCCATTTCGAATGGCTGCCGGGCATGCACAGCACCCCGTCCCAGCCGGGGTTGAGCGCGAGGAACCCGGCCGCCTGCGTCTCCTCGCCGCGCATCACGTCGGCGGGGTCGGCCTGCGACAGGCCGGGGATGATCGACACGTCCAGCGCGCCGGGCACGCGGGTGAGGCTGGGCGACAGCGGCGGGCAGGGGACGCGGGTATAGGCGGCCTCGACCCAGCCCTGGCGCGCGCCGACCATGCCGCAGGCGATGATCGGGACAGTGCCGTAATCGAGCCAGCCCGCGCAGATCTCGCGCAGCGCCGCCTCGAAGGTCTCGGGCCCCAGTGAGCCCATGCCGCGGTCGGAGGTCCGCGCCTCGATCACCGAGCCGTCGCGGCGCATCGCCCAGCCGCGCAGGTTGGTCGTGCCCCAGTCGAGGGCGATCCAGTCGGGGCGGCTCATCCGGTCACGCTGACGCCGGCGTCGATCACCAGCATCTGGCTGGTCATCATCCGCGACGCTCCCGAGGCGAGGAACAGCACCCCGCCCACCAGATCCTCGGGCTGCATCATCTCGGGCAGGCATTGCTGCGCGCGATGCCGCTCCTGCGCCTCCGGCGTGGCCCAGAGTTCCTTTTGCCGTTCGGTCATCACCCAGCCCGGCGCCACGGCGTTGACGCGGATGCCTCGCGGCCCCCATTCGCGCGCAAGGCTGCGGGTCAGCCCCATGATCGCGGCGTTGGAGGCCACATAGGGGGCAAGGCGGGCCACCCCCATCAGGTAGCTGCCAGAGGACATGTTGACGATCGCGCCGCCGCCCGCCGCCTCCATCATCGGCGCGACCTTCTGCGCCGCGAAGAAATAGGGTTTGAGGTTGACCGCGAGGCAGGCGTCCCACTCGGCCTCGGTCAGAGCCTGCGCGTCGAAGCGCGTGTCGTCGGCGGCGTTGGAGACCTGCACCGTCACCGGGCCATGAGTGGTGGCGGCGGTATCGATTGCCGCCATCAGCGCGGGCGTGTCGGTCACGTCGCCCTGGATGAAGAGGGGGCGGTTGCCGGTGCGCGCTTCCATTTCCTCGACCGCCGCGGCCGCGTCGGCCCGGTCATAGAAGGCCACGCGCGCGCCTTGGTGCAAGAAGCCCTCGACCAGCGCGGCGCCGATGCCGCTTGCGCCGCCCGTCACGAAGACCGAAGCCTCCTTGAGGTCGGGATGGATCGCCTCTGCACCCCTCATCGTGGTCCCTCTTTGCTGCGTCGCGCCGCGCGTAGAGTGTCACCACACCCCGGTCGGGCACAAGAGGCCGTACCACATTTCGGACCACGGTTTCATATTGTGAGACCTAGTAGCAGAGCACCGTATCGGCGGCATCGGCCAGATCGATCAGGGCGTCGGGCATGGCGAAGGCGGCCGGATGGCCTTCGAGCAGCGCCTCGTCATAGCCGCGGGCCTTGGCCGACATGCCGGAGACACGGAACCGGGCCCCGGCCTCGGCCAACGCGACGAGATGCTCGCCGAGCCGGCCGGTACCCTGTCCCTCGATCCCGGCATGCTGGGGCGAGAGCAGGTGCACGCCGTCGGCTGCGAAGAACAGCGTCACGTCATGGCCCTTGCGCGCCGCCTCGAGCGCCACGAGGCAGCCCAGCGTCGCCTTGTTCGGCCCTTCGGGGCCGGTGTGTATGTGAACGAGAAATCGGGACATGGCAGCCTCCTTTGCGCCAAGACGGCATCTTCAGCAAACGACCGAGGCCGGCCGCCGGTCAAGCGGCGCGGACCGGACCCGCGAAACCGTGTTCGCGCGCTGCCCATAATTTACCGTTTGGAAAAAAATGAAACCGTGGCAGGCTCGGGGCAAGGGAACGCCACGGGGGACACTGCATGCCTGCCCAGCCACAGACCGGCCCGATCGCCGGACGCCTGCCCGCCGAGACGCTGGCCGCGAACTTCGCCGATCTGCACCCGCCGCTGAGCGCGCATGAGGCCCGGGTGGCCGCCGATCGCTGCTACTTCTGCCACGACGCGCCCTGCGTGACCGCCTGTCCCACGAGCATCGACATCCCGCTCTTCATTCGCGAGATCCAGGCCGGGCGACCGGAGACCGCGGCGCGCGAGATCTTCGAGGCCAACATCCTGGGCGGCATCTGCGCCCGGGTCTGCCCGACCGAAGTGCTGTGCGAGGGGGCCTGCGTGCGCGAAGCGGCCGAGGGCAAGCCGGTAGAGATCGGGCTCCTGCAGCGCCACGCCACCGACAGCCTGATGGCCCGCCAGGGGCATCCCTTCACTCGGGCGGCGCCCACGGGCCGGCGCGTCGCGGTGGTCGGCGCCGGGCCCGCCGGGCTGGCCTGCGCGCATCGGCTGGCACGATACGGCCACGAGGTGGTGATTTATGAGGGCGCGCCCAAGCCGGGCGGCCTTAACGAATACGGCATCGCCGCCTACAAGGCGGTGGATGATTTCGCCGCACGCGAGGCTGCCTGGATCATGGGGATCGGCGGCATCGAGGTGCGACACGGGCAATGGCTCGGCCGCGAGGTCACGCTGGAAGCGCTCAGGGCCGAATACGACGCCGTGTTCCTCGGCATCGGGCTGTCGGGGGTCAACGATCTCGTCGTGGAGAATCCGGCGCTGGAGGGGGTGCACGACGCCGTCACCTTCATCTCGGCGCTGCGCCAGACGCGCGATCTCACGACCCTTCCGATCGGCCGCGAGGTGGTGGTGATCGGCGGCGGGATGACGGCGATCGACTGCGCGGTGCAAGCGCGCGCGCTGGGCGCCGAGAGCGTCACGCTGGTCTATCGTCGTGGCCGCGACCGCATGGGCGCGAGCCGCTGGGAGCAGGATCTCGCGGCGCAGCGCGGCGTGCGGCTGCTGTTCGAGGCGGCGCCGGTCGCGCTCGAAGGCGAGGGGCGGCTGACCGGCGTGGTGTTCGAGCGGATGGCGGAGGGACCCGAGGGTCTTCGGCCCACGGGAGAGCGCTTCACACTGCCGGCCGACCAGATGTTCCGCGCCGTGGGACAGCGCATCGGTGAGACGAGTGGCGTCGAAACCGCTCATGGCAAGGTTGTGACGCAGGGTTGCGGCCGCACCACCATGGACAAGGTCTGGGCCGGCGGCGACTGTGCCGCGGGTGGCGACGACCTGACCGTCACGGCCGTGGCGCAAGGTCGGGATGCCGCCGAAGACATCCACGGCTCACTCACGGAATAGACAAATGGCATTCACCGGTATCTTCCTCCTGCCGCTTCCGGTCGACGATCAGGACCGCGCGCTGGCCTTTTATCGTGATACGATCGGCATGGAGGTCGCGCTCGATGCCGAGCTCGATGACGACTGGCGCATGATCATGATGCAGCTGCCCGGCACCCGCACCAAGATCCAGTTCGCGCGGCGCCACGAGCTGAGCTTCTCCGAGGAGGTGCCGGCGCTCTACCTCGAATGCGAGGATGTCGATGCCGAGGCCGCGCGGCTGAAGAGCGAAGGGGTGCGCTTCGTGTCCAACCCCACCGAGCTGCCTTGGAGCGATACCGAACGTTTCGCGATGTTCCTCGACAGCGAGCGCAACACCGTCGTGATGCACGCGGCACCACCGAAAGGATGACGAGATGGCCGACCTGACCACCCGGTTCCTGGGCATCGAGAGCCCCAATCCGTTCTGGCTCGCCTCGGCACCGCCTACGGATAAGGAATACAACGTCCGCCGCGCCTTCGAGGCCGGCTGGGGCGGGGTGGTCTGGAAGACGCTGGGGGCCGAAGGACCGCCGGTGGTCAACGTCAACGGCCCGCGCTACGGCGTGCTGCACGGGCCCGACCGCCGGGTGCTCGGGCTCAACAACATCGAGCTGATCACCGATCGCGATCTCGAGACCAACCTCGAGGAGATGGCGCGGGTCAAGGCGGACTACCCCGACCGCGCCCTGATCGCCTCGATCATGGTGCCCTGCGAGGAGGCGGCCTGGAAGGCGATCCTGCCGCGGGTGGCGGAGACCAATGCCGACGGGATCGAGCTCAACTTCGGCTGCCCGCATGGCATGAGCGAGCGCGGCATGGGCTCGGCGGTGGGGCAGGTGCCCGAATACATCGAGATGGTCGCGCGCTGGTGCAAGCAGTATTACGACCGCCCCGTCATCGTGAAGCTGACGCCCAACATCACCGACATCCGCAAACCGGCCGAGGCGGCGCGGCGCGGCGGTGCCGACGCGGTGTCGCTGATCAACACCATCAACTCGATCACGGCGGTCGATCTCGACCGGATGGCGCCCGAGCCGACGATCGATGGCAAGGGCAGCCATGGCGGCTATTGCGGCCCTGCGGTGAAGCCGATCGCGCTGTCGATGGTTTCCGAGATCGCCCGGGCCGAGGCAACCCGCGGCATGCCGATCTCGGGCATCGGCGGCATCACCACCTGGCGCGACGCGGCCGAGTTCATGGTGCTCGGCGCCGGCACAGTGCAGGTCTGCACCGCGGCGATGACCTATGGCTTCCGCATCGTCGAAGAGCTTTGCGCCGGCCTGTCGGACTGGATGGACGAGGAGGGCTACCGCTCCACGGCCGATTTCGTCGGCGCCGCGGTGCCGAACGTCACCGATTGGAAGAACCTCAACCTGAACTACGTCGCCAAGGCGCGGATCGACCAGTCGCTCTGCATCAAGTGCGGCCGCTGCTACACTGCCTGCGAGGATACCAGCCACCAGGCGATCGCGATGACCCCGGACCGGGTCTTCGAGGTGATCGACGCCGAATGCGTTGCCTGCAACCTGTGCGTCGATGTCTGCCCGGTCGAGAGCTGCATCGACATGGTGCCGATGGCACCGGGTAGCCTCGACCCACGGACCGGTCGCGTGGTGTCGGGCGAGCATGGCGACTGGACCACCCATCCCAACAACCCGATGGCGCAGGCCGCCGAATAGGTCTCAGAGGCTGATCTGCTGCCCCAGTTCGATCACCCGGTCGGAGGGCAGGTGGTAATGGTCATGCGCTGCCGAGGCGGTGCGGGTCAGGCCGATGAAAATCTTCTTGCGCCAGCGGGCCATGCCGGGCCGGTCCGACAGCAGCACGCTGCGCCTGTTGAGGAAGAACGAGGTGGCGTTGATGTCGAAGCGGAGCCGGCGGCGCAGCGCCCGGGCGATGTTGGGCGGGTCCATGTAGCCGAAGGTGACATGCACCCGGGTGATCCCCTCGGCCAGCGGCTCGACCACCAGCGAGGATTGCGCGTCGAGATGCGGCCGGTCGGCGATCGCGACGGTCACGACATAGGTACGCTCGTGCAGCACGCCGTTGTGCTTGATGTTGTGCAGCAGCGCCGGCGGCGCCATGACCGGCTCGGCGGTCAGGAATACGGCCGTGCCGTGGACGTGCCGCAGCCGGCTGGACCGGGAGAGCGACGTCACAAGCGATTCCATCGTCACGCCTCGCGCGCGCGAGCGGTCCTGCACGATGATCGAGCCACGCAGCCACGAGGCCATGATGATGCAGAGCACCACGGCGACGCCGAGCGGCACGTAGCCGCCATCCGCGAATTTGGTCATGTTGGCCGCGAACAGCGCCGACTCGACCACGAGGATCACTCCGGTCAGCGGCAGCGCGACGCCGCGCGACCAATGCCAGACCCGTCGCATCACCACATAGGCCAGCATGGTGGTGATCAGCATCTCGCCGGTCACTGCGATGCCGTAGGCGGCGGCGAGGCGCGAGGAACTGCCGAAGCTCAGCACCAGGATCACCACGCAGACCAGCAGGATGACGTTGATGCGCGGCAGGTAGATCTGGCCGCGCTGGGTCTCCGAGGTATGGCGCACCGCCATGCGCGGCAGCAGCCCCAGCTGCATCGCCTGGTAGGCGAACGAGAAGGCGCCGGTGATGACCGCCTGGCTGGCGATCACCGTGGCCAGCGTCGCAAGGCCGACCAGCCCCGGCAGCGCCCAGTTCGGGGCCAGCAGGAAGAAGGGATCGCGCGCCGCCGCCGGGTCCGACAGCACCAGCGCGCCTTGCCCGGCATAGCTCAGCAGCAGGCAGGGCAGCGCGATCCCGGTCCAGGCGAGGCGGATCGGCCGGCGGCCGAAATGGCCCATGTCGGCATAGAGCGCCTCCGCCCCGGTCACCGCCAGGAAGGCCGCGCCGAGGATCGGCACCACCGCGCCGCCGCCATGCCAGAGCAGCGTCAGCCCGGGCAAGGGGCTCAGCGCGGCGAGGATCTCGGGGTGACGCGCCACCGAGGCCGCGCCGAGGCCCCCGAGGGTCAGGAACCAGACCAGCATCACAGGCCCGAACCATCGCGACACGCCGCCCGTGCCGCCGCGCTGGGCCCAGAACAGGGCGCAGAGGATCAGCAGCACGGTCGGGATCACCCAAGGCGCGAAGTCCGGCGCGAGCAGGGTCACCCCCTCCACGGCCGAGAGCACCGAGATCGCGGGGGTGATCATCGCGTCGCCGAAGAACAGCGCGGTCCCGAGGATGCCCAGCGCCATCAGGACGCGGCCGCGCCGCCCGACCGCACGGGTCGCGAGTGCCAGAAGAGACAGCGTGCCGCCTTCGCCGTTGTTGTCGGCGCGGAGCATCAGCACAACGTATTTCAGCGTGGCGACCCCGACCAGCAACCAGATCAGGAGCGAGACCGTGCCGATGACGGCTTCGTCCGGGGGGATGCCCCGTTCGCCGCGCGCGGCGCTGAGACCCTCGCGCAGGGCATAGATCGGCGAGGTGCCGATATCGCCCACAACGACGCCGAGGGCGCCGAGGGTGAGGGCTGCGGTGGCGGAGGGGGCGGAGCCGCGCGGAGCGGCGTGTGTCGGGGCATGCATGGAAGCGGCCAAGATGACGATGCGCCTAGATGCGCCCGCCGAAGTTCGACTTCAAGGGCCGTGATGCGGAATGTCCAGAATGGCGCCGAATACGCGCTCCAGCCAGGCCTCGGCGCCGGGGTAGGGGTCGGTGTCGCCCATAATGGCGCGCACCTGCACTTCGAAATCGGCGTAGTGCTGGGTGAGCGCCCAGATCGAGAAGATCAGGTGGTGCGGGTCGACCGGGCCGATCCGGCCGGCCGCGGACCAGCCGGAGATCACCGCCGCCTTTTCGTCGACCAGCGCCTTCAGCTCGCCCTCGAGAACGGGCCGCGCGCGCGGCGCGCCCTGCAGGATCTCGTTTGCGAAGAGCCGGCTTTCGCGCGGGTGGTCCCGGCTCATCTCCAGCTTCTTGCGTACATAGCCCATGATCTGCGCGCGCGGCTCGCCCTCGGGGTCCATCGCGCGCAGCGGGGCCAGCCATAGCTCCAGCAGATCCTGGAGGATCGCCAGATGCAGCGCTTCCTTGGAGCGGAAGTAGTAGAGCAGGTTCGGCTTGGACAGGCCCGCCGCCTGCGCGATCCGGTCGAGCGTCGCGCCGCGAAACCCGCGCGCCGCGAAGACCTCGAGCGCGGCTTCGAGAATGGCGGCGCGGTTGCGCGCCTGAATCCGGGTCTGCGGGGGGGTGTCGGTCATCGCCGCTCCTGCCGATCGGGCGGACCGGACCGCCAGCTGCCACGTTTCGCATCGTTTCGCGCGCGGCGTCGCCTGGTGCCACCCGAAACTTGACTGACGTCGCGGCTTTGATAGCGTGATTTTGACCGAGCGGTCAAATCGGTCCCGGACCGGTGCCGCGCGATCCAGCAGACGAGGAGACCCCCATGTCCGCACCCGGCGAAAACCTCAGGATCGACGGCACGCGGTTGTGGGACAGCCTGATGCGGATGGCCGAGATCGGCCCCGGCGTGGCGGGGGGCAACAACCGGCAGGCGCTGACCGATGTGGATGCCGAAGGCCGGGCGCTCTTCGCTGAATGGTGCGCCGCCGCCGGGCTGACGATGGGCGTCGACGCGATGGGCAACATGTTCGCCCGCCGCGAGGGGACCGATCCCGATGCCGCGCCGGTCTATGTCGGCAGCCACCTCGATACCCAGCCCACGGGGGGCAAGTATGACGGCGTGCTCGGCGTGCTCGGCGGGCTCGAGATCATCCGCACCCTCGACGACATGGAGATCCGGACCCGCCGGCCGATCGTGGTGGTCAACTGGACCAACGAGGAGGGGACGCGCTTCGCGCCGGCGATGCTGGCCTCGGGCGTGTTCGCGGGACGGCACGATCTCGACTGGGCCCATGCCCGCGAGGATGCCGAGGGGAAACGCTTCGGCGACGAGTTGGAGCGGATCGGCTGGAAGGGCGAGGAGGAGGTCGGTGCGCGCGACATCCACGCGCTGTTCGAGCTGCATATCGAGCAGGGCCCGATCCTCGAGGCCGAGGGCCGCGATATCGGCGTCGTCACGCATGGGCAGGGGCTGTGGTGGCTGGAGATCCGGCTGACCGGCAAGGAGAGCCACACCGGCTCCACGCCGATGCACATGCGGGTCAATGCCGGGCTGGGCATGGCCCGGATCACCGAGGCCGTGCACCGCATCGCCATGGAGCATCAGCCCGACGCGGTCGGCGCGGTCGGACAGGCCAATGTCTGGCCCAATTCGCGCAACGTGATCCCGGGCCGCGCGGTGTTCACCGTCGATATCCGCTCCCCCGACCGCGCCAAGCTAGACGCGATGCGCGCGGCGGTCGAGGCGGAGGCGGCCCGCATCGCGGCCGATCTCGGCCTCGGGATCGAGATCGAGCCGGTGGGCCATTTCGATCCGGTCACCTTCGACCCCGGATGTGTCGGCATGGTCCGGGCCGCGGCCGAACGGCTGGGCTATTCGCATCGCGACATCGTGTCCGGTGCGGGGCACGATGCCTGCTGGATCGCCGGAGTCGCGCCGACCGCGATGGTGATGTGCCCGTGCAAGGACGGGCTGAGCCATAACGAGGCCGAGGAGATCACCCCGGACTGGGCGACCGCGGGCTGCGACGTGCTGTTTCACGCCGTGATCGAGGCGGCGGAGGTGGTTTCATGAGGCGCCGGGGCTTGACCTACCCCCCGA
This sequence comes from Limimaricola variabilis, assembly GCF_014195545.1. GTDB lineage: Bacteria > Pseudomonadota > Alphaproteobacteria > Rhodobacterales > Rhodobacteraceae > Limimaricola > Limimaricola variabilis. The sequence continues at coordinate 77,196 of NZ_JACIBX010000006.1, read as the reverse complement.
CCGGCCTCTCTGGATCGACAAGCCAGAGTTTCAGGAGAGCCCGATGACCAGAATGCCCCGACTGCTGCCCGCGCTGGCGGTGCTGCCGCTTCTCGCAGCCTGCGCCGAAGTGCCGACCACGGCGGTGGTTCAACCCGCGCCGGTGTTCCCGGCCCCCACCACGCAGGCCGCCCCGGCGCCCGCGCCGCGGCCCGCGCCCACGCCGCTGCAGGCGCCCGCTCAGGTGACCACCGCGCCGCTGTCTTCGGGCGCCTCATCGAGCAACTCGAGCTCGACGTCGAGCGCCGCCGCCGCACCGGCCCCCACCGCCGGCGCCATCACCGCCAGCAATCCGCGCGAGCTGGGCACGCCTCCCGAGCAGGTGACCTCGGCGCTGCTGCCGGGCACGCCGCCCTCGGCGGTGTTCCAGAACGGTGACGGCTGCTACCTGTTCTCGATCGAGCGCACGGAGCCGCTCAGCGGCTACCCGGTGCGCGACGAGAACGGCGTGCCGATCTGCGAGAACGACGACGGAAGCGTCGGGCCGCGGCCGTCGAGCTGATCCAGGGCAGGGGGCGATGCCGGCCGAGACCGCGCCGCCGCCCCCGATCGCCCAGACACCCTTTCGAGCCGGGGCGCGCGCGTTTTGCGCGCGGGCTCCGGGATGCGCCACGACCCCATGAAAAGGGGCCGGGCATGACGGAGAGGGAACGACATGGGCTCAACGGTCATCAGAAACGGCACGATCGTCACCGCCGATCTGACCTACGAGGCGGATCTGCTGATCGAGGATGGCCGCATCGCCGCGATCGGGACGGGACTGACCGGCGACGAGACGCTGGATGCGAGCGGCTGCTACGTGATGCCCGGTGGCATCGATCCGCACACGCATCTCGAGATGCCCTTCATGGGCACCCATTCGACCGATGATTTCGGTTCCGGCACCCGCGCCGCGCTGGCAGGCGGCACCACCATGGTGGTCGATTTCGCGCTGCCCAGCCCGGGGCAGAGCCTGCTCGATGCGCTGAAGGTCTGGCACAACAAGTCGGGGCAGGCTGCCTGCGACTATTCCTACCACATGGCGGTGACCTGGTGGGATCGGCAGGTCTTCGACGAGATGGAAACGGTGGTGCGGGAGCATGGCATAACCACCTTCAAGCACTTCATGGCCTACAAGGGCGCCTTGATGGTCAATGACGATGAGCTCTTCGCCAGCTTCCGCCGCTGCGCCGAACTTGGGGCGATCCCGCTCGTGCATGCCGAGAACGGCGACGTGGTGGCCGAGTTGCAGGCCAAGCTCCTGGCCGAGGGCAACACCGGCCCCGAGGCGCATGCCTATTCGCGGCCCAGTTCGGTCGAAGGCGAGGCCACCAACCGTGCGATCATGATCGCCGACATGGCGGGCGTGCCGCTCTATGTCGTGCACGTCTCCTGCGAGGAGGCGCATGAAGCGATCCGCCGCGCCAAGATGCTGGGCAAGCGGGTCTGGGGCGAGCCGCTGATCCAGCACCTGACCCTCGACGAGAGCGAATATGCCCACCCCGACTGGGACCATGCCGCGCGCCGGGTGATGTCGCCGCCCTTCCGCGACAAGCGTCACCAGGACAGTCTCTGGGCGGGGCTCGCCTCGGGCACGCTGTCGGTGGTGGCGACAGACCACTGTGCCTTCACCACCGAACAGAAGCGCAACGGCGTGGGCGACTTCACCAAGATCCCGAACGGCACCGGCGGGCTGGAAGACCGGATGCCGATGCTCTGGACGCATGGGGTGGTGACCGGGCGGATCACGATGAACGAGTTCGTGGCCGTGACCTCGACCAACGCGGCCAAGATCCTCAATTGCTACCCCCGCAAGGGCGCGATCTTGGTCGGCGCGGATGCCGATATCGTCGTTTGGGATCCCGAAAAGACGAAGACGATCACCGCCGGGAGCCAGGTCTCGGCGATCGATTACAACGTGTTCGAGGGGCAGCAGGTGAAAGGTCTGCCGCGCTATGTCCTGAGCCGTGGCCATGTCTCGGTGATGGATGGCGAACTGCATGCCCGCGAAGGGCACGGCGCCTTTGTCGCCCGGCCGCCGCAGGGGCCGGTGAACCGGGCGCTGTCCTCGTGGAAGGCGCTCACCGCGCCGCGCCCGGTGGAGCGGACGGGCATCCCGGCAAGCGGCGTCTGAGCCGCGACTTCGGACGGAGGCGGACCGGCAAAGCCGGGCCGCCCCTTCTCGTCGCCGCGACTGCTCGGCTCTGTCGATGGCCCGAGCCGATGTTCGCCTGCAGCACTGCGCAGCGAGCGGGCCAAGGGGATGCCACAATCCTGGGCAGCACCGCCATATCCGCCTCGACCGACACCCGGCTTCTGGTCACCCCCGAGCCGCTCGGCTACAGCTTGGGCAGCAATTTCGGAGTTGGTGCATGCGAGTTCTGGTGACGGGTGGGGCGGGCTATATCGGCAGCCATACGCTGGTTGAGCTTTTGGAGCGGGGTCACGAGGTGACCTGTGTCGATAATTATTCGAACGGCGCGCCCGAGGCGCTGCGCCGGGTCGGAGAACTCGTGCCGCAGGGGGCGCTGCAGGCCTTTGAACTCGACATCAGGGACGAGGCGGCGCTAGGTCGTGTCGTGGCCGAGGTTCGGCCCGAGGCGGTGATCCACTTCGCCGGGCTCAAGGCGGTGGGCGAGAGCGGCGAGAAGCCGCTGGAATATTACGACGTCAACGTCTCCGGCACGCTGTCGCTGCTGCGCGCCATGGAGACCGTCGGCTGCGAGCGCATCATCTTTTCTTCCTCGGCCACGGTCTATGGCGAGCCGCAGGCGCTGCCCTGCACCGAGGATCACCCGCTAGCGCCGACCAACGTCTATGGCTGGACCAAGCGGATCGCCGAGCAGGTGCTGAGCGACTGGGCCCGCGCCAACGCCGCGGCGTCGGTCGTTCTGCTGCGCTACTTCAACCCGGTAGGCGCTCATGCCTCCGGGCGGATCGGCGAAGATCCCGCCGGCATTCCCAACAACCTGATGCCCTATATCGCGCAGGTCGCGGCCGGGCGGCTCGAGCGGCTGCGGATCTTCGGCGACGACTATCCGACGCCGGACGGCACCGGCGTGCGCGACTACATCCACGTGGTCGACCTGGCGCGGGCGCATATCGCTGCGCTTGAGCACAGCGTCGGGACCACCGGCACGCAGGCCTTCAACATCGGGACAGGTCAGGGATACTCGGTCCGGGAAATGCTGCAGGCCTTCTGCATGGCAGCGGGACGTGATCTGCCCTACGAGATCGCGCCGCGCCGCTCGGGCGATATTGCCGCGATCCATGCCGATCCGGCCCGCGCCACGCGGGCCCTCGGCTGGCAGGCGGAGCACGGGCTGCGGGAGATGGTGGAAAGCCACTGGGCTTGGCAGTCGCGCAATCCGAACGGCTATCGCAACTGAGGGATTGGTCCGAAGCCTGATGACATGGGTGGCTCGCGAGAGCCGCCCATCAGGTCGATCGGTGTCAGCGGCTCGCGGCCTGCCGGCGGTTCTTCTGGGACCACTTCGCCCGCCGGCGCCGCGGGCGCACCACGTTCAGCGCCGTCTCGCCGATCAGGCGCAGATCCATCCAGATGGTCCGGCGCGCTTGGTAGATCAGGTCGAGCCGGGCCTTGCGGTGGATGCAGCGGCGCCGATAGACGCGGTCGGTCGCGCTCGCCGTGGTGCAGGTCGCGAGGATGGCCTCCTCATGCGCGTGGAAGCGCAGCGTCGCGAGGCCGGTGATCCCGGGGCGCGACTTCAGCACCTCGGCATAAAGCTCGGGATAGGCATCGACATAATAGGGCATCGGCGGGCGCGGCCCGACCAGCGAGATGTCGCCCTTCAACACGTTCCACAGCTGCGGCAGCTCGTCGGCACGGCTGCGCCGGAGAAAGCGCTGCAGTTTCGAGATCCGGTCCGCCTTGTCGCCCCCGGTCACGCCGCCATTGGTCCCATGGCAGCGCATGGTCCGGAACTTGATCAGCTTGAAACGGCGGGTGGGGGTGCTCATCCGGTCGTGCAGGAAGAAGATCGGTCGACCCTCGGCTACCAGCAGCAGCGCGCAGAGCCCCAGCATGATCGGCCAAAGGAGGGCGATGAGCAGCAGCGCCATCGACAGGTCGAGCGTCCGCTTGGCCAGCGTCATCCCGCCTTCGGGGCGCGGCGCGGCAGCAGGAATGGCCGGTGCGGCGACGGAGGTTCCGGCGACCACTTCGGTCAAGGCGGGGGTTCTGGCCGCGGGACCCGCCGGGGCAGCATAGATCGCCCGGGTGTCTTCCCAAACTGCCTCGGAGACGGAAGTCATAGTTCGGCGCTCCTCAAAGATCACTGGTCCCGGGGCGATTCCGCCACGGAGCCCTTCGACTGAAGGTCCATCCTACCGGTGCCAGTTTAATCTCACGTCCGGAACAGGGCTCTTGCTCCAATAATCCGAACTGTGCCGCTGATGTAACACAAAGGGGCAAATATTGCCGCAAGTGGCGGAAAACCGCCGGGAAACAGGCAGATCAGCACGAAGAAGGCGATCGTCTCGGTGCCTTCAAGCAAGCCGTTCGAGAAGTAGAGCGACTTGATGCCCTGCGCGCGGGTCTGCATGCCCCGCTTTTCGGCGAGGATCGCGTAGCCCAGGAACGTCGTGCCGTTGAAGTAGAAGGCCGCGAGTAGGAACGCCCCCGCCAGGCCGTTCGCCTCCGGATCTGCCAGGACAAAGCCGAGCGGCACCGCGCCGTAGAAGGCGAAGTCACAGGCGATGTCGAGATAGCCACCCCAGTCGCTACGCCGCGTGGCCCGCGCCACCGCCCCGTCGAGCCCGTCGGCCACGCGCGACGCGAGAAGCGGCAACAGCGCCCAGCCCGGCGCCCCCAGCGCAATCAGCGCCGCTGCCAGAAGACCGAGCGCGAGCCCGGCCAGCGTCACCGCGTCGGCCGTGGCACCCAGCGCCGCGAGACGCCGGCCTGCCCTGTTCAATGCGGGATCGATCAGGCGGCGGGCAGCGGAGTCGAGCATGCGAGGGGCTTTCCTGAAGACGGCATATCATCGCGTCTGCCGCTCCGGGCGTCCATCACGCGGCGCCGCGATGACGCGATGGTGAGCGATCACATCGTGTCGTCGATGATCGGCTGCATCGAGACATAGGTGGAGGTGCCCGCCACCCCGGGCAGCGCCGAGATCTTGCTGCCCAGTACCTCGCGGTAGCTGCGGATGTCGCGGGTGCGGACCTTGAGCAGGTAGTCGAAGCTGCCGGCGATCAGGTGGCACTGTTCGACCTCGGTGATCATCCGGACCGCCGCGTTGAAGGCGGCGAGCGATTTCTCGGTGGTGTCCATGAGCCGCACCTCGACGAAGGCCACGTGGTCGAGGCCGAGCTTGGCGGGATCGATCACCGTTCTAAAGCCGCGAATCACGCCCTTTTCCTGCAGCCGTTTCAGCCGCACCTGGCAGGGTGATTTCGACAGGCCGACCCGCGCGGCCAGTTCGGTGACCGGAAGCCGAGCATTTGCTGCCAATTCGGCGAGTATGCGGTAGTCGGTGCGGTCGAGATGGCTGCCGGTGTCGGAATTGCTCATCGTTCGTCCCGCAAAAGTAGAGGAAATCAGCGCAAAAGGCGCGTTTTCCGTCGATCTTCGGGAAACGCGCCTTAGCTGTTCAGGAATAGGATGGAGAGGACACATGCACAAGAGGGGACCGCCCATGAGCGAGCTTGACGATCTGCGCCAGCGCATCCGTGCCGATCATCGACGCGACGAAGCGGAGGTGCTCGCGGATCTGATGGCGCGCGACCCGATCACGCCCGAAACCCGCGCCGCGGCCACCCGGCGCGGCGCCGCGCTGGTGCGCGCGATCCGCACCGACACCCGCCCCGGGATCATGGAGGCCTTCCTCGCGGAATACGGGCTTTCGACCCGCGAGGGCATCGCGCTGATGTGCCTTGCCGAGGCGCTGCTGCGCGTGCCGGACTCCAAGACCATCGACGCGCTGATCGACGACAAGATCACGCCCTCCGACTGGAGCGCCCATCTCGGCCGTGCCGCCTCGCCGCTGGTCAATGCCTCGACCTGGGCGCTGATGCTGACCGGCAAGGTGCTCGACGAGAAGGGCGATGGGCTGGGCCTCGTGCTGCGCCGCGCCATCAAGCGTCTGGGCGAGCCGGTGATCCGTGCCGCGACCCATGCCGCGATGCGTGAGATGGGCAAGACCTTCGTGCTCGGCCGCGACATCGACGAGGCGATCAAGCGCAGCCAGGGTCCGGCCAGGAAGGGCGTCACCTATTCCTACGACATGCTGGGCGAAGCGGCGCTGACGGCCAAGGATGCCGCCGGCTTCATGCGAAGCTACGAGACCGCCATCGCCCGGATCTCGCGGGAAGCGACGTCGAAGGACATCCGCGACAATCCCGGCATCTCGGTCAAGCTTTCGGCGCTGCACCCGCGCTACGAGGAGGCCCAGCGCGAGCGGGTCATGGAGGAGCTGGTACCGCGGCTGGCCAAGCTCGCCCGCGCCGCCAAGGCGGGGAACATGGGCCTCAATGTCGACGCCGAGGAGGCCGATCGCCTCGACCTGTCGCTCGACATCATCGAGGCGGTGCTGTCCGACCCCGAGCTGGCCGGTTGGGACGGCTTCGGCGTCGTGGTGCAGGCCTATGGCCGCCGCGTCGGCGGCGTACTCGACTGGCTCTACGCGCTTTCCGAGAAGCTCGACCGCAAGATCATGGTGCGGCTCGTGAAGGGCGCCTATTGGGACACCGAGATCAAGCGGGCACAGGTCGAGGGGCTGGAGGATTTCCCGGTCTTCACCGAGAAGGCCGCGACCGACGTGGCCTGGCTGTCCTGCGCGCACCGTCTGCTGGGCATGACCGACCGGATCTATCCGCAGTTCGCCACCCACAACGCCCATTCCGTCGCCGCCGTGATGGAGATGGCGGGCGAGCGCCGGGATTTCGAGTTCCAGCGCCTGCACGGCATGGGCGAGGCGCTGCATGACAAGCAGATGGAGGCGGGCACCCGGCTGCGGATCTACGCCCCCGTCGGCGCGCATCGCGACCTGCTGGCCTATCTGGTGCGCCGCCTGCTCGAGAACGGCGCCAACTCCTCCTTCGTCAACCAGATCGTCGACGAGAACGTGCCCGCCGAGGTGGTCGCCGCCGATCCGTTCGAAAAGCTGGGCGGGCCGCGCCCGAAGGAGCTGCGCGATCCGCGCGCCCTGTTCCAGCCCGAGCGCGAGAACTCGCGCGGCTGGGACCTGACGGCGGTAGACGCGCTGGCCGAGTTCGACGCCGGTCGCGCGGCATTCCGCGACACCAAGTGGCGCTCCGAGCCGATCCTCGCCACCGAGGAGGCGCCCGAGGGCGGCGAGACCATCCCCGTCACCAACCCGGCCGACCCGTCGGACGTGGTGGGCGAGGTGATGATGGCCTCGGAAGCTGATGTCGAAACGGCAATCGCCCATGCGCGGCGCTGGCAGGCCCCGGCCTCGACCCGCGGGGCGGCGCTGCGCAAGGCGGCCGACCTGTTCGAGGAGAACGCCCACGAGTTCTTTGCCCTTACCGCGCGCGAGGCGGGCAAGACCCCCAAGGATGCCGTGGCGGAGCTGCGCGAGGCGGTCGACTTCCTGCGCTACTACGCCGCGCGCGGCGAGGAGCTGAAGGACCCGGCGCGGGGCACCTTCGCCTGCATCAGCCCGTGGAACTTCCCGCTGGCGATCTTCACCGGCCAGGTCGCCGCCGCTCTCGCGGCCGGCAATGCCGTGCTGGCGAAGCCGGCCGAGGCGACGCCGCTCACCGCAGCGCTGGGCGTGCGGCTGTTGCACGAGGCGGGCGTGCCGCGCGACGCGCTGCAGCTCCTGCCCGGTGCGGGCAAGGTGGTGGGCGCCGCGATTACCTCCGACCCGCGCATCGCGGGCGTGTGCTTCACCGGCTCGACCGAGACCGCGATCGGCATCGATCGCGCGATGGCCGCCAACATGGACCCGACCGCGCCGCTCATCGCCGAGACGGGCGGGCTCAACGCGATGATCGTCGATTCCACCGCGCTGCCCGAGCAGGCGGTACGCGACATCGTCGCCTCGGCCTTCCAGTCGGCGGGCCAGCGCTGCTCGGCGCTTCGGATGCTCTACCTGCAGGAAGACATCGCCGAGCATTTCCTCGAAATGCTCAAGGGCGCGGCCGAGGAGATGGGGATCGGCGATCCGTGGAAGCATTCCACCGATGTCGGCCCGGTGATCGACGCGCGCGCCGAAAAGGGCATCGTCGAGCATATCGAAAAGGCCCGCGCCGAGGGCCGCCTGATGTGGCAGCTCGGGACGCCCGAAACCGGCTTCTATGTCGGCCCGGCGCTGATCCGGTTGAACGGCATCGAGGAGCTCGAGCGCGAGATCTTCGGCCCGGTCCTGCACGTCGCCACCTTCAAGGCGGGCGAGATCGACGAGGTGATCGATGCGGTCAACGCCACCGGCTACGGGCTGACCTTCGGGTTGCACACGCGGATCGACGAGCGGGTCGAGCAGGTGACGCGGCGGGTGCATGTCGGCAACCTCTACGTCAACCGCAACCAGATCGGCGCCATCGTCGGCTCCCAGCCCTTCGGCGGCGAGGGGCTTTCGGGCACCGGGCCCAAGGCCGGTGGACCGCGCTACGTCGCGCGCTTCACCGAGCCGATGCGGATCGCCTCGCCGGCCGCCAATGGTCGCGCGGTTCCCAGCAGGAAGGTGCAGGCGCTCCTCGACGTCGTCACGCCGGACCCGGATCGGCGCGACACCGTCACCCTGCCGGGCCCGACCGGCGAGTCGAACCGCCTTTCGGTGGTGCCGCGCGGCACGGTGCTCTGTCTCGGCCCATCGGCCGAGGAGGCGCAGGCGCAGATCGAGACGGCCATGGCCGCCGGATGCGCAGCCGTCGGCGTGGCGCCGGGGCTGTCTGGTGAAGGCTGCCTCGACGGGGTGCTGGAGGCGGAGGCGCTCGGCACGCTGATGGGCTTCGACGCGGTGGCGTTGCGCGGCGGTGCCGAGGCGCTGCGCCCGGTGCGGGCGGCGCTGGCCGGGCGCGAGGGTCGTCGGATTCCGCTCCTGTCCGAGGAAGACACGCCGTCGCGGCTCTTCCTAGAGCGTCATGTCTGCGTCGACACCACCGCGGCGGGCGGCAATGCGAGCCTGCTCGCCAGCGTCGGCTGAGACACGAATCGAGGCGCGCGCCGGGCCGAACCGGCGCGCGTCTGCATTTCCCGTTTTTCCATCAAACAGGCCGTTTGGCTTGAAGCGGAAGGCACCGAGCCGCGTCTGTGATCACCGGCAGGATCTATGCCGCCGAAGGATGCCTAAAGAGGATCCAAGGCCCTCTTGGTGACATGGTTCTCTTGGAGCGTCTGATTGGGTGACGGTGTCACGCCATTTTGCACAACCTCTTGAAAAAACGGTGACCGTGTTTCGCCGAAGCGGCGCTAGACTTTCCCTGTCATAAGCCAGGGGAGGGGCGCATGACCGCGCTAATGTCGCTCGACGACAAATACACGGCCGAAACCGGTCATGTCTTCATCACCGGAATCCAGGCGCTGGTGCGCCTGCCGATGACCCAGATGCGGCGCGACCGCGCCGCGGGGCTGAACACCGGCACCTTCATCTCGGGCTATCGCGGCTCACCGCTGGGCGGCTACGACCAGCAGCTGATGGCGGCAAAGAGGCATCTCGACCCGCTCGACATCAAGTTCCAGCCCGGTGTGAACGAGGATCTCGCGGCCACCGCCGTCTGGGGCAGCCAGCAGCTGCACCTGTCGCCCGGCGCCCGCAAGGACGGCGTGCTCGGGATGTGGTACGGCAAGGGCCCCGGCGTCGACCGCTCCGGCGACGTGCTCAAGCATGCCAATGCCGCGGGTACCTCGGCGCAGGGCGGCGTCCTCGCCATCGCCGGGGACGACCATACCTGCAAATCCTCCTCGATCCCGCACCAGTCCGACCACGCCTTCATCTCGGCGCTGATGCCGATGCTCTACCCCAGCTCGGTGCACGAGTTCCTCGAACTCGGGCTGCTGGGCATCGCCATGTCGCGCTATTCGGGCTGCTGGGTCGGCTTCAAGGTGATCTCCGAGACGGTCGAGACCTCCACCGTGATCGATCTCGGCCAGGAGCGGCGGCAGTTCCTCCGGCCGACCGATTTCGAGATGCCCGAGGGTGGGCTCAACCTGCGCTGGCCCGATCCGCCGCTGGTGCAGGACGAGCGGCTGCAGGAGCACAAGGGTTTCGCCGCGCTGGCCTTTGCCCGCGCCAACCGCGTCGATCAGGTGACGATCGACACGCCCGATGCCCGCTTCGGCATCGTCGCTTCCGGCAAGGCCTATGAGGACGTGCGCCAGGCGCTGGCCGAGATGGGGCTGGGGCCGGAGGAATGGAAGGCGATCGGCCTGCGTCTCTACAAGGTGCGCATGCCCTGGCCGCTGGAGCCCGAGGGCATCCGGCACTTCTCCGAAGGCCTCGATGAGGTGCTGATCGTCGAGGAGCGCCGCGAGATCATCGAGAACCAGATCAAGCAGCAGCTCTTCAACTGGCGCGCCGACGTGCGGCCCCGCATCATCGGCAAGCATGACGAGAAGGACCGGCCCTTCCTGTCGCTGAGCCAAGGCCTCACCGTGGGTTCGGTCGGCCGCGCCATCGCTGACCGGCTCTTGCATATCGACCTGCCCGAGGGGCTGCACGACCGCATCGAGGCCGAGCTGCGCCGGCTCGAGGCGGGCCATGCGCGCGGTGCCGCGCATGAGGCGCCGATCACCCGGCTGCCGCATTACTGCCCGGGCTGTCCGCACAACACCTCGACCAAGGTGCCCGAAGGCTCCAAGGCGATGGCCGGGATCGGCTGTCACTACATGGTGCAGTGGATGGACCGGAATACCGAGACCTTCACCCATATGGGCGCCGAAGGGGTGCCCTGGACTTCGATCGGCCTGTTCACCGACGAGAAGCACCGCTTCGTGAACCTCGGCGACGGCACCTTCTTCCATTCGGGCCATCTCGCGATCCGCCAGTCGGTCGCGGCAAAGGCCAATATCACCTACAAGATCCTCTACAACGACGCCGTCGCCATGACCGGCGGCCAGAAGGTCGACGGCCCGCTTTCGCCTGAGCAGGTGACGCACCAGGTCGCGCATGAGAACGTGGCCAAGATCGTGCTGCTCTCGGACCATCCCGAGAATTACGACCGCGTCGACCTCGCCCCCGGCACGGAGATCCGCCACCGCGACGATGTCGACGCGGTGATGAAGGAGCTGCGCGAGATCGAGGGCGTCACGGTCATGGTCTATGTCCAGACCTGCGCCGCCGAACTGCGTCGTCGCCGCAAGCGCGGCAAGGCCCTGGACCCGGACATGCGCGTGCATATCGATCCGGCGGTCTGCGAAGGCTGCGGCGATTGCTCGGTGCAGTCGAACTGCATCGCGGTCGAGCCGCTGGAAACCGAGCTGGGCCGCAAGCGCCAGATCAACCAGTCGGCCTGCAACAAGGACTTCTCCTGCCTCAAGGGCTTCTGCCCCAGTTTCGTCACCGTGCGCGGCGGCAAGCTGCACAAGCGCCCGGCCGCCGACGGCCCCGACGTCTCGGGCCTGCCCGAGCCGACGCTGCCCGAAATTACCCGCCCGTGGAACATCGCCGTCACCGGCGTCGGCGGCACCGGCGTGCTGACCATCGGTGCGCTTCTGGGCGTGGCGGCGCATATGGAGGGTCTGTCGCCGATGATCCTCGACATGGCCGGTCTCGCGCAGAAGGGCGGGGCGGTGCTGAGCCATATCCGCATCTCGACGCATGAACGTCCCGCGACGGCGCCGCGTATCGCGACCGGCACCGCCGACCTGCTGCTCGCCGCGGACAGCGTCGTGGCCGCGTCGAAGGACGGCATCACGCTATGCGACGCGGAGCGGACCCATGCAGTGATGAGCACCAAGCTATCGCCCACCTCCGACTTCGTGCGCCAGCGCGACTTCGACTTCCGCTCGGCGGGCGTCATGCGCGCGGTGGAGAAGACGGTGCGCTCCTCGGAGCACTTCCACGATTTTGCCCATGTCGCGCGCGAGCTGTGCGGCGACGAGATCGCGGTCAACATCATGATGCTGGGCTATGCCTGGCAGCAGGGCTTCATCCCGGTGGGTCGCGAGGCGATTGCCGAGGCCGTGCGCCTCAACGGCGTGGCGGTGCAGTCCAACCTCGATGCCTTCGACTGGGGCCGCGTCATGGCGGCGGACCCGGCGCGGGTGATCCGCGAGATGGGCGAGACCGATGAGCCGCCGCATCTGCCGCAGGCGCAGATGTCGCTCGACCAGCTCGTGGCGCATCGCACCGGCCACCTGACCGATTACCAGGACGCGAAGCTGGCACGGCGCTACACCGACCGCGTGGCGCAGGTCCGCGCGGGGGTGGAGGGCCATGCGCAGGCCGACAAGATCGCCCGCGCGGTGGCGCAGAACTACGCCAAGCTGCTCGCCTACAAGGACGAGTACGAGGTGGCGCGGCTCTTCACCCGGCCCGAGTTCTCCGAAAACCTCAGGAAGCAGTTCGACGGCGACTACAAGATCGCCTTCAACCTCGCGCCGCCGATGTTGCCCGGCGTGGATGCCGAGGGTCGGCCGAAGAAGCGCGAGTTCGGGCCGTGGATCCTCAAGGCGTTCGGTTTTCTGGCGCAGGGCAAGCGGTTACGCGGCACGGCGCTTGACGTCTTTGGCCGTACCGAAGAGCGTAGGCGCGAGAGGGCGCTGATCCGCGCCTACGAGGAGGACATGGATCTGGCGCTCGCGCGATTGGGAGAAGGGCGCGACGCTGAGATCCTCAAGCTTCTGGAGCTGCCGGACCAGATCCGTGGCTTCGGGCCGGTGAAACTCGCGGCGATGGAGCAGGCGGCGCCGATGCGCGACGCGCTGCGCGCCGCGATCATGAATGACACGCCGCAACAAGTCGCGGCGGAATAGGGAGGTAGAGATGTTCGATCACGCGATGAGGTTCGATCTGGGTGAAGACGGCGACAGCCTGCGCGAGACGGTGCATCGCTGGGCGCAGGAGCGGGTGAAGCCCCGGGCCGCCGAGATCGACGCATCCAACCTGTTTCCCGCCGACCTGTGGCGCGAGATGGGCGATATCGGACTTCTGGGCATCACCGTTCCCGAGGAGTATGGCGGCGCGAACATGGGCTACCTGGCCCATGTCGTCGCGGTCGAGGAGATCGCCCGCGCCTCGGCCAGTGTCGCGCTGAGCTACGGCGCGCATTCCAACCTCTGCGTCAACCAGATCGTGCTGAACGGCAACGAGGCGCAGAAGCAGAAGTACCTGCCCAAGCTGGTTTCGGGCGAGCATGTCGGCGCGCTGGCCATGTCCGAGGCGGGTGCGGGCTCCGACGTGGTGTCGATGAGCCTGCGCGCCGATCGCATCGACGGCGGCTATCGGCTCAACGGCACCAAGTACTGGATCACCAACGGCCCCGATGCCGAGACGCTGGTCGTCTATGCCAAGACCGACCCCGAGGCGGGCTCCAAGGGCATCACCGCCTTCATCATCGAACGCGGCATGAAGGGCTTCTCGACCTCCGAGCATTTCGACAAGCTCGGCATGCGCGGCTCCAACACCGCCGAGCTGGTGTTCGAGAATGTGGAAGTGCCCGACGAGAACGTTCTGGGCCAGGTCGGCGGCGGCGTGCGCGTGCTGATGTCGGGCCTCGACTACGAGCGCGTTGTGCTGTCGGGCATCGGCACCGGCATCATGGCCGCCTGCCTCGACGAGATCATGCCCTACCTTGCCGAGCGCAAGCAGTTCGGCAAGCCGATCGGGGATTTCCAGCTGATGCAGGGCAAGATCGCCGACATCTACACCAAGCTCGGCTCGGCCCGCGCCTATGTCTATGCCGTGGCCCGCGCCTGCGACGAGGGCCGCGTGACCCGTGCCGACGCCGCTGCCTGCGTGCTCTATGCCTCCGAAGAGGCGATGGTGGTCGCGCATCAGGCGGTGCAGGCGATGGGCGGCACCGGCTTCATGAATGAAAGCGCGGTGAGCCGGATCTTCCGCGACGCCAAGCTGATGGAGATCGGCGCCGGCACCTCCGAGATCCGCCGCATGCTGATCGGGCGCGAGCTGATGGCGAAGGTGCGCTGATGGCGGTGCTGCGTTCGGCACTGTCGCCCTCCTCGGAAGCCTTCGGAGAAAACCGGACCGCGCAGCATGCCGCGCTCGAAACCGTGCGCGAGGCCGTCGAGGCCGCGCGCGCGGGCGGCGGCGCGAAGGCCCGCGACCGGCACGTTTCGCGCGGCAAGCTGCTGCCGCGCGACCGCGTGACCCGGTTGCTCGATCCGGGCAGCCCGTTTCTGGAGATCGGCGCCACGGCGGCGCATGGCCTCTATGACGGCGCGGCGCCGGGCGCCGGCATGATCGCCGGCATCGGCCGGGTCGAGGGGCAGGAGGTCATGGTGGTATGCAACGACGCCACCGTGAAGGGCGGCACCTATTACCCAATGACCGTCAAGAAACACCTGCGCGCGCAGGAGATTGCCGAGCAGAACCACCTGCCTTGCGTCTACCTCGTCGACTCGGGCGGCGCGAACCTGCCCAACCAGGACGAGGTGTTCCCCGATCGCGATCATTTCGGCCGGATCTTCTACAACCAGGCCCGGATGAGCGGGAAGGGCATCCCGCAGATCGCCGTTGTGATGGGTTCCTGCACCGCGGGCGGCGCCTATGTCCCCGCCATGTCGGACGTGACCATCATCGTGAAGGAGCAGGGCACCATCTTCCTCGCCGGCCCGCCGCTGGTGAAGGCCGCGACCGGCGAGGTCGTCTCGGCCGAGGATCTCGGCGGCGGCGACGTGCATACGCGGCTGTCGGGCGTGGCCGACTACCTCGCCGACAACGACGCCCATGCGCTGGCGCTGGCGCGTCAGGCGGTGGCCGGGCTCAACCGTCGCAAGCCCGACAGCGTGGTGCTGCGCGCCGTCGAAGAACCGCTCTACGACCCCGAGGAGATCCTCGGCGTCGTCCCGGCCGATCCGCGCAAGCCCTACGACATCCGCGAGCTTCTGGCCCGCGTGCTCGACGGCTCGCGCCTCGACGAGTTCAAGCCGCGCTACGGCGAGACGCTGGTGACGGGTTTCGGGCACATCATGGGCATGCCGGTGGGGATCATCGCCAATAACGGCGTGCTGTTCTCCGAGGCCGCGCTCAAGGGCGCGCATTTCGTCGAGCTGTGCTCGCAGCGGCGCATCCCGCTGGTGTTCCTGCAGAACATCACCGGCTTCATGGTCGGTCGCAAATACGAGGCGGGCGGCATCGCCAAGGACGGCGCCAAGCTGGTGACGGCCGTGGCCTCCACCGAGGTGCCCAAGGTCACCATGATCGTCGGCGGCTCCTACGGGGCCGGCAATTACGGCATGTGCGGCCGCGCTTATTCACCGCGGTTCCTGTGGACCTGGCCCGCGAGCCGGATCGGCGTGATGGGCGGCGAGCAGGCGGCGGGCGTCATGGCACAGGTGCGCGGCGAGGCGCTGGCACGTCAGGGCAAGCCCTGGACCGAGGAAGAGGAGTGGGCCTTCAAGCAACCCTTGCGCGACACTTTCGAAGAACAGGCGCATCCGCTCTATGCCTCGGCCCGGCTTTGGGATGACGGCATCGTCGATCCGCGCAAGACCCGCGAAGTGCTCGCGCTCTCCCTCTCTGCCGCGTTGAACGCGCCCATTCCCGACACGCGCTTCGGCGTGTTCCGGATGTGAGGCGGCAATGGTGACGATGGAGGAATTGAAGGCTCGGGACCCGGATCTCGTGAGCTTCCGCTTCGGTGACGGCCCTGAGCTTTCCGCCGAGCTGATCGCATTGGTTCGCTCCGGCGCCAAGACGGGGACCTGCAGCGCGCTGCGCGACTTTGACGAGGAGCCGATGCCGGTGGTTGGCCGCCGCGATGTGGCACTGAACTGGGATGGCAGCCCGGCGCTGATGATCGAAACGACCGAGGTTACGCAGCGCCGTTTCTGCGACGTGGACGCCGAGTTCGCCTTGGCCGAGGGCGAGGACGAGACGCTGGAGAGCTGGCGGGAAGGGCACCGCCGCTACTTCGAGCGCAACGGGGGCTGGGACCCCGAAATGATGCTGGTCTGCGAGAGATTCCGGCTGGTGGAGGATTTCGCCTGATGTTCGACAAGATACTGATCGCGAACCGCGGCGAGATTGCCGCACGTGTCATCACGACCGCGCGCCGGATGGGGCTGAAGACCGTCGCCGTGCATTCCGACGCCGATGCCGAGGCGGTGCATGTCCGGCTCGCCGACGAGGCGGTGCGGATCGGCCCGGCGCCGGTGGGCGAAAGCTACCTGCGCGCCGAGGCGATCATCGAGGCCGCGCGCGCAACGGGCGCCCAGGCGATCCATCCGGGCTACGGCTTCCTCTCCGAGAACCCCGATTTCGTCGAGGCGGTCGAGGCGGCCGGGCTGATCTTCGTCGGTCCGCCCGCTGGCGCAATTCGGGCGATGGGCCTGAAGGACGCCGCCAAGAAACGCATGGAAGAGGCCGGCGTGCCGGTCGTGCCGGGCTATCACGGCGAGGGGCAGGACACCGCGATGCTGGCGGCGGAAGCCGAGCGCATCGGCTACCCGGTGCTGATCAAGGCGCGCGCGGGCGGCGGCGGCAAGGGAATGCGCCTCGTCGAGCGGGCCGAGGATTTCGCCGATGCGCTCGAAGGTGCGCGGGCCGAGGGCAAGGCGAGCTTCGGCGACCCCGCCGTGCTGGTCGAGAAATACGTGACCGCGCCCCGCCATGTGGAGATCCAGGTCTTTGCCGACAGTCACGGCAACGTCGTGCATCTGTTCGAGCGCGACTGCTCGCTGCAGCGTCGGCACCAGAAGGTGATCGAGGAGGCTCCCGCGCCGGGCATGCCCGAGCATGTCCGCGCGGCGATGGGGCAGGCTGCGGTCGAAGCCGCGCGCGCGATCGGCTATGTCGGTGCGGGCACGGTGGAGTTCATCGCCGACGGCTCCGAAGGGCTGCGCGAGGACGGGTTCTGGTTCATGGAGATGAACACCCGTCTGCAGGTCGAACACCCCGTGACCGAGGCGATCACCGGGCTCGATCTGGTCGAATGGCAGATCCGGGTCGCGCGCGGCGAGACGCTGCCGCTGTCGCAGGACCAGCTGACGATCGACGGTCACGCCTTCGAGGCGCGGCTCTATGCCGAGGATGCGGAGCGCGGGTTCCTCCCCGCGACCGGGCGGCTGGAGCGGCTGCGCTTTCCCGACGCGTCGAACTTCGAGCTGGGCGCGCTGCGCGTCGATGCCGGCGTCGTCGAAGGCGATGCCATCACCCCGCATTACGACCCGATGATCGCCAAGGTCATTGCCCATGGCGCCACGCGCGAAGAGGCGATGGCGCGGCTCTTGGGCGCGCTGGAGGCCACGCAGGTCGGCGGCACGGTGACCAATCTCGGGTTTCTCGCGGCGCTGCTGCGGCATGAGGGGTTTGCCTCGGGCGAAGTGGATACCGGCTTGATCGGTCGCGATCTCGATGCGCTGACCGCCCGTCCGCCGATGCCTGATCACGTGCCGGTGCTGGCCGCGCTCGCCGCAGCCGGTCTCGACCATCCGCCCGCGGGCGACGATCCCTGGGACGCGCTCAGGGGCTTCCGCCACTGGGGCGCCTCCGAGATCCACGTGACGCTCGAGCGCGAGGGCGAGACGCTCGACGTCGCACTCCTGCGCGACGGGCCGGGAAGCTGGCATCGGGAAGGCACGGAAACCAGCGTTTCACGTGACACCAAGGGCTTGGAGGTGACCGTGGCCGGCCGTCGCTTCCGCGCCGAGGCCGCCAAGCATGGCGCCGCCGTCACCGTGTGGGACGCGGGTCGGGCCTGGGTGTTCACGCTGCCCGATCCGCTGGCCGCCGCCGATGCGGCCGGGGCGGGCGGCAACGCCATCGCCGCGCCGATGCCGGGCCTCGTGAAACGGATGCGCGCCACGGCGGGGCAGACGGTCGAAAAGGGCCAGCCGCTCGCCATCCTCGAGGCGATGAAGATGGAACACACCCTCACCGCGCCGCGCGACGGGGTGGTGGCCGAAATCCTCGCACAGGAGGGATCGCAGGTTTCCGACGGCGACCTGCTGCTGACGCTGGAGCCGGAAGATGAGTGAGCGCGCCGAGATCGTCGAGGTCGGGCCCCGCGACGGGCTGCAGAACGAAAAGCGGATCATTCCCGTCGAGACCAAGATCGCGCTGGTCGACCGGCTCTCGGCCTGCGGCTTCTCCCGCATCGAGGTGACGAGCTTCGTGAACCCCAAACGGGTGCCGCAGATGGCCGATGCGGCCGAGGTATTGGCGGGCATCGCGCGCGACCCCGCCATCCGCTACGCGGCGCTGACTCCGAACCTGCGGGGCTTCGAGGCCGCGCGTGAGGCCAGGGCCGAAGAGGTCGCGGTCTTCGCTTCGGCCTCCGAGGGCTTCAGCCAGGCCAATATCGGCTGCTCCATAGCCGAGAGCATGGAGCGCTTTGCCCCGCTCATGGAGGCTGCGAAAGAGACCGGGCTGCCGGTGCGCGGCTACGTCTCCTGCGTGACCCATTGCCCATATGACGGCAAGGTCGACCCCGAAGCCGTGGCCGATGTGGCAGCGTGGCTGCTGGAGGTGGGCTGCTACGAGATCTCCTTGGGCGAGACGCTGGGCCGGGCGCTGCCCGAGGACACGGACGCAATGCTCGACGCGGTGCTCGCGCGCGTGCCGGCCGAAAAGCTCGCCGGGCATTTCCACGACACGTTGGGCCGCGCGCTCGACAATGTGGAGGTTTGCCTCGAACGCGGGCTTCGCGTCTTCGATGCCAGCATCGGCGGTCTGGGCGGCTGCCCCTTCGCGCCCGGCGCGGCGGGCAACGTCGCGACCGAGGCGCTTGCGCTGATGCTGGAGGATCGCGGCTACGAGACCGGCCTCGACGCGAAGCGGCTGGCCGAGACGGCGGCTTTTGCAAAGGAGCTGCGCGCATGAGCTACGAGACACTAAAGCTGGATGCGGATGGTCGCGGCGTCCTGACGGTCACGCTGAACGCGCCCGAGCGGCGCAACGCGCTTTCGGCGCAGATGATGGACGAGCTGACGGCGCTGGCCTCGGCCGAGGGCGCGCAGGCGCGCGCCGTGGTGCTGCGAGGGGCGGGCGAGGTGTTCTGCGCTGGTGGGGATCTCACCTGGATGCAGGCGCAGATCCGGGCTGACCGCGAGGGGCGGCGCGCCGAGGCGCGGCGTCTGGCCGGGATGCTGGACGCGCTCAACACCATGTCCAGCCCGCTGATCGGCCGGGTGAATGGCGGTGCCTATGGCGGCGGCGTCGGCATGGCCTGCATCTGCGACGTGGTGGTGGCCGCCGACACGACCCGCTTCGGCTTCACCGAGACCAAGCTCGGCATCATCCCGGCGACGATCTCGCCCTATGTCCTCGCGCGGATGGGCGAAGGCCGGGCGCGACAGGTGTTCATGTCGGCGAGGATCTTCGGCGCGGAGGAGGCCGTGCGGCTTGGCATCGCGACGCGAGCGGTGCCCGAGGCCGATCTCGACGCCGCCGTTGAGGCCGAGGTAGCGCCCTATCTGAAGATCGCCCGCGGGGCTGCGGCGCGGGCCAAGGCGCTGGCCCGCTCGCTCGGTCCGCGCATCGACGAGGCGGTGATCGAGGCCACGATCGACCGTCTGGTCGAGGCATGGGAAAGCCCCGAAGCCGAGGAGGGAATCGCCGCGTTCCTCGAAAAGCGCCCGGCGCGCTGGGCATGAAGGGCGCGCCCATTGACGCCACCCCCGGCGGGCGAGAGGATCGCCGCCGGGGATGGGGCGCAATGGGCGAAACGATCACACTCGACGAGACCGACCGCCGCCTGCTGCGGCTCTTGCAAGCCGAGCCGGATCTGACCTTGCGCGAGGTCGGTGAGCGGCTGGGCCTGTCGCACACGCCCTGCTGGCGCCGTCTGACGCGGATGCGCGAGGCCGGGGTGATCGAAGAGCGGCGACATATCATCGACCCGGTGGCGGCGGGATTCGACATCACCGTGTTCTGCGCGGTGCGGATGAACGGACATTCGCGTGCCCATCTCGAGGAGTTCGAGGCTGCCGTGGTGCGCATCGCCGAAGTGGTGCAGTGCTACACGGTGTCGGGCGATCACGACTACCTGCTGCGGGTGCTGGCACGGTCGATCCGCCATTACGAAAGCACGGTAAAGAACGCGCTGGTCCAATTGCCGCACGTGCTGTCGATCTCCACCTCGGTGACGCTGCGCGAGATCAAGAACACCACCGACGTCCCGCTTTGAGCCGCTGCGACCTCGCGCCGCCGGAACCCTGCTCGCGCGGGTCCGGTTGGGCCGCGAAGGAGCGCCGCATGACCCAGCCAACCCCCGAGACCACCCGGCCCGATGGCGCCGCCGCCGCCAACCAGGTGCCGATCCGCGATCTGGGCGTGATCGGCGATCGCCGTACGGCGGCGGTGATCGACCGCATGGGCCGCATTCTGTGGTACTGCCCCTGCCGCTTCGACGGGCCGAGCCTGCTGGCCGGGCTGCTCGATCCGGCGGGTGGCGACTGGCGGATCGAGATCGACGGCGCCCGCCCCGGGTCGCGACGTTATCTCGACGGCAGCGGCATGCTGGAGACGCGGCTGGAGGTGGCGGAAGGCGAACTGGTGGTGCTCGACTGGATGACGTCCGGTCCGCAGGCCCCCGTGGGGGTGCTGGTGCGAGAATTCGGCGAAGCACCCACGCCGCTGCGCGTGGTGATCGACCCGCACCCCGATTACGGTCGCAAGCCCGCGCGCGTCTCGGCCGACGCCGATGCCGTGACGATCGAAGGGATGACCCTCTACGGTTCGCACCCGCTGCGCGTCGAAGAGGGCAGGGCGGTGATGGAGCTGCCCGCCGGAGAGCGGGGCTGGATGGCGCTGTCGGATGCGCCTCTCACCCGGCCCGATCCGGCCACGCTCGACAACTGGCGCGGCCACACGCTGGGCCATTGGCGCGGACTGGACGAGGCGGTGGATTACGACGGGGTCTTTGCCGAGGAACTCCGGCAGTCGCTGCGTGCGATCCGGCTGTGCACCCACGAGGAGAGCGGTGCCACCGTGGCCGCCGTCACCACCTCGCTGCCCGAGATCGCCGGGGGCGGGCGCAATTGGGACTATCGCTATGTCTGGCTGCGCGACGCCGGCATGATCGTCTCGGCCCTGTTGCGGCTGTGTCAGAAGGACAGCGAGGGCGAGCAGTACCTGAAGTTCATCTGCCGCTGCACCGGCACTTCCGAGAAATACCCGATGGCGGTGTTCACCGACCTCGATTGCGAAACCGCGCCGGGCGAGACCGAGCTGCCCTTCGAGGGCTGGCGCGGCTCGCGCCCCGTGCGGATCGGCAACGGCGCCGCAGACCAGCTCCAGCTCGACGCCTATGCCAACGTGGCGCTGGCGGCCAAGCTGCTCTACCGCGAGGGCCGCTCGGATGGCCGGGCGCATTGGGACGTGGTCTCAGACATCTGCGATTTCCTGGCCGACAACTGGCAGGAGCCCGATCACGGCATCTGGGAGGAGACGCCGCCGAAGCCCTATGTCTCCGGTAAAGTCGTCGCCGCCTGCGCGCTGGAGTCGGCGGCGGACTATGCCGACGAGGCCGAAGCCGCGCGTTGGCGGGCGGCGGCGGGCGAGATCCGCGACTGGGTCGCGCGCAACGGCCTGACCTCGGAGGGCGCCTACGCGGTCTATCCCGGCTCGGAAGAGGTCGACGTCACCGCTGCGCTGTTCCCGGTCTGGGACTACAGCGCCGCCGACACGCCCGAAATGCGCGCCACCATGGCGGCGCTGGAACGGGAGTGGAGCCCGGACGGCAAGCTGTTCCGCCGCCGCCTTGAATGCGCCGACGGGCACGAGGAAGGCGTCTTCGTTACCGCCGGATTCTGGGTCGCGCAGTACTGGGTAATGCGGGGCGAGCTGGAGCGGGCGCGGGCGATCATCGAAGCGGGGATCGCGCAGGCCAACGATCTCGGGCTCTTCGCGGAGGAGGCCGATCCGGCCACCGGCGAAATGCTCGGCAACATCCCGCAGGGCTTTGCCCATGCCGCGCTGATCGGTGCCGTGATCGATCTCAACCGGGCGCTTGAGGCGCAGGCGAAGGAGAAATCGAACGGCTGAGGCTTTCGCGGGTTGTGTCACCGACAGTTGCAACACCAGCCGCGGAGACCCGCCCATGACATCGACAAGCGACTACGTCTACGACCACGTCGAGGCCAGCACCCTGCGCCGCGACATGGCCTTCGAACCCGGGGTGCCGGGACCGGGCGACCGGTTGCCCGTCTTCGATCTGCCCGCCGCCACCGGCGGGCGGATCCGCAGCCACGCGATCACCGGCAACAAGCCGATGCTGCTCGTCACCGGGTCGTACACATGCCCGATGACGGCCTCGTCCGTCCCGGCGCTCAAGAAGCTGCATCGCCGCTATGGCGGACAGGTTGTGTTCGTCATGCTGCATGTGCGCGAGGCGCATCCCGGCGAACGCTTCGACCAGCCGCACGACATGGACGCCAAGATCCGCAACGCCCGCATTCTGAAGGCGCGCGACAACCTGCCTTGGCCGGTCGCGGTGGATGACACGCAGGGCACGCTGCACCGCCAGTTGGGCGAGAAACCCAACGCGGTCTGGCTCACCGACCGCGAGGGCACGATCGTCTATCGTGGGCTCTGGGCGGGCGATACCGAGACACTGGGCGATGCGCTAGAAGCGGTGTCGCGCGGTCGACTGCCGAAAAAGCGCGAAAGCACCGCGCGGGTCGGCCCCATGGCGGCCGGGATCGGCGTGATGCGTGAGGTCACGCAGCGCTCGGGCAAGCGCGCCGAGGCCGATTTGTGGAAGGCCGCGCCGCCGGTCGCCGCGCTGGCACGGGTCGCGGATCTCTACCGTCCGCTGCCACCCGCCTGGCGCACCTATGCCGCCGCCGCCACTATCGGTCTGGGCGCCACCGCGCTGATCGGGGCGCTGAGCCGGGCCGGCCGCAAGACGGTCAAACGGCGCTGAGTCGCCGGGCCCCGCCCCGGACGCCGGGGCGGGGTGGCGCTTTGCCCCGCCCCATGCATTATGCCGCCCGAGGAGGGCAGGGTGTCATGACCCTGTCGCCGGGCCGTGCGAGGCCCGGGGCGTCTAGCAAGGGGGCACATCATGAAGATCGCGATTCTCGGCGGCGACGGTTTCGTCGGCTGGCCGACCTGCCTGCATCTGTCCGAGCAGGGCCACGAGATCCACATTCTCGACAATCTCAGCCGCCGCTGGATCGACACCGAGCTGGGCGTGCAGTCGCTCACGCCGATGGACTCGATCCAGGAGCGCTGCCGGATCTGGCACGAGGTGACCGGACGGCGGCTGAACTTCCACCTGATCGATCTCGCCAAGGAATACGAGCGGCTGAAGTCTTGGCTGGCCGAGGAAAAACCCGACGCCGTCATCCATTTCGCCGAGCAGCGCGCCGCGCCCTATTCGATGAAATCCGACCGTCACAAGGTCTACACCGTCAACAACAACACCAATGCGACGCACAACCTGCTCGCCGCGCTGGTGGAGACGGGCATCGACGCGCATCTGCTGCATCTCGGCACGATGGGCGTCTACGGCTATTCCAGCGTCGGCGCAGCGATCCCCGAAGGCTATCTCGACGTCGAAGTCGAAACGCTTTCGGGTGACAAGGCAAAGCAGGAGATCCTCTATCCGACCAAGCCCGGCTCGGTCTATCACATGACCAAGAGCCTCGATCAGATCCTGTTCCAGTTCTACGCTCAGAACGACGGGCTGCGGATCACCGACCTGCATCAGGGCATCGTCTGGGGCACCCATACCGACCAGACCCGCCGCCACGAGCAGTTGATCAACCGCTTCGACTATGACGGCGATTACGGCACCGTGCTCAACCGTTTCCTGATCCAGGCGGCGATCGGCCACCCGCTCACCGTGCAC
This sequence comes from Limimaricola variabilis, assembly GCF_014195545.1. GTDB lineage: Bacteria > Pseudomonadota > Alphaproteobacteria > Rhodobacterales > Rhodobacteraceae > Limimaricola > Limimaricola variabilis. Next base: position 53,271 of record NZ_JACIBX010000006.1, on the reverse strand, counting down.
GGCACGGGCGGGCAGACGCGCGCCTTCATCCATATCCAGGATTCGGTGCGCTGCATCGAACTGGCGCTGGGCGACGCGCCGAAATCGGGCGAGCGGGTGCGCATCTTCAACCAGATGACCGAAACCCACCGGGTCCGCGATCTGGCCGAGATGGTGGCGAAGAAAACGGGTGCGCGGGTCTCTTATCTGCCCAACCCGCGCAAGGAGGCCGAGGAGAACGATCTCGTCGTGAAGAACGACAAGTTCCTCGCGCTGGGCCTCGATCCGATCACCCTGCAGGAGGGGCTTCTGGACGAGGTGGTCGAGGTGGCGCGGAAATACGCGCATCGCATCGACCGTAGCCGCGTGCCCGCCGTTTCCGCCTGGACCCGAGATCTGGGCGCGCGGGTCGAGCGCGACCCCGAGGGCCGGGCGCTGCGCACCGTCTCATGAGCGATGGATTGCGCCCCGAAGGCCCGGCGACCGATCGCCGGGCCTTCGTCACCCTGGTCACCAATGCAGATTTCGCACGGGGCGCGAAGGCGCTGCTGCGCTCCCTCCGGCTGACCGGGACGACGGCCGATCTTGTCGTGCTGCACACCGGCGGGGTGGGGGCGGACGATCTCGCGCCGCTCAGGGCGCGTGGTGCCCGGCTGGTGCAGACGGAGCTGCTGCCGACCTCACGGGACTTCAACGCCGCCCATGCGCGCGAGGCGCTGCACGGCGCGGCCCCATTCACCAAGGGCGAGAAGCCGGCCTTTCACACGCCGCTCGACAACTTCGCCAAGCTCAGGCTGTGGCAGCTCGACTACGAGCGCGTCGTGTTCCTCGACGCTGACACGCTGGCGCTGCGCAATATCGATGCGCTGTTCGACTACCCCGAATTCTGCGCGGCGCCGAACGTATATGAGAGCCTCGCAGACTTTCATCGGATGAATTCGGGCGTGTTCACCGCTCGGCCCGATCCGGCCACGTTTGATGCGATGCTGGCGCGGCTCGACTCGCCCGGCGCCTTCTGGCGGCGCACCGACCAGACCTTCCTGCAGGACTTTTTTCCCGACTGGCACGGCCTGCCGGTGACCTGCAACACGCTGCAATATGTCTGGTTCAACCTGCCCGAGCTGTGGAGCTGGGAGCAGATCAAGGTGCTGCATTTCCAGTACGAGAAGCCGTGGCAGGACCATGCCAAGGCCGAGCGGCTGCGGGTGCTGATCGATTTGTGGCGTGCCTATGAGGGCGACGGGCCAGTGCCCGATCTTGCGCATCTGCCGAACCCGTCATGAAGGTCGCGCTGACCGGGGCGACCGGGTTGGTCGGGCGGTTCCTGCTGCACGGTCTCGCGGCACGGGGGCACGAGGTGGTGACGCTCGGCCGGCAGACGGTCGCAGGCAATGAACACCGGCGCTGGGCGCTGGGCGAGGCGGCGCCGCTCGCGGGCTGCGACGCGCTGGTGCATGCGGCCTTTCTCCATGTGCCCGGGCGCTACCGCGGCGGCGAGGGGAGCGATCCCGAAGGCTTTGTCGCGGCGAACCGCGACGGTTCGCTGCGGCTCTTTCGCGAGGCGCGGGAGGCGGGGCTCACCCGTGCGCTCTTCCTGTCGAGCCGCGCGGTCTATGGCGACTACCTGCCCGGCACCGCGCTGACCGAGGATCTCGCGCCGCGCCCGGACACCCTCTATGGCGAGGTGAAATGGGCGGCGGAGCAGGGGCTCTCTGCGCTGGCCCGGCCCGGCTTTGCCACCGCAGCCATCCGCGCCACGGGGATCTATGGGCCCTCTGGCGTTTCCGGCCCGGATCACAAGTGGCGCGGGCTGTTCGAGGCCTTCCTTGCGGGCGACACCGTCGCGCCGCGCGTGGCGACCGAACTGCATGGCGAAGATCTGGCGGCAGCGGTGGCATTGCTGCTGGAAGCGCCCGAGGCAGCGCTGGCCCCCCGCAGCTTCAACGCGTCGGACATCACGCTCGACCGGCGCGACCTGCTGGAGCGTGTGGCGCGGATCACTGGGCGGGGCGGGCCGCTGCCCGATCGCGCCGACGCGTCGCGCGTCAGCGCCATGCGCTGTGACCGGCTTTGGCAGCTGGGCTGGCGGCCGCGCGGCATGGAAGGTCTCGATGCCGCGCTGCGCGAGATGCTCTAGCGCACCGGGCCGGTGATCCGGTTGACGTGGCCCATCTTGCGGCCGGGCCGGGCCTCGGCCTTGCCATAAAGGTGGATGGCCGACTGGGTGGCTGCGATCTGCGGGATGCGGTCGACATCGTCGCCGATCAGGTTCTCCATCACCACGTCCGAATGCCGCGCACCGTCGCCCAACGGCCAGCCCGCGACCGCGCGGATATGCTGCTCGAACTGGTCGATCAGGCAGCCATCTTGGGTCCAGTGGCCGGAATTGTGCACCCGCGGCGCGATCTCGTTGATCACGAGGCCCTGCGGCGTGACGAAGAGCTCCACACCCATGACGCCGACATAGTCGAGCTCGGTCAGGATCTTCGCTGCCAAGAGCACCGCGTCGGTGCGCTGCGAGGCCGTGAGCCGGGCGGGCACGGTGGTCTCGCGCAGGATGCCGTCCTCGTGACGGTTCTCACCGGGATCGAAGCAGGCGACCGCACCGTCGAGCCCGCGCGCGCCGATCACGCTGACCTCGTGCGAGAACTCAACGAAGCCTTCGAGGATCGAGGGCGCGCCGTTCATCTCCGCCAGCGCCGCGGCGGCGGCATCCGCCGACATGATCCGTGCCTGTCCCTTGCCGTCATAGCCGAAGCGGCGGGTCTTGAGGATCGCCGGCGCGCCGATCTCGGCCAGCGCCGCGTCGAGCGAGCCGGCGTCGTCCACGGCGGCATAGGGCGCGGTGGCGAGGCCGAGGGAGCGTAGGAAGTCCTTTTCGTCGATCCGGTCCTGGCTGACCGCGAGAGCGCGCCGATTGGGGCGGATCGGAACGATGGACTCGATCAGGTCGAGCGAGGCCGTGGGCACGTTCTCGAACTCGTAGGTCACCACGTCGACCGAGCCGGCAAAGGCCCTGAGCGCCGCCTCGTCATCCCAGGCGGCGGTGGTGGCATGGGCCGCGACTTCGGCCGCCGGGACGTCGGAGCCGGGATCGTAGACATGGCATTTCAGGCCCAGCCGGGACGCCGCGACCGCGAGCATCCGGCCTAGCTGACCGCCGCCCAAGATCCCGATGGTCGAGCCGGGGCGCAGCGCGTCACTCATCGCGGGGCTCCTCGGGGATCGAGGCCGACAGCGCCTCGCGCCAGTTGTCGAGCCGCTGCGCCAGCGCCGGATCGCCCAGCGCCAGGATACCCGCGGCCATCAGCCCGGCATTCGCCGCCCCCGCCGATCCGATTGCCATGGTAGCGACGGGAAAGCCGCGCGGCATCTGCAGGATGGAGTAGAGCGAGTCGACGCCCGACAGCGCGCGGGTCTGCACCGGCACGCCGATCACCGGCAGGCGGGTCTTCGACGCCATCATGCCGGGCAGATGCGCGGCACCGCCGGCCCCCGCGATGATCACCTCGAGGCCGCGGGCGACGGCGGTCTTGCCGTAATCCCACAGCCGGTCCGGGGTGCGGTGCGCCGAGACGATCCGGGTTTCGTATTCCACGCCCAGCTCGTCGAGCATCTGCGCCGCTTCGCGCATCGTCGCCCAGTCCGACTGGCTGCCCATGATGATGCCGACCTTCACGCCCATGCCGATCCCTTCCTTGCAGTTGAGGGCGGGACTACACCGGTGCGGGACGCGACGGCAAGCAGATCAGGCGATGATGTCCGGCAATATCCGGTCCTCGATCCGGGTGATCCGGTCCTTGAGCTGCAGTTTCTGCTTCTTGAGCCGCCGTAGCCGCAGCATGTCGGCTCCGCCGCGCTCCTCGAGCGCGTGGATCGCCTCGTCGAGATCGCGATGCTCGCGCTTGAGCACCTCAAGCTCCACCCGGAGCACCTCGATCTCTTCCATCTTCGCCGACTTGTTCATGCTCGTCTGCCCTGCGTCTTTGGCCCTCATCATAGAAGCTGCGCCGCCAGCCGCCTAGCCCCGCACCTTGCAAGGCGGAATTTCGCCACCCATATTGGGGTTAAGGCGGCTGCCGATGCCGGGGCCGCTGACGGACGGTCGCTTGGGCAGAGGACGTGTCGCATGACGAAGCTGACATTGGGGACGCACCCCTTCCTTCTGGGGTTCGAACAGCTTGAAAGGCTGGTCGAACGAACCGCGAAGGCGTCGGGAGACGGATATCCGCCCTATAACATCGAGCAGACCTCGGAGCGGTCCTACCGGATCACGCTCGCCGTGGCCGGGTTCGCCGAATCCGACCTCTCGATCACGGTCGAGGACAACCAGCTCGTGGTGCGCGGACGCCAGTCCGACGCCGGCTCCGAGCGGGTGTTCCTGCATCGTGGCATCGCCGCACGCCAGTTCCAGCGCAGCTTCGTGCTGGCCGATGGCGTCGAGGTGGGCGAGGCGGTGATGGAGAACGGCCTGCTGCATATCGACCTCTCCCGTCAGCCCGCCGACAGCGTCGTGCAGACGATCCGCATTAAGAGGAGTGGAACATGAACACGCAATTCCGCCATCCCAAGCTGACCGAAGACGAAAGCAAGCTGGTCTACGTCAAGCCCGTGGCCGTCGCCGACCTTCCAGAAGAGGTGCAGGAACAGGCCGAGGGTCTGGAGGTGCTGTTCGCCGTGCATGACAGCGATGGCCAGCAACTCGCGCTCGTGGCCGACCGCCGGTTGGCCTTCACGTTGGCGCGGCAGCACGACATGCATCCGGTGACGCTGCACTGAGCCGCACGACATCGACGGAAACGAAAAAGGCGCGCCCCGAGGGGCGCGCCTTTCGCGTGTCTGGTGCGGCGATCACCCCGCGATCAGGCCCATCTGTTCGAGCTTCAGGATCACCTGATGCGCGCAGTTGTCGACATCGGTGCCCTCGGTCTCGACGCGGAGCTCCGGGCTCTCGGGGACGTCATAGGGATCCGAGATGCCGGTGAACTCCTTGATCTTGCCTTCGCGGGCGAGCTTGTAGAGCCCCTTGCGGTCGCGCCGCTCGCATTCCTCGATCGAGGTCGCGACATGCACCTCGATGAAGGCGCCGAAATTCTCGACATCCTCGCGCACGGCGCGGCGCGTCGCGGCATAGGGCGCGATCGGCGCGCAGATCGCGATGCCGCCATTCTTGGTGATCTCGCTCGCCACGTAGCCGATGCGGCGGATGTTGAGGTCGCGGTGCTCCTTTGAGAAGCCCAGCTCGGAGCTGAGATTCTTGCGCACGATGTCGCCGTCGAGCAGCGTCACCGGGCGACCGCCCATCTCCATCAGCTTGACCATCAGCGCGTTAGCGATGGTCGACTTGCCGGAGCCGGAGAAGCCGGTGAAGAACACCGTGAAGCCCTGCTTGGAGCGCTCGGGCGAGGTACGGCGCAGCTCGCGGACCACCTCGGGGAAGGAGAACCACTCGGGGATCTCAAGACCCTCGGCCAGGCGGCGGCGCAACTCGGTGCCCGAGATGTTGAGCACGGTCGAGCCTTCGGGCACCTCGTCGATCGGGTAGTACTGGGCCTTCTCCTGCACGTAGACCATGTGCTTGAAGTCGACCATCTCGATGCCGATTTCCTCCTGGTGCTGGCGCACCAGCTCCTGGGCGTCATAGGGGCCGTAGAAATCCTCGCCCTGGCTGTTCTTGCCCGGGCCGGCGTGGTCGCGGCCGACGATGAAATGTGTCAGGCCGTGGTTCTTGCGGATCAGCGCGTGCCACAGCGCCTCGCGCGGGCCGCCCATGCGCATCGCGAGGTTGAGCAGCGACAGATGCGTGGTGGAGGACGGGTACTTGTCGAGCACCGCCTCGTAGCAGCGCACGCGGGTGAAGTGGTCGACATCGCCCGGCTTGGTCATGCCCACCACCGGGTGGATCAGCAGGTTGGCCTGCGCCTCGCGGGCGGCGCGGAAGGTCAGTTCCTGGTGCGCGCGGTGCAGCGGGTTGCGGGTCTGGAAGGCGACGATGCGCTGCCAGCCCATCTTGCGGAAATAGGCGCGCAGCTCGTTGGGCGTGTCGCGCCGTGCCTTGAAGTCGTAATGCACCGGCTGCTGGATGCCGGTCACCGGGCCGCCGAGATAGACGTTGCCCGCGTGGTTGTGCAGGTAATTCACCGCCGGGTGCGCGCTGTCATCGGCGCCGAAGACCTTCTCGGCCTCGCGCGACTTGTTGGGCACCCATTTGTCGGTGACGGTCATGGTGGCGAGGATCACGCCTTCTTGGTCGCGCAGGGCGATGTCCTGGCCCAGCTCGACCGTCTCGGCGAACTTCTCGGAGACGTCGAGCGTGATCGGCATCGGCCACAGCGCACCGTCCTGGGTGCGCATGGTCTCGACGACGCTGTCGTAATCCGCCTCGGAGAGGAAACCCTTGAGCGGGTTGAAGCCGCCGTTCATTAGCAGCTCGAGGTCGCAGATCTGGCGCGGCGTCAGGTCGTGCGAGACGAGGGTCCCGGCCTCGACCTTCAGCTTCTGGGCAGACTCGTAGGAAACGTAGAGTTCGGGAATCGGGGCGAGGTTCGAGGCCATCAAAGCAGTTCTCCAGGGGCCGAAAATGGGGGGCTCTTGCCGCTCCTAGACCGCGTCTTTGCCGTGTCGCAAGGGGCGGGGCGTACAAAACGGACCGTTTTCCACGAGAGGCGGGCGCTGCGGAACGGAGAGGCAAAGAGGCAGGCGAAAGGCGAACACGCCGCCTAGCGATCGGGCAGCGGTTCGGGCCAGCGCCGCGAGGGGCCTGCCTGGTGCATCCCGGATGCGGAGAACAGCACCAGATGCGCGTGCTCGGGCGCCTTGCGCGAGCGATAGAGGAAACCCGTCGCACCGAGTGCGCGCAACCGGTCGGAGGCGCGCCAGCTGCGGGCGGGACGACCCGCGGCCCGGTCCTCTGCCCATCGCACCGTCAGGTCGTCGGGACATACGCCAAAGGCAACGCAGTTTTCGTCTTCACGCAGATCGGCGATGCGGGGCGCGGCCAGTTCCAGCGTCCAGAGCCGGCGGGGCGGGTCGTCCGGGCGCAGATAGGTGGCCAGTGCCACTGCCGCCCCTTCGGGGCTCAGCGAAGCGTAGATCGCGGGTTGGCCGTCATGGTGAAACCGGCCCTCGGGGTTGGCAACCAAGGCCAGCGGGTCGGCTCCGGCGGCGCAGATCCGCCATATCCGACCCGAAAAGGGGCGGAGAATCTCCGCCCCATCCATCATTTCACGGTCGCGGCTTCGGGCGCGCCGTAGCCCAGCGGCAGCGTCTCGTCCTTTTCATGGCCCGCCACTTCCGCGGCCTGACCGTGCTCGGCCAGGAAACGTTCGGCATCCAGCGCGGCCATGCAGCCCATGCCGGCCGAGGTCACGGCCTGACGATAGACATGGTCGGTCAAGTCGCCGGCGGCGAAGACGCCGGGGATCGAGGTGCGGGTCGTACCCGGCTCGACCTTCACATAGCCGCCGTGATGCGTCTCGAGCTGATCCTTGACCAGTTCGGAGGCAGGAGCGTGGCCGATCGCGATGAAGACGCCCTTGGCAGGAATCTCGGTGATCTCGCCGGTCCGCACGTCCTTGGCCCGGACCGCCGTCACGCCCTTCGGATTGTCCTCGCCCACCACCTCATCGAGCTGGTGATGCCACAGCGTCTCGACCTTCGGGTGCTCGAACAGGCGCTTTTGCAGCACCATCTCCGCGCGCAACTCGTCGCGACGGTGGATCAGCGTGACCTTGGAGGCGAAGTTGGTGAGGAACAGCGCCTCTTCTACGGCGGTGTTGCCGCCACCGACCACCACGATCTCCTGACCGCGATAGAAGAAGCCGTCGCAGGTCGCGCAGGCGGAGACGCCGAAACCCTTGAAGGCCTCTTCGGAGGGCAGACCGAGCCACTTGGCGCGGGCGCCGGTGGCGAGGATCACCGCTTCGGCCACATATTCGGTGCCGCTGTCGCCACGAGCCACGAAGGGCCGCTTCGACAGATCGAGATCGGTGATGATGTCGGTGATGATCTCGGCGCCCATTTCGCGGGCATGGGCCTCCATCCGCACCATCAGGTCAGGGCCCTGCACGGTGGTGTCACCGGGCCAGTTCTCGACATCGGTGGTGGTGGTGAGCTGGCCGCCCGGCTCTAGGCCCTGCACCAGGATCGGCTGCAGCATCGCCCGGCTGGCATAGACCGCGGCGGTGTAGCCCGCCGGGCCGGAACCGATGATGAGAACCCGAGTGTCGCGCCGCGTGGTCATGGGACGTCCCCTTGCAAGCCTGAAGTCGGCTGCATATAGCCACTGTCCCCGGCGCTGCAAACCCCGCCGCGCGGGAAGCGGTTCGACCTGCGGCCGCCGCGTCATCCTCAGGGTCACGATGTTGCGCACGCGTGCAATATTCTTGCGTCCGCACGCGGTCTGTCCTAGGTGATGCGCAAGATTCATGGAGAAGATGATGCCCGGGGCGAAACTCGACGAGATCGACAGGATGATCCTGGCCGAGCTGCAGGCCGATGGCCGGATGACGAATGTGGAGCTGGCCCGCCGCGTCGGCATTTCGGCGCCGCCCTGCCTGCGCCGGGTGCGCACGCTCGAGGAGCAGGGCTACATCCGCGGCTACCATGCCGATGTCGACGCCCGTGAACTGGGCTTCGACGTGTCGGTTTTCGCCATGGTCCGGCTGGTGAGCCAGTCCGAGGCGGAGCTGTCGGCCTTCGAGGCGCGGTGCAACGGCTGGCCGCTCGTGCGCGAGTGTCACATGCTCAACGGCGAGGTGGACTTCATCCTCAAATGCGTGGCGCCCGACCTGCGCAGCTTCCAGTCCTTTCTCACCGGTGAGCTGACCGCGGCGCCGAACGTCGCCAGCGTCAAGACCTCGCTGGTGATCCGCAACGCCAAGGCCGAGCCCGGCGTGCCCTTCGACGTGCTCGAGGAGCGGTTGTCGCGCAAGGCCTGAGGCGCGGGGCCTCAGGCGACCTGATCGAGTTCGGCCAGCCGCAGCCTCGGCAGGGCGGGCGGGCCGAAATCCTCGATCCGCTCGAGATGCGGAAAGCAGGACAGGAACAGCGCACGGTCCTCGGGCGAGAGGCGCGCCAGCCGGGCAGGGCCGGGGTGGTAGCTTTCGACCTCGACGCCGTTGGCGAGGATGCGTTCGTGCCGCTCGAAGCCCAGATGGAACACCTGCACCGCCGAGGGCGGGCGTAGCTCCACCACCCCCATCCCGTCGATCAGGTCGCGCGCCGGCAGGGCTGCGGCCCGGTGTCCGGTCAGCCGCTCGATCGCGGCGCCGTGGCGAACAAGATTGGCCATCGGCCCGAGCACGAGGTCGTGCATCGGCCGCGCGATCCCCAGAGCGTCGGCTGCGACCCGGGTGAGGCGGCCCATCTCGGGCGACTGGCCGGGCACGTCCGCGACCAGCGTCGTGCCGCCACGCCAAAGCAGGGTGCGAAAGCCGCGTCCCACCGTCTTGACCTTGTCGCCGGGCAGCAGGTCCTCGACCGCGACGAGGCCGCGTTCGGTCGGGATCTGGGCACCATGCGCAAAGGCCGCGACCGCTTCCTCGAAGATCGGGGCGGCGGGGACGGTGCGGCTGCACTCGACGATGTCGCCGGGGTGATCGCGACAGAGCGTCATGATCTCGATCCGCCGCATCAGCGTCGGCTGTGCGGGTAGCGAGGTGTCGTGACGGGACGCGGGGAGCGACGCCCCGGCGCGGGCCGGGACGCGAGAAACGGGCAGGGGTAGTGCCATGCGATCACCTTTCGGTCGTCACATCGGCTGTCGGCCCCCACCGACAACACCCGAAGCTGTTGGGTTCCCGGCGACAATGGGTCGGCGGAGCACGATTGTCAAAGATGTCGGGCGAAACGGATTGTTTCGGGCCTCAGAGCCGGATCGCAGCGATCAGCCGTCCGTAATCGGCCTCGCGCGCATGGGTGGCGCGGCGATAGCTGAAGAACCGCGCCGGATCGGAATAGGTGCAGTGCCGGGTCCATTCGGCCGAGGCGATGCCGGCGGCGCGCAGTCGGCGCAGGCCGAAGCCCGGCAGGTCGAAGAGCAGCCGGTCGCCCTGGCCTTGAGCGAAATGCCGCGCGGCCTCCGGGTCCTCGGCGAGAAAGGCGTCGAGCATTTCCGGGCCGACCTCGTAGCAGCGCTGGCTGATGGTCGGGCCGATCACCGCGCGGATCCGGTCGCGCCGCGCGCCGAGATCCACCATCGCGTCGATCGTGGCGTCGAGCACGCCCGCCAGCGCCCCCTTCCAGCCCGCATGGGCAGCCCCGATCACCTGCGCCTCGGCATCGGCGAAGAGCACAGGCTGGCAATCGGCGGTGAGAATAGTGAGCGCGAGGCCGGGGCGGTTGGTGACCAGTGCGTCGGCGCGGGCCGGCTCGCCCCCCGGCGCGGTGACCTTCACCACGTCGGCGGAGTGGATCTGGTAGAGGCCGATCAGCGCCTCGGGCGCCACCCCCATCTCCCGCGCCACGCGGGCGCGGTTGATGCGGACCGCCTCGTGCTGGTCGGAGCTGCCCGGACCACAGTTGAGACCGGCAAAGACGCCGGACGAGGCGCCGCCGGCACGGCCGAAGAAGCCATGGCGCAGCGGCGCGAGGCTGTCGGCGGTGATGATGTCGAGCGGCGTTGCGGCGTTCACGTCTCAAATCCGGGTGGCGGCGGGGCATCGCACGGATGAAGTGCGGCTACCTTGAACAGGTCGCCCATTTCTTCGGGGTGGGTCAAGCGGCGATGCGCGGCAACATGGCGGTCGAGCGCCGCACCTTCGAGCCGCGCGGCCAACGCCTGGGCACGCGCCGTGATTCCGAGACGTTCGAGAAAGACGCCTTGCGGCACCGGCCCGGCGCAGGCGGCCGGGGCGGCGGCGCGGGCCAGCGAGTCGAAATCGACATGCGCGGTCAGGTCGGCGGCACCAGGTGCATCGAGCGGATCGACCTTGTGGTGGTCCTGCACCGCCTGGAAGCTGTCGCCGGTCGTGCCGCGGCCGCCGTAATCGACGATCAGCGCCGCGCCGCCATTCTCGGCGATGCGGGCGCCGATTTCGCCGACCAGCGCGGGCAGGGCCGGGGAGATCTCGACCATGTCGCCATCGAGCGTGTTGGCCAGGCGGTGTTCGAGCTGCGTCAGCGGTGCCGGCGCGGTCAGGCCGAAGACCAGCCGGTCGCCGTCGCGCCCGATCACCCGCTCGCGCCAGCCGGACCCGTCGCGAATGAACTGGCGGATCGGCAGCGCGTCGAAGAACTCGTTGGCGACGAGGAAGAGCGGCAGGTCGTCGGGGATCTGGTCGAGCCGGTCGTGCCATGTCGCGTCGGGCAGCCGCTCGGCCTGCGCCGCGCGCAGCGTGGGCGAGGCCTCGACCAGATGCAGGCGGAGCGCGGCGTGAAAGCCCGGGACCCGGGCTGTGGCGCGCAGCATGTCGGCCATCAGCGTGCCGCGCCCCGGCCCCGGCTCGACCAGCGCGAACGGCGCGGGTGCGCCCTGTTCGAGCCAGGCTTGCGCCAGGGCGAGGCCGATCAGCTCGCCGAACATCTGGCTGATCTCGGGCGCGGTGGTGAAATCGCCGCTTGTGCCCAGCGGGTCGCGGGTCGTGTAATAGCCATGCACCGGGTGCAGCAGGCATTCGGTCATGTAATCGGCGATGCCGATCGGCCCGGTGGCGGCGATGCGCCGCAGCAGGATCTCGCGTAGCGCCGTCATGCCGTGGCGGGCGCGCGGCGCCGGGCATGGGCGATCACCGCGATCCCGGCGAGGATCATCGGCAAGGACAGGATCTGGCCCATCGTCAGGCCCCAGCCATCGACATGCAGCGCCAGACCGAGCGGGTTGCCGGGCGAGACGAACTGCGCGTCGGGCTGGCGCACGAATTCCACCAGAAAGCGCCCGATGCCGTAGACCAGGAAGAAGGTGCCCGACAGCATCCAGGGCCGCTTCAGCGCGCCCCAGCGAAACGCCATGAGAATGAACAGCACCAGCAGGAACAGCCCCTCGATGCCGGCCTCGTAGAGCTGCGATGGATGGCGCGCGCACAGGCCTTCGATGCCGGGGCAGTCCTGCGCCGCCGCGCCCGGGAAGATCACGCCCCAGGGAAGGTCGGTGGGCCGGCCCCAGAGCTCGGCGTTGACGAAGTTGGCAAGGCGGCCCAGCAGGATCGCGGGCGGGGTGGCCAGCGCGATGGTGTCGGCGACGCCGCCGAGCGGCAGGCGGTGGCGGCGCGCGAAGATCAGGATCGCGAGGATCACGCCGATGAAGCCGCCATGGAAGGACATGCCGCCCTGCCACAGGAAGGGGATCTCCCAGGGGTGGGTCAGGTAGTAGCCCGGCTGGTAGATCAGCACGTAGCCCAGCCGCCCGCCGCCGATGATCCCGAGGATGATCCAGCTCAGCAGGTTCTCGAGCTCGGGCGGGGTCATGGCCGGGCGGTCGCCGGGCCACAGGCCGGGGCGCTTGAGCGCCGCGACCGAAAGCCGCCAGCCCGCGAGGATGCCGACGATATAGGCCAGCGCATACCAGCGCAGCGCGAATTCGAACTCGCCAAGCGAGATCGTGAAGATCTCGGGCGAGATCTCGGGGAAGGGGATGCCATTCATGGCGCGATACCTGCGGCGGGGTGCCGGGGCTTGTCAATCCGGGCAACCGCGCCGGAAGGCGGGGCCTCCCCATGTCGTGAGCGGCCCACGTCGGCGCGCAGGTCGTCGCCTTGTCGCCGGGCTCCGCGCCGCCCATATAGAAGCCAGCCCGAAACAGCGGAGACCCGCCATGCAATCGAGAAACAAGATCTTCGACGATCTGTCGCAGCTGATGACCAACGCGATGGGCGTGGCGCAGGGCGCGAAGGACGAGGCCAACAACGCCATGAAGTCGATGCTCGACCGCTGGCTGGCCGACCGCGACCTCGTGACCCGCGAGGAGTTCGACGCGGTGCGCGCGATGGCGCAGAAGGCGCGCGAGGAGAACGAGGCGCTCAAGGCCCGGATCGCCGCGCTGGAGACCAAGACGTCGAACTGATGGCCCGGCCGGTCATCGAGATGTGAAAGGGGCGGCCCGTCGGGGCCGCCCTCTTGCATGTCAGGAGGCGCGGTGCGGCGGCGCGTCATTACGCCATTCCACCAAGGCGCCGCCGCAGGGCGCGTAGATGCGGTCGACCGTCTCGACAACCGCCCCCGGCTCGGCTCGCGCGAACAATGCCTCGAAAGCGGCGATCAGCGCTGGGCCGATTTCGCTCTCCTCCTTGCGCAACAGGCGCAAGGCGTGCTTGCCGCGCCCGCTCCAAAGCCCGCGCGACCGGCGCAGGTGATCCAGCGCGTGCGGATAGAGCAGCGCACCGGTGATGCGGATCTCGTCGGGATCGGTCGCGCCGCGCAGGTCTTCGAGTAGGTCGCCCGCGATGAAGCGAGAGCGCTCGAGCTCCGCGGCGCTCCAGGAGCGCGGACCTTCGGCAAGGCGGCGCTCGGCCAGACTTCGCGCCGCGTCCGCCACCGGGCCGGCGCGCAAGACGACGCTGCGGGTCACCATGTCCATGAGCACTGGGAGGCCGCGCGCGGCATCCTTCTCGAAGAACAGGTCGAGCGAGTCGAGATCATGCACGAAGACCTCGAAGAGCCGCCCCTCTTCGAGAAAGCTCTCTCGCCATGCATGGTCGAGCCGGTCGAAGACGACGACGAGGTCGATGTCGGAACTTCGCGTGCCAGTGCCGCGCGCCAGCGAGCTGGTCCAGAACAGGGCTGCCGCGCCGGGGTAGCGGGCTTCGGCCACGCGCCGGGCCAAGGCCTCGTGAAGGGTCAGGATGTCACCGGTTCGAACGGTGACGGGCGGCCATGGCGACCGCCCGCCGCTGGATCAGGCCTCGAAGCCTTCGAGATAGGCGCTCAGAATGTCGCGCGCCGCCTCGAGGTCGGTGCGGTCGACCATCTCGGTGACGGTGTGGATGTAGCGGGTGCCCACCACCACGCCGATGGCGCGTGCGCCCGCCGCCGCCTGCTGCGCCGCCGCGCCGTCCTGGCCGCCGGCAGCCAGCATGGTGCGCTGGAACGGGATCTCTTTCTCGCGCGCGAGCTTCTCGAAGTCGGCGACAAGGCTGCGATCCGAGATGAAGCTGCCGTCGCGCACATGCAGGCCGAAGCCGTCACCCTGCCGGGTGGTGCGGTCCTTGTCGGGCACGCCGGGCGTGTCGCAGGCCAGCGTCGTGTCGACGCCGATGCCGATGTCGGGTCGCACCTTGTAGGCGGCGGTCTTGGCGCCGCGCAGCCCGACCTCCTCCTGGCAGGTGAAGGCGACGTGGATCTCGGCGCCGCGGCCCTTGTCGCCGAGCTGACGGATCGCCTCGATGCCGAGCCAGCAGGCGACGCGGTTGTCGAGCGCCTTGGAGACGAACTTTTCGCCCATCTCGAGGAACGGCTCGTCCATCACCACCATGTCGCCGACCTTGATCCTGTCGGCCGCTTTCGTCCCGAGGCCGGTGTCGACGAAGAACTCGGTCGGGGTCGGGATCTTCTTGCGCTCTTCGGGGGTGGAGATGTGCACCGGCTTGCCGCCCGGGTTCATCACGCCCTTGATGTCGCCGTCATCGGTGCAGACCAGCACCCGGCGCGAGAACAGGTTGCGCGGGTCGAAGCCACCCACAGGGTGCAGCCAGACGAAGCCCTTCTCGTCGATATGGCTGACCAGAAAGCCGATCTCGTCCATGTGGCACAGCAGCATGATCCGCGGCGCGTCCTCGCGCCGCGCGTCGCGACGGCATAGCAGGCTGCCCATCGGGTCGGTCTCGACATGGTCGAACAGGCCCTCGATCTCGGCGGTGATCAGGTCGCGCACGCGGTGTTCGTGCCCCGGCACGCCGGGGGTTTCGCACAGGCGCTTGAGAAGGTCGGTGTTCATGCAGGTCTCCCGTTTTGCCGCGCAAGCTGCCGCAAGCCGGGGAACGGCGCAACGGGCGCGCGACGGCAGCCGCGGGCAGGCACCGATTCGGTTATCCACAAGAAATGTCGGGGGTGATTCTCGAATCGGTCGAATCGGGAGGATTATCCCCAAGAAACGGCTTTACAGCGACTCGGTCCAGACTCACCATATACACCCGAAGCCGGGCGGGTGAAAGCACCCTCCGACCGAACCCAGGACGGGCGTTCCGTTGCCCGTCGCCGCAAAGAAAAGAGGCCGTCATGGCGCTGTCAGAGTCGTTTCTCGACGACGAGATTCACCCGATTGACCTGGTCGAACAGGTCGCCGACCTGAACGCCTGGTCGGTGGAGCGCGTGGCCGAGGACCAGATCGCGATGACGCTGTCGGGTCAGTGGCGGGACTACGCGGTGACGCTGGCCTGGCAGCCTGCCGACGAGACGCTGCGTTTGGCGTGCATGTTCGAGATGCAGCCGCCCGAGCCGCGCCTGCCGCAGATCCTCGACCTCATCAACCGCATCAACGACCGCTGCTGGATGGGTGGCTTCGGCTGGTGGGGCGAGCAGGAGATGATGGTCTATCGCTACGGGCTGGTGCTGGCTGGCGGGCAGATCGCCGGCGCCGAGCAGGTCGACCGGATGATCCAGACGGCCTTCGCGGCCTGCGAGCGGTTCTACCCGGCTTTCCAGCTGGTGTCCTGGGCGCATCGCGATCCGGCGGCGGCGATGCAGATCGCCATCGCCGAGGCCTACGGCCGGGCCTGATCGGGCTGCGGGATCAGAACCACTGACCGGGCTCGATCAGCCCGAGATCGAGAAGCTGGCGCGAACGCCAATCGAACCGCGAGGCGCCCGGCCAGTCGAAGCCGCCGATCGCCTCGCGCGAGGCGGGGTTGCGGCGCAGCGCCTTGGCCGCGCGGAACGAGGCGACGGCGACGGTGGGCGAGCGGTGCCAGGGGCACTGCAAGCTGTTGTATTCCGCTTGGTCAAACAGCCGGTCCGGACCGAGCCGCAGCCCCGGCGCCGCGCGAAACAGGCCGGGGCGCTGGATCTGTCGGCGGTCCTCGGGGACGTGCTCTTCGAAGCGCAACCGCAACCCGCCGAAGATGTCCCATTGCCGGTCGAGCTCGTGCCCATGGGCGTCGCGGCGGCCATGGGCGAAATAGCCGATCCGGTCGAGATGCGCCGCCTCGGTCGAGACGCCGTCCGGATGCGCGTCGAGATCGGCGGCGAAGAGATCGACCGTCACGCCCCCCAGCGCGTCGCGCCGCTCCTCCATCGCAAAGGCGCAAAGCTCGGCCACGCCCCGGTCCTCGCAGAACGGGAAGAACAGGTATTCGGCGTTGAAGCCGTAGAACATCCAGCGCCCCGGCGCCGCTGCCGCGATTGCCGCATTGACGATATTCGCGACCGAGGACCCGGCACGGGTCTCGGCGCGCAGCAGCCTGATCCGGGGGTCCGCGAGGGCGGGGCGGGGCAGGTCGTCCGGCACCACCGCTAGAACGCAGGCGAAGCCGAGGTCGAAGTGATGGCGAAGCGTTCCGTCGAGTTCGACGTCGTCTTCGGCCAGCGCCAGCGCCAGCGGCCCGTCGCCGGATCCTGCCAGCGCCGCGCCCAGCGCCTCGATGCCATGATGCTCCATCGCCGCCCCTCTTGCCGTTCCGACAGGGATGGCCGGGCCGGGCCGACATTGCAAGATGCCGGGCTTTGGCCTACACCGCGCCCCTGATCTCGCAGAGGATGGCCGCGATGGACCAGGCGCCCAAGAAGCTCTTCATCAAGACCTATGGCTGTCAGATGAACGTCTATGACAGCGAGCGCATGGCCGAGGCGCTGGGCGCGTCCGGCTACGTCACCACCGAGGTGGCCGACGAGGCCGACATGGTGCTGCTCAACACCTGCCACATCCGCGAGAAGGCCGCCGAGAAGGTCTATTCCGATCTCGGCCGGCTGCGGCCGCTCAAGGAGGCGAAGCCCGGGCTGAAGATCGGTGTCGCGGGCTGCGTGGCGCAGGCCGAGGGCGAGGAGATCCTCAACCGCATGCCGCTGGTCGACCTCGTTGTGGGGCCGCAGAGCTACCATCGGCTGCCCGAGATGGAAGCCCGGGTCGGGCAGGGCGGTCGCGCCGTCGACACCGAGTTTCCCGAGGACGACAAGTTCGAGACGCTGAAGACCCGTCCCAAGGCCAAGCGCGGCCCGACGGCCTTCCTGACCGTGCAGGAGGGCTGCGACAAGTTCTGCGCCTTCTGCGTGGTGCCCTATACCCGCGGCGCCGAGGTCAGCCGTCCGGCGGCGCGGATCGTCGCCGAAGCGCGCGGGCTGGTCGAGGCGGGGGTGCGCGAGATCACCCTGCTGGGCCAGAACGTCAACGCATGGCACGGCGATCTCGACGGCGCGGAAGGCGGACTCGCGGCGCTGGTCGGTCAACTCGCGCAGATCGATGGGCTTGAGCGGATCCGCTACACCACCTCCCATCCCAACGACATGGACGAGGCGCTGATCGCGGCGCATGGGAACGAGGCGAAGCTGATGCCCTATCTGCACCTGCCGGTGCAGTCGGGCTCGGACCGCATCCTCAAGGCGATGAACCGCAAGCACACCGCGGAGCAGTATCTGCGCCTGATCGAGCGGATCCGTGCGGCGCGCCCCGACATCCTGCTGACCTCAGATTTCATCGTGGGCTTTCCCGGCGAGACCGATGCCGATTTCGACGCGACGATGGATCTGGTGCGGGAGGTCCGCTACGGCTCGGCCTTCTCATTCAAGTATTCGCCGCGCCCCGGCACGCCTGCCGCCGAGCGCAAGACGCAGGTGGCGCCGGAGGTGATGGACACGCGGCTGCAGCGGCTGCAGGGCCTTCTGGGCGAGCAGCAGCGCGCGGCGCAGGAGGCGATGGTCGGCCAGGAAACCACCGTGCTGTTCGAGAAGACGGGACGGCTGCCCGGCCAGATGGTCGGCAAGTCCGAGCATCTCTTCGCGGTGCATGTAGAGGCGCCCGAAAGCCTGCGCGGCGAGATCGCGCGTGTGCGGATCACCGCATCGGGGCCGAACTCGCTGGCTGGAACGCTGATCGACTGAGCCCGCAGGGAATCGGTTTCGCCACAGCAGGATTGCGGCAGAATCGAGGCGTGGCAGACGCCCGGATCGGGCGTTTCGAGCCTTCGCGTCGCAGCTTGAAGGACAATTCCCTTTAATCAGCCTCCACTGTTGCATCTAGTATCGGCAATTTCATGCCGAGGCCTTCCCAAAGCCCTGATCCGCATTAACACTTGGATCCAGCCGATCTCCGCCCGGCTGCCAAGGTGGAGATCATCGCGTCAGAAGTTCGGGAAGGATCGGAACAAGTGGCCTCATTCATGACGGAAAAGTTGCGCGCCGCGGCCGGGGGGATCGTGGTGGCCGCGCTGGCATTCGGGTCGCTGAGCGCGCCGGCGCTGGCGCAGGATCCGCGGATCATCCCCGCCGAACGCTACACGCCCAACATCTGGATCGATCCCGACGGGTGCGAGCACTGGGCAATGGATGACGGCGCCGAGGGGTTCATGGGGCCGCGCCGCCTGCGCGACGGCTCGCCGGTCTGCCATCGCTCGGAGATCTGCGGCGTGGTGCCGACCGACACGCTATTCGCCACCGACAAATGGCACATTTCGGCCGCCGGCCGCGCCCGGCTGCGCCAGTTCTTCACCCGGGCCAACGCCTTCGGCTTCCTGATCTACGGTCATACCGACAGCCGCGCGAGCGACGAGTACAACATCACCCTGTCCGACAACCGCGCCCGCGCGGTGGCGCAGGTGGCGCAGGAGGTGGGTGCCCGCGTGGTCGATGTGCGCGGCTTTGGCGAGCGCAAGCCCAAGGCGTCGAACGCCACCGCCGCCGGGATGCAGGCCAACCGCCGCGTCGAAGTCTATTGCCTGCGTTGAGGAGCACGAACATGACGATTTCCAAGAGCTTCGCGATCCTCGGCCTGCTCGGCGCCACCGCTGCCTGCGCCCCGATCGGTCCGGACAAGACCGTCGACCGGGGCATCAACTCGCATGACCTGTCGACCATGGTGGCGGGTATCTGGGTCGACCCGGATGGCTGCGATCACTGGATCATCGATGACGGTGTCGAGGGCTACATGTCCGAGCGCCTGACGCCGGACGGGCTTCCGGTCTGCTCGGGCGTGGCGCAGCCCAACGTCGTGGTCGGGCCGTTCAAATCCGGCTCCCCGATCCCCGATCCGCTCTGAGCCCGCATAACGGGCGAAATCCAAGGGGCCGCGCCGCAAGGCGCGGCCTTTTTCGCATGGCATCGGGGAAACCGCGCATCGCGCCGCGCGTTGATTGCCATAGCTCGCCTGATCCGCTTGCGCGGCCCGCCGCGAATTGCGACCATCGGGGGGTCCATCGGCGCCACCCGGCATGAGGAGTTCTGCTTGTCCATCGCCACCCCGACCGAGACCGTTCTCGAGTTTCCGAACAATTTCCTTCTGATAGATCTGTGCGGTGAGCATGACCGGCACATCGCGGCGATCGAGGAGCGGCTGGGGGTGCAGATCCTGCGGCGCGGCAATCGGCTCTCCGTGATCGGCGAGGACGACTCGGGCACGGAGGCGGCTCGAGTGCTCAACGCGCTTTATGCCCGGCTCGAAGCCGGCCGGCCGGTCGAGCCCGGTGACGTGGACCGTGAATTGCGGATGGCGGCGCCCGAACCCGTCGATGCCGACCAGATCGACCTGTTCAAGGCCGACCCGGCAGCCGAGCGTATCGAGATCAAGACCCGTCGCAAGCTCGTCGAGCCTCGGACCGAGGCCCAGAAGGCCTATGTGCGCGCGCTGTTCGACAACGAGCTGTGCTTCGGCATCGGCCCGGCCGGTACCGGCAAGACCTATCTCGCCGTGGCGGTGGGCGTGTCGATGTTCCTGCAGGGGCATGTCGACAAGATCATCCTGAGCCGCCCGGCGGTCGAGGCCGGCGAGAAGCTCGGCTACCTGCCCGGCGACATGAAGGAGAAGGTCGATCCCTACATGCAGCCGCTCTACGATGCGCTGAACGACTTCCTGCCCGGCAAGCAGGCCTCCAAGATGATGGAGGAGAAGGTGATCGAGATCGCGCCGCTGGCCTTCATGCGCGGCCGAACCCTGAGCCGCGCCTTCGTCGTGCTCGACGAGGCGCAGAACGCCACGACGATGCAGATGAAGATGTTCCTTACCCGTCTGGGCGAGGGCTCGCGCATGGTCGTCACCGGCGACCGCAGCCAGGTCGACCTGCCGCGCGGCGTCACCTCGGGGCTGCATGACGCCGAGCGTCTGCTCAAGAACATCCCCAAGATCAGCTTCAACTACTTCACCTCCAAGGACGTGGTGCGTCACCCGCTGGTCGCGGCGATCATCGACGCCTACGAAGCCGATGGCGCGGCCTGAGCGCCCGCGGCCGCCGCTGGTCGACTGCCTGCTGGAGGATCACCGCTGGGAGGCGGTGGGGCTGGAAGCGCTGGCGGAGACCGCCTGCGCCGCCGCGCTGCGCGGCGCCGGTCTCGACCCCTCCGGCTTCGAGATTAGCCTGCTGGGCTGTTCAGACGCGCGGATCGCCGATCTCAACGCCGACTTCCGTGGCAAACCCAAGCCTACCAACGTGTTGAGCTGGCCCTCCGACGAGCGGGGGGCGGCTGCGCCTGGAAGCAGGCCGTCTCCGCCCCGGCGCGACCCCATGGGTCCGACCGAGCTGGGTGACATCGCCATCGCCTACGAGACCTGCCGCGCCGAGGCCGAGGCCGCCGGGCGGAGTCTCGCCGATCACGCCAGCCATCTTCTCGTGCACGGCACCCTGCATTTGCTGGGCTTCGATCACGAAACCGACGCGGATGCGGCGCTGATGGAAGGTCTGGAGACGGAAACACTTGGCAAAATGGGGATCGCAGACCCATATGCCGCTCATGCCATTGCAGCACCGGAAGGAGACGATGGGCGACGCGTTTGATACGGCCGATGCGGGACATGCCCGCGACGGCGACGGAGATGGTCCCGAGGGGCCAAGTAGCGTCACCGCCGAGAATGGCGGCGGACGCGGTTTCTTCAGCCGCATCATCGGGGTGCTGAACCCTGCCGAGGCCGAGCTGCCACCGGTGGAGGCGCCGCGCGGCTTCGCTCAGGTGCTGCCGGTTCCGGGCATGCTCAACCTGCGTCGGATGCGGGTCGAGGACGTGATGGTGCCCAAGGCGGACATCACCGCAGTGCCGGTCACCATTCCTCTCGAGGAGTTGGTCGAGGTTTTCCGCGAGAGCGGCCTGACCCGGATCCCGGTCTTCGACGGCACGCTCGACACGCCGATCGGGCTGGTCAACCTCAAGGATTTCGCGCTCAAGTTCTGCTTCGTGCCGGAGCGGCCGGATTTCAGCCTGCGCGACATGCTGCGCCGGCTGCTCTTCGTGCCGCCCTCGATGCCGCTCGGCGTGCTGCTTCAGAAGATGCAGACCGAGCGGATCCACATGGCGTTGGTGATCGACGAATACGGCGGCACCGACGGGCTCGTGACCATCGAGGACCTGATCGAGACCGTGGTGGGCGAGATCGAGGACGAGCACGACGTCGACGAGGCGCAGAGCTTCCTGCGCGAGAAGCCCGGCGTCTGGCTCGCGCTCGCGCGCACGCCGCTCGAGACTTTCGAGCGGGCGATCGGCATGGATCTCACCGATCACGAGGAGATCGACGAGGAGGAGATCGACAGCCTTGGCGGTCTGGTCTCTATGCTGGCCGGCCACGTGCCCGCCCGCGGCGAGGTGATCGAGCACCCGGCCGGGATCGAGTTCGAGGTGATCGACGCCGATCCGCGCCGGATCAAGCGGCTGCGCATTCGTTTGCCGGAAAGCGCGGAAGGCTGAGTTGATGCACGACGCGTTGCGGCCGGCCCGACGGGCCGTCCGGCACCATGCGACGCGCCCCTTGCCGCGCGCCGGGCTGGCCGGTTTCGCCGGTGTGCTCGCGGCGCTGGGGCTGGCGCCATGGGGGCTTTGGTGGCTGACGCTGCCAGCCCTGGCGCTGGTGCTCGTGCTGCGCCGCCATGCGGCGACCCGGCGCGGCGCCTTTCTCACTGGCTGGGGCTTCGGCGCGGGCTGGTTCGGCCTGGCGCTCTCCTGGGTGGTTGAGCCCTTCTTCGTCGATGCCGCACGCGACGGCTGGATGGCGCCCTTTGCCGTGGTGCTGCTCTGCGGCGGGTTGGCGGTGTTCTGGGGCGTGGCCTTTGCCGCAGCGCATCGGCGCGGCGACGCGCTGCTCGTGGCCTTGTGGGTTGCGCTCGAAATGGCGCGCGGCGTGGTGTTCACCGGCTTTCCATGGGCGATGCCGGGGCATGTGTTCATCGATACGCCGGTGGCGCAGCTCGCCGCGCTGGGAGGCGCTCCGCTGCTGTCATTGATCGCGCTGGGCTTGCCTGCGGCGGCGCTGGCGATCGGCGCGCGCGCCGCGCTGCCGATCCCGGCGCTGGCCTGCCTCGCGGCTTGGATCGTGCTCGACCCCGGTCCGGCCCCGGCGCCGAGGCCAGGCGCGCCGGTGGTGCGGCTGGTGCAGCCCAACGCGGTGCAGGCATTGAAATGGGACCCGGACTGGCTGCCAGTCTTTCATCAGCGGTTGATGTCGCTGACCGGGCAGGGCGACGTTCCCGATCTCGTGATTTGGCCCGAGACGGCGTTGCCCTGGCTTCTCGACCAGTCGGGCGATGCGCTGGCCGAGGGCGCGGCAGCTGCGCGCGGCGCGCCGGTCATGCTCGGCATCCAGCGTCGCGAGGCGGCGCGCTACTACAACTCGGCCATCGTCATGGACGGGGCGGGGGAGATCGCGGCGCTCTACGATAAGGCGCATCTCGTGCCGTTCGGCGAATACGTCCCCTTCGGCGAATGGGCCGCGCGCTTCGGCATCCACGGATTGGCGGCCAGCGAGGGCGGCGGCTACACGCCGGGGCCCGGCCTGCACCCGGTCGCGGTGCCGGGGATCGGGCTGGCGCTGCCCTTGATCTGCTACGAGGGGATCTTTGCGCGCGAGGTCAACGCGGCCACGGCTACCGAGGCGCTGCGGCCGAGACTGATGGTCCTGATGACCAACGACGCTTGGTTCGGCACCGTCTCCGGCCCCTACCAGCACCTCGCGCTGGCACGGCTCAGGGCGATCGAGCAGCGAATGCCGATGGCGCGCGTTGCCAATACCGGTGTCTCGGCGATGATCGACGCGCGGGGCCGGGTGACCGCCCGGCTGGGTCTGGGCGAGACCGGGGCGATCGACGCACCGCTGCCGCCGCGCGGGGCCGCGCCCGCCTATGCGCGGCTGGGCGACGCGCCTATGCTGGCCGTGCTGGCGCTTCTGGGACTGGCAGCCATGCGCCGAAATCGGCTTGACCGGGGGCGGGCCGGGGCGTAGCGGGGGCGGATTCCCGGCACAACGGCTTCCTGGCGTGTCGGGCGAATTTCAATGGAGCACCTCTTCATGTCCCGCCAGAACTACATTTTCACCTCCGAATCGGTGTCCGAAGGCCATCCCGACAAGGTCTGCGACCGGATCTCCGATGCCGTGCTCGACGCGCTGCTCGCCGAGGAGCCGGAGGCGCGGGTGGCTTGCGAAACCTTCGCCACCACCAACCGCGTCGTGGTCGGCGGCGAGATCGGTCTCAAGGATCAGGCTAAGCTCGAGCAGGTGCTGGGCGGGGTCGAGGGGATCGTGCGCGATTGCATCCGCGACATCGGCTACGAGCAGGACGCCTTCCACCACCGCGACGTCGAGGTGACCAACCTTCTGCATCCGCAATCGGCCCATATCGCCCAAGGGGTGGACGCCGCCGAGGGCAAGGAAGAAGGCGCTGGCGATCAGGGCATCATGTTCGGCTATGCCTGCAGCGAAACGCCCGAGCTGATGCCGGCGCCGATCCATTATGCGCACCGGATCCTCAAGCGGCTCGCCGATGTCCGCAAATCCGGCGCCGAGCCGACGCTGCGCCCCGATGCCAAGAGCCAGCTCTCGCTGCGCTACGAGAACGGCATGCCGGTCGAGGCAACCTCGATCGTGCTGTCGACCCAGCATTCCGACGAGGGTCAAACCAGCGCCGACATCCGCGCCATCGTCGAGCCTTACATCCGCGACGTGCTGCCGCAGGGCTGGATCACCGACAAGACCGAATGGTGGGTGAACCCCACGGGCAAGTTCGTCATCGGTGGGCCGGATGGCGATGCGGGTCTGACGGGCCGCAAGATCATCGTCGACACCTATGGCGGCGCGGCGCCGCATGGCGGCGGTGCCTTCTCGGGGAAGGATCCGACCAAGGTCGACCGCTCAGCCGCCTATGCCGCGCGCTACCTCGCCAAGAACGTCGTCGCCGCCGGTCTGGCCGAGCGCTGCACGATCCAGCTGTCCTATGCCATCGGCGTAGCCCGGCCACTGTCGATCTATGCCGACACCCATGGCACCGGCGAGGTCTCGAACGCCGAGATCGAGCGGGCGGTGGCGCAGGCGATGGACCTGACGCCGCGCGGCATCCGGACCCATCTCGGGCTCAACCGCCCGATCTATGCCCGCACGGCGGCCTATGGCCATTTCGGCCGCGCGCCCGAGGCGGATGGCGGCTTCTCTTGGGAGCGGACCGATCTGGCCGAGGCGCTCAAGCGCGGGCTCTAGCTCCCGCGCCCGGCGGTTGGCCCGTCGCGGTTCTTGAAATGACAAAGGGGCAGGGCCGGCGCTCTGCCCCTTTCGCGTTCCGGATCGGGCATGACGTCCCGGCCTCAGAGGTGTTCGGCATGTTGCGTGGCGGCGCCGCCCGCGCTAACCCGCCAGCCATGAAAAAAGGTTCGCACCCCTCCGGCGCCCCCTGGCGCAATTTCTATGGCCGCATCCACGGCAAGACGCTGCGCCCAACGCAGAAAGAGCATCTCGAGCACGATCTCGACGCCTTGTCGCCGGGGCCGGTCGATTGGGACGTGAACCCCGATCGCGAGAAGCTCGATCTCGACTCGCGTTTCGGCGGCAAGCCGCTCTGGCTCGAGGTGGGCTTCGGCGGCGGCGAGCATCTGGTGCACATGGCCAAGAGCTACCCCGACATCGCGATCATCGGGGCCGAACCCTTCATCAACGGCGTGGCAATGCTGCTGGGCAAGATCCGCGATGCCGAGGTGGACAACATCGCCGTGCATCCGGGCGACGTACGCGACTTGTTCGACGTGCTGCCCGATGCGAGCGTCGAAAAGGCCTTTCTCAACTACCCTGACCCCTGGCCCAAGGCGCGCCATCACCGCCGCCGCTTCGTCACGCAGGAACATCTGGAGCCGCTGTTCCGGGTGCTGAAGCCCGGAGCCGAATTCCGGGTCGCGACCGACATTCCCGATTACGTCCGCCAGACCCTCGAAGAGGTGCCGCAGGCGGGATTCGTGCGTGTCGATCACCCCGACGACGCCGCTTGGGCCGACTGGCCCTCGACCCGCTACGAGCAGAAGGCGCTGCGCGAGGGTCGGCGGCCGCATTACCTCACCTTCCGGCGACCCTGAAGCGGCGCCGGGCGTGGACGCTGCCGCCGCGTCGGTCTAGGAACGAGCCCGAGCAAACCACGAGGTGCCCCAATGTCCGGCCATGGCGATCCGATCCCGATGATGTCCCAGCGCGGCCCCGCCCTGTCGGGCGAGGCGCATGTGCCGGGCGACAAGTCGATTAGCCATCGCAGCCTGATCCTTGGCGCGCTCTCGGTCGGCGAGACGGTGATCGAGGGGCTGCTCGAAGGGCAGGACGTGCTCGACACCGCCAAGGCGATGCGTGCCTTCGGAGCCGAGGTCACCGATCACGGGGGTGGCCGCTGGTCGGTGCATGGCGTCGGCGTCGGCGGCTTTGCCGAGCCTGAGGGCGTGATCGACTGCGGCAATTCTGGCACCGGGGTGCGGCTGATCATGGGGGCGATGGCCACCACGCCGATCACCGTGACCTTTACCGGCGACGCCTCGCTGTGCTCGCGGCCCATGGGCCGCGTCACCGATCCGCTGGCGCTGTTCGGTGCCAAGGCCGAAGGGCGCGAGGGCGGGCGGCTGCCGATGACGATCACCGGCGCGCGCGATCCGATGCCGGTGCGCTACACCGTGCCAGTGCCCTCGGCGCAGGTGAAGTCGGCGGTGCTGCTGGCGGGTCTCAACGCCCCCGGCAAGACCGTGGTGATCGAGAAGGAAGCCACCCGCGACCATACCGAGCGGATGCTGACGGGCTTCGGCGCGGATCTGGTTGTCGAGGAAACCGATGAGGGCCGGGTGATCACGCTCACCGGCCAGCCCGAGCTGAAGCCGCAGCACATCGTGGTGCCGCGCGATCCCAGCTCTGCCGCCTTTCCGGTCTGCGCTGCGCTGATCGCCGAGGGCTCGGACGTGCTGGTGCCGAATATCGGCCTCAACCCGACCCGCGCCGGGCTGTTCGAAACGCTGCGCGAGATGGGCGCCGACCTGACCTACGAGAACCCGCGCGAGGAGGGGGGCGAGCCGGTGGCCGACCTGCGCGCGCGTTTCTCGCCGAACATGAAGGGTATTGAGGTGCCGCCCGCCCGTGCCGCCTCGATGATCGACGAATACCCGGTGCTCTCGGTGGTCGCAGCCTTCGCCGAAGGGCCGACCGTGATGCGCGGCGTGAAGGAGCTGCGCGTGAAGGAAAGCGACCGGATCGACGCCATGGCGCAGGGTCTGCGCGCCGCCGGTGTGGAGGTCGAGGAGGGCGAGGATTGGTGGATCGTGCATGGTCGCGGCCACGGCCAGGTGCCGGGCGGTGCCACGGTGGAAAGCCGTCTCGACCACCGCATCGCCATGTCCTTCTTGGTGATGGGCTTGGCGACGAACGCGCCGATGCGCGTGGATGACGGCGGTCCGATAGCCACCTCCTTCCCGGTGTTCGAACCGCTGATGACGGGGCTCGGCGCCGCGGTGGCGCGGGCATGATCTTCACGGTCGCCATCGACGGCCCGGCCGCCGCGGGCAAGGGCACTGTGGGGCGCGCTGTCGCCACCCATTTCGGCTTCGCCCATCTCGACACCGGGCTGCTCTACCGCGCCGTCGGCGCGCAGGTTCTGGCCGGTGCCGATCCGGTCGAGGCGGCACGCGGCCTGACCCCGGAGGCGCTGGCCGCGCCCGGGCTGCGCAGCCCCGAGGTGGCGCGCGCAGCGAGCGAGGTGGCGGTGATCGGCGAGGTGCGCGCGGCCCTTCTCGAATTCCAGCGCAGCTTCGCCCGGCGCGAAGGTGGCGCGGTGCTCGACGGGCGCGACATCGGCACGGTGATCTGCCCCGAAGCCGAGGTGAAGCTCTTCGTCACCGCGAGCGCCGAGGCCCGCGCGGCGCGGCGGCTGGCAGAGCTGGTCGCGGCCGGGGTCGAGACCGATTTCGGCGCCGTGCTGGAGGATGTCCGCGCCCGCGACCTGCGCGATTCCGGCCGCGCCGAAGCGCCGCTGCGGCCGGCCGACGACGCGCATCTGCTCGATACGTCGGAGCTCGATGTCGAGCAGGCGGTCGCCGCCGCCGTGGCGCAGGTCGCGGAGCGGCTCGGCCGCTAGCCGGCGAGCACGTCGCGCAGCACGCCCAGCAGGGTGCGGCTCGAAGCGAACATCGTGCCGAGCTGGTGCGCGACGAGAAACATCAGCGGGTAGCTGAACCCCGGTCGCGACTCGAGCCAGGCCAGCAGGCCGGTGTCCAGCAGAACCCGCCGCAGCAGCGGCACCGCGATCAGCGCCATCGCGACGCCGAGCGCGCCGCCGACCAGGATGTCGCTCGGCCAGTGGAAGCCGAGCGCGACCCGCGGCAGCGCGATCACCAGCACCGCATGGGCCAGCGCCACGAGACCCCAGCGACGGTCGGCCAGCGCGATGCCGGTGGCCAGCGCGAAGAACAGCACCGCGTGGTCGCTGGGCATGGCGGACCAGTCGTTCAGCGTGTCCACCCCGACAGAGTCCGCCAGCCGCAGCGGCAGATCGGCATCGTGGATCGGCCGCGCCCGGTAGGGCAGCGTCATCGACAGCACCCGGCCCGTCGCCAGCGCCAGCACCGCCATCACCAGTGTGCCGGCAAGGGCGGCGCGGCGTCTCGCCTGCGCGGCATGCGGCTGCATCCATAGCCCCCAGACCAGCATCATCACTGGAATGCCCTTGAACAGCGGACTCGAAGCAACCTGAAGGATCAACGTGTCGAGCAGCGCGTCGCGCCCTGCGATGCGGTTGACCGCGAGTAGAATGTCCAGGTCCATCAAGCTCTCCTGTCCGGGCCGCCATTAGTGCGCTGGCGTAGGGATCGCGCAATGGGCGAGGCCCAGTGGCGTGGCGAGTGTGGCCGTGCTGCTTGATCCGGGACCGGCTTTGCTCTATGGACACGGGCGTCGAGAGGGCGGCGCGCGTCTCGCGCGCGAGCAGGATGAGGCAGGGTCGGAATTTCCGGCCCCGGTCGCGTTGGACGCCCTGTCGGCAAGCCGAAATCCAAAGACCGGCGGAGACAACCGCCTGGCCCGTATAGCGACTTACAAAGGAAAAACTGACCGCATGTGCGCTAAAGCATCCATGGAGGAATTCGAAGCCCTCCTGAACGAAAGCTTCGAAATCGACACGCCGTCCGAAGGCAGCGTCGTCAAGGGCCGCGTGCTCGCCATCGAGGCGGGTCAGGCCATCATCGATGTCGGCTACAAGATGGAAGGCCGCATCGATCTCAAGGAATTCGCCAACCCCGGCGAGCAGGCCGACCTCAAGCCCGGCGACGAGGTCGAAGTCTTCCTCCGCCAGGTTGAGAACGCCCGTGGCGAAGCCGTCATCTCGCGTGAGATGGCCCGCCGCGAAGAGGCGTGGGACCGTCTCGAGAAGGCCTATGCCGACGAAGAGCGCGTCGAAGGCGCCATCTTCGGCCGCGTCAAGGGTGGCTTCACCGTCGATCTCGGCGGCGCCGTGGCCTTCCTGCCCGGCTCGCAGGTCGATGTGCGCCCCGTGCGCGACGCCGGCCCGCTCATGGGTCTCAAGCAGCCGTTCCAGATCCTCAAGATGGACCGCCGCCGTGGCAACATCGTGGTGTCGCGTCGCGCGATCCTCGAAGAGAGCCGTGCCGAGCAGCGCGCCGAGGTCATCGCCAACCTGCACGAAGGCCAGACGGTCGACGGCGTGGTCAAGAACATCACCGAATACGGTGCGTTCGTTGATCTCGGCGGCGTCGACGGCCTGCTGCACGTCACCGACATGGCGTGGCGCCGCGTGAACCACCCCTCGGAGATCCTGTCGATCGGCGAGACCGTCAAGGTCCAGGTCATCAAGATCAACAAGGAAACCCACCGTATCAGCCTCGGCATGAAGCAGCTGCAGGACGATCCGTGGGATTCGGTGGAAGCCAAGTTCCCGATCGAGAGCGTCCACACCGGCCGCGTGACCAACATCACCGACTACGGCGCCTTCGTGGAGCTGGAGCCGGGCGTCGAGGGTCTGGTCCACGTCTCCGAGATGAGCTGGACCAAGAAGAACGTGCACCCCGGCAAGATCGTCTCCACTTCGCAGGAAGTGGAAGTGATGGTGCTCGAGATCGACAGCGCCAAGCGTCGCGTCTCGCTCGGCCTGAAGCAGACCCAGCGCAACCCGTGGGAAGTCTTCGCCGAGACCCACCCCGAGGGCACCGAGGTCGAGGGCGAGGTGAAGAACATCACCGAGTTCGGCCTGTTCGTCGGCCTCCCGGGCGACATCGACGGCATGGTTCACCTGTCGGACCTGACCTGGGAAGGTCGTGGCGAGGACGTGATCGGCGACTTCCGCAAGGGCGACGTCGTGAAGGCCAAGGTCACCGAGGTCGACATCGAGAAGGAGCGCATCTCGCTCTCGATCAAGGCCATGGACGGCGACCCGTTCGCCGAAGCCATCGGTGGTGTGAAGCGCGGCTCGATCATCACCGTCGAGGTGACCAAGATCGAGGATGGCGGCATCGAAGTGACCTATGAGGGCATGAAGTCCTTCATCCGTCGCTCGGACCTGTCGCGTGACCGTGCCGAGCAGCGCCCCGAGCGCTTCGGCGTCGGCGACAAGGTCGACGTCCGTGTCACCAACGTCGACAGCAAGACCCGCAAGCTGGGCCTGTCGATCAAGGCGCGCGAGATCGCCGAAGAGAAGGAAGCGGTCGAGCAGTACGGCTCCTCCGATTCGGGCGCCTCGCTGGGCGACATCCTCGGCGCCGCCCTCAAGGGCGACCGCTGAGCCCATCCGGGGCCCTTTTCGGCCCCGGAACGCTTTCGACCCCGTCGCCCCTCACCGGGCGGCGGGGTCTTTTCGTGAACGTGGGTCAAAACCGCACCGTTGTTTTGACTGCACTATTTATCGGAACCGGTGATGCCCCTATAGTCTTGATGACACAGATCCGTGACATGTCGCCGCATCGGCGCGGCACGGACAGGGAGGGCTGCTAATGATTCGCTCCGAACTGATCCAGAAAATCGCGGATGAGAACCCGCATCTCTATCAGCGCGACGTCGAAAAGATCGTGAACACGATCTTCGACCGGATCACCCAGGCGATGGCCGAAGGAAACCGGGTCGAACTGCGCGGCTTCGGCGCCTTTTCGGTTAAGAAGCGCGACCAGCGGCTCGGCCGCAACCCGCGCACCGGCGAGGCGGTCGAGGTCGAAGAAAAGCACGTCCCCTTCTTCAAGACCGGCAAGCTCTTGCGCGACCGGCTAAACGGGAAATAGAACCACCACATGAGAGCTCTCCGCACCGCCTTCTGGGGCATCGTCGCCATCTGTCTGGTCATTCTCGGCCTCGCCAACCGCGGCATGGTCACGCTGCGCGTGCTGCCCGAGGGGCTGAGCGGGCTGTTCGGCATCTCGCCCGACATCGACCTGCCGCTCTATGCCGTGATCCTGATCGGCGTGGCGCTCGGCCTGATGATCGGCTTCCTCTGGGAGTGGCTGCGCGAGCACAAGCACCGCGCCGAGGCGCGCCGGCGGGCCCGTGACGTCAACCGCCTCGAGCGCGAGGTCGACCGTCTGCGGCACGAGAAGCACGAGGGCGAGGACGACGTACTGGCGCTTGTCGATCGCCCGGCCGAACCCGCCCGCGTCTGAATGCCCGTCTCCGTCAAGATCTGCGGCCTGTCCGACCGGGCAGGCCTCGATGCCGCCGTGGCGGCAGGCGCCCGCTATGTGGGCTTCGTCTTCTTCGCCAGATCGCCGCGCTGCGTCAGCGTCGAGACCGCCGCTGCGCTGGGGTTGGAGGTGCCGCCGGGCGTCGCCAAGGTGGCGCTGGTGGTGGATGCCGACGACGCGACGCTCGACGACATTGTCGCTCGCGTGCCGCTCGACATGCTGCAGCTTCATGGCCGCGAGACGCCCGAGCGCGTGGCCGAAATCCGTGCCCGTCATGGCCTGCCGGTGATGAAGGCGGTGGGGGTGGCCACGGAGGCCGACCTGCCCACGCTCGACCTCTATGCGGCCGTGGCCGACCAGATCCTCGTCGATGCCAAGGCGCCGGCGGGTGCTGTGCTGCCCGGTGGCAACGGGCTCGCCTTCGACTGGCGGCTGATCGCCGGGCGGCGCTGGCCCGTGCCATGGATGCTGGCGGGCGGGCTGACGCCCGAGAATCTCGCCGAGGCCGTGGCCCGGACCGGTGCGCGTCAGGTCGACGTCTCATCCGGGGTCGAGAGTGCCCCGGGGCGCAAGGATGCCGACCGCATCCGCGCCTTCCTGTCGGCGGCAAGTGGCTGACGAAGGCGATTGCCGCGGCCCCGTGGTCGTCCTACATGGCAGCCATGAGCAAGACCGTCGATCACGAGCGTGAGAAGGCCCGCCTGCAACGGCAGATGCGGGCGATGACCGGCGGTTCGCCGCGGATGCGGCGGATGTCGGATCTGCTGATGGCGGACCATGCCCGTTGGATCCGCATTCCCGTGGGGCTGCTGCTCATCCTCGGGGGCTTCGCGGCGATCCTTCCGATCTTCGGGTTGTGGATGCTCCCGATCGGCCTCGCGCTGCTGGCGGTCGACCTGCCGATCCTGCGGCCGGGCGTCAACGCGGCGCTGATCCGCGGTCGGCGCTGGATCGACGGCACTTCGCGGCGCTGGCGCGACCGCGATTGAGGCGAGAACCCTTTACCGCCCCGCGCGGCAAGGGTAGTCCGGAGGCCGAACGCGAGGAGGCCCAGCGCATGGCGGACGATCTCATCAACAGCTTCATGGCCGGGCCCGACGAGGGCGGCCGCTTCGGCCAGTTCGGCGGGCGTTTCGTCTCCGAGACGCTGATGCCGCTGATCCTGTCGCTCGAGGCCGAGTACGAGAAGGCCAAGACCGACCCGTCCTTCTGGGCGGAGATGGACGATCTGTGGACCCACTACGTCGGCCGGCCCAGCCCGCTCTACTTTGCCGAGCGTCTGACCGAGCATCTCGGCGGGGCCAAGATCTACCTCAAGCGCGACGAGCTGAACCACACCGGCGCGCACAAGATCAACAACGTGCTTGGCCAGATCATCCTCGCGCGCCGCATGGGCAAGACCCGGATCATCGCCGAGACCGGTGCCGGTCAGCACGGCGTGGCGACCGCGACGGTTTGCGCCAAGTTCGGCCTGAAATGCGTGGTCTACATGGGCGCGCATGACGTCGAGCGTCAGGCGCCCAACGTGTTCCGGATGCGGCTTCTGGGTGCCGAGGTCGTGCCCGTCACCTCGGGCCGCGGCACGCTCAAAGACGCCATGAACGACGCGCTGCGCGACTGGGTCACCAATGTGCGCGATACCTTCTACTGCATCGGCACCGTCGCGGGCCCGCATCCCTATCCGGCGATGGTCCGCGACTTCCAGTCGATCATCGGCAAGGAGGTGCGCGAGCAGATGCAGGCCGCCGAGGGGCGTCTGCCCAACACGCTGATCGCGGCGATCGGCGGCGGCTCGAATGCGATGGGGCTGTTCTTCCCGTTCCTCGACGACCGGGAGGTGAACATCATCGGCGTCGAGGCGGGCGGCAAGGGCGTCGACCTGAAGATGCAGCACTGCGCCTCGCTTACCGGCGGGCGCCCTGGCGTGCTGCATGGCAACAAGACCTACCTGCTGCAGGACGATGACGGACAGATCCTCGAAGGCCATTCGATCTCTGCCGGCCTCGACTACCCTGGCATCGGTCCCGAGCACGCCTGGCTGCACGAGATCGGCCGGGCGCAATACGTGGCGATCACCGATGCCGAGGCACTCGAGGCGTTCAAGCTGTCCTGCGCGCTCGAAGGGATCATCCCGGCGCTGGAGCCGTCCCACGCGCTGGCGCATGTGATGAAGATCGCGCCGGAACTGCCCAAGGACCACCTGCTGGTAATGAACATGTGCGGTCGCGGCGACAAGGACATCTTCACCGTGGCCAAGCATCTGGGCGTCGACATTCAGACCTGACGGCTCTCACGGCTTTGTGAACGCGCCTCTCCGAACGCCTCGCCGGGCGACACGTTGGGGCGCGAACTCACAATTCGAGAGGACACGACATGCTGAACAAACTGAGCGCCAGCCTCGCGACCACCGCCTTCGTTCTGGGTGCCTCGACCGCCGTGGCCCAGAGCATTCCGTTTGCCGAGGTGGACACCGATGGCAATATGGAGCTGAGCATGGCCGAACTCGAGGCTGCCTTCGGTGCCGAAGGGGCCGCGATCCTGATCGAGGATGACGCCGACGGCGACGGTATGCTGAGCGTGCAGGAAATCCGCATCGCGACCGGCATGACCGCGACCGGCACAGCCGATCCCGAAGCGCGCGCCGCGTCGGATGACAGCGACGACCCGGACTACCGCGACGACAACGAGTCGGCTCTCCAGACCAACGACACCGAGACCGAAGGCTTCATCGAAGAAGGCGAGGACATGGCTGACCCGTCCGATGAGGACAACAGCCAGTAATCCATTCTCAGGATTTCAGTTGATCGGCCGGTCGGGGCAACCCCGACCGGCCTTTTTCTTGTTCTGGGGGAGCGGCACATGGGGGAAACACGCCGATGTGTAGAGCGACAGTGAACCCGAAGTCTTTCAGATGGTTATCAATGCAAACCAGATTTGGAGAATACAATGTTCAAGATCTTCGCAACCGCTTCGGCTACCGCCGCACTGATGGCCGGCGCCGCGATCGCGCAAGACGACACGATGATGATCGAGGCCGATCAGGAAGCCATGATGATGTCGATGGCCGACGGCCAGACCATGGTGACCTTCCCGCGCATCACGACCCGCGAGGATGGCTACATCGTCCTGCACGCCGTCGCTGATGGCGCGCCCGTCGTGCCCGACTCGATGGGCCATGCGATGGTGATGGCCGGCGAGAATACCGACGTCATGGTGATGATCCCCCAGGCACTGCCGGCCGGGACCGAGCTTGTGGCAATGCTGCATGCCGAGACCAACGGCAACGGTGTCTATGACTTCGGCGAAGGCATGACCGATGTCGACGGCCCCATCATGGTCAATGGCGCGCCGGTGACCGCTACCTTCGTGGTGCCGGAAGGCGTGAAGATGGACCCCGACATGGACGCGATGGAGTCGCCTGAGGTAGAGGATCCGGAGACTCGCTCGGCTTCGGATGATTCCGATGATCCGGATTATCGTGACGAGGGCGAAGACGAAATCGAGCTCAATGACACCGAAGTCGATGGCTTCCTCGAAGAGGGTGAGGAAAATGGTGACAACGAGTCCGATGACGACGACGCCGCCACTGCCAATCAGTAAGTCCTGAGACGCGAAATCATTCAGCCCTGGCCGGAGCGATCCGGCCGGGGCTTTCTCTTAAGAGGCCGCGTATCTTTCGAGAAGCGAGAGCGGTATCACGTCGAGCGCCGACCGATGGGTCGCAGCAAGATTTACCCGCGGGGCACAGCCTTCGTCGTGGGCCTGCAGGAAGCGCATGGCGCACAAGCACCAGCGATCACCCGGCCGCAGCCCCGGGAAATCTAGCTCCGGGCGCGGCGTGCTCAGGTCGTTTCCGACATAGGCCGACCATGCAAGGAACTCGGCGGTCATCACGGCGCAGACCGTGTGGCTCCCGACGTCCTCGGCGCAGGTGTTGCAATGACCGTCACGGAAGAATCCAGTGACCGGGCCGGTCGAACAGGAGGCGAGCGGTTCGTCGAACACGTTCAGCGATGGTTCTACCTTCATTTGTCCTCCCTCCGACGGGCCAGTATGTCATCAGGGCGATCCCGTTCCGTCACCTGAACCGATCGGCAAGCTTCTGAAGGGCCGAGCGATCATCGGTGGGCGCGGGGGCAGGGGCCTGCGATTTGGGAGAGGCTGGGGCCGGGGCGGCGTCAGCCTTCTGGGCAGGCGGCTTCGCGCCGCCACCGGAGCGCGGCGGGTTCAGCCTGAGCGCCACGGCGTTCATGAAGCGCGGCCCGTCCCCTGTGGCCAGTGCCGCGGCTCCGTCCGATACGCCGCGCAGCATGTCGTCGAGCCAGTCCTCGTCGGCCTTGGCAAAATCCTTGAGCACGTAGCCCGGCACCGCGTCCTTGTGGCCCGGATGGCCGACGCCCATCCGCACCCGGTCGTAATGCGGCCCCAGATGCTGGTGGATCGAGCGCAGCCCGTTATGACCGGCGTGACCGCCGCCCGACTTGATCTTGAGCCGTCCCGGCGCGAGGTCGATCTCATCGTGGAACACCGTGATGTCGATGCTGTCGATCTTGTGGAAGCGTGCGGCTTCGCCAACCGATTGACCGGACAGGTTCATGAAGGTCGCGGGCTTCAGCAGGAGCACCTTCTCGGTCCCCAGCCTGCCCTCGGCGACCTCGCCCTGGAACTTGGCGCGCCAAGGCGCAAAGCCATGATCCTCGGCGATCCGGTCAACGGCCATGAAGCCGATATTGTGACGGTTCCGGGCGTATTTGGCCCCCGGATTGCCTAGTCCGACAAAGAGTTTCATGGCGCGGAGACTAGCGCGCCCATGCCGGCGAAACCAGTGCCGGAGACGCGAACGGGGCCCCGAAGAGCCCCGCTGCATGGATCGATCCGGGAAGGGATCAGGCGTCCGACTGCTCGGTCGCCTCGACCTCGTCGGCGGCCTCTTCCTCGGCCGCGGCAGCGGCGAGCTTCGACGGCGCCGAGATGTTGGCGATCACGAAGTTGCGGTCGATGGTCGCCTTGGCGCCGGAGGGCAGGGTGACGTCGTTGATGTGGATCACGTCACCGATCTCCTTGCCGGTCAGATCGACAACGATCTGCTCGGGGATCTCGCCGGCCAGCACATTCAACTCGACCTCGGGACGCACCACGGTGAGCACGCCGCCCTTCTTGATGCCGGGCGCGGCCTTGTGGTTCTCGAACTCGACGTGGATGAACAGGTTGATCCGCGTGGTGCGGCGCAGGCGCAGCAGGTCCACGTGGGTCGGAAGGTCCTTGACCACGTCGCGCTGAACGCCGCGGCAGATCACGCGCACGTCGTCCTGGCCTTCAACCTTGAGGTTGAACAGGGTCGACAGGAAGCGTCCCGCCTTCAGCTTCTTGATCAGCGCGTTGTAGGGCAGGTTGATCGGCAGCGGGTCGGCGCCGCCACCATACACGATGCCCGGAACGAGGTTTTCGCGACGTGCCTGACGAGCGGCCCCCTTGCCTGTCCCCGTGCGTGCCGTGGCGACGAGATCCGGAATCTCTTTGGCCATTGTAAGTCCTTTCAGGTGATGGGCCATCCTCCAAGGGTGTATGGCCCGATTCAGAACCTGTGCCCTTAGCGCCGAATCGCGAGTTTGGAAAGATGCCCGTGGGGGGAAAGCGGCGCTAATGCGCCTTGTCTTTCCGCAACCCCCCGCAGGGCCTTTCGCGGCAGGCGCCGGGCTTCGCTTGTCGTGCGCCATTCCGGGGTCTAGACATCTTCGGCAATCCAAAGACGAGGCGCGACATGGCCCGATCCCCGAAACGCGGCGAGGAAGACCGCGCGGCGTCGAAGAATATCGGTGCGCTGCGGGCGCTCTGGCCGTTCCTCGCGCCCTATCGTGGCACCATGGCGCTGGCGGTCGCGGCGCTGGTGCTGACGGCCTGCGTGAGCCTCGTGCTGCCGCTGGCGGTGCGACGCGTGGTCGACAATTTCGAGGTAGATGCGGGCGCGCTGCTTGATCGCTATTTCGCCGGCGCGCTCCTCATCGCCGCGCTGCTCGCGCTGGGCACGGCGGCGCGATACTACCTCGTCACGCGGCTCGGCGAGCGGGTGGTGACGGATATCCGCAAGGCGGTCTTCGCACGGATGGTCGGGATGAGTCCCTCCTTCTACGAGCGGGTCATGACCGGGGAAGTCCTCAGCCGGATCACCACCGACACCACGCTGATCCTGAGCGTGATCGGCTCCTCGGCCTCGGTGGCGCTCAGGAACCTGCTGATTCTCGTCGGCGGTCTGGTGCTCCTGCTGATGACCTCCGCCAAGCTTACCGGGCTGGTGCTGCTGATCGTGCCGGCGATCATCGTGCCGATCGTGGTGCTTGGGCGCAGGCTGCGCGCGCTGAGCCGTCAGAACCAGGACTGGATCGCCGCCTCGTCGGGCAACGCCTCCGAGACGCTGCTTTCGGTGCAGACCGTGCAGGCATACAGCCACGAGGCGCCGAGCCGGGCCCGGTTCGACGATGTCACCGAAAAGAGCTTCGCGGCCGCGCATGCCCGGATCGGCACACGGGCGGTGATGACCGCGATCGTCATCTTCCTGATCTTCGCGGGCATCGTCGGCGTGCTGTGGATCGGCGCGCGCGACGTGAATGCCGGCGCGATGAGCATCGGCGCCCTGGTGCAGTTCGTGATCTATGCGGTGATGGTGGCCGGCGCGGTCGGTGCGCTGACCGAGATCTGGGGCGAGCTGCAGCGCGCCGCCGGCGCCACCGAGCGGCTGGTCGAACTGCTTCATGCCGAGGACAGCCTGCGCGAGCCGAAGGACCCGCTTCCGGTGCCCGCCGCGCGCGGCGAGATCATGTTCGAGGATGTCTCCTTCTCCTACCCGTCGCGTCCCGACACCTCGGCGCTCGACCATGTCAGTGTCGCGATCCGGCCCGGTGAAACGGTGGCGCTGGTCGGCCCCTCCGGCGCGGGCAAGACGACGATGATCCAACTTCTGCTGCGGTTCTGGGACCCGGCCTCGGGGCGGATCACGCTTGACGGGGTCGATCTGCGCGACATGGCGCGGCCCGACTTCCGCCGCCGCATGGCGCTGGTGCCGCAGGACCCGGTGATCTTCGCCGACACGGCGCGCGAGAACATCCGTTTCGGTCGTCCCGACGCCACGGATGAGGAGGTCGAGGCGGCCGCACGCGCGGCCGCGGCGCATGAATTCCTCGTCGCGCTGCCGCAGGGCTACGACAGCCAGGTCGGCGAGCGCGGCGTGATGCTGTCGGGCGGGCAGAAGCAGCGCATCGCCATCGCCCGCGCGATCCTGCGCGACGCGCCGGTGCTGCTGCTGGACGAGGCGACCAGCGCGCTCGACGCCGAGAGCGAGCGGCTGGTCCAGCACGCCGTCGACCGGCTCGCGCAGGGGCGCACGACGCTGATCGTGGCGCATCGGCTGGCCACGGTGAAGAAGGCCGACCGGATCCTCGTCTTCGAAGACGGGCGGATCGTGGCGCAGGGCAGCCATGACGACCTCGTGGCGGAGGGGGGGCTCTACGCCCGGCTGGCGCGGTTGCAGTTCACCGACGGCATGGCGCAAGCCGCAGAATAGCCAACTGGCAGGAAAATCCTTGCGCCGCGGAAGGCTTTCGCGGCGTCATGCTTGCGTGACGTGAAGGTCAGGCCCGATGCTTTGCCTCAGGGATGGAGGCCGCAGGCGGCACAACAAGAGAATAAAAAGGGAGGAACGGGAATGGGCTTTGCGGGCATGATCGATCGGGAGGCGATCGAGGCCGAGGGGAGCTGGCAGGCACAGGGCCAGCCGACGACGACCCACGGGCTGCTGAAACGCACGGCTGAGGCCTTTCCCGACCGCGCCGCGCTGAGCTTTCAGCTGTTCTCCGATCCCAAGGCGCCGGCGGAGACGCTGAACTGGCGCGAGCTGCACGCCAAATCGGCGCAGACGGCGAACCTGCTGCGCGAGCTGGGCGTCGGCGAGACCGACGTGGTCGCCTATCTGCTGCCGAACTGCTCCGAGGTGGTGTTGAGCTATCTCGGCGGCCAGATCGCCGGGGTCGTCAACCCGATCAACCCGCTTCTGGATGCGGGCCAGATCGGCGCGATCCTGCGCCAGACGAATGCCAAGGTGCTGGTCACGCTCAAATCCTTCCCCAAGACCGACGTGGCCCAGAAGGCGGCCGAGGCGGTGGCGCTGGCGCCCAATGTCGAGACGGTGCTCGAGGTCGACCTGCATCGCTATCTCACCGGGGTGAAGAAGCTGATCGTGCCGCTCATCCGGCCCAAGGTCGAGGTGCGCCACAAGGCCCGTGTGCTCGACTTCAACCGTGAGATCGCGCGTCAGCCGCGCGAGCTGGCCTTCGCCGACAGCCCGGGCGACCGGGTCGCCGCGCTGTTCCATACCGGCGGCACCACCGGCATGCCCAAGGTGGCCCAGCACTACTACTCCGGCATCGTCTACAATGGCTGGCTGGGCGCGCGGCTGATGTTCTCGGATCGCGACAACATCATCTGCCCGCTGCCGATGTTCCATGTCTTCGCCGCCATCGTCATCATGGGGGCCTCGCTCGCCTCGGGGGCGCATGTGATCCTGCCGACGCCCGCGGGCTACCGCGGCGACGGGGTGTTCGACAATTTCTGGAAGCTGGTGGAGCGCTGGAAGGTCACCTTCGTGATCACCGTTCCCACCGCCATCTCGGCCCTGATGCAGCGCCCGGTGAACGCCGACATCTCGACGCTGAACCTCGCCTTCTCGGGCTCGGCACCGCTGCCGGTGGAGCTCTACAAGCGCTTCGAGGAGGCCGCTGGCGTAACCATCTGCGAGGGCTACGGCCTGACCGAGGCGACCTGCCTCGTGTCGATCAACCCGCCCGAGGGCGAGAAGAAGGTGGGCTCGGTCGGGGTGCCTTTCCCCTATACGCAGGTGCGGATCATCGACCCCGCCACCGGCGCGGACTGCCCCATCGACAAGGTCGGCGAGATCTGCGTTTCGAGCCCCGGGGTGTCGCGCGGCGGCACCTATACGGACCCGACCAAGAACGAGGGCCTCTATCGCCCGGGCCCCGAGGATGAGCAGCAGTTCCTGCGGACCGGCGATCTCGGCCGGATCGATCCGGACGGGTATTTGTGGATCACCGGCCGGGCCAAGGACCTGATCATCCGTGGCGGCCACAACATCGACCCGGCCGAGATCGAGGAGGCGCTGGCCGCGCATCCCGCCATCGCCTTCGCCGGCGCCATCGGCCAGCCCGACGCCCATGCCGGCGAGGTGCCATGCGCCTATGTGGAGTTGGTCGACGGCGCGACGGTGAGCCACGAGGAGCTGCTCGAATACGCCCGCGAGCACGTCTCCGAGCGCGCGGCGCGGCCGCGCCATCTGGAGATCCTGCCGGAACTGCCGAAAACCGCCGTGGGCAAGATCTTCAAGCCGGCGCTGCGCAAGATGGCGATCGCCCGCGTCTATGACGAGACGCTGGCCGCCGCCGGTGTTGGCGCCGAGGTGGCTGAGGTGGTCGAAGACAACCGCCGTGGACTGGTCGCGAAGATTCGCCGTACCGGCACCGCGAACGAGCCCGAAGTCGCCAAGGCGCTGGGCGCCTTCACCACCCCCTGGGACTGGATCGGCGACTGACGCGTACTCTGAACCCGGAGCGGTGCCTCAGTCGGCGATGCCGGCCAGCCGCCGCTCCGGGACGCTCGCCTCCTGCAGCGGCGGCGGGACGGCCGTCACGCCGGCCAGCATGCCGTCGAACATTGGTCGGGACGGGGGGAGCGCCAACAGCAGGAGGGCCGCCAGAGCCAGCGGGATCAGGGGATCGATGGAAAACATCGCAACTCGCAAAACACTTGCTATACCTGCGAGCATGAGAAGGGATCCGCGATCCCGCCGCAACTGTCCAAGCAGACAGGCGCTCTAGAGCCGAACGTGTAATTGACGCAGGCATCCGTGTCGGCGAGCGCGGCATACCCTCTTAATCACCCCAAGATTCGCCATCGAGACCGCCTTTTGGCGGGCGAAGAAGCGCATTGCGTTTGGCTGGCCGAGGCGCGGCATCAAGTCTTGCGATGTGGGGGAGGATGGTGCTGCAGGAGAGGATTGAACTCTCGACCTCACCCTTACCAAGGGTGTGCTCTACCACTGAGCTACTGCAGCGTCTCGTCTGGGCGGGCTTTTACCTGCCATGACGGCGAGCGCAAGGGGTTTTTGTCGCGCTTGACGCCGGGGCGGGCAAAGGTGGGGTCGATGGGTGGCGTGGAGGCAATGAACTGGACGGATCGGGGGGCGGACGCTATCTGCGACAACCATGAAGACACCCCGTCAGGAGCCGCCCCGCGCGGCTGATCGCAAGGACCGGCTCAAGGCCGCCCTCAAGGCCAACATCGCCCGCCGCAAGGCGCAGGCGCAGGCGCGGGCGTCAGAAACCCGGTCTGACGAAGAACAAGAGGAAGAGTAGCAGGCATGGATTCGATCATCGTGCGCGGCGGCGCCGAGCTGCGCGGCCAGATTCCGATCGCGGGCGCCAAGAACGCCTGTCTCGCGCTGATGCCCGCGACGCTGTTGTCGGAGGAGCCGCTGACGCTCACCAACGCGCCGCGGCTGTCGGACATCCGCACCATGACCCAGCTGCTGGAATCGCTCGGCGCCGAGATCTCCTCGATGCAGGGCGGGAAGGTCATCGCGATGTCGACCCACGACCTCGCCTCGACCCGCGCCGATTACGAGATCGTCCGCAAGATGCGCGCCTCGAATCTGGTGCTGGGCCCGCTGCTGGCGCGCGCCCATGAGGCGGTGGTCTCGTTGCCGGGTGGTTGCGCCATCGGCGCGCGGCCGATGGACATCCACATCGAGGCGCTCACTGCGCTCGGTGCGGAGATTGAGCTGAAGGATGGCTACCTGCATGCGCTGGCGCGCGGCGGCCTGCGTGGCAACCGGGTTAAGCTGCGCTTCGCCTCGGTCGGTGCGACCGAGAACGTGCTGATGGCCGCGACGCTCGCCAAGGGCACCACGCTGATCGAGAACGCTGCGCGCGAACCCGAGATCGTCGATCTGGCGCGTTGCCTGCGGGCGATGGGTGCGCAGATCTCGGGCGAGGGCAGCGCCACGATCGAGGTGCAGGGCGTCGACCGGCTCGGGGCCGCGACGCATCGCGTCGTCACCGACCGGATCGAGCTGGGCACCTACATGCTGGCCCCGGCCTTCACCGGCGGCGAGGTGGAGTGCCTGGGCGGCGAGATCGGCCTGATCGGCGCGTTCTGCGAGAAGCTGGACGCGGCCGGAATCGACGTGACCGAGACCGAGGCCGGGCTGAAGGTGAAGCTGCGTGGCGATCGGCCGCGCGCGGTCGACGTCACCACGGAACCCTTCCCGGGCTTCCCGACGGACCTGCAGGCCCAGATGATGGCGATGCTGTGCACCGCCACCGGCACCTCGCGGCTCGAGGAGAAGATCTTCGAGAACCGCTTCATGCATGCGCCCGAGCTGATGCGCATGGGCGCGCGGATCGAGGTGCAGGGCGGCCATGCCACCGTCACCGGTGTCGACCGCCTCAAGGGCGCGCAGGTGATGGCCACCGACCTGCGGGCCTCGGTCTCGCTGATCCTCGCCGGTCTCGCCGCCGAGGGAGAAACCGTGGTGAACCGGGTCTATCATCTCGACCGTGGCTACGAGCATGTCGAGGACAAGCTGAGCGCCGTCGGCGCCAGGATCGAGAGGGTGAGTGCATGAGCGAGATGCGCGACGCGACATTCGCCGAAGGGGTGCAGCGGCCGCTGCGCCTCAAGGCGCTTGATGGCGACGACGTTCAGGTGATCTCGGCGCTGGTGCAGGATTCGGTCCTGCCCGCTTCCGAGATGGCCTGGAAGAAGAGCGACCGTCGCTTCGCCATGCTGCTCAACCGGTTCCGCTGGGAGGATCCGGCCACCACCCGCGAGGCCGAGCGGGTGCAGGCGGTGCTGTGCATCGAGAACGTGATGGCGGTGCGGTCGCAGGGACTCGACCCCGCCGACCGCGACACGGTGCTGTCGCTGCTCGCGGTGGTGTTCGAGGCCGCCGAAGCGGAGCCTGCCGGCACGATCCGGCTGATCCTCGCGGGGGATGGGGAGATTGCCATCGACGTCGAAGCGCCGGAACTGCTGCTGCGCGACGTGACCCGCCCCTATGCCGCCCCCTCGGGCAAGGCACCCCGGCACCCCGAGTGATCCGCGACCTCGGACCCGATGATCTGGGCGCTTGGCGCCGGATCCGCGCCGAGGGGCTGCGCCTGTTTCCCGACGCCTTTCTGACGACGCTGCAGGAGGAGTTGGCCCGGTCCGACGAGGAGGTGGCGGAGAGCCTCGCGGGGCGTCTGGTGCTGGGCGCCTTTGACGGCGACCGGCTGATCGGGACGGCCGCGCTCGATCCGGTGGTCGAGGCGGTGGCGGCCGCGCATCGCGTCGCGCTCAACGCCTTTTACGTGAGTCCCGAAAGCCATGGCACCGGTATCGGCAAGCGGCTGCTGCGCGCCGCGCTCGATCGGGCGGCCGCCGATGGCAAGCTGCAGGTCGAGTTGTTCGTGGCCGCGCATAACGCCCCTGCGATCCGGCTCTACGAGAAGCACGGTTTCGTCCGGCACGGTCTCCTGCCACGCGCTGCGCGCCTCGAGGACGGCTTTGTCGACGACCTCTACTACGTGCGGCAACTGGACGGTTGAGCAGGGGGGCGGGCGGGGCTATGCCCCAGAGCCGAAGGAGACCGCCATGCCGCACCGCCTGTCCAGCACCGATCCCGATTTCGAGACCCGCTTTGCCGCGTTGCTGACCATGAAGCGCGAGGACAGCCCCGACGTGGACGACGCGGTCGCGGCGATCATCGCGGAGGTCC
The DNA here is from genome assembly GCF_014195545.1 of Limimaricola variabilis. Classification (GTDB taxonomy): domain Bacteria; phylum Pseudomonadota; class Alphaproteobacteria; order Rhodobacterales; family Rhodobacteraceae; genus Limimaricola; species Limimaricola variabilis. The sequence goes on along the minus strand of NZ_JACIBX010000006.1, from coordinate 9,515 downwards.
GGGCGCGCGGCGATGCGGCGCTCGTCGATTACACCGCCCGTTTCGACCGGATGGAGCTGGCGCCCGGGCAGCTGCGCTTCTCGGCCGAGGAGATCGAGGCGGAATGCGCCAAGGTGTCCGACGAGGACCGCGCCGCGCTCGAACTCGCGGCCGAACGCATCCGCGCCTATCACGCCCGCCAGATGCCCGAGGATCAGAGCTGGACCGACGAAGCGGGCGCGATGCTCGGTTGGCGCTGGACACCCGTCTCGGCCGCAGGACTCTACGTGCCGGGCGGCTTGGCCTCCTATCCCTCATCGGTGCTGATGAACGCGGTACCGGCGAAGGTGGCAGGGGTCGAGCGGCTCGCCGTCACCGTGCCGACGCCCGACGGCGTGGCCAACCCTCTGGTACTGATGGCCTGCCGGATCGCCGGGGTGGACGAGATCTACCGCGTCGGCGGCGCGCAGGCGATCGCGGCGCTGGCCTACGGGACCGAGAGCGTCGCCCCGGTGGACAAGATCACCGGGCCGGGCAACGCCTTCGTCGCTGCCGCCAAGCGCCGGGTCTTCGGTCGCGTCGGCATCGACATGATCGCGGGCCCGTCCGAGATCCTCGTCATCGCCGATGCCGACAACGATCCCGACTGGATCGCGCTCGATCTGCTCAGCCAGGCCGAGCATGACGAGAGCGCGCAGTCGATCCTCATCACCGACGACGCAACCTTTGGCGACCGTGTGACCGCCGCCGTGGAGGCGCGGCTCGAAACACTCGAGCGGCGCGCCATCGCGGGGGCGAGCTGGCGCGATTTCGGCGCCGTCATCACGGTGCGCGACCTTGACGAGGCAGCGCGCCTCGCGGACCGGATCGCGGCGGAGCATCTGGAGCTTTGCGTGGCCGATCCCGAAGGTCTCGCCGCGAAAATCACCCATGCCGGCGCGATTTTCCTCGGGCACTGGACGCCGGAGGCGATCGGTGACTACATTTCAGGGCCGAACCATGTCCTGCCCACGGCACGGTCGGCGCGGTTCTCCTCTGGGCTGTCGGTGATGGATTTCCTGAAGCGTACCACATTGTCGAAGATGACCCCCGATGCGCTCGCCGCGATCGGTCCCTCGGGCGCGCGGCTGGCGCGGGCCGAGAGCCTCGAGGCGCACGGGCTGTCGATCACGGCGCGACTCGACCGGCTGAACCGGGGCGCCGAATGACCCGGATCGCCGAGATCCGGCTCGACGATGCGGGGCAGGCGCCGACGCCGGAGATCGAGCAGGAGCGCCGGGTCGCGGTGTTCGACCTGCTCGAGGAGAACAGCTTCGCCCTGCCGGGCCGCGACACGGGGCCCTATCACCTCGGTCTGGGCATCCGCGAGAAGCGGCTGGTCTTCGACGTGGCGACGGTCGGCGGCGACAAGGCGGCCGAGTTCCACCTCTCGCTCGGACCGTTCCGGCAGGTGGTGAAGGATTACTTCCAGATCTGCGAAAGCTATTACGACGCGGTGAAGACGCTGCCGCCGAGCCAGATCGAGACCATCGACATGGCGCGTCGCGGCATCCACAACGAGGGTGCCCGCGTGCTTCAGGAGCGGCTGGAGGGCAAGGCAGAGGTCGATACCGACACGGCGCGCCGGCTGTTCACCCTCATCTGCGTGCTGCATTTCGGGGCCTGATATGGAGTTGGCCGCCCCTTTGCAGCCTCTCCCCCAATCGGTTCTGTTCTGCTGCGATCACAACGCCGTCCGGTCCCCCATGGCCGAGGGCATCATGAAGAAGTTCTACGGCACCGACTGCTACATCCAGTCGGTGGGCGTGAAGAACGATCTCGAGATAGACGGCTTCGCCATTACCGTCTGCGCGGAGATCGGGGTCGAGCTGCATCGCCACCGCTCGCGCAGCTTCGACGAGATGCACAACTGGGGCGACGACCTGTCCTCTTTCGACCTGATCTTGGCGTTGTCGCCGGCGAGCCAGCGGCGGGCGCTCGACCTGACCGCCTGCTATCATCTCGAGGTCGAATACTGGCCGGTGCTCGACCCGACCGGGCTGGGCGAAGGGCGCGAGGATCGGCTGCGCAGCTATCGCCAGACCCGCGACATGATCGTCGAACGGCTGATCGATCGCTGGGGGCCGCCGCGAAGCTGATCGCGCCGGACATCCTCGCAACGCGCGCGCCGAACCACCAGAAACGACATTGCCGTACGCCAAAGGCTGGAAAGACGCCTGATAGGAGGGTGCCTCGGCACGCCGAACCACGACAGGCGCCCAGCGGCCCGAACGTCCCTTACTAGGCAGTAATACAGAAAAGGCCGCCCCGAGGGGCGGCCTTCGTGATCAAGGTCCGGAAAGCGAAGCTTACTGCTCGACTTCCTGCATCGACTCGAGCTGCTCCTCGGTCGCTTCGATGAAGACGCGGACTTCACCGGCTTCCGAACGCAGGACGCTCATCTGGTCGAAGGGGATGGCGACCGGCTTTTCGCCGATGCCGAGGAAGCCGCCGACTTCGACGATCACTTCCTGGATCTGGCCCTGATCGCTGACCATGATGTCGCCGATGTCGCCGATCCGCTCGTCATTGATGCCGTAGACGGTCGAACCTTCGAGGTCGGTCACGGCGATCTCGTTGGCGGGGATCATCGCGAAGCCTTCACGCTCCACAACCGGACCAGTGGCGACGATGTCGGCTTCTTCGGTCATCTCGGCGGTTTCCGCCTCGACGGTCTCGACCTCGGCCATTTCGCCTTCCACCTCAGCTTCGGCCTCGGCAGCGACGCCCTCGACGGCAGCCTCGGTCTCGGCAGCGGCCTCTTCAACCTCGGTCTCGAGCGCTTCGGCCGCGCCCTCTACCTCGGTCTCCATTTCCTCGGCCTCGGTCTCGAGCTCGGTCTCCATCTCCTCGGTCTCGGTCTCGAGCTCGGTTTCCATCTCGGCCTCGGGGGCCTCGGTCTCCATCTCGGCTTCGGCTTCCGGCGCGTCCATCGCAGCGGCAGCTTCGCCCTCGACGGCGGCTTCGTTGATGGTCACCACGGGCTCGCCAGTCTGCACCATCTCGATCACCGGCTCGCCGGCCTGAGTGAAGTTGATCACCGGCTCGGCGCTCTCGAAGCGGATCGTCGGCTCGGCGCGCTGAACGGAGACATTGGCCTGCTGGTCCGCGTTCTCCTGGAGGGTCACGATCGGCTCGACCGTGGTCAGCTGAACGTCGGCCTCTTCGATCGCACGAACCTCGCCCTCGGTGCCGGGCGCAAAGGTCTCGCCGGTGGCGCGGTCGGTCACCTGGATGCCGCCCTCGGAGCCCTCGGGGGCACGCTGCAGCTCGAGATCGACCTTCGGACGCGCCTGGTTGACGGTTACGATCGGCTCGGCCTGGCGCACTTCGACCTGCGGCTGGGCGTTGGCCACGTCGACCGACGGGTCGGGCATGGTGATGATAATCTCGGGCGCCGGCTGCTCGATACGGATGGTCGGCTGCGGCATGTCCATGGTGATCGTGGCGGGGGCCTGACGCACCAGGATCTCGGCGCCGGCTTCGTTGACCGTCACGTCGGGCTGCGCCTGGTCGACCATGATCTCGGTCTGGCCGGTTTCCACGTTGACGCTGGGTTGGCTCTGCTCGAGGTACACCATGCCCTCGATCACCACCTCGTCCTCGAGCCGCACCACGGTGCGCTCGGTCTCCGCCAGTTCGGCCTCGGCCTCGGCGCCTTCACCCTCGACCAGCACCACGCGCTCGAGCTCGACATAGGCGACGGCGCACTGCGCGTCGTCCTCGGCTTCGATCAGGGCCAGAACCTCTTCTTCGGTCATGCCAACATCGGCAGGCACACCGTCCGTCATCTGTTCCGTCAGCAGCAGCTCGAGATCGGAGCAGGTGGCGTCGGTGGTCTGGGCCTGAGCGGCGGCCGCCATCGGCAGTGTCAGCGCCGTCGACAGCAGCAGCTTCGTCATCCGCGTGTTCATGGGTCTCTCCCGTCTTATGCTTCGCTTCGGCGACACAACGGCGCATGTCGCCGGGCGTTCCCGGGTTCTTTACGAAATTTTGATTGTGCCCGTCGGCGGCCTGCGCGAATAATGCCGCGAAAGACTGCGAGACCCGGATCGGGACGCGGTCCTGTTTGCACTTGAAATCCGCGCGCCGAGGGCGCATCTACGCGCCATGGCCCGCAAATGCGGGTTTCACTGGACGGAGAGACCATGGCCAAGGAAGAACTGCTCGAATTTCCCGGTGTCGTGAAGGAACTCCTGCCGAATGCGACGTTCAGGGTCGAGCTGGAAAACGGCCATGAGATCATCGCGCATACGGCGGGTAAACTTCGCAAGAACCGGATCCGCGTCCTCGCGGGTGACAAGGTGCAAGTCGAGATGACCCCCTACGATCTGACCAAGGGTCGGATCAACTACCGCTTCCGCTGACGCGCTCATGAGCGCGCTGCCGCCCGAGAGCGGGCTGAGGCTGATCCTCGGCTCGGCCTCGCCGCGCCGCCGCGAATTGCTGGCGCAGATCGGCCTCGCGCCGAACGACGTCCGCCCCCCCGACATCGACGAGACCCCGCATCGTGGCGAGTTGCCGCGCGCCTATGCGCGACGCATCGCGGACGAAAAGGCCCGCGCCGTCGCGCTCGACGAGGGTGAGGTGCTGCTTTGCGCCGACACTACCGTGGCGCTGGGCCGTCGCATCATGGGCAAGCCTGTAGACGCGACCGAAGCCGCCCGTTTCCTGCATATGCTTTCAGGTCGGCGCCACACCGTCATCACCGCTGTCGCAGTGCGTCGCGGCGACCGCGTCTGGGCGCGTGAGGTCGAGACGGCGGTCAAGATGAAGCGGCTGTCGAACCCCGAGGTCAACGCCTACCTTGCCACCGGCGATTGGCAGGGCAAGGCCGGGGGCTATGCCATTCAGGGCCCCGCCGGGGCCTTCATTCCCTGGATCAACGGATCCTTCACCGGCGTGGTCGGTCTGCCCCTGGCGGAAACTGCCGGGCTGCTGACGGCGGCCGGATATCCCGTTCACGGAGAACACGCATGAAGGGACGCCGCATCGTCCTCGACCATCTCGGCGACCGCGAAGCCGCGGCCCTTCTGGTCGATGGTCAGCTCGACGACCTGCTGATCGAGGAGGGCGACGCGCCGCGCCCCGGCGCGATCTACCGCGCCATCTGCGACCGGCCATTGAAGGGGCAGGGCGGCATGATGGTGCGCCTGCCCGAGGGCCTCACCGGCTTCCTGCGGCAGGGCAAGGGGCTGCGCCCTGGCCAGGCTTTGCTGGTGCAGGTCACCGGCGTCGCCGAGGACGGCAAGGCCGTGCCGCTCACCGATCGGGTGCTGTTCAAGAGCCGCTACGCCATCGTCACCCCCGGCGCGCCCGGCCTCAACATCTCGCGTGCCATCACCGAGGATGAGGAGCGGGCCCGGCTGCGCATTCTCGCCGAGGAGGGCATGGAGGGTGCGTCCGAGGATCTCGGCCTGATTCTCCGCTCGGCCTGCGCCGGCGCGGCCGAGGACGATATCGTCGAAGACATTGCCGCGATGCGGGACCTGTCCATTGCGGTGACGGCCGATGCGGCCGGCGACCAGCCCGAGGCGCTGACCGAGGGCGATGGGCCGCATCTGCTGGCCTGGCGCGACTGGAACGCGACCGACGTGGTGACCGAGCCGGGCGGTTTCGAGCGCGAAGGCGTGCTCGATCAGATCGAGGCCCTCAAGCAGCCGCGTGTCGCCACCGGCGAAGGCACGATCTATGTCGAGCCGACCCGGGCACTGGTGGCGGTCGATGTCAACACCGGCGGCGACACCTCGCCCGCCGCGGCGCTCAAGACCAACCTCGCCGCCGCCCGCGCATTGCCGCGTGCGCTGAGGCTGCGCGGCCTGGGCGGCCAGATCGTCGTGGACTTCGCGCCGATGTCCAAGGCGCATCGCAAGCAGCTCGAGCAGTCGCTGCGCGCCTCGTTCCGCAACGATCCCGTGGAGACCTCGCTGGTCGGCTGGAGCCCGATGGGGCTGTTCGAACTGCAGCGCAAGCGCGAGCGCCCCTCGCTGGTTCGGCTGCTCGGGAGGCTGTGATGTCCTGTCCGATCTGCGGCAAGGACACGGTGAAAGCGTATCGGCCGTTCTGCTCGAAGCGCTGCGCCGACGTGGATCTCGCCCGCTGGCTGGGCGGGGGTTACGCTGTGCCTTCGACCGATCCCGAAGACATCGAACGGGCCGCCGACGAGGCGGCCGAGGCCGCCCGTGACACGCCGCCGCGACGGCATTGAGCGCGGTGCGATTTTTCCTACGAATGCCTCTGGACACCCCCCTGCGGCTCGCCTAGAAGGCCCCCACCCGATGACGGCAGACGCCTTCATCCCCGTGCCCGGGTAGCTCAGGGGTAGAGCAGTGGATTGAAAATCCTCGTGTCGGTGGTTCGATTCCGCCCCCGGGCACCATTATCTCCGGTCTCTCAAGATGCTGGGTTTCGCTGCGGGTTCGGGCTTTGCCCTTCCCGATTTGGTCGACGCGTCCCATTGCGGGATGAGCGCCCCGCGAAGCCCGCTGCCTCGTGACGCCCTCGCCGCGACATCTCGCGCTGCCCGTCGTGGTGCCGGATGCCACCCCATTCCCGCGGGCCTCAGGCGCATTGCCGGCTCTGCGTGACGCTACTGGTCTCCTCGAAGGGCGGCCGGGAGGCGCAACCTATTTGCAACCCGTCTCCTGCACCGCCGGCCCGACGCCGCGGCGGAAGGCGGGTCATTCACCAGATCTTAGGAGCGCGGCCCCAAGCAGGCCCCTCCGGACCGAAAGCGAACGATACATGACCCATTCGACCACTTCCCACTACGACAGCATCACCATCTCGCGCAGCATCGCCGACGTGGACGCCGTGCTGTCGCTGCTGCGCCGCCAGGCCGACACGCTGCGCGTGCGCCATGCGCTCGATGCCGCCGCGCGCACCATCGACACCTGCCGCCAGAAGGTGGCGGGCTCGCTGGCGCGATCGCAGACGGCGCTGGCGCATGCCGATCTCGCGGCGCTGCTCGACCGGAACGATTTCGACATGCTGGAGCTGTCGCGTGTCCTTCAGCGTCTTCGGGACACCGTGCTGCGCCTGCGCGGTGAAAGCCGCACGGTCTTGGAACTCGCCTGAAAGCTCAGGGCAAGGAAGCGGCCAATCCCGCAGTGATCCGGCCTAGCCATTCGCGGCGGTCCTGACCTCTCCCGAAGTGTAGTGGAGCGGGATGGATGGCGGCCAGAGATCGGTCAGCGCCTGACCGGCCTCGAGAAAATCCTTCAACTCGGCACATCGATCTTCTAGGTCGATTTGTGCGTGTAAGGATGTTGGCCCAGATCACACCACAAGGTTGCACCGGCATCGCCCAATTTCAGGCGTGTTCGAAAGCATATATAGTCACGATGACTATAAGAATTGGGCTCTGATATCCTTTGCGTCTCCTGAACAGCCTTAGAACCGCTCAAAGAGATGAAAGCGGCAACGTCACGATCGAGTTCGTGCTATGGGTGCCGTTGGTCGCGTTTCTGCTGTTGGTGACCGTGGATGTCGGCCAGATCTTCCTGAAACAGGCTCAGGCTACGCGGTTGGTGCAGGACGCAAACCGGGCACTGTCAGTGGGCAAGATCCGGACCACCGTCGCCACCGAGACCTTCATCAAGGATCGCCTTGCAGGCTTCAGCACGGCCGTGACCGCGCAAACCACATACGACCCCGGGACTGGCATCATCTCGACCACAGCAAAGATCCCGTTGCGCGATCTCACGGTTACCCAGGCGCTGCCTATCGGCCAAGGCGCCACGGTCACCATTCAGTCCAGCCATATGATGGAGTTCTGAGCGGATGCAGGCCGGTCGCGGATTCTGGCTGGGGCTGATCGCCAAGACACGGCGCTTCAGCACTGATGAAACAGGTTCGGGCACAGTGTTCGGACTTTTCGTCTTCCTCGCCATGGCTGCAATCGGCGGCCTCGCCATCGATGTAACCCACGCGTATTCGGAGCGCACCCGGCTTCAGGTCGCAGCAGACGTGGCCGGCCATGCGGCCCTCTTCCACCGACGTTCCATGTCTTCGGACGATGCCAAGGTCGCCGCGATAAACCTCGTGCAATCGACCATGCCGCAGTCGCGTTTCGGCGACTTCATTCGCCCTTCCGATTTCGAGTTTGGAACCTACGATTACGTGCAACGCTCGTTTGTTGCCGATCCCGCCTCGCGCAAGGCCATACGCGTGAACACAGGCCGCCTTCAAGAGCGGGGCAACCCGATCGAGAGCTTCGTCAGTCAGCTTATCGGCCGAGATAGCTGGGACGTGCGAACGTCGTCCGTCTTCGTAGGTTTCCTGCCGCCATGCTTCCGGGAGGGGTTCACCGCCGAAGGCCCAGTGCTGGTAAGTTCGAACAACCTCTATCTCAACGGCTTCTGTATCCATTCGAACACCCGCGTGTCGGTGAACAGCAACAACCTGTTCGAGCCCGGCACGGCCGTGTCCATGCCGAACCTCGACCTGCTCAAGATCCCAGCTTCCGGTTTCACAAAAAACGCGGGGCTGGGTGCCGCACTCAAGACCGAGAAGCAGGACATTCGCGAGATCCGGCACCTGCCGGACATCATCGCCAACCTGTCGAAGCCCGGCTCGCCCCACTACCCGAGCTACCTGACCAGTTCGGCCGTCATCAACCTGTCGCAGAACAAGTATACACCACTCGATTTCACGCCGGGCCGTATCCATCGCATTGCCTGCTCCGGGGCGACCGCCACCATCGATCCGCACGCCACGCAGGCGGTGATCAGGAACGCGGTCATCCTGACGTCGTGCGATGTGAAGGTCGGCAACGGCCTGGCGCTCGAGAATGCGGTTATCGCCACCACGAACACTGCACAAAAAGCGATTTCGGGTTCGAACTCCTTTCGTCTGGGCCGTATCGACAACTGCCAGCCCGGCGGGGGCGCCCAGCTGCTCGCCATTGGCGGAGTGAGCTTCTCGAGCAACATGCAGATGCACGGGGGGCAAATCATCACGCAGGGGGATGTTACTTTCTCGTCCCTTGCAACCGGGAGGGGCGCCTCAATCATCGCAGGCGGGAAGATCGACGGCACCTCCAACATGGAAATGATGGCCTGTGACGAGCTCGGCATGGAGGGCAATCTCCACATCGATCATTATCGGCTGGCAGAGTGATCTGGCTTTAGGGCGGGGGAGGCTTTCGAGGCAGACTGCGCTTCGTGAAAGAGGTCGGCTGAACCACTTTTTCGGCCCTTATCAGTCAGAGGTCCCTGAACACCCTGTGGAGCAGGCCAAATTCCATTTCTATATGCGCTATGGATGACCATGTGCCGCGGGAGCTGCGCTAGCATGGGCCATCTGGCGGATGTTAGCGGTTTTATTGGCTATTCCTTCAACCCAGAGCTGCCGATTTGAGGCTGACTCCCAGAATAGGCATAGGGCGAGTTCAATTTTCTGCCTCGCCACCCTGGCGGCCCAAAGCCGCCTTAGTCTTGCCTGCTGCTCGACGGAACGCTTGGCTTCTACGCCCTCCATTTCCTGAGAAGAGCCAT
>NZ_JACIBX010000005.1 GCF_014195545.1 Limimaricola variabilis | reverse complement strand
CTCGGTCGTCAGCCAGAAAAGGTTGCTCATTGATCATGCTCCTCGGGGAGCCTGAATCACGCAGCCTCATCAAGATCAATGGGTCCTGAGCCTAGTGAATCTGCTCTGGTGACGGATGCGGGGCCATCCCTTTACAGCAGCGAGCGCGATTTTGATTGACCCTAAACGCGGCGCGCAACGTCAAGGATAATGAGCCAACCAATATCACCGTCCTTCGCGGCCGCGCTTCTGATGTAGCCCGGCGCGAGCCCTCAAAGGCATCAATATCCTTGAGACTCCAAGAAGCAGGCTGACACGACACCCCCTCCCGCAGCATTCTCAAGAGTGCAGATAAAAACGAGCAGATAGCGATTAATCCGCAACTTCCGGCCCCACGCGTATCTCGCGTTTTCGTGAGCAGACCTCAGGGAACGGGGTGGCGGCCAACCCGTTGGATTGCGAATATTCGGTTCAAAAGGACATGATATGCTGACCAAGATAATGACTGTCGCCGCCTCGACGGCCTTTGTGTTGAGCGCCACCACTGCTGTAGCTCAGCGCATCCCTTTCGCCGAGATTGACGTCGATTCCGACTCGATGCTGTCGAATGAGGAACTCGTCGCCGCCTTTGGTGCCGATGGTGCCGCGACCCTGATGGCGGATGATAGTAATGACGACGGCATGCTTAGTATGCAGGAAATCCGCGTAACGGCTGACATGGATACAGCGGAACCGACTGAGCGGGCCGAATCACTCGACACTGAAGATCCCGATTATCGGGACGAAGAAACCCCCCTTAACCCGACCACCGATTTCGGTGAAGGCTTCATTGAGGAGGAGGACGAGTCCGAAGGGGATGACGGATAAGTCTATACCCTGACGGTCCTCACGTGAGTTCAAATTGGGCCGATTGGGCGGATGCCTGATCGGCCCTCAATCTTTATGCATTGCCGTATAGCCTATATCCGACTTTCAAGCCTATTCCGGCAAGGTGAAGGACAATCTTGCCACGACTCGCCACAATATATACGCGGCCATACTGCGTCTCCGAAGATCGAGGTGGACGAGCCTTTGAAAAAATTGCCTAGGCTCACAACATTCGTTCCTCTGGCTGGGCCGAGGCGAGAAGAGCGCCGGGCAGGACGTTCAAGCCTTCTGGTTAATAGCACGCAAGACCCGCAACTTGGCTATGGATTGCCAGGAGCGCGAGCACGAAGCTCGCCGCCGCTTGAGCATTCTGCGGGAGACGGCGTAGAGCCTCGAACAGTTTGCAGCCGTCAATCGGCAGCGCCGATCCCAGAATTTTGGGGCCCTGCCTAGTGCAGGGTTTTATGCCTTCATGATGATACGCCCTGAGACCAGCTAGGCTCAGGACCCATCAATCTGTTTACGGTCGCGTCGGCTATGTGACTTGGCCCGGACCTGATGGCGTTATGAGCGATCTGTTCTGCCTGACTGAGGGTCAGATGAACTGGCTTCGGCTATGCTTTCCGAGGAGCCATGGCAAGCCGAGGGTCGATGGTCGACCCCCTCTTCTGGCTCTGAAACTCAATGAGCCTAGAGCCTAGCTATGAGTGAAGGCCATGGAAGCAGCGGGGAAATAATTGCTTCGGGCGCTGGGACGACCGAGATTGCGCGGACTATCTACCTGTATCGGCAGACAGTCTGGCGGATCAAGGCCGACCCAGCGGCTGCTGAAGCAGCGCTAGTGCGGTGGGGATATCGAAGCCTAGCGGTGCCGATCTGAGGTGAGGCTGCTTGCACTCGGTCCGTTGCCCCTTTTGTCGGCTTTTTCAGGTTTGTCGGCTTTTTCAGGTTTGTCGGCTTTTTCAGGTTTATCGGCTTTTCCTGGTAGGGGTGTGGGTTCTCCTATCGCTGGTGGTTTTGGAGGTAGTGGTTCGCCAACAGGCGGTAGTACTACTCTCGGACCGCTGATCGGGGGTTCGACAATAGCAACACGGACTTCGCTTCCATCGTGAACTACTGTCACCGACACAGTGCCCAGAACAGCGGCAGCGGTTAAGGCGCCTACCGTCTTAATAAAATCACGCATGTTGAGCCCTCACATGATGCACAACTATAGCCTGATTCCATCAATCTTGAGGAAACTAAGTTTTATTTAGAATCAAAGTCTATGTTTTTTGAACTAGGCTCTAGACCCGGTAAACTTCAGGTCCAGAAGAGGGGGTCGACCATCGACCCTCGGCTTGCCATGGCTCTTCGGAAAGCATAGCCGAAGCCAGTTCATCTGACCCTCAGTCAGGCCGAACAGATCGCTCATAACGCCATCAGGTCCCGGGCCAAGTCACATAGCCGACGCAACCGTAAACAGATTGATGGGTCCTGAGCCTAGGGCAGGAACGGACCCCGCCTTACGCTTCACGCATACGAGTTGGGGCCTACTGATTCGAGATGGCGGATTGCTCGCTTCCCGCTGCCCGCCTGTCAGATGGCTGGACCCGCCGGGTGTACAAGTGCAAGGCCGAGGCCGCCCCCCAGCCTCGGCCTATTGCTAACCCCAACCCTTGCCATGAAGTACTCCGTAGGGGGTGCAGGGGTATGGTAGCGCGAATCCATGCCAGCTCCCAAACCGGGAGCATAGGCCAGCGTTGTCAGGGCATACGGCTGACAAACGCCTCAACAGCCACCCCGCTGCAACACATATTTCCGGGTTGCTCCGCATCATCAAAGGCGCTGGGCAAGGCCTGAGCCGGACAGTCGCGCGCGGGTCTAGTTACCCGACATTCTACGTCCTGCCTGTCGCATCGCGGCGCATCCAAGCGCAAATGGCATAGCGGGCTTAATGGCGGGTAGAGATGAGAAAAAGAATGATTATCAAATAAAATCAATGCCATTTGGCGGAGGAGGTGGGATTCGAACCCACGGTACGCTCTCACGCACGGCGGTTTTCAAGACCGCTGCAATCGACCACTCTGCCACTCCTCCGGCCGGGATCGCCTAAGCGCTGGAGCGCGATTCGGGAAGAGGCCCGTCTTCGCGAATTTCCGCAAGTCCGCGCAGCTACCGGCTTTCCATGCCGCGAGGCCGCCGATATGGTCGGCTCGCGCCGCCCGTTCCGGCCAGCCCGACGGCGGCGCGCAGAAAACAGTCGGCCGGACAACGGCACGATCGGGGCAAACGAGGAACGAGACATGCCAGCCACCATTCTCGCGCGGCCGGTCATCATGCTGACCGGCGCGCTGCTCACGCTTGGCGCCTGCGGTGAGACCGGTTCCGGTGGCGTGGCCTCGGACACGGCCCGCACCGAGATCGTCTCGCGCGATGTCGAAGCGCCGGGCGTGTTCCAGGTCACCGAGCCGGGCCTGTGGGACGGCCGCCCCTCCCTGGGCGGCGTCTGGGTCGCCTATCCCGAGGTCGACGTCGAGCAGATCGGTCAGGTGGTGATCCGCAACCAGGCCAATGGCCGCTTCGTGATCGGCGCGCTGTTCCGGCGCGAGCGTGAGACGCCGGGTCCGGCGCTGCAGGTCAGCTCCGAGGCCGCCGAAGCGCTGGGCATGCTGGCCGGCGCGCCCGCGACGCTAAACGTCACGGCGCTCCGCCGGGATGATTCCGGCACGCCGCAGGCCCCCGGCGCGATGACCGATTTCGACGCTGCCGAGCCGATCGCCGCTGTGCCGCTGCCGCCCGCCGAAGGCACCGCGCCCGCGACGACGTCCGAGCCTACGCCGACCGCGGCCGCGGCGGCCCCCGCCCCGGCCGCGAGCGATCTCGACCGGCCCTTCATCCAGCTCGGCATCTTCTCGGTCGAGGCCAATGCCCGCAACACCGCCACCGCGATGGAAGTCGAGGGGCTTACCGCCAAGGTCGTGGCCTCCGAGATCCAGGGCGCGCCCTACTGGCGGGTGGTGGTCGGCCCGGCCGCCGATGCGGCGGCGCGCGATGCCGCTCTCGCTCGCGTGAAGGCGCTGGGCTTCACCGACGCCTATTTCGTGCGAAACTGACGCGATCCGGGCCCCGTCGGGCCCGGACCGCCCAACCCGACCGGCCGCCCCGGCGCGGCCCGCCAACCGACCGGAGCGACCCTGATGATCCGTGCCGTCTTCCTCGCTGCCGCGACGCTCGTGGCCCTCGTGCCGCTGGCCCGTGCCCAGAGCTTCGATACGCCCGCCCGCGCGGCCTACGTGCTCGACCACACCACCGGCACAGAGCTTCTGGCCAAGAACGCGGACGAGCCGCTGCCGCCGGCCTCGATGTCCAAGCTGATGACCCTCTACATGGCGTTCGAGGCGGTGGCCTCGGGCCGGCTGTCGATCGACCAGCGCCTGCCGGTCTCCGAACATGCCGCCTCCTATGGCGGCTCCTCGATGTTCCTCGACACCACCGACCGTGTCCGGGTCGAGGACCTGCTGCGCGGCGTGATCGTGCTGTCGGGCAACGACGCCTCCGCCGTGCTGGCCGAGGCGCTCTCGCCCGACGGAACCGAGGCGGGCTTCGCGCAGCTGATGACAAAGCGGGCCCGCGAGATGGGCATGATGAACTCCACCTTTGCCAACTCGAACGGCTGGCCGGACCCGTCGCAGCGCATGTCGATGCGCGATCTCGGCATTCTCGCCAGCCACCTGATCTCTGATTTCCCGACCTTCTACCCGATGTTCGCCGAGCAGGAGTTCGAGTTCGACGGACGCGTGCCCTCCAACAGCCAGAACCGCAACCCGATCCTGGGCTTGGGCATCGGCGCCGACGGGCTCAAGACCGGCCACACCTCCGAGGCCGGTTACGGCCTCGTTGGCTCGGCCAAGCAGGGCGAGCGGCGTGTGATCTTCGTGGTCACCGGTCTCGACAGCAACGAGGCGCGACGGGTCGAGGCCGAGCGGATCGTCAACTGGTCGTTTCGCCAGTTCGCGCAGCGTGACATCGGCGAGGCCGGCACCCGGATCGCCGAAGCCGAGGTCTGGATGGGCGAGCGCGACCGCGTCGGCCTGACGCTGGCCGAGGATGTCTCGCTGCTGCTGCCGATCACGGCGCGCGACGATGTCGAGGCCGAGGTGGTCTACCAGGGTCCGATCGAGGCGCCGATCGAAGCCGGTCAGGAACTGGCCGAGCTGGTGATCGCGCGCGAAGGCATGCCGGCCACCCGGGTGCCGCTGGTGGCCGAGAACGCGGTCGCGCGCGGTGGTTTCCTGCCGCGCGTCCGGGTCGCGGCCACGGTGCTGTTCGACCGCTTCGGCCCCGAGGGCGTCTCTCTTCCCGGGCTGGACCCGTTGGGCGGCGTGCCGCGGGCGGAGCCCGAGGCCGAGCCCGCCCCGGATGCCGAGGCGGCGACCGGCGACGAAACCTGAGCACGTGGCACGCAGCCTCTTCATCAGCTTCGAGGGCATCGACGGCTCGGGCAAGTCGACCCAGGCGCGTCGCCTGCATGACAGCCTGCGGGCCCGGGGGCTCGACCCCGTCCTGACCCGTGAGCCCGGCGGCAGCCCCGGTGCCGAGGAAATCCGGCAGCTCCTGCTCACCGGCGATACGGCCCGCTGGTCGGCCGAGACCGAATTGCTGCTGTTCACCGCCGCGCGGCGCGACCATCTGGAGCGGACCATCGGACCGGCGCTGGAGGCGGGCCGCCCGGTGATCACCGACAGGTTTGCGGATTCCACCCGGGTCTACCAAGGTGCGACGCGCGGCGATCTGCGCGACATGGTGGACCGGTTGCACGCACTGACGATCGGCACCGAGCCTGATCTCACTTTCCTCATCGACATGGACCCGGCGACCGCGCTGGCGCGCGGGCTCGCCCGCGGTTCCGGAGAGGATCGGTTCGAAGAGATGGGCCTCGGCTTCCAGCAGACGCTGCGCGCCGGATTTCTTGAACTCGCCGCCGCTTCACCCGACCGCTTCAGGGTGATCGATGGCGATCGCGCGCCGGAGGCCTTGGCCCGGGAGATCGCCGCCATCGCCCTGCCCCGCCTCGGTCTCGCGCCGTGAGCGAGGATCTCCCCGATCCGACCGGCCTGCCGGGCCTGCCGCATCCGCGCGAGACGGCACAGCTCTTTGGCCAAGACGCCGCCGTCGAGGAGTTCCTCGCTGCGCAGGCGGGAGGGCGGCTGCATTCGGGCTGGCTGCTGACCGGCCCGGCGGGGGTGGGCAAGGCCACGCTCGCCTATCGCATCGCGGCGCATCTGCTGGGCGGACACGGCGCCGATCGCGGTCTCGACCTGCCGGCGGATGACCGCGATCTGCGGCTGATCCGGGCGGGGTCGCACCCGCGGCTCTTCGTGCTGCGGCGCGGACCGAACGACAAGGGCGACCGTCTGTCGGCGCAGATCCGTGTCGAGGAAATGCGCAAGCTGCGCAGCTTCTTCCACCTCAGCTCCACCGATGGCGGCCACCGCGCGGTCATCGTCGACGCCGCCGACGAGATGAACGTCTCGGCCGCCAACGCGCTGCTCAAGGAGCTGGAGGAGCCACCCGCCGACACCACGCTCATGCTGATCGCGCACCAGCCCTCGGCGCTCCTGCCGACGATCCGTTCGCGCTGCCGCGTGCTGCGACTGCGCCCGCTCGCGCCCGAGCCGATGGCGCGGGCCTTGGAACAGGCCGGGGTGACCGGCGCGGCGCCCGAGGCGCTGTCGGTCCTCGCCGCGGGATCGGTGGGGGCCGCTGCCCGGGTCGCGCAGGCCGAGGGCGTCGCGCTTTATGGCAAGTTGGTGGCGCTGCTGTCGGGGCTGCCGCATCTCGACCGTCCGCGCGCGATCGCCATGGCCGACAGCTGCGGCGGCAAGGGGGCCGAGACGCGCTTTCCCCTGCTGCTCGACCTGATCGACCTGCTGCTGGTACGCGCGGCGCGGGCCGGACTCGCGGGCGCGCCGGAGACCGAAGCTTCGCCGGGCGAGGCGCGCCTTCTTGTCACGCTGGCGCCTGATCCGGCGGCGGCACGGCGCGTCGCCGGGCTGCAGCAGGAGCTGTCGGCGCGGGCGCGGCACGGGCGGGCGGTCAACCTTGACCCATCGGCGCTGCTCCTAGATATGCTGCTGAGGATCGAAGCGATGGCGACCGGTGTCGCCGCAGCCTGAGGCCAGATGACTTCTCCAGATTTCCAACTTGTCGACGCGCATTGCCACCTCGACTTTCCCGACTTTGCCGAGGAACGGGACGCGGTGATCGCCCGCGCCATCGAAGCTGGCGTGACGCGGATGGTCACGATCTGCACCCGGCTGACGAACGTGGATACCGTGCGCGCCATCTCGGACGCGCATGACCCGGTGTTCTGGGCCGCGGGCACCCATCCGATGAGCGCCGCGGACGAGCCGCTGGCCTCGGTCGAGGATCTGCTCGCGCTGGCCGAACATCCCAAGATGGTCGGCATCGGCGAGACCGGGCTCGACTACCACTACACCGCCGACAGCAAGAGCGTGCAGCAGGAGAGCCTGCGCATCCATATCGAGGCGGCCCGGCGCAGCGGCCTGCCGCTGATCATCCATGCGCGCGATGCCGATGACGACATGGCGCGGATCCTGTCGGAGGAACACGCGGCCGGGGCGTATCAATGCATGATGCACTGCTTCTCCTCCTCGGCGGCACTGGGCCGCGCGGCACTGGATCTCGGCTTCTATCTGTCCATGTCGGGCATCGCCGCCTTCCCGCGCTCGAAGGAGCTGCGCGAGATCTTCGCCTCGGCGCCGCTCGACCGCATTCTCGTGGAGACCGACAGCCCCTATCTCGCGCCGCCGCCCCATCGCGGCCGCCGGAACGAGCCCGCCTACACCGCCCATACTGCCAAGGTGGGTGCCGAGCTGTTCGACCTGTCCCTGCCCGATTTCGCGGCCCGGACATCGGCCAATTTCGATCGGCTCTTCGCCAAGGCGGCTGCCTGGTCCTCGCTGAGGAGCCAGGCATGACCGACCGGCTGGAGGCGCGCATTCTCGGCTGCGGCTCCTCGGGCGGCGTGCCGCGGCTCGGCAATCTGTGGGGCGACTGCGACCCGTCGGAGCCGCGCAACGCCCGCACCCGCTGTTCGCTGCTGCTGACCCGTCACGGCGTGAACGGCGCAACCCGCGTTCTGGTCGACACGTCGCCGGACCTGCGCGCCCAGCTTCTGGCAGCCGAGGTCGGCGAGCTTGACGGCGTGGTCTGGACCCACGCCCATGCCGACCACGTGCACGGCATCGACGATCTGCGGATGATCGCCTTCAACATGCGGGCGCGGCTGCAATGCTGGGCCGACGCGCCGACGCGCGAGGCTTTGCTGGCGCGTTTCGGCTACGCCTTCGAAACGCCGCCAGGTTCCTCCTACCCGCCGATCTGCGACCTGCACATGCTCGAAGGCGAGGCGACGATCGACGGCGCCGGCGGGCCGATCAGCCTGACCGCCTTCGATCTCCAGCATGGCGACATCACCGCGCTCGGCCTGCGCTGCGGGCCGCTGGCCTACCTGCCCGACGTGAAGGAGATCCCGGACGCGGCATGGTCCCACCTGGACGGGCTCGACTGCCTGATCGTTGATGCGCTGCGCCGCAAGCCGCATCCGAGCCACGCGCATCTCGAGCTGACACTCGACTGGATCGCCCGTGCAGCGCCTGCCCGCGCGGTGCTGACCAACATGCATTTCGATCTCGACTACGCCACCCTCGCGGCCGAAACGCCCGATCATGTCGTGCCTGCGCATGACGGAATGACCCTCGGCTTCGACATCTAGGCGCGCGGGCCCCGCCCCTTCGCCGTTCCGACCATACGCATTTCCGCGGCATCCGCCCGCGCGGAGGCCCGATCATGCTGTTGCTGACCGTCACTCTACCGGTCTTTCTGGTGATGGGTTTCGGCTACCTCGCCTCCTGGCGCGGCTGGATCGGTGAGACGGCGATCGACGGGGTGATGAAGTTCTCCCAGGGCTTCGCGATCCCCTGCCTGCTGTTTCTGGCCATCGCGCGCCTCGATCTCGCGCAGGA
Organism: Limimaricola variabilis; assembly: GCF_014195545.1. GTDB lineage: Bacteria > Pseudomonadota > Alphaproteobacteria > Rhodobacterales > Rhodobacteraceae > Limimaricola > Limimaricola variabilis. The sequence goes on along the minus strand of NZ_JACIBX010000005.1, from coordinate 206,947 downwards.
GTTCGACCTCGCTTTGCTCGGCAGCTTCTATGCGGGCGCCCTTGCCGGCTTTTTCGCGGGGCTGTTCGGCGCCCGGCTGATCTTCGGCCGGAGTTGGGAGGACGCGGTGGCGATCGGCTTCGTCGGATTGTTCTCGAACTCGCTGCTCCTGGGCCTGCCGATCACCGAGCGGGCCTACGGGCCGGATGCGCTGCAGGCCAATTTCGCGATCATCGCTCTGCATTCGCCGTTTTGCTACGCGGTCGGCATCACCGCGATGGAGTTGGTCCGGGCCCGCGGCGGCGGGCTGCGGCAGCTGCCCGGCAAGGTGCTCAAGGGCATGGGGCGCAACGCGCTGATCCTCGGTATCGCACTGGGCGCCCTGGTCAACGTGTCGAACCTGCCGATGCCCGAGGTGCTCCTCGAGGCGCTGGAGCTGATGGCGCGGGCTGGCCTGCCGACGGCGCTGTTCGGGCTGGGCGGCATTCTCTACCGCTACCGGCCCGAAGGCGACATGCGGGTGATCCTCTACGTCGTCGCGGTGTCGCTGGTGCTGCATCCGGCGGTCGTCTGTGGCCTCGGCTCGTTGGCCGGCCTCAAGCTCGAGGCGTTCCGTTCGGCGGTGATCACCGCGGCCATGGCGCCGGGCGTCAATGCCTATCTCTTCGCCTCGATCTACGGCACGGCCAAGCGGGTCGCGGCCTCGGCGGTGCTGATCGGCACCGCGGCCTCGATCGGGACCGCGACGCTCTGGCTGGCGCTGCTCCCCTAGGCTTTGGACCCCAACCCGAAGGGCCGACAGCAAAATGCCCCGCACGCGGGCGGGGCATTTAGAGTTCTGCGAATAGGTCGGCGGATCAGCCCGGCGACATGCCCCGGAGCCGCTCGGAACGGCGCCGCAGCACCTCGAGCGTGACCAGCAGCACCACCGAGATCGAGATCAGCACCGTCGCGGCGGCGAGGATGGTCGGCGAGATCTGCTCGCGCAGGCCGGTGAACATCTGCCACGGCAGCGTCTTCTGCCCGGCGGAGCCGACGAAGAGCACCACCACCACCTCGTCGAAGGAGGTGATGAAGGCGAAGAGACCGCCGGAGACCACGCCCGGCAGGATCAGCGGCATCTGCACCTTGAAGAAGGTGCGCACCGGCCCTGCCCCGAGGTTCGCCGCCGCCCGCGTCAGCGAGCGATCGAAGCCCACCAGCGTCGCGGTCACGGTGATGATCACGAAGGGGATGCCCAGTGCCGCATGCGCCAGCACGACGCCCCAATAGGTCCCCTGCAGGCCGATCCGGCTGTAGAAGAAGTACATGCCCGCGGCCGAGATGATCAGCGGCACGATCATCGGTGAGATCAGGATCGCCATGATCGCGCGCCGGAACGGCACATGGGGCTGGCTCAGGCCGATCGCCGCGAGCGTGCCCAGCGCCACCGACAGGAAGGTCGCGACCGGCGCGATCTTCAGCGAGTTCCACAGCGGCACCTGCCAGTCGGGGTTGGTGAAGAAGTCGCGGTAATGCTTGGTCGAATATCCCTCCGGGTCGAGCGCCAGCATCTCCGGGGTGAAGGTGAAGAAGTTCTCGGCGTTGAACGACAGCGGGATGATGATGAGGATCGGCGCGATCAGGAAGAAGAAGATCGCCGCGCAGATCACCAGGTAGGAATAGTGCCAGACCTTCTGGCCGGTCGAGGCATAGGGGGGAAGTCCAGCCATGTCTCAGCCTCCCAGCTTGACGTTGTCGATGCCGACGATCCGGTCGTAGACCCAGTAGAGGGTGAGCACGAGCGCCAGCAGGATCGTGCCCAGCGCGGCCGCGAGGCCCCAGTTCAGCGACGACGAGATGTGATAGGCGATCCGGTTCGAGATGAAGACACCCTCGGTGCCGCCGACGATCTCGGGCGTGATGTAGTAGCCGATCGACAGGATGAAGGCGAGGATGCTGCCCGCACCGATGCCCGGCACCGAGAGCGGGAACCACACCCGCCAGAAGGCGGTCCAGTCATTCGCGCCCATCGACTTGGCAGCGCGCATGTAGCTCGGCGGGATCGTCTTCATCACCGAATAGAGCGGCAGGATCATGAAGGGCAGCAGGATGTGCGTCATCGCGATCACCGTGCCGGTGGCGTTGTTGATCAGCGCGAGACGGTTGGCGTCGGACACGATGCCGAGCCAGACGAGCGTGTCGTTGATCACGCCCTGCTGTTGCAGCAGCACCTTCCAGGCCGAGGTTCGCACCAGCAGCGACGTCCAGAACGGCAGCAGCACGAGGATCATCAGTACGTTGGCCGAGCGCAGCGGCAGCGTCGAGAGCAGGTAGGCGATCGGGTATCCCAGCAGGATGCAGGAGAAGGTGATCGCCAGCGACATCCACATCGTGCGCCAGAACAGCTTGAGATAGATCTGTTCGTCGGCGGGGCGCCATTGGGCATCGCCATCGGGGCCGTTCATCATGTCGACCGAGTTCAGGAAATAGCCGTCGGTATAAGCCGGGCTGTAGGTCTTGATGACTTGCCAGATCTCGGGATCGACCCAGTCCTCGTCCGACTCTTCGAACAGCGCCTTGATCGAGACGCTTTCGAAACCGGAGACGTCGACGTCGGGGAAGCCGGCGGGTGCGGCGCCGTTCGAGAGATCGCGATAGAGCGCGGTATAGACGAAGTCCTCGACATCCTCCTCGAGCGGGTCGTCCTCATTGGCCTCGACGGTCAGCTTGACCCAGGCATCCCAGGCGTCGGCGGTCGCGGGCAGCGCCGCGCGGATCTCGTCGTCCGCCATCCAGTTGGACCACGCCACGGGGTCCTCGAGCGCAGGCTCAGCCTCGACGAACTGGTCGGTGTAGATATCGGTGTCGAAACGACCGACATCGCGGCCTGTGCCGCGGAACAGCGAGCTGAGGCCGGTCATCTCGTAGTTGAGACGGCTGCCGAGGCGCGTGTGCGACTTGTACTCGGCGGCGATGAAGAGGTCGGTGTAGAGCGCCTCGTAGACCGGCTCGCCGGGAGCGGCCTCGGGCAGGTTCTGGTCCTCGCGCAACGCCACCACCGTGCGGGGCAGCGTCTCGGAGACGATCTGGTTCTCGACCGAGCGGAACAGCATGTCCGCGATCGGGGCCACGAAGGCCACGAGGATGAAGATCAGCAGCGGCGAAACCAAGAGGAAGGCGCGCAGCTTCTCGCGCCGGAGCGCCCGTTTCAGGCTGTGCTTGAGAGGCCTGCCGTCGGCGGCCAGCATCGGGCCTCCTTCGGTCACCTCGCCGCCCGGGAGCGCCGCCATCGGCTGTCTCGGGGGTGTCGTCGCGCTGTCGGTCATCATGCCTCCGGTATTGGGGGGTGGGACGGGGCCGTGGTGGCCCCATCCCTCATGCGCTCAGGCGCGCGACGTCACTGGGCGAGCCAGGCCTGGAACTTGCTGTCCAGATCGTCGCGGTAGTCGGCCCACCACTCGTAGTTCTGCACGAACGCGCCCTTGGCGTTCTCGGGGTTGGTCGGCATGTGCGGCGCCATGTCGATCCCGAGTTCGGCGTGCTCGCCGACGAGCGGCGCGGAGGATTTGCGGGCCGGGCCGTAGGAGATGTACTTGGCCTGGTCCGCGAGACGCTGGGTGTCAGTCGCGAAGTATAGGAAGTCCTTGACGCGGGCGAGCGACGCCTCGTCGAGACCCTCGGGGATGATCCAGCCGTCGAGATCGTAGGACTGGGTGTCCCACATCATGTTGACCGGCTGGTCCTGCTCGACGATCAGGCTGAACAGGCGACCGTTGTAGGTCGAACCGAAGACGACTTCGCCATCGGCCAGCAGCTGCGGCGTGTCGGCGCCCGAGGACCACCAGATGGTCTCGTCCTTGATGGTGTCGAGCTTGGCGAAGGCGCGGTCCTGGCCTTCCTCGGTCTCGAGCACGTCGTAGACGTCCTCATAGGCGACGCCGTCACAGATCAGCGCCCATTCGAGGTTGTTGTGCGGACGCTTCTCGAGCGACCGCGTGCCCGGGAAGTTTTCCAGGTCGAACACGTCGCAGATGCTGTCCGGCTCCTTGCCGTTCCACTCGGCCACGTCGTTGCGGTAGCCGAAGGTGTAGGAATAGGCGATCTGCGGGATGAAGCAGTCGGAGACCAGCATCTCCTCGCCGAAATCCTCGGAGGCCGGGGTGCCGTCCGGCGCCGGGGCGAGATCCTCATCGGGATCGATTTCCATCGCGAGGCCTTCGTCACACAGACGCATCGCGTCGGCGGCGGTGGCGTCGACGAGGTCCCAGGTGACGTTGCCGGCTTCGTTCTGGGCGCGCAGCTTGGCCACGGCCTCGGCCGAGCTTTCGTCCCAGGTGACGGTCACCTCGGGATGCATCTCGAGATAGGGCTCGACATAGGCCTTGAGCTGGCTCTGCTGGTAGGCGCCGCCCCAGCTGACGATGGTCATCTCATTGGCCATTTCGACATGGCTTTCCGCCCCGGCGACGGTGGCGGAGGCCACGAGCGCGGTGGTCGCGGTCAGAAGACGAGTGATGTTCATTCAGAACTCCCGTTGTTTACCCGGTTCTTGGTTTCACAGGGGACGCGGTCCGGGTGACGACGCCCCGCATAGGCCGCGCCCCTATTGCGGGGCACGGTGGCGCGATCGACGTCAGGCGTCGAGCGCGCGGCAATCCTCGGCGAGCCAGCCGATCCGGATCTGCTCGCCCGGCTTCAGGCGCGGCTGGTCGGGGGCGTTGCGGGTCTTCATGATGAAGTCGTCGCGCCCGGCGACATTGAGCCGCGTCCGGAAGGTGTCACCCATGTAGATGAACTCCTGCACCGTGGCCGGCAGCGTGTGCGCGTCGGGATGCAGGCGATCAAGGTTGGATTCGACCCGTTCGGGGCGGATCGAGACGCGGGTGCGCTCGCCCACCTTCGAGACGTTGACCGGCAGCGCGTCGATCACCTCGCCACCGTCGAGCCGCACCAGGCAGGAGGTCGCGTCGATTTTCTCGACCACGCCCTCGAGCGTGTTGTTCTCTCCGATGAACTGGGCGACGAAGCTGTTCTGCGGCTTCTCGTAGAGCTCGTCAGGTGGCGCCAGCTGCTGGATCCGGCCGTCGTCGAACACGGCGACGCGGTCCGACATGGTCAGCGCCTCGGTCTGGTCATGGGTGACGTAGACCACGGTGATGCCGAGACGATGCGCCAGCTCGGTGATCTCGAACTGCAGGCTTTCGCGCAGCTGCTTGTCGAGCGCGCCGAGCGGCTCGTCCATCAGCACCAGCTCGGGTTCGAACACCAGGGCGCGCGCCAGCGCGATCCGCTGCTGCTGGCCGCCCGAAAGCTGGGTGGGACGGCGGTTCTTGAACTCGCCCATCTGCACCATGTCGAGGGCGCGGGCGATCTTCTGCTCGCGCTCGGACTTGCTCAGCTTGCGCACCTCGAGCGGGAAGGAGAGATTCTCCCCCACCGTCATGTGCGGAAACAGCGCGTAGTTCTGGAACACCATGCCGATGCCGCGCTTGTGCGGCGGGATGTTGTTGATCGACTTTCCGTCGAGCCGGATCTCGCCATGGGTGGCGGTCTCGAAGCCCGCGAGCATCATCAGGCAAGTGGTCTTGCCGGAACCGGATGGCCCCAGCATGGTCAGGAACTCCCCCTTGGGCAGAGACAGGTTGAGGTCCTTCACGACGAGCTTCTCGCCGTCATAGCTTTTCTGCACGCGTTCGAACTCTACGAACGCCTCCGAACTCGAGCCGTTGGCCAAGCCTTGCTCCCCGTTGTTGTGCCGGCGGATTGGTCCGCGCTTGTCTGGGGAAACTAAAACAAGCCGCCCTCCGCATTGCAACCGAATAGCCGAGAAGTCGATATGACGCCGGGTCACTCGCGCTGCGGCGCGGCATCAACCTCCTGCGCTGCAAGCCTCTCGCGCTTCGCAACGCGGTGCAATGCCGCAGGCAGATCAACGGAAACTTAGCGCAATCTTAAGATGTATTTTGATGAATTTTTCTCGAAATACGATTCTCACCTGTCTCATGGCGACATGCGAATGTCGCGAAACGACATGATCGGCGAGCCGGAATGCGGTGGACCCAATGAGGCCGCAAACACGAAAAAAGGGCCTGCGTTTCCGCGGCCCGGCATCCGGTTCATCAAGTCATCGAGGAGGCTGTCTGCCCGCCACTCCAGCGGGCCCTCCTGAATGGTGCGGTCGAGAAGACTCGAACTTCCACGGGTGTTACCCCACAGCGACCTCAACGCTGCGCGTCTACCAATTCCGCCACGACCGCACGTGATCAGGTAGGATGGCGGCCTCATAGCCTTGGCTCTCGGGGGAGCGCAAGAGCGAAAATCACCCCTACCCCACGTCAAGCGCGAGAAAACGCATCGCGCCACCGGCTTTGACTTTTCGCCCCGCCCACGGCACCTCATTCGCAGGGAAATCGGATCGGAGTACCGGCAATGGTGGACTGGATCGTGAGCGACGGGCTGACGCCCTATGAGAACGCCCTCGCCGCCATGGAAAGCCGGGCGCAGGCCATCGCCGCCGGCGAGGCCCCCGAGGCAATCTGGCTGCTCGAACATCCGCCGCTCTATACGGCCGGCACCTCGGCCAAGCCCGCGGACCTGGTCACGCCCGACCGCTTCCCGGTCTTCGAGACGCGGCGTGGCGGGCAATACACCTATCACGGCCCCGGCCAGCGGGTCGTCTACGTGATGCTCGACGTCGGCGCGCGCGGCCGCGACGTGCGGGCCTTCGTCAAGGCGCTGGAAGGCTGGGTCATCGACACGTTGGCGGAATTCAACGTCACGGGCGAGCTGCGCGACGGCCGGGTCGGCGTCTGGGTCCAGCGGCCGGACAAGCCGCTGACCCCCACGGGCGCCGTCGCCGAGGACAAGATCGCGGCGCTGGGCATTCGCCTGCGCAAATGGGTGAGCTTTCACGGGCTGGCAATCAACGTCGAGCCGGATCTGGAGCACTTCGGCGGCATCGTCCCCTGCGGCATCGCCGAGCACGGGGTGACCAGCCTCGTCGATCTCGGCCTTCCGGTGACGATGGCCGATCTCGACACCGCGCTGGAGCGCTGCTTCGCGGGCCGGTTCGGAGGGGAGCTTCGGCGCGCCCCGCATCTGTGAAAGGGGCAAGCTGCGCGGCTTGGTGAGCGCTTCGTGGGCCAATGGATCGCGCGCGACGATGTCGCGCGGTGGCAGCTGCGCTGAAAACCATGCGCTGGCCCCTCGCAGACAGGACCAAAAGGGCGCCACGACCCCCATACCTGCGGCACCGTGACCGTTGCCCTGCCCGGCATCTCCTTCTAGAAGGGCGCCAATTGCCTGCGCGAGTCTGCGTGCGGGCCCGTCAGGCAACCAAAACTCGGGAGAGCCACATGGCAGACGCCGCCATCCACGGCCACGGGCATGATGACAAGCGGGGGTTCTTCACCCGCTGGTTCATGTCCACCAACCACAAGGACATCGGGATCCTCTACCTCTTCGCGGCGGGCTTCGTGGGCCTGCTGTCGGTGATGCTGACACTGCACATGCGGCTTGAGCTGATGCAGCCGGGCGTGCAGTTCATGTGCACCGAGAACGTCGGCGCCAACCCGATCATGACCGTGCTGCGCTCCTGGGTGCCGACCGCATCCGAGGCCTGCACGCCCAACGGCCACATGTGGAACGTCGCGATCACCTATCATGGCGTGCTGATGATGTTCTTCGTCGTCATCCCCGCGCTGTTCGGCGGCTTCGGCAACTACTTCATGCCGCTCCAGATCGGCGCGCCGGACATGGCCTTCCCGCGCATGAATAACCTTTCCTTCTGGATGTTCATCGCCGGCGTCGCGCTGGGCGTGGCCTCGCTCTTCTCCCCCGGCGGCAACGGCCAGTCCGGTTCGGGCGTGGGCTGGGTGCTCTACCCGCCGCTCTCGACCTCCGAGCCCGGCATGTCGATGGATCTCGCGATCTTCGCGGTGCACGTCTCGGGCGCCTCGTCGATCCTCGGCGCGATCAACATCATCACCACCTTCCTCAACATGCGCGCGCCCGGCATGACGCTGCACAAGGTGCCGCTCTTCGCCTGGTCGATCTTCGTCACCGCCTGGCTGATCCTCCTCGCCCTGCCCGTTCTGGCCGGCGCGATCACCATGCTGCTGACCGACCGCAACTTCGGCACCTCGTTCTTCCAGCCCGCTGGCGGCGGCGACCCGATCCTGTACCAGCACATCCTGTGGTTCTTCGGTCACCCCGAGGTCTACATCATCATCATCCCCGCCTTCGGCATCATCAGCCACGTGATCGCGACCTTCTCCAAGAAGCCGATCTTCGGCTACCTGCCGATGGTCTACGCGATGGTGGCGATCGGCGTGCTGGGCTTTGTCGTCTGGGCGCACCACATGTACACCGTGGGCATGTCGCTGACGCAGCAGTCCTACTTCATGATGGCCACCATGGTCATCGCGGTGCCCACCGGCGTTAAGATCTTCTCTTGGATCGCGACGATGTGGGGTGGCTCGGTCGAGTTCAAGACGCCGATGCTCTGGGCCTTCGGCTTCCTGTTCCTGTTCACCGTGGGCGGCGTCACCGGCATCGTGCTGTCGCAGGCCGGCATCGACCGCGCCTATCACGACACCTACTACGTCGTGGCGCACTTCCACTACGTGATGAGCTTGGGCGCCGTGTTCGGCATCTTCGCGGGGATCTACTTCTACTTCCCCAAGATGACCGGCAAGATGCTCCCGGAGCTCGCGGGCAAGATCCACTTCTGGCTGATGTTCATCGGTGCGAACATCACCTTCTTCCCGCAGCACTTCCTGGGCCGTCAGGGCATGCCGCGCCGCTACATCGACTATCCGGAGGCCTTCGCCACCTGGAACATGGTCTCGTCGATCGGTGCCTTCATCGCCTTCGCCTCGTTCATTTTCTTCATCGTGGTGCTGTTCTACACCCTCGCCAAGGGCAAGCGGATCAACGTCGCGAACCCCTGGAACGAGTATGCCGACACGCTCGAGTGGACCCTGCCCTCGCCGCCGCCGGAACACACCTTCGAGACGCTCCCCAAGCAGAGCGACTGGGACCGCAGCCACGCCCACTGAGGCACGGCCCGCGCGACATCACTGGAGGGCCCGGCGGCAGCGCCGGGCCTTTTTCGTTCACGAGGATCTCCATGCCGCATGAATGGACCCGCCCCCCTTCCGAGACCGGCCCCGTCGAGGCGGAGCTGCAACTCTGGCCCTATCGCTCTCTCCCGAAGCGCGGTTTCGCAGGCTTTGTCGGCGGCACCGCGGCGCTGATTGCCCTGCCGCTGCTGATGGTGCTGGGCACGCCGGTGTTATGGGCACTGCTGCCCTTCCTCGCCGCCGCCGTCGCCGCGATCTGGTGGGCGCTGGCGCGCAGCTATCGCGACGGCGAGGTGATCGAACGGCTGGAGATCCGCCCCGATCGGATACGGCTGACCCGGCGCGACCGCGGTCGGCCCGAACGTGTCTGGGAGGCCGATCCCTATTGGGTCGAGTTGCGGCTGCACGAAGGGGAACGGCCGGTACCGGGCTACCTCACGCTGCGGGGGGCGGGCCGCGAAGTCGAGCTGGGCGCCTTTCTACCCGAGGACGAGCGCCGCGCGTTGGCCGAGGATCTGCAGCGTCTGCTGGCCCGGATCGGCCGGCGGTGATCCGCATTCCGACCCCGCGTCGTTACGTCGCCATGGAACTCCGGGCCCGGGATGGGCATTTTCATGACAACGGAGGATTCGACATGCCCAAGCACACCGCCCAGAAGGAAACGATCCGCAGGCTGGCCGAGGCCGGTCGTGCCCTCGCCGATGTCATCACCGGCGCGCTGCTACCGCAGCCCCGGCCTCAGCATCGACCGATCCCGATTCCCGTCAACAAGCCACGCCAGCGCTGATTTCGCGCGGCATTTCCGGGCCCAAATGACGAGGGGCGGCTTCTTTGCAGAAGCCGCCCCTTTCTTTCGCGGTCAGCCCTTCTTGTCGGGCAGGTCCTTGCGCTTGGTATGGGCGATATCCTCGAGCTCGGATTCGCTCATGTCGTCATACATTTCCTTCGACGCCCCCTTGAGGTCCTTGACCTTGGTGTCGCCGCGCTTGGCCGAGAGCGCCGCCCCGGCCGCCTTCTGCTGCGCCTTGGACTGTGCCGGCATATCGATCCTCCATAGCCAGAGTCTCGAAAACGCCCGAGGGTTGCGCCCCGTTCCCGGCCCTCAGCCGAGCCGGTCGCGCACCAATGGCCCCACCCGGCCGAAATCCATCCGGCCCGCATAGCGCGATTTGAGCGCCGCCATCACCCGGCCCATGTCGCGGATCGAGGTCGCCTCGGTCGCGGCGATCGCCTCGTCGACCGCGGCCTCGGTCTCCGACTCGCTGAGCGGGCGCGGCAGAAATTCCTCGATCACCGCCACTTCGGCGCGTTCCTTTTCGGCCAGTTCGATCCGACCGGCTTCGTCATAGGCACGTGCACTCTCCTGGCGCTGCTTGACCATCTTGGCCAGAATCGCCAGCACTACCTCGTCCGAGACCAGCCCCTCTTCGCCTTCACCCCGCGCCGCGATGTCGCGATCCTTGATGGCGGCGTTGATGAGGCGCAGCGTGGACAGCCGATCGGCTTCCTTGGCCTTCATCGCATCCTTGAGCGAGGCGTTGATCTTGTCGCGCAATGTCATCGGGTCCGTTCCGGATTGTTGCAGACACAAGCGCGCAAGCTACCCGGTTCGGCGGAGCCTGACAACAAGCCGCGCCGGATGCCGCCGCGTCTTGATTCTTTCCGCCCCTGCCCCTAGGTAGCGGCGGGTTTCAAAACAGGAGCAATGACGCCATGCCGCAAAATGTTTCCGGCAAGCCGACCGCCTGCCTCGCGCTCGCGGACGGAACCGTGTTCTACGGGCAGGGCTTCGGCGCTCCGGGCCGCGTCGTGGCCGAGCTGTGCTTCAACACCGCGATGACCGGCTACCAAGAGATCATGACCGACCCCTCCTATGCCGGGCAGGCCGTGACCTTCACCTTCCCGCATGTCGGCAATACCGGCACCACCGAAGAGGATGACGAGGCCGCCGACCCGGTCGCCTCGGCGATGATCGTCAAGTGGAACCCGACCGAGCCGTCGAACTGGCGTGCCACCGACACCCTGTCGGGCTGGCTGGCGCGGCATGGCCGGATCGGCATGGGGGGCATCGACACCCGCCGCCTGACCCGCGCGATCCGCCAGCAGGGCGCGCCGCATGTCGCGATCGAGTTCAACCCCGAGGGCAACTTCGACCTTGAGGCGCTGGTCGCCGAAGCGCGTGGCTTCAAGGGCCTGGTCGGTCTCGACCTCGCCAAGGAAGTCAGCTGCGTCCAGTCCTACCGCTGGGACGAGATGCGCTGGGCTTGGCCGGATGGCTTCAAGAAGCAGGACAACCCGCGCCACAAGGTCGTCGCCATCGATTACGGCGCCAAGCGCAACATCCTGCGCAGCCTCGCCTCCTCGGGCTGCGAGGTCACCGTGCTGCCCGCCACCGCCACCGCCGAGGAGATCCTTGCCCTGAACCCGGACGGGCTGTTCCTGTCGAACGGCCCCGGCGATCCGGCTGCGACCGGCGAATATGCGGTTCCCGCGATCAAGGCGGTGCTGGACCGGTCCGACATCCCGGTCTTCGGGATCTGCCTCGGCCACCAGATGCTGGCGCGGGCGCTTGGCGCGCAGACCGTGAAGATGAATCATGGCCATCACGGCGCCAACCACCCCGTGAAGGACCAGGAGACCGGCAAGGTCGAGATCACCTCGATGAACCACGGCTTCACCGTCGACAGCCAGACGCTGCCCGACGGGGTGATCGAGACGCATGTCTCGCTGTTCGACGGATCCAACTGCGGCATCCGCATGACCGACCGGCCGGTCTTCTCGGTGCAGTATCACCCCGAGGCCAGCCCCGGCCCGCAGGACAGCTACTATCTGTTCGAGCGCTTCGCCGAGGCGATGGAAGCGCGGCGCGGCTGACCCCTTAATGACGCGTTAACTACGCGCGGGCGAGCATCGGGGCGACATTCCCAGGAATGGCGTCCCGATGACGAAGAGTCCTGCACCGAGCCGGGCGCAGCCCGCCCGGCCGCCCCCTGATGCGGTCGCTGCGAGCGAGGCCCAAGGCCCCGATCCGCTGCGCCAGCCGCCCGATCCGCGCCTGTTGCGCCGCTTCGGCACCCTGCGCGCCTGGCGCTTGGGCGTTCTGCCTTGGCGGCGGGTCGGCGGCGCGGTGGTCGTGCTTGGCCCCCCCCCGCCCGACCCGGAGCTGCGCCGCGTGGTCGCGCTGACCGGCTGGACAGATCTTCGGTGGGCGCCCTGCCGCCCCGACCGGATACGCGCAGCCCTGCTGCCGCATGTGGCGCCCCTCCTGCTACTCATGGCCGAGGCACGGCTACCGTTCGACCTGAGCTGCCGGGCGGTCGGCCGCAGGCCTTTGGCCCTCTTGGGCGCAGGCGCATTCATCGTCGCCGGAGTTGCGGTGGCGCTCGCCCCTTCGGCCGCTATGGCGCTGCTTTGTGCCTTGGGCGCCTTGGTCCTGATCCTCAATGGCGGCCTGAAGCTCGCCGCCGCCATCGCCACGCTGCTGCGCCCTCCGATCAGGCAGGATCCTGCGATGATCACGGGCGCGCAGTTGCCAATGATCTCGCTGCTGGTTCCCTTGTTTCGTGAGTCGGCGATGATCAAGCCGTTGCTCGAACGCCTGGAGCGGCTCGATTATCCGCCCGACCGTCTCGAGTTGCGGCTGATCGTCGAGGCAGGTGATCGCCGAACCCGCGCCGCGCTCGCCCATGCCGCATTGCCAGATCGCGCCGAAGTCGTGGTGGTGCCAGAGGGCCGTGTGCGGACCAAGCCGCGTGCACTCAACTACGCGCTTTTCTTCACCACCGGCACGATCATCGGCATCTATGACGCCGAGGATGCGCCAGCGCCCGATCAGCTTCTGCGCGTCGCCGCGCGCTTCGCGGTGTGCGGGCGCGCCACGGGCTGCCTCCAAGGCATGCTCGATTTCTACAACCCACGCTGCAATTGGATTGCGCGCTGTTTCGCGCTCGAATACGCGAGCTGGTTTCGGGTCATGCTGCCCGGGCTCGAACGGCTCGGTCTGGTGGTGCCGCTGGGCGGTACGACGCTGTTCCTGCGGCGCCACGCCATCGAGGCGGTCGGCGGGTGGGATGCCCACAATGTCACCGAAGATGCCGATCTGGGCGTCCGGCTCGCCCGGCACGGCTTTCGTACCGAACTGATCGATACGGTCACGCGGGAGGAGGCCAATGCCCGCGCCTGGCCCTGGATCAAGCAACGCGCGCGCTGGCTAAAGGGTTATGCACTGAGCTGGGGCGTGGCGATGCACGATCCGGGCCGTCTCTGGCGCGAATTGGGACCTTGGCGCTTTCTCGGGGTGCAGGCGCTGTTTCTCGGCACGCTGACGCAATTCGCGCTGGCGCCGCTGCTCTGGTCGTTCTGGCTGGTGGTCTTCGGCCTGCCGCATCCCATGGCGCCTTGGCTGCGGGAGGGAATGCTATGGGGGCTGGCCCTGCTGTTTTTGCTGGCCGAATGCGTGACCTGCTCGATCGCCGCGCTGGCCGCGTGGCGGGCCGGGCAGCCCAAGCTGGCGCTCTGGGCGCCGGTGCTGCAGGTCTATTTCCCGCTTGCGACGATCGCGGTCTGGCGGGCGCTGTGGCAGGTGCTGCGCCGCCCCTTCCACTGGGACAAGACGCGGCACGGCATCTTCACCCCGGCCGGATCGCTTAGCGAGCCGCCTCCACCTTCGCCGCGTCCAGCTTCAACCGCGTGACGAAGGCATGGCTGATGTGATCGCGCAGCGCCCGGTCCGCGGCATCGCCATCCCCCGCCTCGATCGCCGCGACAATGGCAGCGTGCTCCTCGAGCGCGCCGCGCCCGCGCCCCTCGGCGGCGAGCGAGGTCGATGCCAACAGCGCCATGGAGCGGTGCACGAGGTCGAGCTGCCGCACCAGGAACCGGTTGTGGCTGGCGAGGTGGATCTGCTTGTGGAAGCGCCGGTTGGCGCGCGCGAGCGCGTCCGGATCGTTCACCAGCGCCTGATCCGCCTCAAGCATGTCGCGCAGCACCCGTACCTCCTCGGGCGCGGCGTGCCGCGCCGCGAGCCGCGCGGCCAGCCCCTCGAGTTCGCCGCGCACCACGTAGAGTTCCGCCAGCTGCGTGTGATCGAGCGACGCCACGATCAGTGAACGACCGTCGCGAGTCAGCATACCTTGGGTCTCGAGCCGCTGCAGCGCCTCGCGCACAGGGGTGCGTGACACGCCGAAGCGATCCGCCAGCTCGCTTTCGACTAACCGGTCGCCGGGCCTGTAGATGCCCTCGTCGATCGAATCGAGGATCAGCCCGTAGGCGTCCTTCTGCGCGGGTCTGGTATCCTGCATCCGCCGCCTTTCCCTGGATCGACGGAAGATAGACCCGCAGGCGGCCGCGGTTCAACCCGCGACCCGCTTGTGACGGTCCCGCCGTGCCCATAGGGTCGCGCGCATGACGCACCCCCTCACCGACATCGCCGCCGATTTCACCCATGTCCGCGCCTGGGTGTTCGATCTCGACAACACGCTCTACCCGCCCGAGGCGCGGCTGTTCGACCAGATCGAGGTCCGGATGCGCGACTGGATGGTGCGGATGTTGCGGATCGACGCAGTCGAAGCCGACCGGCTGCGGGCCGATTACTGGGCCCGGCACGGCACCACGCTGGCCGGGCTGATGGCGGAGCACGGCCTGCCGGCCGACGATTTCCTGCGCGACGTGCACGAGATCGACCTCGGCGGGCTCGCCGCCGATCCCGGCCTGGCCGCCGCGATCGCGGCCCTGCCGGGGCGACGTATCGTCTACACCAATGGCTCGAAGCCCTATGCGCTTCGGGTGCTGCAGGCGCGCGGCCTATCCGACGTGTTCGATGCGGTCTACGGGGTCGAGCATGCCGGGCTGGTGCCCAAGCCCCAACGCGCGGCCTTCGAGGCGGTCTTCGCGCTCGACGGGCTGGCGCCCGAGCAGGGCGCGATGTTCGAGGATGATCCGCGCAACCTCGCCGTGCCGCACGCGATGGGGATGCGGACGGTGCTGGTAGGGCCGCCTGCCGTCACCCGCCATGACCACGTCCATCACCATACCGGGGACCTGCGGGACTTCGTCTCGCGGCTGGTCTGACCTTTCCCCGCCCCCCGGCCCGGCCTATCTGTGAGCCATGACAGCACGCGTCGACATTCTGGTATCAGGCGGCGGCATCGCCGGTCTCTCCGCCGCGGCCGCCTTCGGCGCGGCGGGCTTCTCGGTGCTCTGCGTCGATCCCGCGCCGCCGGTGCGCGAAATGGCCGATACCGGCGCCGACCTGCGCTCCACCGCCTTCCTGCAGCCCGCCCGCGACCTGCTCGAACGCGCCGGCTTGTGGGCGGCGTTGACCCCGCATGCGACGCCGCTGCAGGTCATGCGGATCGTCGAGGCCGGGCGCGGCGCGCCGGTGATCCGCGATTTCGATGCCGCCGATCTCGGCCCCCTGCCCTTTGGCTGGAACCTACCCAACTGGCTCCTGCGCCGCGAGATGGCCGCCCGGCTGGACGAAATGGAGCGCGTTGAGTTCCGGGCCGGCTGCGGCTTCGCCGGGCTCTCGACCTGTGAGGACCGCGCCCTAGTTCGGCTGTCGGACGGCACCTCCGTGGCCGCCAAGCTGGTGGTGGCAGCGGATGGCCGCGCCTCGCCGGTGCGCGAGGCCTGCGGCATCGGCCTGCGCACACGACGCTACGGCCAGAAGGCGCTGGCCTTCGCGGTCACCCATGAGCGCCCGCACGAGAATGTCTCGACCGAGATCCACCGCTCGGGCGGCCCCTTCACGCTCGTCCCTTTGCCGGATCATGAGGGACAGCATTCCTCGGCCGTGATCTGGATGGAGCGGGGACGCGAGGTCGAGCGGCTTGCGGCCCTACCGGTGCCGGATTTCGACATCGAGGCCACGGCCCGGTCGGAACGCATTCTCGGCCGGCTGCACCTCGTGACCCCGCGCCAGAGCTGGCCGATCGTCATGCAAACCGCGCGGGCCCTGACTGCCCAGCGCGTGGCCTTGGTGGCCGAGGCCGCACACGTGATGCCCCCGATCGGCGCGCAAGGCCTCAACACCTCGCTCGCCGACATTGCCTGCCTCGTCGATCTGGCTGCGGCGCGACCCCAGGGGCTCGGCGATGCGGCGATGCTCGACGTCTATGCCAAACGGCGCGCGGGCGACATCGCACTCCGCGAACACGGCATCGACGCGCTCAATCGCCTCGCCATGGTGGGCGGGCCCGTGGCCCAAGGCCTGCGCGGCCTTGGCCTCGGCGTGCTGCACGATGTGGCGCCCCTGCGGCGGCGGCTGATGCGTCTCGGGCTCGGGGCGCGCTAGAGCGGCCCGGGCAGCCGCTCCTCCGAGAGCAGCACGTTGGCCTCGACCGGCCCGATCCCCGGCAGCGTCATGATCCGCCGCCTGAGCACCCGTTCGAAATCCTCCAGATCGCGCGCCACCACCCGCAGGCGGTAGTCGTAGAGACCCAGCACGTGCTCCACGGTCTGTACCTCGCGAATCGCGCAGACCGCGCGTTCGAAATCCTCGAGGCTGGCACGACCCCGGCTGGCCAGCTTGATGCCGAGAAATACGGTCACGCCAAACCCCAGCGCGGCCGCGTCGAGATCGAGACGACGCCCCTTGAGCGCGCCGATCTCGCGCAACCGTCGGATCCTGCGCCAGGTGGCGGGCTGCGACAGGCCCAACTCGCGGCCCAGATCGGCGGCAGGACGCGAAGCGTCGAGGCTGAGCGCGCGCAGCAGACTGCGGTCGATGGCGTCGAGATCGTTCACAGCGGCAGCTTTTCGTCTGACTTCACCACGCTGACCGTCATCAGGCTCTCGATGTCGGCGATATGCGGCAGCGCGAGGATCCGCTCGCGGTAAACCGCCCGGTAATGCTCCAGATCGCGCGCCACCAGCTGCAGCCGCACATCGACCCGCCCCAGAAAGGTCTGGATCTCGATCACCTCGGCGACCTCGCGGGCGCGGGCGAGAAATTCGTCGAAGGCGCGCGGCTGGGTCTTGTCGAGGGTCACCCGCAGGCTCACCGCCACCTCGAAACCCAGCGCCTTCCAATCGATCACCGCGCGTTGGCCGCGCAGCACGCCAGCATCCTCCAGCCGCGCGAGGCGTCGCGCGCAGCGCATCGCGGTCAGGCCAGCGCAGTCCGCCAGCTCGGATGTGGTGAGGTCAGGCGTCTCTTGAAGGAGGCGCAAAAGTCGGCGGTCGGTATCGTCCTGCATGGAAATCACGATAATAGTCATATCGGCGCATGACCAGCACCATCATAGCGCGAAAAACATGCGCTGCGTTCCTCGCATTGCCGTCACCATTGCGTATTGTGCCGACAGAACCAGACACGGCACTGCATTAGGGAGCAGATCATGCGCGTTTATTACGACCGCGATTGCGACGTGAACCTCATCAAGGACAAGAAGGTCGCGATCCTCGGCTATGGCAGCCAGGGCCATGCCCACGCGCTGAACCTGCGCGACTCGGGCGCCAAGAACCTCGTCGTGGCGCTGCGTGACGGCTCGCCCTCGCGCGCCAAGGCCGAAGGCGAAGGCCTGCAGGTCATGGGCATCGAGGAGGCCGCCGCCTGGTGTGACGTGATCATGTTCACCATGCCCGACGAATTGCAGGCCGAGACCTACCGCAAGCACGTGCATGACCATCTGAAGGAAGGCTCCGCCATCGCCTTTGCACATGGCCTGAACGTGCATTTCGGCCTGATCGAGCCGAAGCCCGGCGTCGACGTCATCATGATGGCGCCCAAGGGTCCGGGCCACACCGTGCGCGGCGAATACGTCAAGGGCGGCGGCGTGCCCTGCCTCGTCGCGGTGCACCAGGATGCGACCGGTAAGGCGATGGAAATCGGCCTGTCCTACTGCTCCGCCATCGGCGGCGGTCGTTCCGGCATCATCGAGACCAACTTCCGCCAGGAATGCGAAACCGACCTGTTCGGCGAGCAGGCCGTGCTCTGCGGCGGTCTCGTCGAGCTGATCCGCATGGGCTTCGAGACGCTGGTCGAGGCCGGCTACGAGCCCGAGATGGCCTATTTCGAGTGCCTGCACGAAGTGAAGCTGATCGTCGACCTGATCTACGAAGGCGGCATCGCGAACATGAACTACTCGATCTCGAACACCGCCGAGTACGGCGAATATGTGTCGGGCCCGCGCGTCCTGCCCTACGAAGAGACCAAGGCGCGGATGAAGGCGGTTCTGACCGACATCCAGAACGGCAAGTTCGTGCGCGACTTCATGCAGGAGAACGCGGTCGGCCAGCCCTACTTCAAGGCCACCCGCCGTCTCAACGACGAGCACCAGATCGAGCAGGTGGGCGAGAAGCTGCGCGCGATGATGCCCTGGATCTCCAAGGGCAAGATGGTCGACAAGTCGCGCAACTGATCCGCGCCTCGGCGGACCACAGCGAACACAAGGATCGGGGCGCCAATCGGCGCCCCTTTGAATTCAATGGGATAGAACCCTACCCCGTCGGTATAGTTCAGAGCTGGGGCCATGATTTTCGTCAATTGTTGCCGCAATCGCGGTCGAGAGAGTGACGAATTCATGCAAGGAGCATCTGTAATGATCAGTGGAATCGTCTCTACCGCCCAATCGGTTCTGTCGCCCAGCCCGACGAACCAGCAGCAGGCCGCGCAGACCGAGACGGCCGCCGCCGAGGAACCGGCGCCCACCGCCAACGATCCGGACGCCGCCGTCGCCAGCGCGACCAGCGCCAACACCCAGTCCAGCCTCTCCGTCGCCGGAGCCCAGGCAGTGGAAGCCGAGAACCAGGCCTCCGCGAATGATCAGGGCACGAAGAGCGCCTCTGGCAGCGGCACGACCGCCAATACCAGTGCCAGCGCCAGCGCAGGGGCCAGCAACGGAGCGGTCGCGGCAGAGGCCGAGGCGACCGTCAGCGCGGACGACATCGCCCGCTCGCGCGCCGAAGCGATTGCCGCACAGAACAAGATGAAGACGGCCTCGCTCGTGGCCTCGGTGTCGGAAGGCGGCGCCAAGGCACCGAACATCGCCCCGATCGAATCCGCGAAGGCGGCCAAGTCCGCGGCGAATTCCTATGCCGCCAACAGCTCGGCCGCGCCGACCGATACGGCCAAGGCCACGGCCGAACTGCGTGCCTGAACGAATTGGGGCCGGCTCCTTGACCGGCCCCTTCCACGCCAGATGACGCGCATCAACGGTTGATGACTTCGAACTGCCGCGTCGCGACGATCTGTCCGTCGACCCGTAGCACCGCCGTGACATCCCGCCGCATGGGCTGGCTAAGCGGGACTCTGACATTGCTGTTGGCGCCCGCATGGAGACGCTGGGTGCCGATCAGGGTCTGGGTGCCGTCCGGTCCCTTGACGTAGAGTTCGACAGTGCCATCTCGCTCGATCAGAACCCGGCCGATATCAACAACCGATTGCTCTTCTTGGAAACGATGGAGCGAGGTGAAACCGTTATGGCCGATCATCGCCTGCGCTCCGGTGACCGTGGTGGCGAGAACCGCCGCCATGAGAAGCTTTGCATACATGGTATGGACCTTCCTGTGACTCACCGGGTCCGCGACCCGCAGGAACAGGCTGCGCCTCGTTCATTCACAGCGCGAGCGCTGTAACATCACGAAACCGTACCGCAGATTTGAAGAGCGTGACCACTTGCGCCGAGGCTCAGCGCGAGCAGAGGGGGGATTCGGCGCGGCAGAAAACAACCGAGTTTTCCGTGGCGCACCGGTTTCAACCTAGAGCGTATCACCCCTGCCTATATTAGCTCGCGATCTCGTGATCGTTTCGTGAGGATCACGAAGATCTGCCTTGGCGGATGTGAGGACCGGTGAGCATGCGTGAGCTATGTTGCTCACAGATTGTGCATCGATGGGGCAATTCGCCGTGCAAGGCGAGTCGCGGATCCGTGCTACACGCATGGACTTTACCCGTCAGGCGTGCTCAAGCGGTGCCATGACCGCGCGCCCGACCACCGCCAACTGGCTCTCCATCCTGCTTCTCGGCCTGATCTGGGGCGGCACCTTCGCCGTCGTGCGGGTCGCGCTGGATGGCTACGGGCCGATCACTGTAGCCTGTGCCCGTACCACGCTCGGCGCTCTGGCGATGCTGGGGCTGATGCAGGCCATGGGCCGGCGGGTGCCGCGACTGGATCGGCGTCTCGCGGGCTATCTCGCCGCGATCGGCGCGCTCTCGACGGCATTGCCCTTTTTGCTGCTGGCCTGGGGCCAGCAATACGTGCCTTCCGCCTTCGCGGGGATCTCGATGGCGGCACTTCCGCTCTTCGTCCTGCCATTGGCCGCCCTCTTCTCCGACGAGCCGTTCAGCGCACGCGCCGCCACCGGGGTCGGCGCCGGCTTTGCCGGCGCGCTGGTCCTGATCGGGCCGGGCGTGCTGGCGCCGGGCGCGGGCCTCGCGGCCTGGGGCCAGATGGCCTGTCTCGCCGCGGCGCTGTCCTATGCGGTGGCTTCGATCCTGACCCGGCGTTGCCCGCCGGTGGACGGGATCGTGCTGACCGCCCTCAGCCTCGCAGTAGGGGCGGTGATCCTGCTGCCGATGATGCTGTTGACCGAAGGCGTGCCGGGCTGGGACAGCCCTGCCACCGGCGCGGCGCTCATCTTCCTCGGTCTTTTGCCGACTGCGCTCGCGGCGCTGATCCGGGTGACGGTGATCCGTTCGGCCGGATCGGTCTTCATGACGCTGGTGAATTACCAAGTCCCGGTCTGGTCGATGGCGATCGGGGCGCTGGCGCTCGGCGAGGCGCTGCCCTGGCGCTTCTTCGCGGCGCTGGCGTTGATCCTCACGGGCCTCGGGATCAGCCAGGGCCGGAACCTGCAGGCGCTGTTCGCGCGCGCAGGCTCCAGGCCCGCCTGAGGTCAGGCGACCGACTGCACCTCGGCGACGATGCCCTCGACCACCTGGTTGAGCAGCGAGTCGTCCTCGCACTCCGCCATGACGCGGATCAGCGGCTCGGTGCCCGACTTGCGGATCAGCAACCGCCCCTTGCCTTCGAGCAGACCTTCGGCCTGGGCGATCGCGGCCTTGACCGCCGCCGCACCGAGCGGGTCCTGACCGGGCGCATAGCGCACGTTCTTGAGAAGCTGCGGCACCCGCTCGAACTGCCGCACCAGCGCGCTGGCGGGCCGCCCGGTCTCGATCATCGCCGCGAGGAACTGCAGGCCGGCGAGCAGGCCGTCGCCGGTGGTGGCATAGTCGGTCATGACGATATGGCCCGACTGCTCACCACCGAGGTTCCAGCCGCCGCGTCGCATCGCCTCAACCACGTAACGGTCGCCGACCTTGGTCCGCTCCAGCTTGAGGCCCTGCGCGGTCATGAAGCGCTCGAGTCCGAGATTGCTCATCACGGTGGCCACGAGCGTGCCGCCGCGCAGCCGGTTCTCGGCGGCCCAGCGGCCCGCCATAAGCGCCATCAGCTGGTCGCCATCGGCGATCTGGCCGGTCTCGTCGATGATCATCACCCGATCGGCGTCGCCATCGAGGCAGATCCCGAGATCGGCCCCCTCCTCCAGCACCCGCGCGGCGGCGTGGCGCGGTGCGGTCGAGCCGCAGTTCTGATTGATGTTGGTGCCGTCCGGCGTGACCCCGACCGGGATCACCGTGGCGCCCAGTTCCCACAGCACCTCGGGCGCGACCTTGTAGGCGGCGCCATTGGCGCAATCGATCACCACCTTCAGGCCGTCGAGCCGCTTGCCCTGCGGGAAGGTCGATTTCAGCCGTTCGGCATAGCGAAAGCGGCCATCGTCGATCCGCCGGGCGCGGCCGATATTGGCAGCCTTGGCCGGTTCGATCTGGCCGGCGACGATCGCCTCGATCTCGGCTTCGGCCTCGTCCGAGAGCTTGAAGCCGTCGGGTCCGAAGAATTTGATGCCGTTGTCATGATGCGGGTTGTGGCTGGCCGAGATCATGATGCCCATGTCGGCGCGCATCGAATGGGTGAGCAGGCCCACCGCCGGCGTCGGCACCGGGCCGAGCAGCAGGGCGTTCATCCCCGTGGAGGTCAAGCCGGCGGTCAGCGCGTTCTCGAACATGTAGCCCGAGAGCCGCGTGTCCTTGCCGATCACCACCCGGTGGCCGTTCGAGCCGTCATTGCGGAAATACCGCCCGGCGGCGGCGCCGATCCGGAGCGCGATCTCGGCCGTCATCGGCCAGGTATTTGCGGTGCCGCGCACCCCGTCGGTGCCGAACAGCTTGCGAGTCATCCCTCATTCCCCATCAAGGCGGCCTGCAGCGCCAGCGCCTGCCGCGTTTCCTTCACATCATGCACACGGATCACCTGCGCGCCCTGCCGCGCGGCCCACAGCGCAACCGCAATCGAGCCCGGCATCCGGTCCTTTGGCGCCTCGGCGCCGCCGATCGTGCCGATGAAGCGCTTACGCGAAACGCCCACCAGAAGCGGCAGCCCGAAACCGTGGAACGCCGTCAAACCGCGAAGCAGCGTCAGGTTGTGATCCAGATCCTTGCCGAAGCCAATACCGGGATCGACGATCAGCCGCGACCGGTAGATGCCCGCCGCCTCGGCAGCAGCGATGCGCCGCTCCAAGGCCTCATACACCTCGGCGAGCACATCGTCATAGCGCGGCGCCTGCTGCATTTCGGCGGGGCTGCCTTGGGCATGCATCAGGCACAGCGGCACCCCGGCCTCGGCGACCACCTCGGCCATGCCGGGGTCGTGGGTCAGCGCCGAGACGTCGTTGATCATGTCGGCGCCCTCGGCCAGCGCGGCCTTGGCGCAGGCGGCGTTGCGCGTATCGACGGATATCGGTGCCGCGACCCCGGCCGCCCGCAATGCTGCCACCACGGGGACGACACGGGCGATCTCCGCCTCCACCGGGACAGGCGTGGCGCCGGGACGCGTCGATTCGCCACCGATGTCGAGGATCTCGGCGCCTTCGGCCAGCAGCGCCTGCGCATGCGCCACGGCAGCGGCGCGATCGGCATGATCGCCACCATCCGAGAAGCTGTCCGGCGTAACGTTAAGAATACCCATCAGCCGCGGCTGATCGAGCGACAGCCCGGCGATGGGAGCGCGCGCCCGGCCCAGACGTTCGCGCAGATCCGGATCAAGGCTGTCAAACGGGACGACCCGCCCGGTCGCGTCGAGCGCCTCGGCGAAATGCAGCCCCTCCACCCCCGCGAGGGTGGTGGCGCGCGCCTCGCCCAGCGGCCAGAGCGGCAGCGGGACGACCGGTCTCACGTCCCGGTCTCCAGTCGTCGCAGCGGGCGGGTGGTCTCCGGGGCGTCGGCCCCGACCAGCACGATCTCGGAAGCGTCGAGTGCATCGGCCAGCCACAGGGCCAGATCGACGCCACGCGTGCCGTTGGGCCCCGACACCGCCGAAACGGCCATCCTCGCGGGCGCCCAGAGGGTCGGCGCCCCGCGGCGCTGGGCCCAGTCGATCTCGGTGCGATTGTCTCGGACTTCCACCTCGGGCAGCGCCGGCGCCAGCCGCCAGGCGGCCTGGTCATGGGCCAAAAGCTCGATCCGGTCGCGCGCAGCGGGATCCGCGACGTCGCCCGCCACCGATCCGGCCTCGACGCACAGGATGAGCGGGCCCGGCATGGCCAGCAGTTCCGCGCGCCAGCTTTCGGGCCACGCGGCGGCATCGACCGAGATCAGCGCCAGCACCGGGCGCGGCGCGGCCGAGGGGGCGAGGCTGCTCGGTCCCGCGCGCACAATCTCCACCCCCAACGCGCCGGGGCCGCGATCGAGCTTGCGGATCCGCACGAAGACGCGTTCGGCCTGCGGCTCCGCGAGGATGCGGTCGGCGATGCGCTCCGCGAGTGTCTCCAGCAGGTCGAGACGCTCGGTCGCGAGCGCGTCGGCCACCGCTTCGGTCAGCCGGTCATAGGAGAGGATGCGGTCGACATCGTCCCCGGCGGGCGGCGCGGGGGCCAGTTCGGCCACGATGTCGAAGGCAAGGCGCTGGGTCGCGCCACGTTCGGCCCGGAACGCACCGATCTCGACCTCGACCACATGATCCTCGAGCAGGATGCGATCGCGGGGGCTGTCGCCGTGGGGGGTGGCGGCGGCACGGGCCTGCGGATGGGCAAAGGCGTGGCGAGTCTCGTCGGTCATCGGGCCCCTCCGGGCTTGCGGGCATGGGGCATCTAACCGCCCTCCGCCCGCCCGGCAAGCGCCCGGCGCGTTACCGCGTCGATCAGTTCGACGCGGTGCGCGTCGCCTCGCGATAGAACAGATGGGCGCCGATCGCGGCGGTGCGCGGAATCCGCTTCGACCAGGAGGGGTTAACCGCGGTGGTGTGGTAATGCGTCGCCCCGGCGGTCAGCTCGCGCGGGCCGTCATCCATCATGATCGCCGCGATCCGGCCCAGCTTGGTCCAGGAGCGCCGATCGTTGACGGTGTCGGGAATACCGTCGCAGGTATAAGAGAACTGGCAGGCATATTTGCGACCGGTGCCTTGGTTGACCACGCCGCAGATGTCATCGGGGTAGTCGGGGCTGTCGACGCGATTGAGGATTACCTCGGCCACAGCGAACTGGCCCTTCACGCTCTCGCCGCGGGCCTCGAAGTACAGCGCCTCGGTCAGGCATTCCCACTGCGCGTTGCCCTTGGCCTGCGGCAGCGAGGCGAGAAGCACGTCGTAATCCTGGCTGCTGCCCGAAGCGATGCTCAGCCCGCGCTCCGCGGCGGCCGGCAGCGGCTCCACCTCGGTCGTCGCAACGGCGGGAACAATTTCCACGTCGTCGCGTTGTTGGCCCAGAAGCAGAGAGAGCCGGGTATCCGCCGCCGGGGCGGAGATCTTCGAGATT
This sequence comes from Limimaricola variabilis, assembly GCF_014195545.1. Lineage (GTDB taxonomy): Bacteria > Pseudomonadota > Alphaproteobacteria > Rhodobacterales > Rhodobacteraceae > Limimaricola > Limimaricola variabilis. The sequence goes on along the minus strand of NZ_JACIBX010000005.1, from coordinate 182,150 downwards.
CGCGCCGCTGCGGGGGCTTCCCCGCTGGCGGTGGCTGGTGCTGCGGCCGCAACCGCCGCAAGACAAGCCATCGCGCCGAACATCGGCAGGCGCAGAAAGTTCAATCGCTTCATTGCAGTATCCCCGGTTCCTCGCGGTCGGCCCCGCGCTGGCAGTGGGGAGGTATGGGATCGCTTCCGAAGTGTCTACCTTCGGGTCAGGCAATCGGTATGGAACCGGCGATTCTATGCCACAGTTGCAAGCAGAAAATCGCCATTTCCCGAAAATCGATATACGTTGGTGGTATTCCTGCCATGCCCAAAGGTCATGTATTGGGCTTGGCCTCCCGGTCGCGCAGCGCAAGCTGCGCCGCGCCGAGCCGCGCGACAGGCACGCGGAACGGCGAACAGGACACGTAATCAAAGCCCTGCTTGCGACAGAACTCGATCGCCGAGCGTGATCCCCCATGCTCGCCGCAGATCGACAGCGTCACATCAGGCCGTCCGGCCCGCCCGCGCTCCGCGCCGATCTTCAGCAACTCGCCCACGCCTTCGAGGTCGAGGCTGTGGAACGGGTCCTCTTCATAGACACCGTTCTTGACGTAGATCGACATGAAACGACCCGCGTCATCGCGCGACAGCCCGTAAGTCATCTGGGTGAGGTCATTGGTGCCGAAGGACAGGAACGCCGCATGCTGGGCGATGTCGGCGGCACGCAGCGCGGCGCGCGGCGTCTCGACCATCACGCCGAGGCGATAGTCGAACTCCACCCCTGAATGGGTGCGGACCTGCGCCGCGATCGCGTCGATGCGGGCCTTGACCAGTTCGACCTCGCGCATCGCCGAAACCAGCGGGATCATCACTTCAGGCACCACCGGATCGCCGTCGCGGCTGGCCTGCACCGTCGCCTCGAAAATGGCGCGCGCCTGCATTTCATAGATCTCGGGCACGGTGATCCCGAGACGCACGCCCCGCATGCCCAGCATCGGGTTGTATTCTGTCAGGGCCGTGACCCGCGCCTCGACATCCGACAGCGACACGGCGAGGCCGTCGGCTAGGTCCCGCATGCCGGCGCGATCCGACGGCAGGAACTCGTGCAGCGGCGGGTCGAACAGCCGGATACAGACCGGCTGGCCCTGCATGATCTCGAACAGCCTCGCGAAATCGGCCCGCTGCATCGGCAGCAGACGCTCCAGCACGGCGCGACGCGCGCCTTCGTCCTTGGCGAAGATCATCTCGCGCATCATGCCGATGCGCCCCTCCTCGAAGAACATGTGCTCGGTCCGGCACAGCCCGATGCCCTGGGCCTGGAAGTTACGCGCGGTCTGCGCGTCGGCAGGGGTGTCGGCATTGGCGCGCACGCCGATGTCGCGGAAATCGTCGGCCCAATCGAGAAGCGTCCGGAAGGCGCCGTCGAGCACCGCCTCGAACATCGCGGGCTCACCGGCCAGCACCTCTCCAGAGGTACCGTCAAGGGTGATGATCTCGCCCTCCGACAGCCGACGTCCGCCAGGCGCCACGATCTGCCGCTTCTTGCGGTCGATGGTTAGGTCGGAGGCCCCCACCACGCAGGGCAGGCCGAGACCGCGGCCGATCACCGCTGCGTGGCTGGTGATGCCGCCGCGGATCGTCAGCACGCCTTCGGCCGCATGCATGCCACGGATGTCCTCTGGCGTGGTCTCGCGCCGCACTAGGATACAGGGCTCGCCGCGCGCCGCCGAAGCCTGCGCCGCGTTGGCCGAGAACACGATCCGGCCCGTGGCGGCGCCGGGCGAGGCGGCGATGCCCGATACCACGAGATCACGCGGTGCCGAAGGATCGACATGGCGGTGCAGCAGCTCGGACAGCGCCTGCGGCTCGACCCGGAGCACCGCCTCTTCGCGCGGGATCATCCCATCCTCGGCCAGCGCCACGGCGATGCGCACCGAGGCCCGGGAGGAGCGTTGCACCCGCACCGCGTCGAGCACGTGCAGCTTGCCCTCCTGCAGGGTGAACTCGATCTGCATTTCCTCGCGCAGGCGTTCGCGGCACAGATCTCCCATCCGCAGGAGCCGCGCGAAGGCGTCGGGGCAGAGTTCCTCGAAGGAGGGGCCGCGATCGTCGCGGGTAAGATAGATCGCCCCTGCCCCGGCCTTGAGCGCGTCGCGCCCCTGGCTCTGGCTGAGATAGCGGCCGGTCACCTGCGGCTTTCCGGTCTGGCTGTCGACGAACTGGATCACTCCAGAGCCGCATTCGCCCTGGCCGACGCCGAGCGCCATCTGCTGGACCACGAGCCCCAGCCCTGCATCGGCGGGCGCGCCTTTTGCCTGGCGCAACAGCCGCGCGGTCGTCCCCTCCCAGGCGCGGGCCATGGAGCGGAGCACCTCGCAAAGCTGCACGCCCGGGTCCTGCGGAAAGGGCTCGTCAGCCTCGGCCTCATAGGCCGAGAGCAGGCTGCGCAGGGTCTCCGGTCCCGGCGGGCCGGAAAGGTCGAAACTGTCCGGATCGAGCCGCGCCACATGCACTGCCCAGGACTGGATGAAGCGCATATAGAGCGAGGTCGCCGCCTCTTCGCCGATCTCCTCGCACAGCCGGGCATGGCTGTGATCGGTCATGCCGATGTTGAGGATCGCGCCGGGTCCACCCCAATCGGGATCCTGGCTCGACGGGCGCACCGACAGGAGAGGAGACTCGCCGAAATGGCGCATGATCTCGTCCATGTCGGGCATGCGGCCATTCGCGATGCCGTGCACGCAGGAGAAAGACAGCGCCACGGTGGTCGGCACCGGCAGCCCCATCCGCACCAGCCGCTGCAGGCATTTCGCTCGGCCGCCATGACGCGCCGCCGACATGTCGGCCTCGTCGGTGATCAGCAGGATCTTTGGGTCGCGCGGAAATTGCTGCACTGCGGCACTCCTTTGGACCGCAAGATAGGCCGTGCCGGGCGATCCGCCAAGCACGGCCTTCGTATCGATCTCAGCCTTCGATCTTCGACAGGTCGGCGACGGCGCCGCAGATGCCGCGAATCCGCGACAGCAGGTTGAGCCGGTTGCGCCGCAGCACCTGGTTCTCGCTGTTGACCTGCACCGCCTCGAAGAAGGCATCGATCGGGGCCCGCAGCCCCGCCATCGCCGCCATCGCCGCGCCGAAATCTTCGGCGGCCATCGCCGCGTCGATCTTCGGCTGCGCCGCGCCGAGCGCGGCGAAGAGCGCCTTCTCCTCGGGATCCTCGGCGAATTTCGCGTCGGCACCGTAGGAATACTCCACCCCGTCGCGCGCCTCGGCCTGCGTCAGGATGTTGTTGGCGCGCTTGAAGCCCTGCACGAGGTTCTCGCCATCCTCGGTCTTGAGAAAGGCTGCCAGCGCCTCGGCCCGCGCGACCAGCAGCGCGAGGTCATCATTGCCGGGCATGGCAATACAGGCGTCAATGACGTCATGCGGAATGCCCTCGGCGCGCAGATGGACCTTGAGCCGGTCATGGAAAAAGGAGAGCAGGTCGTCCGCATCGGCACGCGCATCCGCCTTGCCGATCAATTCGCGCAGCTGCAGCCGCAACCCGTTCGACAGGATGAGACGGATCACGCCCAGCGCAGCGCGGCGCAGCGCGAACGGGTCCTTGGAGCCGGTGGGCTTCTCGTCGATCGCCCAGAACCCCGCCAGCGTGTCGAGCTTGTCGGCGAGCGCCAAGGCGACCGAGATCGGCGCGGACGGCACCGCGTCCGAGGGGCCAAGCGGCTGGTAATGTTCCTGCACGGCGGCGGCAATTTCCGGGCTGAGACCCTGAGCGTCCGCGTAGTAGCGACCCATCAGGCCTTGAAGCTCGGGGAATTCGCCCACCATCTCGGAGCGCAGGTCGGCCTTGGCGACCTTGGCCGCGCGTTCGGCATCATCGGCATCGGCCGAGACCTGCGGCGCGATCGCGCGCGCCAGCGCCGCGACGCGGGCGATGCGGTCGGACTGGCTGCCGAGCTTGTTGTGGAAGGTGACGTTGGACAGCCCCGCCGCCATGCCTTCGAGCCCCTGCTCGCGGACTACGCGCAGGTCGTTCTCCCAGAAGAACTTGGCATCCGAGAGCCGCGCGGCGAGCACCTTGCCATTGCCGGCGAGAATCGTTGCGCCGTGATCGCGGGTCTCGATGTTGGCGACGGTGACGAAGCGGGTGATCTTGCCGCATTTCGGATCACGCACCGAGAAGAACTTCTGGTGCTCCTTCATCGAGGTCTGCAGCACCTCTGGCGGCAGGTCGAGGAAATCCTCGCCGATCTCGCCCATCAGCACCACGGGCCATTCCACGAGCCCGGCCACCTCGTCGAGCAGGCCGCGATCCTCGACCAGTTCGAGGCCTTGCGCAAAGGCCTGCGACGAGGCTTCGGACCAGATCGTTTCGGCCCGCTCCTCGGCGCGCAGCACCACGTTGGCGCGCTTGAGCTTCGCCTCGTAATCCTCGAAGCCCGTGACGGTGAAGGCGTCAGGCCCCATGAAGCGGTGACCGCGCGTCTGCGCGCCCGCCTCAATGCCGCCGACGCCCATCGGCACGACGCGGGCGCCCTGCTCGTCCGACAGGATGCACAGGATCGAGTGCAACGGCCGCACCCAGCGCAGGTCGCCCGCGCCCCAGCGCATGGATTTGGGCCAGGGGAAATCGCGGATCGCGCCCTCGAGCACCTCGGCGACGATCGCCTCGGCGGGCCGCCCCTTGTGGGTGATCCGCGCGAAATAGGCCTGGCCCTTCTTCTCGTCGCGAATCTCGAGCTGCTCGCGGGTCAGCCCGGTCGAGCGCAGGAAGCCTTCGAGCGCCTTTTCGGGCGCATCGGTGCGCGGGCCCTTGCGCTCCTCGACGGTGTCGCGGCTGGCCTCGGAGAGCCCCTCCACCGACAGCGCGAGGCGGCGCGGCGTATGGAAGGCCCCGGCGGAAGCATAGGTGAGACCGGCTTCGACCAGCCCGTCGGTCACCATGCGCTTGAGGTCCTCCGCGGCACGCGCCTGCATGCGGGCGGGGATTTCCTCGGAAAACAGTTCGATCAGCAGGTCGGGCATCAATTGGTCCCTTCGGGTGGGGTCGGACAGCCCGGCGGTACCGGATCGCCGTCGAAGACGATCTCGCCGCAGGCGTTGATCTGGTTCCAGGCGAGGCCGCGCCCGTCGGGCATCACGGCCAGCACGCGGTCGATGCCGTAGGGCTCGTTGAGCTTCCAGACATAGGCCTTGGCCTGCCCGCTCTCGAGCGCCTCGCCCACCTCGCGCGCGTCGAAGCAGTCGAACCAGCCGGGCGCGACCAGCGGCTCGGCGCGTTCATGCTCCACGGCGTGTTCGAAAGGCGTGACATCCTGGACGGTCATGCAGGCGCGAAAGCGGATCGGCGAGCTGTCGGCATCGATGGCCCGCAGTTCGCTCACCGCGACCGGGATCGGCGCCGCCCGGTCGTCGAGCACCACGACCTCGCCGACCTGCGCCGGGGTCAGTTCCTCGTAATAGGCATAGACCTGCAGGTACCACATCAGCACGCCAGACAGCAGCGCGAAGGCCAGCAGCGCCGAGATGACGATGCGGGTGATCACGCCTCGGCCCCGCCGGCGCGGGTGGTGACGAAGGCGTCGGCGCAGGCCTTGGCCAGCGCGCGCACGCGGCCGATATAGGCCTGCCGCTCGGTCACCGAGATTACGCCGCGCGCATCGAGCAGGTTGAAAAGATGCGACGCCTTGATCGCCTGGTCATAGGCGGGGTGCGCCATGACGATACGCTTGCCGCTGCGCGGGTCCTCGGCCGGGGCCGCGAGGATCTTCGCGCATTCGGCTTCGGCATCCTCGAAATGCCGCAGCAGCATCTCGGTGGTCGCGGTGTCGAAGTTGTGGCGCGAATATTCCTCTTCGGTCTGGCGGAACACGTCGCCGTATTTCAGCGCGATCGGCGCGTCAGGGTCGTTGAACGGCATATCCATGACGTGATCGACGCCGAGCACGTACATCGCCAGGCGCTCCAGACCATAGGTCAGCTCGCCCGAGACGGGGCGGCAGTCATGCCCGCCGACCTGCTGGAAATAGGTGAACTGCGACACTTCCATGCCGTCGCACCAGACCTCCCAGCCCAGCCCCCAGGCCCCCAGCGTCGGGCTTTCCCAGTCATCCTCGACGAAACGGATGTCGTGCAGCGAGGTGTCGATGCCGATCGCGTCGAGCGAGCCGAGATAGAGCGCCTGCAGGTCCGGCGGCGAGGGTTTGATGATGACCTGGTACTGGTAGTAGTGCTGCAACCGGTTCGGGTTCTCGCCGTAGCGGCCGTCCGTGGGGCGACGCGAGGGCTGCACATAGGCCGCAGCCCAGGGGTTGGAGCCCAGCGCCCGCAGCGTCGTCGCCGGGTGGAAGGTGCCGGCGCCGACCTCCATGTCGTAGGGCTGCAGCACGGCACAGCCCTTGGAGGCCCAGTAGGACTGCAGCCGCAGGATGATCTCCTGGAAGGAACGGGGAGCGTCGGTCATGGGGCCTCTCGCGGGTTGGCGGATCGCGGGCCTGCTTACGGCGCGCCGCCGTGACGGTCAATCATGGCGCGGCGGCGCAACAGGCCGGGCCGAGGCGGCCGGTTCGGCGTGGCCCCCGGCGGTGGGGATGCTATGCTCTCCCGCCACATCCAGAACCACGGGACGCGCGATTCACATGAAACGACTGCTTGCAGCCCTGCTCGCCTCCGGCTTCTTCAGCGGCGCCGGCTGGGCCCAGGACGGCGGCGTCTGGCTGCAGGTCGAGGCGCGCCCGACCCTGAACCAGGCGCAGGCCCGCGCCCGCGCCTATGCCGGGCGCTTCGACGCTGTGTCGGGCTACGCGCTCGGCTCGGGCTGGTACGGCATCGCGCTCGGCCCCTATGACCCGAGCGAGGCGCGGCGCCTGCTCGAGGAGCTCAAGTCGAGCGGCGCCATTCCCGGCGACGCCTTTATCGCCGATGGCGGGCAGTACCGCAGCCGGTTCTGGCCGGTGGGCGCGCGCGGCGATGCGCCGGGTGCAGGAACAGCCACCTCCCCCGCCCCGCAACAGGCGGCGCAGCCAGCGCCGGAAATTGCCGAGGAGACGTCAGAGCCTCCGCGCGAGACGCTGGCCCAGGCCCGCGCCGCCGAGGCCGCGCTCGATCAGGCGGCGCGCGAGCGGCTTCAGACGGCACTGCGCTGGGCCGGTGTCTACGACGCGGCGATCGACGGCGCCTTCGGGGCCGGCACCCGTTCGGCCATGGCCGATTGGCAGCAGCGGAACGGCTTCGAGGCGACCGGCGTGCTGACCAGCTCGCAGCGGGCGGCCCTCCTCGGCGCCTATGACGCGGTGCTCGAAGGGCTCGGCCTTGAGGCGGTGCGCGACGAGGAGGCCGGGATCGAGATGGTGATGCCGACCGCCCTGGTCGGACGCGGCGACGTCGAGCCGCCCTTCGTGCATTACGACGCCAAGGGCGACGTCGCGGCGCGGGTCTTGCTGATCTCGCAGCCGGGGGACTCGCGGCGGCTGGCTGGGCTCTATGAGATCATTCAGACGCTCGAGATCGTGCCGACCGATGGGCTGCGCGGCCTCGAATCCCGCAGCTTCGTCATCGAGGGCACCGATGACAGCCGTGTCGCCCATGTCGAGGCAACGCTGATCGACGACGCAATCAAGGGCTTCGCCCTGATCTGGCCGGCTGGCGACGAGGGCCGGCGCGGCCGGGTGCTGGCCGAGATGGCGTCGAGCTTCCGCGCCCTGCCCGGCGCGCTGGAGCCCGCCGTCCTGCCCGCCGATGACGCCCCCTCCGTCGATCTGGTCGCCGGGCTCCGCGTTCGCAGGCCGTTGCGCGAGGCAGCAGGCATTTTCGTGGATGCACAGGGCCACGTTGCGACGGCGGCCGCCACCGTCGAGGGTTGTGGCGAGCTGTCGATCGACGGGCAGTCGGGCGCTACCGTTCTGGTTGAGGACGAGGCCACCGGGCTCGCGCTGCTGGCCCCGGCCGGGAAACTCGCGCCGCGCGACGTCGCCAGCTTCCGCACCGGCGCGCCGCGGATCGGCGACAAGGTGGCGGTTGCGGGCTTCCCCTATGGCGGTGCGCTGCCGCGTGCGGCGGCCACCTTCGGACGGCTGGCGGACACGCGCGGCCCCGGCGGCGAGGCGGATCTGCGACGGCTCGACATGCGCGTCCAGCCCGGCGATGCCGGTGGTCCTGTGCTCGACATGGGCGGCGCGGTGCTGGGGCTGACGCTGCCCGGCGACCGGCAGGCCGACCGGGTATTGCCCGAAGGCGTGGCGCTGGCGCTCGACGCCGAGACGCTGGTCGCAGCGCTCGAAGCACAGGGCATCACGGCGCAGCGCAGCGAGGTGCGCGACGACCAGACGGTGCAGACGGTGGCCCGTCGCGCCGGCGAAATCACCGCGCTGGTCAGCTGCTGGGACTGAGCCTCAGATCAACTCGGGGGTAAGCCGGATCAGCGTTGGCCCGTCCGCGGCCAGCGCCCGCTCCAGCGCGGGGCCGATCGCGTCGAGGCTGTCGGGCGTTTCGGCACGCGCGCCCCATGCGCGGGCCAGCGCCGCGAAGTCGGGGTTGCGGGCCCGGGTGGCGAAGGGCGCGATCTGCGCCGCGCGCATGCTGTCCTCGATCTCGCCCAGCGCCGCGTTGTCCCAGACCAGCAGCGGCAGCGGCAGGCCCAGCTCGACCGCCGTGCCCAGTTCGGAGATCGTGTATTGCAGCCCGTGATCGCCGGCGAGCGCCACCACCGGTGCGTCCGGACGCCCGATCTTCGCACCGATCGCGGCGGGCAGCGCATAGCCCAGCGTGCCGAAGCCAGAAGGGTGGTGCCACAGCCCCGGTTCGACGGCGGGCCATGTCTCGACCGCCGCATAGGCGATCTGCGTCATGTCCGAAAAGACCATCGCGTCAGAGGGCAGCCCCGCGCGCAGCGCGTCGATCACCGCCAGCAGGCCGGGCCGTTCGGCGTCGATCTGCGCAAACCAGCGACGGCGGGCGGCGTCGATCCGCTCCGGCGACCAGTCGCCATGCGGCGCGCCAGCCCCCAGCACCGCCGTCATCGCCCCCAGCCCCGCTGCGGCGTCGCCGGTCAGCCGCAACTCAGAGCGGCGGTCGGCTGCGAGGATCGCGGGATCGATGTCGAGCCGGATCACCCGCGCCGCCGGGTCGAAACCGCATTCGGCGCGCCACAGATCGGTCTCGGACAGGGTACAGCCGGCGACCAGCACCGCATCTGCACGGGCGATCTCACGCGCGCTGTCCGGGCGGCCGAGGAAGCAGCCGTAATGCAGCGGATCGCCCGGTGCGATCACCCCGCGCCCGGCGATGGTGGTGAAGCTGGCCGCGCCGAGCCGCTTGGCCAGCGCCCGCGCCTGCGGCGCGGCATGGCGCGCGCCGCCGCCCAGGATCAACAGCGGACGACGTGCCTCGCCCAGGATGCGCGCCGCGCGGGAAACCAGCCCGGCATCGGGCGGCCCGGGCGGTTGCGGCCGGGATGGCGGCGGCGGTGGCGGCGCCATCGCCTTGAGCAGCGGCACCGGCAGCTGCAGGTGCACCGGACGCGGCCGCCGCGCGGCGAAACCCGCGAAGGCCCGATCGAGCAGACCATAGGCATGCTCGGCGTCGCGCGCCTCCTCGGACCAGGCGGTGACGGCGGCCGCCGCGCCCCGCTGGTCGCGCATCTCGTGCAGCCGGTGATCCGGCGGGCCGCCATTGGGCAGGCATGAGGACAGCGCCAGTATCGCGACGCTGTCGGACCAGCTTTGGCCCAGCGGCGTCATCAGGTTGCACAGCCCCGGCCCGGTGATCACACAGGCGATGCCGGGCCGACCGGTGGCGCGCGCATAGCCATCGGCCATGAAGCCCGCGCCCTGCTCGTGCCGCGCCAGCACATGGCGCAGCCCCGCCTCCTCGATACCGCGATAGAGTTCCTGGTTGTGAACGCCGGGGATCCCGAACAGCACCTCGGCGCCGCGCGCCGCCAGCGCCTGCGCGATCCGCGCGCCCAACGGCCGCCGGTCTTCCCCCGCGCTCGGCGGCGCCCCTGCCCCAGCCCTGCTCATGGACGCCAGAACTCGCGGGTGACGACGACCAGCACAACCAGAAGTTCGAGCCGTCCCACGAACATCGCCAGCGTAAGCGTCCACTTGGCAGGATCCGGCAGCGGCTGGAAATTGCCCGCGGGGCCGATGATCGGGCCGAGACCCGGGCCCACATTGGCGATCGCCGTCGCCGCGCCGGAAACGCTGGTGATGAAGTCGAGACCGGCGAGCGACAGCAGCACCGAGGTGATGCCGATCGACACCACGAAGACCACAAAGAAACTCATTACCGAGGACAGCACGTCCGGCGGCACCGGCCGCCCGTCATAGCGCGGGGTGAAGACGCCATGCGGCTGGTGGATCTTGCGGATCTGCGCGGCGATCGAGGCGAAGAGGATCTGGTAGCGGAAGATCTTGACCGAGCAGGCCGTCGATCCGGCGCAGCCGCCGATCAGCCCGATGAAGAAGAACATCGCCACCGGGAACGGGCCCCAGGTCATGTAGTCGGCGCTGGCATAGCCGGTGCCGGACATGATCGAGACCACGTTGAACAGCGACTCGCGGAACGCGATCTCGGTGAAGCCGTGGCTGTAATTGGCCAGCGACAGCGCGATCAGCAGTACGCAGACCATGATGGTTAGAAAGAAGTCCCGCACCTGACTGTCGCGCAACAGCGGCCGGGGCTGGCCTGCGGCGAACTGCACGTAACGGACATAGGGCAGCGCCGATAGGAACATGAACAGGGTGCCGACATAGTGCGGTCCCGCCCCATACGCCCCGAAGGAGGCATCGGTATTCGCGAACCCGCCGGTGGACAGCGTGGTCATCGCGTGCACCATCGCATCGAATGGCTCCATCCCGGTGGCGATGTAGGCCAGCGCGCAGGCGAGGGTCATCCCGACATAGATCACCGCGATGCCGGCGGCGATCTCGGCGGCGCGGGGCAGGATCTTGCCCATCGTCTCGAACGCCTCCGAGCGGAACACCTGCATGCCGCCGACCTTGAGCTCAGGCAGGAACACCATCGCGACGACGATGATGCCGATGCCGCCCAGCCACTGCAGGATGCCGCGCCACAGCAGCAGGCCACGCGGCAGCTCCTCGAGCCCGGTCAGCACCGTCGCCCCGGTTGTGGTGATGCCCGACATCGCCTCGAAGAAGGCGTCGGTGAAGCTCGAGTCGGTGGCGCCGAGCACGAAAGGCAGCGCGCCGAAGGCCGGCAGCGCGATCCAGACAGAGGAAGTCAGCAGGAAGGTCTGTCGCAGAGACAGCTTGGGCTTCACGCCGTTATGGCACGACAGCGCCATCAGCATCCCGGTCAGCAGCGTCAGCACGGCGCTCTCGAGGAAGACCGGCCAATGCCCGTTGCCAGCCGCGAGATCCGCCAGCATCGGGCCCAGCATGGTCAGCCCAAGCACCGAGAGCAGCAGGCCGTTGACGTATCCGACGGGACGCAGGTCGATCATGCGGGAGCGTTGGCCCAGCCCCCCGCCCCTGTCAAGCGAGCGGCGCAGCCCGGTACCACGTCGTGGTTTCCGCGCCGCGCCGCCGCTTCAGCCGGCGTGCAGCAGGCTGGCGAAGAGCTGCGGGTCGAGGCTCTCGGAGGCGAAGGTCGGTCCCTCGGTCAGCATGCTCACCGCGTCATGGCTGTGCAGGCTTTCCTGATGGCTGGCCATCACCCGGAAATCGCCGATCCGCGGATCCGCCATCAGCTGCTCGGCAAAGAGCCGGGCCGCGTCCTCGACGAAGATCGGGTTGGCGGCGTTGAGCTCGGCAAAGGCCTGCTCGTCCTCGCGCTTGACCATCACCTGCGTTTCGGTGGGCACCGCCGCGCGGGCCATCTCGACCAGATCCTCGAACCACAGCACCGGACCGGGGTTGGTCACCACCGAAAGCCGCGCCACCGAACGCTGCGAATGCGGCGTGGCGAGCTGGCCGCGATACTGCCGGGCATGCTCGCTGAGTTCCAGCGAGCAGGGGCAGGTCGAGGAATAGACATAGTCGAGATGCAGGATCTTCTTGGCCACACCGGCCTGCTCCACCAGCTCCAGCGTCAGGTCGTAATACTGGTAGCCCGCCAGCCCCGAACGCAGCGATGGGCGCAGCATCGGAAAGCGCACCCGCATCTGGATACGGGCGTCGAAGCTCTTGAGATCGGCGATGTAGTCGGCCAGCGCCGCCTCGATCACCTCGAATGAGAAGGTCTTGTCGGCATGGCGGTAGAAGGACCGCATGATGCGCGACATGTTGATGCCCTTCTTCTCGGCCTCGAGGCTGACCGTTCCGGTCACGCTGGCCTCGAGCGCGAGATCGCCGCCGTCACGGGTGTGGAACTTGATCGGCAGGCGGAAATTCGAGATCCCGACATGCTGGATCGGCCGCGCCGCCCCGCGGATCAGCGAGGAAGGCCCGTTCTGAAGGTCCGGCAGCAGCGCGCGGTAGTCGTCATCGACGACGAAATCCTCGGGATAGGCACGGCCCAGCGCGGGATAGTTCGACAGCTCCTGCCCTGGCAGAAGGCGCCCGACCAGCGGGTCGAGCGTGGCCACTTCCTCGGGGCTGGCCGTGGCGGCCCATTCGCGCAGGAGGCGCAGCGCCGCCGCCGCATCGGCGCGGTCGGGCGCGTCAGATTGGACGGCCGCCGCCGGGCGATGCAGGTCACGTGTGGCTTTGGTCACGATGGGGTCCTCCGGCGGCGCTGTTACTTAAGTATAGTTTTCTATACCTATAGTGAGGGGAGACTTAGCCTTTTCGTCAAGCCATTTTCGCCCAGTTTCAGACAAAATTCACATTTCACCAATAGCTTGCCGCAGATCCTCGATCAGATCCTCGGCATCCTCGAGCCCGACCGAAAGCCGGATCAGCCCCGGCGTGATACCGAGCGCCGCCTTTTGGGCCTCTGGCAGCCTCTGATGCGTGGTCGAGGCGGGATGCGTCGCGATCGATTTCGCGTCGCCGAGGTTATTGGAGATGATGACGATGTCGAGCGCGTTCAAGAGCCGGAAGGCCGCTTCGCGGCTTCCCGCGTCGAACACCACGACGGTGCCGCCAGCCCCCATCTGCCGCATTGCCAGATCATGCTGGGGATGCGCGGGCAGGCCCGGATAGGCGACATGCGCCAGCTTGTCTTCGCGCGACAGCGCCTCGGCGATGCGTTGCGCGCTTTCCGCCTGCGCCTTCACCCGCAGCTCGATCGTCTCCAGCCCCTTGAGCATCAGCCATGCGCTGAAGGGCGAGAGCGAGCCGCCGGTATGCTTCATGTAGGGCTCGACCACGCCGCGAATATGCTCCTCGGTGCCCAGGATCACGCCGCCCAGCGCCCGGCCCTGCCCGTCGATATGCTTGGTCGCGGAATAGACGACGACATCGGCCCCTTGGGCGATCGCATCCGAATAGACCGGCGTGGCAAAAACGTTGTCGCAGACCACCTTGGCGCCGACCGCGTGGGCCAGCTCGGACACGGCGGCGATGTCGACCACCTCGAGCGCGGGGTTCGACACGCTTTCGAAGAAAACGGCCTTGGTGTCGGCGCGGATCGCCGCCTTCCATTCTTCGAGGTTCTTGCCGTCGACGAAGCTCACCTCGACACCGTAGCGCGGCAGGATCTCCTCAAGGATATAGAGGCAGGAGCCGAACAGCGCCCGGCTCGACACCACGTGGTCGCCCGCCCGGAGCATCGAGGTCAGCGCGCCGTTGACGGCGGCCATGCCGGAGGCGCAGGCGAAGGCGGCCTCGGCGCCCTCCAGCGAGGCGAGCCGGTCCTCGAACATCTTGACGGTCGGGTTGCCGTAGCGGGCGTAGATGAACTCGTCGCCCTCGATCTTGACGAAGCGCTGCTCGGCGGCTTCAGCGGTCTCGTAGACGAAGCCCTGCGTCATATAGATCGCCTCGCTCACCTCGCCATACTGGCTGCGGCGGGAGCCGGCGTGGACGGCGCGGGTGCGCTTGCGATACTCGGTCATGTCGGGGCCTCCGGGCCTAATTGTCTTGGCCGGCGGTGACCGGCGCCGCAGTTCCCTGCCGCGATAGCCCCCGGCCCGGTTTCGGTCAAGCGCGGGCCACGCTTGCATCGGGCGCGGTGCGCGGTCAGGCTCCGCCCGTCGCCACAGGAGGACCGCAGACATGACCGCCCCGATTGACCTGCATTACTGGCCCACCCCGAATGGCTGGAAGGTGTCGATCGCGCTCGAGGAGATGGGCCTGCCCTACCGGGTGCGGCTGGTGAATATCGGCGCGGGCGAGCAAAAGCGCCCGGAGTTTCTCGCGATCTCGCCCAACGGGCGGATGCCGGCGATCACCGATCCGGAGGGGCCCGACGGCGCGCCGATCTCGATCTTCGAAAGCGGCGCGATCCTGCAATACCTGGCCCACAAGACCGGCCGCTTCTGCGGCGCGACCGAGCGCGACCGCATCGACGTCGATCAGTGGCTGATGTGGCAGATGGGAGGCTTGGGCCCGATGGCCGGCCAGGCGCATCACTTCCTGCATTACGCTCCGGGCATGACGCCGCCGCAGGACATTCCCTATGCAAAGGACCGATATCGGGATGAGGTCGCGCGCCTTTACGGCGTGCTCGATCGCCAGCTGGCCACGCATGAATACGTCGCGGGCGGCGATTACAGCATCGCCGACATGGCGATCTTTCCGTGGGCGCGGCTGTGGCAGCGCCAGGAGCAGCAGATCGAGGCGTTTCCGAACATGCGCCGCTGGCTGGAGACGCTCGAGGCGCGCCCGGCCGTGGCGCGCGGCGTGGCGCTGCATCTCGAGTTGCGCCAGGGCACGGCGAACCGTGACCAACAGGCGCATCTCTTCGGGCGTCGCTGAGGGCCTCAGCCCTCGGCCTTGCCCTCGGGCTCGATCATGTAGCGCTGCAGGCTCGCGATCTGCAGCCAGAGGAACAGGAACAGCGCCGCGGGGAAGGCGAAGGTCTCGATCTTGACCCAAAGCTCTTCGGATTGGGTGCGCCAGACGATCTCGTTGGCGACGGCCAGAAGCGCGAACATCGCGGCGAGCCGGCGGGTGAGCAGCATCCAGCCCTCGTGGCGCATCGGCAGTGCCTCGCCCATCACCCATTCGAGCCAGCTCTTCTTCAGCACCAGCCCGGTCACGAGGATTGCCGCGAACAGGCCGTAGACGATGGTGGTCTTCATCATGAAGAACCGCTCGTCGTTGAACCAGGCGGTCAGCCCGCCGAAGAAGATCACCATGAAGGCGGTGAACACCTGCATCCGGCTCAATGCCCCGGTCAGCGCCCAGAGCGCCCCCATCGCGGCGAGCAGGATCGGGATGAAGATCAGCGTGGCGAGGATGAAGCCCGAATACTCGGTCCCCGCAATCACGAAGCTGCCGTCCTTGAGCCTGAGATAGACAAGGAAGAAGGCCAGCGTCGGGCCCAGCTCGAGCGCCTGCTTGAGCCAAGGATTGATGTCGCGTTTCGCCATGCCTGCGGTCCCCTCGTCCGGCTGCCCGGCGCATCAGAGCCGGTCGGGGCCAGACATAGGTGTTCGGAGGCCGCGAAGCCAGTCTCGCCGATGCAGGAACAGTCGAGCCGCCCTCGCCGTTGTCACGAAAACGTCAGGGAGACCCGAAACCCATGCTCGAAGCCCTGCAGGCCGATCTCTCCACCGGGTTCCGCGCCACCGGCCCATGGGTCGCGGCGATGCGGCTGATGGCGGCCATCGTTCTGGCCGGGCTGATCGGGGTGGAGCGCGAATGGCGAGGCAAGCCCGCGGGCCTGCGCACCCATATCCTCGTCGGGCTGGCAGCCTCGCTCTTCGTGATGCTGGGGCAGGAGGTCACGCAGCTCGATTTCGGCGGCACTGACGACAAGCGGATCGACCCGCTGCGCCTGATCGAGGCGGTGACCTCGGGGGTGGCCTTCCTCGCCGCCGGGATCATCTTCACGGCGCGCGGCGAGGTGCGCAACATCACCACCGGCGCGTCGCTATGGCTCGCCGGGGCCGTGGGCCTCGGATGCGGCGCGGGTCAGATCCCTCTCGCGGCGATGGCGAGCCTGATGGTGGTGGTGGTGCTGATGCTGCTGCGCGAAGTCGAGCGGATGCTCGGCTGGCACGATTAGGCGAGCTCGCCTTCCGCCCCGGTCAGCGCGCGCGCGAAATCCTCGGGATCGAACGGCGCGAGATCGTCGATCTGCTCGCCCACGCCGATCGCATGGATCGGCAGGCCGAAACGGTCCGCCAGCGCCACCAGCACGCCGCCACGGGCCGTGCCGTCGAGCTTGGTCATCACGAGACCCGAGACATCGGCAATATTGCGGAAGATCTCGACCTGGCTCAACGCGTTCTGGCCCGTTGTGGCGTCGAGCACGAGAAGCGTGTTGTGCGGCGCATCGGGGTCCTTTTTGCGGATGACACGGACGATCTTCGACAGTTCCTCCATTAGGTCCTGCCGGTTCTGCAGCCGTCCAGCGGTGTCGATCAGCAAGAGGTCCGCACCCTCCGCCTGCGCCTTGGTCATAGCATCGAAAGCGAGGCTCGCCGGATCGGTGCCCTGCGGCGCGGTCATCACCGGCACGCCGGCGCGGTCGCCCCAGATCTGCAGCTGCTCGACGGCGGCGGCGCGGAAGGTGTCACCCGCGGCGATCACCACCGACTTGCCGGCCTCGCGGAACTGGCTCGCGAGCTTGCCGATGGTCGTGGTCTTTCCCGAACCGTTGACGCCCACCACCAGCACCACCTGCGGCGTCTTGGCATAAATCGGCATCGGCTTGGCCACCGGCTCCATGATCCGGGCGATCTCGGCGGCGAGCAGGTCCTTGATCTCGGGCACCGACAGCTTCCGGCCCATCCGCCCCTCGGCGATGTTGGCGGTGACGCGCAGCGCCGTCTCCACCCCCATGTCGGACTGGATCAACAGCTCCTCGAGCCGCTCGAGCATCGCGTCGTCAAGCTCGCGGCGCGGTGCCGCCGTCTCACCCCGGCCGAACAGGCGACCGATCAGGCCGGGCTTCTGCGGTGCCGGCTCTGGCACGGGTTCGGGCGCGGGCTGCTCGCGCACCGGCGGCGCGGGCGGCGTCACCGGCGCGGCGGGCATGCCCGGAGTGACCGGCGGCGCGACCGGCGGTTCGGCATCGGGCGTTGCTGGACGGGGTCCGGCCGGGGCGCTGGGCTCTGGCCGGGCCTCGGGCGCTGGCTCGGAAACCGGTTCGGGGGACGGCTCGGCTGCCGTCTCGGCGGGCCCTGTGGCCTCCGCCCCCTCCTCGACGATCTCCTCGAGCCCACGATCGAGCTTGGAGGAGGAGGTGAAGAGCCGATCCTTGAGTTTTCCGAAAAAGGACATGCGCCGTCCGGTCCTGCTGTCGCGTCTGGTCCCTTTCACCTAACCCTTGCAGGGGGTCTTGGAAAGGGAGGGCGGGCCGCGCGAGGATGGCGCCAGTGCCCTGCCCCGGGAATCGCCCATGTCGCCTGCCTCGCTCGCCTTTGCCACGGCCACGCTGTCGCCCCTGCTGCTGACCGGTGCGGCGACCATCTGGGGTGGTGCCTGGGCCTTGGCCGCGGTGCTGGCGATGACGCTGCTCACCGCCCTGCTTGACGAGATCGGGGCACGGCTCGCGCCGCCCCGGTTGGGGGTCGAGTTTCCCGCCTCCGGCCTCCTGTCAGGCATCATCGGCCTCGCCCATTTCGCGCTGCTCGCGGCGACGGTGGCGGCCCTCTCGCATGGCTGGCTCGGCCCGGCGGAAAAGGCAGGCCTCTTCGCCGCCGCCGGTCTCTGGCTCGGGCAGGTGAGCAACGCCAATGCCCATGAACTGATCCATCGCAGCGGGCGCGGCGCGCGCCGGCTCGGCGTCGCCGTCTACGCCTCGCTGTTGTTCGGCCATCACGCCTCGGCCCATCCGCTGGTCCATCACGTTCGGGTGGCGACCCGCGAGGACCCCGCCACCGCCAGGCGCGGTGAGGGGTTCTGGCGCTACGCGCTGAGGGCCTGGCGCGGCGGTTTTCGCGAGGGTTTCATGGCCGAGCGCGTGCGGCGGAAGGGACAAGGCCTCCATCCCTACGCCGCCTATGCAGGTGGCACCGCGCTGGCGCTGGCAGTATCGGCGTTGATCGGGGGTGGGCGCGGGATCGCCGCGCATCTGGCCCTGGCGAGCTTCGCGCAGGTCCAGCTTCTGCTGTCCGATTACGTGCAGCATTACGGGCTGGAGCGCGTCCGGCGCCCCGACGGTAGACTCGAACCGGTGGGCGCGCGCCATAGCTGGAACAGTCCGCATCCGGTTTCGTCCTGGATGATGCTGAACGCGCCGCGCCACTCGGACCACCACGCGCGGCCGATGCGGCCCTACCCGGCGCTCGAACTGCCCGAGGCGGCGCCCATGCTGCCGCGGTCGCTGCCGGTAATGGCCTGCCTGGCACTCTGGCCACGGATGTGGCGACGCGTCATGGACCCGCGCGTGGCGGAATGGCGCGCAGGGCGCATGGAAGGGCTGGCGGGACAGGCTGCGGAATGAAAGGCTGGGACATGGTTTTGCTCCGCCTCGCCCTCACGCTGCTGATCGCCCTGCCCGCCGCCGCGCAGGAGCGCGTGCCGCTCGACGCCGAGGCATTCGCGGAGCGGGTGACCGGCCGCACGCTCACCTACCGCAGCGGCGGCGCCCCCTATGGCATGGAGCATTACGGTCCAGACCGGCAGGTGACTTGGTCGTTCCTCGACGGGCGTTGTCTCGACGGCGAATGGTATCCCAATGCCGGGGCGATCTGCTTTGCCTACGAGGATGGCACCGGCCCGGAATGCTGGCGCTTCTACGACGAGGCAGGGCGGATCGTGGCCGAGTTCCTCAACGATCCCGCGCAGCCGCAGATCTACGAGACCGGCGACAGCGAGACGCCGCTTTCCTGCCAGCCCGAGGTCGGCGTCTAGAGCAACGTCCCCTGTTCGGGTGGGGTGGTCACCGTGGCGCGGCGCGGCTTGGCAGAGGCCGGGCCGACCTGCATCCGCCCGTCTCTGAACTCGATCTCCAGCGAGGTCGCGGCCTGCGCCGAAGCGCGGTCGGTCACGACATGGCCGTCGCCGCGCACCACCGCATATCCACGCGCCAGCGTCGCCTCGTAGCCCAGCGTGCCGCGCAGCCGCTCCAGCGCGGCGAGCCGCTCGCGCAGCCGGCCCACCCGGTCGAGCACCAGCTCCGGGCGCAGCCGCGCCGCCAACCGGTCGAAATCGCGCCGCTCCCGCTTCAATGCTGCGTCGAGTGCGCCCGGATTGAGCCGCAGCCCGGTCAGCCGCAGCCGTTTCTGCGCGAGGCCCGATTGATGCGCGCCGGGCAGCCGCGCTGCCACAGCGGCCAGACGGTCGCGGCTCCGCTCCAAGGGCCGCATGACGAGACCGGGGCGCAGCGGGTGCTCGGAGAGTTCGATCCGCTTGGCCGAGATCGCGCCGCGAAGCGCGCCCGGCAACCGGGTTTCGACCGCGTCGAACCGCTGCTGATACGGCGCGAGCAGCGCATCCATGCGCGGCAGCCCGCGGGCAAGATCGCGCAGCCGTTCCGCGCGCCGGTCGAGCCCCGCACGCGAGCACTGGCCCAGCCGCGCGCCGAACTGGGCGACCGTGGCCTGAAGCTCGGAACGCACCGGAACCGCCATCTCGGCGGCGGCGGTGGGGGTCGGCGCGCGCCGGTCGCTCGCATGGTCGATCAGCGTGGTATCGGTTTCGTGCCCCACCGCCGAGATCAGAGGGATCGCGCTTTCGGCGGCGGCGCGGACCACGATCTCCTCGTTGAAGCCCCACAGATCCTCGATCGAACCGCCGCCACGCGCGACGATCAGCAGGTCGGGGCGCGGCAGCGCGCCGCCCGGGGTCATCGCGTTGAAGCCGCGGATGGCGGCGGCCACCTCGGCCGCCGAGGATTTGCCCTGCACCGCCACCGGCCAGACCAGCACCTTGCGCGGAAAGCGGTCGCGCAGCCGGTGCAGGATATCGCGGATCACCGCGCCGGTGGGCGAGGTCACGACACCGATGATCTCCGGCAGGTAGGGAATGGGCTGCTTGCGCCCCGCGTCGAAGAGCCCCTCGGCGGCGAGCGCCTGCCGCCGCTTTTCCAGCATCGCCATCAACGCGCCGGCCCCCGCCGGCACCACGTCCTCAACATTGAGCTGATATCGTGACTGCGGTCCGAAGGTCGTCATCCGGCCGGTGGCGATGACCTCCATGCCCTCCTCGGGGCGGTGGGTGAGCTTGGCGACCTGGCCCTTCCAGCTCACGCTGGCGAGCACCGAACGGTCATCCTTGAGGTCGAAATACATGTGGCCGGTGCGTGCCACGGTGACGCGACCGACCTCACCGCGCACGCGGACATGGCCGAACTCGCCCTCGATGGTCTTCTTCACCGCCCCCGAGATCTCGGAGACGGTGAACTCATGCGCGTTGCCGCCCCGCTCGGGCGCGTCGTCTTCGAAGAGGTCCATGCCCCCTAACTGCACCACGCCGCGCGACGGGGCAACGGGGTCAGAGGCCGGTGTCGTTCTCCTCGCCCTCACCATAGAGCCAGGCGGAATACTCCTTGCGGGCCAGGCCGGTCATGAAGCGCTGCGCCCCGGCGACGCTGCTCAGATCGGGCTGGATGCGGCCGCGCGAATTCTGCGGCAGGAACTGCGCGGCCTCGATCGCGCCGCGGCGCGTGCCCGGCCCCCAGGCGGCGTCGAGCGCCCCCTCGTAGAAGCCACCCCAGCTCAGCTCCTCCTGCAGGTCGCGGCGGATCTGGGCGGGCAGCTGCATGAAGATCGCACCGAGCGGGTCGTCCTGCGCCAGCGCGCCCTTGGCACCGAAGCCCAGGGCGAACGGAATTGCGGCGAGAAAATGACGTCGTTGCATAATGTTAACTCCAATTAAACCTCGGGTTGCATGACATGTGAGATCTCACCCGGCCAGTGGGTTCGGGGCAATCGGGCCAAGGAGACGCCGCCGGCCATGGCAGATGGGCCACATCATTGCCCCCCGGGGCGCGCCCGCTTAGAAGCGGCCGCAACGGCAAGCTCTGCGGGAGACGCGACATGAACATCCTCATCCTCGGGTCCGGCGGACGCGAACATGCCATCGCCTGGGCGGTGATGCAGAACCCGAAATGCGACCGACTGATCGTGGCCCCGGGCAATGCCGGCATCGCGTCCATCGCGGAATGCGCCGATCTCGACATTCTCGACGGCGACGCCGTGGCGGGTTTCGCGGCCGAGCAAGCGATCGACCTGATCATCATCGGCCCCGAGGCGCCGCTGGCCGCCGGTGTCGCCGATACCTGCCGCGCCGCCGGGCTGACCGTGTTCGGCCCCTCCGCCGAGGCCGCCCGGCTCGAAAGCTCCAAAAGCTTCACCAAGGCGATCTGCGACGCCGCCGGAGCGCCCACTGCCGGCTACGCCCATTTCACCGATCTGGAGGCGGCGCGGGCCTATCTCGCCCGCCAGCCGATGCCGATCGTGATCAAGGCCGACGGCTTGGCCGCGGGCAAGGGCGTTGTGGTGGCGACCGAGCGCGACGAGGCGGTGCGCGCGCTCGAGCACATGTTCGGCGGCGAGTTCGGGGCCGCCGGCTCCGAGGTGGTGATCGAGGAGTTCATGGAGGGCGAGGAAGCCAGCTACTTCGTGCTCGTGGATGGCGAGGAAGTGCTGCCGATCGGCACCGCGCAAGACCACAAGCGCGTCGGCGACGGCGACACCGGCCCCAATACCGGCGGCATGGGCGCCTACTCCCCGGCGCCGATCCTCGATTCGCAGGTGGCGCGGAAGGCGCTCGACGAGATCATCCGCCCCACCATGCGCGAGATGGCGAAGCGCGGCACTCCCTATCGCGGCGTGCTCTATGCCGGGCTGATGATCCATCACGGCCAGCCGCGCCTCGTGGAATACAACGTCCGCTTCGGCGATCCGGAGTGCCAGGTGCTGATGATGCGGCTTGGCGGCCAGGCGCTCGACCTGATCCAGGCCTGCGCCGAGGGGCGACTTGGCGCGGTCGAGGCGCAATGGGCCGATGACCACGCGCTGACCGTGGTGATGGCGGCCAAGGGCTATCCGGGCAGCTACGAGAAGGGGTCGGAGATTCGCGGGCTCGACGCGCTCGAGGCAAGCTCTTCGGCGATGGTGTTCCATGCTGGCACGAAGGCCAGGGAAGGCGGCATCGTCGCCAATGGCGGCCGGGTTCTCAACTTCACCACGCGCGGCGCGACATTGGCCGAGGCCCGCGATGCCGCCTACGCGATGGTCGAGGCGATCGATTGGCCGGAAGGGTTCTGCCGCAGCGACATCGGCTGGCGAGCCCTGCCTCAGAAGGGCTGAACACGGCGTCTGTGGTGGCGTCAGCAAGGGAATGGCGACGGCGGACCCTCGGCGTCGCCATTTCGAAGAACCGGAGGCCGCATCGACGAGCGCAAACAGCAAGGGCCGCGCCTTTCGGCGCGGCCCTTCTACATTCGCTGTAGCGCGATCAGGCGGCGGCGGCGCGGCCGACCAGAACGCCGTCGATCTCGCGCGCGGCGGCGGCTTCGTCATTGCCGGACACGGCGGCGATCTCGCGGATCAGCCGCTCGAGCGCGGCCTCGTAGAGCTGACGCTCGGAATAGGACTGCTCGCGCTGGTCGTCGGCACGGTGCAGGTCGCGCACCACCTCGGCGATGGCGATCAGGTCGCCGGAATTGATCTTCTGCTCGTATTCCTGAGCCCGGCGTGACCACATCGCCTTCTTGACCTTGGCCTTGCCCTTCAGGGTCTTGAGGGCATGTGCCACCACGTCGGGCGAGGACAGCGAGCGCAGCCCGGCCTCGGTCGCCTTGTGGGTCGGCACCCGCAGGGTCATCTTGTCCTTCTCGAAGGAGATCACGAAGAGTTCGAGCGACATGCCCGCCACTTCCTGCTCCTCGATCGAGACGATCTTGCCGACGCCATGCGCCGGGTAGACGACGAAATCATCGGGACGGAATTCGTTCTTCTTCTTGCTCATGATGTCCTTCCTGGAGATCGAGTCCGGTGGGGATGACACGAAAAGAACCCGGCGAACCGCATGGTTCGTCAGGTGCAATAACGACCGGACAGGATCAGGTTTTCAGCAGCATTACCGAGACAGCATACCACAAAAACGCCCCCGACGGAAGCGGGGACGCGAAATCTGCCTACGAATGCCGCGCAGCGGCGTCAGCCGCCCTCGCCGGGCTTCTCCGAGAACAGTTCCATCTTGCCCGGCTTGCCGTCCATTTCGGCGGCCCCCGGCAGCGGATCCTTCTTGGTGACGATCACCGGCCAGATCTCGGAATATTTCCGGTTGAACTCGACCCATTTCTCGACATCCGGCTCGGTGTCGGGACGGATCGCGTCGGCCGGGCATTCGGGCTCGCACACGCCGCAATCGATGCATTCGTCCGGATGGATGACGAGCATGTTCTCGCCCTCGTAGAAGCAGTCGACGGGGCAGACCTCGACGCAATCCGTGTACTTGCAGGCGATGCAGTTGTCCTTGACGACATAGGTCATTGGCGGGCCCTCGATGCTTGTTGCGGCCTAGCTAGAGCAGAGCGCGAGGTCATTCAAGCGTCGGCGACCCCTCGCCGGACCCGGCCTGCGCCGGCGGATCAAGATCGTCATAGAGGCCGTGCGCTTCGGGCGCCGGGCCCCGCCGATCCCCCAAGGCCACGATCCGGACCACGCGAATCGCATTGCCCTGCGGAAAGGTCAGCACGTCCCCGGCCCCTACCCCGCGCGAGGCGCGCGCGGCGGGCTGGCCGTTGACCCGGACCCGGCCCTTGGTGACCAGCGCGGCGGCGAGGCCGCGGGTCTTGAAGAACCTGGCCTGCCAGAGCCACTTGTCGAGGCGCAGCGTCTCGCGCGGCGCCTCGGCAGGGTTCGTCCCGCCCCGGCTCAATCGCGCTTGAAGCCCGCGAGCGCGGCGGCGAAGGGGTTGTCGGGGTCGATCTTCTTCTCGCGCGGCGGCTGCGAGGAGAAGTTGCGCGGCCGATCGTCCCGCTCGGGCTTGGGACCGCGGCGCTTGTCGCCCCGGCCCTCGCCCTTGCCGCCCGGCTTGCCCTTGGCACCGCGCGGCGCGTCGCCACGGGCATTATCGGGCTTGCCGCCCTGACGCCGGCCCTTCGCACCCTCACCGCCCCGGCGCTGACCGCGCCCGGCCCAGGTGAAGGTATAGTAGGTCTCCATCTCGGCGCCGGCATCCTCATGCGCGGCCTGCGGCGCGGTCTCGCCCACGGCGATGGTGCCCGGCGGGATCTCGGTCGGATTGCCGGCCGGAATGCCGACCGGCGGATCGCTGTCGGGCATCTCGTCGGGCTGCGGCGCGGGGCCACGATCGGGCGACTCGCCCGGAAGCTCCGAGGGCGGCAGATCCGGCTCGGTGCCCGGCACGTCGGTGGGGCTGGCGGGCGCGTTGTCGGGACGCTCCGGCGCATCCGGGGTCTCGTTCGGCAGGTCCGGCTGCTCGGGCGCGTCGGGCGGGGTGATGCCCGGCGCGTTGGGCTGGTCGGGGGCCTCCTGCGGCGTGTTGCCCGGGACGTCCGGCCCTTCGGGGGCCGGCGGCGTGGTATCGGGGGTTTCGCCGGGCACTTCCTGCGGACCGGCGGCCTTCACAGGCTTGGCCTTGGGCCGCTCGCCCTTCTCCGCCTTGTAACCCAGACCGGTCATCAGCTCGGCGAACTGCTCGAGCGTCAGGCCGGTGATCGACAGCATGTCGGGCACCGCCTCGAAGCCGCGCTTGCTGTCGCGATCGCGCAGCATGTCGGCCAGCCGCTCGAGCATGTCGATGCGGATCGCCCGCTCGCCGGCGGCCCGGTAGCCTGCCATGGCATAGTAGCCCGGCGCGGCACCGCGCGTCGCGGGCACGGTCACGAGGCCCGGAGGCGGCGTCTCGGGGAATTCCTGCAAACCCTTGGACAGGGCCCAGAGCACGAGGCGGATGCGAGTCGGCGCGGGCTTCAGCAGCGCCGGCATGAAGACCGTGAACTGCCCGAAGCGGATGCCGTGCTTGCGCAGCGCGCCGCGCGCTTCCTGATCCAGACCGCGCACCTCGTCGGCGATCTCGCCGCGCGGGATGATGCCGAAATTCTCGACCATGCGATAGGCGAAGCCCTTGGCCTGACCGGTCAGCGTCTCGTCATTGCCCAGCGCCAGCAGCGGCTCCTGGGTGGCGGCGATCTTGCGGTCGATGAAATGCTGCAGCCGCCGCTTCACCTTCTCGGCGATCTCGAGACCGGCTTCGTCATCGACATAGGCCACGACTTGCGGCTTGAACGGGTCGGCGCCGGAGACCAGCTTGCCCACCGCCGAGGAGCCCCACATCAGGCCGCCCTGCTCGGTCACGTCGATTTCGGTATCGGGCGCGTTGTAGAACCGGTCGGCGCGCAGATGGAACTGGGGCGCGAGCGCCTTGTCCGCCGCCTGGCGCAGCGTTCTCGCCTCGTCGGGGCTGCCCGACTTGTCGGCGCGGAACCGGAACCCTTCCAGCCGCCCGACGAATTCACCCTCGACCGTCACGTCGCCGCTGTCTTTCACTTCGGCCACCATGACCTCCTTCTGCTTGAGCCGCCGGGCCAGAACACTGGTCCGCCGGTCCACGAATCTTTGAGTCAGCGCGCCATGCAGCGCATCCGACAGGCGATCTTCTACAGCGCGCGTCACCCCGCGCCAATGGCTTTCGTCCCCGACCCAGCCGCTGCGCTGGGCCACGTAGGTCCAGGTGCGGATATAGGCCAACCGCTTGGACAATGCATCGATGTCCCCCTCGGGCCGGTCGATCCGTTCGATGCGCTTGGCGAACCAGTCGTCGGGGATGCGGCCGCGGTCCTGCAGATGGGCGAAAATCTGCCCGACCATCTCGGCATGCTCGCCTCGGCCGATGCCGCGGAAATCCGGCAGGCGGCAAACCTCCCACAGCAGCCTCACCGCCGTGCCGTCGCGGGTCCGGGCCTGGATCAGCGGGTCGGCGGCGAGGGATTTCAGCGCAGCGAGGTCGTCGCTCTCGCGCACCCGACCGAGCCATGGGTTGTTGGTGCGGCTCTCCAGCGTCTGGATCAACCGCTTGAGCGAGCCGAACTGCAGGTCCGAGTTGCGCCAGAACAGCCGCGTGACGGGCCGGAACTGGTGGTTTTCGATGGCCTCGACCACATCGTCGTCCAATGGCGGCGCCTCGCCGGTGACGCCGAAGCTGCCATTGGTGCGGTGCCGCCCGGCACGTCCGGCGATCTGCGCCAGCTCGTCGGGGGCGAGGTGGCGCATCTTATGGCCGTCGAACTTGATCAACGACGAGAAGGCGACATGGCCGATATCGAGGTTGAGCCCCATGCCGATCGCATCGGTGGCGACGAGGTAGTCGACATCGCCGTTCTGGTACATCTCGACCTGCGCATTGCGGGTGCGCGGCGACAGCGCCCCCATCACCACCGCCGCCCCGCCCTTCTGGCGGCGGATCAGTTCGGCGATGGCATAGACGCTGTCGACCGAGAAGCCGACGATGGCCGACCTCTCGGGCATGCGGCTGAGCTTCTTGGAGCCCGAATAGCTCAGCGTCGAGAGCCGGTCGCGCCGCATCATGTCGGCCTCGGGCACCAGCGCCCGGATCGCCGGCGCCATGGTCTCGGAGCCGAGGAACAGCGTCTCGTGCCGGCCGCGTGCGCGCAGCAGCCGGTCGGTGAAGACATGGCCGCGTTCGGGATCGGCACAGAGCTGGATCTCGTCCACCGCGAGGAAATCGGCATCCAGTTCGGGCATCGCCTCGACGGTGCAGACCCAGTAGGCGGCACGCGGCGGCACGATCCGTTCCTCGCCGGTGACCAGCGCCACCACCGAGGGGCCGCGCGCCTTGACGATGCGGTCATAGACCTCGCGCGCGAGCAGCCTGAGCGGCAGGCCGATCACGCCCGTCCGGTAGGCCAGCATCCGCTCGATCGCGTAATGCGTCTTGCCGGTGTTTGTAGGGCCGAGCACGGCCGCGATGCGGGAGGGGGTCATGGAAGGTCCTGTGGTCGCGCCGAGGCGGCGGAAAGATCAGAGCGTGCGGCCGCCGAGCATGATGTCGAGGCGATGGGCGGCCTCGCCGGCCTGCGCATCCTGCGGCTTGAGCGCGAGCACCCGACCCCAGACCTCGCGCGCGGCTTCGGGGCGGCCCATCTCCTCGAGCAGCGCGGCGAAGCCTTCAAGCGCGCCGAAATGGCGCGGCTCGATCGCCAGCGCCACGCGCAAATCGTCGATCGCCGGGCCGGTCAGCCCGTCGAGGTAATAGGCGTTGGCGCGCAGCACATGCGCCTCGGCGAGGCCGGGCGTATGATCGATCGCGGCGGTCAGATGCTCGACCGCCGCCTCGACATCGCCCATGCCCAGCGCCTCGCGACCGCGAGTCAGCAGCAGGTCGATCGCCGGCGAGCCACTGCGCGACCAGGCCTCGCGGATCTCCGCCGAAAGACCGTCGGTCTGCGCCGGCCCCGCCGCCTGCAGCTCCTCGAACAGGCGCGCAACCCGCTCGTCGTCCTGCGCGATGGCCGGGGTGGCCGCGAGCCCGAGCAGCAATGCCGCGAGGACAGGTTTGATGGAAGGAAATCTTGCGCCCATAGTCCCCAGTGTAGGTGCGCGGCATGGCCGAGACCAGAGGCGCCCCATCACAAGGACCAGATCGGTGGCCATCCCGGCTTCCGCGAACGCGAAGGACGACATGATGAGTGAACTGGTGAGCCACGCGGTGACCGCGCTCAACGCCAAGATGAACGGGCAAGGCCTCGAGGGTGGCCCGGCCAAGTTCGTGATCGCGGATGAGGGCGCGGTGATGATCGACGAGACCGGCGCGCGCGCCGGCGACGAGCCGGCCGAGGTCACGCTCAGCGCCGATGCCGACACGTTCCAGGCGATCCTCGAGGGCGATCTCGATCCGACCGCCGCCTTCATGCAGGGAAAGCTGTCGGTCGATGGCGACATGGGGCTCGCCATGAAGCTGGCGGCGGTTCTTGGCTGACGGCACCGGGGCACCGGCCGCGCCGTTCTTCGCGGAGGTGGCGGACGGCCCGGCATGCGCGCATTGGATCAGCGCGCGTGACGGCGTCAGGCTCAGGGCCGTGCATTGGCCCGGCCCGGCGCCACGCGGCACGGTGCTGATCCTTACCGGTCGCACCGAATACGCCGAGAAGTACGGCCGCGTCGCGACCGAGCTGGCGGCGCGCGGCTTC
This sequence comes from Limimaricola variabilis, assembly GCF_014195545.1. Lineage (GTDB taxonomy): Bacteria > Pseudomonadota > Alphaproteobacteria > Rhodobacterales > Rhodobacteraceae > Limimaricola > Limimaricola variabilis. The sequence continues at coordinate 154,038 of NZ_JACIBX010000005.1, read as the reverse complement.
GGCTGCGCGACGCTCGACTGGCGCGGCCAGGGGCTGTCGGCGCGCGGGCATCGCGATGCGGCCCGGGGCCATGTCGACAGCTTCGCCGAATACCAGACCGATCTCGACGCGCTGCGCGAGCACATCGCAGCGTCGGATCTACCAGGCCCCTACTTCATGCTGGCGCATTCGATGGGTGGCTGCATCGGGCTGCGGGCGCTGACGCGCGGCGTGCCGTTCGCGCGGGTCTGCTTCACCGCGCCGATGTGGGGGGTCCTGATGCGCCCGACGCTGCGGTTCGCGGCCTGGGGGCTGAGCAGCGCCTCGCGCCTGGTCGGTCTGAGCCACCTGCCCTCGCCCGGCCGCTCGGCAACGCTCGAGGACGCGGCCGAAGCCGCGGAGGCCAACATGCTGACCCGCGATCAGGAGAGCTTCGACTGGGTTCGGGCGCAGGTCACCGCGCATCCCGAGCTGGGCCTCGCCGCGCCGTCGCTGCACTGGCTCAACGAGGCGCTGCGCGAGACCCGGGCGCTGGCCCGCCTGCCCTCACCCGACGCGCCCTGCTTGACGCTTCTGGGGGACGAGGAATGGGTCGTGGATTCGGCCCGGATCCATGACCGGATGGCGCGTTGGCCGGATGCCGATTTCGAGGTGATCAAAGGCGGCCGCCACGAGCTGCTGATTGAGGATGCGGCCACGCGCGGCGCACGCATCGACCGGATCGCCGCGCATTTCGCGGGCTGATCACTCCGCCGCGCCGAGATGACCGATCCGGGGCGGCGTCTCGCCCGGGGCGGGCAGCCGCGCCCGCGCCGGATGCCCCCCCGCCACGGTCTCGTGCAGCCGCTCCGACGGGTCGCGGCCGACGATGCGGCGGCTGCGTGACAGGAACAGCTTGTTCCAGCCGCGCCATGTGCTGACCGAAGGGGCCTCGGGGTCGCAGTCGAACTTGGCGCGCCAGCCATCGGGCAGCGCGAGCCCGCGCCCTTCCAGCTGCTCCAGCATCCAGACCAGAGGAATATTGGCCAGTGGGCGGCTTTCCAGCGCGCCGCCGAGCTGACCGCCTATGTCGCCATGGGTGCCCCGGAACCAGACCTGCTCCACCCGTCCCTGAAACCCCTCGGGCGTCACCCACAACACCGGCGCATAGGCGTTGCGGGTCTCATCCAGTGCCAGAGCATGATAGCCGTGCCGCACATGCGCGCCGAGCCGGTGATCGTGGAACATGTGGTTCGGCGCCGACCAGCGCCGGGCGACCGGCAGCCGCAAGCCGAGCGAGGCCACCGTGTCCCAGACGGCGACCGCCTCGATCTCCACATGGTCGTGGCAATGCAGCCGCGAAAAAGCCTGCGCCGCCGGGCTCGGTCCGGCCCCGCGATGACGGTAGTGGCGATAGGCGTCGCGCACGTTGCGCTCGGTCGCCTCGTCGGCGCGCAGCAGGCCGACCCGGCTGATCACCCCCGCCAGCGAACGCACCGCGTAGGCGCCGCGCGAATAGCCGACGAGGATGATCGTGTCGCCGGGCCGAAACCGCGAGGCGAGCACCCCATAGGCGCGCTGAATGAGCCGGTTGATGCCGCGCCCCATGAGCACGTCGAGCGTCTCGCGCCACGAGGTCCACTGGATCCCGGCTTCGTAATGCACGGTCAGGTTGGCGTGCCGACCGCTTTCGCGCAGCAGCTTGTAGGTCAGCCCGGCATTGGTCTCGAAGCCGCGCTTCAGGGTCGACATCGTGCCGTCGAGGATGATGACATGGGTGGCCGGACCACGGGCCCGGGGCTGGCCTTCCGCCTGACGCGGTCGCCGCCCGACGAGACCCAGCAGCCAGTCACGGACGCTCATCGGGGCCCCTGTTTCCTGCCTGCGCTGTGACCGCCCGCCGCATCCCGCTCCTTCCGCAGTTAACCTTTACCCTAGAGGCCGGGACGGGTCTGTCCAGAGCCGAGCCAACTCAGCCCGTTCATATGTGCCATATCCGTTAAAACAGGTCGTTACCCCGACGAGATAGGCGCCCATCGAGCGGAAGAGCAGCCAGTCGCCCTCGCTGGCGCAGCCCGGCAGCGCGGTCTCTCCGGGCAGCCGATCGAGGCTGTCGCAGGTGGGCCCCCACAGCGCGAAGGGGAGCGTTGGCGCCGGCGCCCTGCCATCGCCCGGCAGCAGTTCGACGCGGGACACACCGATCGAGGGGCATTCAGACAATCCGCCATAAATTCCATCGGCGAGGTAGAGCGCGTCGCCGCGCCGGGCCTTGATCGGGACCGCATAGGCCATCGCGTCCGCGATCAGACCGCGCCCCGGCTCGCAGACCAGCGGCGGCGGCGTGTCGAAGGCGGCGCAGGCCTCGACGATGGCCGCGAAGATCGGCTCCAGCGGGGGGTCGATGCCATCGCGGCCCGAGGGGAACCCGCCACCGACATTGAGCCGGGCGAGCGTCACGCCCGCCTCGCGCGCCAGTTCGGCGCAGGCGGTGATGTAGCGCGTCCAAGCGCGCGGGTCGGCGCATTGCGTGCCGACATGGAAGGTCATCGACACCAGATAGCCCTGCTCGGCCGCGCGCCGCAGCAGCGCCAGCGCTAGTTCGGGCGAGGCGCCGAACTTGGCCCCGAAATCATAGGCGGCGCCCTGCACCGGAAGCTTGATCCGCACCGCGATCTCGGCGCCGCGCCCCACCCCCTCGGCGGCCAGCTTGTCGAGTTCGCCCATCTCGTCCACCGACCAGGACACCACCCCGGCCTCGATCCCGGCGCGGATCTCCGCGCGCGAGCGCACCGGGTTGTGGTAATGCAGCCGTGCCTCGGGGCAGACGCCGCGCACCAGCGCCATCTCGGCCGGCGAGGCGACGTCGAAGCCGCGCATCCCACCCGCTACGAGTCGTGCGATCACGCCGGGGTCGGGATTGGCCTTCACCGCATAGGTGACCTCGCCCGCGAATCCCGCCCGGAACCGCGCATGCCGCGCGTCGAGCGCCGCCGGGCAATGGAACAATACCGGCGCCTCGCCGGCATGACGGGCGAGCCAGGTCGCAGGCGTGTCGGCGGTATCGGCCACTATCGGGGTTTGCAGCATTCGGGGCCCTCCTGCTGCGATGTTGCGGCCATGCGCCGCCGGATCGAAGCGGCATTCCGCGCGAAATGCCTCGACGGATCGGCGAATCGCCGACAGGATCGCCGATATGACCGATGCCACCGATGCCCGCCTGCTCGCCCTGTTGACCGAAAACGCCCGCGCGCCAGTGGCACAGCTGGCGCAGCAGCTCGGCCTCGCGCGTTCCACGGTGCAGGCCCGGCTCGACCGGCTCGAACGCGCGGGCCTGATCGCCGGCTACACCGTCCGGCTGGCGGAGCGGGCGCGCGGCGGGATCTGCGCCACGGTGCTTGTGCAGATGGTGCCGGTGCGGCAGGCCGCCGTGCTGGCCGGGCTCAAGCGCCTGCCCGAGGTCGAGACCGTGCACACCACCTCCGGGCGCTTCGACCTCGCCTGTCGGCTGCGCGCGGCGACGACGGAGGCGCTCGACGCGGCGCTCGACCGGATCGGCGCCCTGGACGGGGTGAAGGCGACCGAGGCGCTGATCCATCTTTCCACCCGGATCGACCGGGGCTGATCCCTTTTCCTCCCCTCCCCCGCGCGCTACAGACAAGGCCGATCTGCACGAGGAGCCCGGGACATGGCGATGGAAAAGACATTCGACGCGGCCGAGGCCGAGGCCCGGCTCTACGCGGCGTGGGAAAAGGCGGGCGCGTTCCGCGCCGGCGCCGGCGCGCGCCGCAGCGAGACCTTCTCGATGATGATCCCGCCGCCGAACGTCACCGGCTCTCTGCACATGGGCCATGCCTTCAACAACACGCTGCAGGACATCCTCGCGCGCTGGCACCGGATGCGCGGCTTCGACACGCTCTGGCAGCCCGGGCAGGACCATGCGGGCATCGCCACGCAGATGGTCGTGGAGCGCGAGATGGCCAAGGCGGGCAATGAGAGCCGCCGCGAGATGGGCCGCGAGAAGTTCCTCGAAAAGGTCTGGGAGTGGAAGGCGCAGTCCGGCGGCACCATCATCGACCAGCTCAAGCGTCTCGGCGCCTCCTGCGACTGGGAGCGCAACGCCTTCACCATGTCCGGCGCGCCCGGCGCGCCCGAGGGCGAGCAGGGCAACTTCCACGACGCGGTGATCAAGGTCTTCGTCGACATGTACGACAAGGGGCTGATCTATCGCGGCAAGCGGCTGGTGAACTGGGACCCGCATTTCGAGACGGCGATCTCGGATCTTGAGGTCGAGAACATCGAGCAGCCCGGCAACATGTGGCACTTCAAGTACCCGTTGGCCGGCGGCGAAACCTACACCTATGTGGAGCGCGACGAGGACGGCAACGTCGTCTTCGAGGAGGAGCGCGACTACATCGCCATCGCCACCACGCGTCCCGAGACGATGCTCGGCGACGGCGCGGTGGCCGTTCACCCCGATGACGCGCGCTACGCCCCGATCGTCGGCAAGCTCTGCGAGATCCCGGTCGGGCCCAAGGAACATCGCCGCCTGATCCCGATCATCACCGACGAATATCCGGAGATGGATTTCGGCTCGGGCGCGGTGAAGATCACCGGTGCACACGACTTCAACGACTACGAGGTCGCAAAGCGCGGCGGCATCCCGATGTACCGCCTGATGGACACCAAGGGCGCGATGCGCTCCGACGGCGCCCCCTATGCCGAGGCCGCCGCCCGGGCGCAGGAAGTGGCCCGCGGCGCCGAGATTTCCGTGATGGAGGTCGACGCCCTCAACCTCGTGCCGGACGAGTATCGCGGCCTCGACCGCTTGGAGGCGCGCGAGCGGGTGATCGCCGACATCACCGAGCAGGGCCTCGCCGTGATGGTGCCCGAATGGGACCCGCGCCTCGGGCCCAAGGCCGCCAAGCGCGAAGCCGCGGAGGAAGGCGGCACCCCGCCCGAGACCCGGCTGGTGCCGCTGGTCGAGCACAAGCCGATCATGCAGCCCTTCGGCGACCGCTCCAAGGTGGTGATCGAGCCGATGCTGACCGACCAGTGGTTCGTCGATACCTCGAAGATCGTCGGCCCGGCGCTCGACGCGGTGCGGTCGGGCGAGACGAAGATCCTGCCCGAGCGCGACGCCAAGGTCTATTTCCACTGGCTTGAGAACATCGAACCCTGGTGCATCTCGCGCCAGCTTTGGTGGGGCCACCAGATCCCGGTCTGGTACGGGCCGACCCTGACCGACGGCCATGTCGATCTCGAGGCCGAGTGGACGCCGTTCTGCGCCGCCACCCGCGAGGAGGCGCTCGCCAAGATGGCCGCCTATTACGGCCATGACGAGATCCGCTTCGTCGAGGATCGCCAAGAGGCGATGGCGCTGTTCGAGGCGGCGGTGGGCAACACCACCGACGAGGGCGCGATCCGCAGCCCCCAAGCCCCGACCGCGATCCCGGTCTGGCGCGATCCCGACGTCCTCGACACCTGGTTCTCCTCCGGCCTCTGGCCGATCGGCACGCTGGGCTGGCCCGAGCAAACGCCGGAGTTGGAGAAGTACTTCCCGACCAACACGCTGGTGACCGGCTTCGACATCATCTTCTTCTGGGTCGCCCGGATGATGATGATGCAATACGCCGTGGTCGGCCAGAAGCCCTTCGACACCGTCTATGTCCACGCCCTCGTCCGCGACGAGAAGGGCAAGAAGATGTCGAAGTCGCTGGGCAACGTCATGGACCCGCTCGACCTGATCGACGAGTTCGGCGCCGACGCGGTGCGCTTCACCCTCACCGCGATGGCGGCGATGGGCCGCGACCTGAAGCTCTCGACGCAGCGCATCCAGGGCTACCGCAACTTCACCACCAAGCTGTGGAACGCCTGCCGCTTCGCGGAGATGAACGGCGCGCTGGCGCCCGAGCGCCACGCCGCGCCGGCGGTACCGCCCAAGGCGACCGCAACCGTCAACCGCTGGATCGTCGCCGAAACCGCGAAGATCCGCGAAGAGACCGACGCGGCGCTCGCGGCCTATCGCTTCAACGACGCCGCGAACGGGCTCTATGCCTTCGTCTGGGGCAAGGTCTGCGACTGGTATGTCGAGTTCTCCAAGCCGCTGCTGCAGGGCGATGACAACGCGGCCAAGGCCGAGACGCAGGCGGTGATGGCTTGGGTGCTGGACCAGTGCATGATCCTGCTGCACCCGATCATGCCCTTCATCACCGAAGAGCTGTGGGGCAACACCGCCAAGCGCGACACCATGCTGGTCCATGCCGAATGGCCCGAATACGGCACCGCCGAGCTCGCGGACCCCGAGGCCGAGGCCGAAATGAGCATCGCCATCGCCATGGTCGAGGGCGTGCGCTCGGCCCGGGCGCAGATGAACGTGCCGGCCGGGCTGCAGGTGCCGGTGGTGCTGGTGAACGCCGACGAGGCCGTTCGCAAGGCGTGGGACCGCAACGCCGCGATGATCTCGCGGCTTGCGCGAATCGACAGCCTGACCGAGGCGACCGAGGCCCCCAAGGGCGCGATCAGCGTTCCCCTGAGCGGCGCGACGCTGGCACTGCCGCTGGCCGACATCATCGACGTCGCGGCCGAGAAGGCACGGCTCGAGAAGGTGGCGGGCAAGCTGGCCAAGGAGATCGGCGGGCTGAAGGGCCGTCTGAACAACCCGAAATTCGCCGCCAGTGCCCCGGAGGACGTGGTCGAGGAGACCCGCGACAACCTCGCCGCGCGCGAGGCCGAGGCGGCGCAGCTCGCCGCCGCGCTGGAGCGGTTGGCCGAAATCGCGTGAATAAGGAGCGGCGGTCCGGTAGCCGGGCCGCCGCCCGTCAGAACGAGTCCATGAACAGGATACGGAACAGCAGGGCGACGACGACGAAGCTGCCCGTCCCCAAAAGGATCAGCCAGACATAGTCGAAGGCTGAGCGTTCGTCGCTCCCCGGGGCATCGAGCCCGGCGCGAAAGGCTTTAAGCATTCGTCTCATAAAAAATAAAAATCGCCTTAAAGTTGTCACTGCACGCTAGGCGAGCCGAACCCACCATGCAAGTGTTTGATGCTTGTGATGGTTATCGCCGCGCGGCATGCTTCCCGACATGACCGATCCACGCCTCACCCCGCTCGCCGCAGCCCTTCCCGACGTCGTTCCCTTCGTCGGCCCGGAAACGCAGGAACGCCGCCGCGGCCGTGCCTTCCGCGCCCGTCTCGGCGCCAACGAGAACGTCTTCGGCCCCAGCCCGCGCGTGCTCGAAGCGATCCGCAAGGCGGCGCCGGACGTCTGGATGTATGGCGACCCCGAGGCGCATGAGCTGCGGCAGGCGATCGCCGCGCATCATGGCGTCGACCCGAAACATGTCCGCGTCGGCGAGGGCATCGATGGCCTTCTCGGGCTGCTGGTGCGGTTGACCGTCGGCCCCGGCGACTGGGTCGTGACCTCCGAGGGCGGCTACCCGACCTTCGACTTCCACGTCGAAGGCTTCGGCGGTCGGATCGAACGGGTGCCCTATGCCGATGACCGGGTCGACGCGCGCGGCCTGATCGATCGGGCCGACTGGACCGGCGCGAAGCTGGTCTACATCGCTAACCCGGACAACCCGATGGGCGGGATGCACGGCGCGGAGGCGATCCGCCAGATGATCGAGGCCCTGCCTGCCGACGCGTTGCTGGTGCTCGACGAGGCTTATGCCGAGTTCGCGCCAGCGGAGGAGTTGCCCGAGATCGCCCCCGCCGATTCTCGGGTGATCCGGCTGCGCACCTTTTCCAAGGCCTATGGCCTTGCGGGCGCGCGGGTGGGGTACGCGATCGGCCCCGCGCCGCTGATCGCGGCCTTCGACCGGGTGCGCAACCATTTCGGCTTGGGCCGCCTGTCGCAGGTTGCGGCGGTCGCGGCCTTGGGCGATGGCGATCACCTGACGCATGTGGTGACCCAGGTCGCCGCCGCGCGGGCCCGGATCGCCGCCATCGCGCATGATGCCGGTCTGGTACCGCTGCCCTCCTCGACCAATTTCGTGGCGATCGATTGCGGCGGCGACGGCGCGTTGGCGCGCCGGGTCATGCAGGAGCTGGCGGCCCGCGACGTCTTCGTACGGATGCCTGGCGTCGCACCGCTTGACCGCTGCATCCGCATCAGCGCCGGCAGCGAGGCCGATCTCGACGCCCTCGCGCAGGCGTTACCGGCCGCGCTGGAAGCGGCACGCGCCGCGAACTAGGTCTCGCCGGGCAAAGGAGGTCGCCATGCGCCCACCCGCCCCGGACTACACCTCTGCCTTTCTCGCCACCCTGGGCGTGCTGCTGTTCATGGGCTTGCTGACCGTGGCCGCGCTCTGGGGCTGGGTCGGCGTGCTGTTGGGCGCGCTGGGCTTCGACAAGCTCGCCCGCCCCATCGCCCGCCGCGCCCGCCACGTGCGGCGTTAGGGCCGGGCCGACACCTCCGCGACGCTGGTTTCGATCAGCTTGAGGCAATCGGGCGTCGAGAAACGGTGATCGGCCCCGTCGACCAGCGTCAGCCGCATGTCCGGCCCTTCCGCATGTTCCAAAAGCCGCAGCGCAGTGGAAACCGACACGTCCTCATCCGCCGTGCCCTGCAGGAAGCGCACCGGGAAGGGCAGTTTCAGCGGCGTGCGCAGTACCAGCTGCTTGCGCCCCTCCTCGATCAGACGACGGGTGATCCGCAGCGGCTCGCCATAATCGGACGGGTAATCGAGATGGCCCTCGGCCGCGAGAGCAGCGCGCATCTCCTCCGTCATCTCCACCCAGAACCCGTCCTCGGTGAAATCGGGGGCGGCGGCGATGGTCACGAGACCCGCCACCTTGGCGGGCATGGCGCGCGCCAGCAGCAGCGAGATCCAGCCCCCCATCGACGAGCCGACGAGGATCTGCGGCCCGTCGGTCAGCTCCAGCGCCGCCGCCGCGTCCTCCGCCCAGTCGCCGATCGCGCCCTCCTCGAAGCGGCCGCCGCTGCTGCCATGGCCGGAATAGTCGAAACGCAGGAAGGCGCGGCCTTCCCGCTTTGCCCAGTCCTCGAGATGCAGCGCCTTGGTCCCCTCCCTATCGGAGCGAAAGCCCCCCAGGAATACCACGCCCGGCCCCGTCCCTGGGGTGAGATCATAGGCGATGCGGCGGCCCTGCGGGCTGGTGAAATCGGGCATGATCCTCTCCGTTCTTGGTCGGCGCGCAGCATCGAAGCGCTGGGCCGCGATGGCAAGCCCCGCGCTTGACAGCCCGGCCCCACCCGATCATCAAGCCCCGACACACATAACCCGCAACCGGGCGTTCCGTGGGCGCCAAACCGACGAGGAGGCCGACATGGCCCAGATCTCCCTCACCTTTCCCGATGGCAACAGCCGCGAGTATCCCGCCGGGGTGACCGCCGCCGAAGTGGCGCAGTCGATCTCGCCGAGCCTCGCCAAGAAGGCCATCTCCGCCGACGTGAACGGCAACCACTGGGATCTCAGCTGGCCGATCCAGCATGACAGCAAGATCGCGATCCACTCGACCAAGGACGCCGAGCCGTCGCTGGAGCTGATCCGCCACGCCTTTGCCCATGTGATGGCCCGCGCGGTGCAGGAAATCTGGCCCGACGTGAAGGTCACCATCGGCCCGGTGACCGAGAACGGCTGGTTCTACGACTTCGACCGCTCGGAGCCCTTCACCCCCGAGGATCTCGGCGCGATCGAGAAGAAGATGAAGGAAATCATCGCCAAGTCCGAGCCGATCCGCAACGAGGTGTGGGACCGGGCGCAGGCGCGCGCCTATTACCAGGAGCGCGGCGAGACCTTCAAGATCGAGCTTCTCGACCGCATCCCCGAGGACGCGCCGATCCGCATGTACTGGCACGGCGACTGGCAGGATCTCTGCCGCGGCCCGCATCTGCAGCATCTGGGCCAGCTCCCGGCCGACGCCTTCAAGCTGATGGGCGTCTCCGGCGCCTACTGGTTCGGCGACGTGAGCCGCCCGCAGCTGCAGCGGATCTCGGGCGTGGGCTTCCGCAACCGCGACGAGCTCAAGGCGCATCTGACCATGCTGGAGGAGGCCGCCAAGCGCGACCACCGCAAGCTTGGCCGCGAGATGGACCTGTATCACCTGCAGGAGGAAGCGCCGGGCATGGTGTTCTGGCACCCCAATGGCTGGACCGTCTACCGCGCGCTCGAAGACTACATGCGCCGCCGCCAGAACGCTGCCGGCTACCGCGAGATCCGCACCCCGCAGGTCGTCGACCGCGTGCTGTGGGAGCGTTCGGGCCACTGGGAGGCCTATCGCGAGAACATGTTCATCGTCGAGGTGGACGAGGAAGGCGCCAAGGAAAAGCGCACGAACGCGCTCAAGCCGATGAACTGCCCCTGCCACGTGCAGGTGTATAACCAGGGCCTCAAATCATACCGCGACCTGCCGCTGCGGCTCGCGGAGTTCGGCTCCTGCCATCGCTACGAATCCTCGGGCTCCATGCATGGTCTGATGCGGGTGCGCGGCTTCGTGCAGGACGACGCGCATATCTTCTGCACCGAGGACCAGCTCGAGCAGGAATGCGCGGACTTCATCGCGCTGCTCGCCTCGGTCTACCACGACCTCGGCTTCGAGAAGTTCGACATCAAGCTCTCGACCCGGCCCGAGACCCGCGTCGGATCGGACGAGATCTGGGACAAGGCCGAAACCGCTCTGGAAAAGGCGATCCAGAAGGCCGGGGCCGACTACACCATCGATCCGGGCGAAGGCGCGTTCTACGGGCCCAAGCTCGACTTCAAACTGACGGACGCGATCGGACGCGAGTGGCAGTGCGGCACCTTCCAGGCCGACTTCAACCTGCCCGACCGGCTCGATGCGGAGTTCGTCAACGAGAAGGGCGACAAGGCCCGCCCCGTGATGCTGCACCGCGCGATCCTCGGCTCGTTCGAGCGGTTCCTGGGCATTCTCATCGAGAACCACGCCGGCCGCCTGCCGCTCTGGCTGGCGCCGCGTCAGGTCGTGGTGGCCTCGATCGTCTCGGATGCCGACGACTACGTCCACGAGGTGGTCGCCGCGCTGAAGAAGGCGGGCATCCGCGCCGAGGCCGACACCCGCAACGAGAAGATTAACTACAAGGTGCGCGAGCACTCGGTCGGCAAGGTGCCGGTGATCCTCGCCATCGGCGGCCGCGAGGTCGAGGAGCGCACCGTGAGCCTGCGCCGCCTCGGCGAGAACCGCTCCGAGGTGCTCAGCTTGGACGAGGTGCTGGCGCGGCTCAAGGACGAGGCGACGCCCCCGGACCTGCGCCGCGACGCCTGAGGCTAGAGCCCCTGGCGGTAGCTGCCGCCCACTTCGATCACCGGGCGCTTCAACAGCGCCGGGTGATCCTGCAGAAGCCCGGCCACTGGCCGGGCTTTTTCGTCATCCGAGAGCCCGCGCCACGTGGTCGAGGACCGGTTGACCGCCTTGTCGCCAAAGGCCGCGAGGATCGCCGCGCGCTCGTCGGCGCCCAGCGGCTCGGCCCGGATATCGACCAGAACGGGGTCGTGCCCCCGCTCTTTCAGCGCCTTCATCGCGGCGCGCGTCTTGTCGCAATTCTTCAGCCCCAAAACCCGCATCTTTGCCTCCAGTTGTGATTTGCCTTTCAGTGGCGCGCCCTAATGTCCTTGGCAACCGCAAGGCGTGCGGTGTGTGATCAAGATACGGGAGAGCGTGCCATGCCGAAGGGCACCGTGAAATGGTTCAACACCACCAAGGGATACGGCTTCATCGCGCCGGAGGATGGCGGCAAGGACATCTTCGTCCACATCTCGGCGGTGGAGCGCTCCGGCCTCACCGGCCTCGCCGATGACGAGCCGGTGGAGTTCGAGCTGATCGAAGGCCGGGATGGACGCGAGATGGCGGGGAATTTGCGGAAGGTTTGATTGTCTGCCGCTAACAGATGCAAGGCATCGAACCTATCAGACAGCTATTGCCAATGCTGGCTGACGAAAGGTGCTTTGCGATAACCTTTGTAGCTCTTTTTCGCCACATCCTCAGGGTCCGGCTTTCCGTGAAAGACCACCACGGACACCTCTTTCGGAAGAACGGTTTCCATAGCTGGCAGGGGCGCAATGCGCGGCAATCCGCGCCTTATCTTCTCAGGAAGCGCTGTGCCCCAGAATGTAGACCCCAGATCGAATTTGTAAGAAACCACCTTATCACTCTGAAACCAGTCAATCTCTTTAACAAGATCCGAGATATAATCCTGATCCCCGGGATATCTTTCGACGATGCTTCCGTCGACTTTCAATCCATCATACAGATATCTATAGGGCCCGGAGGGAAAGCACAGGATCGAGCTGTTGCAGCGAACATTCTGCTTTCCAGAAAAAGGCCTACAGGCGGAAAACGACAGCTCCTCATCGAGTAGAAAATCGATGCTCCCTGTAATGACGACATCAAGGTCCAAGTATAGTATCCGCGCGCCCTCAGGGAACAAATCAGGATTGAACAAACAAATTTTGTTCCACCAGCCGGTCCAGTTTTCCGTAAGCGGCACGACGTGGACGTCATCGGGCAAATTCGTTCCATCATCGGTCAGGCAAAAAAATTCATGCGGAACGTTTAGGTTCCGCCTGACCATATTCCGCAACCTTGTTACATAGGACGAAGGGTACTTGTTGCCCCATTTAACGCAAGCAACGACAACCTTAGACACGGCGCTTCCTCAATTTCAACGGCATTACTCCCTGAATGGCCTAGGCTCATCAGCGTGGAGCTCCGTGACCCTATTTTCGGACAATGTCCGAGAACTCCCGCCACTCGCGCGCACTCATCCCCGACGTCGCTTGGGTCACTTCCTCCCCAGCGAGCATTCGACGCAGGCACTCTACACCCGAGGCTGAAAGCGTCACCCCCCCGAGGCGATACTCCTCGAAGGCGCGGTAGGCGGCAGGCACCCAGTCCCTGACCATCTCGCAGATCGCGTCCGCATAGACCCGGATCTCGTATTGCGCGTGGCTGTCGGCGCGTAGCCGCAGGAAGTGGAACAGGTTGTGCAGGTCCACCTTCCAGTACCACTGCGTGTAGATGTTGGCGGGCAGGTTCATCCGCGCCAGTTCGCGGGCGAGGCCCTGCTGGCCGTCATCCGAGATCATCTGCTCGTAATGGTCATAGGCGCGGTGCGCGTCCTCGCGCAGCCAGTCGAGCACGCGGGCCGATTCCTCCGGTCCCAGTACGTCGCCCCGGCCCTGGTTGTTCTGCGCCGACTGCGCGGCGAGGTCTTCGGCGCGGGGTATGTAGAACTCCCGGTCGAGGATCGAGTAGCGGGCGGAGTATTCGTTGACGTTGGCGGTGCGGTGGCGGATCCACTGGCGCGCGACGAAGACCGGCAGCTTCACGTGCAGCTTCAGCTCGCACATCTCGAACGGCGTCGAGTGCCAGTGCCGCATCAGGTAGCGGATCAGCCCCTCGTCGTTCTGCACCGACTTGGTGCCGCGCCCGTAGCTCACCCTAGCGGCCTGGCAGATCGCCGCGTCGTCGCCCATGTAGTCGATCATCCGCACGAAGCCGTGGTCGAGCACCGGGTGGGCCTTGTAGAGATGCTTCTCGGCGCCTTCGGAGACGGCGCGCAGCGTCTGTCGGGGGGTGGCGCGAAGATCCTCGATCTCGGCTTCCTGCTCGGGCGTCAGCGGCATGGGTTGGTCTCCTTGATCCGGGTCTGGGGCCTGCATAGCCGCGTGGCCGGATTGGAACAATCGCCCGGTGCCGTTCCACCCCGCGTTGACACCCGCCACCCCGCCCGGGAATGGTCGCGTCATCCCCCGAGGCCGAGGCCCCCGATGTTCCTACCCCTTTCCGCCGCAGCCCTGCTCCTTCTGGCCGCCTGTGGCGACGGCCAGCCCTTCGTGTTCCCCGAAGAGGAGGAGACGACGGAAGAGGACAGCGGGGAAGGCCCGGGCGACTCGATCCGGCGCAGCGAGGAGCGCGACGCGGATGAGGGCGGCTTTGTCACGGCCGTGCAATACGACGCCGCCAGCGACAGCTTCAGCGTCGACAACATCCCCTTCGATGGGGACCGCCCCTATGAGCGGCAAGCGCGCTTCGACAGCCTGAACGGCTTTGCGCTCTATGACAGCGTCGGCAGCTTCGGCGACGATTCGGTGGTGCTCGACCCCGAGACCGGGGCCCGGATCCGGCAGTTCGACTACCGCGCCATCTATGGCGAGAGCCGCGACACCACCCGTGTCGACGGTCAACTGCAGCCGCGCTCGCGCTTTGCCATCATCCGCACCGGCGATTATCGCAGCTACGGCTTCGGCGGGTTCCTCTACGAGCGCAACGGCGGCGTCGAGATCCCCAAGGACGGCCAGGCCGTGTTCAGCGGCGACTATGCCGGGATCCGGGTCTTCGACGGCGGGACCGGGCTGGAATACAGCTCCGGCGACGTGGAGATCGCCGTGGATTTCGAGGATTTCACCGAGGATGACGGGCTGCGCGGGGTGGTCTACAACCGCCGGATCTTTAGTTCCGGCGGCCGCGAGCTTGCGGTGCTCGGGCCGAACGACCCGCTCAACGACGAGGCGCTGGTCGCGCCGCCGCTGACCTTCGACGTCGGCCCCGGCGTGGTGCAGAGCAATGGCGAGATCTCCGGCACGGCATCGAGCACGCGTGAACTCGAGGATGGCGGGACCGAGGTCTTCGAGGAAGGCACGTTCATGGGGATCATCGGCGGCGAGGCGCAGGAGATCGTCGGCATCGTCGTGATCGACAGCACCGATCCGCGCTACGAGGGCCGGATCAAGGTGCGCGAGACCGGCGGCTTCATCGTCTACCGATGATCCGACGCCTGGCTTTCGGGCTTGCCCTTGCGCTTGGCCTGGCCATGGGCGCGGCGGCCGCGCCGGTCGAGATCGGCCCCGACGCGATGCGCCGCCTCGCGGCCGGCGCGCTGGCCGCCGAAAATGCACCGGCCGCGCTCGAGCTGAGCCGCGCTTTGCTGCTGCGCGATCCGAACGATCCGACCGCATTGATGCTGGCGGCCGAGGCCGCGACGCTGACCGGCGACTGGCCGGGGGTCGCCGATTATGCCGGGCGGGCGCATCGGCTGGTCGAGGGACCGGCCCGGTTCCGCGCGGCCCGGCTCGCCGCCCATGCGCGGATGCGCCAAGGCCGCTTCACCCAGGCGCAGTTCTGGCTGCGCCGCGCCAGCCCCGACGCGCCGGACGCGGCCGCCCTGGAGGGCCTTGCCCGCGACTACCGCGCCGTTGCGGCGCGCAACCCGCTGGCGTTCCGGCTGGGTTTCGGCGTCGCGCCTTCCTCCAACGTCAATGGCGGCAGCCGCGCCGAGGAGCTGCGCCTGCCCGGCCTGCCCTTCGTGTTCGAACTGACCGGCGACGCGAAGGCGCTCTCCGGCACCGTGTTCGACGCCCGCTTCGGCGTCCGTCGGTCGATCGCGAACCCCGCCCTGCCCGGCCCGGCCTGGATCGACCTTGCCGCCGAGGCGCGCCTGCCCCGGCTGAGCGCCTCGGCACGGCGACAGGCACCGGAGGCGAAGGGCGCGGATTACGCGCGGGCTACGGTAAGAGCGGCGGCCAATCAACGGATCGCCGCCGAGGCGCCGATCGACCTCTCGGCCGAGGTTGCGCGGCACTGGTATGGCGGCGATCCCCTGGTCGACACCCTGCGCCTCGGCGTCGCCCGGCCGCTTGCGCAGACGCAAAGGGCCATCGTGGAGGTCAGCCTTGCGGGGGAATACAGCTATCGCCACGACCTCGACGCGGGCTGGTGGGCGCCGGTGGGGCAACTCGGCTTTTCGAGGGAGCTGGCCGGGGGCGACCGGCTCCGGATGTTGCTCGGGCTGCGGCACGTGTCGGGGGAGCGTCCGGATCTGTCGCATGATGCCGTGACACTGAACCTCGACCATGATCTGGCGCGCCCGGTGGGACCGGCACGGATCGGCATGGGAATCGAGGCGCAATGGCGTGACTATGCCGCCACGCGCTACGATATGGGTGGCCGTCAGGATCGGGAGTTGCAGGCCGAGCTTCGCGTCGGCCTGCCCCAGACCGCGCGCTGGAGCTTCTACCCCGAGCTTGGGCTTACTGCCCGGCGCAGCTGGTCGAGCGTGCCGCTTTTCGAGGAGCAGGCACTGACGCTCGAGCTGGGCCTGCGCTCCTCCTTCTGATCCGGGCACTGGCCCCCGGCTCCCAGCCTGCTAGGTTCAGCCGCGCAACCAGACAGCGGAGAGCCGGAATGGCGTTGAAATACCTGCACACCATGGTCCGGGTGAAGGATCTCGAGAAGAGCATGGCCTTCTATGAACTGCTCGGCCTGCGCGAAACCCGCCGCAAGGAGAGCGAGGGCGGGCGCTTCACGCTGGTCTTCATGGCCCCCCCGGGGCAGGAGGACTGCCCGGTCGAGCTGACCTGGAACTGGGATGGCGACGAGGGCCTGCCCTCGGACAGCCGGCATTTCGGCCATCTCGCCTACGAGGTCGACGACATCTACGCGACCTGCGCGCATCTGCAGGCCAACGGCGTCACCATCAACCGGCCGCCGCGCGATGGGCACATGGCCTTCGTCCGCTCGCCCGACAATATCTCGATCGAGCTGCTGCAAGCGGGCCAGGCTCTGCCCGCCAAGGAGCCTTGGGCCAGCATGGAAAACACCGGCCACTGGTGAGGCCCCGCCCCCGTGGGGGTCAGTAGATGTAGCGGATCTGATCGCTCCAGTAGCGCTCGATCCGCCGCAGCGACATGGTGATGTCATCGATGCCCGACTGGTCGAGCACGCCGCGTGACAGCATGCCCGCCGCGTGGCTCGCGAACAGCTTGTCGACGATATCGCGGATGCGGCTGCCCTTTTCGGTCAGGCGCACCCGGACCGAGCGGCGATCGACGTGGCAGCGCTGGTGGTGCATGTAGCCCGCCTCGACCAATTTCTTGAGATTGTAGCTGACGTTGCTGCCCTGGTAGTAGCCGCGCGACTTCAGTTCGCCGGCCGTCACCTCGTTGTCGCCCACATTGAACAGCAGGAGCGCCTGAACCGCGTTGATCTCGATCACGCCGACGCGCTCGAACTCGTCCTTGATGACGTCGAGCAGCAGCCGGTGCAGCCGTTCCACCAAGGTCAGGCTGTCGAGATAGCTCGCCATGAAAGCCGTGTCGCGGGCACCGCGCAGCGTCGGCTCGAGGGTGGAATGCACGCTCATCGTCACTTCTCCATTCTGCCCGCCCGTAGGCAGAAATGCAGAAGAATGACGAATAAACGGTTAAACGGCGGGACGCTTCATCGCGGCCGGGTCACGCCGCGCGCGCCCTGGGCGATCTCGGCAACCAATGCCGCGTAGGTCTCGGGCACCGGCTGCGTGCCGGCGATCCAAGCATAGATGTCGTGGTCGTTCTCGGACAGAAGCCGGTCGTAGAGGGCCAGTTCCGCGTCGCTCATCGCCGCCAGCCGACGCGTGGCAAAGTCCTGCAGGATCAGGTCCATCTCCTTGATCCCCCGCCGCATCGAACGCATCGCGAGCCGCCGCTCGCGCGTGTCGCGCGGCTCGTCGATGGGCGCCGCGGGCTCGATCGGCAGCCCACTCACGAGGCCGCCTCCGCGGTCCGCTTCAGCCGCTTCTCCAGGGTCGCCATGCGTTCGGCCGCCTGCAGCATCTCGGCGCGCAGCACCCGCATCTCGGACAGGATCTCGCCCAGCGCCGGGGGTGTGCCTTCGGCCGGTGCCTCCGGGCCGTCGCCACGCCCGGTAAGCAGCCAGCTCAGCGACACGTTGAGCATCCCCGCCAGCATCTGCAGCCGGTTGGCGCGCGGCTCGTCCATGTCGTCTTCCCAGGCCTGAAGTGTCGCGGTCTCGACGCCGATCCGCGTCGCCAGCGCCGTCTGGCTCAGCCCCGCCGCTTCGCGCGCACCCGCGAGCCTGTCACCGAAGGTGGCGGCCGCCTCGCTGTAATAGCCTTCGTCCTGCATCGCATCCCTCCTGCCCGGCGGCCGCTTGATGGCGGCCCGTCCCAGCCATATGACATGGGCGGGGCGCCGTTGAAAGAACGGGCGCGACCCGTCCCGCGCAGCCAGCGACATCCCGGAGACCGTCATGCCGTTTCTTTCCGACACCCTCTCGCGGGTGAAGCCCTCGCCCACCATCGCCATGACCAACAAGGCGGCCGAACTGAAGGCGCAGGGCCGCGACATCATCGGTCTCTCGGCGGGCGAGCCGGATTTCGACACCCCGGCCAACATCGCCGAGGCCGGGCGCCGCGCCATCGCGGCGGGCAAGACCCGCTACACCGCGGTCGACGGCATCCCCGAATTGAAGCGCGCGATCTGCGCCAAGTTCGAGCGCGACAACGGTCTCGCCTACAGCCCCGCACAGGTCAGCGTCGGGACGGGCGGCAAGCAGGTACTCTACAATGCGCTGATGGCGACGCTGAATCCGGGCGATGAGGTGATCATCCCCGCCCCCTACTGGGTGAGCTATCCGGACATGGTGCTGCTCGCGGGCGGCACGCCCGTCACCGTGGCCTGCGGCATCGAGGACGGCTTCAAGCTGACGCCTGAGGCGCTGGAGGCCGCGATCACCCCTGCCACCAAGTGGCTGATGTTCAACTCGCCCTCGAACCCCACCGGGGCGGGCTATTCGCGCGACGAACTGAAGGCCCTCACCGAGGTGCTGATGCGCCACGACCATGTCTGGGTGATGACCGATGACATGTACGAGCACCTCGCCTTCGGCGATTTCCGCTTCTGCACGCCCGCCCAGGTCGAGCCGGGCCTCAAGGACCGGACGCTCACGGTCAACGGCGTTTCCAAGGCCTATGCGATGACCGGCTGGCGCATCGGCTATGCGGCAGGGCCCGAGCCGCTGATCCGCGCCATGGCCAAGCTGCAGTCGCAATCGACCTCGAACCCCTGTGCGATCAGCCAGTGGGCCGCGGTCGAGGCGCTGGAAGGCCCTCAGGACTTCATCGCCGCCAACAATGCCGTGTTCGAACGCCGCCGCGATCTCGTCGTGACGGCGCTGAACGCCTGCCCGGGCGTGACCTGCCCGGTGCCGGACGGTGCCTTCTACGTCTATCCCGACATCGCGGGCTGCATCGGCAAGACCAGCGCCGGCGGCACCGTGATCGCCGATGACGAGGCCTTTGCCACGGCACTGCTCGAGGAAGAGGGCGTGGCCGTCGTCTTCGGCGCGGCCTTCGGACTGTCGCCCAACTTCCGCGTCAGCTATGCCACGTCGGATGCGGCGCTGGAGGAGGCCTGCGCCCGCATCCGTCGCTTTTGCGACAGGCTGCGCTAGGAGGAGAGACGCGATGACCGACCTGTCGGGCTATTATTTCAGGGTGCGCGAGACCGGCGGCACCATGTACCGCATCGGCGATGAGACCCGGCACCGCCGGGTCGACCTTGAGCAGATCGCGGTGATCAACACCCGCAACGGCGAGATCCGCGCCCCCGGCAACCGCGAGATGGCTCCCGAGGACCGGGCCGCGGCCGAAGCTTGGCTGGAACAGCGTCGTGCGATCCTCGCGGCCCGGCAGATCGACGATATCCATCGCGCCATCGACCACATGAACCTCACCGCGCAATGGGTGCAGAGCCAGGCCAGCGAGGCCGATCTGGAGGCCGTGACCGAGCCGCTGCTGCTGGCCATGCACGACCTGCGGACGATCCTAGTGCGCAAGAAGGCCGATCGGGTCGAGGCGGCGCGGCGGCAGGACTAGCAGTCGCGCCGACCCTTGCCGCGGATCACCCGCCACAGATAGAGCGCGACGATCACCATGATGATGCCGTTGGTCACCGGATTGAGCCAGCCCTGCACCCGCTCGTACTGGCTCTCGAGCAGGTAGCCCGCGCCGAACAGGGCGCCGACCCAGACCAGCGATCCGGCGGTCGTGTAGAGTAGGAATCGGATCCGCCCCATGCGCTGCAGCCCGGCCGGCACCGAGATCAACGTCCGCACAGTGGGGATCATCCGGCCGAAGAAGATCGCGGCCGTCCCGTGCCGGTCGAACCAACCCAGCGCCCGCTCCACGTCTTCGCGCGTCAGGGTCAGCCAGCGCCCGTGCCGATCGATCCAGCGCATCAGCCGCTCGCGGCCGAGCCTGCGGCCCAGCTCGTACCAGAGCCACGCTCCCGCAACCGTCCCGATCAGGCCACCCAGAAGCGTCAGGATCGGGTTCGTCTCGCCGGTGGCGGCGTTGTAGCCGGCGAGCGGCATCACCAGCTCCGAGGGGATCGGAGGAAAGACGTTCTCGAGGAACATCAGGAACGCGACGGCGAAAGCGCCGCCGGCGGCGATCCAACTGGTGATGAAATCGAACATGGCCGGTCAACCAGCGGGCGGCGTCAGGGTTCCTGATCCGTGATCCGCGCCGAGCGAGACCAGAACCGCCACAGCAGCAGCGCCGCCGCCAGCCCCAGCCCGGTCACCAGCCCGAGCCAGACCCCCGCCGCGCCGAGACCGAGCGGAAAGCCCAGCAGATAGCCCACCGGCATGCCGATCACCCAGTAGCTGATCGCCGCCATCACCATCGGCACGCCGGTATCCTGCACGCCCCTCAGCAGCCCTAGCGCCATCACCTGCAGTGCATCGACCACTTGGAAAAGCGCCGCCAGCATCAACAGCGTCACACCGGTCGCGACCACCGCGTCGCGCGCCGGGTCGCCCGGATCGACGAAAGCCGCGACGAAGATTTCGGGGATCAGGACGAAGACCAGGCCGACCAGCCCCGCCGAGACGGTCGACAGCACCATGCCGGACTGGCCGATTAGCCGCAGCGCCGTTTCGTCGCGCCGGCCCAGCGCCCGGCCCGCGCGCACGGTGGCGGACTGGCTCAGGCCGACCTGGACCATGAAGGCGACCGAAGTGATCTGCAGCGCGATGCCATGCGCCGCGAGCGGCACCGCTCCGATCCAGCCGATCATGATGCCGGTGGCGACGAAGAGTCCGCCCTCGGCGAGGCTGGTCAGGCCGATCGGCACGCCGAGCCGGACCACCCGGCCCAGCACCTCGAGATCGGGCCGCCAGATCCGCCGCATTAGGTCGTATTGCGGCAGCCGCCGCAGCGCGTAGACCACGAGGATGACCGCCTGCAGGATCGCCATCGACAGCGAGGCGATCGCCGCGCCCTGGATGCCCAGCTCAGGCGCGCCCCAATTGCCGAAGATCAGGGCGTAGTTCAGCACCGCGTTGCAGACCGCCATCAAGAGCGTCGACCACAGCAGCACCGAGGTGTGTTCGAGCGCCGACAGGAAGGACCGCATGACCATCGCCACTAGGCCCGGCACCATCGCCCAGGCCGCGATCCGCAGATAGGCCTCGCCAGCCCGTGCCACCTCGGGCTCCTGGCCCAGCGCAAGCAGCATCGTCTCGGCCCACATTAACGGCGGCACCAAGATCGCGGCATAGATCAGGCCGATCCAGATCCCCATGCGGGTCACACGCCGCACCAGCACGCTGTCGCCGGCCTCGGCCGCCGCGGCGACCACCGGCATCACCGCCCAGGCGAAGCCGGAGCCGACGATATAGAGCAGGAAATAGAGCGAGGTCGCGATCGTCGCCGCCGCCAGGGCCGTCACGTCGTACCAGCCCAGCATCACCGTGTCGGTGACGTTCATCGCCATCTGCGCGAGGTTCGAGCCGATCAGCGGCAGCGCCAGCGTGAACAGCTTGCGCGCATGCTGGCCGCGGGTCCGCGCCTCGAAGGGCTGCTCGGGAGAAATAACTGCCTGCGTCATGCAAATTTCCTACGCCGCCCGTCGCGCCCGCGTCCAGTTCGCGATTGTACCCCTGACGTCGGGGCGGGCTCAGCCCCCGAGCGTCCCGCGCCAGCCATGCACGGGTGCAAAACCCAGCATCCGCTTGGCCTTCTCGTTGGAATAGAAGCTCTCCTGCAGCCCCATCTCGCGCCGCAGCTCGACCCCTTCGTAGAATTGCGCGCGGACCTCCGCGTTGCTCAACCCGACCGACAGATCGTCATTCGCGACGTTGAACACCTCGTAGCCGAGCCCGTCGGTGGCGAGGCAGCGATCCACCATCTGCCCGAGATCGCGCGCGTCGATATAGGCGAAGATGTTGCGTCGCCTGAGCGCGGGGTTGGCCATGTAGGCCGGGAACTGCTCTGCGTATTCATGCGGCTCGATCACGTTGTTGATCCGCAGCCCGTAGATGTCGAAGCCGGTGCGCGCCTGGAAGCTCTTCGCCGTCGCCTCGTTGACGACCTTGGACATGGCGTAGCTGTCCTGCGGCACGGTCGGGTGCTCCTCGTCGACCGGCAGGTAGGCGGGCTTGACCTCGCCATCGTGGAAACAGACGCCGTAGGTCGTCTCGGAGGAGGCGAAGATCACCTTGCGGATGCCGAGCTTCGCCGCCGCGTCCAGCACGTTGTAGGTGCTCATCACGTTGACGCGGTAGGTCTCGTTGTCGGGTTTGAGCAAGATCCGCGGCACGGCGGCGAAATGCACGATCGCGTCGTAGCGCGGCACGCCCGTCCCCGGCTCGAGCTCGTCGAAGCCGGCATAGGCATGGGCCGCGTTGAAGACCTGCCCGGCATCGGTGAGGTCGCAGATCAGGTTGTCGACGCCCGGATGATCGAGCGGCACGAGATCCAGATTAGTGACGCGGTGGCCGCGCTCCAGCAGATAGGGGATCGCATGGCGGCCGGCCTTGCCCGCGCCGCCGGTGAACAGGATGCGCATGGTGTCCTCCCTCGCGTCTTGTACCGCTTGTCATAGTGTGGCCCCATCCCGGCGCAACCCGGAGGAGAGAGAATGACCAAGTTCCTGCTGGCCGCTTCGGCGGCGCTGCTGGCCGCGCCTGCGATGGCGGAAAACCGGATCGACCGCATCCGCCCCGACGCGCCCGAGTTGGCCGCGCATGGCGCGCATGTTGTCGGCGTCACCACCATGACCTTTACCCGCGAAAGCGTGCCGGACGTGGCCCGTGCCACCGAGGATGGCGTCGAAGACTACGACCGCGAGATCACCGTCGAGGTCTGGTACCCGGCCGCCGAGGGCACCGAGCCGGTCGGCAGCTACACGGCGCTGCTGCGCGACGGCGTGACGGAGGTACAGCTTGCGGGCCGTGCTGCGCGCGACGCCGCCCCCGCCGCCGAGGGCGAATATCCGCTCGTCCTCGTCTCGCACGGCTATCCCGGCAACCGGTTCCTGATGAGCCATCTTGCCGAGAACATCGCCACCAAGGGCTATGTCGTGGCCTCGGTCGACCACCCGGATTCGACCTATGACGACATGGGGGCCTTCGGCTCGACGCTGGTTAACCGCCCCCGCGATCAGGCCTTCGTGCTGGAGCGCATGGCCGAGCTGGAGGACGGCATCGGCGCGATCACCGACGGCGACACGGCGGCGGTCATCGGCTACTCGATGGGCGGCTACGGCGCGCTGATCTTCTCCGGCGCCGGGCTGACCGAAGATTTCCGCACCTCGCGCTACGCGCCGCCGCAGGATCTTCTGGAGATCAACGCGCATGGCGCCGAGACCATGGCCGATCTGCCCGACGCGCGGGTCAAGGCGGTGGTGGCGATCGGGCCCTGGGGCCGCAACCGCGACGCCTGGGATGCCGAAGGGCTGTCGGCCATCGACAAGCCCCTGATGCTGATCGCAGGCGGGGTGGATGACGTGTCCGGTTACGACGCGATCCGTTCGATCTTCGAGGAGACCACCGGCACCGAGCGGCACCTGCTGACCTTCGACGACGCCAACCACAACGCCGCCGCGCCGATGCCCGCGCCGGAGGAAAGCTGGACCGTTTCCGAGAGCCTGGGCTACGCCCCCTTCGACCATTACGCCGATCCGGTCTGGGATACGGTGCGGATGAACAACGTCACCCAGCACTTCGTCACCGCCTTCCTCGACCTGCACCTCAAAGGCGACGCGGCCAAGGCCGACTATCTCGACCTCGTGCCGGACAGCGCCGATGCGGTCTGGGACCGGGCCGAGGACGGCACGCCGAACTCGGCGGACAACTACTGGGCCGGCTTCCCGAACCGCACCGCCAAGGGCCTGCGCTTCGAGACCCGCGTGGCGGGCGAGTGACCCGCGCCGGGGCCGCCCGCGCGGCCCCGGACCCCGCACCCGGCACAAAATAAGAACGTCCGCATCAAGCATGGCGTTGCCCCTGCCCCCACCTCCGGGTTATATGGCCGGCACCCCAGAACAAGAGCAGTGCCCATGCCCGACGATCTTCTCTCCGGCGCCGAGCCCGCCTACGACGCCTCCTCCATCGAAGTCCTCGAGGGGCTGGAGCCGGTCCGCAAGCGGCCCGGCATGTATATCGGCGGCACGGATGAGCGCGCGCTGCACCACCTCGTCGCCGAGGTGCTCGACAACTCCATGGACGAGGCCGTCGCGGGCCACGCCAACCGGATCGAGGTCGAGCTTCTGGCCGACTACTCCGTGGTGATCCGCGACAACGGCCGCGGAATCCCGATCGACCCGCACCCCAAGTTTCCCGGCAAATCCGCGCTGGAGGTCATCCTCTGCACGCTGCACGCGGGCGGCAAGTTCTCGGGCAAGGCCTACCAGACCTCCGGCGGTCTGCATGGCGTCGGCGCGTCGGTCGTGAACGCGCTGTCGGATTCGATGGTCGTGCAGGTCGCGCGCAACCGCGAGCTCTACGAGCAGAGCTTCTCGCGTGGCGTGCCGCAGGGGCCGGTCGCCAAGATCGGCGCCGCCCCGAACCGGCGCGGCACCACCGTCACCTTCCATGCCGACGAGGAGATCTTCGGCCACCACCGTTTCAAGCCGGCGCGGCTGCTGAAGATGGTGCGGTCCAAGGCCTATCTCTTTTCGGGTGTCGAGATCCGCTGGAAGACCGAGATCGACGACGGCGAGACGCCGCGCGAGGCGACCTTCCACTTCCCCGGCGGCCTTGCCGACTACCTCGCCGAGACGCTCGGCAAATCCTCGACCTATGCCGACAAGCCCTTCGCCGGCACGGTCGAGTTCCGCGAGAAGTTCAACGTGCCCGGCAAGGTCGAATGGGCGGTGAACTGGACGCCCTCGCGAGACGGCTTCACCCAGTCCTACTGCAACACGGTGCCCACGCCCGAGGGCGGCACGCATGAGGCGGGCTTCTGGGCCGCGATCCTCAAGGGCATCCGGGCCTATGGCGAGCTGGTCAACAACAAGAAAGCCAGCCAGATCACCCGCGAGGACCTGACGACGGGCGGCTGCGCGCTGGTCTCTTGCTTCATCCGCGAGCCGGAATTCGTGGGCCAGACTAAGGACCGCCTCGCCACCACCGAGGCGCAGCGCCTCGTCGAGAACTCGGTGCGCGACCACTTCGACAACTGGCTGGCCTCCGACACCAAATCGGCGGGCGCGATCCTCGATTTCCTCGTGCTGCGCGCCGAGGAACGGCTCCGGCGCAAGCAGGAGAAGGAGACGGCCCGCAAATCCGCCACCAAGAAGCTGCGGCTTCCCGGCAAGCTGGTCGACTGCTCGACCAACGCGCGCGAGGGGACCGAGCTCTTCATCGTCGAGGGCGACTCGGCGGGCGGTTCGGCCAAGATGGCGCGCGATCGCAAGACGCAGGCGCTGTTGCCGCTGCGAGGCAAGATCCTCAACGTGCTGGGCGCGGCCTCGTCGAAGCTCGGCTCGAACCAGGAAATCAACGATCTGACGCAGGCGCTTGGCGTGGGCCTGGGCACCAAGTTCAACGTCGACGATCTGCGTTACGAGAAGGTCATCATCATGACCGACGCCGACGTCGACGGCGCGCATATCGCGGCGCTGCTGATGACCTTCTTCTTCAGCCAGATGCGGCCGATGATCGACCACGGCCACCTCTACCTCGCCTGCCCGCCGCTCTACCGGCTGACCCAAGGCGCCAGGCGTCTCTACGTCTCCGACGACGCGGAGAAGGAGCGGATGATGGCCAAGGGCCTCGGCGGCAAAGGCAAGATCGACGTGCAGCGCTTCAAGGGTCTGGGCGAGATGGACGCCAAGGACCTCAAGGAGACGACCATGGATCCCGCCTCGCGCAAGCTGATCCGGGTATCGATCAACGACGAGGAGCCGGGCGAGACGGCGGATCTGGTCGAGCGGCTGATGGGCAAGAAGCCGGAGCTGCGGTTTCAGTACATTCAGGAGAATGCACGTTTTGTTGAGGAATTGGATGTCTGATCGGAGGCTATGGCCGATGATCCTGATGATTTCATAGACGAAACAGGTGCCTATCCGTTCCACGACCTGACGCGGGACGGGTATTTTCGAGCAAGCGAGCCCTGGAGCAAGGCCGAGGAGCAGGTGCTTTTGCAACTGCACCGCGAACAGCGCCTATCGGACGAGGGCATCTCACGGCATCTTGCCCGTCCCCCCGGTTCGATCCGCTACCGTCTAAGGCAGTTGCTTGACCCCGACGGTCATGGGCGGGCGGCCGAACGGTCGAGAACCGAGCACCCGCTACGCCGTGTGCTGATGGGCCGACATCCGGTTACCGGCAAACCGCTATCTCCGGATTCCGCCTGGCGTCACCCGGCGATCCTGAACGATCTCCCTGTCATCCTCAGGGCGTGCGACCTCGCCGATACCGCTCCGCGCGTTCAAACCCCACCAAGGGATTCGATTGACCGCAATCCGCCCCGGCGTCGACGACCTCGGAGCTCCTTTACCAAACCCAGCGGCACCGCCTCGGACGATGACGTCATAGAAAGGGACTGATCCAGCCGTTCAGGCCACCACCCCGTGATCCATCCGCACGACCCGATCCATCCGGCTCGCCAGCTCAAGGTTGTGCGTTGCGATCAGCGCCGACAAACCCGTTCCCCGCACCAGCGCCATCAGCGCGTCGAACACCCTGTCGGACGTGTCGGGATCGAGGTTGCCGGTGGGCTCGTCGGCCAGCAGGAGCCGCGGTGCGTTGGCCAGCGCCCGGCAGAAGGCCACGCGCTGCTGCTCGCCGCCAGACAGCGCCGCCGGGCGGTGATCGGCGCGCTGCTCGACCCCGACCTGTGCCAGCAACCCACGCGCCCGCTCCTCGGCCTCTCGGCGGGAGACCCCGGCAGCCAGCTGCGGCAGCACGACGTTCTCGAGCGCCGTGAACTCGGGCAGCAAGTGGTGGAACTGGTAAATGAAGCCGACATCGGCGCGGCGGGCCTGGGTGCGGCGGCGATCTGAGAGCGCGGTCATCTCCTGGCCTGCAATCTCGACATGACCCGCATCGGGCGTGTCCAGCAGCCCGGCGATATGCAGCAGCGTCGACTTGCCCGCGCCCGAGGGCGCGACGAGGGCCACGACCTCGCCGGGATGCAGCGACAGCTCCGCGCCGCGCAGCACCTGCACCTCCGAGGGCTTGCCCTTGTTGTAGGTCTTGGTCAGGCCGGTGAGTTTCAGGATCGGGTCATTCATAGCGCAGCGCCTCGACCGGGTTCATCCGCGCCGCGCGGCGGGCGGGAAAGAGGGTGACAACCCAGGACAGGGTCAGCGACAGGGCCACGGCCGACAGCACGTCGCCCAGCTCAAGTTTGGCGGGCAGCGCGTAGATGCCGCGGATCGACGGGTCCCAGACGCCGCCGCCGGAGAAGTAGTTCACCGCCGAGAAGATCGGGTCGATCCAAATCGCGAAGGCGCAGCCGAGGACCACGCCGAGGATCGTGCCCAACGTGCCGATCCCGGCACCGCAGATGAAGAACACCCGCAGCACCGAGCCCTCGGTGAGCCCCATCGTGCGCAGGATGCCGATGTCGCGGCCCTTGTTCTTCACCAGCATGATCAGCCCCGAGATGATGTTCATGCTCGCGATCAGCACCAGGATCGAGAGGATCACGAACATCACGTTGTCCTCGACGGTGAGCGCGCGCAGGAAGGCGCCCGCGCTGTCGCGCCAGGTCCACAGGAAAGCTGTCGGCCCCGCCGCCTCGAGGATCTCGGGCAGCAACTCCTGCACGTTGTCGGGGTCCTCGACCATTACCTCGATCTCGTCGACCACGTTGTCGCGGTTGAAGAACAGCTGGGCCTCGGCCAGCGGCAGATAGGCCCGGGTGCGATCGATGTCGTAGCGCCCGGCGGTGAAGATGTAGGTGACCTCATAGGCCGAAACGCGCGGGCTCTGCCCCATCGGGGTCTGCGCGCCGTTAGGCGAGATCAGCCGGACCTTGTCGCCGATCCCGACCCCCAGCTCGCGCGCCACGCCCGAGCCCAGCGCGATCCCCTCCCCGTAGCGGGCGATGTCGCCAACGCCGGTTTCGGGATCGGCGATGCGCGGCAGGCTCGACAGGTCCTCCGCCGAGAGGCCGTAGACCTCGACACCGGCATTGCCGTTGCCGAAGCTCGCCATCACCTGCCCGCGCACCACCGGCGCGGCGCGGGTGACGCCGTCGATCTGCATCAGCCGCTCGGACAGGCCGTCGTAATCCTCGATCACCCGGCGGGTGATGTCGGTATTGGGGATGACGCTGTCCTGGTAGACGGTGACATGGGCATTGGCGCCGAGGATCGTGTCGATGAACTCCTCGCGGAAGCCCGCCCGCACCGCCAGTGTCGCGATCAGCGCGAAGACGGCGAGCGTCACCCCGACCAGGCTGATCCAGGTCATGACGCTGACCCCGCCCTCGGCGCGGCGGGCGCGGATGTAGCGCCAGGCGATCATCCACTCGAAGGCGGAAAACGGTGCGGTGCGGTTGGCCATGCGAAGTCCTGTCAAATGCGCGCGGACCTTGGGGGGGCGCGCGGTCATGGTCAAGCCGCAGCCACGCCCGCTCACGCCACGGTGTCGGCGCTTGACGCAGGCGTCGCGCGCGGGCCAGCTAGTTGCGGGGATGTCATGCGCGCCGGGCGCGCCCATGGCCGCAGTTGGAGGAGAAGCGCCGATGCGCGCCGTGATCTGCCGCGCCTATGGCGGGACCGAGCATCTCGAGATCGTCGAACGCCCCCTGCCCGAGCCGGGGCCGGGCGAGATCCGCGTCGGGCTTTGCGCCAGCACGGTGAGCGCCGGCGACTGGCGCATCCGCTCGCTGACCGTGCCGGCGGGCTACGGGCTGGTTCTGCGCGCCGCGATGGGCTGGACCGGGCCGCGCCAGCCGGTGCTGGGCTCCGCCTTCTCCGGGGTCGTGGAGGCGGTGGGCGAGGACGTCACCCGTTTCGGGCCGGGCGACGAGGTGTTCGGCTCGACCGGGATGAAGCTGGGTGCCCATGCCGAGGCGGTGGTGATCGCCGCGGAGGGTGCGGTGGTCCACAAGCCACATGTGCTGATCCACAGCCAGGCCGCCGCGCTGCCCTTCGGCGCGACCACGGCGCTGCAGTTCCTGCGCGACAAGGGGCGGCTCAAGGCCAAGCACCGCCTCTGCGTGGTCGGCGCTTCGGGCGAGGTCGGCGCGGCGGCGGTACAGATCGGCCGGGCCATGGGCGCGCATGTGACCGCGGTCTGTTCGGCCGCCAATTCGGATCTGGTGCGCGATCTGGGGGCGCGCGAGGTGATCGCGCATGACGAGGAGGACCCCTTCGCCGATGAGAACCGCTTCGACGTGATCTTCGACACGGTCGGCGCCGCGCCGCTCAAGCGGCGGATGCGGGCCCTGCGGCGGCGTGGGCGGCTGCTGCTGGTCTATGCCGGTCTCGGCACCGAGATCGCCGCCCGTTTCGCGGGTCGGGGCGGCCGCCGCGCCCGGAGCGGCATGGCGAATGAAAGCCGCGCCGACATGGAAGAGATCGCCCGTCTCGTCGAGGCGGGCGACCTGCGCGCGGTGATCGACAGCCGCTACCGGCTGTCGGAGATCGCCGCCGCCTATGATCGGGTCGCCACGCGCCGCAAGCGCGGCGCCGTGGTGCTGCTGCCCGACGAGGCCTAGGCCTCAGAGATAGGCGTAGATCCGGGCGATCTTCTCGACCGCCTGCTCGGGCGGCAGCTCCTCGCTCTCACCGGTACGGCGCGAAACCAGCTCCACAACCCCGTTCTTGAGCCCCTTGGGTCCGACGGTGATCCGCCAGGGCAGGCCGATCAGGTCCATGGTGGCGAACTTCGCGCCCGCCCGCTCGTCGCGGTCGTCGTAGAGCGGATCGAGACCCAGCGTCCGCAGGCCCGCATAGATGCCGGCACAGGCGGCGTCGGTCTCGGCGTCGCCCTGACGCAGGTTGACGATGCCGACATGGAACGGCGTCACGCCCTCGGGCCAGATGATGCCCTTCTCGTCGTGGCTCGCCTCGATGATCGCGCCAACGAGACGGCTGACGCCGATGCCGTGGCTGCCCATCTCCACCGGCACGCGCTTGCCCTCGGCATTGGTCACGGTCGCGCCCATCGCCTCGGAATACTTGGTGCCGAAATAGAAGATCTGACCAACCTCGATGCCGCGCGAGGAACGGCGACGCTCCTCGGGGACCTCGTTGAACAGCGCCGGGTCGTGGGTCTCGTCGGTCCGCGCATAGGGCGTGGTCCACTCGGAGACGATCTCCTTGAGCTGGGCGGGATCTTCGTAATTGACCATGCGGTCGGCCAGCTCGAGATCAAGAATCGCGCTGTCGTAGAACACCTCGCTCTCGCCGGTCTCGGCCAGCACGAGGAACTCGTGGGTGTTCTCGCCGCCGATCGGGCCGGAATCGGCGCGCATCGGGATCGCCTTGAGACCCATCCGCTCATAGGTGCGCAGGTAGCTCACCATGTGGCGGTCATAGGCTTCAAGCGCGCTCTCGCGGTCGACGTCGAAATTGTAGCCGTCCTTCATCAGGAACTCGCGGCCGCGCATCACGCCGAAACGGGGACGCATCTCGTCGCGGAATTTCCACTGGATGTGGTAGAGCGTCTTGGGCAGGTCGCGGTAGGACGAGACATAGCTGCGGAAGATGTCGGTGATCATCTCCTCGTTGGTCGGGCCGTAGAGCATCTCGCGGCCTTGACGGTCCTTGATGCGCAGCATCTCCTCGCCATAGGCCTCGTAGCGCCCGCTTTCGCGCCACAGATCGGCCTGCTGCAGCGTCGGCATCAAGAGCGGGATGTGCCCGGCCTTCTGCTGCTCCTCGTCGACGATCCGCTCGATGTTGCGCAGCACCCGCAGCCCCAGCGGCAGCCAGGAATAGATGCCGGCGCCAGCCTGCTTGATCAGCCCCGCGCGCAGCATGTAGCGGTGACTGACGATCTGCGCCTCGGCCGGGGTTTCCTTGAGCACGGGCAGGAAATAGCGGGTCAGGCGCATCGAGGAATTCCTATGTCTAGAGAGCCGGGCGGACGAATCCCCCTCTAGGGCAGAGCCGGGCACCTGACAAGCGCAGTCCCGCCCCTGCCCCGGCGTTCCGGCACGGTCCAAAAGGCTTGCGCGCCCGCCCCCCGGCGGCGAGATAGGTGGGACACTACCCCAAGGAGCCCCCACCGTGGCACTTCCGATCCAGCAACAGGCACGCATCTGGGCGGTGATCGCCGCCGTCACCTTCGTGCTGCTGTGGCTCTTGGGCGACGTGATCCTACCCTTCCTCTTGGGCGGGGCGCTGGCCTATCTGCTCGATCCGGTGGCCGATAGGCTGGAACGGCTGGGGCTGAGCCGGAGCTGGGCGGTGGCCGTGATCGCGCTGGGCGCAGTGTTGGTCTTCGCCGCGGCCGTGCTGTTGCTGATACCCACGTTGATCCGCCAGACCAGCCAGCTGGTGCAGACCGCGCCCGAGCTGTTCTCGGGGCTGCGCGATTGGCTGGCGCTGCGCTTTCCCGACCTGATGGACGAAAGCTCGACCATCCGCGGCCAGCTCGACGCGATCGGTGCGGCGGTGCAGGCACGCGGCGGCGAGATCATCAACGGCCTGCTCTCCTCTGCCATGGGGGTCATCAACCTGCTGGTGCTGTTCGTGGTGGTGCCAGTGGTGGCGGTCTACCTGCTGGTCGACTGGGACCGGATGGTGGCGCGGATCGACGAGCTGCTGCCGCGCGAGCACGCGCCGACCATCCGCCAGCTCGCGCGCGAGGTCGATCGCACGCTGGCCTCCTTCGTGCGCGGCCAGGGCCTCGTCTGCCTGATCCTCGGCACCTACTACGCGGTGGCGCTGGCGCTGGTGGGGCTGAATTTCGGCCTCGTCATCGGCGCGCTGGCAGGTCTCGTCACCTTCATCCCCTATGTCGGCGCGCTGGTTGGCGGTGTGCTGGCGATCGGACTCGCGCTGTTCCAGTTCTGGGGCGACTGGATCTGGATCGGCGCGGTGGCGGGGATCTTCGTCACCGGCCAGATGATCGAGGGCAACATCCTGACGCCGCGGCTCGTCGGTTCCTCGGTAGGCCTGCACCCGGTCTGGCTGCTGTTCGCGCTGGCAGTGTTCGGAGCCTTGTTCGGCTTCGTCGGCATGCTGGCGGCGGTGCCGATCGCGGCGAGCCTCGGCGTGTTCGCCCGCTTCGCGATCGATCGCTACCAGCACAGTGCGCTCTATCGTGGCAGCGACCCGACGCCGCCGCTGGAGGCGTCTGAAACTATCGCGTCCGGCGCGGCGCAGGACGCTGGCACGGCCTCGCCGGAGGGCGCATGGCGTGGCAACTGAGCCTCGATCTGCCGCATGCGGTATCGCTGGGGCCCGAGGACTTCATCCTCTCTGAGGCCAACCGCGCCGCGCATGACATGGTCACCGCCATGGTCTGGCCCGAGGGCAAGCTGGCGCTGATCGGCCCGCGCGGATCGGGCAAGAGCCACCTCGCCCGGCTCTGGCAGGCGGAGACGGACGCGATGATCCTGCCGGCGCGGGATCTCGGGCCGAGCCTGCCGCCGCCCGGCCCCGGCGCCGCCATCGTTGTCGAGGATGTCCAGCGCCTCGCGCCCGCTGCCGAGGCAACGCTGTTCCACCTGCACAACCGCCTCGCGGCATCGGGCGGACGGCTGCTGCTGACCGCCGACCGGCCGCCGGCGCGGCTCGAAATCCGGCTCCCCGATCTGGCCTCCCGGCTGCAGGCCACGGCGGTGGCCCGGATCGCCGATCCCGACGACCGGCTGCTGGGCGCGGTGCTCGCCAAGCATTTCGCCGACCGGCAGCTGGTGCCGATGGTCGGGGTCATCCCCTATCTCGCCACCCGGATCGAGCGCAGCTTCGCCGCCGCCGCCGCCGTCGTCGCCCGGCTCGACCGGATGGCGCTGGCCGAAGGGCGGCCGGTGAGCCGGGCGCTTGCCCGCCGGGCGCTGGACGCCGGCTGAGGCCCCGCTGGACAATCCCGACATGCGGGCGCGATACTGAGGCTCCGTCACACCAATGTTGCCGAGATGCGCCAGACAGCTCCCATGACACAGGCCGACTTCCTCGCCGCCGGTTTCGCCGAGCCGGTTTCGCTCGACGCCGACCTCACCGGCCCGGCGCGCTTCGTCAACCGTGAGCTCAGCTGGCTCGGCTTCAACTTCCGGGTGTTGGAGGAGGCCGAGAACCCGCGCGTGCCCCTGCTGGAGCGGCTGCGCTTCCTGTCGATTTCGGCCACCAATCTCGATGAATTCTACACCGTCCGCGTCGCCGGCCTGCGAGAGCTGGCGCAGACGGGCAATGCCACGCCGGCGATGGACGGGCTGACCCCGGCCGAACAGCTGCGGCAGATCGACAGCGAGGCGCGGGCGCTGATGGCGCGCCAGCAGGAGATCTTCAAGGCGCTGTGTGACGAGATGGCGCGCGAGGGGATCGCCATCCTGACCCGCGAGGACATCACCAAGGCCGATCGCGCCTTTCTCGCCGACGCCTTCCTCAACCGGGTCTTCCCGGTGCTGTCGCCGTTGGCGATCGATCCGGCGCATCCCTTTCCCTTCATCCCCAACGAGGGTCTGGCGCTCGCGCTCGCTCTGGAGCGGGTGTCGGACAAGAAGTCGCTGCGCGCGCTGCTGCCGGTTCCGGCGCAGATCGACCGCTTCGTGCCGCTGCCTTCCGAGGAGGGGCAACGCTACCTGCCGCTCGAAGAGCTGCTGCTGCTGAACCTCGACCAGCTTTTTCCCGGCTACAAGATGAAGGGGCACTGCACCTTCCGGGTGCTGCGCGACAGCGACCTCGAGGTCGAGGAGGAGGCCGAGGATCTCGTGCGCGAGTTCGAGGTCGCGCTCAAGCGCCGGCGCCGCGGCGAAGTGGTGCGGATGAAGCTCTCGGCGGGGGCGCCGTCGGCGCTCAAGGCCACCATCATGGAAGAGCTGCACATCCGCGACGCCGAGGTGGTCGAGGTCGAGGGGCTGATCGGCATCGGCAATCTCAAGGAGCTGGTCACCGATAGCCGCCCGGACCTGCTCTGGCCGCCCTTCACGCCGCGCGTGCCCGAACGGGTGCAGGATCACGACGGCGACATGTTCGCGGCGATCCGCCAGAAGGACATGCTGCTGCACCACCCCTACGAGACCTTCGACATGGTCAACCGCTTCCTGCAGCAGGCGGCGACCGATCCCGACGTGGTGGCGATCAAGCAGACGCTCTACCGGACCTCACGCAATTCGCCGATCGTCGAGGCGCTTTGCGAGGCGGCCGAGGAGGGCAAGTCGGTGACCGCGCTGGTCGAGTTGAAGGCCCGCTTCGACGAGGCCGCCAACATACGCCAGAGCCGTAGGCTGGAGCGCGCCGGCGCGCATGTCGTCTACGGCTTCACGCAGTACAAGACCCACGCCAAGATCAGCACGGTGGTCCGGCGCGAAGGCGACAGCCTCGTCACCTACACGCATTTCGGGACCGGCAACTACCACCCGATCACCGCACGGATCTATACCGACCTGTCCTTCTTCACCTGCGACGCGGCGCTGGGCCGCGACGCCACCAAGGTGTTCAACTACATCGGCGGCTCGGCCGAACCGCTCGGCCTCGAGAACCTCGCCATTTCGCCGATCTCGCTGAAGACGCGACTCCTGGAGATGATCGAGGCCGAGGCCGAGCATGCCCGTGCCGGCCGCCCGGCCGAGATCTGGGCCAAGATGAACTCGCTCGTCGAGGCCGAAGTGATCGACGCGCTCTACGAGGCCAGCCGGGCGGGGGTGAAGATTTCGCTGGTGATCCGCGGCATCTGCGGGCTGCGGCCCGGCGTTGCGGGCCTGTCCGAGAACATCCGGGTGAAGTCGATCGTCGGCCGCTTCCTCGAGCACAGCCGGATCGTCTGCTTCGGCAATGGGCGCGGCCTGCCCTCCAAGAAGGCGCGGGTGTTCATCTCCTCGGCCGACTGGATGGGTCGCAACCTGAGCCGCCGGGTCGAGACGCTGGTCGAGATCACCAACGCGACCGTCAAGGCGCAGATCACGGACCAGATCATGGCCGCCAACCTCGCCGACGTGGCGCAGAGCTGGGTCATGGGGCCAGATGGCCGCTTCGGCCGCGCCGACTGGCCCGAGGATGGGCGCGCCTTTTCCTGCCACCGCTTCTTCATGGAAAACCCCTCGTTGTCGGGACGCGGCACGGCGGGCGCGGGCGACGTGCCGCAACTCACCCATGCGCATGACTGATCCCGCATGAGCCTGCTCTCGGACTGGAACCGCCGCCGGCTCGACCGCAGGCGGGCCGCGCAATTCGCCGCGGTGCGTGACGACGCGTCGCTGCGGCTCGACATGGCGGCGCTGCGCCGCGCGCGGGTGGTGGTGATCGGCCCCGCCGACACCGCGGCCGGCGAGCTCGGCGCGCTCGATCCGGATGGCCATGACCTCGTGGTGCGGATCAACAACGGGCTGGCCATGGCGCAGGCGGCGCAGGGTGCGCTGGGACGGCGCACCGACATGCTGGTGCACAATCTCAAGGAAAGCGGCACCCGCTCCGCCGGGCGCCTCGATCCGGAGATCATGCGCGCCCAAGGGCTGTCGACCGTTCTCTTCCCGCATGCTGGCCCCGGCCGGATCACCAGCGACCTGCCCCGGGCGCGCCGCCGGCTCGACAGCCTCGGCATCGCGTTGCGGATGCCCGATCCCGATCTCTATGCCCAATGGTGCGCCGCGCTCGCCCCGGCCTTTCCGACCAGCGGCGCGGTGGCGATCCTGACCATGCTCGCCGCCCGCCCCGCCGCGCTGTCGCTGACGGGCTTCACCTTCTTTCGCACCGGCTATGCGCCCGGATACAACGCCGCCGGTGCCGGGGCGCAGGGGGCGCGAGACTGGGTGGCGCGGACCGGCGTGCACGATCCCGAGGCCGAAAGGCAGCTCGTCACCCGAGAGTTGGATCTCGCTCGCGCGGAAGGTGTGGAGATCGCCTTGGGAGAGGGCGTTGCCGCAGCGCTGGAGGCCTGAAACGGGCTTTTTCCCAATCCGATCAAGGCGCGGGTCATTTCCTGTTTGCCCTGCGCGCTCCAGCCGCTAAGACCGCCACCGAGGCGGAGCGTTGACTCCGTGAAGGGCCGGGCCACATGCTGCGGCAGGATCATGGGGGCTTCATGAACGATCAAGGCGACGCGCATCGCGGCGACTGGGGGCCTTTCGGCCGGCCGCTTTTCAACGATCCCGAGAGCCGTGCACTGAGCCGCGTGGGCGTGGTCGATATCGGCTCGAACTCGGTCCGGCTCGTTGTGTTCGACGGTGCCGCCCGTTCCCCGGCCTATTTCTACAACGAAAAGATCATGTGCGCGCTGGGCGAGGGCTTGTCCGAGACCGGCCGCCTCTCGCCCAAGGGGCGCGAGCGGGCGCTCAAGGCGCTCAAGCGCTTTGCCACCCTCGCCGAGGGGATGAACATCACGCCGCTCACCGCCGTGGCCACCGCTGCCGTTCGCGAGGCCGAGGACGGGCCCGAGTTCCGCGAGGAGGTGCTGCGCGAAACCGGGATCGAGATGCATGTCATCACCGGCGAGGAAGAGGCCCGGCTTTCGGCGCAGGGCGTGCTCCTGGGCTGGCCCGGCTCCTACGGCATGGTTTGCGACATCGGCGGCTCCTCGATGGAGTTGGCGGACATCGCCGAGGGCAAGGTCGGCCGACGCCTCACCTCGGCGCTGGGCCCGCTGAAGCTCAAGGAGGTCAAGGGCGGCGAGAAGGGTCTCGACGCCTACATCAAGTCCACGATCGAGCAGATCCACGAGCAGATGGACGGCGAGACGGGCATGCGGCTGTTCCTCGTCGGCGGTTCCTGGCGGGCGATCGCGCGCTGCGACATGACCCGGCGCGACTACCCGCTCACAGTTCTGCACGAATATCGGATGACCACCGAGGCCGTTGCCGAGACGCGCAAGTATATCGAGCAGGAGGACCCCTCCGATCTGCGCGGCCGAGCCGGCATATCCTCCGACCGGATGGCACTGGTGCCGCTGGCGATCCGGGTGCTCGACCAACTGGTGCAGGTGTTCCAGCCCAAGGACATCACCATTTCGTCCTATGGTATCCGTGAGGGCATGCTCTACGAGCAGATGCCCCCTGCCCTGCGCGACCGCGACCCGCTGATCGAGGCCTGCCGCTTCGCCGAGGCCAAGGATGCGCGGATGCCGGGCTTCGGGCCGATCCTGTTCGACTTCGTCCGGCCGCTGTTTCCGCATGCCGACTGGCAGCGCAAGCGGATCATCAAGGCCGCCTGCTTGCTGCATGATGTCAGCTGGCGCGCGCATCCCGACTACCGCCCGCAGGTCTGCTTCGACAACGCGACGCGCGCCAATCTCGGCGGGCTCAAGCACTCCGAGCGGGTCTTCCTCGGCCTGGCGCTGATGCACCGCTATTCCAACAAGCGCGAGGGAGTGCGCTACGAGCAGATGTTCACGCTGGTCTCCGACGAGGACCAGCGCGAGGCCGAGGTGCTGGGCCGCGCGATGCGGCTGGGGGCGATGATGTGGCTCGGGGCCGAGACGGTGCCCGGCAACCTCGCCTGGAACGCCGTCGACCGCACGCTGACGCTCGATCTGGACCCGCGCGCGAAGTCGCTCTTCGGAGAGGTGGCCGAGCAGCGGTTCAAGTCGCTGGTCGCCGCGCTCGACGCTACCGGCGAGGTGCGGATCAGGGATTGAGCAGGTCGGAAAGCCGGGCGAGCCGCGTCGACTCGGCCACCGAAAGCCGCCCCGGCGCGGCCCAGGCCACCCCCCGAAACGGCATACCCACCGCGAGCGCCGTCGCCTCATCGACCTCGGTATCGCCGACATAGATCGCCCGGTCGACGCCCAGCGCCTCGATAACCGCCCGCAGATGGCCGGGATCGGGCTTGCGGGCGGGCACGGCATCGGCGCCGCGCACCGCGTCGAAGAAGGGCGCCATCCCCAGCCCCTCCAGCACCGCCAACGTCAGCGCCTGCGGCTTGTTGGTACACAGCCCCAGCCGCCAGCCCGCCCGCTTCAGCTCGGCAAGATCCTCGGCCACATGCGGGTAGATGGTGGTCCGTGCCACCGGTCGCTCGGCATAGGAGGCCACATAGGCCTCGGTCAGGATGGCAATGTCGGAGGGCGCT
Source organism: Limimaricola variabilis (assembly GCF_014195545.1). Classification (GTDB taxonomy): domain Bacteria; phylum Pseudomonadota; class Alphaproteobacteria; order Rhodobacterales; family Rhodobacteraceae; genus Limimaricola; species Limimaricola variabilis. The sequence continues at coordinate 115,902 of NZ_JACIBX010000005.1, read as the reverse complement.
GCGGGAATGCACTGACGGGTCAGCAGATCCGCGACCAGCTGCCGCGCGCCATTGCCGATCAGACCGGTCACGACGGCTTCGTCGGTCGCGTCGAGCCCGTGTGCAACGAAGGTCCGGTTCACTGCGTCGGCGATGTCGGGCGCGCTGTCGATCAGCGTGCCGTCGAGGTCGAATACCGCGGCGCACGCGCCGCCTCCGGTCTGCGTCATGCGTCGGTCCCGTTGGTCATGAAATCAGGTTACGCGCCGGACCTCCGGGGCGGCAATGGCTCATATGTCGATTTCCGGAGCCTCGGGGTCAGGCGCGAAATCGGGGGCCTCTGGCTTGCGCCGGATGATGATGTCGCCGTTGTCGAGGATCTCGGGTGCCTCGTAATTGGCAATGTCGTCGATCCGGTCGAGCACCTGCATCAGCGCCGGCCCCATTTCGCTCAGCAGCGCGCGCAGATGCGGCTCCGCCATCTCGGCGAAGGCGCGGAAATCCTCGATCGCGGGCTCCATCTCTCCGAGAATGCCCTCGAAAAACAGTTCGGCACCCCGCTGCATGAGGCTGAAGCCCTCATCCTCGGCAGGGGGCTCGGGTGTCTGCGCCTGAAGCGGGGCGGCGAGAAGAGCGGCGACGGTGATCGGAATGATACGTTTCATGCTCCGCGATCTAGCTGTCGGCGGCGGTGTTTCCAGAGAGATCGAGGTCGAGCGTCACGGGGAAATGATCCGAGGCTGCGAGCAGCGCCGCGCGCAGATCGGCATCGGCGTAGATCGCGGGATCGTCGAACGGGTGCCAGATCCGCCAGCACGGAGAGAAGGCGCGCAGGTCGGGCGAGATCATCGCGTAGTCGAGAAGCGCCGAGAGGATGCGCCAGTCGGGCGGCACGGCAAATCGCGCGGTGGCCGGCTGCGCCGCCAAGGGGTGCGCCAGCGCCAGCCGGGCATGCGGGTCGAACAGGCGCCGCTCCGGCGGTCCGTCCTCGCCCAGCGCGATCTCGATGCCCGAGCGGCCGAACAGCGCCTCCTGCGCGTCGAGGCCCGGGCCATCGTTGAAATCGCCCATCACCACGAGAGCCTCGCCCGCGTCGAGATGATCCTCGATCCGGCCACGCAGCCAGCTGCATTGCGCGATCTGCTTGCGCCGGTTCTCGACCGCGACGCGGCGCTGCGCCTGCGGAGTCTCGGCACCATGCGGTGCCTTGGACTTGGCATGCACGCCGATCAGTCGAAACGCCTGTCCACCCGCCTCGATGGCAAGCTCCAAGGGGGGCTTCGACCAGACGATCCGGCTTTCGCCATGGCCCGCATGGGTGTCGAAGCACGGCGCCCGCAAGCTTTCGCGCGGATCGTGCCGGGCCGTCAGCCGATCGGGATCGTACAGGAAGGCGATCTCCTGCTGGGTGTGGCTGGGAAAGCCGATCAGCGCGCTGCGGGCGCGCAGGCCGATTTCGCCGGCCAAGGTCTCGAGGGCCCGGACCCCGTTGCGCCGCCCGCCGGTATCGGGCGCCTCCACCACCACGATGCCATCGGCATCGAGGGCGCGTAGCACCTTTGATATCCCGTCGAGTTGCCGGGCGCGGGTGACGCCGTGCCGCGCGCTGTCGGCGCCGTCACGCTGCGGACGGCCCGCATCGTCGAACAGCCGGTCGAACCAGGCGACGTTCCACGTCGCCAGCCGCATCAGCCCCGGCTCCCCTCACCGCCTGCCATGGCCGCCTGCCCGGTCTCGATCCGCTCCCAGGCGTGGTTCGCGGCGATCAACCGGCTCTCGGCCAGCTTCATCGCCTCCTCCGGCAGGCCGCGCGCGGCAAGCCGGTCGGGATGGGTTTCGCGCACGATGGCGCGCCAGGCGGCGCGGGCGGCATCGCGCCCGGCCTCGGGCGCCACGCCTAGCACGTCCCACGGATCCGGCTCGCAATCGGGCACGAAGCGGGCGCGCAGCCGGGCGAAGGCGCGTTCGTCGATCTCGAAGATCTCGGCGACCCGCCGCAGGAAGGCGTTCTCGGCCGGGTGGTAGTCGCCATCGGCGAGCGCGATGTGGAACAGCCCTTCCATCAGGTCGCAAAGCGGCCCCTTCTCGCCGCGGAACATCGCGGCGATCTTGCGGGCGTAATCCTCGAAGCCTGCTACGTCGGTGCGCGCCATGTCGAAGACCCGCGCGGCGTTGGCCTCCTCCTCTGGGGGGATGGTGAACACCTCCCGGAAGGCCGCGACCTCGTTGCGGGTCACGAGACCGTCGGCCTTGGCCATCTTGGCGCCCAGCGCGATCACCGCGATCGCGAAGGCGACGCTGCGCTCCGGCGGGGTGCGCATGCGTTCGAAGATGGAAGCGAGGCTTTCGCCCTGCCTGAGGGCGGCGATGATCTCGGCGATACGGGTCCAAATCGACATGGGGCCACCTTAGCGCCGCAGCGCGGCAATGTCAGAGAGGTTTCTGCAGGATCGCGAGGTCGAGCCAGCGGCCGAACTTGCGCCCGACCTCGGGCATGGTGCCGGTCCGGGCGAAGCCCAGGCGTTCGTGAAAGGCGATGCCGGCCGTGTTCTCGGCGGTGACGCAGGCGACCATCACATGCTTGTCGGCGGCGCGGGCGGTGTCGAACAACCGCCCCATCAGCATCCGCCCGGCACCGCGCCCCTGCAGGTCGGGCGCGAGCAGGATCGTATGCTCCACCGTGTGGCGATAACCGTCGGTACCGCGGAAGGGAAACCAGCGGGCGAACCCGCGCACCCCGCCCTCGTCCCAGACGAAGAAGGGATCGCCCGAGCAGGTGATCTCGGCAATTTCGGCCTCGCTGCGCTCGGTCGCGTTGAAGATCGAGGTGGTCTCACGGATCACCCGGTTCCAGATCGCTCCCAGCGCGGGGGCGTCCTCGGGCGTGGCGGGGCGGATCATGACGGGTCTCCGGCAGCGGGTCTCGGCAACCGTGATGTCGCGTCGCGCGCGCCGCTGCAAGACCGATCCGAAGATCGCCGCGGCCCATCGCGGCAGAGCCATCGCAAGGCGCGCGTGTGGCGCAGCCCCCCGATCCGCTGGGAATATTCCGTCCCGACACCCTCCTGCGGCCTCGGGAGAGTGGGGTCGTGCCCCGAGACGTTGCGCCTGCCCAGCGTCGATTGTCGCAGCACCCTTCGCGCGGAGCACATTCGCGCCTATGTTGAAGACATGACACAGCTTCGCCCCATGCTCGCGCTTCTCGTCGCCCTGCTCTGGGCCGCTCCGCTCGCCGCCGCGCAGGAGGCGCCGGGGCCGTTGGAGCGATGGCTGGAGGAGCCGCGCGCGGCCTATCCGGTGGCCGAGGCGGAGCTGGCCGAATTCCTCCATGTCGCGCGGCCGATCATCGTCTTCGCCGACAACGCCAACGACCCGCAGTTCCAGCGACAGATGAGCTTTCTGGCCGAGCGAATCGACGACCTCGTGGCCCGTGACGCGATCGTGCTGATCGATACCGATCCCGCCGCCCGCAGCCCGATCCGGCGCGTGCTCAGGCCACGGGGCTTCGCTGTGATCCTGATCGGCAAGGACGGGCGCATCGCCCAGCGCAAACCTGCGCCCTTCACCGCGCGCGAGCTGATCCGGGCAATCGACAAGCTGCCCCTGCGCCAGCAGGAGATCCGAGACGCCAACCGCCCCGTGGGCGGCGCTGGGGCGCAAGCGCTGGAGACGCGCTGACCGTTTTGGCGCGAGCACTCCGCGTCCCGATCGGACCGGAACCGCCTTGCACGCTTCGGCTATCGCGTGCGGACACCCTTCCTCAGTCGACACAAAGCCTTGCGACGATTGACGATTGGCCCGCCCACCATCGGCAAAACGAAATGGACCGCCGGGATCACTCCCGGCGGTCCATCATGTCAACCGCTCCCGGCCAAGGCCGGGTGCGCGAAGGGCTCAGTAGCAGCCGTTCGCGTTCGGGTTGGTGACGCAGGGCGCGATGCCGCCGATGGCGCCACCGACCAGCGCGCCGGTGATCGCGTCTTCGCCGGTCAGTTCGGCAGCGGCAGCACCCGCGAGGGCGCCGGTCGCGGCACGCTCACCGGGGGTCGCGCCACAGGCAGCGAGGATGGCGGCGACGCCGAGCGCGCCGAAGAGTTTGAACTTGGATGCCATTCTTGGTCTCCGAAAATGAATGGTGGTGCCCCAGATGAGACCGTCACTGCCACTTCGCGCAAGCTCGTGCAAGAGAGCAACACGCACGGTTTCGCGCCTTGGGCACGCAGGCCATGGCATGGGCGACATCCCGCCACCCGCGCCCGGTTTGGACCGGGTCACCAGCCCTTGTCTTCCTCGTCCTCACCTTCACCCGGGACGTCGCCGAACACGTCCGGGAAGGAGCGGCGCGCCTGGGCCAGGTCGATCCTGAGCAGCGCGTCGTAGTCCTGCGGATCGAACGGCTCCTCGGCAGGCACCACCTCGCGGCCGAACAGCCAGCTCAGCCGCCCGGCATCGAGATTGCCGCGCACGAAGGGCTCCTCGCCGAAATGCGCCCAGAGCGCGGCCATGAAGCCCTCGTCGGCGCGGCGGTCGGGCGGGCGCCGGTCGCGGAATCGCTCGCGACGGATGATCTTCGTCGGCCCCTCCTTGGAGGCGCGGCGAATGGTGAACTGGAAATCGGTACCGGGCAGCCGGCCGGGAAATCCGCGATGCTTTTCCATGTCAAACTCGTCCTCGGGCAGCGCCGCGACGGGTGCGGCAGCCCGCCGGATACCGCGCCACGTCGGCTTTCGCCATTCCCAAATGGGTCTGGACGACCTGGAAGACGACGCGCCTGCTCCTTGAATGTGACTGCGCGCTGTCGTGATGCCTCGGGCTTTGCAGCGCAAGCTGGCGCCACGCCTTTTCGCTTGCTGCACTGGTGATGCGGGCTAGCTCGATCCGCATGTTGCTGACCATCGCCATTCTGTTCGTGATCGTCCTGGGATCGGTACACCATTTCGGATTGGTGCTGTGTCGGCACATCCTGCCCCCCGCGAAAGGCCGCAATTCGCTGGTACCGCTCGGCGCCTTCATCCTGACGGCATTGCTGCACACGTTGCACATCGCGATCGGGGCGATGCTCTACGTGTTGCTGCAGGAGCAGGCTTGGCCCGGCGGCTTCGGCGTTAGCTTCACCAACTGGATCGACTACGTCTATCTCTCGGCCATTGCCTTTTCGACCGTGGGTTTCGCCGATCTCGACGTGACCGGGCCGATGCGTCTGGTCGTCGGCGCGCAGGCGATGGCGGGCTTCATGATCATCACCTGGTCTGCGACCTTCATCTACGACGTCTCCGCCAAGCAGCTTGAAAAGCACCGCTGAGGGGTCAGCTCCCGGCGTGGCGCCAACCCGCGCGCCGTGCCTCGGCCTCCGAGCAGAACCAGCGTTCACCGGCGCCCGTGTCGATCTTCGTGCGGCCGTAATAGGGATCGCCCGGCATGTGGTAGATGCGTCCTCCGCCGGAGATGTTGCCCTTGATCGCGCAGCCACCAGCCTCGATGCGCTCCGGTGCGGGGTCAGGGATGCCCTGCCCTGCCCTCTTGGCCCGGCGCCAATCCCAGGGTGCCTGAACCTCGCCGCGCCAGATGCCGCGCCGGGCGGCGCGTGCTTCGGCTTCCTGTGCCTCGTAGGCGCGGGAATACTCGACATAGGCTAGCGCCAGCCCCTCCGAGACCAGCGTCTCGCCGATATCGGCACCATCCACGGCGCAGCGTGCGACGATGCGTTCGTAGCGATCGATGTCGACGGTCTCGCAACGCGCCTCGCGCCCCGCGAAACGCAAGGACGCCTCTTGCGTGACCCAGTCGCCGCAGGCCCATTGTGCGCCTGATCCGGTGTCGCAGCGCTGCGCGTTCTCGGGGGCGTCGACACCGTGCAGCCGCACCCGTGCGCCGCCCACGTCGAGCGTGTCGCCGTCGATCACGGCGACGATACCTGACGGGCCGGCTGCGGGAGCGGGCTCGATCGAGCAAAGCCCCAGAAAGGCGAAGATCGCGAAGCAGGCCATGCCGGAGATGTCGGCGCTTTCGACGCCCCCGGCAAGTGTTTCGTTAACGAATAGTTAAGGATTTCGTGCTAGGCGCGAGTCTCAGCGCTGCGCAACCCGCCAAGCGGGATGAATCCACGGCTTTTCCTGCAGCGGGTCGAGCTTGCGGCCGAGAATGTGATCGGACGCCTTTTCGCCCACCATGATCGACGGCGCGTTGAGGTTGCCATTGGTGATGCGCGGAAAGATCGAGCTGTCGGCGACCCGCAGCCCCTCGACCCCGATAACCCGGCATTCCGGATCGACCACCGCCGACGCGTCGTCGCGGGCGCCCATCTTGCAGGTGCCGCAGGGGTGATAGGCGCTCTCCACATGCTCCTTGATCGCCTCGTTGAGATCCTCGTCCGACTGATAGGCCTCGCCGGGCAGGATCTCGTGGCCGCGATAGGGCGCGAAGGCCGGCTGGGCGAAGATCTCGCGTGTCAGCCGGATGCAGGTCCGGAAATCCTCCCAGTCCTGCTCCGTCGACATGTAGTTGAAGAGGATTTTCGGCGCCTCGGCCGGATCGCTCGAGGCCAGCGTGACATGACCCCGCGAGCCCGAACGCATCGGGCCGACATGCGCTTGGAAACCATGCCCCTCCGCCGCCGCCTGCCCGTCATAGCGGACGGCCATGGGCAGGAAATGATACTGGATGTCGGGATATTCGACGCCTGCGCGCGACCGGATGAAGCCCGCGCTCTCAAACTGGTTCGACGCACCGAGCCCGGTGCGGCTCAGCATCCATTGCGTGCCGACCTTGCCCTTGCCCCAGAGGTTCCAGTGGCTGAACAGCGAGACCGGCTGGGTCGCGGCCATCTGGATGTACATTTCCAGGTGATCCTGGAGGTTCTGGCCGACGCCCGCGCGGTCGGCCACCACGTCGATCCCGTGCTCGGCCAGATGCGCGGCCGGGCCGATCCCCGACAGCATCAGGAGCTTGGGCGAGTTGATCGAAGAGGCCGCGACGATCACCTCGGCGCGCGCACGGATCACCTCGACCCGGCTGCCGCGCGAGATTTCCACGCCGGTCGCGCGCCCCTCTTCGATCACGACCCTGCGGGCCAGTCCCCGCACCAGGCTGCAGTTGTCGCGTTTGAGCGCGGGACGCAGATAGGCATTGGCCGCCGACCAGCGGGTGCCCTGCCAGATCGTCGCCTCCATCGGGCCGAAGCCTTCCTGCTTCTCGCCGTTGTAGTCGTCGGTGAGCTGGTAGCCCGCCTGCCCGCCGGCCTCGACGAAGGCGCGGGTCAGCGGGTTGTCGCGGGGACCGCGGGTGACATGAAGTGGCCCGTCATGGCCGCGCCGCGCGGGGTCGCCGCCGTGGCCGCCATCATGCCAGTTCTCCATCCGCTTGAAGTAAGGCAGCACGCTCGCATAGTCCCAGCCCTCGGCCCCCATCTCGGACCAGGTGTCGAAGTCGCGCGCATGGCCACGCACATAGACCATGCCGTTGATCGACGACGAGCCGCCGATCACCTTGCCGCGCGGCGTGGCGAGACGCCGGCCGCCCAGATGCGGCTCGGGCTCGGAGCGGTAGCCCCAATCGTAGCGCGACATGTTCATCGGGTAGCTGAGCGCGCCCGGCATCTGGATGAACGGCCCGGCATCAGTGCCGCCATACTCGATGACGATCACGCTCTTTCCCGCCTCGGACAGGCGATAGGCCATGGTGCAGCCGGCGCTGCCGGCCCCGATGATGACGTAGTCCGCTTCCATGTCAGGCTTCCTTCTGCCGGAGCGGCCTCGGGGCCGCTCGACGGTCGTCTTGTTGCGCCCCCTCGGGGGCCGGTTCAGAACGGGGCTTCGACGGCGCCCGTGGCCACGTAGACGGTCTTGAGCTGGCTCCAGTGCTCGATCGCCACCCGGCCGTTCTCGCGGCCCACCCCGGACATCTTCATGCCGCCGAAAGGCGCCTCGACCGGCGTCAGGTTGTAGGTGTTGATCCAGCACGATCCGGCCTGCAGCGCCGCCACGAAGCGGTGCGCACGGGCGATGTCGCGGGTGAAGACCCCGGCCGAGAGCCCGTAAATCGTCGCGTTGGCGCGCTCCAGCGCCTCTTCCTCGGTCGCGAAGCCGAAGACCGACATGACCGGGCCGAAGATCTCCTCGCGGGCGATGGTCATGTGGTCCTCGACATCGGCGAAGACCGTGGGTTCGATCCAGAAACCCTCGCCCTCTAGCCGGCCGCCGCCCGCGACCAGTCGCGCGCCTTCCTGCTGGCCCTTGGCGATGAAGCCTTCGACGATCTCACGCTGCCTCTCGGACACCATCGGCCCGAAATTGGTCGCCTCGTCGAGCGGGTCGCCGGTCTTCACGGCCTTCAGCCGTTCGGCCAGCCGGGCGAGAAACGCCTCGCGGATGCCGTCCTGCACGAAGACGCGGGTGCCGTTGGAGCAGATCTGCCCGGTCGAGTAGAAGTTGGCGTTGATCGCCGCCGAGACCGCGTCCTCGAGGCTGGCGTCGTCGAAGATCACCAAGGGCGACTTGCCGCCCAGTTCCATCGTCACCGATTTCATCCCCTCGGCGGCGGCGGCATAGACCTTGCGCCCAGTCGGCACCGAGCCGGTGAGAGAAACTTTCGCCACGCGATCGTCGCTCACCAGCCCGGCGCCGACCTCGCCATAGCCCTGCACCACGTTGAACACGCCGTCGGGCAGCCCCGCCTTTTTGAGGATCTCGGCCACCTTGAGCGCGCAGAGCGGCGTCGTCTCGGAGGGCTTGAACACCATGGTGTTGCCGCAGGCCAGTGCCGGCGCGGCCTTCCAGCAGGCGATTTGGGTGGGGTAGTTCCAGGCGCCGATGCCGACCGCGACGCCCAGCGCCTCGCGGCGGGTATAGACAAAATCCTCGCCGAGCTGGATGTGCTCACCCGAGAGGGTCGCGGCCAGCCCGCCGAAATATTCCAGCGCGTCGGCGCCGGAGGTCGCGTCGGCGACCAGGGTCTCCTGCAGCGGCTTGCCGGTGTCGCGGGTTTCCAGCTCGGACAGCTCGCGGTTGCGGGCGCGCATGATGTCGGCGGCGCGGCGCAGGATGCGGCCGCGCTCGGTGCCGGTCATCGCGGCCCAGGCGGGCTGCGCGCGACGCGCCGCTTCCAGCGCCCGATCGACGAGCGCCGGGGTCGCGGCGTGCAGATCGGCGATCTTCTCGCCGGTGGCGGGATAGATCACTGGAAGCGCCGCACCGGACGCGTCCTCGACATACTGGCCGTCGATGAAATGGCTGGCCTCGGGCTGGGTCGGATAGGTCATGACTGCGTACTTTCGGAATGGTGAAGGGGAGAGATCACTCACCACGCGGGAAGCGCTGGCTCTCCTCGAGAATGTTCAGGTCCATGTGGTTGCGCATGTACCGCTCGGAGGCGGCGCGCAGCGGCTGGTAGTCCCAAGGGTAATAGCCGCCCTGCCGGAGCGCCTCGTAAACGACCCAGCGGCGGGCCTGACTCTGGCGCACCTGGGCATCGACGAGGCCGAGATCCCAGCGTTCGGCGGCAAGCTGGCGGAATTGCTGCAGCGTTTCGGCATGGGCGGGATCGGTGGCGAGATTGGTCCGCTCGCCCGGGTCGGCCTCGAGATCGAAGAGCTGTTCGGGGTCGACCGGACAGGCGGTATATTTGAACCGCCCCTGCCGCAGGCCGATCAGCGGCGCGATCGACCCTTCGGCGGCGTATTCCATCGCCACCGGCGTCTTACGCCGGCCGCCCTGCCCCAGATGCACGAGGCTCTCGCCATCGGTCCAGGGCGTGACCTCGGACATGTCGACGCCGGCGAGCTGGCACAGGGTCGGCGTAACGTCGATGCTCGACACCGGGTCGGTGACGAGGCCGGGCTCCATGCCGGCCGCCGAGATCATCAGCGGCACGCGGGCCGATCCCTCGAAGAAGTTCATCTTGAACCACAGGCCCCGCTCGCCCAGCAGGTCGCCGTGATCTGACACGAAGACCACGATCGCCTCCTGGCGCGTGTCCTCAAGCACCTGCAGGATCTCGCCCAGCTTGTCGTCGACATAGCTGATATTGGCGAAATAGCCCTGCCGGGCCCGGCGGACCTGCTCGGGCGTGATGTCGAAGCGGTCCGAATCGCAAGCGTCCCACAGGCGGCGCGAATGCGGGTCCATCTCGTCATAGGGGATCGCCTCGCCCGGCGCGTCGAGATGGGCGCAGTCGTTGTAGAGATCCCAGTATTTGCGCCGCGCGACATAGGGGTCGTGCGGATGGGTGAAGCTCACCGTCAGGCACCAGGGCCGGGCGTCATGGCCACGCGCGAGGTCGTAGAGCCTGGCCTTCGCCTGATGCGCGACGTCGTCGTCATATTCGAGCTGGTTGGTGATCTCGGCCACCCCGGCGCCGGTCACCGAGCCGAGATTGTGATACCACCAGTCGATCCGCTCGTTCGGCTTGCGCCAGTCCGGCGTCCAGCCGAAATCGGCAGGATAAATGTCGGTGGTCAGCCGCTCCTCGAAACCATGCAACTGGTCGGGGCCGACGAAATGCATCTTGCCCGACAGGCAGGTCAGCCAGCCGGCCCGGCGCAGGTGATGCGCAAAGGTGGGGATGTCCGAAGGGAACTCGGCGGCGTTGTCGTAGACCCCGGTGCGGAATGGCAGCTGGCCAGACATGAAGGAGGCGCGCCCCGGCGCGCAGAGTGGGCTGCCGGTATAGGCGTTGGCGAAACGCGTCGAGCGGGCGGCCAGCTTCTTGAGGTTCGGCGCGTGCAGCCAGTCGGCCGGGCCGTCGGGAAACAGCGTCCCGTTCAGCTGGTCCGCCATGACGATGAGGATGTTGCGGCTCGGGGTCATTTCAGCTCCAGTTCCAGCGCGGCGAGCAGCTGTCGCGTGGCGGCGGGCCCGTCGGCTGGGCCGCCCGCGAGGCCCTGCTTGAGATACATCCCGTCGATCAGCGCGGCGAGGCGCTCGGCTGCATCGGAGGCACCCGCCCCCAGAAGTGGCCGCAAATCATGCGCGAGATTCGAGCGCAGCCGGCGGTGATAGATCCGTAGCAGCCGCGCGGCGGGCTCCGAGGTGCGGGCGAGGACGTAGAAATTGAGCCAGGCCGCCACCACTTCGGAGCGGAAGTTGGAGGGGCCGAAATTGGCGCGTAGGGTCGCGGCGACACGGGCGCGCGGGTCGCCCTGCGCCTCGATCAGCGCGTCGCGCACCTCGGCGGAATACTCGGCCAGCAGGTGCCGCATGGCGGCGAGGAAGATCCTTTCCTTGTTGCCGAAATAGTGATGCGCCAGAGCCGAGGACATGCCCGCGCGCCGGGCGATCCGCGCCACCGTGACATCGAGCGAACCCTGTTCGCCGATCTCCTCGATCGTCGCTTTGACCAAGGCCGCGCGCCTTATAGGTTCCATCCCGAGCTTGGGCATCAAGGGTCTCCTGATCCGCTCCGGTTCAACGACCGGGTTGCAACCGCGACCCTAATAGGCTTTTTATTGACGCGTCAATCAAGAACCAAAACACCACAGGAAGGACGACCATGATGCTTCGCACCACGATCAGCGCCCTGGCGCTCGCCACCGCCGCCACAGGCGCCTTTGCCCAGGACGCCGCCGAATGCCGCGACGTCGTGATGTCCGACGTCGGCTGGACCGACATCACCGCGACCACCGCCACCACCGCCATCGTGCTTGAAGGTCTGGGCTACGAGCCCGAGATCAAGGTGCTCTCGGTGCCGGTGACCTTCACCTCGATGTCGGATGGCGACATCGACGTGTTCCTGGGCAACTGGATGCCCACGCAGTCGAGCGAGATCGCCCCCTACACCGAGGATGGCAGCATCGAGACGGTGCACAAGAACCTCACCGGCGCGAAGTACACGCTGGCCACCAACGCGGCCGGCGCGGCGCTGGGCATCGCGAACTACGCCGACATCGCCGAGCATGCCGATGCGCTCGAGAACACCATCTACGGCATCGAGCCGGGCAATGACGGCAACCAGCTGATCCTCGAGATGATCGAGACCGATGCTTTCGGTCTGGGCGACTTCGAGGTCAAGGAAAGCTCCGAGCAGGGCATGCTGGCGCAGGTCGACCGCGCCTCCAAGCGCGACGAACCGGTGATCTTCCTCGGCTGGGAGCCCCACCCGATGAACGCCAACTACGACATGACCTACCTCGAGGGCGGCGACGACTGGTTCGGCCCGAATCTCGGCGGCGCCGAGGTCTACACCGTCACCCGCAAGGGTCTTGTCGAAGAGTGCCCGAATCTCGGCCAGCTTCTGAAGAACCTCGAGTTCTCGCTCGAGATGGAGAACGAGATCATGGGCTCGATCCTCAATGACGGGATGGATCCGCGCGAGGCGGCGCAGCAGTGGCTCGCCGCCAACCCCGAGGCCGTCGAGCCCTGGCTCGAAGGCGTGACCACGCTCGACGGCGGCGAGGCACTGCCCGCCGTCAAATCCGCGATCGAGGGCTGAGGGCCTTCTCGCCGGGCGCGCCGCGCATGGCGCGCCCCTACCCCGGCCCCGTTTCAGGGGCCGGGCCCGGATCTCAGGCCGCTCGGCGGCCCCCGCCCATCCGACCCGCGGCGCCCGGCGTCGCATTCCCGACACGGAGACCCCGATGACCGGACCGAACCGAGGCCGCGCGCCATGGAAATGACCATCCCCAAGATCCCAGTGGGCCGCTGGGCCGCCGATGGTTTCGACTGGCTGGAGACCAACCTCGCCATCGTCTTCGACACCCTGTCGCTGCTGCTCGAGGGCATGATCGACGGCATCCTGTGGCTGCTGCAGACGCCGCCAGAGTTGGTCGTCATCGCCGTCTTCGTGGGCCTCACCTACGCGTTGCAGCGCCGCTGGCAGCCGGCGCTGCTGGTCGCGCTGGGTTTTCTCTTCGTCCTCAATCAGGGCTACTGGGAAGAAACCACCGAGAGCCTGACGCTGGTGCTGTCGGCCTGCGTGGTCTGCATGGGCGTGGGCGTGCCGATCGGCATCGCCGTGGCGCACCGTCCCAAGCTCTATGCCTGGGTCGCGCCGGTGCTCGACCTGATGCAGACGCTGCCGACCTTCGTCTACCTGATCCCGGCCATCGTGTTCTTCGGCATCGGCATGGTGCCCGGCCTGATCGCCACCGTGATCTTCGTGCTGCCGGCGCCGATCCGACTGACCCAGCTCGGGATCTCCAACACGCCCACCGCGCTCGTCGAGGCCGCGCAGGCCTTCGGCGCGACCCCGCGCCAGCTGTTGTGGAAGGTCGAGCTGCCCTCCGCCTTTCCGCAGATCATGACCGGCCTTAACCAGACCATCATGCTGTCGCTGTCGATGGTGGTGATCGCGGCCCTCGTCGGCGCCGACGGGCTCGGCGTGCCGGTGGTGCGTGCGCTCAACTCGGTCAACACCGCGCTGGGCTTCGAGAGCGGATTCGTGATCGTCGTGGTCGCCATCATGCTCGACCGGGCGCTGCGGGTGAAACGAGGATGACCATGACCGATACGAGCAAACGCAACGCCGTCGAGTTCGACGCCGTCAACATCGTCTTCGGCGACAAGCCCGAGACTGCCCTGCCCTTGATGGACGAGGGGCAGGAGCGGCCCGAAATCGCCGAGAAGACCGACCAGGTGCTCGGCGTGCACGATTGCACGCTCGACGTGCCAGAGGCCGAAATCCTCGTGCTGATGGGCCTGTCCGGCTCGGGCAAGTCGACGCTGCTGCGGGCGGTCAACGGCCTCAACCCGGTGGTGCGCGGCGACGTGCGGGTGCGCATGAACGGCGAGATGACCTCGGTCACCCATGCCGACAAGAAGACGCTGCGCCAGATCCGGCTGCACCACGTCGCCATGGTGTTCCAGCAGTTCGGCCTGCTGCCCTGGCGGACGGTGCGCGACAATGTCGGCCTCGGGCTGGAGCTGGGCGGCATGTCCAAGGCCCAGCGCCGGGAGCGGGTCGAAACCGAGCTGGAGATGGTCGGTCTCGCCGATCGCGCCGATGCGCTGGTGGGCGAGCTCTCGGGCGGCATGCAACAGCGCGTGGGTCTCGCCCGCGCCTTCGCCACCGACGCGCCGATCCTGCTGATGGACGAGCCGTTCTCGGCGCTCGATCCGCTGATCCGCTCGCGGCTTCAGGACGAGCTTCTCGACCTGCAGGCGCGCAAGAAGCGCACCATCATCTTCGTCAGCCACGATCTCGACGAGGCGTTCAAGCTCGGCAACCGCATCGCCATCATGGAAGGCGGACGGATCGTCCAGTCGGGCACCCCGCGCGAGATCTTCACCCGTCCTGCCAATGGCTACGTCCGCGACTTCGTGGCCCACATGAACCCGCTCGGCGTGCTCTGCGCCCGCGACGTGATGGACCCCGACGCCCAGCTTGCGGCCGAGGGACAGGTGACGGCCGACACGCCGATCCTCGAAGTGATGGCGCGCATCCATGCCACGCCTGCGCCGCTGGACGTGACCGAGGGCGGCCGCGTCATCGGCCAGGTCAGCCCCGGCTCGATCCTCGAGCGGCTGGGCCAGATGCCGACCGACTGAGCAGCGCGTCGGGCGCGGCGGCGATCGCCGCCCGCCGCGCCCGCGCCTCACGCCAAGTGATGAAGATCACCGCGCCCATGATGATCGCACCGCCCAGCAGAGTGAAGGGATCGACCGGCTCGCCGAAGAGCAGCGCCCCGACCGCCACCGCCCAGACCAGCTGCAGAAATGTCACGGGCTGGGTCACGGTCAGCGGCGCCGCCGCGAAGGCCCGGGTCATCGTGTAATGCCCGGCGGTGCCGAGCCCCGCCGCCGCGAACAGCAAGATGAGCTCGGTCGCGCCCGGCGTCTGCCAGACCGGTAGCGCGAAAGGCAGCAGCCCGAGCGGCACCATCAGCGACATCATTGCGACGATTACTTCGGCCGGAAGATCTTCGGAGAGCCGCTTGACCACCAGGTAGCCCGAGGCGATCAGCATCGCCGTGCCCATCATCGCGACATGGCCCGGATCGATCTCGCGCAGGCCGGGCCGCAACACCACCAGCGCGCCGATGAACGCTGCCGCCACCGCAGCCAGCCGCCGGGGCGGCAGCCTTTCACCCATCAGCAAAGCCGCGCCGACCGTCACCCAGATCGGGTTGAGGTAGTTGATCGCCGTGACCTCGCCCAACGGGATGCGCGCGATCGCAAAAAACCACAGCCCGACCCCGGCGCTGTGCAGCACCGCGCGCAGGCTCAGCAACTTCCAATGCGACGGCGTGAGCCGCACCCGCGCCAGCGCCGGCAGCATGGGCAGCAGAAACGGCAGCCCCAGCGCGAAGCGCAGTACCGCCGTTTGTGCTGCCGGCAGCGCCGCGCCGACCGACTTGATCAGCACCGTCATGCCGACGAAGCACAGCCCCGCCGCCACCATCCAGCCGATCCCGACGAGCGGGGCGGAGGCCGGGCGCGAAATATATGCTGTCGTCATGTAAATCTCCTGCCGCCACAGGATCGCAAAGCCGGACCGGATGCAAGCCTGACCAGGCCGAGGTCCCGCTTGGCCGTTCTCTAACCGCCCAGCACCAACCCGGCGGCGATGCTCCACATCACCAGCGCGATGCCCGCATCGAGCACCCGCCACGCCGTCGGCCGCGCGAAGACCGGGCGCAGCAGCCGCGCGCCATAACCCAGCGCGAAGAAGAACACGAAGGAGGCCGTGACCGCGCCGGTGCCAAAGGCCCAAGCCTGCCCTTCGAAGCGCGAGGCGACCGAGCCCAGCAGCACCAGCGTGTCGAGATAGACATGCGGGTTGAGCCAAGTCAGCGCGAGGCAGGTCAGCACCGCCCGGCGCAGCCCCGCCGCGCCGTCATCGGCGGCACGCAATGCTTCCCCGCCCCGCCACGCGGCGATGAGCGCGCGCGCCCCGTAGACGATCAGAAAGGCCGCCCCGCCCCAGCGCAGCAAGGGCGCGATCCACGGCGCGGCGTCGGCCAGAGCCGCGAAGCCCGACACCCCCGCCGCGATCAGCACCGCGTCCGACAGCGCGCAGGTCATCACCACGGCAAGGACATGGTCGCCTCGGAGCCCCTGGCGCAGCACGAAGGCGTTCTGCGCCCCGATGGCGAGGATCAGCGACAGCCCGAGCGCGAGCCCGGCCGCGAAGGCGGAGAGGGAACCGACATCCATCCGCTCGCCTTAGCGGCCGCCCCCTGCCCCCGCAATCTCAGAACGGCACGTTGTCGGCCTGATCGGCGGCCACCACGAAACGCGCGACGACCTTCTTCTGGCCGGCCTTGTCGAAGGCGATGTCGAGCTTGTCGCCCTCGACGCCCACAACCTCGCCATAGCCGAACTTCTGGTGGAACACCCGATCTCCAGCGGTGAAGGAGGACACCGCCGTCATGTCGATGGTGATATTCTTGGCCTCGGCCGGCTGGCGCATCTGCCGCTGCTGGCCGCGGGCCTGCAGTCGCTTCCAACCGGGGCTGTTATAGACATCGGCCTTGGCGGCGTTGTCGTGCAGGCGCGAGCCTTGGATCGCGTCGATCGCGGGCGACGCGCTGGCCGCCATGCCGGCGGCGCCGTAGCCGCCGCCATAGAGCCCCGGCGGGGTCAGCACCTCGACATGGGTCTCGGGCAACTCGTCGATGAAGCGCGAGGGCAGCTGGCTCTGCCACTGGCCATAGACGCGACGATTGGCGGCAAACGAGATCGTGCAGACCTGCTCGGCGCGGGTGATGCCCACATAGGCGAGGCGACGTTCCTCCTCGAGGCCGCGCAGCCCGCTTTCGTCCATCGAACGCTGCGACGGGAACAGCCCGTCCTCCCAGCCCGGCAGGAACACCATCGGGAATTCGAGGCCCTTGGCGGCGTGCAGCGTCATGATCGACACCTTCTCGCCCTCCTCGGCCTGCTCGTTGTCCATGATCAGCGCCACGTGCTCGAGGAAGCCCTGCAGGCTGTCGAAGCTTTCCAGCGCCTTCACCAGTTCCTTGAGGTTTTCGAGCCGACCCGGCGCTTCGGGCGTCTTGTCGTTCTGCCACATCGCCGTGTAGCCGCTCTCGTCGAGGATCATCTCGGCAAGCTCGACATGGGTGTCGCTCTCATTGACGACCTGCGAATGCCAACGGTCGAGCGCATCGACGAGGATCGACAGCTCCTTGAGGCCCTTCCCGCCCAGAAGTTTGGTCTGCACCACGATGCGCGCACCTTCGACGAGGCTGACGCCGTTCGAGCGTGCGGCGCGCTGGATCGTCTGCACCGCCTTGTTGCCAAGGCCCCGCTTGGGCGTGTTGACGATCCGCTCGAAGGCGAGGTCGTCATCGAGCGAGACGGCGAGGCGGAAATAGGCCATCGCGTCGCGAATCTCGAGCCGCTCGTAGAAGCGCGGGCCACCGATCACGCGATAGGGCAAACCGATGGTCAGGAACCGGTCCTCGAAGGCGCGCATCTGGTGCGAGGCCCTAACCAGGATCGCCATCGAATCGAGGCCGATGGGCGCCATGCCCCGGGTGCCGCGCTGCGCCGCCTCGATCTCCTCGCCGACCCAGCGCGCCTCCTCGTCGCCGTCCCAATGACCAATGAGGCGGACCTTCTCGCCCTCCTGCTCCTCGGTCCAGAGCGTCTTGCCCAGACGCCCCTTGTTGGCGGTGATCAGCCCCGAGGCCGCGCCGAGGATATGCGGGGTGGAGCGGTAGTTCTGCTCCAGCCGGATCACCTCGGCGCCCTCGAAATCCTTTTCGAAACGCAGGATGTTGCCCACCTCGGCGCCGCGCCAGCCATAGATCGACTGGTCGTCGTCGCCGACGCAGCAGATGTTCTTGTGCCCGCCCGCCAGGAGCCGCAGCCACAGATACTGCGCCGCGTTGGTGTCCTGGTACTCGTCGACGAGAATGTAGCGGAACCAGCGGCGATACTGGTCGAGCACGTCGTCGCGGGTCTGGAAGATCGTGACCATGTGCAAAAGCAGGTCGCCGAAATCGACGGCGTTCAGTTCCCGAAGCCGAAGCTGGTAGGCGGCGTAGAGCTTGCGCCCCTTGCCGTCATAGGCCGAAGCGTCGGCGGTGGGCACGTTCTCGGGCGTCAGCGCCCGGTTCTTCCAGTCGTCGATGATCCCGGCGAGCATCCGTGCGGGCCAGCGCTTGTCGTCGATGTTCTCGGCCGCGACCAGCTGCTTCAGCAGCCGGATCTGGTCGTCTGTGTCGAGGATGGTGAAGTTCGACTTCAGCCCCACCAGCTCGGCGTGCCGGCGCAGCAGCTTGACGCAGATCGCGTGGAAGGTCCCGAGCCATGGCAGACCCTCGACTGTCTCGCCCAGCATCCTGCCGATACGCTCCTTCATCTCGCGCGCGGCCTTGTTGGTGAAGGTCACGGCGAGGATCTCGTTCGGCCGGGCGCGCCCGGTGCGCATCAGGTGCACGATCCGCGCGGTCAGCGCGCGGGTCTTGCCGGTGCCCGCCCCCGCCAGCATCAGCACGGGGCCGTCCATCGTCTCGACCGCGAGCCGCTGCGCCGGGTTGAGCCCGTCGAGATAGGGCGCGGCGCCGCCGGGCTGCGCCATGGCGCGTCGCGACAGGGGCATGGAGGCGGCCTCGAAGGCCTCGTCATCGGAAAAGCTGCTCATGGCCCCAATCTAGCCGTCGCCGTCCGTGAAGAAAAGCCGCGTTCCATATATGTTCACAACGCGGCGTTCTCGGGGCGAAATCGTTGGAAGTTCCCGCAGTTTCCCCCATCCGGACGGCGGATTCCGGCGCTTCGTTAACGGCCGAGCAGCGCTGCGATGCCAGTCTGGAGAGGCAACCACAGGATGGCCCTCATGACCGACCCCCGCTTTCTCCGACGCCCGCGGCTCAACATGCTGCTCGTGCTGTTCCTCGGCCTCGCCACCGCCGTCGCCTGGCTTTCCGTGGTTTACCTGCCGACCCCCCTGGTCAACCGCATGATGCGCGAGGATATCAGCCGCGAGGCCGAGCACTGGCGCACGCGGGTGCTGCACGCGCTCGAGAACGGCAGCATCGCCTTCGAGACCGGACAGATCAGCGCCGCCGATGCCGACTGGCTCGAGGAGGTGACGACGCTGTCGGATATCTACCGCTTCAAGCTCTTCACCGCCGAGGGCCGCGTCTTCTGGTCGTCGCGCCCTTCCGACATCGGCACCGTCAACGAGAAGCCGTACTTCCAGAGCATCGTCGCGCAGGGGCAGAAATACTACGTGGCCAATATGAAGCCGATGGACGAGGTCGACGGCCATCTGCACGCCGCCGCCGATCACCATTTGCCCGGCGACATGCTGTGCGTGGCGGAGATCTATACCCCGGTGATGCGCGACGGCCGCTTCGTCGGCGCGATCGAATTCTACACCGACATCACCGCGATGGGGCATACCTTCACCGATCGGCTGCGCACCATATTCCTCGGGCTGTCCAGCATTTCGCTGGTCCTGCTGGTGATGACCAGCGTGGTGATCCGCCGGGCCGGACGGACGCAGCTGCGGGTTCTGCGCCAGCGCGCCGAAAAGGAGCGCGAGATGATGGAGGACCAGATGCGGCTTGCACGAGAGGTGCGGCTCTTGGGGGAGCTGAACGAGTGGCTACAATCCTCGCGCTCGCTCGACGAGCTGTTCGAGATGGTCGGCCGCTTCATGAGCCACATCCTCCCCGAGAGCGAGGGCAGCGTTTACGTCTACTCCAACTCCCGCGACGTGCTGATGGGGGCGGCGAGCTGGAATGGCGGGCACCATTGCGACCACATCCGGGCCGAGGATTGCTGGGGCCTGCGCCGCGGCCGGACTTACAGCTTCGGCGCCTCCGAGGTGGACTTCCCCTGCGGCCACTCCGAGGCTCAGGACGAGCGTCCGTCCTTCTGCTTCCCCGTGCTGGCGCATGGCGAGACGGTGGGGCTGCTGCATCTCAAGGCCAAGACCGGCATCAGCCTCGAGACCTTCCGCTCCAGCCAGAAGCTCGCCCAGATGTGCGCCGAGCAGATCAGCCTCGCCATCGCCAACGTGGAGATGCGCGACCAGCTGCATGACCGGTCGATCCGCGATCCGCTGACCGGGCTCTACAACCGCCGTCACCTGACCGAAACGCTGCGCCGTCAGCTCGAGAGGGCCGCGCGCGAGGATCGCGCCCTGGCGATCCTTTCGGTCGATGTGGATCACTTCAAGCGCTTCAACGACACGCATGGGCATGATGCGGGCGACATGGTGCTGCGTGCGGTGGGCGCGGTGCTCGAACAGATCTGCGACGGCGACGAGACCGCCGCATGGGCGGCGAGGAGTTCATGCTGCTGCTGCCGGAGCTGGGTCGCGAAGCGGCGGCGCTGCGGGCCGAGGCGCTGCGCGGCGCCATCGAGCGGATCAGCGTGCGCTACGGCGAGAAGACCCTGCCGCGGATCACCGTCTCGATCGGCCTCGCCGTGCATCCCGAGGACGGCACCATGCCGCAGCAGCTGATGAAGGCCGCCGACGACGCGCTCTACGACGCCAAGGCGCGCGGCCGGAACCAGGTGGCGATCGCCGGAGAGGAGGATCCGAACCCGCAAGAGGCAACCGCGATGCTCCTGCCGGCGACGCCCGAGGAACCCGACGGAAGGCACGCCGCCGCCTGAACCTCCGTTAGCGCTATCAGTAGGGGGCGCCTATGACGCCACCACAGTATCTCGGGGCTATACTGCACCGCAGAAAGCCCTAGACTGCGCCCGACCAAACGGAAGGGGTGGACATGGCCGATTTCGAGAAAATCCTGATCGCCAACCGTGGCGAGATCGCGATCCGAGTGATGCGCGCGGCAAACGAAATGGGCAAGAAGACCGTCGCGGTCTATGCCGAAGAGGACAAGCTCGGGCTGCACCGCTTCAAGGCCGACGAGGCCTATCGCATCGGCGAGGGGCTCGGGCCGGTTCAGGCCTATCTCTCGATCCCCGAGATCATCCGCGTCGCCAAGATGTCGGGCGCCGATGCCATCCATCCCGGCTATGGCCTGCTGTCGGAAAACCCCGAATTCGTCGATGCCTGCTTGGTGGCCGGCATCACCTTCATCGGCCCCAAGGCCGAGACCATGCGCAAGCTCGGCGACAAGGCCTCGGCGCGCAAGGTGGCGATCGAGGCCGGCGTGCCGGTGATCCCCGCCACCGAGGTCTTGGGCGACGACATGGACGCGATCCGCAAGGAAGCCGCCGAGATAGGCTACCCGCTGATGCTCAAGGCGAGCTGGGGCGGCGGCGGCCGCGGCATGCGGCCGATCATGGATGAGAGCGAGCTTGTCGAGAAGGTCCGCGAGGGCCGGCGCGAAGCCGAGGCCGCCTTCGGCAATGGCGAGGGCTATCTCGAGAAGATGATCCTGCGCGCCCGTCACGTCGAGGTGCAGATCCTCGGCGACCAGATGGGCCAGATCTACCACCTGTGGGAGCGCGACTGCTCGGTGCAGCGCCGCAACCAGAAGGTCGTCGAGCGCGCGCCTGCCCCCTATCTCTCCGAGACCCAGCGCGAACAGATCTGCAATCTCGGCAAGAAGATCTGCCAGCATGTGAACTACGAATGCGCCGGCACGGTCGAGTTCCTGATGGACATGGATTCGGGCGAATTCTACTTCATCGAGGTGAACCCCCGCGTGCAGGTCGAGCACACCGTGACCGAGGAGGTCACCGGCATCGACATCGTGCGCGCCCAGATCCTGATCGCCGAGGGCAAGTCGATCGTCGAGGCCACCGGCTGCGCCTCGCAATACGACGTGAAGCTCGACGGCCACGCGCTGCAGTGCCGGGTCACCACCGAGGATCCGCATAACAGCTTCATCCCCGATTACGGCCGGATCCAGACCTACCGCTCGGCCACAGGCCCCGGCATCCGCCTCGACGGCGGCACCGCCTATTCCGGCGCGGTCATCACCCGGTTCTACGACTCGCTGCTGACCAAGGTGACAGCGCGCGCGCCCACGCCCGAGATGGCGATCGCGCGGATGGACCGGGCGCTGCGCGAGTTCCGGATCCGCGGGGTGAGCACGAACATCGACTTCGTGATCAACCTGCTCAAGCACCCGACCTTCCTGTCGAACCAGTACACGACCAAGTTCATCGACACGACGCCGGAGCTGTTCAAGTTCGACACCCGCCGCGACCGGGCGACGCGGCTGCTCTCCTACGTGGCCGACATCACCGTCAACGGCCACCCGGAGACCGAGGGCCGCGCCCTGCCCCCGCGCGACGCCAAGACGCCGCGCCCGCCTGCCGCGCGCACCGATGCCCTTCAGCCCGGCACACGCCAGATCCTCGACGAAAAAGGCCCCAAGGCCGTGGCCGAATGGATGAAGGCGCAAAAGCAGCTCCTCATCACCGACACCACGATGCGCGACGGGCACCAGTCGCTGCTGGCGACGCGGATGCGTTCGATCGACATGATCCGGGTCGCGCCCTCCTACGCCGCCAACCTGCCCGGCCTGTTCTCGGTCGAATGCTGGGGCGGCGCCACCTTCGACGTGGCCTACCGCTTCTTGCAGGAATGCCCGTGGCAGCGGCTGCGCGACATCCGCGCGGCGATGCCCAACATCATGACGCAGATGCTGCTGCGCGCCTCCAACGGGGTGGGCTACACCAACTACCCCGACAATGTGGTGCAGGGCTTCGTGGCGCAGGCCGCGACCTCGGGCGTCGACGTGTTCCGCGTCTTCGACAGCCTCAACTGGGTCGAGAACATGCGCGTCGCGATGGACGCAGTGATCGCGGCCGAGAAGGTCTGCGAAGGCACGATCTGCTACACCGGCAACATGCTCGACCCGGCGCGTTCGAAGTATGACCTGAAATACTACGTCGCCATGGCCAAGGAGTTGGAGAAGGCCGGCGCCCATGTGCTGGGCGTCAAGGACATGGCCGGCCTGCTCAAGGCCCCGGCGGCGACGCAGCTCTTCACCGCGCTCAAGCAGGAGGTCGGCCTGCCGATCCACTTCCACACGCACGACACCTCGGGCGCGGCGATCTCGACCGTGCTGGCGGCCTCGGCCGCGGGCGTGGACGTCATCGACGCAGCGATGGACAGCTTCTCGGGCAACACCTCGCAGCCGACGCTCGGCTCGATCGTCGAGGCGCTGAGCCAGACCGACCGCGACACCGGGCTCGACATCGAGGCGATCCGCGAGATCTCGAACTACTTCGAACAGGTCCGCGCGCATTACGCGGCCTTCGAGAGCGGGCTGCAGGCCCCGGCCTCCGAGGTCTATCTGCACGAGATGCCCGGCGGGCAGTTCACCAACCTCAAGGCGCAGGCCCGTTCGCTCGGCCTCGAGGATCGCTGGCACGAGGTCGCCAAGACCTATGCCGACGTGAACATGATGTTCGGCGACATCGTGAAGGTCACGCCCTCCTCCAAGGTCGTGGGCGACATGGCCCTGATGATGGTGAGCCAGGGGCTGACCCGCGAGCAGGTCGAGGATCCGAACACGGATGTTTCCTTCCCCGACAGCGTCATCGACATGATGAAGGGCAATCTCGGCCAGCCGCCGGGCGGTTGGCCCACCGCGCTGCAGGCCAAGGTGCTCAAGGGCGAGAAGCCGCTTCAGGATCGCCCTGGCAAACACCTGAAGCCAGTGGATTTCGAGGCCGCGCGCGCCGAGGCCCAGAAGGCCACCGGGGAGGCCGAGATCGACGACGAGGATCTCAACGCCTACCTGATGTATCCCAAGGTCTTCACCGACTACGCCAAGCGGCACCAGCAATACGGCCCGGTGCGCACCCTGCCGACCCGGACCTTCTTCTACGGCATGGAGCCGGGCGAGGAGATCTCGGCCGAGATCGATCCCGGCAAGACGCTGGAGATCCGGCTGCAGGCGGTGGGCGAGACCGGCGATGACGGCGAGGTCCGCGTGTTCTTCGAACTCAACGGCCAGCCGCGCACGATCCGGGTGCCCAACCGCAAGGTCGCGGCAACGGCCCAGAAGCGTCCCAAGGCCGAGATCGGCAATCCCGCACATGTCGGTGCGCCGATGCCGGGCGTGGTCTCCACGGTCGCGGTGCAGGCCGGCCAGAAAATCAAGCAGGGCGACATGCTGCTCACCATCGAGGCGATGAAGATGGAGACCGGCCTGCATGCCGAGCGCGATGGCAAGGTGAAGGCGGTGCACGTCACGCCGGGCGCGCAGATCGACGCGAAGGACCTGCTGGTCGAGATCGAATGACCCGCCTCGGCGCGATCAGCCTCGTCGTCCCCGATTACGACGAGGCGATCGCTTTCTTCGCCGGCCCAATGGGCTTCATCCTTACCGAGGATGTCGACCTGGGGGCCGGGAAGCGCTGGATCCGCGTGGTGCCGCCAACTGGCGGCACCGGCTTCATCCTCGCCCGCGCCGAGGGCGCCACGCAGCGCGCCGCGATCGGGGCGCAGGGCGGCGGGCGGGTCTGGCTCTTTCTCGAAACCGACGACTTCGACCGCGACGCGGCCCGCATGACGGCGGGCGGCGTGGTCTTCGAAGAGGCGCCCCGGCACGAGCCCTACGGCAGGGTGGCTGTGTTCCGCGACCCTTGGGGCAACCGCTGGGATCTCATCGAACCGGCCTCTGCGGGTTGAAGCGGGAACGCCTCGACGACTGACAGGTTGTTTCGCGACGCCCATGGCTGCCTGCAATCGGGCCGCTGCTCCCGGGCCGCGCAGCAATGATGGACCGCCATGATCGAGCTTTTCTCCGACCCCGCCGTCTGGGCTTCGTTCCTGACCCTCACCATCCTCGAGATCGTGCTGGGCGTCGACAACGTCATCTTCATCTCGATCGCCGCTGCACGACTGCCCGAAGCGCAGCGCCGTCGGGCGCGGGTGCTGGGCCTCGCCGGCGCGCTGGTGCTGCGCATTGGCCTGCTGTTTTCGATCGCCTGGATCGTCTCGCTGTCAGAACCCTTCACCACGATCCTCGGCCACCCGCTGTCCTGGCGCGACGTGATCCTGCTCGTCGGCGGTGCCTTCCTGATCTACAAGGCTGCCACCGAGATTTTCGCCGAAGTCGAGGGCGACAGCACCCACGGCGCAGAAACATCGGCCAAGGCGACCTTCTTTGGCGTGATCGCGCAGATCATCGTGCTCGATCTCGTCTTCTCGCTCGACAGCGTCATCACCGCGGTAGGCATCGCCGACCATATCGAAGTGATGGTCGCCGCCATCACCATCGCGATCCTGCTGATGATGGTCGCCGCCACCCCCATCGCCAACTTCGTCGAGCACCACCCTTCGACCAAGATGCTGGCGCTGGCCTTTCTGGTCATGGTCGGCATGTCGCTTGGCGCCGAGGGGCTGGGCTTCCACATCGAGCGGGGCTTCATCTACGCGGCGATGGTCTTCGCGGGCGGGGTCGAGGCGCTCAACCTGTGGCGCCAGAAACGGCGCGTTCGGGTGAGGATCGCCGCCGACAAGGTGCTCGCGAGCGAGGGCGAGCGTGCCGGGGTGATGCACCGGCACTGAGCCCCGGGCGGTCGAAGAAATCGGTGCGGGCCGTGCATTTTTCGGCTTGCACCTCCCCGCCACCCCCGCTACACCCGCCCCACGAAACGGAAGCGGGTGTAGCTCAGGGGTAGAGCATTACCTTGCCAAGGTAAGGGTCGTGAGTTCGAATCTCATCACCCGCTCCAGTTTCGATCTCCCCGACATCGACGAGACCTGAACCGCGCCAGCGTGACTGCTGTCGTTCGGCCCCTTACTTCGGCTTGGGCCGGCATGTCCTTCGAGGCCGTTCCGGGTTGTCGCCAAGCGTTGCAGTCAGCAGATGCAAGCCATTCCACTGCAGCACTACCTGGTGCCAGCATGGACTTGCGGTGCGTGCCATCCTCATTCTGGGAGAGCCCATGGGGCGCGGTCAGGTTGGCGTCAGCCCCCCTTGCTCCACACGAAACCGGGCCGGTAAGAACTTCCGCAAAGTCGCCCGGTTTTTCTCTCGGCCCCCTCTTGCACCTCTCCGCCGCCCCCGCTACATCCGCCCCACGAAACGGAAGCGGGTGTAGCTCAGGGGTAGAGCATTACCTTGCCAAGGTAAGGGTCGTGAGTTCGAATCTCATCACCCGCTCCAGTTTCGATCTCCCAACATCGCAGTGCCACCCTTGGCCCCGCCCCCGTCGCCGCATATACGGTCGGCGAAACCAGACGAGGGATGACATGCGGACCGCCAAGATCACCCGCACCACTGCCGAGACGTCGATCGAGGTCGAGATCGATCTCGACGGCACCGGGGCCTATGACAACCAGACCGGCGTCGGCTTCTTCGATCACATGCTCGACCAGCTGTCGCGCCACGCGCTGATCGACATGAAGGTGCGCGCCAAGGGCGATCTGCATATCGACGACCACCACACCGTCGAGGACACCGGCATCGCGCTCGGCCAGGCGCTGCGGCAGGCGCTCGGCGACAAGAAGGGCATCCGCCGCTATGGCTCGTGCCACCTCGCGATGGACGACGCGCAGGTGCGCGCGGCGCTCGACCTGTCGGCCCGGCCCTTCCTGATCTGCAATCTCGATTTCCGCGCCTCCAAGATCGGCAGCTTCGACACCGAGCTGGTGCAGGAGTTCTTCCAGGCGCTGTCGACCCATGGCGGCATCACGCTGCACATCGACCGCATCCACGGCCACAACACGCATCACGTCGCCGAAGCCGCGTTCAAGGCCGTCGCCCGCGCGCTGCGCGAGGCGGTGGAGCCGGATCCACGTCGCTCCGATGCGATTCCCTCGACCAAGGGGGCGCTATGAGCCTCACCGCGCTGATCGACTACGAAAGCGGCAACCTGCACTCGGCCCAGAAGGCCTTCGAGCGCATGGCGCGCGAGGGCGATGCGGGCGAGGTGATCGTCACCTCGCGGCCCGAAGACGTGGCCCGCGCCGATCGGATCGTGCTGCCCGGCGACGGGGCCTTTCCGCATTGCCGGAACGCGCTCTCGGCCCAGCCAGGTCTACACGAGGCGTTGGTCGAGGCGGTCGAGGTGCAGGGGCGCCCCTTCCTCGGGATCTGCGTCGGCATGCAGCTGCTGGCCGAGATCGGCCATGAATACGAACGCACCGAGGGGCTCGGCTGGGTGCCGGGCGAAATCGTGCGGATCGAGCCTTCGGACCCGAAGCTCAAGGTGCCGCATATGGGCTGGAACGACCTCGTCATCGATCGGCCCCATCCGGTGCTGGAAGGGATCTCGACCGGCGATCACGCCTATTTCGTGCATAGCTGGCAGTTCCGCCCGACCGACCCCGACACGCTGCTCGCCCATGTCGACTATGGCGGGGCGGTGACGGCGGTGGTGGGGCGCGACAACGTCGTCGGTGCCCAGTTCCACCCCGAGAAGAGCCAGGCGGCAGGGCTCCGGCTCATCGCCAACTTCCTGAACTGGAAGCCCTGATACGACAAGGCCCGCGCGGATTGCGCGGGCCTTCTGTTTCACGGGAATCGCTCACTTCAGGAAGGCGGCGAGATCCTCGTAGAACTTGTCGGCATGGGTCGCGGTGAGGCCGTGCGGCGCGTCGTCATACTCCTTGAGCGTCGCGTTCGTCCCCACCAGCTTGGCCGCGCGCCGGCCCGACGGGTCGATCGGTACGGTCTCGTCCTTGCCGCCATGCACGATCAGGGTCGGCACCTTGAAGGCCTGCATGTCGTTGCTGAAATCGGTCTGGCCGAAGGCATCGACGCAGTCGAGCGTGGCCTTGGGGCTGGCCTGCATCGCCATCATCAGCGACCAGTGCAGCACGCCTTCGCTGACCTTGTTGCCGTAGAACGACTTGAAGAACGTCTTCAGGAATTCCGGCCGGTCCTTGCGCAGCCCCTCCTTGATGCCCTCGAACACGTCCTTGGTGACACCGTCGGGGTTCTTCTCGGATTTCAGCATCCCCGGCGCGACCGAGGCGATCAGCCCGGCGGCGCGGACATTGCGCCCGTCATGGCGCGACATGTAACGCGCGACCTCGCCGCCGCCCATCGAGAAGCCGACGATGGCCGCGTCCCTGAGATCGAGCTCGCGCATCACCGTGTCGAGGTCGTCCGCCATGGTGTCGTAGTCGTAGCCTTGGAAGGGTTGTCCGGAGCGGCCGAAGCCGCGACGATCATAGGCGACGACCCGGTGGCCGGTCTCGGCCAGCCGCATCGCCTGATACTCCCACGAATCCGAATTGAGCGGCCAGCCGTGGATCAGCACCACGGGGCGGCCTTCGCCCCAGTCCTTCACGTAGAGCTGGGTATGGTCCTTGGTGGTGACGAGGGGCATCCGATGTCCTTCCCTTGATCGTTGACGGAAAGGAAAACCGGCACACCCCCCGCGCTGTTCCGGGCTATTGCACCTTCTGCCAGACCCCGCCCTCGCGGCAGAAGCCCAGCACGCAGCCCGATACCGACAGCCGGTCCCCGGCGAGCACGAGCTTCGAGTTGTAGGTCTTGCCGTTGTCTGGCGCGAAGACCTTGCCGCGATACTCGCCGCCGCCGACCGCCTTGGTTTCGGAGATGATGTGGCGCCCGAGATTGGGCGACGTGATCTCGGCACCATCGGGGCCATAGGCCTTGACCAGTTGCCCGCAGAGCTGCGCACCGCAGGGCGCAACCTGCACTAGGCCGCTGTTGCCGTTGTCGTCAGGCGCCGTGCGCCAAGTGCCGAGCAGCGGCTCGGCCGAGGCCGTTCCCGCCAATGCTATGGCCGCCAGCGCGGCCCAGGCCAGTCTCTTCATGGTTGTCTCCTCCTCCATACGAGGCGAAGCTGACGCGAAGGTCAGCCGCGCAGGCAAGGCTGACGTGGCGTTGCATCCGGGGCCTTCGCGTGCCACAGCGCGGGCGCGACACAGCCCGGAGACCGCGCCATGATCCTGTACCCCGCCATCGACCTCAAGGACGGCCAGGCCGTGCGGCTCCTGCGCGGCGAAATGGACAAGGCGACCGTGTTCAACGACGACCCGGCGGCTCAGGCGCGGGCTTTCGTCGAGGCCGGGACCGAATGGCTCCACCTCGTCGACCTGAACGGGGCCTTCGCGGGCGAACCGGTGAACGCGGCGGCGGTCGAGGCGATCCTCGCGGCCTGCCCGGGAACCCCCGCGCAGCTCGGCGGCGGCATCCGCGACATGAAGACCATCGAGACCTGGATCGAGAAGGGCCTCGCCCGGGTGATCCTCGGCACGGTGGCGGTCGAGAACCCCGATCTCGTCCGCGAGGCCGCAAAGGCGTTCCCCGGCAAGGTCGCGGTCGGTCTCGACGCGCGCGAGGGACGCGTGGCGACGCGCGGCTGGGCCGAGGAGACCGACGTGATGGTCACCGATCTCGCCAAGAGCTTCGAAGACGCGGGCGTGGCCGCGATCATCTATACCGACATCGCCCGCGACGGCGCGATGGCGGGACCGAACGTGGCCGCGACCGAGGATCTCGCGCGCGCCGTGTCGATCCCGGTGATCGCCTCGGGCGGCGTGTCATCGCTCGACGACCTGAGGGCCCTGAAGTCGACCGGCGTCATCGCCGGCGCGATCTCGGGCCGCGCGCTCTATGACGGCGCGATCGACCTTGCTGAGGCGCTGGCGCTGCTTAAGGGCTGACACTAAGCGGCGCCGCATGGTCCCCCGTGCGGCGCCACCTTCATCACCTCGCGACTGCGCCGGGCCTCAAGCTGACCCGTGCGAGCCGGGGATCATTCCCCCGCCGCAGCCTTGGCGAATTTTTCCAGCGCGTTCTCCATCTTTTCGATGGCCTCGAGATCGTCATCGACGGCGAGGTCGTCGAAGGTCTCCTCCGGCTCTTCATAGGCCACGAAGACCTGCCCCGACCCGTCGTCATAGGCGAGGATCTTGAGCGGCAGGTAGAGCCCCGCCAGCGGATCCTCCTGCATCACCGGGGTCCCGAGCTGCGGGTTGCCGAAGATCAGCAGTTGGCTGTCGGCCAAGGTCATGCCTGCCTGCTCGGCCCCGGCCCCGTGATCGACGCGAGCGAAGACGGTCGCCCCGGCCTCGGTGACGGCGGCTTCGAGGCGGTCCATCACCTCGGCGACGGTGCCGGTGGCCTGCATGGTTTCGGTCTCGGCCATGGCGGGGGCCGCGAAGGCGGCGGCTGCGAGACCGGCGAGGATCGTGCGTTTCATGTGAAATGCTCCCTTTGTGCTGCTGCTCAACCAGCGGATGCCGCCTTCCGTTCCGGCACTGGCCCCGCCGCGCCGGGAGGGTTAGAAGGGCCGCGACCGCAGGAGGGCCCTACATGCTCAAGACCCGCATCATTCCCTGTCTCGACGTGGCCGATGGCCGCGTGGTGAAGGGCGTCAATTTCGTCGACCTGCGCGACGCGGGCGATCCGGTGGATGCCGCCCGCGCCTACGACGCGGCGGGCGCCGACGAGCTGTGTTTCCTCGACATCCACGCCACGCACGAGAATCGCGGCACGATGTTCGACCTCGTCCGGCGCACCGCCGAGAGCTGCTATATCCCGCTGACCGTGGGCGGCGGGGTGCGCAGCCATCACGACGTGCGCGCGCTACTGCTCGCCGGCGCCGACAAGGTGAGCTTCAACTCCGCCGCCGTGGCCGACCGCACCGTCGTCACCGAGGCGGCACAGCGCTTCGGCGCGCAGTGCATCGTCGTGGCGATCGATGCCAAGACGGTGGAGCCGGGCCGCTGGGAAATCTTCACCCATGGCGGTCGCAAGCCGACCGGCATCGACGCGGTCGAGTTCGCCACCGACATGGAGCGGCGCGGCGCCGGTGAAATCCTGCTCACCTCGATGGATCGCGACGGCACCCGGGCGGGCTTCAACCTGCCGCTCACCCGCGCCATCTCGGACGCGGTCGACATCCCGGTGATCGCCTCGGGCGGCGTCGGCACGCTCGACCACCTCGTCGAGGGCGTGACCGAAGGCGGGGCCAGCGCGGTCCTTGCCGCCTCGATCTTCCATTTCAGCACCTACACCATCGCCGAGGCCAAGGCGCATATGCAGGCCGCCGGCATACCGATGAGGATGGCATGAGCCTGCACGATCTCGCCGCCACGATTCTCGCCCGCCGCGGCGCCGATCCCGACACCAGTTGGACCGCCAAGCTGCTGTCGAAGGGTCCGGAGAAATGCGCCGAGAAGTTCGGCGAAGAGGCGGTCGAGGCGATCATCGAGGCGGTGAAGGGCGATCGCGAAAAGCTCGCCTCCGAGGCCGCCGACGCGCTCTACCACCTGCTGGTGATGTGCGCGGCGCGCGACGTCACGCTAGACGACATCGAAGCCGAACTGGCCCGACGCGAGGGCCGCTCCGGGCTGGCCGAGAAGGCCGCGCGCCCCCGCTGAATACCATTACCCCGCCGCCGTGCCTCGGCGGCGGGGTTTTTCGTGGCGCGCAGGCTCAGGCGGCCTTGTCGGTCGGGCTCCAGGCGAACTTCTCGAACGGCTTGTCCACCGGCGTGCCGGCAAGGTGGTTGGTGTAGTTCGACATGACCTTCTGGCTGTAGCCCAAGATCACCTCGAGGATGTTGCGCTTGGTGAAGCCCGCATCGAGGAAGGCCTGCACCGAGGCGTCGTCGACATTGCCATGGTTGCGCACCAGCTTCAGCGTGAAGTCACGCAGGGCCTCGAGTCGGGCATTGGGCAGCGGCGTGCCGTCGCGCAGCGCGTTGGTGATCGCGTCGTCCACGCCCATGCTCTTGGCGATACCGGTATGGGCGGGAACGCAGTAATGGCAGGCGTTCTCGACATTGACGGTCTGCCACACGACGGTCAGCTCGTCCTTGTCGAAGCTCGAATTCACGAACAGCTCATGGGTCCGCTGGTAGGCTTCGAGCAGGCCGGGCGCCTCGGCCATGACGGCATGCAGGCCGGGAACCCGGCCAAAGGCCGCGCGCGACTTGGCGAGCAGCGGCTTGCTCTCCTCGGGGGCGGTGTTGTCGTCGTGGAAGGTGAAATCGGTCATCGGGAACTCCGGTCGCTCTGTGGGGGGCATTGATGCCCGGACAGGACGACAGATATCCGATTTGAGTGATCGCTCAACAGCCAAATTGATCGATCACTCAAACTTGAGCGTAAGTCCTTGTGCGGGGCACGGGACATTCGCCTCTTCCTCCCCTATCTTCTGCGCATGATACGAGCCCGACCCTATGACCGCGACGTGGCGCTGGACGCCGCCCTGTCCCTGTTCTGGCGCAAGGGATATCACGCGACGTCCCTCAAGGACCTGGAAGGGGCCTTGCAGATGAAGCCCGGCAGCATCTACGCCGCCTTCGACAGCAAGCACGCGCTCTACTTGTCGGTGCTGGAACGCTATTTCCTGCGGTCGCGCGGCGAGCTGAAGGCGCTGCGCGAGCGACCGGGCCCGATCCTGCAGGGCCTTGCCGATCACCTGCGCGCCGTGGCGCGGCGCGAGGCGGACGACCCGGCCCGTAGCGCCTGCATGCTGGTACGTACGATGCTGGATGCGACGGCGGGTGAGGCCGAGTTGGGCGCCCGCGCGCGTGGCTATCTCGACGCGATCCGGGCCGAGATCGAAGCCGCCTTTCGCAAGGCACAGGAAAACGGTGAATTGACGAAGGCGCAGGACCCTGCCCGTCTGGCCCAGCGCTACCAGTCCAACATGACCGCGCTGCGGATCGAGGCGCATCGTGGTCTCGACGATGCCGCGCTGATCGCCCTGGCCGAGGAAATGGCGCAGGAGGTCGAGGCGCTGCGCCCGAACTGAGCGGCATTCACCCCGATAAAAAAAGCCCGGGCCATGGCCCGGGCTTCAAGGTGTGGAACGAGGGACAGTGAAATGAAGCGCATATGTTCCAGATACGCGCCTCCATGAAACGATCTAACCACGAAAAGGTTCCACGCGAAGACGGCTTCCCCAATTCGTGAACGGGCGGTTAGCAAAGCGAGAGCTAGCCTGCCGTCGTGGCCCGGGCGGCATAGAGCGCCACCGCAGCGGCGTTCGAGACGTTCAGCGACCCAAATCCCCCCGCCGCGTCGATCCGCACCAACGCGTCGCAGGTCTCGCGCGTTCTCTCCCTGAGCCCCGGCCCCTCGGCGCCGAGCACCAGCGCCACGGGGCGGTCGCGGCGCCCCTCGAGCGCCTGCTCGATGCCCTGCTCCGCCTCGCCGGCGAGGCCCAGCACCAGATAGCCCATATCCTTCAGTCGCTGCATGGTGTCGGCAAGGTTCCGGACCCGCAGATAGGGCTGACGCTCCAGCGCGCCGGAGGCGGTCTTGGCCAGCGCGCCCGTCTCTGGGGCGGAATGCCTTTGCACGCCGATCACCGCCCGGGCGCCGAACACCTCGGCCGAGCGCAGGATCGCCCCCACATTGTGTGGGTCGGTGACACGGTCGAGCAGCAGGAGCCGCGGCGGCCCGGCGCGCTCGCCGCCCAGCGCGATATCGTCGAGCGAGCCCCAGTCGAGCGGCTTGACCTCGAGCGCCGCGCCCTGATGCACGGAGTCCGGGTCGATCGGGGCGGCGAATTTGCGCGGATCCGAGATCTCGGGTGTCATGCCACTCTCGGCGATGGCGTCGGCGAGCTTGGCTTCGGCGTTCTTGGTGACGACGAGACGCAGCCGCTCGCGACGCGGGTTCATCAGCGCGTCGCGTACCGCGTGCAGGCCGAACAGCCAGACCGTCTCGGCGGCCGAGGCGCGCTTGGCCTGCTCCTTCTCGATGACCCATTTCGGCTTTTTCATCGCGCTCTCCGCTTGGCTTGGGGCTTCGCCTGATTGCGCTTTCGCGGCCGCGAAGTCCAGCGGCCGCCCCCATGCGCGGCGCCGTCGGGGAAGCCGGATTTTGAGGTTGACGCCTCCGTGGAGCACGCGTATTCCCGCTCTCGCACCGGGTCGAGGCCCGGCTGCGGGCGACGAGCTGCAAGGTGCGGCAGCGGACTGTAACTCCGCCGGGGAGACCCACGCCTGGTTCGATTCCAGGGTCGCCCACCACCCCTCCCCCCTTTTCCAGACGACGGTTTGACCGGCCGATGCACCCCTCATAGGGTCGGCGCAGGGAGACGCGCATGGGTCGGTTCGACATCGTCATCATCGGCCAAGGCGGCCGGATCGAGGCCGAGGCGCTGCTGCTCGCCGCCTCTCTGCGCGCCCGCGCCCCGGGATTCGCGGGCCGGCTCCTCGTGGCCGAGCCGCAGCCCGGACCGCTCTGGCCGGACGATCCGCGGATGAGCGACGACGGCCGCGCCATGCTGCGCGAACTGGGGGCCGAGATCCTGCCCTTCGAGAACCGGCATTTCGGCGCGTCCTACCCGCATGGCAACAAGATCGAGGCGCTCGGCGCCTTGCCTGCCGCCCCCTTCCTGTTTCTCGATAGCGATACGCTGATCCTGAGCGAGATCGGCGACCGGCCGATCG
Organism: Limimaricola variabilis; assembly: GCF_014195545.1. Lineage (GTDB taxonomy): Bacteria > Pseudomonadota > Alphaproteobacteria > Rhodobacterales > Rhodobacteraceae > Limimaricola > Limimaricola variabilis. The sequence goes on along the minus strand of NZ_JACIBX010000005.1, from coordinate 81,760 downwards.
ACACCCACCCCCCTGCCGCCTCGATGCGGCGCGAGGGCACATGGCCGGTCGAGGAGGTCTACTGGCCGGGCTACACCGCCAGTTGGCGGTCCCTCTACGACCGTTTCGGGCTCGACTTCGAAAGCTCGCTCGACAGGAACTGGCCCGACGAGTTCTGGAAACGCTACCTCTATTTCAACGCCGGTTGGTTCTGCGGCCCGGATGCGCAGGCCTTCGGCGCACGATTCTTGGATTACGCCGTGCAGATCCGAGACGACCCGCCGGCCGAGGTGGCGCTGCAACCCTTCGACCCATGGCTCGATCAGGTGGCCTTGCCGCTGGTGATCCACGCCCTGGGCGGCGGCCGTCCCGGCCCGGCGCTGGCCGGGCTCGACGGGGCGATCACCTGCCACTACCGCACCTTTCCCCTGCTCTATGCGCGGGAAGATGACGCGGTGGTCGAGACGCTGGAACAGGTGGCGGCGCCGAACCGGCTCAAGAAGCTTCTGAAGCGGCACGAACCGATCCGCCGCATGGTCTATCAAGGCCGCGGCGCCAAGGTCCGGGCCCTGTTCGACCGCAATGCCCTGCCCGCGCAGGAAAAGGAGATCCGAACCATACTGCGTGCGCATGGTTTCTGGATGAGGTGACACCCGAAGGAGGCCGCGATGTTCATCCCCGACATGCTGTTCCAGGATTGGACCGGGATCGCCCGCACCATCGTGGTCGGCGCGCTGGCCTATGCGGGGCTCGTCGCCTTCCTGCGCATTTCCGGCAAGCGGACGCTGGCCAAGCTCAACGCCTTCGACCTCGTGGTTACCGTGGCGCTGGGCTCGACACTGGCGACGATCCTGCTGTCGGAAAGCGTGGCATTGGCCGAGGGACTGGTGGCCTTTGGGCTGCTGATCGGCCTGCAATGGCTGGTCGCGCGCGCCTCGGTCGGCTCCACCCGCTTCGCCCGCATGGTCCGCTCGGAGCCCAGCCTGCTGCTGCGCGACGGCGAGATGCTGCGCGGCGCGATGGCCCGCGAACGCGTCACCGAGGAAGAGCTAGAGGAAGCGATCCGCAATTCCGGCAAAGCCGATCGCACCCAGCTCGCCGCCGTGGTGCTCGAGAGCGACGGCTCCTTCAGCGTGATCGAGGGTCCCGTGCGCGACCTGCCCGGCATGGACAAGTCGCACTAGGTGTCGGGCTTACTCGATGGCCCAGACCATGCTGACCCCGGCCGAGATCTCGACCTCACCTTGGGCGATCGGCACGCCGCCATCCGCGGCCATGCGCATTTCCATCATCGCCGGGCGTGGCCCGAAATCGGCCCCGGTCTCCGAGATCGACAGCACTTCGCCGAGCGTTACCCCCGCCGCCTCGGCATAGGTTGCCGCGCGGGCCTGCGCATCGGCGATGGCGGCCCGCCGCGCCTCGTCATGCGCGCTCGCCCGGTCTTCGAGGGCGAATTCGAGTCCTTCGAGCCGGTTCGCCCCCTCGCCCACCGCGGCGTCGAGCACCGCGCCCAGCCCGTCGAGATCAACCACCCGCAATTCGACCAGCGTGGTGGCGACGAAGCCCTCGGGTTCGGATTGCCCGTCATGCATCCGCGCATAGTCCCGGTCGAGGCTGAGCTGGCCGGTCTGGACGTTCTCTGGCGGGATACCCGCCGCTTCGAGCCGCTCCAGCACCCGCGCCATGGCGGCGTTCATCGCGTCGAGCGCGGCGCGCGCGGTTTCGGCCGTTTCGCTGACGCCGAGCCGCACCCGGGCGATCTCAGGGGCGGCGCGGACATGACCCTCGCCGCGCACGGCAATGCTGCGCTGTTGGGGTGCCGGTGTCTCGACCGGCTGCGCTGCTCCGGCACCGGCCATGCCGGCGAGAAGCGCCGCGGCGAGAATGGTGTGTTTCATGGGGACCTCCCTGGTCTTCATTCCGTTCGGGTCGCAGGGAACGCCCGCGACGAGGGCGACGCAAGAGAGGAGCAGCCATGCGACGATCACAACCTCGGGGTGGCGGGTTGCGCACGCGGAAAGCCGCCGGCAAAATGTCGCCGGTCAGGCGCGTCTGTTTCCGGACCCCGCCAGTGATGCTAAGGCCGATCGCATGACACCCAATTTCGCCCTGTCCCTCTCTCTAGAGGGCCTGAGACTTCTGCATCGCGACGCCGAGGGCTGGACGCTCATCGGCGACGTGCCGCTCGACAGCGCCGATCTCGCGGGCGAACTGGCGGCGCTGCGGGCCCGTGCCCTGGCCCGCGCGCCCGAAGGCATGCGCACCAAGCTGCTGATTCCCGAGGATCAGATTCGCTATCTCGAACTCGAGGGCGAGCAGGACGCGGCAGCCGTGGCGCAGGCGCTGGAGGGCGCGACCCCCTACACCGTCGACGAGCTGGCGATCGATTTCGTGGTGACCCAAGGGCGCACTCATGTCGCCGCCGTGGCGCGCGAGACCCTCGACGAGGCGCTCGCCTTCGCGCGCGAGCACGCGATGGCACCGGTTGCCTTCGCCGCCGTGCCTGAGAACGGGAACTTCCCCGGCGAGCCCTTCTTCGGTGGCGTGCCGGGCCTGGGCGCGCCGGTGGCGCGCGACACCGTGCCGGTGCGGGCCCGCGCCGTGGCGCTGGCCGAAGCACCGGAGCCGGTCCCCGCGCCGCAACCGACGACCGAGCCGCTGCCGACCGATCCGGCTGTCGAGGAGCAGGCCGACAGCGCCCCCGCCGAGGCGCCGGATCAGGAACTTGAGCCTGAACCTGAGATGACCGAGGCACCGGTCGCGGCGCCCGCAGAATCGACCCCCCAACCGGAGGCGGGCCCCTCGGACGTTCAGGAAGATATCCCGGCAACGCAGCCGGATGACGACGGCATGCCTGCCGAGCAGTCCTCCACTTACGAGACGGAGGCTGACAGGGCCCCTGAACCGATCGAGGCTGAGCCAGCGTCAGAGCTTGAGCCAGCGCCGGAGCCGGTGCCACAACCCCTGCCCGAACCGGAGCCGGGCGAGGATGAAGACGACGCCCTGCTCGCTTCTCCGTCCCCTGTCGCGCCCCCCCGCACTGCGTCCCCGGCGGGCGATCAGCCGCGTCCTGCCGCGCCCCCGGCCTCACCGCCCTTGCCGCCGCGCGGTGAGGCTGTTCCGGCCGTGCCATCGGCGGATCGGGAAGCGGCAGAGGCCGCGAAGCGGATCATGCCGCCTGCCATGCCCCGGCCGGGCGCGCCGCCAGCCGCGATGCCCGCCGTCCCACCGGCCGAAACGAGCGCTCGCAAGGAGCCCGAAACGCCGAACGGCGCCGAGGCGCAGGCGCTCGCCGCCGGTGCCGCGCTGAAAACCGCGACGCCGGCAGCGGCCGCGACCGCACCCAACCGTGGCGTCGACCGCGCCAGTGAGCGTGAGCGCATGACGGTGTTCGGCGCCCGCCGCTCCGAGCCGGAGACCCGGCCGGGTCGTGGCGCGCTCATGGCCGGACTGGCCGCGTTGCTGATTCTCGTGTTGCTCGTCGGGCTGTGGCTGCGTGGCAGCGGTGAGGCACCGCAGGCCGGGCTCCTGCGCGATTCCTCTCCGGTCGTGGAGATCGAGCCCGCGGCCGCCGCTGCGCCGGAAACCGCGGATACGCAGGAAATCGAAGCGTCCGCCATGCCCGAGCCGGTGGAGCTGCCGAATTACGACGACTATCCGGAGCCTGAGCCGGTCTCGGCCGCAGCCATCAGCCCGGCCGAGGCCGAGCGGATCTATGCCGCGACCGGTGTCTGGCTGCGGGCCCCGCGCCTGCCGCTGACCCCGCGCGGCGAGACGCTCGAGGCGCCGGTCCCCGCACTGGCCGATCAGGCGCTGACCGGGGACATGCCCCTGATACGGCTCGCCGCCGCTTCGCCCGATGCGGGTCTGCCGGCGCAGAGCGTTCCGCCCCCCGCCGGCAGCGTCTTCGACCGCGACGCGCGCGGCTTTATCGCCGCGACGGTCGAGGGGACTGTGCTGCCGCAGGGCCTGACGGTCTTTAGTGGCCGTCCCGAGATCCTGCCGCCGAACCGCCCCGGCACCGTCGCGCCCGAGCAACCGGCTGAAGCCGAAGCCGAATCCGAAACTGGCACCGACGAAGAGTCTGGCGAGCAGCTGACGATCCTCGTTCCGGAAGTCACCCCGGAGTCCCGCCCGGAGGATCCGGCCCCGAACGCGGGTCCGCCCCCCGTGGTGCCGCCGAATCGCCCGGGCACGCTCGTCCCCGAGGCTGAGGCCGACGCGGAGGAGGATGGCGAGGCGGCTCAGGCCGAGGTTTCGCCCGGCGGCGTGGCGCTCGACGCCCTGCGGCCGACCCGCCGCCCCGAGGATCTCGAACCCGAGCCGCTGGCCGCCTATGAGGGGCCGCGCCCGCCGCTGCGCCCCGAGGGGCTGGCCCCCGACGCCCAGGCGCAAGTGGACGAGGCCGCCGACGCGCAGGCCGAGGCCTTGGCCGAGGCGGTGAGCAGCACCCCCGATGCGCCGCCGGCCCGTGCCTCGGTCGCCGACGCGCTGGCCTCTCTCATGGCCGATGCGCCCGACCCGCTGGCCAATGCCACGGCGCAGGCGGTTCCGACCGCGCGCCGCCCCGATTCCCGGCCGCGCAATTTCGACCGGGTCGTCGCCCAGAGCCGCGCGCGCGTAGCAGCCCCCGCCCCCGCCGCCACGGAGCCCGAAGAGGTGGCCAGCGCCACCGTCGCGCCGGACGGCCCGGTGCCGGGCGGCGTCGCTCGTGCTGCCACCATCGACGACGCGATCAACCTGCGCGACATCAACCTGATCGGCGTCTATGGCCGGCCGGGCGCGCGCCGCGCGCTGGTGCGGATGGCGAATGGCCGTTACCTGCGGGTCGGCATCGGCGACTCGCTCGACGGCGGACGCGTCACCGCGATCGGCGACGACGTCCTGAACTACGTCAAACGCGGTCGTACGCTGGTTCTGCAGATCCCCGACTGATCTCGCGCACATTGCCTTCGCCTGTCCCAGCGGCGATAGCTGGGGCATGCAGGGATTTCTCTTTCAGGCCACGATCTATCTGGGCGCGGCGGTGCTGGCCGTGCCGCTCGCCGCGCGGCTCGGCCTCGGTTCGGTGCTGGGCTACCTCGCCGCCGGGATCATCATCGGCCCGGCCACCGGGCTGGTCGGGGCCGAAACCGAGGATCTCCAGCATTTCGCCGAGTTCGGCGTGGTCATGATGCTGTTCCTGATCGGGCTGGAGCTGGAGCCCCGCGCCCTGTGGAACATGCGACAACGGCTGATCGGTCTAGGCGGCGTGCAGGTGGTGGTGACCACCGGCGCTCTGTTTGCCGCCGGCAGCCTGCTCGGGCTCGATCCGCGCGTCGCGCTGGCCACGGGGCTGATCTTCGCGCTCTCCTCCACCGCCATCGTTCTGCAGACCCTCTCGGAGAAGGGGCTGGTACAGACCCAGGGCGGGCGGTCGGTGTTCTCGGTCCTGCTCACCCAGGACATCGCCGTGATCCCGATGTTGGCGCTGCTGCCCCTGCTGGCGCTGTCGACACATGGCGGCGGGAACGGCCACGAGACCCCGGCCAACCCAGACGCGCCCGGCGTCAAGGAGGTCGAGGCGGCGCGCACGCTGATCGAGAACCTGCCCGGCTGGGCGGTGACGCTGGTGACGCTGGGCGCGGTGGCCGTGGTCGTGCTGGCCGGCATCTACCTGACCCGCCCGGTCTTCCGCTACATCCACCATGCTCGGCTGCGCGAGCTCTATACCGCGCTGGGCCTGTTGATGGTGGTGTCGATCGCGGTGCTGATGGAGCTCGTCGGCCTCTCGCCCGCGCTGGGAACCTTCCTCGCCGGGGTGGTGCTCGCCAACTCCGAGTTCCGCCACGAGTTGGAGAGCGACCTCGAGCCGTTCAAGGGCCTGCTACTGGGGCTGTTCTTCATCACCGTGGGTGCCGGCATCGACTTCGGCGTGCTCCTAGACAGCCCGATGCGGATCGTGGCGCTCACTCTGGGCGTGATCACGATCAAGGGCGGGGTGCTCTACCTGCTGGCACGGCTGGCGCGAATGCACACGCGCGACCGCTGGCTATTCACACTGGCGCTCGCGCAGGCGGGCGAGTTCGGCTTCGTGCTGTCGTCTTTCTCGCTGCAACAGGGCGTCCTGGCGCAATCCGAGGCCGAAGTTATCCGGCTGGTGATCGGCCTGTCGATGCTGGTCACGCCGCTGCTTTTCATCCTCTACGAACAGCTCGTCAAACGCGCCGAGAAGGCACCAGATCTCGACCCGGACGAAATCGACCGCAAGGCGCCGGTGATCATCGCTGGGATCGGCCGCTTCGGGCAGGTGGTGAGCCGTCTGGTACAAGGCGCGGGCATCGACACGGTGGTGCTCGACCACGACATGGAGATGGTCGACACGATGCGTCGTTTCGGCTTCTCCGGCTTCTTCGGGGACCCGACCCGGCCGGATATCCTCCATGCCGCCGGGCTGGAGACGGCGAAGGTGCTGGTGGTGGCGCTCGACGACCGGCATGCCGCGCTCAAGCTCGTCCGCCACGCCCGCGCGCAACGACCGGACCTGCACATCGTCGCCCGGGCCTTCGACCGCGAGCATGTCTACCAGCTGTTCCAGGCGGGCGCGAACGACATCGTCCGGGAGATGTTCGATTCGAGCCTGCGGGCCGGGCGCTATGTGCTCGAGAATATCGGCCTGTCGAAATTCGAGGCCTCGGAGATCGAGATCGCCTTCTACCAGCAGGACCGGGCCGGGGTGCGCGAACTGGCGCAGCTGTGGAAGCCCGGCATCCCGGTCGCGCAGAACGCGGAATACGTGAAACGCGCGCGTGAGTTGAACAAGGATCTGGAGACCATGATCCTCGAGCGGCTGCACCCGCAGGGCGACGCCGCCGAGACCGGCGACGTCGTGGGCTACCGCAGCAAGGATCGCAGCTGATCAGCCGTCGCTGACCCCGGCCTCGGCAAAGCTCGCCATGCCGGAATGGCAGGCGATCGCGCCCTTGAGCACGCCGATCGCCAGCGTCGCGCCCGACGCCTCGCCGAGCCGAAGCCCGAGCGAGAGCAAGGGGCTCTTGCCCAGCGCATCGATCAGGCGCGCATGTGCCGCCTCGGCGCCCTGGTGCCCGGCCACGGCGTGGTCGAGCGCCCCGGGCGCGGCACGGTGCAGCACCAGCGCGGCGGCGCAACAGATGAAGCCGTCGAGGATCACCGGGATGCGGTGATGCCGCGCGGCCAGGATCGCGCCTGCCATCGCCGCGATCTCGCGCCCGCCCAGCTGGCGGAGCACCTCCAGCGGGTCCTTCTCACCGGCGATCCGGGCCACGCCCTGCGCCACGGCCTCGGTCTTGCGCGCGAGACCGGCATCGTCAACCCCCGTGCCCCGGCCGGTCCAGTCCTCGGCCCGGCCCCCTTCGAGCGCATGAGCGATCGCCGCGGCCGAACAGGTATTGCCGATCCCCATCTCGCCCGCGACGAAGAGGTCGGCCTCGGGATCGACCGCGTTCCAGCCGATGGCCAGCGCGTCCACCAGCTCGGCCTCGCTCATCGCCGGGCCCTCGACGAAATCGCCGGTCGGCCGGTCGAGGTCGATGGGATGGGCGGTCATGCGCGCGCCGAAGGCTTGGGCGAGTTGGTTCACCGCCGCGCCGCCGGCCTCGAAATTGCCGACCATCTGCGCGGTCACCGCTGCCGGAAAGGCCGAGACGCCGCGCGCCACGACGCCGTGATTGCCGGCGAAGACCGCAACCTGCGGCCGCTCCATGCGGGGCCGGGCATCGCCGCGCCAGCCGGCATACCAGATCGCCAGCTCCTCGAGCCGCCCTAGCGCCCCGGCGGGCTTGGTCAATTGGGCGTCACGCGCCTCTGCCGCGGCGATCGCCGCGGTATCGGGACCGGGCCGTTCGGCCAGCAGGACGCGGAAGGTGGACAGGTCGTCGAAAGGGGCGGTCATGCGGCATCCTCGTTGCATCCCGGTTTGTCCGTGCCTAACCGGTGTCGGCGAAGTTTGGAAAGAGGTTCCCGATGCTCCTGCCCCTGCGTGCAGCCCTAGGCCTGCTGACCCGCTTCCCCGTGCAGCCGGCGCCGCTCCGGCCCGAAGGGGTGTGGGCGTTCGGGCTGGCGGGGCTGGCGGTGGGCGGGCTCGCGGCGGCGCTCTACTGGCTGGCGCTGGCCGTGGGGCTGCCGACGGGACCGGCCGCGGCGCTGGCGCTGGCGGCGCAGGTGCTGCTGACCGGCGGTCTGCACGAGGACGGGCTGGCCGATTGCGCCGACGGGCTGTGGGGCGGGTTCGAGCGGGCCGGTCGGCTCGAGATCATGCGCGACAGCCGGGTCGGCAGCTACGGCGTGCTCGGGATCGGGCTGACGCTGCTGTTGCGCTGGTCGACGCTCGTGGTCGCGGGCCCGCTGGGGCTGGTGGCCGCTGCCGTGCTGAGCCGCGCGGCGATGATCTGGCCAATGCACTGGCTGCCGCATGCGCGCGAGGACGGGCTGGCGCGTCTGGCCGGACGCCCCTCGATGCGCGCCACCGGCCTCGCCTTCGGCTTGGCGGCGCTGCTGGCCCTGCCCTTTGCCGGCTGGGGCCTGCTGGTCGCTCTCCCGCTCGCGGCAATGGCGGCGCTGGCCTGCAGCTGCATCGCCAAGACCAAGATCGGCGGGCAGACCGGCGACGTGCTCGGCGCGACCCAGCAGATGGCCGAGATCGCGGTGCTGCTCGGCCTCGCGGCGCTGGTCTAGCGCGCGCAGTCCAGCGCCGGCCCGAAGCCTTCGGGCTCCAGCGGGCCGATCTCGCGCGCGGTGAGCGCACCATCGATCAGGCGCACCGCCATCGCCCTTTGCCATCCCGCATCGGCGAGAACCAGTTCGGTCCCTTCGCCGCAATCGCGGATACCGCCCTCGATCCGGGGCACGCCGAATCGGTGATTGGTCAGCCCCTCGAGCGCGGCGACCTGCTTGAGCACGCCATCCTGCATCCGCCAGACCCGCAGCACCCGCGCCAGATGCGGTCGGTCGACATAGGCCAGCTCGACCCGGCCGTCGCCATCGAGATCGGCGGGCGGCATGGGGGCGAGCCAGCGATGCGGCGTGCCGATGAACGGCGTGGCGGCAATGAGCCCCTCGGGACCGTAGACCGAAAGCCGCGCCCCCTGCGCCGTGTCGGTCTCCACCACCACGGCATCCAGCCCGCCATCGCCGTCGACATCCGCGAGGCGCGGCGCGAGATCCTCGAACACCCGGTGCTCCGGCAGGCGGACGACGCGCGTCGCGCCGTCCGGGGTCACCATCTCTAGCGCGCCCCACTCCTCGGTCTCGCCGAACACGCCATGCGCATAGCGCGTGGTCGGTTCGGCGAATCGCGCCTCGGCCAGCCCCTGCGCCGCCGCGGGACCGGCCAGCGCCGCGCCCAGAAGTAGCCCTGCCAGAGCCTGCTGCATCAGATCTGCCGCTCGGGCATCCGCACCACCAGCCCATCGAGCGCGTCCGACACCTTGAGCTGGCAGGTCAGGCGCGAGGTCTCGGCATCCGGCTCGTAGGCGAATTCGAGCATGTCCTCTTCCATCGGGTCCTTCTCGGGCAGCTTCGCCACCCAGCCCGCATCGACATAGACATGGCAGGTCGAACAGGCGCAGGCGCCGCCGCAATCGGCCTCGATGCCGGGGATACCGTTGTCCCGCGCGCCCTCCATGACGGTGAGGCCGTTGGCCACGTCGACGACATGCTCGGTGCCGTCATGCTCGATATAGGTGATCTTCGCCATCTGCGGCTCCTCTGTCGCGTTGCGCCGCCCTGTCTAGGCGAGCGATGGCGCGCCCGCCAGAGCCGCGAGGCGCCGCTCCGCCAGATGTGTTGCGGCACGCGCGCCACGCGCCGCCGCTGCCGCGCCCGGCGGCTTCCGGCAGCGGCCCGCGCGGTCTAGGGTCGGCCCGACAACCATCCCGGTGCCCGATGTTCCGCCTGCTCCTCGCCCTCCCCCTCGCCGCCTGCGCCGTCACCCTGCCACAGGTGCCGGCCTTCATGGCGGCCGAGATCGAGACCCGCGAGAATGGGCGCTGCTATGGCCGCGACATCACCCCCGCCGTTCTCGAGACAGTACAGGAACAGCTGCGCGAGCCGGGAGACGGCCCGGCCCGCTATCGCAGCGTGACGCGACAGCGAATCGTTCAGGAGCGCCGCGAGGTCGCGTTCGAGACGCTCTGCCCGCCCGCCTTCACGCCCAGCTTCGTCGAGACGCTGCAACGCGCGCTGGTGACGCGCGGCTTCCATCCCGGCCCGGTGACCGGGCAACTGGATCAACGCAGTTTCGACGCGGTGCGCGCCTTCCAGCGGGCCACCGGCGGCCCCGACAGCCCGGTGCTGTCGCTGGCCTCGGCGCAGCGGCTCGGCATCGTCGCGCTGACGCCCGAACAGCTCGAGATCATGAACCGGCGCTGAGCACGAAAAAGGGCGCCCGAAGGCGCCCTTTCGTTGCTGCTTTTGCAACGGAGATCACTCGGTCTCGCCGAGCCCCAGCGCCACGAAGCGCGGATCGCCGGCGCGACGCACCAGCAGCAGCAGCGACTTGCGCCCAGCTTCGCGGGCTTCTTCGACGCGGGCCTCGAAATCGGCGATCGAGGCGACCGGCTGCTGGCCGGCCTCGGTGATCACGTCACCCGCGGCGATACCCTTTTCAGCGGCATCAGAAGCCGGATCCACGTCGGTCACGACCAGACCTTCGGCGTCCTCGGCCAGCTCGAGCTGCTGGCGCAGTTCGGGCGTCAACTCCGACAGGTTCAGGCCGAACATCTCGGTCTCGGCGGCGTCGCCCGAACCATTGGCCGATGCCGGTACCGCGGCCTCGGCATCCTCGCGGCGGCCCAACGTCACGGTGAGCTCGACCGTCTCGCCGTTGCGCAGCACCGTCACCGGCACCGCCTCGCCCACCGGGGCGCGGCCGACCATGCGCACGAGGTCACGGGTGTCCGGAACCTCCTTGCCGTCGAAGTTGACGATCACGTCGCCCGCTTCCATGCCGGCCTCCATCGCCGGGCCCTCGGGCACGTCGGTGACCAGCGCACCGGCGGCGCCTTCCAGCCCCTCGATCGCCTCGACCATGTCGGGGGTCACGTCCTGGATCCGCACGCCGAGCCAGCCGCGCCGGGTCTCGCCATACTCGCGCAGCTGGTCGACCACCTCGGTCACCACGTCGGAGGACATGGCGAAGCCGATGCCGATCGAGCCGCCATTGGGCGACAGGATCGCGGTGTTCACGCCGATCACTTCGCCGGACATGTTGAACAGCGGGCCACCCGAGTTGCCGCGGTTGATCGCCGCGTCGGTCTGGATGTAGTCGTCATAGGTCCCCGACAGCGCGCGGCCGCGGGCCGAGACGATACCGGCCGAGACCGAGAAGCCCTGCCCCAGCGGGTTGCCCATGGCCATGACCCAATCGCCGACGCGAGCCCCCTCCGCGGTGCTGTCGCCGAACTCGACATAGGGCAGCTCATCGCCCTCGACCTTGAGCAGGGCGATGTCGGTCGAGGCGTCGGTGCCCACCACTTCGGCCTCGAGCACCTTGCCCGAGAAGAACTCGATGTTGATCTCGTCGGCGCCCTCGATCACGTGGTTGTTGGTCACGACATAGCCGTCGGCCGAAATCACGAAGCCCGAGCCGAGCGCCGAGGAGCGACGCGGCGCGCTGTCGCCACGCTCCTGGAAGTCGCGGAAGAACTCCTCGAAGGGCGAGCCCTCGGGGACCATGCCCTGCGGCCCGGTCGGCGCCGAGACCATGGTCGAGGTGGTGATGTTGACCACGGCCGGGCTGACCTGCTCGGCCAGATCGGCGAAGGTCAACGGACGCGTCGCGTCCGGCGCGTCGGCGGTGGTCCGCGGCTCGGCTTCCGGGGTGACGGCGGTGTCCTGGGCCGCGAGCGGGGCCACCTGACCCAGCCCCAGCGCGGCGCCCAGGGCCAGCACCGAGACGGCGCGGAATGGTGACTTGAAGTTGGTCTTGGCGTTCACGGGCACACTCCTGTTTGGTCCTGTGCTGCGGAGCGCGACGCAAGGGCCGCTCCGGTCGGCGCAGACCATCAACCTAAGTTGCGCGGGCCGCAACTCAAGCCCCGTCGCGGCGCGTCAAAGCGGTGTGAAAGGTTGTAACACCCGCCCACCCCGCTCGGCTCAGCCGCTCATCGCCCGGACGATCCACAGCAACGCGACGCCGATCGCCAGCGTCGTCAGCCCGGCGAGCCGCCGCGCCTCTGGCGGCATGTCGCGCAGGCTGTCGAGCATCCTCATCAACGCCGAAGGGGCCAGCGCCCAGGCCAGCCCCTCGATCACCAGAACCAGGCCTGGGCCCAGCAGGATCGGCGTCACTGCGTCGCCGTCTCGGCTTCGACCCCGGCCTCGGCCTCATCCCCGGGCAGGATCACCCGCGGACGCAGCGTCTCGGCCTGGCCTTCGGCGGCCGCGTCGGCCTCGGCCTGCGCATCGATCTCTCCCTCTTCGGTCGAGAAGGTCACGGTGCCGTCCTCGCCCTGCCGCACCTGCAGGCTGTCGAGGCGGATCGCCCCCGCCCCGGCCGCGTCGGCGCCTTCGCCCTGCGAGGTCTCGTTGGTGCGAGGCCGCGCCGGAGCGGGGCTCACCCCCTCGGGCAGATCGTCGTCGTAGAGGTAGTCGAAGAAAGCGCTGTCGGGGGTCATCACCAGTTGCGAATTCGATCCCTGCAGCGCCCGCTCATAGGCCTGCAGCGAGCGGTAGAAGTCGAAGAACTCGGGGTCCGCCCCATAGGCCCCGGCAAAGATCGCGTTGGCTTCGGCATCGGCCTCGCCTCGGGTCACCTGCGCCTCGCGCTCGGCTTCCGACAGGGTCTCGATCACGGTCCGGTCGGCCAGCGCGCGCACGCGCTGCGCGGCCTCGTTACCGCGGGCGATCTCGTCGGCGGCCTCGCGTTCACGCTCGGCACGCATCCGCGCGAAGGTCGCGTCGAGGTTCTGGCTCGGCAGGTTGGTCTGCTTGAGCCGCACGTCGACCACGTCGATCCCGAGGCCCTGCGCCGAACGCTGCGCCTGCTCGCGAATCCGGTTCATCAGCTCGCGCCGATCCGAGGAGAGGATCGTATCCGAGGTCACCTGATCGGCACCGAGCACTTCGCGGATCTGCGCATTGAGGATCGAGCTCAGCCGATCCTCGGCGGCGCGCACGCCACCGACGCCGACGGCCTGCCGGAACTGCACCACATCGCTGATGCGGTAGCGTGCGAAGGCGTCGACCACGAGGCGGCGGTCGTCCGAGGGGGTCACCTCGATCGTGTCGGTATCGAGCGACAGGATCCGGTCGTCATAGGTCACGACCTCCTGAATCAGCGGGATCTTGAGCCCGAGACCGGGCTCTTCCTTGACCTGACGGATCTGGCCGAACTGCAGCACCAGCGCCTTTTCGCGTTCGTCGACGACGTAGATCGAGGAGAGCGCCACGGCGACGGCGATGACGACGGCGGGCAGCGCGATTGCGGTGGTCTTCATATCAGTTCCCCTGCCCGGTGTTGCCGTCGGACGCGGCCGCGCCCTGCTGCGACTGGCCCCTGTCGCGGCCCAGCTCGTTCAGCGGCAGGAACGGCACGATGCCGGTGCCGCCATTTCCGCCAGTCATGAGCGACGGGTCGAGCACCATCTTGTCGACGTCGCCCAGCACCCGCTCCATCGACTCGAGATAGAGGCGGCGGCGCGTCACTTCCGGCGCTTGGGCGTATTCGTCCTGCACCGCCGAGAAGCGGCTGGCCTGACCCAGAGCGTCGTTGATGATCTGCGCGCGGTAGCCTTCGGCCTGCTCGATGGTCTGAGCGGCCTCACCGCGGGCTTCGGCGAGCACCCGGTTGGCATAGGCGTCGGCCTGACGCTGCAGGCGGTCGCGCTCCTGCTCGGCGGCCTGCACGTCGCGGAAAGCGTCGATCACCTCCGAGGGCGGGTCGGCGCGGTCGAGGTTGACCCGGACGATGTTGATGCCGCTCTCATAGGCGTCGAGCGTCGCCTGGATCGACTCCATCGCGGTGTCGGCGATCACGCCCCGGTCGCGGTTGAGGATCGGCGCCAGGTTCGAGGCGGCAATGATCTCGCGCATCACCGATTCAGACACCGCCTGCACGGTCAACTGCGGGTCGCGAATGTTGAACAGGAAACGCGCCGGATCCGAGACGTTCCACACCACCTGGAAGCCGATATCGACGATGTTGGCGTCAGTGGTCAGCATGAGACCGTCATTGTCGCGGCCGATGCCGATGTTCTCGGTCCGCTCGGAGGTCACGTTGACCACCTCATGGGTGACCAGCGGCCAGGGCGCGAAGTTCAGACCGGGGCTGCCGGTCGAGGAGTAGGAACCGAGGAACAGTTCGACAGACTGCTCTTCCGGGCGCACGGTGTAGAACGACATCACGCCCCACAGCACCAACGCGCCGGCGGCGACGAGACCGATCGTGCCGCGCGACATGCGGAAATTCGGGCCGCCATTGCCGCCCGATCCGTTGCCGCGACCGCCCCCGCCGCCCATCAGCACGCGCAGCTGCTCGCGGCCCTTGTTCATCAGTTCGTCGATCTGCGGCGGCTCGCCGGGACGGCGCGGCCGCTGCGGGCCACCGGGCCGCCTGTCGTCATCCCCGCCGCCGGGACCGCGCCCGCCTCCGCCGCCGCCCCAGGGGCCGCCGTTGTTTCCAGCCATGAAGCCACTGTTCCCTTGTTGGTTTCCCCCGCGCCGGTTTTACCCGGCACGCTTTGCATGTGTGCCCTCAGGGGCGGTATTCAAGAACGCCGCGTCGGCTCGCGCATGGTCACGATCTCTTCGGCCATGGTCGGATGCACCGCGACGGTGCGGTCGAAATCCTCCTTGGTCGCGCCCATCTTGACCGCGATCCCGGCGAGCTGGATCATTTCGCCCGCTTCCGGTGCGACGATGTGACAGCCCAGGATCTTGCGCGTCTCGACCGAGACGACCAGCTTCATCAGCACCCGTTCGGCCGATCCCGCGAAGGCGGATTGCATCGGCTTGAAGGACGAGCAGTAGATCTCGACCGGCTCGATCTCACGCGCGGCTTCCTCGGTCAGACCGATGGTGCCCAGCTCGGGCTGGGTGAACACCGCCGAGGGGATCAGCGCGTGATCGACCGGGGTCGGGTTGCCCTTAAACACGGTCTCGACGAACTGCATGCCCTCGCGGATCGCCACCGGGGTCAGGTTCACCCGGTCGGTCACGTCGCCGATCGCGTAGATCGAGGGGCAGGCCGTCTGACTGTACTCGTCGACTTCGATCGCGCCGCCGCGCGCGAGGCGGACGCCGGCCTCTTCGAGGCCCAGATCCTCGGTGTTGGGCCGCCGACCGGTGGCGAAGAGCACCGCGTCATAGACCGCCTCGTCGCCATTGGTGGCCTTGACCCAGACCGGGCCACGGGTGCCGAGCGCCGCCTCGGGCAGGTTGGTGCCGGCCCCGGCGGCGTCGGAATTGGTGCCGTGGTGGCGGGCCGGATCACCGGCCTCGGCCTCGGGGCACATCTCGACCACGTTGGTGCCCAGATGCAGATCGATGCCGCGCGCGCGCATCGAATCCGCGATCAGCCCGCGCGCCTCGTCGTCGAAGCCGCGCAGGATCTGCGCGCCACGGTAGAACTGCGTCACCTTCACGCCCAGCCCGTGCAGGATGTTCGCGAATTCGCAGGCGATGTAGCCGCCGCCGATGATCAGGATCGAGCTAGGCAGCGTCTCGAGATCGAAGATGTCGTCGGACACCATGCCCAGATGGGCATTGGGCAGATCCGGCCGCACCGGCCGCCCCCCGGTTGCCACGAGGATATGCGCCGCGGTCTTGCGGCTGCCATCGGCGAGCTCGACGGTGTGCGGATCGGCGACGCGGGCGCGGGCGTCGAACATCTCCACCCCCGACCCGTCGAGCAGGCGGCGATAGACGCCCTCGAGCCGGTCCAGCTCGGTGTGCAGCTTCTCGCGGAAGGGGCGCCAGTCGAAGCGGCCTTCGCCGATCTCCCAGCCATAGGCGCGGGCCTCTTCGAAGGTCTCGCCATAGCCCGAGGCATAGACCATGAGCTTCTTGGGCACGCAGCCGCGGATCACGCAGGTGCCGCCCATGCGGCTTTCCTCGGCCAGCGCGACGCGTGCACCGGTGGCGGCGGCCATGCGCGCGGCGCGCACCCCGCCCGAGCCGCCACCGATCACGAAGAGATCATAGTCGAAAGCCATAGGTTGGTAGGTCCCCGTTCAGTCGGAAATGTCTGTGAAGATGTTGTCGGCGGCGAGAAAGTCGAACTGCGTCACCTCGGCCGCGCCATCGAGCTCGAAACGCTCGACCTTGCCGTCGCCATGGCCGAGGATCAGCGTGTCGCAGATATCGACGAAGAGCCCGTTCTCCACCACCCCGGCGATCTGGTTGAGCGCGAGGCCGAGCTGGCGGGCATTGCCGATCCGGTTGAGATGCAGATCAAGCACGTAATTGCCCTCGTCGGTGCGGACCGGCTCGCCGCCCTTCTCGCGCAGTTCCACCTCGCGACCCAGCACGTCGAGGCCGACCAGCGTCTCCTCGATCAGCGCCTTCGTGGCCTGCCAGCCGAAGGAGATCACCTCGACCGGCAAGGGAAAGGCGCCCAGCGTCTCGACCCGCTTGGTGGCGTCGGCGATCACGACCATCCGGTCCGAGGCGGTGGCGACGATCTTCTCATGCAGCAGGGCGGCGCCGCCGCCCTTGATCAGGTTGAGCGCGCCGTCCACCTCGTCGGCGCCGTCGATGGTCAGGTCGAGCCAGCCCGCCTCCTCGAGCGACACCACTTCGATGCCTAGCTCGCGCGCCAGCTCGGCGGTGCGATGCGAGGTCGGCACGGCGCGGAAGGACAGCCCCTCCTCGCGCAGCCGCTCGCCTAGGCAACGGACCAGCCATTCCGCGGTCGAGCCGGTGCCCAGCCCCACGCGCATGCCGTCCTCGACCATGCGGCTCGCCTGCTTGGCGGCAACGAATTTCGCTTTCTCTACGGGTGTCAGATCCTTGGCCATCCGGCGCCTCCTCGCGGGTCCGCCCCGGTTATAGGAAAGATGCCCGGCACCTGCGAGGGGCAATCGACCCCGGCGCCGCGGGGTTTTCCGGTTGCACGGGACGAATATCGATGCTGCGATCCGCCCGCGCGGCGCGCTTTGGAGGCAGAATGACCCTGCGACTGCACTATGCCCCCGACAACGCCTCGCTCTGCGTCAGGCTGGCGCTCGAAGAGCTCGGCCTCGACTACCGCACTGTGCTGGTGGACCGCAGGATCCGGGCGCAGCGCGCGCCCGCCGATCTCGCGCTCAACCCGCACGGGCTGATCCCGGTCCTCGAGACCGAGGAGGGGCCGATCTTCGAGACGGCGGCGATCCTGCTGTGGCTGGCCGACCGGCACCGTGACCGGGTCGCGCTCTTGCCCGCGCCGGAGGCCCCCAACCGCGGTCGGGCGTTGGCATGGCTGTTCTGGATGTCGAACACGCTGCATCCGGCGTCGCGGATCATGTTCTACGGCGATGCCCATGTCGCGCCGGCCCATGTCGCGGCCCTGCAGGAGGCCACCGCCCGCCGCATCGACGCGATGCTCGACCGGCTCGAAGCGGCGTCGCCGGAACTCGGGGACTGGCTCGGCGGCCATGGCCCCTCTGCGCTCGATTGCTACCTTGGTCCGATGCTGCGCTGGTGTGCGCTCTACCCCGAAGGCGACACCGGCTGGTTCGACCTCGGAACGCGCCCGCGGTTGCGCGCGCTGCTCGCGCGGTTCGAGGCGCGGGCCTGCGTCGCGGCGGCGATCGCGGCCGAAGGCCTGGGGGAAGCCCCCTTCACCGCACCGCGCCTGCCGCAGCCACCGGAAGGCAGCGCCACCTGAGGTGATCATCCGGACGCCCCAAAAGAAGCCCTTACGAAGAGAGGCGCGACGCCTCAGCCGGCGAAGTAGCGATCCGCCGGGAGATAGCCCGCCGCGCGCACCGTCGCGCACCAGTCGCGCTCCAGCGCGGTGTCCCCCACCACGAGGTAGCGGTCGGCTGGGCCGTCGAGCATGTCGCGCAGCCGGGCGCGGGTCTCGCCCCAGCCCGCGGAGAGCCCTGGCGCGGCATGCGCGGCGTCGAGCGGCGCAGCCCGGAGCACCCGGTTCGGGTCGAGCGGCGGCTGCACGGCGGCAATCCGCAGCGCATCGAGAGCCGCCAGCTTCGCGCGCCGCGCCTCGGGCAGCCGGTCACTCGCGCGTAGGAGCCGCAGCGCGTTCGACGAAAACAGAAAGCCGATCAGGTCATGCCCGGTTGCCGCCCGCACCGAGGCGTAGCTGCGATAGTCGAGACCGAGCTCGGCGGCGCGCTTCACCCGCAGCCGCACCACTTCGATCGGCAGCACAGGCAGCAGTTCGCACCGCGCCCGACCCCAGGCATGGCGGCGCCAGCTCGCGCCGGGCTCGAGCGTCGGGCCGCCATTATGGCCGATTACCGATCCCATTCACGCAGCCGCGCCACGTAGCGCGCCATGGTGTCGATCTCGAGATTGATCGATTTGCCCACGACGACCTCGCCCCAGTTGGTCACCTCCCGGGTATGCGGGATCAGGTTGATGCCGAACTCGGCGTCCTCGACCTCGTTCACGGTGAGCGAGGTGCCGTTCAGCGCCACCGAGCCCTTGGGCGCGATGAACTTGGCCAGCGCGTCGGGGGCGCGAAAACGCACCCGCAAGCTGTCGCCCTCGTCGCGGGTCGAGACCACTTCGGCCACGCCGTCGACATGGCCCGAGACGATGTGCCCGCCCAGCTCGTCGCCGACCTTGAGCGCGCGTTCAAGGTTGAGGCGCTTGCCTACCTGCCAGCCATCGCGGCCGATATTGGTGAGGTTCACCGTTTCGGCCGAAATCTGAACCTCGAACCAATTGCGGGGCTCGCGGCCCAGCGCCACCACCGTGAGGCAGACGCCGTCGCAGGCGATCGAGGCGCCGATGTCGATGCCGTCGGGATCGTAGGCGGTGGCGATGCGGGCGCGCAGGTCGCCCTCCTGCACCACCTCGAGAACCTCTCCGACGTCGGTGATGATGCCTGTGAACATGGGTGCGCTCCTGTCTTGCGCCCCAAGACCTAGATGCGCGGTTCGCCCCGCACAAGGGCAGGCGCTTTTCCCTGCCCTCCCGGTGCCATAAAAGGGCCCGGCGCTTTTGCGAAATCGAAGGGATCGACCGTCACCATGGCCCGCATCATGACCGATCCCGCGACCAAGCGTTTTCTGTTCCTGCAAGGCCCGCACGGGCCCTTCTTCGACCGGCTCGCCGCCATGCTGCGTGCCGCCGGGGCGCGGACTTGGCGGGTCGGGTTCAACGCGGGCGACGCGGCCTTCTGGCGCGACCGCGCAGGCTATATCCCCTATCGCGGCGATGCGGCGGGCTGGGCCGCGACCTTCGGCACGCTGGTCGCGGAGCACGGCATCACCGACATCGTGCTCTATGGCGACACGCGCCCCGTCCACGCCACCGCCGTGGCCGAGGCCCGGGCGCGTGGCCTGACCGTCCATGTCTTCGAAGAAGGCTATCTGCGGCCCTGGTGGGTCACCTATGAGCGCGGCGGCACCAACGGCCATTCGCGCCTGATGGAGATCGGCATCGACGAGATGCGCACGGCGCTGGAGCGATCCGACCCCGAGATCACGGAAGCGCCCGCCCATTGGGGCGACATGCGCCAGCACGTCTTCTATGGCGCGCTCTACCATTGGTTCGTGCTGTTCCGGAACCGCGCCTATCCAGGCTTCCGCGCGCATCGCGAGCTGCCCCTCGCGACCGAGGCGCGCCTCTATACCACCCGGCTGCTGCTGATGCCCTTCATTGCGCTCGACCGGATCGTGGCCACGGCGCGGATCCGGTATGGCGGCTATCCCTATCACCTCGCGCTGCTGCAGCTCGAACACGACGCCAGCTTTCGCGCGCATTCGCCTTTCTCGCGCATGGCGGAGTTTCTCGAGCTGGTGATCGCGGGCTTCGCCAAGGGGGCGCCGCGCCACCATCACCTCGTGTTCAAGGCGCATCCGCTCGAGAACGGGCAGGCGCCGCTCAAGCGGATGATCCGCGACCTGGCGCGCGCGCATGGCGTCGAGGCCCGGGTGCATTACCTGCGCGGCGGCAAGCTGGCACGGCTTCTGGACGCGGCGCGCACCGCCGTCACCGTGAACTCCACCGCGGCGCAGCAGGTGCTGTGGCGTGGCATCCCGCTCAAGGCGTTCGGCCGCGCGGTCTATTCCAAGCCCGACCTCGCCTCGACCCAGGCCCTGCCCGAATTCTTCGCCCAGCCGGTCCGGCCCGACCGCCGCGCCTATCGCGACTACCGCCGCTTCCTTCTCGAGACCAGTCAGGTCTCGGGCGGGTTCTACTCGGCGGCGGGGCGACGGCGGCTGCTGCGGCAGGTGGCCGACATGATGCTCGCGGCCGAGGACCCCTATGACGCCCTGCGCGCGGGCCGCGCCGCCCCACGCCAGCCATTGCGCGCGCTGCCCTGACGGCGCGCGAGCGCGACCCGCAGGCCACACCGCCCGCCTCGCCGCCGCACCGCGCCCTCACGGCAACTGGTCAGGCCCCGGCGCGCGCGCTAGCCTTGCCCGCGACGGGCAGAACATGCCCCGCATCATGACAGGCCCGGGACACAACGGGCTGCAGGCAGACCGGCCCCGGCGCGGGGTCGCAGGCAGACAGGAACAGGTCGAGGAGACCGCGCAGTGACACACCTCCCCCACCGCCTCGCCCGCGGTGCGGCCCTCTTGGCCGCGATCGCCCTCGTCGCAGGCTGCGGGCTGACCCCGCGTTCGGGCCCCAACAAGCGCGAGATCTTCGCGGGCTCCGTGCTGCGCGAAGGCGATGCCTTCGTGGTGGCGGTGGACGACCGGGTGAACCGCATCGCCGGCGTCACCCCGGCGCTGGGCTTCGCCGCGACCTTCGAGAACGCGGCCCTGCTGGGGTCGGACACGATCCAGCCGGGCGACGTGCTCGGGCTGACGATCTGGGAGAACGTCGATGACGGTCTTCTGGTGCCGAGCGGCCAGAACGCCACTGTGCTCGAAGAGGTGCAGGTCGACGGTTCGGGCTTCATCTTCGTGCCCTATGCTGGCCGGATCCGCGCCGCCGGGAACAGCCCAGAGGCGATCCGCCGGATCATCAGCGAGAAGCTCGAAGCGCAGACCCCCGATCCGCAGGTGCAGGTCCGCCGCCTCGCTGGCGACGGGTCGACCGTGTCGGTGGTGGGCGATGTCGGCGCGCAGGGCGTCTACCCGATCGAACGGCCGACCCGCACCCTCTCGGCGATGCTGGCGGCGGCCGGTGGCGTCACCGTGCGGCCCGAACTGGCGCAGGTCACCGTCACCCGTGGGGGCACCACCGGCGAGGTCTGGTTCCAGGATCTCTACGAGCATCCGCGCGCCGATATCGCGCTGCGCGCCGGCGACCGGATCCTGGTCGAAGCGGACACCCGCGATTTCACCGCGCTGGGCGCCACCGGCACGCAGGAGCTGGTCCCCTTTGAAAGCCGCAACATCTCGGCAATCGAGGCGATCGCCCGCGTGGGCGGCCTGAACCCGCAGCTGGCCGATCCGACCGGCGTCTTCGTGTTCCGAAACGAGCCCGCCGTGATCGCCAGCCAGATCACCGGCATTCCGGATCTCGTCGGCACCCAGCGCCTCGTCTACGTGCTCGACCTCACCCGGCCAAACGGCATGTTCATGGCGCGCGACTTCGCGATCCGCGACGACGACACGGTCTATGTCACCGAGGCCCCGATCGTCGAGTTCGGCCGGGTCATCAACGGGCTGACCGGGACGCTGACCAGCTCGCGCGGCGCCGTCGACGCCGTCCGCTAGGGGTGGCCGAGCACCCGCGCCGCCTGTTCGTCTGCAATGGAGGGCTGCTGGCGCGACCGATCCGCGCACGGCTGCGCGGGGCCGGCTACGCGCCGCGGCTCGGCCTGCCGGGTGCGAGTGATCTCGTCGGTGTCTGGGGCCAGAGCCCGACCGCCTGGCGCGGCGAGGCACTCGCCAAACGGCGCGGCGCGGCACTGGTGCGGATCGAGGACGCCTTCTTGCGCTCGGTCCTGCCGGGCCGCTCCGGAACGCCGCCCCTTGGCCTGCTGATCGACCACTGCGGTGCGCATTTCGACCCTTCCGCGCCGTCGGACCTCGAAACGCTGCTCGCAACCTCCCCGCTCGACGATACCACCCTGCTCGACCGCGCGCGCGACGGCATGGCCCGGCTGCACTGGGCCGAGCTGTCGAAATATTCCGCCTTCGACCCCGAAACACCGCTGCCCGAGCCAGGCTACGTTCTGGTGATCGACCAGACCGCCGGAGATGCGGCGGTGCGCGCCAGTCGGGGCGACCGCGCGGCGTTTCTCGAGATGCTGTTCGACGCGCGGGAGGCGCATCCTCATGCCCGGATCGTCATCAAGACCCACCCCGAGACCCAGCAAGGCTTTCGCGCAGGTCACTACCGCGACAGCGATCTGGGGCCCGGCATGGAGTTCTGCGACAGCCCGGTTTCGCCCTGGCGGCTCCTCGAAGGGGCGATCGCCGTCCATGCTTTCTCCTCGCAGATGGGCTTCGAGGCAATTCTCGCCGGGCATCGCCCCGTCATCCATGGCCAGCCCTTCTATGTCGGCTGGGGGCTGACCGATGACCGCGCGCCGGTGGCGCGGCGGCAGCGCAGCCTGACCCGCGCGCAGCTCTTCGCCGCGGCGATGATCCTCTACCCGCGTTGGCACGACCCGTATCGCGACCGTGCCTGCGGATTCGAGGCGGCGCTCGACACCTTCGAAGCGCAGACCCGCGCCTGGCGCGAGGATCGCAAGGGCTGGGTCGCGACGGGCATGCGGCTCTGGAAGAGGCGGCATCTGCAGGCGGGCTTCGGCACCTATCGCCCGGTGATCTTCGCCGATCCGCCCAGACGCGCGGCGCGGCTCGCAGAGCGGAGCGGACGCCGGCTGATGACTTGGGGCGACCGGCCCGCCCCGGCAGGGGCGCTACGCGTCGAGGACGGCCTCTTGCGATCGCGCGGCCTCGGCGCTGCCCTGGTGCCGCCCGCGAGTCTCGCGCTCGACGATCTGGGGCTGCATTACGATCCCGCCCGCGAGAGCCGCCTGGAGCGGCTTATCACCGCCGCGCCCACCCTGCCCGACCACGCGCGACGTCGCGCCGAGCGGCTGGTGCAGCGGCTCGTCGCGGCACGGCTGACGAAATACAACCTCGCCGGAGACATGCCGCCCGAGCTTCCCCCGGGCCGGCGCATCCTCGTGCCGGGACAGGTCGAGGACGACGCCGCGATCCGTCTGGGCGCGGGAGAGATAAAGACCAACCGCGGCCTGCTCGAGGCCGTGCGAGCCGCCCATCCCGACGCGGTCATCCTCTACAAGCCGCATCCCGACGTCGAGGCCGGGCTGCGGCCCGGGGCGGTGGCCGATGCCGGCGCGCTGGCCGATGTCGTGCTGGTCCAGGCCGACATCCACGCGGCGCTTGCCGTGGCCGACGAGGTCTGGACCATCACCTCCGGCACCGGCTTTGAGGCGCTGCTGCGCGGCATTCCGGTTACCTGTCTCGGCACGCCCTTCTATGCCGGCTGGGGGCTGACGCGCGATCTCGGACCGCCCTGCCCGCGTCGCACCGCCCGGCCCGATATCACGGCGCTGGCGCATGCCGCGCTCATCGGCTGGCCGCGCTATTTCGACCCGGTATCGGGCCGCCCCTGCCCGCCGGAAGTGACGCTGGACCGGTTGATCGAGGGTCAGGGCCGGACCGCGCCCGCCTTGCGCGCATTGGCGCGAATTCAAGGGCTTCTGGCCGGATTTCCCGGCCTCTGGCGCCGCTAGGCAGCGGCCCGCCGGCACCGGACGGCGCACCCGGCAGGATGCCGCGTCCGCGCCTACGGGGCAGGCGACAGCGCCCCGTCGAACCTGTTAGCCCGTCCGCAGCCGGCCGATGCGCCGGGGGCGCATGTCGCCCGATCACGACAAAGGACAGACCATGACTCGTAGCTTCAAGTTCATCGCTCCCCTCGCCCTCGCGGGCCTTGCCAATACCGCCACTGCTCAGGAGGCGACCTTTGCCATGGTGGATGCCGACGGCGACGGCTTTCTGGTGGAAGCCGAGCTGACCGCCGCCTTCGGCGAGGTCGGCACCCAATTGCTGCGCTACGACCTCGACGCCGACGGTCGGCTGAGCGCCGAGGAAATGCAGGCGCGCAATGAGGCCCGGGCCGAGGTCGAGGCTCAGGGCGAGACCGCGACCGGAGCCGCGGAGACCGCGGCAGAGGCAGCCGGCGAGGCCGTTGAGCAAGCCAAGGAAGATGCGGAAGTCGAAGCGGAAGCCTCCTCCGAGACCGAGGTCGAGGCAGGCGGGGCAGATGCCTCGGTCGATCTCGACGCCGGGCTTTCGGTCGGCGCGCCGAACTGAACTTTTGCGGCCGCCCTATCCGGGGCGGTCGCCTTCCGCGCCTTTGGTGGGACGCCAGACGCTCATCACGTCGGCGCCCACCCGCTCCTGCGTCACGAGGGTCAGTCGCGGCGCCTTGGCAAGCGCGTCGATCCCCATCGCCGACAATGCCGGCGTGCCTTCGGCGCCGATCGCGAGCCCGGCCGTGAACAACACCAGCTCGTCGACCAGCCCCGTCCCCAGCAACGAGGCGGCAAGCCCGGCCCCGCCCTCGCAGAACACCCGGGTCAGCCCCGCCTCCGCAAGCGCCCCGAGCGCCGCCGCCGGGTCGATCTGGCCGCTGGCCAGCTTGCAGGGCAGGCTGCGGGCGCCAACGGCCTGCCACGGCGCCGTGTCGGTGCCCTCCTCGTGGCACAGCCAGAGCGGCACCGTGCCCGCCGTCCGCGCCAGCCGCCCGTCGATCGGCAAGTCGAGCCTGCGCGACAGCACCACCCGCACCGGCTGTCGATCGATGCCGAGATCCCGCACGTCGAGCATCGGGTCGTCGGCCCGCGCCGTGCCGCCGCCCACCATCACCGCGTCGTGGCGGGCCCGCATCATGTGAACCCGCGCCCGCGCGGCAGGGCCGGTGATCCAGCGGCTCTCGCCCGAGCCGGTCGCGATGCGGCCGTCGAGACTGGTGGCGAGCTTGAGCGTGACGAAGGGCCGCCCGCGTTCCACCCGGCTCAGGAAGCCCGCCATGTCGCGCCGTGCCTGCGCCTCCATCAACCCGGTTTCGACCACGATGCCGGCCGCGCGCAGCCGTTCCAGGCCACGCCCTGCGACACGGGGGTCGGGATCTTGGGCCGCGACGACGACCCGTGCCACGCCCGCCGCCACCAGCGCCTCGGCGCAGGGCGGTGTCCGGCCGTGATGGGCGCAAGGTTCGAGCGTGACATAGGCCGTGGCGCCGCGCGCGGCGTCCCCCGCCTGAGCCAGCGCCTGCGTTTCCGCATGCGGGCGTCCGTCATCCGCGGTGCGCCCGCGTCCGACGATGCGGCCGTCCCGTACGATCACGCAGCCGACATTGGGATTGGGCCAGACCCGTCCCAGCCCGCGCCGCCCCAGCGACAGCGCCAGCGCCATGAAGCGGCGATCGGTGCTGCCGTTCACTTCCCGGCCGGGTTCGGGCGCAGCGCCGACATGAAGCGGTCGAAATCGCCCACGGCCTGGAAGTTCATGTAGACCGAGGCGAAACGCACATAGGCCACCGTGTCGATCCGGGCGAGCGACTCCATCACGATCTCGCCGATCTTGGCCGAGGGGATATCGGTGTCGCCCATGCTCTCCAGCCGCCGGACGATGCCAGAGATCATCTGGTCCATCCGCTCCGGCTCCACGGGGCGTTTCTGCAGGGCGATGCGGATCGAGCGCTCGAGCTTGTCGCGGTCGAACTCCTCGCGCCGGCCGTTCGACTTGATCACCACGAGATCACGCAATTGCACGCGTTCATAAGTGGTGAAACGGCCGTTGCAGGAGGGGCAGAAGCGGCGGCGGCGGATCGCGGCGTGGTCTTCGGCGGGACGCGAGTCCTTCACCTGCGTGTCGACATTTCCGCAAAACGGGCAGCGCATCCCGGTCCTCTTGCCATCATGCTGGGGGCCTGACGGCCCTGGTCCACGACGACTATAGGAGACCACCCACAGAATGGGTAGGGCGAAATATCCACACACCAGATGACGTGGCTTCGGCCCCTGCCCGCCCGGCGCAACCCTGAGGGTTAATGCAGCTTCGGTATTATGTTACCCTTGGGGCCATGCCGTTCTGGTTGCAGCGGCGATTTCGAGTGAGCCGTATGACATCGGAGATTCTCATGTACAGGACAATTGCCTCCCTCAGCCCTGCCCTCATCACCGCCCTGTCCGCCGGATGCGCGCCGATGCCGGTCGAGCCCTCGGCCAATTTCGCCCCGCTGACCGAGCAGGCCGCCTTCGCGGCCGCGATCGTCGGCAAACGTCTCACCATCGAGGATACGAGCAGCCCCAGCTTTCTCGTCGTGAACGCCGACGGCACCATGGAGGGCGTCTACGAGGGTACCGCCTATGCCGGCACGTGGCTGTGGCGCGACGGGTATTTCTGCCGCACCGGGACCGTCGGTTTCGAGTTGCCCGAGAACTGTCAGCTCTGGGAGATATCGGGGGACCGGGCGCGCTCCATCCGTGATCGGGGTCAGGGCAGCGTCAGCAACTACCGTCTTTAGCGCAGCAGCGCCGTGACCTCGCGCCGATGCGGGCGGGTACGATGCTCGAATAGGTAGATCCCCTGCCAAGTGCCGAGGCTCATGCGCCCGTCGATCACCGGGATTTGCAGCGAGGTCGGCAACAAGGCCGACTTAATGTGGCCCGGCATGTCGTCCGGCCCTTCATAGGTGTGGGTGAGGTAGCGCATCGAGGCATCGTCGCTCGGCGGAACGAGGCGATGGAAGAACGCGGCAAGGTCGCTCTGCACCTCGGGGTCGGCGTTCTCTTGGATCAGCAGCGAACAGGAGGTGTGGCGCACGAACAGAGTCAGGAGCGCTTCCTCGGGCGCGACATCGGCCACCCAATCGGCGACCCGGCCGGTAAATTCGATCAGGCCGGGGCCGCGGGTTTCGATTGAGAAGCCGGTGTGCAAGTTCAGCCGGTCACCACGCAGCGGACCTCGGGGGTGCCGCCGCCGATGAAGACGCTCTCCAGCGTGGCACGGCACTCGGCCAGTTCGTTGGCGGAGACCGGGATCTCGATGGCGCCGTCGAGGTCGTAGCGCGCGGCCGGCTCGGTCACGTCCTGAAACCCCGCAGCGGAGGAAAGGATCGGCGTGACACCCATCAGCGGCGTCGTGACGGCAGCAACGAAGGCGAAGGCGATCAGCTTATTCATGGCGGTGTCTCCCGTCTCGATCCTGCCTGAACAACACGCAGGGACGGAGATGGTTTCACGCTAGTTCACCGGCGCCTCGAGACCAGTGGCCGGAGCGCAACACTCCCGCCTTTCACCCCCTACTCGGCGGGTTCGCGCAGCCCCAGCGCCGGGGTCCCGTCCTCGTCCTCAGCCTCGTCGAAATCGACGCCGAGGCTCTTCTGAGTGCGCGCGCCCATGACCTTGAGCTTTTCGATCTGGCCCAACACGTTGCCGCGCCCGGTGGAGAGTTGGCCCATCGCGTCGTCATGCGCGCGGCTCGCGGTCGCAAGTGCTTTGCCGACCTGCTCCATGTTGCCCACGAAACCCGCGACCTTGTCGTAGAGCTTGCCGGCCCGGTCGGCGATCGCCTCGGCATTGCTCTCGCGCCGCTCGACCGTCCAGATGTGGTCCACCGTGCGCAGCGTCACCATCAGCGTCGAGGGAGTCATCACCCCGACCCCCTTGGACACCGCATAGGCCGTGAGGTCGCCGCTCTCGGCCAGCGCCGCCGACAGCGCCCCCTCGATCGGCATGAACATCAGCACGTAATCGACCGAGCCGTCCTGCATCGCTTGGTAGCCCTTGGCGGCGAGCTGATCGATATGGCGGCGGACCGCCGCGACATGCTCGCGCAGATGCCTTGCGCGCTCTTCCTCGGTCTCGGCATTCACGGCGGCCTCATAGGCCACGAGGCTGACCTTGCTGTCGATCACCAGGCTCTTGTCGCGGGGCATCTTCACCACGACGTCGGGCCGCCAGCGCGCGCCCTGATCGTCGGTGCGGCTCTCCTGCACGACATAATGGGTGCCGCGCTCGAGCCCCGAGCTTTCGAGAATCCGCTCGAGGATCATCTCGCCCCAGGCGCCCTGCTTCTGCTTGTCGCCCTTGAGCGCGCGGGTGAGAGCGGCGGCCTCGGAGCGGATCGTCTCGGACTGGGTGGTCAGCATCTCGATCTGCTTGCCGAGCCGTGCGCGTTCCTCGTCGGCCTTGCCATGCACCTGCCGAAGTTCGGTCTCGAAGCGCGAGACATGGTCGCGGAACGGGGTGAGAAGCTCGGTGAGCTTCTGGGTGTTGGCCTTGGAGAAATCCTCACCGGTCTGGCGCAGGGTTTTCGTGGCAAGCTCTTCGAAGCGACGCGACATCTCCTCGCGCAGCTCCTTGAGTTCCTTGATCCGGATCTCGGCGGCCTCGATTTCGCCCGCGCTCCTCGCCTGCAGCGTCGCATGGTCCGACTGGAGCTGCGCATGGCGCTCCTGCAGCTCGCGCATCTCGGCGGTGATCTCCGAAAGCTGCCCCTTCAGATCGTCGCGCGCCTGTTCGAGCCCGCGCTTGGCCTCCTCCAGCGCCGCCTTGGCCGCACGGGTTTCGCCATGGGCGGCATCACTCTCGAACTGGGCCCGCCGGGCCGCGGTCAGCTCTTCCTTGAGCGCGGCCAGCTCACGCTCGCGCTCTTCCAGCCGGGTGCGCCGCCCCTCGGCCTGGCTGCGCACCTCGTCGGCCGCGCGCCGTCCTGCCTCCAGATCGCCGCGCAGCGCCGCCAGCGCGGCGCGCGCGCCCTTGAGGGCGGTGACGGCGGCAACGAGGGCCACGAGCAGTACGAGGGCCGCACCTAGGGAAACGACGCTGAGGAGATCGCTGGGCATGGGGGCATCCTTGCTGGAACTGCGCCGATGTTCACGGTTCGACCCCGATCCGTCAACCCGGCGTTGCAGATACGAAAAACGGCGGCAGGATGTCCCGCCGCCGTCCTGAATTCATCGCCTTGGCTTACTGGTCGAGGAAGCTGCGCAGCTTGCGCGACCGGCTCGGATGCTTGAGCTTCCGGAGCGCCTTGGCCTCGATCTGGCGGATCCGCTCGCGCGTCACCGAGAACTGCTGGCCGACCTCTTCGAGGGTGTGGTCGGTGTTCATGCCGATGCCGAAGCGCATCCGCAGAACCCGCTCCTCGCGCGGGGTGAGCGATGCCAGAACCCGCGTCGTGGTTTCCTTCAGGTTCTCCTGAATGGCGGAATCCAGCGGCAGGATCGCGTTCTTGTCCTCGATGAAATCGCCGAGCTGGCTGTCTTCCTCGTCGCCGATCGGCGTTTCGAGCGAGATCGGCTCCTTGGCGATCTTCATCACCTTGCGGACCTTCTCGAGCGGCATCTGCAGCTTCTCGGCCAGCTCCTCCGGGGTCGGCTCGCGGCCGATCTCGTGCAGCATCTGGCGGCCGGTCCGCACCAGCTTGTTGATCGTCTCGATCATGTGGACCGGGATACGGATGGTCCGGGCCTGGTCGGCGATCGAACGGGTGATCGCCTGGCGGATCCACCAGGTCGCGTAGGTCGAGAACTTGTAGCCGCGGCGATACTCGAACTTGTCCACGGCCTTCATCAGGCCGATGTTGCCCTCCTGGATCAGGTCCAGGAACTGCAGGCCGCGGTTGGTGTATTTCTTGGCGATCGAGATCACGAGGCGCAGGTTGGCCTCGACCATCTCCTTCTTGGCCTGACGGGCTTCCTTCTCGCCCTTCTGGACCTGCTGGACGATGCGGCGGAACTCGCCGATGTCGACGCCGACATACTGGCCGACCTGAGCCATCTCGCCGCGCAGTTCCTCGATCTTGCCGGCCGAACGCTCGAACAACGCTTGCCAGCCGCGGCCCGGCTTCTCGGCCATCCGGTCCATCCAGGTCGGATCGAGCTCGGCGCCACGATACTCGTCGATGAATTCGCGGCGGTTGATACGCGCCTGGTCGGCGAGCTTCACCATCGAGCTGTCGATCGACATGATCCGGCGGTTGATGCCGTAGAGCTGGTCGATCAGCGCCTCAATGCGGTTGTTGTGGAGGTGCAGCGAGTTCACCAGCACCACCAATTCGGAACGCAGCGACTGGTACTCGGCCTCGTTCGCCTTCGAGAAGGTCGAGTCCTCGTTCAGCGTCGCCGACATCCGGGCGTCCTGCATGTCGGACAGGCGCGAGAAGTTCTCGGCGATGGTGTCGAGCGTCTCGAGCACGCGCGGCTTGAGCGCGGCCTCCATCGCGGCGAGCGACATGTTGTGCTGCTCGTCGTCCTCGTCGTCGTCATCGCTGTTGCGGATCGGGTTGCCGTCGGCGTCGTATTCCGGCTTGTCGCCACCGCGCTCGGACTTCTCCGCACCGCTCGCGGCGCCGGCCTCGACCACGGGCTCGTCGCCCTCCTCTTCGCCCATCTGGCCCGAGAAGGTAGTTTCGAGATCGATCACGTCGCGCAGCAGAATGTCCTCAGACAAGAGCTCGTCGCGCCAGATCGTGATCGCCTGGAAGGTCAACGGGCTCTCGCAGAGGCCCGCGATCATGGTGTTGCGGCCGGCCTCGATCCGCTTGGCGATGGCGATCTCGCCCTCGCGGCTCAGCAGTTCGACCGAGCCCATCTCGCGCAGATACATCCGGACGGGGTCGTCGGTACGGTCGAGCTTCTCGGCCTCGGCGCCGCCCAGCGCCACCTCGCGGTTGCCGCCGACGGTGGCAATCTCGCGCGAGCCGCCCTCCTCGACTTCCTCGCTTTCCTCGGCTTCGGTGACTTGGATGCCCATCTCGGAGAGCATCGACATGACATCCTCGATCTGGTCCGAGGAGACCTGATCGGGGGGCAGCACTTGGTTGAGCTGGTCGTAAGTGATGTAGCCGCGCTCGCGCGCCTCGGAGATCATCTTCTTGACCGCCGCCTGGCTCATGTCGAGCGTCATCGCCCCGTCCTGGTCGTCGTCCTTGCGGTCGTCGGTGTCTTTCGCGGCCATGAAGGGCTCCTCGTTCGGTGAACGTCCTGTCCAGCGCCGGGCAGTGATTCGGACTGCCCGAATCAAGCCGCAAGGGCCGCGATTCGCAACCTCCCGGCGTCCGATTCTTTCACGCAGTCGCAACGTCCACTGCCGAATCGGGTGCAGCGCGTCGCCGATCAGCTGCCGGGCTTCGCCTTTCCGAAGGCGATCGTGCCCAGCAAGGCATCGAATTCGGTCCGCTCGTCACGCCGCATCGGCGCGCCGTTGGTACCGTATTCGTATTCGGTCGTATCCTCCCCGTCGCCACGCCCCGCCCGATCCAGCGCCTCGGCGGCCCGCGACAGGCGCCAGGTCAGCCCCTCGTCGCTCAGCCCCGAGAGGTCCTCGACCGCCTCGGCCAGTTCGCGGGCATGACCGCGTCGGGCATCGAGTTTGGCCAGTTCCTCAGCAAGGCACATCCGCGCCGTCTCGGCATCGCCGGGTCGGCGGACGCCCGGGCTGATCGCCACATGGCGCTGCGCGAACAGGGATTCAAGGGCTTCCGGCCCCAGCCGGGCCTCGAGCGCGCCGCGCAGGTCCGGCTCGTGGTGGCAGGCGAGAATGCCATGTACCAGCGCCGCGTGATCGGAATCGCGGCACTCCATCCGTTCCAACGCTGCCTCGAACTCGGGCAGCACCTCGGGTGTGGCGATCAGCGTGGCGAGGATGACCGCCTCGCGCAGGTGATCCTCGACCGCGCCGCCGGTGGCGAGCATTGAGGCGCGCGCCGAGGGGCTGGGCGCCAGCGGCAGTTGGCCGGGCTTGAAGAACCCGCCCTGCCCCTTGCGGTCGATCCGGGTCGGCCCGCCCTGCCGGCGCGGGTTGAACAGCTCCCATTTCAGCCGTTTCAGTTCCTGCTCGTAATGGCCGCGCAGATCCGGATCGCGGATCAGCGCCACCGCGTCGCGCAGCCGCTTGTCGAGCGCGGCCCGCCGTTCGGGGCTGTCGAAATCATGCCCCTCGGTCTCGCGCCGCCACAGCAGCTGCACCATCGGCTGCGCGTTCGACACGATCTCGCGCATCGCGCCCGCACCCTTGGCCCGGATCAGGTCGTCGGGATCAAGCCCTTCCGGCATCAGCGCGAATCGCAGCCCATGCCCCGCGCCGATCAACGGCAGCGCGAGGTCGATTACCCGCTGCGCGGCGCGCAGCCCCGCCGCGTCGCCGTCGAGCGCGATCACCGGCTCGGGATGCACGCGCCACATCAGCTGCAGCTGGCTCTCGGTCACGGCGGTGCCGAGCGGGGCCACCGCGGCCTCGAGCCCCGCCTCCGACAGCGCGATCACGTCCATGTAGCCCTCGGCCACCACAAGCGGCGCGCCTTTGCCCGCAGCCTGACGCGCCTGGGCGAGGTTGTAGAGATTGCGCCCCTTGTCGAAGAGCTCCGTTTCCGGGGAGTTCAGGTATTTCGCCCGCGCATTGGGATCCATCGCCCGCCCGCCCAGCGCGATGGCGCGGCCGCGCGCGTCGCGGATGGGAAAGATGATGCGGCCCCGGAACCTGTCATAGAGCGCGCCGCCGCCCTCGGGCCGTGCGGCGAGGCCGGCGGCGACGATCATTTCCTCCGCGATGCCCTTGGATTTGAGCGCGCGGGTCAGCGCGGCCCGGTCGTCGGGTGCGAAGCCCAGCTCCCAGCGCGACTGCGCCGCCTCGTCGAGGCCGCGCCCGGCGAGATAGTCGCGTGCGGCGCTGGCGACCGAGCTGCGCAGCTGCATCCGAAACCATTGAACGGCCTGCTCCATCACCTCCACCAGCTCGGAGCGACGATCGGCCTTTTTCTGCGCCTGCGGATCGCGTTCGGGCATAGCCATGCCCGCCTCGGCGGCGAGGATCTTCACCGCGTCGATGAAGTCGACATTCTCGGTCTCGCGCACGAAGGAGATCGCGTCGCCCTTCGCGTGGCAGCCGAAGCAGTAGTAGAACCCCTTGCGGTCATCGACGTGAAAGCTCGCCGATTTTTCCTGGTGGAACGGGCACGGCGCCCAGAAATCGCCCTTGCCCTGGTTCGACTTCTTCATGTCCCACGCGACCTTGCGCCCGACCACCTGGCCGAGGCTGAGGCGCGTGCGCAATTCGTCGAGGAAACCGGGGGGCAGACTCATGGCGTCAATATCGGGCCGGGCGGGGGGCAAGTCCAGAACCAGCCCGCCCTCGACCGATCACTTCTCGCGTCCCGCCGGCCCCTCGCGTAGGCCCGCGAAGAACCGCGAGAGCAGCGCCTCCGCCTCGGCGGCCGCGATGCCGTCGAACAGTTCGGGCCTGTGGTGGCATTGCGGGTGCGAGAACACGCGCGCGCCTTGCGCGACGCCGCCCGACTTGGGATCGGCCGCGCCGTAATGCAGCCGCGCGATGCGGGCGAAGGAGATTGCCGCCGCGCACATCGGACAGGGCTCCAGCGTCACCCACAGCGCGCAGCCGGTCAGCCGCTCGGAGCCCAGCGCCGCGCAGGCGGCCCGGATCGCCAGCATCTCGGCATGGGCGGTGGGATCGTTCATCTCGCGGGTGCGATTGCCGGCCCGGGCGATGGGTCGCCCGGAGGCGTCGGCAACCACGGCGCCGACTGGCACCTCGCCGCGCGCGGCGGCGGCGCGCGCCTCCTCGAGCGCGATATCCATGTGCGAGCGAAAACGCATAGGCCCTGATGCCCGGCGCACCCGGCGCTGGCAAGGCCGGGCGCGAGCGGCTATGGCGGGAGGATGGACAAGAACGAAATCCCCGAGGGCGATCGGATCGCCAAGGTTCTCTCGCGCGCCGGCGTGGCTTCGCGTCGCGAAGCCGAGCGCATGATCGAGGACGGCCGCATCAAGGTAAACGGCGAGCGGATCTTCAGCCCGGCGCTGAACGTCACGGCCAAGGACCGCATCACCGTCGACGGCGCGCCGCTCGCCGCGCCCGAACCGGCACGGCTGTGGCTCTATCACAAGCCCGCCGGGCTGGTGACCTCCGCCTCGGACGAGAAGGGCCGCAAGACGGTCTTCGACGAGTTGCCCGAGGACATGCCCCGGGTGATGAGCGTGGGCCGGCTCGACCTCAACTCCGAAGGGCTGCTGCTGCTGACCAATGACGGCGAGCTCAAGCGTCGGCTGGAGCTGCCCTCGACCGGCTGGCTGCGCCGCTACCGGGTCCGGATCAACGGCTCGGTGAGCGAGGAGAAGCTCGACCGGCTACGTCAGGGCATCTCCGTGGAGGGCGTCGACTACCAGCCGATGCAGGTGACCTTCGACCGCCAGCAGGGCGCCAACGCCTGGCTGACGGTCGGGCTGCGCGAGGGCAAGAACCGCGAGATCCGGCGCGCCATGGCGGCGCTCGAGGTGACGGTGAACCGGCTGATCCGGATCAGCTACGGCCCGTTCCAGATCGGCAATCTCGAGCCCGGCGAAGTCGAGGAGATCCGCCCCAAGGTGCTGCGCGAGCAGCTCGGCGAGAAGGATGGGCCGAAGGTGCAGCGGCGCCGCCCCGATGGCAGCCCGGGCGCCAAGCCCGCTGTGCGCGGCGGTGCACCCAAGGGACCGGGCGGCGCGCGCAAGCAGGCGAGCGAGGCCAAGCGGACGGGCCCCGGCAAGACCGGCCCGGCCAAGACCGGCGCGCCCGAGGCCAGCAAGCGGCCGGGCGGCACCGGTCGCGTGTTCGGCGCGAAGGTGGCGAGTGGCGGCGAACGCCCCGCCTCGGGCGGCGAGAGACCGGGTCCGAAGGGCGATCGGCCAGCACACAGGGGCGACCGCCCGACGCGCGGCGGCCCCGGAGGCGGCAAGAGCGCCAAACCTTTCAAACGCTGAGCGCCTCTCGAAAAGCCGCGCGCCACCTCCTATTATCAAGAGGGCCTAGCCAAGGGACCGCCCGGCCATGACGCGATTGATTCTGCTGCTGCTTGTCGCCTCCGCGCTGGTCTTTGCCGGGGCGCAATTCCTCTCGGCGCTGCGCGATGTCGCGCGGCGGCGCGGGGGATTGCCAGCCACTCAGGAGGACGCCATGCCAGCGCCATTCCGTACCATCGCCTATCTCGTGCTGCTGGCCCTGATGGCCGGCACCGCCACCGGTCTTCTGGGGGCCGGCTGATGGCCCGGCGCTTCGGCGGGCGATACAGCCCCGGCGCGCAGCCCGGCCAGCCGGCCGCCGATCCAGGTGACACCGCGCGGGTCGACCCGGCGGGCGCGCGGGTGAACCTCCTCTTCGTGCCCCCTGCCCTTCTGGCGCTGTTCTCGCTCGGTGCGGGTCCCGCCGGCCTCGTCGCCGGTCTGGTCGGCGCGGGCGTGCTGACGCTCGCGGCCTTCCTGCTGCGTGACGGGCTGCGGGCCGAGGCCGAGTGGCGGGCCCGACCCGTCGCCCGCAGGCCGGCCTGGCCGCGCAAGATGATGGCCTCGGGGCTGACCGGGCTCGGCGTGGCACTCGCTGCATGGTCGGGCGATGGCGGCGTGCTGGGCGCGGCGCTCTACGGCCTCGCCGCAGCGGGGCTGCACGTTGCAGCCTTCGGCATCGATCCGATGTCCGACAAGCGTATCGAGGGCGTCGACGACCACCAGCAGGACCGCGTGGCCAAGGTGGTCGACGAGGCCGAGACCTATCTTGCGCAGATGCGCTCGGCGATCGCCGCGCTGCGCGACCGCCAGCTCGACGAGCGCGTGGCCGCCTTTCAGGCCCGCGCGCGCGAGATGATCCGCAGCGTCGAGCGCGATCCGCGTGACCTGACGCAGGCGCGGCGCTATCTGGGCGTCTATCTGATGGGCGCGCGTGACGCCTCGGTGAAATTTGCCGATCTCTGGTCCCGCAACCGCGACAGCGCCGCGCGGGCCGAGTATGAATCGCTCCTGACGGATCTCGACCGCAACTTCGCGGCCCGGACCGAGACGATGCTGCTCTCGGACCGGACCGACATGGATATCGAGATCAGGGTGCTGCGGGACCGACTCGCATGCGAAGGCGTTGTTGCGTCGTCTGAAAGAGGGAACGAGTGATGTCCGACAAGACCCGCGACGCGGCCGCGGCCCGGATGGCCGAAATCGATACGCTGAACGACGCCCGCCTGCCCGACCCGGCGCCCGAGCTGAGCCTCGAGAGCGCCGCGCCGGCGCAGACCGAGGAAATCCGCAAGCGGATGACCGAGATCGCTCTCGGCGATACCAATTCCATCGTCCGCTTCGGCTCCGGCGCGCAGGCCGAGCTGCAGCAGATCAGCCAGTCGATGCTGCAAGGCGTGCAGAACAAGGATGTGGGCCCGGCGGGCGACAGCCTGCGCGATATCGTCGCCACGATCCGCGGCTTCGACGTCGGCGAGCTCGATCCGAACCGCAAGCGGTCGCTCTGGGACAAGCTGATGGGTCGGGCCAAGCCGCTGGCCAAGTTCACCGAGCGCTACCGCGAGGTGCAGGGCCAGATCGACCGGATCACTGACGAGCTTCTGCGCCACGAGCACGCCCTGATGAAGGACATCGAGAGCCTCGACGTGCTCTACGACAAGACGCTCGCCTTCTACGACGAGCTGGCGCTCTACATCGCCGCCGGCGAGGCCCGTCTGAAGGAGATCGACGAGACCGAGATCCCTGCGCAGCAGGCGCGGATGGAGGCGGCCTCCGAGGAGCGCCAGGTGATGGCGGCGCAGGAACTGCGCGACATGCGCGCGGCCCGCGACGACCTTGAACGGCGGGTGCATGATCTCAAGCTCACCCGGCAGGTGACGATGCAGTCGCTCCCTTCGATCCGGCTGGTGCAGGAGAACGACAAGTCGCTGGTCACCAAGATCAATTCGACGCTCGTCAACACGGTGCCGCTTTGGGAGACCCAGCTGGCGCAGGCGGTGACGATCCAGCGCGGCGCGGCGGCGGCAGGCGCGGTGCGCGAGGCCAACGATCTCACCAACGACCTGTTGCGCTCGAACGCCGAGAACCTGCGCACCGCCAACAAGGCGATCCGCACCGAGATGGAGCGCGGCGTGTTCGACATCGAGGCGGTGAAGGAAGCCAATGCCAACCTGATCGCCACCATCGACGAGAGCCTGACCATCGCCGACGAGGGCAAGCGCAAGCGCGCCGAGGCCGAGGCCGAATTGCGGCGCATGGAGGCCGAGCTGAAATCGGCACTCGGCGCGGCCCGTGGCCGGGCTGCGGCACAGGGCGATCGGCGGGGGTGACGCGGTGAGGCTCGATCGCGCGTCCGGATTGGTCGGGGGGTTCATGGCCCTGTCGCTCGTCGCAGCCTGCGCCGAGCCGCCCGAACTCGTGCCGGTGACGCCGCCGCGCAACCAGCCGGTCGCCACCGCGCCGGCGGCCATGGCACAGCCCTCCACCCCGAGCCCGCAGCCGCGGCCCGAGCCCGTGGCCGATCCGGTCCGTTCGGCCGCGAGCCAGGCCCTGTCACAGCATTACGCCAAGCTGCAATCCGACCTCGTGGCGCAGGGACTTCTGCGCGGCGATGGCGGCGGGCCCGACACCCCCTTCACCGACACCATGTTGGCCCGCAACTTCATCCGGATCGCGCTGTTCGACGAATATGTCGCCGACGGCACCGAACTGCGCGCCGAGGCGACGATGAGCCGGCTGCGGCGCTGGGAAAGCCCGATCCGCATGGATGTGCGGTTCGGCGACACGGTTCCGGCCAAGCAGAGGGTACGGGATCGAAATGCCGTCGCCGCCTATGGCGCGCGGCTGTCGCGGCTCACCGGCGTGCCGATCACCCAGACCGCTGAGGAAGGCAACTTCTCGGTACTGATCCTGAACGAGGACGACCGCCGCGGCTTCGAAAGCGAGCTGCGCCGCATGGTCCCGGGCATCGCCGAAAGCTCGGTCCGCGCCTTCCTCAACCCGCCACGCTCGACGCTGTGCCTGGTCATCGCCTTCTCGCAGGATGGCGGCAGCACCTACAGCCGCGCCGTGGCACTGATCCGGGGCGAGCATCCGGACCTGCTGCGCCTCGCCTGCATCCACGAGGAGCTGGCGCAGGGCATGGGCCTCGCCAATGACAGCCCCCAGGCCCGCCCCTCGATCTTCAACGATGACGAGGAGTTCGGCCTGCTGACCAAGCATGACGAGCTGCTGCTCAAGATGCTTTACGATCGGCGCATGCGGCCGGGGATGAGCGCCGTCGAGGCGGCGCCGATCGCCCGCGACATCGCGGCGGAACTCTTGGGCGGCAACGTCTGAGCGCAACACGGGAGACGACCATGGGCATTCTCGACTTTCTCTCCGGCCAGTTCATCGACGTCATCCACTGGACCCAGGACGACCGCGACACCATGGTCTGGCGCTTCGAGCGCGAAGGCCACGAGATCAAGTACGGCGCCAAGCTGACGGTGCGCGAAGGCCAGGCTGCGGTCTTCGTGCATGAGGGCCAGCTCGCGGATGTGTTCAAGCCCGGTCTCTACATGCTCGAGACCAACAACATGCCGATCATGACCTCGCTGCAGCACTGGGACCACGGCTTCCGCTCGCCGTTCAAGTCCGAGGTCTATTTCGTCAACACCACCCGGATCACCGACCGCAAATGGGGCACCAAGAACCCGGTGATGTGCCGCGACCCCGAATTCGGCCCTGTACGGCTGCGCGCCTTCGGCTCCTACGCGATGCGGGTCAAGGATCCGGCCCTGTTCCTGCGCGAGATCGTCGGCACCGATGGCGAGTTCACGACCCAGGAGATTTCCTACCAGATCCGCAACATCGTGGTGCAGGAGGTGAGCCGGGTGCTCGCAGGCTCGGGCATCCCGGTGCTCGACATGGCGGCCAACACCGGCGATCTCGGCAAGGTCGTGCGCGACGCCATCTCGCCCGTGGTGGCGCAATACGGCCTCGAGATCCCCGAATTCTACGTCGAGAACATCTCGCTCCCCGACGCGGTGGAGCGGGCGCTCGACAAGCGCACCTCGATGGGGATCGTCGGCGATCTGGGCCGCTTCGGCCAGTATTCCGCCGCCGAGGCGATGACCACCGCCGCCGCCAACCCCTCCGGCACGATGGGGGCGGGCATGGGCTTCGGCATGGGCATGGTCGCGGGACAAGGGCCGTGGGGCCCGATGCCCGGCCAGCCGCAAACCCAGGCGCCGCAGGCCGCGCCGCCACCACCGCCGCCCGCCGAGCATGTCTGGCACCTCGCGGTGAACGGCGAGGTCACCGGCCCCTTCTCCAAGGCGCGGCTCGGGCGGATGGTGACCGAGGGCGGCTTCAACCGCGACACCCTCGTCTGGACCGCCGGGCAAGATGGCTGGAAACCGGCCGAGGATGTGGACGAGCTGGCGCAGCTCTTCACCGTGATGCCGCCACCGCCGCCGCCCGCCCCGTGAGCCGGACATGACGGATCTGGCCGACCCCGCGCCCGGCGCGCCCAGCGGCGTGGTCGAGGAGCACCGTTTCCCCTGCCCGGTCTGCGGCAGCGACATGCATTACGCCCCGGGCACTAGCGAGCTGGCCTGCACCCATTGCGGCCATCGCGAGGCGATCGCATCGCGGCCCGACCCCGAGGCCACGCGCGAGATCGATTTCGAGAGCGCCCGACGCGGCGACGTGCCGGTCTCCGAGATCGAGGAGACCCGGGTCGCCTCCTGCCCCAATTGCGGGGCGCAGGTGGAGTTCGCGCCTGGCACCCACGCCACCCGCTGCCCCTATTGCGACACGGCGGTGGTCGCCGACACCGGCACCCATCGCCACATCAAGCCCCGCGCGCTGCTGCCCTTCGAGGTCGACGAGGCCCGTGCGCAGAAGGCCCTGACCGAGTGGCTCGGCAGCCGGTGGTTCGCGCCGAACGGGCTCAGGCAATACGCGCGCAAGGGGCGGCGGATGAACGGCATCTACGTGCCGTTCTGGACCTTCGACGCGGCCACCCAGACCGAGTATCGCGGCCAGCGCGGCGACACCTATTACGTCACCCGCACCGTGATGCGCGACGGCAAGCCCACCCAGGTGAGCGAGCCGCGCATCCGCTGGCGCCGGGTGCGCGGGCGCGTCGCGCGCTTCTTCGACGACATCCTCGTGCTCGGCTCGAAATCGCTGCCCAAGGCCCATACCGACGCGCTCGGGCCGTGGGACCTGCCCGCGCTCATCCCATACCGGCCGGAATACGTGGCGGGCTTCATGGCCGAGGGTTACCAGGTCGAGCTCGACGCGGCCTATGCCGAGGCACGGCAGATCATGGAGGACGTGATCCGCACGGATGTGCGCCGCGACATCGGCGGCGACCAGCAGCGGATCGACGACATGAACACCCAGGTGAGCGATGTCACCTTCAAGCATGTCCTGCTGCCGGTATGGACCGCCGCCTACCGCTACCGTGGCCAGAGCTATGCCTTCGTGGTCAATGCCCGCTCGGGCAAGGTGCAGGGCGCGCGGCCCTACTCCAAGTGGAAGATCGCGATCGCGGTCCTCCTGGCGCTGATCGTGGCGGCGATCCTTGGCTATTTCGGCTATCTCAACCAGTAACCACGCTTGCACGACCCGGCGTCAGGCGGCATTGTCCGCGCCGATCCAGACGCCTCCAAGACCCGGAAGGAAACCCGATGATCCTCGCCTGCGGCGAAGCCCTGATCGACATGCTGCCCCGTCGCACCGAAGCGGGCGAAACCGCCTTCGCGCCCTATGCCGGCGGCGCGGTGTTCAACACCGCCATCGCCATGGGCCGTCTCGGCGCGCCCACCGGGTTCTTCTCGGGCATCTCCTCGGACATGTTCGGCGACATCCTGCGCCAGACGCTCGAAGCCTCGCGGGTCGACACCTTCCCGGCGCATATCTCGGACCGGCCGACGACGCTGGCCTTCGTCAAGCTGACCGACGGTCATGCCACCTACAACTTCTACGATGAGAACACCGCCGGACGGATGCTGTCCGAGGACGACCTGCCCGAGCCGGGCGCCGAGGCGCTGTTCTTCGGTGGCATCTCCCTCGTGGTCGAGCCCTGCGGCGCCGCCTACGAGGCTCTGCAGGCGCGCGAAGCACCGACCCGCGTCACCATGATCGACCCGAACATCCGCCCCTCCTTCATCCGCGACGAAGCGGCCTATCGTGCCCGGCTGGAGCGGATGATCGCGCGCGCCGACATCGTGAAGGTTTCGGACGAGGACCTGCACTGGATCGAGGGCACGGGCGAGACCGCCGATCTCGCGCGCAAGATGCTCGCCAAGGGACCCAAGCTGGTCTGCATCACCGAAGGTTCGAAGGGCGCCACCGGCTACACCGCCGAGCATACGGTCAGCGTGGCCTCCCAGCGGGTCGAAGTGGCCGACACGGTCGGCGCGGGCGATACCTTCAACGCCGGGGTGCTGGTCAGCCTCGATCGCGCGGGGCTGCTCAACAAGGCGGACATCGCCACGCTCGACGAAGACGAGATCCGCAACGCGCTCAGCCTCGGCGCCAAGGCCGCCGCGATCACCGTGAGCCGCGCAGGCGCCAACCCGCCCTGGGACCACGAGCTTTGAGGGCACTGGTCCAGCGCGTCAGCGAGGCCAGTGTCAGCGTCGATGGCGAGGTGGTGGGTCGCTGTGGGCCGGGGCTTCTGGTCCTGGCCTGCGCGATGCAGGGCGATACCGACACCCTGCCCGCGAAGATGGCGGCCAAGATCGCCAAGCTCAGGATCTTTCGCGACGAGGCGGGGCGGATGAACCGCTCGTTGCTCGATATCGGTGGCAGCACCTTGGTGGTGAGCCAGTTCACATTGGCCGCCGACACCCGCACCGGCAACCGCCCCGGTTTCTCGACCGCGGCGGCGCCCGAGATCGGCGAACGCCTCTACCTGGCCTTGGCCGAGGAGCTGCGTGCGCTGGACGTACCGGTGGAGACCGGCCGCTTCGGCGCCGACATGAAGGTGGCGCTGGTCAATGACGGGCCGGTGACCATCCCGCTGGAGGTCACCGGCTGAACCGTCTCAGCAGGGCTGGGCCATCACCAGCACCCAGACCGGCCCCTTGGCACCCTGTGCGATGCCCACGCCGAATTCCTGCGCCCGGTCGAGCTCCATCACCTTGCGATGGCCGGGCGAGCCCTGCCAGCCAGTGATGATCTGGTTAGGACGGGGGTAGCCCCAGGCAAGATTCTCGCCACTGACGCCGGCGCAATAGCCGGTACGCTCCACCCGGACCCGATGATTCGAGCCGTCGCTGCCGCGATGGCCGAACTGGCCGGTGCGGGCCAGATCGCAGGCCTGAACCTGAGCGGCGCGGGACAGAGCGGGGTCGTGCGATACCCGGCCGAGGCCCCGCGAGGCGCGGAACGCGTTGAGTCCCGAGGCGACGCTGGTCGCCTTGCTGTTGGCATCGGCCGGCAATGCGCAGCCAGCGGTCGAAGCGGCGGCAGGGGCGGCGTCGAAGACGGGGATCGCGGGCACAAGCCCGAGCACGGGCAGCGCGGCAAGGGCCGCGGCCTTCAGGGTCTTTTTCATCTGCTCTCCTCAAGCGCGTTTTTTGCTAGTTCGCAAAAGAAACGTGGCAAGAGCAAGGCGAGAGGAAATTCAGGATAGGGTTTGCGCGATCATCCGCGCGTCCCCGCAAGAAGCCTGAGCGGCAAGCTGCCTGCGAACAGCGTCACGGCGACGCAGACAATGGAGGGGCCGACCGGCGTGTCGAGCCACTGCGCCACCCATAGCCCGCCCAGCGCCGAAAGGGCCGCTGCGCCCCCCGCAAGCACTGCCATCGCCTCCGGCGTACGGGCGGCGCCGCGCGCCGCGGCCGCGGGAATCACCAGAAGCGCGGTGATCAGCAGCGCGCCGACCACCTTGATCGCCACCGCGACCACGGCAGCGAGCAGCAAGGTCAGCACCAGCGCCTCACGACGCGGCGCGATTCCCGAGGCATGGGCGAGGTCGGGCGACAGCGTCGCGGTGAGCAGCCGCCGCCAGCGCCAGGCCAGCACCCCCGCCACGAGCGCCGCGCCGCCCCAGATCCAGGCGAGATCGCTCCGTGTCACGGTCAGCACATCCCCGAACAGGTATAGCTCGAGATTCACCCGAACGCCGCCGGTCAGCGCCACTGCGACGATGCCCGTGGCCAGCGCCCCGTGCGACAGCA
The DNA here is from genome assembly GCF_014195545.1 of Limimaricola variabilis. Classification (GTDB taxonomy): domain Bacteria; phylum Pseudomonadota; class Alphaproteobacteria; order Rhodobacterales; family Rhodobacteraceae; genus Limimaricola; species Limimaricola variabilis. The sequence goes on along the minus strand of NZ_JACIBX010000005.1, from coordinate 38,744 downwards.
CCCCGAGCACCGTGTCATGGGCGAGGCCACGCCCGGACAGCGCATGCACCGCCAGCGCCATCGCCAGCGCCGTACCGAGCACGCCCGGGAACACCGCAATCCCCTGCCCCAGCGCAAGCGCCACACCGAGAATCGCCGCATGGCTCGTCGCGTCGCCGAAATAGGCCATGCGCCGCCACACCACGAAGCAGCCCAAGGGCCCGGCGGCCATGGCGGTGCCAAGCGCGGCGAGCCCCGCACGGATCAGGAAATCATCGAGCATGTCAGCCTTCGGCGTGGGAATGGTGGTGATGGTGATGCGCGGCGCCGCCAGCCTCGTGCGCATGGTCGTGCTCGTGCCGGTAGAGCGCCAGCTGGCCACCGGTGCCGGTGCCGAACAGCTCGCGCCAGGCCGGGGCGGCGGTGACCACCTCGGGCGTGCCTTCGCAGCAGACATGGCCGTTCAGGCAGATCACCCGGTCAGTGGCCGACATCACCACGTGCAACTCATGGCTCACCATCAGCACCGCACAGCCCAGATCGCGCCTGAGCGTCGCGATCCGGCGATAGAAGGCCGCCTGGCCGGGCTGGTCAAGGCCTTGGGTCGGCTCGTCGAGGATAAGGATCTGGGGTCGGTTCAACACGGCGCGCGCCAGCAGCACGCGCTGGAACTGCCCACCTGAGAGCGCCGCCATCTGCCGCCCCTCGAGGCCGGTCGCGCCGGATTGCTCCAACGCTGCGGCTGCGTCGGCGTCCGAGACTCGATGCGGCAGGTCCAGAAAGCGCCGCACGGTGATCGGCAGCGAGGCGTCGAGCACGAGGCTTTGCGGCACGTAGCCGATGCGTAGCCCCCGCGCGCGATGCACCTTGCCCCGGCGCGGCGCGAGTGCCCCGATCAGCAGGCGCAGCAGCGTGCTCTTGCCCGAGCCGTTCGGCCCGACCAACGTCACGATCTCCCCCGGCGCGACCGAGATCGAAACGTCGCGCAAGACCGGTGCGGCGCGCGGACCGAATTCGAGCCCGGTCGCAGAGAGCAGCGCGTTCATGCCGAATGCTCCTGACAGGCAGGGCACAGACCCTCGGCCTCGACCACCACCCGCTCGATGGCAAAGCCCGCCTCGGCGGCCGGGCGATCGAGCCCGTCCGCCCCCTGCATCTCGGCCACCGCGCCGCAGCCCCGGCAGATCAGGAACGCCGGCGCATGGTCGGCACCCGGCCGGGCGCATGCGACATATGCCGAAAGCCTCTCGATCCGGTGCGCCAGGCCGTGATCGACCAAGAACCCCAGCGCGCGGTACGCCACTGGCGGCTTCGAACCGAGGCCCTCGGCATCGAGCCGGGCCAGCACGTCATAGGCACCCATCGCCGCGTGCCCTTCGAGCAGGATCTCCAGGACGCGGCGGCGTAGCGGCGTGAGCCGCGCGCCATCGGCCGCGCAGCGCGCCTCGGCGACATCGAGTGCGCCTCGGATGCAGGCGGCATGATCGCCGCAGGCGAATCCGGCTCCGTTCATGCGCTGCTCCTTCTTGCCGGCCGCTTCTTGACCATTTGTTACGTTATAACATAGCTCGTAGCTCCCGATTCCCGCAGGCTCAAGAGGCTTTCATGCGCTGCACCGTCCCCACCGCCGTCGCGGTAATCCTTCTGGCCGGCCCGGTTCTGGCCGAGGCGCCCCGTGTCGTGACTGATACCGCGCCGGTGCACAGCCTCGTGGCCCGGGTCATGCAAGGGGTCGGCACGCCCAACCTGCTGCTGGCACCCGGTGGCTCGCCACACGACGCGAGCCTGCGCCCCTCGGATGCGCAGCGGCTGTCGGAGGCGGAGTTGATCATCTGGACCGGGCCGGATTTCCTGCCATGGCTCGAAGACAGCCTGACCGCGCTCGCACCCGAAGCGCAGCGCTTGGCACTGCTTGAAACCGATGGCTGGACGCGACTGCCGCTGCGCGAGGATCCTGCCTTCGAGACCGAAGGGCATGACGATCGTGGTGAGGCCGAGGAAAAGGCAGAGCATGGATCGCACGATGCCTTTGGCGCAACCGACCCGCATGCCTGGCTCGACCCCGAGGTGGCGGCCGCCTGGAGCGAAGCCATCGCCGAAACCCTCGCCGCCGCGGACCCGGAGAACGCCGAACTCTACCGCGACAACGCCAAGGCGGCGATCGCGGCGGATGCCGAGATGACGGCCCGGATCGCGGAGCGGCTGGCGCCGTTCGCGGATCGCCCCTACCTCGTTGCGCATGACGCCTACCAGTATTTCGAGGCGCGCTTCGGCCTGCCTGCTGCCGGCGCGCTGGCGCTTTCCGACGCTTCGGCCCCGGGGCCCGCGCGGATCGCGGCGCTGCGCGACATGGTAGAGGCAGGCGGCATCACATGTGTGCTGACCGATCCGGAGACGGCGCCCGATCTGGTCGCCCTGCTGCGCGAGAACAGCGACGCTGCTACCGCGGCGACCGACCCCGATGCGCTGAGGCTGGAGCCGGGCCCCGACCTCTATCCGGCACTGATGGAAGGGCTGGCGGCGGCCTATGAGGACTGTCTCGGCTAGGCGGCGCTGAGGCTGACCTTGACGCGGTTGCGGCCGGTCCGCTTGGCCGCGTAGAGCGCCGTGTCGGCGCGCCGCATCAGCGCTTCGGCTGCCATGTCCGGCGCAGCCCCGGCTGGCCCCGGCCCCAGCGCCACCCCGACCGAGACGGTCACGACCTGCAGGGAGGCTTGGCCCGACCCGCCAATGTCGAACGGTCGTTCGCGGATACGGCGGCGCAGCCGCTCGGCCGCGCGGCGGGCCTGATCGAGCGTGGCGTCGGGCATCGCTACCAGAAACTCCTCCCCGCCGATCCGCGCAATCAGGTCGGCGGGGCGCAGCCCGTCCCGCAGCCGTGCCGCGACCTGTGCCAGCACCGCATCTCCGGCGGCGTGGCCATGCCGGTCGTTGACTGCCTTGAACAGGTCGATGTCGAGCAACATCACAGCCAGCGGCCGGTTGCGCTTCCGAGCCTCGGTGATCAGTCGGGCGAGATGCGGTAGAGCGTAGCGGCGGTTCCACAGTCCGGTCAGCGCATCGGTCAAGGAGGCTTCCAATCCGTGTCGCTCGGTCATGCGCAACCGATCGGCGAGCGTCTTGCGGTGCAGCAGGCGACGCGCCCGGAAACCGATCTCGGCCTCCGTCACCGCCGCCGGAACGATGTCATCTGCACCGAGATCGAGCAGCATCGCCGCTTCGCGCCCCGGCTCGGGAAGCAGCACGAGCTGCGCCGCGCGGCGGGTCGCGGAGCGGCTGCGCAGCTCGGCGACGATCCGGAACAGCTCGCGCGAGGGGGCGCCCGCCGCCCGCAGCGCGGCGCCGTCGATCACGAACAGATCCTCCTCGCGGGTGGCGGCGGCGAATGGCCCCTGCGGCCCCACGCGGCGCGGCGCGGCGCGCAGAGCAGATCACGCGCGTCCACGAGTGTTCCCTGCACCCGGTCAGGCGCGATCAGGGTCGTACGCGGCCGGGACGCGAAGCCGGGCGCCGCCTCCGAGAAGCCCAGCATCCGATGCGTCGCCTCGCGCCGCGCCAGCTCTTCGAGCGTGTCGCGGGCCCGCATCAGGTTGCGAATCCGCGCCTGCATCAGCGCCGACGAGACCGGCGCCTCGGCCACCTCGTCCGCGCCGGCCTTGAGTAAGGCGAGCCGGGTCGCACCCGCCGCCCAGTGCCCCTGCACCACCACCGGCAGCCGCTCACCTCCTGGCATCGCGCGCAATCGGACGAGAAAGGCGGTGATCTCCTTCGACCCGGTGTCCCCCTCCGGCAGCTCGGCCAGCACGAGATCGACGCCCGGGTCGGGCAGCCGCGCCAGAATGCCCGCGAAACCCGGACAGAAGTCACACTCGAAACCAGCGTCGACCAGAGCCCGGCCCTGCTGCGCCGCCTCCGTTGCGATTCGACCAGTGATCAGGATACGACCCGACATGCAGATGTCCTTGTTCGGGCCAGCGGCCCGCTTCCGGGCCCAGCGCCCACTCCCGCCATCGAGGGTCGGAAAGAATGGTTAACAAATGCTTGCAAAACACCGGGGAGCGGTCGGCATGAAGCGGGAACAGGCCGAGGTGATCGCGCTGCAGGCGCTGGGCTGGCTTGCCGCCAATGACGAGCTCTGGCCGGTGTTTCTCGGCTCCTCGGGCGCGGCGGCCGAGGACCTGCGCGATCGCGCAGGCGAAGCCGAGTTCCAGGCCTCGGTGCTCGAATTCCTGACCATGGATGATGGCTGGGTCACCGCCTTCTGCGACGGGGCGGGGTACGAGTATGACGCCCCGCACACGGCGATGCTAATGCTGGCGGGGCCGTCCCGGATGAACTGGACATGACCCCGCGCGCGCTGATCTTCGACAAGGACGGCACGCTGTTCGACTTTCAGGCGACCTGGGGCCTTTGGTCGCGCGGCCTGATCCTGGCCGAGGCGGAGGGCGATACGGCGCGCGCCACATCCATCGCCACGGCGCTCGGCTACGACTTGGCTTCGGGACGCTTTCTGCCCGACAGCCCGGTCGTCGCGTCGACCCCGGGCGAGATCGCCGACGTGATGCTGCCGCATCTGCCGGGCACCAACCGCGCGACGCTGGTCGCGCGCATGAACGCCCGTGCGGCCCAGGCGCCGCAGGTCGAGGCGGTGCCGCTTCTCCCGCTGTTCGAACGGCTCACCGCGCGGGGCCTCGGCCTCGGCCTCGTGACCAACGATGCCGAAGCTCCCGCGCGTGCGCATCTGGGGGTGGCGGGGCTGACCGAGGTCTTCGGCTTCGTCGCCGGAGCCGATAGCGGATACGGGGCCAAGCCCGGTCCCGGCCAGCTCCTGTCCTGCGCGCGGGCGCTGGGCCGGCTCCCCGCCGAGTGCGCGATGATCGGCGACAGCCTGCACGACCTGCATGCGGCCCGTGCGGCCGGGATGCGGGCGATCGCGGTGCTGACCGGCCCGGCGCCTCGCCATGTCCTCGAACCCCATGCCGATGCGGTTCTGGACGACATCGGGGGCCTGCCGGACTGGCTCGACAGTCTGCTCACGAAGGCGTGATCGCATCGGCTGCAACCCGGCGCATCTTGCTGCCGTGTCTGCTGGCGTCACGAGGGGGCACGGACGCCCCCCGAACCGTCAGGGAGACGACAAGATGAACCTCAAGGCCCTTATCGCAGGCACCGCCCTCGCCCTCACCTCCACGGTCGCGCTGGCCGAGACCCATGCCGAGACCGGCAACCCGATGGTCGGCGGCGCGCCCATGTTCCCCGAGAAGAACATCGTCGAGAACGCCGTGAACTCGGCCGATCACACCACCCTCGTCGCCGCCGTTCAGGCCGCGGGCCTGGTCGAGACGCTGTCGGGCGAAGGCCCCTTCACCGTCTTCGCGCCGACCAACGCCGCCTTCGAAGCGCTGCCGGCCGGTTCGGTCGAAGACCTGCTCAAGCCGGAGAACAAGGATCGCCTGACCGAGATCCTCACCTGCCACGTGGTCGCGGCCAACGCGATGTCGGACGCGATCTCGGGCATGATCGCCGATGATGGCGGCATGCACGAAGTCGAGACCGTCGGCGGCTGCAAGTTCATGGTTTCCGAAGGCGAAGATGGCACGATCATGATCACCGACGGTCAGGACCGCACCGCCAACGTCACCGTGGCCGACGTGAAGCAATCGAACGGCGTGATCCACGTGATCGACGGTGTGCTGCTTCCCGCGGTCGAATAATCCCCCAGGGACAGTCGGCTCTCCCGTGCCGACCCGGCCCGCCGCGATCCCCGCGGCGGGCCTTTTCGCGCCGAACCGCTGCCCGGCGCCACGCGCGGCATCGCGACGCAACCTGGCGGCTCGGTCTTTCAAATTCGGCCCGGCGGGCGCATGTGAGGGTCACACGCCACCGCCCGAGGTTCCCGGATGAGCGAAGACGCCCCACAGCCCCCCACTCCCGAAGAGGAGCGCCCGACCCGGCCCGCGATCCTGCGCGGGTTTCGCCGGCGATGCCCGAATTGCGGCGAGGGCGGCCTGTTCCAGGGCTATCTTAAGGTCGTCGACCGCTGCCCGGTCTGCCGGGAAGAGCTGTATCATCATCGTGCCGATGACGGCCCGGCCTATCTGACGATCCTGATCGTCGGCCACCTGCTGGCCCCGGTGATCCATATCGGCTTCACCCGATTCCGACCCGAACCTCTGGTGATGGCAACGGTGCTGACGGTGGCGGCGGTGGCGCTGTCGCTCTACCTGCTGCCGCGCCTGAAGGGGCTGGTGGTCGGCATCCAGTGGGCGCGCCGGATGCACGGCTTCGGCAAGCCGCAGTGAGTTCCGGCGCCGTCCCTATACGAGATGCGGCGACGGTGGTGGTGCTGCGCGAGCGGCCCGAGGGGCCGTCGGTTCTGATGGGACGGCGCGGCGCGCGGGCGGTGTTCATGCCGTCGAAATACGTCTTCCCCGGCGGTGCGCTCGATGCCTGCGATGCCGGAATCGCGGCGATGGCCCAGCTGCCGCCGGAACATGCCGGACGGCTCGGCCCCGGTGCGGCGGCGCTGGCCGCCTGCGCGATCCGCGAATTGTGGGAAGAGACCGGCCAGATCCTCGGCCGGCGTGGCGACTGGCCGGATCCGCCCGCTGGCTGGCGCGGCTTTGCGGCGACCGGTCACCAGCCAGACGCCTCCGCGCTGGTGCCGGTGTTCCGCGCCATAACGCCGCCCGGCCGACCGCGCCGCTTCGACGCGCGGTTCTTCCTCGCGCCGGCAACGGCGCTGGCCAGCGATCCCGACGATTTCGGGCGCGCCGAGGATGAGCTGACCCATCTCCACTGGGTACCGCTGGCGCGGGTCCATGACCTCGACCTGCCCGACATCACCCGGCTGGTCCTGCACGAAGTCGAGGCGCGTCGCGACGATCTCCGGGCCGATCGGCCGCTGCCGTTCTTCAACGGCACGACGGCGGCCGAATCCTTCGATTCTAGCGGTTCGTGACCAGGGCGCCGGTGTCGTAGCCGTTGAAATCGAGCATTTCGCGGGCTGCGCGGGCGCGGTCGACCCCGGCCTGTCCCGGCCGGTCCATGATCCAGCCATAGGCGCCATCCGGCGCACCGATCACCGCGGTACGGAAGTCGTCATCGGTCCAGAGCAGCCACCAGGGCGCGCCCGCGACCATCATGCGCCCGCGCCCCGCCGACGCCACCGGCACCAGCCGCGCCCCGCCCGCCCCCGACAGCCGCGCCACGCCCGCGCCTTTAGCGTCGAGCTGCAGCGTCACCCGGTCGTTCGGCGCGAGCGGTCCGCCCGGATAGGCGGCGGCGACGACCCAGTCGCCGTTCAGATCGGTCGGGCTGCCACGCAGGCTGGAGGCGATCGGCGCATCCGTGGCCCGGAACACCGGCGCCGTCTCGGGCGGCGGCGCGGCCGCGCCACACGCGGCGAGCAGCGGCAGAAGTGCCCAGTGGCCCCAGCGGGTGGCCCGGCTTTCGGCTAGGCTACCCTGCGTCTTCCGGTTGCGTCCCATCATGCGCTGCTCCCCTTTGCCCCGATCATCAGTACGGCATTGGGTGCTGCTTGTGCGCCGTCTCGATTTCGGCCACCACCTCGTCGGACAGCACCACCTCGCGGCCGGCCAGGATCCGCTCGAGCTGCTCCACATTGGTCGCGCCGAAGATCGGGCAGACCGCGAAGGGCCGGGTCCGCTGCCAGGCCAGCGCCATGTGCACCGGGTCGAGGCCATGCTTCTGCGCGATGTCGAGATAGGCCTGCGTCGCGCCGATCACCCGGTCGGTCTTGCGCCCGCCGAGATTGCCATTGATCCACAGCCGCGAGCCTTCCGGCACGCCGTTTTGATACTTGCCGGTGAGATAGCCGCAGGCCAGCGGCGAATAGGCCAGGAGCAGCACGTCCTCGTTCACGCTCACCTCCGCGAGATCGGTGTCGTGCAGACGCGACAGCAGCGAGTACTCGTTCTGGATCGAGGCCACGCGCGGCCCGCCGGTGGCTTCCGCCCGGTCGATCCAGCGGGTGGTGCCCCAGGCGGTCTCGTTCGACAGGCCGAAGGCGCGGATCTTGCCCTCGGCCACCAGATCCTTGAGCGTCGCCAGCACGCCGTCCATATGATCGCGGGTGCGTGCCGGGTCCTGCCCCGAGGGGTCGTAGTTCCAGTACTGCCGGAAATGGTAATGGCCGCGCTCGGGCCAGTGCAGCTGGTAGAGGTCGATCATGTCGATCTTCAGCCGCCGCAGCGATCCCTCGACGATCTCGCGCAGGTTGGCGCCGTCATAGCCCTTGCCGTCGCGGGCCCAGCCGGGATTCGGGCCGGCGGCCTTGGTGGCGATCTTGTAGCGGTCGCGCTTGCCGCTCTTCTCGATCCAGTTGCCGATGAACTCCTCGGTGCGGCCCACCGTCTCGGCCTTGACCGGGTTCACGGGATACATCTCGGCCGCGTCGAGGAAGTCGATCCCCGCCTCGAGCGCCATGTCGAGCTGGCGATGTGCGTCGTCCTCGGGGGTCTGGCTGCCATAGGTCATCGTGCCCAGGCACCATTCGCTGACCTCAATGCCGCTGCGGCCAAGGGGGATCTTCTTCATGTCGGGGCCTTCCGTGATCTCCGGGCCGGGCGTCACGCCCGGTCCGCGAGGCGAAGAGGTAGGCCGCCATGCGAGCAACGGCAAGCGGGCAGGCACTGGCATCGGCGGCGCGCGCCCGCTACAGGGGGCGCGGACGCAGCGAAGGACGCACGCATGGCACGGCATCTCATCACCTCGGCCATCCCCTACATCAACGGGATCAAGCATCTGGGCAACTTGGTGGGCAGCCAGCTCCCGGCCGATCTCTATGCCCGCTACCAGCGCGGGCGCGGCCACGAGGTGCTGTTCCTGTGCGCGACCGACGAGCACGGCACCCCGGCCGAGCTGGCTGCCGCCAAGGCAGGCAAGCCGGTGGCCGAATACTGCGCCGAGATGCACGAGACCCAGGCCGAGATCGCGCGCGGCTTCCGGCTGTCCTTCGACCATTTCGGTCGCTCGTCCAGCCCGCAGAACCACCGGCTGACCCAGCATTTCGCCGCCCGCCTCGACGCGGCCGGGCTGATCGAGGAGCGGGTCGAGACACAGATCTACTCCAAGGCCGACGGCCGCTACCTGCCCGACCGCTATATCGAGGGCACCTGCCCCAATTGCGGCTTCGAAAGCGCGCGTGGCGACCAGTGCGACAATTGCACCAAGCAGCTCGATCCCGTCGACCTGATCGAGCCGCGCTCGGTGATCTCGGGCTCCACCGATCTGGAGCCGCGCGAAACCAAGCACCTCTATCTCAAACAGAGCGGCATGCGCGGCGAGCTGCAGGACTGGATCGATTCCAAGGCCGACTGGCCGATCCTGACCACCTCGATCGCCAAGAAATGGCTCAATGACGGCGACGGCCTGCAGGACCGCGGCATCACCCGCGACCTCGACTGGGGCATCCCGGTGAAGAAGGGCGACGCGGACTGGCCCGGCATGGAGGGCAAGGTCTTCTACGTCTGGTTCGACGCGCCGATCGAGTACATCGCCTGCGCGCAGGAATGGGTCGATGCCGGCAAGGGTGCGGATTGGGAGCGCTGGTGGCGCACTGACCATGGCGCCGACGACGTCCGCTACACCCAGTTCATGGGCAAGGACAACGTGCCGTTCCACACGCTCTCCTTCCCGGCGACCATCCTCGGCTCGGGCGAGCCCTGGAAGCTCGTCGATTACATCAAGTCGTTCAACTACCTGAACTATGATGGCGGCCAGTTCTCGACCTCGCGCGGGCGCGGCGTGTTCATGGACCAGGCGCTAGAGGTGCTGCCCGCCGACTACTGGCGCTGGTGGCTGCTGAGCCACGCGCCCGAAAGCTCCGACGCCGAGTTCACCTGGGAGAACTTCCAGCAGTCGGTGAACAAGGATCTCGCCGACGTGCTCGGCAACTTTGTCAGCCGCGTCAGCAAGTTCTGCCGCTCCAAGTTCGGCGAGGAGGTGCCGGCAGGCGGCGCCCACGGCGACCGCGAACAGGCGCTCATCGCCGATCTGGAGCGCCGCGTGCGCGCATATGAGGGGCACATGGACGCGATCGAAGTGCGCAAGGCCGCGGCCGAGCTGCGCGCGATCTGGGTGGCGGGCAACGAGTACCTGCAGGATGCGGCGCCCTGGGCCACCTTCAAGACCGAGCCCGAGACCGCCGCGATGCAGATCCGTCTCGCGCTCAACCTGATACGGCTCTACGCGGTGCTCTCCGCGCCCTTTATCCCCGATGCGAGCGCGCAGCTCCTCGAGGCGATGAAGACCGAGGACGACGCCTGGCCCGGCAATATCGGCGCGGCGCTGCAGACGCTGTCGGTGGGTCATGGCTTCGCGGTGCCGGACGTCACCTTCCGCAAGATCACCGACGAGGAACGGGCGGAGTGGCAGGAGCGCTTCGCCGGCACTCGCGGCTGAGCCACGCGGAAATTCGACGCCTAGGGAAAGATTGGGCTGGATCGGTCACGTGCAAGTTGCGCTAGTCTGGCGTGGCAAGCCAGGAGCGACCGATGAGCAAGCCCCTTCGACGGATCCCGACCACCCGCGGCGTCCTCGCGCCGCCTGACCCCTTCGGAGCGTTCGGCTGGACCTCTTGGGGGTCGGTGCTGGCGGGGGCCGTGATCGGGCTGGCGCTGATGCTGCCGTTGATGCTGCTGTGGCGCGGTCTCGCGGGCGTTCTTCCGGGGCCCGCGGGCTTCTGGTCCGCCCTCCTGCCCCTGCCCGCACTCTGGGCCGCAGGCTGGGCCGCCGCGACGTTGTCGGGCGCACCCCGACGCCGCATCGCCGCGCTGCACGGGATCTGCGCCTGGGCCCTGCTTGCCATGGTCGTGACCGCCGCCACGGTCTTCGCCCCCGCCCTGATCGACCGCGCGGTGCCGGAATTCCGCGGCCTTGCCGCGGCGCCGAAGAACGATCTGGTGCTTGGCGTTCTGGCATTGGCGGGGCTGTTCGCCGCTGCCTTGGGCGGCAGCCTCGGCGGACCGGCCGCCGAGGACTGATCAGCGCCCCTCGATCAATTCCAGTTCGACCTCCCGCAGGCGGCCGCCGCGCGACAGCGTCACCGTGACCGCCTCGCCCGCGCGCCGCCGATCGACCAGCGCCAACAGATCGTCGAGGTTTTCCACCGGCGTCCCGTCGATCGCCACCACCACGTCGCCGGGCAACAGCCGTCCACGCGCCACCCGCGCCGGCTCGACCCCCGCCCGGGCCGCCTGCGACCCCGGCGCCACCTCGAGCACCAGCGCCCCCGACAGCCCCTGCCGGTTGACCGCCGCATTGATCCGCGCGTCGAAGCCCAGACCCAGCGAAGGCGGGCTGTAGCGCCCGGTCTCGATCAGCTGCGGCACAACCCGCGCCACTGTCGCCACCGGCACCGCGAAGCCGATTCCGGCACTGGCGCCCGAAGGAGAGAAGATCGCGGTGTTGACGCCGACGAGGCGGCCGCGCGCATCGAGCAGCGGGCCGCCGGAATTGCCGGGATTGATCGCGGCGTCGGTCTGGATCAGCCCGCGGATCGCCCGCCCGCCATCACCCGGCAGCTCGCGGTCCAGCGCCGAGACGATGCCGGTGGTCAGCGTCCAGTCGAGCCCGAACGGGTTGCCGATCGCCAGCACCGACTGCCCGACCTCCAGCCCCTCGCCCGCCTCGGGGCGCGGCAGCGGCGCGGGCAGATCCTGGCCCTCGATCCTCAGCACCGCGAGATCATGCGTCGGGTCACGGCCAATCACCCGAGCCTCGAGCGAACGTCCATCGGCGAGCTGCACGACGGCGCGGCTCGCGCGCTGGATGACATGATCGTTGGTGACGACGTGGCCGGCCGCGTCCCACAGGAAACCCGAACCTGAGCCGAGAGGCGTCTCGCCGGTGCGACGGGTGAAGGGGTCGACGACCCGGGTCCGGGTGGTGATCGCCACCACGCTGTCACGGGCGGCGCGGAACACCGCGATGGTCCGCGACTCTTCGGGCTCGAGACTGGCCGGCTCGGGCGGGAGGGCGGCTGGCGGCGCGGGCTCGGGCGTGGCCGCGAAACGCCCAGTAAGAAAGGCCGCGACGAGCAGCAGGGCCAGCAGAGCCCCCGCGAGACTGGCGCGCATTCTGGTCCCCCCATTCGACGTTGCCGCTACACCGGCACGGGCTAAGTGGTCTCCAAACCCCGTCCATCCAGCGGACGGCCTCAATTTTCATGGGAGTTACCCCTTGCGATACGTGCTTTCCACCCTTCTCGCGCTGGGCCTCGGTGCCGGTTCCGCCGCAGCCGCCACTTGCGGCAACGACGCCTCGGGCTTCGAACGCTGGAAACAGGAATTCGCCGCCGAGGCAGCGGCGCAGGGCGTCGGACAGGCCGGTCTGAACGCGCTGGCCCAGACCAGCTACGCCCAGCGCACCATCAATGCCGACCGCAACCAGAAGAGCTTCAACTACTCGCTCGACAAGTTCTTGCAGGTGCGCGGTGCCGACACGATCGTCGCGCAGGGCCGCAAGAAGCTCGCCTCCAATCCCGGCTTCTGGCAGAGCCTCGAGAGCCAGTACGGCGTGCCGGCGGGCGTGCTGATCGCGATCCACGGCATGGAAACCGGCTTCGGCAACTTCATGGGCGATTCGAACGTGCTCTCGGCGATCGCGACGCTGGCCTATGACTGCCGCCGGTCCGACTTCTTCTCGCAGCACGCTCTGGCCGCGTTGATGCTGGTCGATCGCGGCGCGGTCTCCCCCAACTCGATCGGGGCCATGCATGGCGAGTTGGGCCATACCCAGTTCCTGCCCGGCAACATCCTGCGCTACGGCGTCGACGGCGATGGCAACGGCCGGGTCGACCTGACCAACCTGACCGATGCCATGGCCTCGACCGCCAACTACCTGCGGCAGAAGGGCTGGCAGCCCGGCGCCGGCTACCAGGAAGGGCAGCCGAACTTCCGGGTGATCCAGGAATGGAACGCCGCCGGCGTCTATCAGAAGGCGATCGCGCTGATGGCGGCCCGCATCCAGGGCTGACCCGGCGGTCCCGCACAGGCGGGTCGGCGCTCAGGCGTCGGCCCCGTCCGGCTCCCAGGCCGCGAGCCAGTCGCGGGCCATGGCCAGCGCCGCCTCGACCTGCGCGTTCAGCGCCTCCACCTCCGCCGTCGTGCATCGCTGCGGCGCCCGGCGCTCAATCCGGCCAAGGCTCTGGACCGGGCCCGCCAGCGCCAGCATCGCCGCACCACCGCGCAGCTTGTGCGCCACTGCCACGACGTCATTTTCAGCCTCGATCAGTCCCGCCAGCACGGGACGGGCCTCGTGCCATTCGCGCTCGAAGCCGTCGAGCGCCGCCCCGATCCGCTCGGCACCCAGCATCTCGACCACTTCCTCGAAATCATCCGAATCCACCAGCGCGCCGACCGGCATCGGATCGGGAGGACAATCCGGTATAGCTCCGCGCATCTCGCCGCGCGTACCGATCCCGTCGAGGATGCGCCGGATCACCGGCAGGCGCAGCGGCTTGGCATAGACCTCGCTCATGCCGGCATTGACGCCCGCGGCGCGGGCCTCGGCGGTGCCATGCGCGGTCAGCCCGATGACCGGTGGCCGACGATCGGCCGGGAAGCTGTCGCGGATCGCCTGCGCGGCTTCGATCCCGCCCATCACCGGCATCTCGAAATCCATCAGCACCAGGTCGAAATGCTCTGCCCGCAGCCGCTCCAGCCCCTTCGCCCCGTTCGAGGCCTCGGAGACGATGTGACCGAGTTGCTGGAGCATGCCGCGCAGCACCATCCGGTTGACCGCGTTATCCTCGATCACGAGCACCGACAGCGCCGATCCGGGCGTCGCGGGTTCCGGGATCGGCTCGGGCGCCTCCAGCTGCGGGGCAATCTGGGGCAGTGGCAGCGACAGCCGGAAGGTGCTGCCCTCGCCCGGGACGCTGGAGACGGTGATGTCGCCCGACATCATCCGCGCCAGCCGCCGCGAAATGGCAAGGCCAAGCCCGTCGGAGCGCCCCTGCCGTCCCTCCGGGCGGGCCCGGGTCACGAACTCCGCGAAGACCCGTTCGAGGTCGGCTTCGGCGATGCCGATGCCGGTGTCGCGCACCGTGATTTCGATCCCGGTTTCCGCGAGGCGGAGCGACACGGTGATGCCACCGCGCTCGGTGAACTTGATGGCGTTGCCGATCAGGTTGGTGACCACCTGCGCGACGCGGTTCGGGTCGCCCTCGAACCAGGCGCCGAGATCGGTCTCATCGGCATCGAGGTCGAGCGGCAGATCCTTCTCGGCCGCGAGCGGGCGCAGCACCGAGATCAGCCGTTGCAGCATCGGGCCAGGCGCGAAGGCCACTGTCTCGATCCGCTCCTCGCCGGTTTCGATGCGGGTGATGTCGAGCGATTCGTTGACCAGCTGCAGCAGGATTTCGGCGGAGGCGAGAGCGACGCCGACCTGGCGCCGCTGGTCGGGGCTCAGCGCGGTGGTGTTGAGAAGGTCGAGCACCCCCATGATGCCGTTGAGCGGGGTGCGCATCTCGTGGCTCATCACCGACAGGAAGCGCGACTTGGCACGGTCGGCCCGCTCGGCGGTGTCGCGGGCCGCGATCAGCCGCGCTTGGCTGGCCTTGAGATCGGTGATATCGCGCAGATAGCCGATGAAGACTGGCGCTTCCGGACCCTCGACATGGGTCATCACCGCCTCGATCGGGAACAACTCGCCATTACGCCGCCGCGCCACCAGTTCGACCCGGCCGGCGCCGATCAGGTATTCCCGGCCAGTCGCGGCAAAGGTGCGGATCCGCTCCTCGAAGATCTCGCGCCGCTCCACCGGTACCAGCGTGTCGCGCACCTTCCGGCTCAGGATTTCGGATTTGCGCCAGCCGAACATCTCTTCCGCGGCGGGGTTGAAGTCGATGATCCGTCCCTGCCGGTCCGCCACCACGATGGCATCGAGCGAGTTGCCGATCACCGAGTTGAGCCGCTCGGCGGTACGCGACAGCACCCGGTCGCGTTCGACCACGCGGCGGCGCTGCACGTCGATCAGCCGCAACAGCGCGCCGAGCAGGATCAGCAGGAGCCCCCCGGCAAGGGCGGTGAGTTCGGCCTGCCTGCGCACCCGGTGGCGGTAGGATTCGGCGTCCTCGGCGAGGATGTCGAGGCCGTTCAGCGACAGCTCCCGCATCACCGGCTGCACACCGATCGTCTCCTCGAAGATCCGCTGCAGCTCCTCCGAGCCGACATCGGGCGCGGCGAAGAGCGCGTCGACCCGGTCGGCATAGGCGTCGATCTGCGCCAGCAGCGCCGGAACGCCCGGATGTTCGAGCAGCGGCCGGCCGATCTCGCCGCTGCGCACCAGACCGAGCCGGCTGAGAAGGATGTCGAAACGCAGCTTGAGGGCTGCGACGTCGCGGCCCTGCCCCAGCGCGCCGCCCTGCCCGGCGGCGATCACGTCACGCGCGAAGATCGCGGTTTCGAGTTCGAGCTGCGCCAGCGTCCACTGGGTGTTGTCGATGCCGGCGCTTTCGAGATCGCGGATCTGGCGGCCCAGCATCCAGCCGAGCGATAGCACCGCCGTGAGCACGATCGCGGCGGCGATGCCCAGACCACTGCGGATGTTGAGGTGCCGCGCCAGTCCATGTCCGATGCCTTCCCGGACACTCACCGGCGCGGCTCCGTCACTCCGTCACGGTCATCTGCGCAAGTTGCCAGATGCTCCGCTTGTAATGCTCTTCGGTGCGGTACTCCGGCCCCCGATCATAGGGATAGACGATCCAGAAAGGACCCTTTTCCCGGATAGACACGGTTTCGCCGTCGATCCGTGTGGCGACGATCGGCACCCGGTCCTCGATGTCCGAGAGCGGGATCCGCACGCGGTAGTCGTTGAGCGCCGTCATCTCGAGCACCGCGTCGGGGTCGCTGCGGAGCTCGCTCAGCCCGGCCGCCTCGATCAGCGCCGCGACCGGTACGCCGGAAAACAGGCTCTCGCCATCGGTCCAGATCGTTCCGGTCTCGAAGCTTTCCTGCTCAAGCTCGTCGAGCGCCGCCAGGTCAAGCACCAGAGGCGTCACATCGGGGCCGCCGATCCGCAGCTTGCCCGGCTCGATCTGGGAGCGGCTTTCGTCCGTGACCGGGGCGTGCTGGACCTCGGTGCGGGTCGAATCGGTTTCGGCAGCCGAGAAGCCGGGCATCGAGAGTCCGACCAGGGCCAGACCGGAAAAGGTCAATCCCATCACAGCACTCGCATAGACCAACTGCATTCTGGCTCCTTTCCGCTTCGCGCAACCACGTCCAGAATGCGCGATCTGGACGCAATTTGCGAATCCCCTCGCTATCACTCGCGCAGACCGTGGCCACGAAACCCCAGCTTCGGGGGGTTAACCTATGAAATCTGCTTGATGGCCTCGGATTCGCCCGTTTCAAGACCTATCGATTCTCGGTATCCTAAATATGACGTTGCCACGACCCGGATCGGCCGGATCGTGGCGGAAATCGAAAGGACCGACCATGCGTATCCTGATCGCAGATGACCACGACCTGGTACGCGAGATGATGGCGGCATATCTCGAGCGGGACGGCGGCATGCAGGTGATCCAGTGCGCCAGCTTCGAGGAAGCGATGGGCGAGATGGTGCGCAATGGCCCCTTCGAACTCGTGCTGCTCGATTTCCGGATGCCGGGAATGCGCGGTCTGGAAGGGCTGCGCGAGGCGATCGAGGCTGCCGGCGGCAACCCGGTCGCGCTGATCTCCGGCAGTGCCGACAAGTCGGTCGCCGAAGAGGCGCTGGCCGCAGGCGCCGCGGGCTTCCTGCCCAAGACCATGTCGGCCCGCTCGATGACCAACGCGGTCAAGTTCATGAGCATGGGCGAGACCTTCGTGCCGGTCGACTTCATGACCGCCAAGGAGGTCGAGAACCCGGCCCTGGCCCATCTCACCCCGCGCGAGCGGCAAGTGCTCGAGGGCATCTCCAAGGGCAAGTCGAACAAGGAGATCGCCCTCGACCACGACATCCAGGAGGTCACGGTCAAGCTCCACGTGAAGACGCTGTGCCGCAAGATGGGTGCCAAGAACCGCACTCAGGCCGCGATGATGGCGCGCGATCAGGAAATGGTCTGACGTCTCAGGCCCCGGCCCGTTCGGCCCTCTCCTTTGTCTGCGGCCATGTGCCGAGTTCCGAAATCCGGTAGCCGCCGGGATAGCCTGGCCGCCGCCGCGCGGTCACCAGCCGTGGCCAGCGTCGACGCGGCAAACAGCGCAGCAGTCGGGCCCGCCCACGCATCGCCAGATGCACCCAGCGCCGCAGCCGGTCGGATGGGGCCGGCAGGCCGGTCGCCAACAGCAGCGGCGTGTCCATCAGCGCCAGTGCCACCGGTCGACCGAAACGATGAAGGCGGCGCGGCAGGTAGAAGCCGAGCAACAGCTCCAAGGTGATCCCGGCCAGCGCCGCGTTGCTCGGCGCAAAGCGAAAGCGGTCGCGCTCGAAGGCGGCGGCAAATGCCTCAAAGCCGGCCAGATCCGCCGGGATTCCGGCGATCCCCATCCGGGCCCCGAGCCGGCGGTGATAATTGGTCCATGCCGCGCGCTCATGCGCCGTCATCGGCTGTCTGCCGAAACGGTCGAGCCAACGGATCGGCTCGAGCACGAAGGTGCACAGCACGTAGAGCATGTCGTCATCGGCGATGCGGTAATGGCCATGCATCGCGTTGATGCGGCCGATCGCGGCGCGGCCGCGGTCGCTGTCGATGCCGTTCTCCATCGGCTCGGAGATCAGCAGCTCGGTGTCATCATAACGCTTGCGGGGCCGTTCGGCGAATTCGCGGGTCTTCATCAAGAGATCCGAGATCGACGGCACGGCGTAGCTGCGAAACAGCGCCAGTTCGAGCGCTCGCTCGATGTCCCAAGAGAAGGCGTAGGTCGTCAGGAGCCGCGCGATCTCCTCGCAATCCGCCTCGGACGAGAGCTGCGGGATGCGGTTCTCGGGGACGGCCACGGCGTCAGGCCAGCAGCGTCGCCATGCGGCGCAGCGCCAGCGTGTAGCCTTGGACGCCGAAACCCGCGATCACGCCGTCGGCCCGCAGCGAAACGTAGGAATGGTGGCGGAAGCTCTCGCGCTTGTGGACGTTGGAGATGTGCACCTCCAGCACCGGCCCGTCGAAGGCGTTGAGCGCGTCGAGGATCGCCACCGAGGTATGGGTATAGGCGGCCGGGTTGATGATGATCCCCGCTGCCTGATCGCGCGCCTCGTGGATCCGGTCGATGATGTCGCCCTCGTGGTTGGACTGGAACAGCGCCGTCTCAAGCCCCAGCTCCGCGCCCAACGCCGCGCAGTCGCGCTCCACATCCGCGAGCGTGTCGTGGCCGTAGATCTCGGGCTGACGCTTGCCGAGCAGATTCAGGTTGGGTCCGTTGAGGATGTAGATGCGCCGGTTCATCGACTGGTCTCCCGCCTTCGCTTTCCCCAGCGGTATGGCGGGAAAGCCCGGCCGCATAAAGCGGTTTTGCCGCCGCCCCTCCCCTGGCGGCGGCCCAGCTCAGGCGGCGCGCGGCGTGGCCGCCGGCCGCGCGGCGGCGATCAGCGCCGCGATCTCCGGACGGCAGGAGCCGCAATTGCTCCCCGCGCCCAGTGCTTCGGAGATCGTTGCGACGCTGGTGGCGCGGCCCGTCACGATCGCCTCCCGGATGGTGTTGACGCCGACACCGAGGCAGGCGCAGAGCACCGGCCCCGGATCGGGCCGACCGGCGGCGGCCCGCCCCGACAGCGCCTGCCGATCCTCGCCGCCCAGCATCCCGGCCAGATGCGCGCGCGACAGCGCCACCGGCTCGGGCGAGACAAAGAGAGCCGCCACCAGCCGCCCCTCCTCCATCAGGGCCAGCCGCTCAGTTCCGCGCGCCGGGTCCGAGACGCGCATGATCTGCGCATCCGGTAGGCCGAACAGACGCCGTGCTTCCTCCTCCCAGTCCTCCGGCGTCTCGATTCCGGCCATCTCGACTTGCCAGCCGCCCTCGACCCGGGCACGCGCCCAGTAGCCGCATTCCGGCACGGGCCGGGCTTGGGTCACCGCGAAGCCGAACCAGCGCGCGGCATAGGGGGCGACCGAGACCGGTACCGCCTTGCTTTCGGGCTGCCCCGACACCGGATCGACATGCGCCGTCACCAGCGCGTCGACCCGGCCCGTGGGCGCGGTCTCGCCGCTCCAGTGGATCGGCGCGAAGACCTCGCCCCGGCGCACCCGGTCGGTGACCAGCACGCGCAGCACCGCGCGTCCGGCGTGGTTGCGCAGCTCGGCCAGACCGGCCGGAACGAGGCCGAGCCGCTCCGCATCCTCGGGGTGGATCTCGACGAAGGGCTCGCCCATGTGCCGATTGAGCCGCGCCGAACGGCCCGAGCGGGTCATGCTGTGCCATTGGTCGCGGATGCGCCCGGTGTTGAGCTGGAACGGGTGGTTCCCATCGGGCTCTGCCACCGGCGGCCGCGCCGTGACCGGGATCATCCGGCCCCGTCCGGAGGGCGTGAAGAACCGACCGTCGCGGAAGAAGCGCCCGCCCTGCCGCGCCCCGGCGGCGGGCCAGCGGAACGGCGCGAGCGTGGCATAGCCCTCCGCATCGAGCGCCGCGTGATCAGAGATGTCGAAATCGGCACCCAGCCGCCCGGCCACGCCGGACAGCGCCGCGTGCTCGCGAAACACCGCCGCCGCGTCGGGCCAATCGAAGGCCCCCGGCCAGCCCATGCGCTGACCGACCTCGGCCAGAATTGCCCAGTCGGGGCGCGCTTCACCCGGGGCGGGCAGCACGGCACGCTGGCGGCTGATCGTGCGGTCGGAGTTGGTGACGCTGCCGTCGCGCTCGCCCCAGCCAGCAGCCGGGAGCAGCACATGGGCGAGCCGCGCCGTATCTGTGGAGGCGGTGATGTCGCTCACGGCCGCGAAATCGCAATTCGCGATGGCCGCGCGGACCCGGTCGGCCTCGGGCATCGACATCGCCGGGTTGGTACAGATGATCCACAGCGCCTTGATCTCGCCGCGCTCGACCGCGCGGAACATGTCGACGGCCTTGAGACCTGCGCCCGCCGGCATGTCCGGGGCATTCCAGAAGCTTTGCACCGCGTCGCGATGGGCGGGGTTGTCGATGTCGAGATGGCTCGCCAGCGCGTTGGCGAGGCCGCCCACCTCGCGCCCGCCCATGGCATTGGGCTGACCGGTGACGCTGAACGGGCCCATGCCCGGCTGCCCGATACGGCCGGTGGCGAGATGGCAGTTGATGATGGCGTTGACCTTGTCGCTGCCGGAGGCGGATTGGTTCACGCCTTGGCTGAACACGGTCACGACCTTCTCGGTGCCGATCCACATGTCGAGGAAGGTTGCGATCTCTGCCGCACTCAGCCCGGTGAGCGAGACATCCTCCACCCGGGCGGCGGCCAGCGCCTCGGCCATGCCGTCGAGATGACGCGCGAAACGCGGGTCGCGCGCACCGCGGCGGTCGATCTCCGCCAAAAGCGCGTTGAACAGCGCCACGTCCGCCCCCGGCGCGATCGCGAGGTGCAAATCGGCGATGTCGCAGGTCGCGGTGCGGCGCGGATCGATCACCACGACGCGCATCGCGGGCCGGGCCGCCTTGGCCGCGACGATGCGCTGGTAGAGCACCGGGTGGCACCAGGCGAGGTTGGAGCCGGTCAGCACCACGAGATCCGCGAGTTCGAGGTCCTCGTAGGTGCCGGGGACGGTATCGGTGCCGAAGGCGCGCTTGTGGCCCGCCACGGTCGAGGCCATGCAGAGCCGCGAATTGGTGTCGATATTGGCTGAGCCGATGAAGCCCTTCATCAGCTTGTTGGCGACGTAGTAATCCTCGGTGGTCATCTGCCCCGAGACGTAGAAGGCGACGCTGTCGGGGCCGTGTTCGGCGATCGTCTCGCGGAACCGGTCGGCGACGTGGTTCAGCGCCGTGTCCCAATCGGCCCGTACCCCCCCGATCACGGGATGCAGTAGCCGATCCTCGAGGCCCATCGTCTCGCCCAGCGCCGTGCCCTTGGAGCAGAGCCGCCCGCGATTGGCCGGGTGGTCCGGATCGCCGCGCACCGCCAGGCCGCCCTGCCCGTCCGGCTTGGCAAGAACGCCGCAGCCGACGCCGCAATAGGCGCAGGTGGTGCGGATCTCGCCGGGCTGCGCGGAGAGATGCGCGGGCCCGGTCATGCCGCCGCCCTGCGGCCCACCGCGTCGCCATCGAGCAGCAGCCGTCCGTTCTCGACCCGCAGCGGATAGGTCGGGATCGATCCCTCATCCGCGCCCTGTGCATCGCCGGTCTCGAGGTCGAACACCCAATTGTGCAGCGGGCAGGTCACCGCGCGGCCATGCACGATGCCCTCCGACAGCGGCCCGCCCTTATGCGGGCAGCGGTCGGAGGCGGCGAAGACCTCGTCCTCGCCGGTACGAAACAGTGCTACGCAGCCGACCGGCGTCTTGACCAGCCGCGCGCCGCGCAGCGGAATATCGTCGAGGGCGCCCACATCGATCCAGTTCATTCCGCAGCCTCCAGCGTGAGATCAGCCAGCGGCTGGAAGCGGCGCGCCTGCGCCGGTTCGGCCCGCTCGGCCCAAGGGTCCTTCTGATAGATCGTCTGGCTCAGGTCGAAGCGCGCCACCAACGCCGCGCGCTCATCCGCGTCCGAGAGCGCCGCGCGCACCCAGTCCATGCCGACCTTGGCAATCCACTTGTAAGGTCGGTCGAGATACTTGGCGTGCTCGCGGTAGAGTTGCACGAAGGCCACCGACCATTCCTCGGCCTCGGCCTCGGTCGCGACCTTCACCAGGGGCTGGATCTCCTTGAGATCCATGCCCGCCGCGCCACCGACCCCGATCTCGAAGCCCGAGTCGACGCAGACGATGCCCAGATCCTTGCAGGTCGCCTCGGCGCAGTTGCGCGGGCAGCCCGAGACCGCGAGCTTGACCTTGTGCGGCGTCCAGGAGCCCCAGAGCCGCTTTTCAAGCTTCACGCCGAGGCCGGTGCTGTCCTGCGTGCCGAAGCGGCAGTGCTCGCGCCCGACGCAGGTCTTCACGGTGCGCAGCCCCTTGGAGTAGGCGTGGCCAGAGACGAGGCCCGCCTCGTTCAGATCGGCCCACATCGCGGGCAGATCCTCCTTGCGCACGCCCAGGAGATCGATGCGCTGGCCGCCAGTGACCTTGACGGTCGGCACGCCGTACTTGTCGGCGGCATCGGCGATGGCACGCAGCTCGCGCGAATTGGTCAGCCCGCCCCACATGCGCGGCACCACCGAATAGGTGCCGTCCTTCTGGATGTTGGCGTGGTTGCGCTCGTTGACGAAGCGGCTTTGCGGGTCGTCCTGGTATTCGAGCGGCCAGTCGGCCAGCAGGTAGTAGTTCACCGCCGGGCGGCAGACATGGCAGCCATTGGGCGTGGTCCAGCCCAACTCCTGCCAGACCGCTGGCTGCGACTTCAGCTCCCGCGCCTTGATGAGGCGACGGACATCCTCGTGGGTGAGGTCGGTGCAGCCGCAAACCGGCTTGGCGGTCGGCATGACGAAATCATCACCCAAGGACAGGGCCATGACCTGCTCCACCAGCCCGGTGCAGGTGCCGCAGGAGCCCGACGCCTTCGTCACGGCGCGCACGTCCTCGATGGTCGTGGCGCCGCCTTCGACGGCCTCCACGATCCGACCCTTGCACACGCCGTTGCAGCCGCAGATCTCTGCGTCAGCCGGTAAGGCTGCAACGGCCGCCATAGGGTCCGCTTGGGCGCCCCCCTGGAAGGCCGGTCCGAAGATCAGCGTGTCGCGCATCTCCGAGACGTCTTCGCGGTCCTTGATGAGGCCGTGGAACCAGGCGCCGTCGGCGGTGTCGCCATACATCACCGCGCCGATCAGCCGCTCGCCTTCCAGCACGAGCCGCTTGTAGACGCCGCGGGCCGGGTCGCGGAACACGATGTCCTCGCGGCCCTCGCCTTCGGCGAAGTCGCCAGCCGAGAACAGGTCGCAACCGGTGACCTTGAGCTTGGTCGCGACCTCCTTGGGCTGGAACGCGGCTTCCTGACCGAGCAGCGTCTGGGCCAGCACCTTGGCCTGGTCGTAAAGCGGGGCGACGAGGCCGAACACCGCGCCGTTGTGCTCGACGCATTCGCCCAGCGCCAACACGTCCGGATCGGAGGTGACCATCTGGTCGTCGACATGCACGCCGCGCCCGACCGCGAGACCGGCGGATTTCGCGAGCGCCACGCTCGGGCGAATGCCCACCGCCATGACCAGCAGGTCGCAGGGCAGCTCGGTGCCGTCATCGAGCAGCAGTGCCTTCACCTGGCCGTTCTCGCCCAGGATCTCCTTGGAGTTGGCCGAGCACATCACCTTGATGCCCTTGTCGGTGAGGGCCCGGCGCAGGAGATACCCCGCCGCTTCGTCGAGCTGGCGCTCCATCAGGTGGCCCATGATGTGCACCACGGTGACCTCGACGCCGCGCGCGGCCATGCCGGCCGCCGCCTCCAGACCGAGGAGCCCGCCGCCGATGACCACCGCCTTCGCGTCGGGCTTGGCCGAAAGGCCCATCATCCGCTCGGTGTCCTCGAGGTCGCGGTAGGGGATCACGCCTTCGAGGTCATGGCCCGGGAGCGGGATCATGAAGGGGTCGGAACCGGTCGCGACGACGAGCTTGTCATAGGGTACCTCGCCCTTCTCGCCGACCACGACCTTGCGATCCCGGTCGATCTCGACCACCCGCTCGCCGAAGCGGCAGGCGACGCCAGTGGCCGCGTACCAATCCTCGTCATGGGTGACGATCTCGGCATAGGTCTTCTCGCCAGACAGAACCGGAGAGAGCATCAGCCGGTTGTAGTTGCCGCGCGGCTCGGCGTTGAAGAGGGTGACTTCATAGGCCGAGGGGTCGCTTTCGAACAGGTGCTCAAGCATCCGGCCGGAGGCCATGCCGGCGCCGATGACGACGAGTTTCTGGGTCATGGCGGTCACTCCGCTGCGATGGCGCTGGGCGCCGATTTCTTGCGAGGGTCACGGCCGTGCTCGTATTCCTCGAGGAAATCGAGCACTTCCTGCCGGTAGTGGTAGTAGTCCGCGTGCTCCAGCAGCTCCTTGCGGGTGCGCGGACGCGGCAGGTTCACGTCGACGATCTTGCCGATGGTGGCGCGGGGGCCGTTGGTCATCATCACCACCCGGTCGGCCAAGAGGATCGCCTCGTCGACGTCATGGGTGACGCAGACCGCCGTGGTCTTGGTCCGGTCCCAGACGTCCATTAGAACCTCCTGCAGCTCCCAGCGGGTGAGGCTGTCGAGCATGCCGAAGGGCTCGTCGAGCAGCAGCAGCTTCGGCGAGAGGGCGAAGGCCCGGGCGATGCCGACGCGCTGGCGCATGCCGTTCGACATCTCCGAGGCCATCCGGTCCATCGCGTCGCCGAGACCCACACGTTCAAGGTAATGTTCGACCACCTCCTGCCGTTCGCCCTGGCTGGCCCGCGGATAGACCCGGTCGACCCCCACCGCGACGTTCTCGCGCGCGGTGAGCCACGGGAAGAGCGAGGGGCTCTGGAACACCACGGCGCGCTCGGGATCGGCGCCCTCGACATGGCGGCCGTCGAGCTTGATCGCACCCTTGGAGATCTCGTTAAGACCGGCGGCCATGGTCAGCACGGTGGACTTGCCGCAGCCCGAATGGCCGATCAGCGAGATGAACTCGCCACGGTTCATCTTGAGATTGAAGTCCTCGACCACTGTCAGCGGGCCTTTCGGCGTCGGGTAGATCTTGTGGAGCTGGCTGAAGTCGAGGAAGCGCTCGTCGATCAGGCCTTCCTGCGCCGCCTTCTGCGCGGCGGGCAGGTCGTGGACCGGGCGGATGTTCGGCAGGCGGCGCGTGCCCTCGACGCGGGACTTGATGCCGACATCCATCAGATAGCCCGTCACCCGGGCCCGCAGCGCCTTGAAGGCGGGGTCGGAATTCATGGCCGCCCGGTCACGTGGCCGCGGAAGCGTCACCTGCACCGCCTCGCCCAGCGTGCCGTCCGGGTTCAGGGGCACGATGCGGTCGGCGAGCAGGATCGCCTCGTCGACGTCGTTGGTGATCAGCACGCAGGTGGTGCGCTCGCGCTCCCAGATCTCGAGGATCTCGTCGGCGAGATTGGCCCGGGTCAGCGCGTCGAGCGCGGAGAGCGGCTCGTCGAGGAGCAGCACCTCGGGCTCCATTGCCAAGGCGCGGGCGACAGAGACGCGCTGGCGCATGCCACCCGACAGCTCGGCCGGGCGGCGGGTCGTGGCATGGCCCAGACCCACCATCTCGATATAGCGCTGCGCCTTGGCGGCCTTCTCGGCCTTCGACAGCTTGGGATGCACCGCCTCGACCGCGAGCATCACGTTGCCCGCCACGGTGAGCCAGGGCATCAGCGAGTAGCTTTGGAACACCAGCCCGCGCTCGGGACCGGGGCCGGAGACGGGCTTGCCCTTGAAGCTGACGCTGCCCTGGTCGGGCGTCACCAGCCCGGCCATCAGGTTCATCAGCGTCGACTTGCCGCTACCCGAGAAGCCGAGGATCGCCACGAACTCTCCCTCTGCGACGTCGAGATCGATCCCGCGCAGCACGTCCTTGCGCGTCTTGCCTTCGCCGAAACCCTTGGAGACGTCGTCGAATGTCAGGATGCTTGTCATGGCGATCACCGGTTCGGGGCGTAGGTGAAGAGCGACTGCAGCGCGAACATCACCCGATCGAGCAGGAAGCCGATGATGCCGATGGTCAGCACCGCGACGATGATCCGCGCCAGCGAGGAGGAGGAGCCGTTCTGGAACTCGTCCCAGACGAATTTTCCGAGGCCCGGGTTCTGCGCCAGCATCTCGGCGGCGATCAGCACCATCCAGCCCACGCCGAGCGACAGCCGCAGCCCGGTGAAGATCAGTGGCAGCGCCGAGGGCAGCACCAGCTTGGTGATCTTGGCGCGCGGGCTCATCTTCAGCACCTTGGAGACGTTGACCAGATCGCGGTCGACCTGCGCCACGCCGAGCGCGGTGTTGATCAGCGTCGGCCAGAGCGAGCACAGCGTCACGGTGATCGCGGAGACGAGGAACGACTTGGCGAACAGCCCGCCCTCGGCGGCGCTGACGGCCGAGACCACCATGGTCACGATCGGCAGCCATGCGAGCGGCGAGACCGGTTTGAAGATCTGGATGAGCGGGTTCAGCGCCGCGTTGGCGGTGGCCGAAAGGCCCGCCATGATGCCCAGCGGGATCGCCACGGCGCTGGCCACCAGGAAGCCGAAGAACACGGTCATGATCGAGGTGCCGATCTGGTCGTAATAGGAGGGCGAGCCGGTGAAGGCGATTTCCTTGACCTCATCCGCCCTGCCCTGCTCGACCAGCCGCTCGTTGCGCAGGGCCACCTGCTCCTCGAAGCGGGCCTTCTTTTCCGCGGTGCGAACCGCGTCCTCGTGCAGGCCCACGGCCTCGGTCCAGACCTGCCCCGGCCCGGGGATCGCGCCGAGCGAGGTCTGGACCTGCGGCGCCAGCGCGGCCCAGAGCGCGAGAAAGCCCGCGATGGCCAGGAGCGGCACGCCCAGGAGTCGCCAGACATCGCGCATCTGCGCGCGCGGGTTGTCACCGGCGGCGGCCTTGATCAGCGGGGTGAGCCAGGCCAGGCCGAGGACCTGGAACCAGCGGTCGGCAGCACCGAGGCGCGCGAACCAGCGGGCACGCCGGGCCTCCTTGTGGCCAGCCTCGATGGCGGTGGGATCGACTGCGGTCATGGGGGTGCTCCGGGGGTTGGGATCTGCGGAGGGAATGGGAGTGGCGGGACCCCGGGCGGGGTCCCTGTCGGGGGTCAGCCCTGGATTTCGGAGCCGACCACGGTCTGGTCGCCCTTCAGCCCGATCGGCAGGCTGTCGAGATAGGCGTTGGGGGTGCGGCCGTCATAGCCGATGCCGTCGATGATATCGGCGGCCGGGGTCGGCGCCTTGTAGCCGTCGCTGTCCCAAGGGAAGTCGGCCTCGTCAGCGAGCCCCTCCTTGACCAGCATCCGCGCCGCTTCGAGGTAGATCTCGGGCTTGTAGACGGATTTGGCGACTTCGTCGTACCAGCTGTCGGGCTTGGCCTCGGCGATCTGACCCCAGCGGCGCATCTGGGTGAGGTACCACACCGCGTCCGAATAGAAGGGATAGGTGGCGTGGTGGCGGAAGAAGGTGTTGAAGTCCGGCACCTCGCGCACGTCGCCCTTCTCGTATTCGAAGGTGCCGGTCATCGAGGCCGCGATCACTTCCGGATCGGCGCCCACATATTCGGGGCGCGACAGGATCTCGACCGCTTCCTCGCGATTGGCGTTGTCGTTCTCATCGAGCCAGATCGCGGCGCGGATCAGCGCCTTGGTGATGGCGATCGTGGTATTGGGGTTTTCCTCGATGAAGTCGGCGGTCAGGCCGAAGACCTTCTCAGGGTTGTTCTTCCAAAGCTCGTAATCGGTGATCACCGGCACGCCGATGCCCATGGCGACAGCCTGCTGGTTCCACGGCTCGCCCACGGCGTAGCCATAGATGGTGCCGGCCTCGAGCGTCGCGGGCATCTGCGGCGGCGGCGTCACCGACAGCAGTGCCTCGGCGCCGATCTGGCCGGTGGTGTTCTGCTCGGAATAGTAGCCCGGCTCGATGCCCCCTGCGGCGAGCCAGTAGCGCAGCTCGTAGTTATGGGTGGAGACCGGGAAGACCATGCCCATGTTGAAGGGCTTTCCCTCGGCGCGGTACTGCTCGATCACCGGCTTCAGGGCCGCGGCCGAGATCGGGTGCTGCGGGCGACCTTCGGCGTCGGTCGGGATGTTGGGCTTCATCGCCTCCCAGACGGCGTTCGACACGGTGATGCCGTTGCCGTTGAGATCCATCGAGAAGGGCGTGACGATATGCGCCTCGGTGCCGTAGCCGATGGTCGCGGCGAGCGGCTGGCCCGCCAGCATGTGCGCGCCGTCGAGCTGGCCGTCGATGACGCCGTCGAGCAGCACCTTCCAGTTCGCCTGCGCCTCGAGCGTGACGAACAGCCCCTCATCCATGAAGTAGCCCTGCTCATAGGCCACCGCGAGCGGCGCCATGTCGGTGAGCTTGATGAAGCCGAAGGTGAGCTCGTCCTTCTCCAGCGTCAGCATTTCGGCCATGGCGGGGCCGGCGAGGAATGTGGAAGCAGCGAGGATCGCGGTCAGCCTTGTCATGAAGGTCGTTCCCTGTCCGTGGCCCGGCAGGTCCGGGCAAAAACAAAAAGAGCCGCCGACAGATCTCGCGACCGGAAGGTCACGGAACCATCGAGCGGCTTTGCTCCAGATCGCCCATTCGCTGGGAGAATTCGGTCGGCCCGGCGCCATTGCCCGGCCTACATTGTCGATTAGGACCCTTCCGCTCCCTTGCCGCAAGGGCATTGCCGCGATGCGGCGTTGCCTCCGGACGTCATGCGCGGAACTGCCCGAAAATTGATCACCGGACCGGCGAAGAGTCGAAAATGCGTCCGTCGAAGAACCGCTCGGGCCGCAGCCCGGGGGCCTGCGGATCGGAATCGCCCGGGGGCAACGCAGCGCCGGTAGCCGCCAGCGCCCGGCGGTAGAGATCACCGCGAAACACGGCCGTCACACTGCGCGCCGCCGCCTCCGGGTCGCGCCCGGCGCGCGCTGCCAGGCGGCGGCCGATCCATGCCGCCTGTGCGCCCCAGGGGTAGCCGGCCTCGGTGGGATCGAAGCTCACCAGCCGATCCACGCGCCGCACCTCGCCGCGCGAGGAGACCGTGAGACGCCCCGATAGCGCCCGATCGACCAGTTCGGCCGGCATGTCGAGATATTCCGGCCGGGCCAGGAGTTCGGCGGCGGCGGTCCGGCTACCCGGCTGCGCCAGCCAGCGCCCGGCCCGCCACACGGCCCGCAGCAACGGCTCGAAGCCCGGGTCACCCGCCTCTCCGGCGCGCACCGCCAGCACTTTTTCAGGCGCGGCGTCCCAGATCGCGGCCCCCGGCAGCAGCAGCTCGCCCGTGCCGGTTTCCACTGCGATCGAGCCCCAGGGTTCGCCGACGCAGAAGGCGTCGATCTCGCCCGCCCCGATCGCCTCGGCCATCAGCGGCGGCGGCACGCTGCGGATCTGCACCTCGGCGCCCGGTGCCGCGGTGGCGAGCCAGTGGCGGATCAGTTCGGCATGCATGGAAAAGGGAAAGGGCACGCCGATCCTGAGCCCCGCCCCTGCGGCGTCGCGCAGCGCCAGCACGGCGGTGCCTGCATCGTCGAAGCCGAAGCCATGCCCCCGCGCGCGCATCCGCGCGGCAAGATCGCGGCTGACGCCGATCACATTGCCATTGAGAGACAGCACCGACAGCGCATGGATCGGCGCGCCCGCCCCGCCCAGCCCCAGCGCCGTGGCGACGGGCACCGCCGAGAGCATGTGCGCCGCGTCCACCGCGCCAAAAGCCAGCATGTCGCGCGAGGCAGACCAGGAGGGCGCACGGTGCAGCGCGATGTCGATACCCTCGGCGCGGGCGAAGCCCATCTCGCGCGCGACGATGACCGGGGCCGCGTCGACCAGCGGCGTGAAGCCCAGCGCGATCACCGGCAGGTTCATGACAGCAGCCCCGCCGCGGTGACCAAGGACTCCGCCACCTCGGCCAGCCGCCGCCCCTGATCCATCGCCGTGCGGCGCAGCAGCGCATAGGCCTCGCCCTCGTCGATGCCGCGCGCCTTCATCAGGATGCCCTTGGCCCGGTCGATCACCTTGCGCTCCTCGAGCGCGCGGCGCGTCGCCGCCAGCTCGGTCCTCATCTGCCGGAACACCTGAAACCGCGCCATCGCCGCGTCGAGCACCGGCTTGAGCCGCTCGGGGCGCAGACCGTCGACCACATAGGCCGAGACCCCGGCTTCGATCGCCGCGCGTGTGAGCCCCTGCTCGCTGCGATCGACGAACATCGCCACCGGCCGGTCGAGCGGGCCCGAGGCCAGCGCCAGCTCTTCGAGCGTGTCGCGGGACGGATCGGCGATGTCGATAAGCACAATGTCGGGGTCGGCTTCGCCGATCCGCCGGGCGAGACCGGTCGCCTCATGCAGCACGCGGATCTCGTGGTCGCCGGTGGCGCGCAGGCTTTCGACGATCAGGCGCGCGCGCTCCCGATCCG
The DNA here is from genome assembly GCF_014195545.1 of Limimaricola variabilis. Classification (GTDB taxonomy): domain Bacteria; phylum Pseudomonadota; class Alphaproteobacteria; order Rhodobacterales; family Rhodobacteraceae; genus Limimaricola; species Limimaricola variabilis. The sequence goes on along the minus strand of NZ_JACIBX010000005.1, from coordinate 8,704 downwards.
GCTCCACCACTACGATGCTCAACCTGTCGCCCATGGCGCAGCCATCCGGCCACCACCGCGCGTGGTCAACGTCGGCCCTCCGGACCGCCTGCGAGATGCGATGAAATTCGGCACCTGCATGCTTCCTGTCCGCCCATGCGCCCGGAATGATGCTTTATTGGGCACATTTCGCCTGCCGCGCGGGCGCCCGTTGTGACGCCCGATTGCGGCAGCCCTGCCACCCCCGGTTGGCGCAGGGGACCCGGACGGGCCGAACGGGGATGCACGTTCGCGCGCGAGACGCTACAGCGGACCGGCAAGGCGCAGGGCGAGAACGGTGCGCCGGGCGCGCCACCGAAGGGGTCGTTGCATGTTGTCGTGGGGCATACCGGCGCTGCTGCTGGCAACGATGGTGAACCAGCTGCCGATCATCAGCGCCTTCGTGCCCACCGAACCTGTCTATGTCTATCTCGGCACGCAGCTACCGCAGGGCGGCTGGAGCTCGATCCTTGCCTGCATGCTTGGGGCGTGGATCGGCGCGCAGGCCTCGTTCTGGCTCGGTCGGCTGGCGGGTGCGCGGGTGCTGGCGCGGATGGACGCGGCGCCGGGCGCGATGGCGCGGGCCCGTCGGCTGTTCATGCGGCGCGGCGCGCCCTTCGTGGTGCTGGCGCAGCTGATCTGGCCGATCGCCACGCTCAGCCAGGTGCTGGCCGGCGCCTGGGGCATGCGGCCCCTCACCTATCTGGCGGTCTCGGCGCTGGGCGCGGTGCTCGCCGTGGCGCAATACGTGGCGATCGGCTACGCGACCGCGCGCGGTCTCGCCGTATTCGGGTTGGAGCCGGGCGACTCGCTGCTGATCTGGCTGTCGCCCTACTGGGTGCTGATCGGCCTCGCCGCGATCCTGCTTCTCGGCACGGCGCTGATCCTGCGCCAGACGCGGCACGCCTTGTCAATCCGGATCGCCTATTCGGTGGTGCTGGCGCTCGCGATGTTCGTCGCGGTCAATCTCGGCACCCTGACCGCCCGGGTCGAGGCGGTCGAGCGCGTGGCGCCGGTACCGCTGGCGACCGCCTGCCGCGCCCTCGACGAAACCTTGGTGGCGCGCACCGGCGAGACCCCCCTGCACGAAGCACAGCCGGTGAACCTCGCCTTGATCGGCTTCGACAACCCGGCGCGCCTGCTCGAGAGCCTCGGCTGGCTGCGCAACCGCACCTATGCGCGTGGCGACCTCGAGCCGCTTGAGATATTGGTGCTGACGCTACGCGGCCTGCCGCCGGCCTCGTCGCTGCTGCTCAAGGGCATCGCCACCGATCTCGCCTGGCAAGAGGAGCGCGGCGCAGTACCGCGTACGCAACTGCGTCTCTGGCCCGTCGCCATGCCCGAGGGTGCCCCGGCCGTGCAATTGGCCTCTGTGGGGCGGATCGACGCGGTGACGCTGCGGCTGCAGGGCCGCGTGCCGGTGCTGGCCTACGACCTGTTTCCCTATACCGACACCGCCCGCAACCGCGAGGCGGAGGTGATCACCAGCGCCGTGCCCGGCGTGCGCTGGCGACTGGCGGGGCCCGCCACGCGCGCGGAATCCGATTGGCAATTCGAGAGCGACGGACGGATCGCGGTGCTGACGGCCCCCGGCGCGCCGGATCTCGCGACGCTCTGCGAAGGCGTCGCCCGCTAGGCATACCGGCGAGAGGTCGCGTCTCGCGGTCATGGACAGCGCCCTGCCTATGCAGGGCGCCGTTTCGCGTCTCAGAAGGCCGGCACGGTCTGGCGGCGGCGCTGGAGCAGCACCACCCCCGCCAGCAACAGCAGGGCCGGAACGTAGAACACGTACTTCGTGATCCGCTCGCGCGGGGCCTGGATCTGCGACAGCGCCACCGGCGTGTCGGAATAGAAGTCGAAATTCGCCAGCTTCTCGGCCGCGGTGGTGCCGAACATCGGCTCGTCGAGCCGCATCGTGTCACCCTCGGGGAAGAGCAGGAGCCCAGAGGCGTCGATCCGCTCCGCCACCTCGCCTTCGGCCACCTGCATCACCAGCGTGGTCTCGGTCATTGCGCCGGAAGTGAAGTCCGGCCCCTCGATCCTGAGCCGCAGCGTGTCGCCCGGATCGGCCTCGGCCACCGCCGTTTCGAACTCGGCCGGGGGGAAGGTCTGGAACGGGCTCTGGATCTGGTTGAGCCAGAAGCCCGGCACGAACAGCGTGAAGGCCACCAGCAGGAGCGCGGCGGATTCATGGATCTTCGAGGGCGCGAGGAAATAGCCCTGCGTCGCGGCGGCAAAGAGCAGCATCGCGAAGGTCGCCACCACGAAGATGAACACCGCCTGCCCGATCCCGAACCACGTGCCAAGATCGATGCCGTAGAGGATCAGCGCCGGGTTGTAGATGAACAGGAACGGCAGCGCGACGGTCCGCAGCGAGTAGAAGAAGGCTGTGAAGCCGGTCTTGATCGGGTCGCCACCCGAGACGGCGGCGGCGGCGAAGGAAGCGAGGCCCACGGGCGGTGTCACGTCGGCCATGATGCCGAAGTAGAACACGAAGAGGTGGGCCGCGATCAGCGGCACGATCAGCCCCTCCTGTGCGCCGAGATTGACCACGACCGAGGCCATCAGAGACGACACCACGATGTAGTTCGCCGTGGTCGGTAGCCCCATGCCGAGGATCAGCGAGAACAGCCCCACGAAGATCAGCATCAGGATCAGGATGCCGCCCGAGAGCTGCTCGACGAGACCGGCGAGCTCGGTCCCAATCGGGGTCTTGGTGACGGTGGCGACGATGATGCCGGCGGCCGCGGTCGCGACGCCGATGCCGATCATGTTGCGCGCCCCTGCCACGAGGCCGTCGCGCAGGTCGCGGAAACCGGCCGCGAATTCGGAGGCGAGGTGCCCCCCCTGCCCCCGGAACAGCGCCTTGAGCGGACGCTGGGTGACGATGATCAGCAGCATCAGGCAGGTGGCATAGAAAGCCGACTTGGCCGGGCTCTGCCGCTCGACCATCAGGAACCACACCAGCACTAGGATCGGCAGAACGTAGTGCAGGCCGGTGGCATAGACCTCGCCCACCGTCGGCAGGCGGATCTCTTCGTCGGAGGGGTCGTCCATGGCGAGGTCCGGCCGCTTGGCCGCCACCGCGACGAGGCCGAGATAGACGAGGCCGAGAACGATCATCATCACCGGCGCGGCCAGCGAGGGCAGCGCGCCTTCAAGCGCATCGACGCCGTAGATCAGCGCGGTGAAGCCAACGCCTGCCACCACGAAGCCCAGCGCGAACTTGATGATCATGCCGGAGAAGCTCTTGCTTTCGCCCAGCGCCGGCATGCCGCGCTTCAGCGCCTCGAGATGCACGATGTAGACCAGCGCGATGTAGGAGATCACCGCCGGGATGAAGGCGTGCTTGATCACCTCGAGATAGGAGATGCCGATGAACTCGACCATCAGGAAGGCGGCTGCGCCCATCACCGGGGGCATGATCTGGCCGTTGACCGAAGAAGCCACCTCAACGGCGCCCGCCTGCTCCTTTGAAAAGCCCACCCGTTTCATCAGCGGAATGGTGAAGGTGCCGGTGGTAACCACGTTGGCGATGGACGAGCCCGAGATCAGGCCGGTCATCGCCGAGCCGACGACGGCGGCCTTGGCCGGACCGCCGCGCAGATGGCCCAGACCCGCGAATGCGAGCTGGATGAAGTAGTTGCCCGCGCCCGCCTTGTCCAAGAGCGAGCCGAACAGCACGAAGAGGAAGACGAAGGCCGTCGAGACGCCCAGCGGAATGCCGAAGACGCCCGCGGTGTCGAGCCACTGCGCGTTGATCAGCGAGGTGAAGGACAGCCCCTCATGCTCGACAAGGTCTGGAATGAGCCAGCCGGTGCCGAAATAGGCATAGGCGAGGAACAGGCCGCCGACCACGGTGAGGGCCGGGCCGAGCGCCCGGCGCGAAGCTTCGAGCAGCACCAGGATGCCGACCGAGCCGATGATCACCTGCGCCTGCGTGGGCAGACCCGAGCGCGCGGTCATCGCCAGCGTGTCGGAGAACCAGAAGACGTAGAAGGCGCAGAAGGCGCCGATCAGGGCCAGCGCCCAGTCGACCAGCGGCACCTTGTGCCGGGGGCTCGACTTGAAGGCCGGATAGGCGAGGAAGGCGAGGAAGATCGCGAAGGTGAGGTGGATGGGCCGCGTCTGCGAGGAGTTGAGGACCGGCAGGTAGGCCCCGAACCACAGCTGCGGCTGGGCGATCCAGAGCTGAAACAGCGACCAGGCCATGGCGGTGCCGGCGATCAACATCGCGGTGGCGCGGTTCACGGGCGCGCGAGCGCCGGAATCGCTGCTGGTGACGAGATCCTGAAGGTCGTCGTCCGAAAATTGCCGGTCGTCCCGGTCCTCGCGCTGCTCTGCCATCGGACGCGCTCCCTCTCATGTTGTCCCGAAACCCCGTCGCCGAGACGGGTCGGGCCGGGGCGCGTTTCACACGCGCCCCGGCCAATCATTCAGCGTTGTCTGGCGATCACTCGATCAGCCCGGCCTCGCGATAGTACTTCTCGGCGCCCGCATGCAACGGGGCGGAGAGACCATCGGCGACCATCTCTTCCTTGGTGAGATCGGCGAAGGCCGGGTGCAGGCCCTTGAACTGGTCGAAGTTCTCGAACACCGCCTTGGTCACCTCGTAGACGACCTCCTCAGGCACGGTGGCCGAGGTCACGAAGGTCGCGCCGACGCCGAAGGTCGCGGTGTCCTCGTCATTGCCGCGATACATGCCGCCCGGGATGGTGGCGGTGCGGTAGTAGGGGTTCTCCTCGACGAGCTTGTCGACGGCCTCGCCGGAGACGTCCACCAGCACCGCGTCGCAGGCGGTGGTGGCTTCCTGGATCGAGCCCGACGGGTGGCCAACGGTGTAGACCATCGCGTCGATGTTGTTGTCGCACAGTGCCTGGCTCTGCTCGGCTGCCTGCAGCTCGGAGGTCAGCTGGAAGTCGTCCATGGTCCAGCCCATGGCCTCCATCAGCACTTCCATGGTGCCGCGCTGGCCGGAGCCCGGGTTGCCGACGTTGACGCGCTTGCCCTTGAGATCCTCGAAGGTCTCGATGCCGGCATCGGCGCGGGCCACGACGGTGAAGGGCTCGGGGTGGACCGAGAACACCGCGCGCAGGTCCTCGAAGGCCCCCTGCTCCTCGAACTGCGAGGTGCCCTCGATGGCGTGGAACTGCCAGTCGGACTGGGCGACGCCGAATTCCAGCTCGCCCGAGCGCAGCGCGTTGATGTTGTAGACGGAACCGCCGGTCGACTCGACGCCGCAGCGGATGCCGTGATCGGCGCGGCCACGGTTCACCAGACGGCAGATCGCACCGCCGGTCGGGTAGTAGACGCCGGTCACGCCACCGGTGCCAATCGAGATGAAGGTCTGGTCGTCCTGGGCCGATGCGCCGCCGGCGACCAGCGCCAGCGCCGCCGCGGCGCCTGCGATACGGATGTTCATGCGGTCTCTCCCTTCGGGTTTTACATTATCATGGATCGCCTAGGCGATCTGTGCGCCTAAGGCTGATCTCTTGCCCGTGAAAGTCAACCGCCGTGGCGGGTCAACAGGTTACGATGCGGGAAGTTCGTGCGGAACACGCGATCCGTGCCGCGCGTGGCACGCCGCCCCACGGGTTTCAGGGGAGTCGGCGGACAGGCTGGCTCTCTCCGGTGACCGGGTTGATCCGCATCAGCAGGTCGAGCGGATCGGGACCGGGCGGCGCGTAGAGCGCTGGCGCGCCGCACTCGGCGAGGGCCGCTTCGAGCCTAGCGGGCGCCATCTTGGCCGCGCCCGGCGGACGGCTGTCGCCGACCGAGGCGGGCAGCAGCCCGAGCAGCCGGTCGGAACCGATCCGCAGGGTGATTTCCATCGGAGGAAGCGGCGGCGCGTCGCGGGGACGTTCGTCGAGGCAAGCGGCGATCCAGCGGCGCACCTGCCGCCATTCATGCGGGGTCAGCCGCGCCAAGGCGGCGGCGGCTGCATCTTCGTCGAGCTGGGCCGAAGGGGGTTGCGGGGCAAGGGCCGGACGGCGTTTGGCCTGCGCCGTCGCGAGACCGGAGAGCACGAGCGCCCCGGCGAGGGCGACTCCGAGCATTGCACGTTTCATGACGATCACTCGCATGGGCCGCGCCGATACGGCGGGCCTGACCACGATGAATTCGGTGAGTCCTTTGGCTAGAGGTAATATTCTATACCAAGTCCGGCCGGCGCACGACGATTCTCGTGCCACCGGGCCGCGATGGTCGCCACCATCTTCACCCTCTCAGCGTGCGGCGTTGACCTGCGTGAGTTGCCAGATGCTGCGCGCGAAGGTCGTCTCGGTGCGGTAGCGCGAATCCCGGTCATAGGGATAGACCAGCCAGAACGGCCCCTTTTCGCGCACCGGCATGGCCCGGCCATCGACCCGGGTCGCGATGATCGGCGCGTTCGGATCGATCTCCGCGACCGGAATCTCGATCCGGTAGTCGTTCAGCGCCACCAATTCCACTTGGTCAGCCATGCCCGCGATACCGGTCCGGTCGAGCAGCGCCGCCAGCGGCACGCCGGAGAATTGTGCCTGGCCGTCGGTCCAGATCGTGCCGGTGACGAAGCTCTCCTGCGGCAGCGCGTCTAGCGCCTCGAGGTCGAACAGTGTCACCGTCCGATCCGGCCCGGTCACCCGAAGCGGCAGGCCCGTCTCGGCGGAAAGCGGGAGAGGCAGCGCAGCCAGAAGCAGAAAGAGCAAGGGATTGAGTGCAGTCCTGAACATGCGTTATCGCCTTCCGGTTGCATCTCCAGGAAAATGCCCCAACTCTATTCCCAAGGCCACTTCGCATTGGGAGAGCTTCTTACTCAGATGGGTAGGGTCGCCGACCTGTCCGCATAGGGTCGCCCGGCAGCGGAGCCGGGAGGCGGCGCGACGAAAGCGACGCACCGTCACGCGCATGATCGGGCAGCCGGACACACCGTTGCCCGAATTCGTCAAGGTTCTTGCCGCATAAGGGATCTGACCAGTCCTTGCCACCACCGGAGGGTGAAATGCGAATTCTGATCGCCGACGATCATGGTCTGGTGCGGGAAATGATGGCGGCTCTTCTGGAGCTCGACGGCGGCATGCGGGTGATCCAGTGCGACAGCCACACCGCCGCCATGACCGAGATGCAGCGGGCCGGGCCCTTCGAGCTGGTGCTGCTCGACTACATGATGCCCGGCATGGAGGGGCTGAACGGGCTACAGGCCGCGCTCGACCTCGCCGGCGGCAACCCGGTGGCGCTGATGTCGGGCATCGCCGACCGCGCCGTGGCCGAAGCCGCGCTCGCCGCCGGGGCGGCCGGGTTTGTGCCCAAGACCATGACCGCGCGGTCGCTGGTCAACGCCGTGAAGTTCATGGCGATGGGCGAGACCTACGCGCCGCACGACTTCCTGAGCGCCAATGACGTTCCCACGGAGCGGCACCTGCTCACCCCGCGCGAGCGGCAGGTGCTGCAGGGGCTGACAGAGGGGAAATCGAACAAGGAGATCGCCCGCGACCACGAGATCCAGGAGGTGACGGTCAAGCTGCACGTCAAGACGCTGTGCCGCAAGCTGGGCGCGCGGAACCGCACCCAGGCGGCGATGATGGCGCGCGACCGCAGCCTGATCTGACCGGTTCAGGCCCGCGCCAGCGCCGCCGCGATCCCGTCCCGCCCCACACCGGCCGCCAGCAGCGCCGAGAGCAGCAGCCGCGCCTTGAGGCCCGACAGCGTCCCGGTGAGCATCGCGCCCGCCCCGACCAGCGTCGCGGCCCCGCTGTCGCCGCCATAGACCGTGCGCGTCCGGCCTTCGCCGCAGCGCGACGCGACCAGCACCGGCACCCCCGCCTCGGTGAGCCGCGCCACCGCCTGCGCGAAGCCGCGCGGCGCGTTGCCGCGACCGAAGCCCTCGATCACGACCCCACGCGCGCCATTGGCGGCGCAGTAGTCGAGAAAGGCCGGGGTCATGCCCAGCGCCATGCGCATCAGCTCGACCTCCTCGACGAGGCCCGCATCTTCGACCAGCCGGCGCGGACCGGGATGGCGATAGAGATGCACCTCGTCCAGATCGACCTCGCCGATCTTGCCCAGTCCGGGAGAGCGGAAGGCGTCGGTGCGCGAGGCATGCGCCTTGGTGACGTCGCGCGCGGCGTGGATCTCGCCCTCGAAGACGATCGCCGCGCCGATACCGCGCGCCGCCGGAGAGGCCGCGACGCGGATCGCGTCGGCGATGTTGCGCGGCCCGTCGCTGTCGGGATCGCCCGCGTGGCGCTGCGCCCCGGTGAAGATCACCGGCTTGTCGCCGTCCACGAGGATGTCGGCGAGATAGGCGCTTTCCTCCATCGTGTCGGTACCGTGGGTCACGACCACGCCGGCGCAATCGGGCTGCGCCAGCGCCGCGCGGATCGCCGCGACGAGGCCATGCGCATCCGCGAGCGTCAGGGCGAAGCTGTTGAGTTCGCGGAATTCCTCGACCCGCACCTCGATCCCCTCGAGCGGGTCGTGCAGCGCCGCGAGCAGCGCGCTGCCGCCCAGCCCCGCCACCACCGCGCCCTCGGCCTCGGAATGGCGCGAGGCGATGGTGCCGCCCGTCGAAATCAAGGTGACCCCGGTCATGATCCGTCCTTCGTCAAATTCCGTTGGTGCCCGCGGCCTGTTCCAAGCGGTTTGCCGCCCTGGTTCAGGTCCTGTTGCAGGCACTTCTTTCGGCATTCGCCCCAGCAAAACAAGCCCT
>NZ_JACIBX010000004.1 GCF_014195545.1 Limimaricola variabilis | reverse complement strand
GCGGGCGAACTGATCGGCAAATGGGCCGCCGCCAAGCTCGGCGAAGAGGCCGCCAACGCCAAGATCGCGATGCTCGACCTCGGCGTCAGCCAGCCCTCGGTCGACGTGCTGCGCGACCAGGGCTTCCTGACCGGCTTCGGCATCGACACCAAGGACCCGAACAAGTGGGGCGACGAGGACGACCCGCGCATCGTCGGCAACGACGTGACCGCCGGCAACGAGGAAGGCGGCCGCACGGCGATGGAGAACCTGCTCGCCAAGGACCCCGAGATCAACGTCGTCTACACCATCAACGAGCCCGCCGCCGCGGGGGCCTACGAGGCGCTCAAGGCGATCGGCCGCGAGAATGACGTGCTGATCGTTTCGGTCGATGGCGGCTGCCCCGGTGTCCAGAACGTGGCCGACGGCGTCATCGGCGCCACCTCGCAGCAATACCCGCTGGAGATGGCCTGGCTCGGCGTCGAGGCGATCGCGCAATACGCCGAGGACGGCACCCTGCCCGAGAACACCGAAGGCAAGGACTTCTACGACACCGGCGTGAAGCTGGTGACCGACGAGCCCGTCGATGGCGTCGAGTCGATCTCGGTCGAGGAAGGCCAGGAGCTTTGCTGGGGCTAAGCCCCGCCGGGATCATTCCATCCTGCGCGTCTTCGGGCGGCGCAGGATGTCCCTGACGGGGCGGGCCCCGCGCCCGCCCCGATGACGAGGGGCCGCGCGAAGGGGCGCGCCCTGCCACACGCCACGGGAGGGGCGCGCCATGACAGATAGCGATCACTACGAAGCCTCGGTGCGCGAGAAACGCGCCGAGACGGTAGCAGAGTTTCAGGATCACCGCAGAAGTCCGCTGCACCGCATTCAGCACGCGCTGCACGTCACGCCCGCCTTGGTGCCGCTGATCGTGCTGCTGGTCTCGATCATCGTCTTCGGGCTGCTGCTGGGCTCGCGTTTCTTCTCGCCCTTCGCGCTGACGCTGATCCTGCAGCAGGTGCAGATCGTCGGCATCGTCGCCGCCGCGCAGAGCCTCGTCATCTTGACCGCGGGCATCGACCTGTCGGTCGGCGCGATCATGGTGCTGAGCTCGGTGGTGATGGGCCAGTTCACCTTTCGCTACGGCATCCCCGCCCCCGTTGCCGTCGCCTGCGGCCTTGCCGTCGGCACGGCCTGCGGTTTCCTCAACGGCTGGCTCGTTTCGGTGATGCGGCTGCCGCCCTTCATCGTGACGCTGGGCAGCTGGCAGATCTTTCTCGCCACCAACTACCTCTATTCGGCCAACGAGACGATCCGCGCGCAGGAGATCGAGGCCGAGGCACCGATCTTGCAGTTTTTCGGCGCCAAGTTCGAGATCGGCGGCGCGGTCTTTACCGTCGGCGTGGTGTTCATGATCGCGCTGATCGTGTTGCTGGGCTGGGTGCTGCGGCAGACCGCCTGGGGACGGCACGTCTATGCGGTGGGCGACGACGCCGAGGCGGCGCAGCTTTCGGGTGTCAACGTCAAGCGCACCCTCGTCTCCGTCTACATGCTGTCGGGGCTGATCTGCGCCTTCGCCGGCTGGGCGCTGATCGGGCGCATCGGCTCGGTCTCGCCCACGTCCGGCTACGATGCCAACATCGAGAGCATCACCGCCGTGGTGATCGGGGGCATCTCGCTCTTCGGCGGACGCGGCTCGATCATGGGCTCGCTGTTCGGCGCGCTGATCGTGGGGGTGTTCTCGCTCGGGCTGCGACTGCTCGGGGCCGACGCGCAGTGGACCTATTTCTTCATCGGCGTGCTGATCATTGCCGCCGTGGCCGTGGACCAATGGATCAGGAAGGTGTCGGCATGAGCATCGAACAGAAACGCGAACCCATCCTCAAGGGCCGAAACCTCGTCAAGCGTTACGGCAAGGTGGTCGCCCTCGACCATTGCGACTTCGACCTCTACCCGGGCGAAATCCTCGCGGTGATCGGCGATAACGGCGCGGGCAAATCGACGCTGATCAAGGCGCTCTCGGGCGCGGTCACGCCCGACGAGGGCGAGGTCACGCTGGAAGGCCGGCAGGTGCATTTCCACTCGCCCAACGACGCGCGCCATGCCGGCATCGAGACGGTCTACCAGCAGCTGGCGATGTCGCCCGCCCTGTCGATCGCCGACAACATGTTCATGGGGCGCGAACTGCGCAAACCGGGCTTCCGGGGCAAGTGGCTCCGTCAGCTCGACCGCCTGGCGATGGAGCAGTTCGCCCGCCAGAAGCTGAACGACCTCGGGCTGATGACGATCCAGAACATCAACCAGGCGGTCGAGACGCTCTCGGGCGGGCAGCGCCAAGGCGTGGCGGTCGCCCGCGCCGCGGCCTTCGGCTCCAAGGTGATCATCCTCGACGAACCCACCGCCGCGCTTGGCGTCAAGGAGAGCCGGCGGGTGCTGGAGTTGATCCTCGACGTGAAGTCGCGCGGTATCCCGATCATCCTGATCTCGCACAACATGCCGCACGTGTTCGAACTAGCGGACCGGATACACGTGCACCGCCTGGGACAGCGGCTTTGCGTCATCGACCCCAAGAATCATTCGATGTCGGACGCGGTTGCCTATATGACGGGGGCGAAGGAACCCGAAGACGAGTTCGAGGCCGCATGACGAATGGCGTTGCGGACCGCCCAGATGCACTGACCGCGCTATTCGATCCAGCGTGACGGGAAAGCTGATCGGGCCGTGACACCCCGAGCACGCTTGCGTCCTGCTTGAACTCGTCGTTGAATCTGTTGCTGCTCAGCAATTGCCTCTTTGTCTCCAGATTGGCGAAGAACACGCCCACGAACCAAGGGGCCTTTTAGTTCCGAGGCAGCCCCTTACCCGGCCGTTCCGCGCTGCATCGGAAACGCTCCAGTTGGAATTGCTGGCCCCGGGGCATGGAACTCCCGGCGATAGCTGGTCGGCGTGCGCCCGGTGGTGGTGCGGAATGTCCGCGCGAAGTGGGCAGCGTCGTGAAAGCCGCATCTTTCGGCGATGGAGGCCATCGGCAGGTCGGTGCGGTTGAGCAGCGCCGAGGCCCGACCGACCCGCAGGCGGGTGACGTATTCGCTAATCGACAGCCCGGTGCTGCGCTTGAAGATGCGCTGAAGCTGGCTTTCGGACAGATGTGCGGTCTCGCAGAGCGGCGCGAGACGGATCGGCTGGTCGAAGCGCACATGGAGATCGGCCAGCACCCGCTCCATCCGGCGGCGGTCTCGGGACATCTCGGCCGCGTCCATGGCACCCGGCGAAAGCGTGCGGCGGTCGGGGGCGGCGGCGAGATTCAGCAGCAGGCCGGTCAGTTCAAGCGCGCGCTCGGCCTGCGGCCGGTCGCAGAGCCGGAGCATCCGGCTCCGCAGCGCCGCTGCCGTCGCCGGGCCGAAATGTACGCCCTGCGAGGCCTCGCCCAGTAGCGCGCCGATGGCGCCGAGCTCGGGCATCAGCGCGAGGAGGTCGCGCGCCCAGTCGGCGGTGAACCAGCAGATGATGGCGCAGTGTTCCGTGGCGCCCTTGGCCAGGTGATGCGACTGCCAGGCATGCGGCAGATCGGGACCGATCAGCGCCAGGTCGCCATCGGCATAGGGCGCCACGTCGCCGCCCACGAAGCGCGTGCCGTGCCCGCCGAGGGTCAGCGTCAGCTCGTATTCCGGGTGGTGATGCCAGTTGAAGGCGAACTCCGGCAGCCGCCGGTCGTAGACCAGGCAGGACTGGCCCTCCGGAATCGTCACCTTTTCGAACCACGGCCGCATGGTGCCCTCCTCGATTATGCGGTGATCCTACAAGAAGCTGCCGGAGTCGGGAATGGTGCGGTCCCGGGCGGCTCGGTAATCTGGCCATTGCAATGGGAGCGAGGGGTGTCGGACATGCCGGGCCGGATGGAAAATCCCGATGTCGTGGTGATCGGCAGCGGCGTCGGCGGCGGATCCGTGGCGCTGAAGCTGGCCGAGGCGGGGCTGCGGGTGCTGATCCTCGAACGCGGTGGGCCGTTACCGAACGAACCCGCCCTGAACGACGCCGAAGCCGTTTTCGTACAAAACCGCTATCGCACCACCGAGGAATGGCAGGACGGTTCCGGCCGCCGCTATCGCCCCGGGCAATATTACTTCCTGGGCGGGCACACCAAGTTCTACGGCACCGCCATGTTCCGCTTTCGCGAAAGCGATTTCGACGAGGTGGCGCATGAGGACGCGACCTCCCCGGCCTGGCCGGTCAGCTATTCCGACCTCGAGCCGCATTACGCCGAGGCCGAGCGGCTGTTCGGCATCCGCGGTCTGGCCGGGGTCGATCCGACCGAGCCGCCCCGCAGCAGCGGCTACGAGCACGCGCCGGTGCCGCACGAACCGCTGATCCGGCGCATGACCGAAAGGCTGGAGCGTGCCGGATTGACGCCGTTCCCCATGCCGTCCGCGGTCGATTACGGCCCCGGCGGCGCCTGCCGGCGCTGCGGCACCTGCGATGCGTTCGGCTGCCGCTTCGGCGCCAAGGGGGATGCCGAAACCCGGCTCTTGGGTCGGCTGCGCGGCCGCGCCAATGTCGAGATCCGCACCGAGGTCAGGGTGACCCGGCTGATCCACGACGCCGAGGGGCGCAGGATCGTCGCCGCCGAGATCACGGACCACGGTGTACCCAGCCGGATCGAGGCCCCGCTCTTCGTGCTCAGCGCCGGTGCGATCAATTCGGCGCTGATCCTCTTGCGCTCGGCCAGCGCGCGCTGTCCCGACGGGCTGGCCAACCGCTCGGGCGTGGTCGGGCGCTACCTGATGAACCACCATCTGACCGGGCTGATGGGCGTGCTGCCGTGGACGGTCAATGACACGAAGTTTCCCAAGACCCTGTCGGTGAACGACTTCTACCACGGCATTGAGGGCGATCCGCTGGCGCGCGGCAACATTCAGATGCTGGGCAACATCAAGGGGCCGATGATCCGCGCTGCCTATCCGCGCACGCCGCGCGCCGCGGCCGACTGGCTGGGCCGCCACAGCGTCGACTGGCTGGTGATGTCCGAAGACCTGCCGCGGGCGTCGAGCCGAGTGCGGCTGCTGCCCGACGGCACGCCGGAGGTGATCTGGCACCCGGCCGACCGCAAGGCGCATGACCGGTTCGTGCGTTACGCCCGCGGGCTGCTACGCCGGATCGGCTTTCCCCTCGTGCTGCGCCACAGCTTCGGCATCGAGGCGCCGTCACATCAATGCGGCACCGTCCGGATGGGCACCGACCCCGCCAGCTCGGCGCTCGACCCGTTCTGCCGTGCGCATGATCATCCGAACCTCTACGTCGTCGATGCCGGCTGCTTCCCGTCCTCGGCCGCCGTCAATCCCGCGCTGACCGTGGCCGCCCAGGCGCTGCGGGTCGGTGCGCATCTTTCCTCGACCTTTGCCGCCACCACGGCCGCCTGACACGGAGACATCCCCATGCCGCATGATTTCCTGCAACCATTGGTCGGGTCCTTCGCCATGCCCGCGGCCGAGAACCCTACCGTTGCGATGATCGAGGCCGCATTCCGCTATCACGGGCTGAACTGGCGCTACATCAACTGCGAAGTCGCACCTCAGGACCTCGGCGACGCGGTCCGAGGGGCGCGGGCAATGGGCTGGCGCGGCTTCAACTGCTCGATCCCGCATAAGGTGGCGGTCATCGAGTACCTGGAGGGTCTGGGCCGCTCGGCGGAGATCATCGGGGCGGTGAACACAGTCGTGCGGCACGAGGACGGGCGGCTGATCGGCGAGAATACCGACGGCAAGGGATTTCTCCGGGCGTTGTCCGAGGTGACCGAGCCGTCGGGCCAGCGCGCGGTGCTGTTCGGCGCCGGCGGCGCGGCCCGGGCCGTCGCGGTCGAGATGGCACTGGCGGGCGTCTCCCAGATCACCGTAGTCAACCGCAGCCCCGCCCGCGGCGAGGCCGTGGTTCGACTGATCGACGACCGGACCCCCGCCTCGGCGGAGTACCGGCCCTGGGAGGGCAGCTTCCGTGTCCCGCAGGGCACCAGGCTTGTCGTCAACGCCACGTCGGTCGGTCTCTACCCCGATGTCGATGCCACGCCGGACATCGATCACGACAGCCTGACGCCGGACATGGTCGTGGCCGACGGCATACACAATCCGCCGCTGACGAAACTCTTGAGGGCGGCGCAGGCGCGCGGCTGCAAGACAGCGGACGGTCTGGGCATGCTCGTCGGTCAGGGGGTGATCGGCCTGAAACACTGGACCGGCATCGATGCCGATGCCGAGGTCATGCGGCGGGCGCTTCTGGATCTTGGCCTATAGACGGTCAGGTCCAGGCACTGTTGCCAAGCATCAACTTCAGCCCTCCGACGGCCCCGCCTTCTGCGAGACCGAGCCGCTGCAAGTTTCGCTGGGCCGTGTCGGCCTGGGGATCGGTGAATAGGTAGTTCAGGCCTGTGATACGTTGAGAGACTGATCGATCGCTGCTTCGAATGGTTCGATGCGGGGATCGACCAGGCGGGCGAGATCGTCATAGTGCCGCCACAGCTGGCCATCGAAGACCCTGCCACACCAAATACGACTGAGGAGTGAGTTGGCATGACCAAAACCACCACGATCGAAGCGCTGTCCGAGCGGCTTTCGACGATGGCACGGGGACCGCGGCGCTGCTTCGCGGCACTGACCGGTCCCCCAGGCGCTGGCAAGAGCCACGTCGCCGACGAGCTGATGACCCGCCTAGCCGTGACCGCGCCCGGCGCAACGGCGATCCTGCCGATGGACGGCTATCACTTCGATGACATGTTGCTCAACGCACGCGGCGATCGGCCGCGCAAGGGCGCGCCGCATACCTTCGATGTCGATGGCTTTCACGCGATGCTGACGCGCCTTGCTGCCGATGACGGGCGCGACGTGGTGGTTCCGGTCTTCGACCGCAGTCTCGAAATTGCCCGCGCGGGTGCTCGCGTGATCGAAGCCAAGACGCGCCTGATTCTGGCCGAGGGCAATTACCTTCTGCTGGACCGCCCCGGCTGGGATCGGCTTGCGCCGCTGTTCGACCTGACGGTGATGATCGACGTGCCCGAACCGGTACTGCGCGATCGCCTCGAACGCCGCTGGGCCAGCTTCGCACCAGCCGAACGTACCCGCAAGCTTGAGGAAAACGATCTGCCGAACATGCGGGAGGTGTTGCAGTCGAGCCGATACGCAGACCTGAGATTGTTCAATGGATGAGGAAGACCGAGCACTCAGACTGGAGTCATCGCGCTGCGGGCCAAGGGAATGTAGGTGCAGAGCGGCGTTGTTGCAGAACTCCCGGCCCGACGGTTCACACAGCGGATCAGCCGCTTAGGTGGGTGGCATGACGAAGCCCATGTCTGCCCGCTATCACACGACAAACTGGTCTGCTTACAACGCGGCGCTGCGCAAGCGTGGCTCTCTGCTGATCTGGCTGGACCGGGAGATGACGTGGCTCGCGCCGCACGAGGGACGGCCGGGACGGCCCCCGGTCTTCTCCAAAGGTGCGATCCAGTTCTGATGGGGTGGACACCCCCGCCCGACGGCATCGATGTGCCAAGGTGGTGATGTTGAAATCGCCACAAGGGAGGAGGCATCCATGGAGAAGATTACCATAGTCGGGGTCGATCTGGCCAAGAACGTCTTCCAACTGCACGCTGCGGACCGTGAGGGCCGAGCTGTCATGAAAAAGCGGGTCGCGCGCTTGCGCTTCCTATCGATCATGTCGCAGATCGAGCCTTGCGTCGTGGCGATGGAGGCCTGCGCGACCTCGCATCATTGGGCTCGAGCATTGAACGCCATGGGCCACGAGGTTCGGCTGATCCCGCCGATCTACGTGAAGCCGTTCGTGAAGCGCCAGAAAAACGACGCGAATGATGCCGAGGCCATCGTCGAAGCAGCCATGAGGCCGTCGATGCGCACGGTGCCGGTCAAATCGAGTGAGCTGAGGTGCTCCCCGGTTTCAGGGCACTGACGTAAGCTACGATTTGCTGTCTGCTGATCTTCACCGACGAGGAGATCAGAGATGTCGAAACGCAAGCAGCACGCGCCTGCTTTCAAGGCCAAGGTCGCGCTGGAAGCTTTGAAAGGCGAACAGACGGCCGCCGAGCTGGCGAGCCGGTTCGGGGTGCATCCCACGCTGATCCATCAGTGGAAGCGGGCTCTGCTCGAGGGCGCTTCAGGGGTCTTCGAGCGGGGCGGGAAGAAGACGCCCGAAGTCGACGAGACGCAGGTGAAGGAGCTGCATGCCAAGATTGGCGAGCTGGCGGTCGCCAACGATTTTTTGTCCAGAAAGCTCAAGCCTTGGGGCGGGACGTGAGGCGCGGCATGATCGAGCGAGACCATCCGACCCTGTCCGTGGGGCGGCAGTGCCGGCTGCTGTCGCTCTCGCGGTCGTCGTTCTACTACCGGCCAGCCGGGGAGACCGAGCTGAACCTCGACCTCATGCGGCTGATCGACGAGCAGCTTCTCGAAACGCCGTTCTACGGCGTGCGGCAGATGGCCCGGCATCTGCGCAACGAGGGCCACGCGGTGAACGACAAGCGGGTGCGGCGGCTGATGCGGCGCATGGGCCTCATGCCGATCTACCAGAAACCCAACACCAGCAAGCCTGCCAAGGGGCACAAGCGATACCCATACCTGCTGAGGGGGTTGCGCGTGGAGCGGCCCAACCAAGTCTGGTGCGCCGACATCACCTATCTCCCCATGCGGCGCGGCTTCCTTTATCTCGTGGCGATCATGGATTGGCACACCCGAAAAGTGCTGGCCTGGCGCCTGTCGAACACGATGGAGGCCGAGTTCTGTGTCGAGGCGCTGACCGAAGCGATTCAGCGGTTCGGCTTGCCCGAGATCATGAATACTGATAGTCAGAAGATGGTTGTCAGTTCTCGGGTGGTCTGACTCAAATACTGATCGCCCCCGGTAGACTGGCGCCGCAAGGTGCCTCGGTGCGGCCTGACCCGCACTCAGATCGACCGGCGTGTCTTTCCCTGGACCTGTCGGCCGCCCGGGAGCGCCCTGCGGTGAGGCTCTGCCTCGGCCATTGCCTGTGACCCGAGAAGGGCCTGACCTCACTGGTCTCGTGACTGTCCTGTCCATGCATCGGTCTGCGGCGGCGCCAGCAGCTCAACGCAATCCGGGATCTGAGCCATGGACAACCACACGAGCCTGACCGCCGACGTCACTGGCGGTGTCGACACCCACAAGGACCTCCACGTTGCCGCTGTCGTCGATGAGCGTGATCGGGTTCTTGGCACGCGCAGCTTTCCCACCACACGCCAAGGCTATCGCCAGATGCTTGCCTGGATGCGCTCGTTCGGCAGGCCGGTGCGCGTTGGCATCGAGTCGACGGGCAGCTACGGGGCGGGGCTGCTGCGCTTCATGCAAGCGGCCGGCATCGAGGTGATGGAGGTCACGGCGCCGGACCGCCATGATCGCCGCAAGCGTGGCAAGAACGATGATTTGGACGCGCAGAACGCTGCGCATGCCGCATTCGCAGGCCACCGCACTGTGACGCCTCGCAGCCGTGACGGGATGGTGGAAGCTCTCAGGGTTCTAAGGGTTTGCAGGAAAACGGCAGTCAATGCGCGCCGCATCGCCTTGCAGATGATCCAGAACACGATCATCGCGGCACCGGACGGATTGCGCGATCAGCTTCGTCAGATGACGCGGATGCAGCTGATCCGGACGCTCGCGGCGCTGCGGCCCGACCTCACCACTTACCGTGACCTCGAAGCTGCCTACCGGATCAGTTTGAAGTCCCTGGCCCGGCGGTATCTGGAACTGCACGACGAGATCGCCGATCTGGACGTGATGATCGGCGCCATCGTCAACGAGTTGGCGCCCGAGCTCTTGGCTCGAAATTCGATCGGTCAGAACAGCGCAGGCCAGCTGCTTCTTACCGCAGGGGACAATCCCGAGCGTTTGAGATCGGAAGCCAGCTTCGCGGCACTCTGCGGCGTCAGCCCTGTCCCTGCCTCGTCGGGGAAGACCGTCCGGCACCGCCTGAACCGGGGCGGAGACCGGGCCGCGAACAGTGCCTTGCACATCATCGCCATCGGACGCTTGAGAACGGATGACCGGACCGAGGCCTATGTCGCTCGCCGCGTTGCCGAGGGCCATTCCAAGCTTGAGGCCATTCGCACCCTGAAGCGCTACATCGCACGCGAGGTCTACGGCGTGATCATGCAGCGTCAGAAGCAGATCAACGCCACCGGCATCGCCGCTTGACAAACAGAAGGGCGTCCAGGGCAGCCAGTTCACGTCCTTCGCCTGGACCGACCTGCTCAGACGCGCCGGCGTCCGCATCTCGATGGACGGAAAAGGACGCTACCTCGACAACATCTTCATCGAGCGGCTTTGGCGCACCTTGAAATACGAGTGCGTCTACCTGCACGCCTGGGAGACCGGCTCGGAGGCACGGGCCGGGCTCAGGAACTGGATCGATTTCTATAATCGAAAGCGCCCGCATTCCGCCCATGGCGGCCAGCCGCCGGCAGTGGTCTACTGGCAGAGAAACCCCACCATCCAACCCGATCAGCAGGAGCTAAGAGTAGCTTAGAAGGCGCCAGATCCTGTCCAGGGATCGGGGAGCACCTCACACATGCGAACGATCCGCCGAGCCTTGGCGGATCATCCTCGCAAACCAGTCAACTTTTTGAAAACACGCAGCATATAACACGCCGCCAACTTATCAGGTCGCAGAACCGATAAAGCGCATCAACACCACCCCTGACGCATATCATGGAATGGCGTATTCCCCGCATGCTTTTAGAGAAGAGCCGGCGCAGCATCCCACTGCCTCCCGCCTCATGACTGCCTCTGGTTCAAAGCTGTTGGGATAAACAATCGGGCGATGGAAAACAGCGTGCGGTTCGAAATGACCGATAGACAGTGTCCTCTGGCGCCTGTCCAAAAACGAAGCGCTGACACACCTGAGATTTTTAAGTCCATATAATGCCTTAGTCAGTTTTGGGTACTCCTTGCACGGAGGAGCCCACCGACGCAGTCGCTCCACAGCGTGATCATCAATGCTATACGCAGAATGACTCGGTCCTATGTGCCTCCGTCCCATCCACCTTGATGACGAGGCTACCGTCGTCGCTGCGCGTCACATCGATTTCGTGAACCGTCCCTTCGATCTTCAGGCGAGCTGAATAGCCCGGCCACGCGTCCGGCAGGTTGGGGCGCACGGTGATCCGGTCTCCAGACTTGCGGATACCCAAGATGCCCTCGACCGCAGCACGATAGAGCCAGCCGGCGGAGCCCGTGTACCAAGTCCATCCGCCACGGCCCCGACGCTCACCTTCGGAATAGATGTCGGCCGCGACGGCGTAGGGCTCGGTCCGGTAGGTCGCGACAGCGGCCGGGTTCAGCGCGTGCCGGATCGGGTTGAGCATGGAGAAACAGTCATGCGCCGCCTCGCCCTGCCCCATCTCGGCCAGCGCATAGACCACCCAAGCCGCGGCATGGGTGTACTGGCCGCCGTTCTCGCGCACACCGGGCGGGTAGCCCTTGATGTAGCCCGGCTCCTGCGGGGTCCGAGCGAAGGGCGGCGTGAACAGGCGGATCAGCATGGCTTCCCGGTGCGGAAGATGTGCCAGCACGCTCGCCATCGCCTGCGCGCTTCGCTCCGGATCGGCGAGGCCCGACATCACGCTCCAGGACTGGGCGATGGAATCGATGCGGCATTCCTCGGATGTCTTGGAGCCCAGTGGGGTGCCGTCGTCGTAATAGCCCCGGCGGTACCATTCCCCGTCCCAGCCAGCCGTGTCGAGCGCTTCGCGTAGCGACTTCAGATGGGCGGCCCAAGCGTCGGCACGGGCGCCGTCCCCCCGCTGCGACGCGATCGCTCCCAGTCGGTCGAGCGCATGCGCGAGGAACCAGCCGAGCCAGACGCTTTCACCCCTGCCCGCCTCGCCGACACGGTTCATGCCGTCGTTCCAATCACCACCCAAGATCAATGGCAGACCATGGGCGCCGGCGCGGCTGATCGCCAGATCGAGGCCGAGCGCCGCGTGTTCGTAGACCGATGCAGTTTCCTGCGCTGTCTCAGGCTGGAAATAGGCGTCATGCGCGCCCTCGGGGATCGGCGGCCCCGACAGGAAGGGCAGCTCTTCGTCGAGCAGGGAGACGTCGCCCGTCACATCGACGTAATGGCACACCGCATAGGCGAGCCAGACGCAGTCATCCGATATTGTGGTCCGCACCCCTGCCCCGTTCTGCGGCAGCCACCAGTGCTGGAAATCTCCTTCGATGAACTGCCGCCCCGCGGCGTTTAGGATTTGTCGCCGGGCCAGGCCGGGATCCTGCCACAGGAAAGCCAGCGTATCTTGCAGCTGGTCGCGGAAGCCGAAGGCGCCGCTGGCCTGGTAGAACGCCGAGCGCGCGCGCAGGCGACAGACGACGCCCTGATAAGGCAGCCAGGCATTGACCATGAGGTCCATCGCCGGGTCCGGCGTCTGGATCTGCAGCGTATCGAGAAGCGGTGCCCAGTCCGCCGCCGCCGCGTC
Organism: Limimaricola variabilis; assembly: GCF_014195545.1. Lineage (GTDB taxonomy): Bacteria > Pseudomonadota > Alphaproteobacteria > Rhodobacterales > Rhodobacteraceae > Limimaricola > Limimaricola variabilis. The sequence continues at coordinate 227,857 of NZ_JACIBX010000004.1, read as the reverse complement.
GCAGGGATCTAACCACGAGTCCCGCTCCGCCGCGAGGTGGCGACGGGCAAGTGCCCGCACCTCCCCCGCACCCGCCCCGTCGCCCAACAGGAAGCTCAACCGCGCGCTTTGGCCGGGTTCGAGCACCAGATCGGTGGCAATTGCGGCGCAGGGGTCGCCATGTGTTTCCATCCCGTTGCCCAAGGTCAGGCCGCGCATCACCGCCTCGGGTCGCCAGACATCGCCCCCGCCGAGAAAGCGGCCCCGATCCGCAGTGAAGGCGGCCACCGGCTCCGAACAGGCGAGAAAGGCGACACAGCCGGGAAACTCGATATCGAAAGGGTTGCAGGCCGTCATCAGGCCCGCGGCCGGATCGGCCCGGACCGCGACGAACGGCGCGGTGTGGGCGCGGTCATGACCAAGCACCCATTCGGCATAGCCGGTGATGCGCAGCCGCAGCCGCCGCTCTCCCGTGTTCTTTAGTTCCAGCCGGGACAGCCGCACCGGATCTTCGGCCGCCACACGGTGTGTGAGCGTCATCGCGAGATCGCCGCCGTCGCGCCGGAACTGGCTGTAGCCCATGCCATGCCGGGCCTCGAAGCGCGCGCCTCCTGCCGTATCAAGGCGCGGCAGGGGGTTGAACATCATCCCCGTGTCGCGATCGACCACATAGATCGCCTCGCCGGGCCGGTCGATCACCGGATCGTTGGACCACGGCGTGAGCTGATGGTCCCGGGAATTGACGCTCCAACTCGACATGGCGCCATCGGCGGAGACCTGGAAGCCGAACCGCGTGTTGGCGATCACGTTGATCCAAGGATGCGGCGTGGGGACGCCCGCCTCCGGGCGAACGACGTATTCGCGCCTCCGAGCGTCGAAACCGCCGATTCCGTTCCAGAACTCCAGACCGTCGCCGCCTCGGGGCTCGGGCGGTTTCTGGCTAAGATCCGGGCGGGCGACCTCGTGACGAGCGCGCCATCCCGGTCGAGTTTCGTGGTCGGGCCGCGCCTCTGCATCGGGTCGCTCACGCCCGGTCAGACGCGCCGCGCGTCCGAGTTGGACAGAAAGCCGCCCGTTGCGGGCGTGGAACACTGCGCGGCTCGCGCCGAGCAGGGTCTCGCAGGTCGCCTCGTCCATCAGATCGCGTCGGAGCGCGAAGACATGCGCGAGACCGCCGCCCATCAGGGCGCGGTGCCGCGAGCTGGCGCAGATCGTCTCAATCGCCGTCTGGAGATCCTGCGCGTAGGAGGTTGCGTGCTCGTTGAGGATCACGAGGTCGATCAGCAGGCCCCGACTGCGCAGGTATTCATGCGCCCTGAGCGCCTCACGCAGCACCTCGATATCCGCCTCGGCATCGATGCGGATTGTCAGGATCGGCGCGTCGCCCGAGATCGACAGGCGCCACAGCATCGACTGCGCGCCGAGGCGCCGCGCATCCGGCGCGGCCCCGAGCGACCGGTCGGGCAGCACGAAGGAGGCCGCGAGGGTCTGAAAGATCGCCGCTTCGGCCGGATCGACGCCGACATGGTGCAGGTGGATCTGTGACCGGGTCCAGGCGTGCATGGCTTCGCGGTCGAACGCCTCGGGATGCATGTAGCGGGCGATGGAGGCCTCTGCCTCGGCTCGGCCGGGGGCTGCAAGGGTCCAGAAGACCAGCCGGATCTCCTTGCCCGCCGGGACCCGGACCTTGCGGCGCAGCGACAGGATCGGGTCGAGCGTGTAGCCATCCGACGGCTCCGCCCCGCCGAAGAGCGGAGCGTCGGGGTCGAAGGCTGCGGCGGTGCGCAGGGTCCGGCCCCGCCCGATAAAGCGGCGGCGGTCGGTCTCGGCGCTGGTGATCCGGCCGCCGCCGAGACCGGCAAGAAGATGCGCCACATGCATGTCCGGCTCGTCAGGGCTGCGCTTGTTGCGCCAGGCATGGATCACGGCGCCGGCTTCGGCGATTTCGGTGCGGATGAACATCTTGGAAAAGACGGGATGCGCGGCGTCGGACCGCGCCGGGGCAATCACCGGCTCGGCATAGGAGGTGACCTCAACGATCCGATCGGTCTCGCCGTCGTTGCACAAGGTCAGGGCGCGGCCCTCCGCATCGACCTCGGAAGCGACGATAACGTCGACGCGGCTGCGCAGCGTGCCGACTGTCTTGTAGAATTCGGCCTTGCTGTCGGAGAACACGGCATGCGCCGTCTCGCCCGGGGCGGCGCGGGGCGCAGCCGTGGCCGACCACCAGTCGCCGGTCTCGAGATCGCGAAGGAACAGGAAGCTGCCCCAGACTTGTTCGACCTGATCCGGGCGGAACCGCGTGACGGCCAAGCCGTTCCAGACCGCCGATCCGGCGCCCGTGGCGGTCAGCGTGACAGAATAGTGCCCGTTCGACAGCAGGTTCACGGCCCGCCCGGCCCGGGCCGGATCGTCGATCTCGCGCAGTGCCGCGCTGGTCAGCTGCGCCGAGCCGGTAAGGCGCACGTTCTCTTCGGTCAATGCGACGATCACCGGGACCTCATGCGGCGAGCGTTCCTGCAACAACAATTCGGCCGCCTCGATCACCGGATCGCTGTGAAACCGCGTCCGCATGAGCCCCTGCGACACGACGTTCGCCACCGCGACGATCGACATGCCTTGGTGGTGCGCCATGTAGGTCCGGACCACCGCATGACGTGCGCCCTCGGGCAGCCGCGCCGGTGTGAAATCGATCGCATCGTAGAAGCCGTAATCGCCACGCGCGCCCATGTCGCGTAGTCGTTCGAGATTGCTCACCGCCGCGCGGGGGCGATACTGGCTTGCCAGAAGGCTGGCATAGGGCGCGATCACCAGATCGCTGGCGAGGCCGCGCTTCAGCCCCAGCAGCGGCACGCCGAAGTTGGAATACTGGTAGGTCATCTCCCGGTCGCGCGCGTTGTAAGCGGCCTCGGAAATGCCCCAAGGCACCCGACGGCGGCGGCCGTAATCGATCTGCGCCTTGACCGAGAGCATGTTGGACTGGTTCAAAAGCCCGCCTGTCTGTTCCTGCATGACAAGCGGGGGCATCAGGTATTCGAACATCGAACCCGACCACGACATCAGCGCGCCCCGCGCTCCGACGCTTACCAGCTGGCGGCCGAGCCGGAACCAGTGCTCGTTGGGCAGGTCGCCCTTGGCCACGGCGAACAGGCTGGTCAGCCGCGCCTCGGAGGCGAGAAGATCGTAGCAGGAGGTGTCGAGCTTGCCCTCCCCGGGGTTGTAGCCGATCGACAGCAGCCGCTGATCGGGCTGCATGAGGAAGGTGAAGTCCATTGAGAAGGCCAGCTGGCGTGCCTGCTCGGCGGTCCGCTCGAGCCGCTCGCGCAGCGCTTCGGTCGCGGGCAGGCCCAGCGTGGCATCCGTCAGACCGGCCTCGCAGACGGTCTTCAGTCGTATGGCCCAGTGCCGCACGGCCACAGCCCGCTCACCGTATTCCGAGCCGAATCCAAGGGCGAGGTTGTCAATGTCTTCGGCGATCGCCAACAACGTATGGGTGCGGACCGAGGCCGCCTCGGGCGCGCGGCGCACCGTCTCAAGCGTCCGCTCGAACCCCGCCAGCCGCTCCTCCAGCCGCTGGCGCAGGGGCCGGATCGTGCGACGGTCGTCCGGCACGTCCGCCAGCTCCTCGCGCAGAATCGAGGCGACGTCGCCAATTCCCTCGACGCCGGTCCACAGGTGAACATAGGGTGCCGCCCCCCAGTCGCGCAGCGCTGCCGACAGCGTCACAAGGTGCCCCGCAAGATTGCCGCTGTCGACGGTTGAGACGTATTGCGGCAAAAGCGGCGCGAGGCTCCGCGTGTCGTACCAGTTGTAGAGATGCCCGTGCAGGGTCTCCATGGATGTGACGGTGGCGAGGGTCTGCTCGATCCGCTCGATGCAATCGCGTAGCGCGATCCAGCCGAAGTCGCGCGCAGAGATGGTGGCAAGCAGGTAGAGACCGATATTGGTGGGCGAGGTGCGGCCCGCCACGACCGGCTCGGGGTCCTCCTGAAAGTTGTCCGGCGGCAGCCAGTTGTGCTCTTCGGTCACAAAGCGGTCGAAGTATTCCCAAGTGCGACGCGCGATCCGGCGCAGCGCCGCGCGATCGGCCGGGTCGATATCGAGCCGGTCCTCGGTCTCGGCCGAGCGGCTCACATACCAAGCGACGGCGGGCGCGAGGCTCCAGGCGAGCCCGAAACCTAGCGCAATCGGCAACCCCGGAGCCGATATCAGATAAAGCAGCGTCAGGCCGGCAAGAAGAACCAGCACCGGCCAGAGCATGATCCAGTAATAGGACAGCAGACCCGGAGCGGTGACTGGACCGGAGGCCCCGACGCTGCGCCATTCCAGCAAGTGCCTGCGGCTGATGAAGACGCGGTACAGGCTGCGGATCGCCGCATCCGACATCAAGGCCGCCGCGTGCGGGATGAACAGGATCCGCAGGCCGACCTGCGCGGTCGCCGCGGCCACGTCGACAGCAAGCGAGCGCAGATGCGTCCGCGTGACCATGTCGACGGCTGGCGGCAGACCCGATCGGATCAGCTGCAAGGTCGGCGCTACGAACAGGCTGAGGATCAGAAACAATTGCCACACCAGCGCCGAGTCCCGTCCGAGCAGGATCCACCCGCTCACCGAGGCCGCGATCCAGAAGATCGGCACGAGGATCCGCCGCAGGTTGTCGATCATCTTCCAGCGCCCGAGGGCACCGATGCCCGACCGGCCCAGGATCAGAGGCAGCAGCTGCACGTCGCCGCGTGCCCAGCGATGCTGACGCGCCGCTTCGACCTCGTAGCGAGTTGGGAAATCCTCGATCAGCTCGACATCAGTTACCAGCGCGCAGCGGGCGATCGCCCCCTCAACCAAATCATGGCTCAGGATCGCGTTCTCGCCGAAAGCATGGGTCAGCACTCTGCTTACCGTATCGACGTGGTAGAGCCCCTTGCCGGTGAAGGAGCCTTCGCCCAGCAGGTCCTGATAGGTATCTGAGACGGTGAAAACATATGGATCGAGCCCGCGGTCGCGCGAGAACACCCGCTGGAAAGTCGACGCCTCGGCCCCGGTGGTGAGCGACGGCGTCACCCGTGGCTGCATGATCGACCAGCCGCGCGTGACTCGCCCCGTATCGTGGCCGAGCACAGGGTGATTGAGCGGATGCGCCATCTTACCGACGAGCTTGGTCACAGCGTCGCGGGTGAGACGCGTATCGGAATCGAGCGTCATGACGTATTGGATGCTCTTCGGCAGCGCCGCATCAGTGGGCAGGAACGAGGTATCGGCATCACCGCGCAATAGCAGGTTCAGCTCGGTGAGCTTGCCGCGCTTGCGCTCCCAGCCCATCCAGACGCCCTCCGACGCGTTGTATTGCCGGGCACGGTGGAGCAGGTGGAACCGCCTGCGGCCGTCATGCGCGTAGAGCCGGGCCAGTCTGTCGATCCGATCGCGCGCATGATCCAGAAGATCCGCGTCGTCTGGAGCCGCTTCGGTCGGGCTGTCGGACCAGTCGCTGATCAGGGCGAAGGTCACCTGCCCTCTCGGGTTGGCGAGGTAATGCACTTCGAGATGCCGGCACAGGTCATCGATCGCATCGCGTGATGACAGCAGGCAGGGCACGACCACGAGGGTAGCCGCCTCCTCCGGGACGCCGCAGGGAAACTCGAAGCCGACAAGCCGGACCGGCCCCTTCAGCAGCGACGCGGCGAAGTTGAACAGCCCACTCGCTGCCTCGCTGGCGGGCAAGGCGGCGAGGAGGCACAGCAAGAGCACCTGCCACGTGGAGAGCCCCGCGAGGCTCAGCGTCACGATCCCGGCCGCTACGATGAGCACGGTCAGAAGCAGGATCGGTCCCGCCACGGCCAGCCAGCCCAGCCGCCGGTAGCCGCGCTCGGCCCGCCTCTTCAGCGGCAGGCGCGCCCCGAGATCCCGCTCGAGCCCGGGACGGCGCGGGCCGACTAGCCAGAACCCGATATCGGGCTGCTCCGGGTGCGGCACACGGGCCTCCGCGCCGCCTCGGCCCTGCGCTTCGGCCTCGAACAGCCGCAGTGCCGCCTCCACAACCTCAAGCTCGCTATGACCCGACTGCCGAGCCAGTTCCTCGACCACATTGCGATACTGGTCGCGGGACTTGAAATCGAGCGCCGCGAAATTGGATCGTTCAGCAAGCGCCGCGTCGACCAGACTGACCGAAGAGAACCACTTCATCCAGTCCAGATCGTCGATGGTGCGCAGGCTGCGGATGATGCTGGCGATCAGCACTGTCACCGCAGACTGATGCGCTTCCTCCGCAATCAGTACCTCCTCCGCATTGCTGCCACGACGGATCAGCGCTTCGTCAAGCCAATCGATCGCCGCATGGGTCCGCTCGGGAGCATCGCGGAGCCGGTAGAGCAGCTGACTTGCGAAGCTGTCGTCCTCGCAGACGGCAATCTCATCCTCGAGGAGGCCCCGCTCCGGCGCGCCATTCAGCGCGACGATCCGGTCTGCCAGACCATTCGCGCGATCGCGCATGGTTCGGGCCCGGTCGATACGCTGCGCGAGACTGGCAAACTCCTCGATCAGAATGAAGCGCAGCATGGACGGCAGAGCCCAAAGCTCGCCGATCAACAGGGCGTCGATGGTCTGGTAGCCATTGATCATCGCGGTCAGGCGGGCGGCATCGAATTCGAACGAGGAATGCGACGCGAACTTCCACGCAAAGGCGACCACGCGCGGCGCGGCGTGCCCTTCCGAGATCGCAACCTGCGGAAGCTGCCGGACGTAGCGGGGCGGCAGCGCCTGTTCGACCTGCCGAATATTTTCGTCTATAAGGTGGAAGTTGTCGAGCAGCCACTCTTCAGCCGGGCCGATGAGCTGCTCTCCCTGCGAGGCACGAAACACCCTGCGATAGATCGTGGCGGTCTGCTCACGAAGCTGCCGGGCGCGTCGCGGCATGACCGCTCCGAAGCCGACCGGAACCTCAACGCGGGATCGCCCCGCGAGATCGCGCCCGAGTTCCGCAAGTTGAAGGTCCGACAGGTACTCGCCGATGCCATGGGGCGAGCGTGGTGCTTGGGAAGCATGAAACGTCATCGCGGCCCGCCTTGTCGAAAATCCTATTCAGACGGTCCGCGAAGCCGCCCGAAATGATCGGGCCTTTGCCCGCGCACCTCGACCGGCCACTCGTCGGCCACGCCTCCGGGCGTGAGCCCGCCCGGATCACCCGAACGGCTGCGAACGTCTCAGTTCGCGGGGATCGCCACCGTGGGATCGCCGCCATACCAGCCAAAGACATAGGCGGCGATCACGACGGCACCGATGAGAACGGCGGCGATAATGCCCATGTTTTTGCGAGATTGCGTCACGTTCATGTTGGCCATGTTAGTCTCCTGCTTCGATCTCGAAGCTGATTGCGATGTGGTTGGCGCGGATGCGCCACGATCCGCGCATTGCGCGCGGTAGTGATTGGAAGGGGATGAGCTCTGCGACGGCAAGAAACCGGCTCAGTGCTTCTCCTTGAGTTTCGGCGCCGCCGCGTCGCCGAAGGTCCGCTCGACGGCGCGACCGGCGGGGCCTTCTCCTACTTTGGCTTCATCGCTGACTTGCTGCTTCGCTGCTGTCTCTGGCACATGCCTTCTGCTCCCCCTTGTTGATCGACCCGGGCTTGAGCAAGCGCCGGATATGCATCATGCCACCGTTTGGACAATCAACTCGACCTATGAGGCTACCGTATCGGCATGCCCTCGTTCTCGGCCGACTGGATGGCAAGCCTGTCAGCAACCGCCCTGACTACCTTGGGCACGAAAGAGCGGTCAGCCGTCTTGGCAAGACGCGGCTCACGGGGGGGCGGGCATGCATAAAAGCGCCGAAGTTCCGCCTCCGAAACCTCGTCGGCCTGCATCAGCAGGCGCACGAGTGGGTCGGCCAGCATGCCCTCAAGAAAGGCATGCCTCAGGTCCGTGTCCGAAAGACCGTCCTTCATCAGGGCGAATTCCAGATCGGCCAGCGACACCGTCAGGCTGCGCGACAGTCCGGGATGCGTACCGCATGGGTGCAGGTGAACACGGACTGACGCCTTCCAGCCCGCGGGGTCCAGATGATCGAGAGGAGCCGCCAGCTCAGTCTCAAGGTCGTACTCTCCTGCTGGCAGCGTCTCGTAGAAGCCAGGAAGTATGAACGCACGCGAGAAGGTCGCCGTCGTTCTGCTGAGCATGTCGCCAGACGTCGCCTTGGGCTCGGCTTCAGAGTTCAAGACTTTTTTGGCGAATGGGCCGCATGGTCTGGTGCCGGGACAGAGTCTTTCGCGGCGGGACTCTGTGGCGGGCTTTTGGCCTCGGACGATTTCGGCGCCTGGGCCGCCTTCTTTGACAGGTCTTTGAATGACATCGCGCGTCTCCTTTTCTGCGCTACGGGATGGACGATCCAGCAACCCGGCTCGTGTTGTTCAGCCTGGAGAGCTGCCGGCTCGCCGGGCGGCCTTGGCCGCAAGTGTCCGGTCGTGATCGAGAGCAGCCTCCAGTGCTTTCTGGGCGATCGGGCGCGTCTCCGAACTGTCCGCGCGTTGCCCCCTGCCCTTGACGCTCAGGTAGGTGCCGGTTCTTCGATAGGCTTCGAAACTGAGACCTTGAAGGAGCTCTTCTTCGACGACCACCACGTACTCGCCTTCGGGCAGCTCGTCCGGATAGCCGGAGATGCGGAACGGATGGGTAAACGTCACCACCGACGTGGAGGATCGCACGGTCATCTCGAAGCTCTCCCGAATTGCTGACAGGCATTGCTCACGCCAGTCGTCGGTCAAGGGCCATGCCCCTACCAACTGACAGAAGCACCTTACGACCCAGCCCTGCTGGTGAGGCTGATCGATGTTAGCGTGGATCGAAGTTTCTCAAGAAGTTCACGAGATGGATGCCACCCCTCAGTGTCAGGTGTTGCACCAGTATGGGTGACTGATCTGCATCAGCGCGCCCTTGCGCCTTTTCTGCAAGAGTGAGCCATTCCACACCCGGCTGCTTAGAGAGGCATCCAGAAATCCTGCTTCTTCCACGGGCAGTACTGAGCTTGAACCGGTGTGCTTATGAAAGGTTATCGACATGACCGAAACAGACCAGCTTCATTCCGCCCCGAGTGATTGCGATCGATTTCTCTTTGCTCCGGTAGGTGAAGACAAGAATGGCTATGTCGTGACCGTCCTGTCGACCTTCGCTAGGCTCGGCCTCGATCCCAGAACAGAAGCCTCGAATCTCGCGGCGCTGTCACGACCGGCCGCGCGCGAACGACTCGATCGGCTGCTGATCGGATTTCTCGATGTGCCAGCGCTCAGGCAGGGGCATGGGTCCACAGCGAAACGCTTGGCTTCTCTTCTTCCCGAACGGATGCGGACCGGAACCAACCTGCGTGACGATGGGGCGCAGGGAGGAGTTCGTACGAAGCTCGAATTGCCTGTCTTCTGGCTACTCATGATCCTGCTGGCGCTCGTTCAGATCCTGTACTTCGGCCTGTCAGGCGCCGGAGAATGATCCTGCCGTTTCCCAATCTCCAACCCTTTCCAGGCTCGGCGCGAAAACCCATTCCGCCGCAAGAGGCCTTGCTCTGGAGGATCGAAAGAACCCTCTGGGGCCGTAGCCTATCTGAGGCGCGCGCCTCGACAGCGACGGATGCCGTGTTTATTCTTCCTGGTCAGAGTTGTCCCCTGCGAGGGGTCGACGTGTGGACTGGATGGCTGCAAGCCTCGGACTGGTCCTCTGTCTCGTTGTTGGACAGGATATTCACGCGGAGCGGCGGCATGATCCTGCTTGCCTACCGCGTGTCAGCGAACCAAGCGGACAGCGCGATATTCGAGGCGCTCTGCATGTCTTCGTTTCACCTGCGGGAGGGGGACTGGCTGCGGGTCTCGCACCAACAGACTCTTCTGGCCTGAATGCTGAGGCACGGTCTCGGGTGGTTTGTCCACCCAGGCTTCTGTATCGGCATTGTCAACGGAGCAAAGGGCCCATTTGATCAAGGTAGGCCGGATCAAAATCGGCCAAGGCGACGAGGCGTGAGTAATCGTCGAAAGTGACATGGCCGCCCCGGAAGGTCACCAGTTTCTCCTCACGCAATTGCCGGAGCACGCGATTGACATGCACCGCACTCAATCCCAGCGCATCCGCGAGATGGTATTGGGTCAGGGGGCATTCATAGCCTGACTTGTCCCCCATGCCGACCAGCGCCAGACGGGCCCCCAGTTCAAGCAACATGTGGGCCATACGCTCCAACGCGCTGCGCCGTCCCAACCCCACCAAGTGCTCCACGACCATTGCCTCGTCCCGCGACGCCGCCCATAGGACCGCTGTCGCCAAGCGGGGAGTATGCGCAAACGCATCCAAGAGATCCTGTCTCAGAACTTCAGCGGCCTCGATCTGCACGATAGGTTCGATGCCATGGTCAGAAGTATGCAGAAGGATGCTCCGCAAGCCGAGGAAATCACCCGGGATCTGAAAATCGATGATCTGGCGTGACCCATCCGGTTGCGATTTATAGGAACAGACCCAGCCCGATGTCAGGATGTAGGCGGCCTGCTCAGACTGCCCCTGATGCACAAGATCGCGCCCGGCCACGAAGGTCCTGCGACGGCGGTGCAGGCGTGACAGTACATCGAGCTCCGTCGCCGACAAGGCGACGAAGGCGCCAAGCTTGCGCGCGAATGCGTCGAATGAACCGGCCGGCAAACGCCTTCCTCCCCTTTCCAAATGGGCCAAAACTTCAGGCATGAGGGCTGCTTTCGATCAGTTCACCATACCGCACTTTGTGCCAACATGTCGGCATTCAACTAAAACCCGACACGTCCGGTGGCGTCGCTTTCAGAGAGGATATCCCCGCATGACTGATCAGAACGCTTACTCCGGCATGGCCGCGCTCTCGATTTGCGAGGCGCTCCTTCTTGCGCTCAGTGACCGCCAGCTGCTGCCGAAACACGAAATCCTGGGTGTCCTGCAAGACGCGGCGACGACGCATGAAAACGCCACCGGGCCGGGAATTGACGTTCAGACGCACCGCGCAGTAGCCGCTCTCATACGGGAGATCATGATCAATGGAAGCTCGGCACGGCACCCATGAGCATGGATGCAGTCCCTATTGCGTTCAGTATGTTAATTTATTGGACATGAAATTGATACGCTGCTCGACGTGACCGGAGCCCCCGAAATCCCTGCTCCGCCGCTCGCTTTGCCCGCCTATACCGCGGGCTCCGGCACAATCGACCGCCTCGTCGACACAGCCCGCGGCTATGCCGACCACGCGGTCTCCGAGAACACCCGCCGGGCCTACCTGCGCGACTGGACCGCCTTCGCCCGCTGGTGCCGGATGAAGGGCGCCGCCCCCCTGCCCCCCTCCCCCGAACTCATCGGGCTCTACATCACCGATCTCGCGGCGCCCGCGGGCAAGGCGCGCGCGCTCTCGGTGGCTTCGATCGAGGCTACGCGCAGCGCGGAATGCAGCTCGACCGCCGCGACCGCCACAATTCGTCCGTGCTTTTTGGCATCCGCCGCCGTCGCGCCCGGCTACCGTTGCAGGAGAACGCGATCGAGCGATCCGGCTCATCGGCTTCGCCGGGGCGCTGCGCCGCTAGGAGCTGGTCCGGCTCGACCGAGCCAAGGACAACAGGATCGATGGCAGCGGCTGAGTCGATATCCTCGAGGCCGGCGTGCTGATGACACTGCGCGGCAAGACCGGCTGACGCGAAATCGAGATTGCCTGTGGCTCCAGCGAGGCCACTTGCCCGGTGCATGCATTAGAGAGGAGGCTGGCCTTCGCGAAGATTAATTCCGTCCAGCTCGTCACCGCCGTCAGCCAAGACAGAACCCGCGTGTGAATTCAATGCTGGTTGCGACACAGGTTCAGGATAGGTCGAGCTGACGGAGTTCCTCGGCGAAAGCCTCGGCGGGTGTCCGGTAGCCGAGGCAGCGTCTTGGTGTGGCGTTCAGCTGCGCGCTGATCTCCGCCATCGCGTGGTCTGACAATGCGGCGATGGCCGTATCGCGCGGCAGATAGCGCCGGGCGCGCTTGTTCAGGTTCTCGACTGAGTCTTTCTGCCAAGGCGCCTGCGGGTCACAGAACATGGGGTAATCGCTGGGAGCGTTTGCCCCGTGGTCGATGCAGAGCGGGGTTTCCCACCGATATGATCTGGGGAGCGGGCCCGTCAGGCTCGCGACCGCATCGGATGGAGATTGGCCATGACGCAGTATGTTGGACTGGATGTTTCGCTGAAGGACACGGCGATCGCGATCCGCCAAGGCGGCAAGCGGATCTGGCGTGGAAAATGCTGCTCGGATCCCGCCACCATTGCGCGGACGATCCGCAAGCACGCTCCTGATCCGGAGAAGGTTGTCTTCGAGACCGGGCCGCTCGCGACCTGGTTCTTTCACTCCTTGTCGGCGGAGGGGCTTCCCGCGATCTGCATTGAGGCCCGCCATGCCCAGAAAATCCTGGGAGAGACGCTCAACAAGACCGATGCCAACGATGCGGAAGGCCTGGCACGCCTTGCGGAGACCGGCTTTTACAAAGCCGTGCGGGTGAAGTCGTTCGGGGCCATGCGGATCCGCACGCTGGTTGCGGCGCGCGCGCAGCTTCTGGGCATCACGACCCAGCTGTCCAACCAGATCCGCGGCATCATGAAGACGTTCGGCCTCATCGTCCCTAAGAGCAAGGGACGCGTCTTCCTGTCTCGTGTCCAAGACCTGCTGCAAGGGCAGTCCCAACTGGCACAGATCATCTTGCCTCTGGTGGAGGTCTGGCAGGCCGTCCGGGCTCGGGTGTCCGAACTCAGCCGTCAGCTTCTGGCCGCGGCCCGGCACGGGCGGAACACGAGGTTGCTGATGACGATCCCCGGCATCGGAGCGATCACGGCGGTTTCCTTCGTCGCCGCGGTGGAAGACCCGAGGAACTTCCGGAACTCGCGGTCCCTTGGGGCCTGGCTCGGCCTGACACCCCGCCGCTATCAGTCCGGCGCGGTGGATCTCGACGGACACATCTCGCGACGTGGCGATCACCGCCTGCGCGGACTTCTATATGAGGCGGCGACCGCATTGCTTGCGAGGACGCGCGCCGACACGACGAGCGACCTCAAGGTGTGGGGTCTGCAATTGCGCGAGCGTCTTGGTTTCAAGCGCGCGGCGATCGCTGTCGCGCGCAAGCTGTCCGTCATCATGCACACCATGCTGAAGACCGGCCAGCCATTCATCCCGACACGCGAAGGGTTCGCCTGAGAGAACCCTTCGCGCATCAAGCTCAGCGCGTCGATGATCTGACGTGAGGAGGCGTCCCTGTCATGGACGGAGGTCTGGCCAATCCGAGATGCGTGGTAGCAGCTCAAAGAGACTGCGCGCAGAACATGAGGGAGGCCACACCTGCGGAACCCGAAATGCGGCAGCCGCGTGCCGACCGCGAAGACAACCATGCCCCCGACATACGCATGCCCTCCGTCATGGCGAACCGCTGAGTATTCCTGAGCCCATTCTATCGCGCTGCGCTGCAAACCAGTGCGATACGGTCTTCATTGGTTGCAGGGATTGACCGGGCTGCTGCGATTAGACAACCACGCCTCGGTGCCCATTCCCATTCTCAGATCACGCCAGCGGTTGAACTCGATCCCCCCGGTCGAAGGTGATCGAGCGTCGTGCGGATAGGGGCAGAGGCGACAGCAGGGCGATCAGGCGGTTCATCAGATGCTTGGAGCTGCGGGCGTTGTTGCGGAACAGGACGGCATAGCGGGTCCTGCGCTCAACAAGAGAAGCGACGTTGGCCTTGCCCAACTCCTTGCGAAAGATCATCAAATCCCTTCCCAGTCTCCGAACCCACTACGGTCGTTGATGTGATCCGGCCGATTCTGGATCGCGCGTTCCAATGGAAAGACGGGGCTTCGAGGCCGACGGGCATAACGGGGTTTGCGCTGGCGGCGACGCTCAGGCAGGTGACGCGCCAGGTCCTGGCTCTGGCCGTCCTGCGAATAGACGAAGGCGTAGATCGTTTCATGGCAAATGTTGCTGCGATGCTCTTCGAAGCGTAGCCGCCCGGCGATCTGCTCGGGTGACCAACCAGCTTTCAAGCGATCGATGACGGCCTCGCGCAGGGCCGTCATCCGGATCAGTTTACGACGCCTGTGGCGGCGCTCGGCGGCCCGTTTCTGGGCCAGCATGCCGTAGTAGCCGCTGAGATGGGGCAGCTCGTTGTCTTCGAACCGATTACGCTTGAGCTCGCGAAAAATGGTCGAGCGATGACGCCGCAGCACCCGCGCCATCTCGTTCACGGATACTCTGGCATGGCGCCAGCGTTCGATCTTGCGGCGCTCCTCGAGCGTCAGCTGCGCGTAAACACGTCCCATACTGGAAAACTCCTGCTTGATAGGGCATTGTTTTCAAACAAGAGTCGCAGTTGGAAGTAGCGCGCGCCCATAAAGACAACTTATACGCGTAGCGTTCATTATGTATTTATCTTCCGATCGATATGTCGCCGCCACAGGATCAGCCGAGATTTATAGTATCCTCACCCCACCGTGGCGCTGAGTAGCGTGAGCTGAGCCCCCTCAACCCCGAGCACCGCCAGACCGCGCTGGCAGAGCCCTTCTTTCACGAAACGATAGGGTCCCAGCACGCCGCTGAAACCTGCCTCGCGCAACAGCCCCTCGCGGTTCTGCGCGCCGATCCGGCCCAGGAGTCGCGCCATTTCTGCGCCGTCGAAAGTCAGCCCGGCCAGGATCCCGGCTTCGGCATCGGCGCCCGCCTCGCGCGCGAAGGCCTGAGCAAACGGCTCGAAGCGCAGCGGGTCGGGGGCGGCGAACCAGCTGCCCTGCAATTCCGGCGCGTCGACCGGCGCGAAACCGGACCACTGCACGGAGCCAAGAATTTGGACGCCGCTGCCGGCCAGCGCCTGCGCGAAGGGCAACAGCGTGGCGTCCGCGGCCGGCAGGTACACCGCCTTCGGCAGGCCCGCCCCCCCGGCCTCGAGCGCGGCCCGCAGACCGCCGGCCTCCGCGCGCGTGATCGTCGGGCGCAAGGTGATACCAAGGGGCTTGGCCAAGGCCTGCGCCGCCTCGGCCGACCGGGTCCCGAAGGCGCCGGGCGGGACCACGACCGCGACGTCGCGCAACCCGCGCGCGGCGGCGTAGCCGAGGATCGCCTGCGCCGAATGCCGGGGCGTGACACCGAACACGAAGGCCCCGGTGTCGGCCAGCGCCTCGTCGTTCGACAACGCCACGACCGGCACGTCCTTGGGCACCGCCGCCGCGACCGCCGCCGCCTGCGCGCTGAAGAGCGGCCCGATCAGCATCTGCGCGCCCGCCTCCACCGCCGCCCGCGCGGCGCGGACCGCGCTCTCCTCGGTGCCGCCGCTGTCGAGGATCTCCAGCTCGGCGGTGAGCCCGACACCGGTGCCGCCGAGACTCGCGGCCTGGCGCATCGACTGGCCGAGCCGGGCCGCATCCCCGGTCAGGGGCAGCAGCAGCGCCGCCCGGCCGCGCGTGCCGGGCGGCACGCCCTGCGCGCCGCCTGGACCGCTGACGCCGCATCCTGCGAGACCCGAGACGGCCAGCCCCGCCAGGCCGCCAAGGATCCGGCGCCGTGTCGGCGCCATCGTGGCACGCGCCCCGAATGCGGAGTATGGCTGAGCTTCCCTCGGCATCGTCTGCCTCTCCTTCGCGATGTGCCCGGCGCGGTGCCGTTTCGCGGAGATTGCCGCAGATGGGCGCGGCCCCCAACCCCGATCCTCCCGTCCTGGCCCGCAGCCCGACCGGCAGAGGTCGCAGCGTGTCGCGACTGCATCACAACTTGACCTTGCGCGCCGGGGCACGCGGCGCGGCTTCTGCCGTAGGGGCGCGATGACCTAGGGTGACCGCGCAGGGACAGGCTGGGGCGACGAAGAGTGGGAGCGTCGTGAAACGGATCGGACGGCATCGCGGTCAACGGCGCAGGACACTCGGCAGGGCGGATCTCCGCGATGCGCTGAAACGGCTGTGTCTGCTCGTGCCCGTGCTGATCGTGGCGCTCGCGATGGAGCCGTCGCAGGGGCGCGCTCAAGTCGCCGACACCGGCGAGACCTTCGTGATCAACCTCCGCGATGCGGACATCTCGGTTCTGGCCGAACAGGTGTCGCGCATCACCAACCGCACGCTGGTAGTCGATCCGACGCTCGACAGCGCCGTGACCGTGGTCTCCTCGGAGCCGCTCGACCGCGACGGGGTCTGGACCCTGTTCCAGTCGGTGCTGCGGGTGCGCGGCTTCGTGGCGGTGCAGAGCGGCGTTGTCTGGGAGGTGATCCCAGAAGCGGAAGCCCGGTCACGCGGGGCCGGTGCCACCGGCAGCAGCCAGGACTTCGTCACGCGGGTCCTGCCGCTCGAACGGCTGCCCTCGGCCGAGGCGGTGCGGGTGCTGCGGCCGCTGGTGGACCCGGCCGGCTACATGGAGGCGGTCGACGATCCGAACGCGATCGTCATCACCGACACCCAGGAGAACGTGGACCGGATCATCGCCTTCGCGCGCGGCTTCGACGCCCGCAACGACGTGGTGGCCGAGGTGATCCGGTTCCAGCATGCGGACGCGGCCTCGGTCGGGGCCGCGATCGGCGAGGTGCTGGGCGAGGCGGGCACCGGCGCGCGGATCTCGGTCGATCCGAGCTCGAACGTGCTGCTGGTTCGGGGGGTCCAGTCGGATATCGACCAGATACGTGCCCTCGCCCGCGACATGGACGTCGCGCGGCCGACGGCACCCAGCGCCCCTGCCGAGACGCTCGACACCGCCATCCACAACCTCAAATTCGCCGATGCGGAGGCTGTGGCCGAGATCATCCGCGCGACGCTCCAGGGCGGCACCGATCTGGCGGCGCAGCTCGAGTTGGTCGACGCCGACGGGGTCGCCTTGGCCGTGCCGACCACGCCCGCATCGCAGGTCTCGGTGCAGGCCTCCACGGCCACCAATGCGGTGATCGCGCGGGGCACGCCCCGGCAGCTCGCCGAGGTCTCGAGGCTGGTACACGCGCTCGACGTGCGCGGCGCGCAGGTAATGATCGAGGCGGCGATCGTCGAGGTGTCCGGCGACATGGCCGACCGGCTCGGCGCGCAGCTCGGCCTCGGGCGCGGCGTGCCGGACGGGCGGCTGGTCGCGACCAATTTCGGCAATTCCGGCAGCTCGCTGCAGTCTGTGCTGCTAGCGCTGGGGCAGAGCGGGGCCGGCGCGCTGTCGACCGGGCTCAGCGTCGGGGTCGGCCGCGACGATTTCGGGCTACTGGTGCAGGCGCTGTCGCAGTCGAGCTCGGCCAACCTGCTTTCCACGCCGAGCGTCACCACCATGGACAACAAGCCCGCGACGATCGTGGTGGGCCAGAACGTGCCGTTCCGGACCGGCAGCTTCGTCACCGACGGCAACTCGCTCACCCCCTTCACCACGATCGAGCGGCGCGATGTCGGCATCACCATGCAGGTGCTGCCGCGCGTGACCTCGGACGGGGTGGTGCGGCTCGAGATCTCGCAGGAGGTATCGTCGCTGGTCAACGCGTCGGTGCAGGGCGCTGCCGATCTGGTCACCAACCGCCGCGTGATCGAAACCACGGTCCAGGCGATGAGCGGCGGCACCGTGGTGCTGGGCGGGCTCATCTCGGATGATCGTCAGTCCACCGAACAGGAGGTGCCGGGCCTCGCCGACATCCCCGTGGTAGGTGAGCTGTTCCGTTCGCGCAGCGCCGAACGCACCCGCCGGACGCTGTTCGTGTTCATGCGCCCTACCGTGTTGTTCGACCCGACCGACGTGCGCGCCGCGGCCACGCGCAGCCTCTCGCGCCTGCAGGCGGCGGAGGCGGCGGACACCCAACCGACCGGCGCGGTCCCGGCGTTGCGGCAGCGCACGGTGCGGCGGCTGCCGCTGGAAATCAACGGCCTCTACTGAGGCGGCGGGGTCGGCAGGCGGCGCAGCGAGATCTCGGCGGTCCGGCCCGCGGCCAGATCGGCCCCCGGCAGCGCCGCCGCTGCGGCGCGGATCGCGGCGGGGGAGAGGTCGGGATTGACCTGCCCGGTGCGGGCCAGCTGGGTGACCAGCGGCCCGAGGCGGTCCCGTTCCGCGGCGTCGAAACCGAGCCGCGCCAGCGACTGCGTCTCGCTCGACAACCGGGCTCCCGGGGGCAGTTCGGCCAGCAGCGCCTGTCGGCGGCGCAGGATCTCGCCCGCATCCGCCGGCAGCAGCGCCAATACCTCCGGCGGCGCGAGATAGAGATCGACCAGCCCGTCGACGTCGTTCACGCGCGCCTCCCACAGCCTGCCGTCCAGCGCGAGTTCGAACGGGGTGCCGTCGAGCCGCGACAGCTCCGGGTGCGGGACGGCGCCGCGCTGCGCCTCGGCTAGCACCCCTCGCAGCAGCTCGCGCGCCGAGGCCGCGTCCACCGCCTCCCGGTGAGACCGCTCCAGCCCGGCCAGCACCTTGCGGGTCGCCGCGCCGCGCGCTTCGAGCGCCAGCGCCATGGAGGCAAGCATCAGCACGCCACCAAGCGTTGCGAGAAGCACCATGCCGCGTCTAGGCTCGCGTATGGCTGCTGGTTGGTTTCCCATGTCCGGATCCGTTTCTTCGGTCCTCATCGTTCTCGTCCCCGTCTACGGCGCGACGTTCCTGCTGGTGTCATGGCACGCCTCTCCGGGTGGTCTCGCGTGGCTCGCGCCAGTGCTCGCAGTGCCGCTGATCTGGCTCAGCGTCACCGATCTGCGCCGGTTCGAGATCCCCGATACCGCCATCATCAGCATCGCGCTTTGCGGCGCTCTGTTCCAGTGGGTCGCGCGCCCGGCGAGCCTGGGGAGTGAAATCGCCCTCGCGCTCGGCCTGGCCGCGGTGCTGTGGGTGGGCGGCGACCTCGCCTTCCGCTGCATGGGGCGCGAGGCGCTGGGGATCGGCGATGCCAAGCTGATCGGCGCCGGCACGCTCTGCACCGGCTTCGCCGCGATCTGGTGGGCGCTGCTGATCGCCTGCGTGGGCGGCATCGCGGCGGCGCTGGCGGCGCGGCGCGGCAGCGGGAATACAACCCATTTGGGAATTCCTTTCGGGCCCTTCCTAGCTTACGCAATATACATGGTCTTTTTGTTGCAACTTCCGGGCATGCCATGGCACTGAACCGCGACAGGTCCCGACGAAACCCCCGGGCCGGGCTCACCCTGCTCGAGATCATGGTGGTCATGGCCATCGTCGTGATGGTGGCCGGGCTGGCGGCGCCACGGCTGATGGACAGCTTTGGCCGGGCCAAATCGCAGGCCGCGCAGGTCAGCATGGCCAACCTCAAGAGCGCGCTGCAACTCTACTACCTCGATACCGGTCGCTACCCGACCGAGGCCGAAGGGCTCGACGCGTTGATCGCCATGCCCTCGGGTCTCGCCGATTGGCGCGGCCCCTATCTGGAGGGGCCGGACGGGCTGACCGATCCCTGGGGGCGGAGGTTCCTCTATCTCTACCCCGCGCCGGATGGCGGCTTCGAACTGCTGACGCTGGGCCGGGACGGTCAGCCGGGCGGCGACAGGGAAGACAGCGACATCACGCTGTGATGCGCCGCGCGCGCCGGGCGCACGCTGAGCGGCGGCGCGGCGCGGCCGTCGATGTCGTAGCCGATCCGCACGAGGTCCGGCAGACCCGCGCCGGGCGGCCATTCCGTGAACCACGCGTGACCGACGCCCGACGGCAGACGGCCCCAATAGGCGAGGGCGAAGCCCGCGCCATCTTCCGACAACAGGATCTCCCGCCCGATGTCGCCGCTCGGCAGTAGTGCCACGGCGCGGACCGCGTCGCCCGACCTTTCGATCGAGATTCGCGTCAGATCGCCCGCCCAGAACGGCGGCGCGTCGATCAGCGTGTCGAAGCTCATCCGCTCGGCGCTGCCGGCGAGGATCGCGCCGGGCGGCATGTCCTCGATCCAGCGGCGCAGCGTCGCCCGATCGAGCAGCGGCGCAAGCCCGCGCGCCTCGGCGCCGAGGCGGCCTGCGCCGCGCGCCGTCACGTCGAGCGTGGAGGCGAGGATCAGCGCCAGCGCGGCCATCATCGCGAGCGACACCAGAAGCTCGAGCAGTGTCACCCCCGCCCGGGGGTTGCGGCGTGGACGGCGCGGCGCAGCGGGCCGGTCCCCCTTCGACCTCACGGCGCGGGCCTTTCGGCGACGAGGCTTTCGAGGGTGACCACCCGCTCGGGCGCGGCATCGTTCCAGACCGAGACCGCCACCGTCACGTAGCCGTCCAGCGCCACACCGGGCATGGCGACGATGGGCTCGGCGGGTCGTTCTTCGATGCGCCAATGCCATTCCTCATACTGGCCGAGGCTCTCCACCGTCGCGACGAAGCCCCGGGTGGCCAGATGCTCCTCGGTCACCGAGCGCGCGAGTTCGACCAGCCAGGCCCGCTCCACGCGCCGCGCACTCCCTTGCAGCGCCGAGCTGGTCACCCCCAGCACCGCGCCGGTCACGATGGTCAGCATCGCGAAGGCCAATAGCACCTCGAGCATGGTGAAGCCCGAGGTCGCGCGGCGGCGCGTGGCCGCATTGCGGGCAGCGCTAGAACGCAAGGTCGCTCACCGAGAAGACGGCCTCCATCACAGCGTGGACCAGCAGGCCCACCAGCGCGCCGACCATCAGCGTCAGCGCCGGCGTCAGCGCCCGCAGCAGCCGCCCGATACGGCTTTCGATCTGGGCGGCGAGCGCTTCCGACAATGTCCCCAGAACCGCGCCGAGCGTGTTGGTCTCCTCGCCGATGCGGAAGAGCTCGAGAAACAGCAGCGGCATCCGGGGCGCCTGCGCGAAGGCCTCATAGGCGCGGCCGCCGCTCCTCAAGCGCTCCGCCGCCGCGCGCATGGCTGCCGCATGCGCGGCCCCCGGCTGCAACGTGCCGAGCAAGTCGAGCGCATCGGGCAGCGACATGCCCGAGCGGAGCAGCAGTTCCAGCCCGCGAGTCATTCGGAGAAGCGCGGTGTCCTGCGCCAGCCGTCCGATCACCGGCAGCCGCGTCACGACCCCCACCCGTGCGAGCCGCAGGGCGAGAGCCACCACCACCAGCCCGAGCCAGACCCCCCAATTCGCCACGAGATCGCGCAGCGAAAGAAACACCGCGAGCCCGGTCGGCGGCGCGAGGCCGCGGCTTTGGAACAGCGGCTCCAGCGCCGGGGCGAAGGTCAGGCTTACCAGCACCAGCACCCCGATCCCGACAGCCACGAGCACCGCCGGGTAGATCAGCGCCGCCGCAATCTGGGCGCGGAGCCGCTGCTGGCTGCGCAGATGCTTGGCCAGATCCTGCAGCAGGTCCGGCATCTCGTTCGAGCTCTCGCCCATCCGCAATAGCGTGGTGAAGACCGGGGCGACGCGCGGCCCGGCTTGGGCGAAGGCTTCGGCAAAAGGCAGGCCCTCGGCGACCAGTCGGGTCACCCGCTCCAACCGTCCTCGAACGTCGCGCCGCTGGGTGCCGGCGCCCAGCACCCTGAGGATTTCCAAAATCGGCAGCCTGACTCGGAACAGCACCGCCATCTGCTCGGCCAGCGCGGCCTGCGCTTCGAGCGGGATCTGCCCGGCCCCGAGCCCGACCTCTCGCCGATACCACGGCACCGAGGCACCCGCGCCCGCCTCGCGCAGCTCCACGACCGAAAGGCCCATCGCCCGAAGCGTCTCGTAGGCCGCACCCTCGGACGTCCCCTCGAGCCGCCCGCGCTCGCTCTGCCCGGCGGAGGTGTAACCCTTGTAGGCGAATACAGGCACCTCTCGCTCCCCTACGATCCGGCCAGCGGCGCGAAGACATCGCGCGCGGCCGGCCCGGGGGCGTGCAGGTCGTGGCATGTCGTCCTGCCCCTCATTCGAACAGCCGGACCGTGCGGTTTTCGCCGTCGCGCGACAGCCGTATCGACCCGACGAGGATCTCCTCCACCCGCCAGCCGGCGATGCTGTCGCCCAGCCTTACCCAGACCTCCCCTTCACCATCGGGAATATCCAGCAGCGCCTGGCCACCCCCGGCATCGACCATGGTGCCCCTCACGAAGATCTGGACCGGTGCTTCCAGAGCGGTTTCGGGCGGTCTCTCGGCGGGCGGCGGAGCCGACGCCACCGCCTTCCCCCGGCCATGCACGAAGAGCGGCCGCTCGGCTACTTCCTGAAGGCGGTCGCCGTAGTCTCGGGGACCGGAGAAGGCGAACAACCGATCGCCCGGGGCGGACGGGGCCGCATCACCGGTTTGGGGGCGGGCCGATACGAGGGCCATGGGAGGTTCGCGGCTCCAGTCTAGCGCCAGCCCGAAGCCCGCGAGCAGCGCGACATGCGCAAGAGGCGGCAGGTGGCGCAGGGCCCTCATGCTACAGCTCCTCCGCAGTCGAGACCCAGAAACCCCAGACCACCAGCCGCATCGTCACCTGCGACATCCGCTGCGCGGCCTCGAAACCGCGCGGGGCCGCACGGATCACCATCTGCGACACGGCCAGGCGCGGCTCCACCGCTTCCAGCCCGGCGAGGTATGTCGCGACCGCTCCGATCGGGCCGCGCGCCTCCAGTTCGACCGCCACGACGGGCTGGCTGAAGCCTGCAGGGGGCGGCGCGGCGCCGATGGTCGACAGCGTCAGACCCGCTTCGGCGCCGAGTTCGAACAGCGCCTTCTGCACGGCGAGGGTGCTGCTGGTTTCGTCGGGGCTGCGATGGGCGATGCCCTCGGGCGGGACCAGCGCCGCGCCCGCCGCCTGCCAGAACGCGATCCGCGACTGCAGCTCGCCGACCTGCTGGCGCAACCGCGCGGCCTCGGCCTCCAGCGCGACCTGCCGGGCGACGCCAATCCGCGACAGCCCATGCGCCAAGGTCGCCCCCGCAAGGAACATCAGACCCAAGCCGACCAAGGCGCCGATCCACCTCATGTCGCCTCCTCCGCACGCAGCGTCACGCGCAGCTGGAACCGGTTCTGCCGGCTGACCGGGTCGAGGATGACCGGCCCGTCGAGCGCGACCTCGGCGGCCCAAGGGGCGGAGCGGATGGCCTCGACGACCGCCGTCACTTCCATCTCTGCAAAGCCGGTGACCCGCATCTCGTCGCGGTCGAGCGACAGGGCGGAGAGCCAGACCCGATCCTCCAGCAACGCCGTGAGATCCGTCAGGATCGGCAGCCTGTGGTATTCCGCCTCGAAGCTCGCGATCTCTGATGCCAGCGTCGACAGGGACGCCTCGCGCGAGACCGCCTCCTGCTGCGCCTCCACCGCCTGATCCATGAGCGCGGCGACCTCTCGGGCGAGCGCGGCGTTCCTCGATTCCAGTTCCGACAACGCGCTCCAACGCTCGAACAGCGTCCAGCCCGCCACCAACGCCAGGAGCAGCACCAGCAGCGCGGTCCAGCGCCGTTGGGCGCGATCCGTAACGCCGCGCCGGTCGAGAAATGGTGCCATGCCTGGCATGACGGCGGCCCTGACAAGCCGCAGCGGCGCGCCTGTCTCCTCCACCGCGCGCCTCAGCGCCGCCAGCTCGTCCTGCTTCATCAGCAGCACGGGAAAATGCAGTCGATCGCCGCGACGCTCGGGCAGCGCCTCGCGCCAGACGAGGCCCCGCCCCTGCGCCGGCATCTCCTGTCGCATCTGCACCGCGATCGCGGACTGCGCCTGCGCGCGGGCGGCGCGCGGGATGCTGACGGTCTTTTCGAGAAACACGTCCCGGGGCAGCTCGACATCGACCGGGCGGCCGCGCCGGGCCGCCGTCCGAAGCGCCGCCTGTTCGGCGGCACTTGGCTGCAACGTCTCCATTCGCAATGTCAGTGGCGGACGCGGCGGCAGCCCGCCGGCGAGGACGGAGGTCGGGAACAGCAGGCGCCACGCGGCGCGGAGCTTTTCCGATCGCTGGGCCAATAAAACCTTCACATGCGGACCCGAAAAAAACGACACTCACGAAAGGGCCGTCGGACCATTCGACGGTCTTCCGGGTGAGGATAGCGGATTTTGCCATGAATGAGGGAGAAAAGAGTGAAAGCCCCGCGCGGAATGCGCGTATGGTGAGAAGCCTGGAGGCATCGGGACAGCTGCCGACGCGGGAGCTCGCCCGGGCCCTCGGCATGGCAGATGCGCGCGGCGTTCCGCTCGAACAGGTGCTCTTGGAACTGCGGCTGATCGACGAGGAGACGCTGCTGCCGCTGGTCTGCGCGGCGCTCGGGATCGGCTTTGCCGCCGCGCCGTGGGAAGAGGGCGCGCGGCTCGACCCGGACGCCGTGCTCCGCCTGTCCCCGGCCTATCTCGGGGCCAAGGCCGTTGCCCCGCTGCTGTCGCCGGATCACGAGCCGCAGACCGTGCTGATGGCCACCCCCGGCGACACCGAGCTGCGCCGCGAGCTTGAGTTCCACCTCGGGCGGCCCGTCGCTCCGCGCGGTGCGACCCTGCGGATGATCCGGATGCTGCTGGCGCGCGGCCAGGCCGAAGAGGCGGGGTCGGAGAGCGATCCTGCGGCGGACGGCGCGTCCCGGCGTGGCCTGTCCGCACCGCCGGAGGCCGAGGGGCCGGTGATCCGTTTCGTCAACGAGAAGCTGGCCGATGCCGTGGCGCTCGGCGCTTCCGACATACATTTCGAGAGCACCGAGCGCGGTCTCGTGGTGCGGATGCGGGTCAACGGCCTGCTGTCGCGGCAGGAGGTCGATCCCGGCCTCGGCACCGCGGCGATCCTCGCGCGGCTCAAGGTCATGGCGCAGGCCAATGTCTCGGAGCGGCGGCTGCCGCAGGATGCGCGGATGCGGGTGCCGATCGCCGGGCGGGTGATCGATTTCCGTTTTTCCTCGCTGCCGACGCAGCACGGCGAAAGCATCGCGCTCCGGGTCCTCGATCCGCAGGCCCTGCGGCAGGGCTGGGAGGATCTGGGCTTCGCGCCCGACCTGGTGGCCCGGATCGTCCGGGCGATCGAGAATCCCAACGGGCTGTTCCTGGTCACCGGCCCGACCGGCTCGGGCAAGACCACGACGCTCTACACCGCGCTGCGCCATCTCAACTCGCCCCGCACCAAGATCGTGACGGTCGAGGATCCGGTCGAATACGAGTTGCCGGGCGTGCAGCAGGTGCAGGTGCAGGAGGCCATCGGGCTGAGCTTCGCGCGGGTGCTGCGCTCGATCCTGCGGCACGACCCCAACGTCATCATGATCGGCGAGATCCGCGATCAGGAAACGGCGGCGATCGCCTGTCGCGCGGCGCAGGTCGGCCGGATGGTGCTTTCGACGCTGCACGCCAACTCGGCCGAGGCCGCCGCGACCCGGCTCGGCGATCTCGGCGTGCCCGACTACCTGGTGCGCGACGTGCTGCGCGGCGTGCTGTCGCAATCGCTGGTGATGCGGTCCTGCACCGGTTGCGGTGGCGCTGGCTGCACGACGTGCGGCTTCACCGGCGCGGCCGAACGCCGTCTCGAGGCCCGGCTCATCGACCTGTCCTGAAGTCGCGACGCGGTCGGACACAGGGTGATGAAGATCGCCCCGAAGCCCGTCATTCCCGCGGTCTGCCGGAGAGTTCATGGCTGGAACATGAGCGCCTACCCAGGCATGGGCCCAAGCCTCCTTGGTGAGGCCCAACTCTCCGGCCGAGAGAGGGCCGAGTGGCTATCGAATTGCCCGTTCGACGGGGGCGGCCGGAGACGAAAAACAGGGCGCTAAGTGGGCCTGCTCGGGAGCCGGGTCGCCGGCCCCGCAAAGGCCCTCGCATGCATCAGCTCGCATCGTCGGCGGGTTTGGACCCGGCCTTCTGGTCCAGCGCCGAGGTGGTGTATCCCGCGATGCGCCAGATGACTTCGCGATCGAGCTTGGTCTGCAATTCCTCGTTCTCGCTCTCCAGCGCCTGAAGCGCCGATCTCATCTGCCGGGCATGGTGATAATGGGCCCAGCCTCCCAGCAGGAAGATGACCTGCGCGCCGATCAGCACGCTGGCCACCCTGAAATCCAGCAGGAGATCGTGGCTGTACTGCAGATAGAGCCCCGCACCGGCGAGAGCGGTCGCGCCGATGAACATGGTCGCGCTTCTGCTGACGATGCCGGACAAGAGCGCCAAGGTGAACAGGACCATGGCCGATGGCTCGGTAAGCTCCCCCCACAGGACCTCGCTCCCCCCGTTCATGAACGCGTTCCAGATCGACACCACTTGCGTATTCAGGAATTCAGCGACGTTCTCCATCCCCTACCCCTCCCTCTCAAAAAGCCACTGTTTATCTTTCCCGGAAGGCCCGGTTGAACTGGTCGGTCACGGGTTTGGCCAGATAGGACAGCGCGGTGCGCTCCTCGGTCTGCACGTAGACCTCCACCGGCATGCCCGGCAGAAGCCGCTGGGACGGCAGCTTCTCGAGCTCGCCATCGAGCACCTCGATCTCGGCCATGAAGTGGCTTTCCCCCGTCGCCGCGTCGGTCGAGGCCGCGGGCGAGACATGCGCGACCCGGCCGATGATCTCCGGCGTGACCCTCTGGTTGAAGGAGGTGAAGCGCATCCGCGCGAGATGGCCCTCATCGACCCGATCGATGCTGGCGGGGCTGAGCTTGACCGCCACCTTCAGCGCCGCGTCATGCGGGACGATCGTGATCAACACCTCGGCGGGCGTCACGACGCCGCCGATCGTGTTCACCATCAACTCGTTCACGGTGCCGGTGATCGGGGCCTTGATATCGCTCCGCGAAAGGCGATCCTGAACCGCCATTTCCCGGTCCCTGAGTTCCGACAGGCGGGTCTCGATCTGGCTCAGCTCCCGCTGGGCCTGGGTCCGAGCGTCGTCGTCGACCGCGAGGATCTGCAGGCGGATTTCGCTGATACGGGCCGCCGCGCGGGCGAGTTCGGCGTCGATCCGCCCCGCCTCTCCGGCGAGCCGGGCCCGCTCCCGATGGATCGACGTCAGACGCGCATCTTCGACGAGGCCGTCATCGGAGAGCTTCTTCATCCGGGCGACATCCTGGGAGACGAGTTCGATCTCCTCCTGCTTCGAAAGCTTCTGCGCCCGCAGCCCCTCGATTTCGTCGCCGATCTGGCGAATGCTGAGTTCGAGCTGCTGCTTCTGGTTCTCACGGGTCTTGGAGTTGCCGTCGAAGAGCCGTGTCTCGCCCAGCACCAGACTCGCGACGCTGCCTTCGGCCTTCTCGAACTCTTCGGGAAGTTCGATCACGGCGAGGCCATCGCGTTCGGCCAGCAGTCGCAGCCGCCGGACCTCGTTCTCGTTGATCTGGGTTCTGATGATCGAGAGCTCGGCCTTTGTCTGGGCATCTTCGAGCCGGATGAGCACCTGGCCCTCCTCGACAACGTCGCCCTCGCGGACGGCGATCTCCTGCACGATGCCGCCGTCCCGATGCTGAACGGCCTTGAGTTCGTCATCCACGGTGACGGTCCCCGGCGCGATGACCGCGCCCGTCAGTTTCGCCGTCGCCGCCCATCCACCGGCGCCGACCACGAGGAAGGTTCCCAGCAGGATGCCGGTGGCGACGCGGGCCCGAATGCCCTTGGAGCCATATCGCTTGGACGCGTTCGCAGTATGTTGCATGGAATTTTCCCCGCCTTCGGTCAGCAAGCGCTTGCTTGGATAATGAGAGAGTGGTGGCCATTCAGGATGAACGAGATCTCGTAGAACTGGTCACCATCGAGATCGGCTTCGAGGACGGTCCTGTCGATCTCCTCCGTCCGCTCGGATCTGTAGCGGATCGGGATATCGACGGCGGAGGGACGGGCATCGAACACGACATCCTCGTAGTCCTCCGGCCCGTCATCATTGCCGTGCATGATGTCCCACTTCGACAGCTTCAGGTGATCACCGACCTTGAAGTCGTGGATCTCCATCCTGTGCGCCTCGAACCGGCCTTCGAAGAAGTCCTCCCAGAGGTCCTCGGTCGCGAACTCGAACCGGTTCTGACCCGCGCCGCCCGTCACCGTCACCGGCTGCGCGCCGAAACGGATCAGGTCATTGCCGGCTCCGGCCACCACATGCTCGAAGTTCGAGATGAAATCCTGTCCGATCTCGACCCCGGTTACACGCCCGGCAGCGAGGTCGATCACCAGATCCTCGGTGGCGGCGGAATAGTCGATCCGGTCGACGCCCTCTCCGCCGTCATAGTGATCGGTAGCACCATCCGGGGTCGCGACGACGATGTCGTCACCCGCGCCGCCATTCACGATGTCCGCGCCCCGGCCGTCTTCGATCAGGTCGTCGCCCGCCTCGCCGAGAAGGATATCGGCTCCGTCCCCTCCGACCATGTGGTCGTTGCCATCGCCGCCGGTCATGCGGTCGTTCCCGCTGCCGCCGCGCAGGACGTCGTTGCCGGCGCCCCCCTCCACGAAATCGTCGCCCCTGCCGCCGTCGATCGTATCGTCACCGGCATCGCCGAAGATCATGTCGTTCCCGACATTACCGATGATCCGGTCGTTCCCCTGACCGCCGGAGAGGACGTCATCGCCGCTCCCCCCCTCGAGGTGATCATCTCCCTCGCCGCCAGAGAGCTCGTCGCCTCCGCTCTCCCCGAACAGGCGGTCGTTCCCCCTGCCGCCTTCGAGGAAATCGTCGCCGCTGCCACCGAAGATGATGTCGTGCCCCGGCCCGCCATGGACCCAGTCGTTGCCCGGACCGGCGAAGATATGGTCATCCCCGGCCCCGCCCTGGATCAGGTCGTCCCCGGCGCGTGCGTCAATCAGGTCATCCCCGGCCAGCGCCCGGATGTCGTCGTCGCACATGGTGCCGATCAGGATGTCGTCGCCCTCGGTGCCGAGGATGTCATGGGTGGGCGTGACCTCGAACTCCAAGGTCTGCTGAACGCCTAGGTTGCCGTCGCTGATGGTGTAGGTGATCACCACCGGCTGAACCTCGCCCCCGGTTTCGAACTCCCAGTAGCCTTCCGGATGGAAGGTCAGATGCCCGGAGGAGGCCGAGACGTTCTCGACATGGAGTTGGTCGCCATCGGGATCGGTCGCGCCCCGCAGTAGATCCGCCAGGCTGAGCGACAGGATCGCGCAGACCGACAGGTCGTTCAGGTAGAGCGGCCCTGACACGCGCGGCGCCCGGTTGCTCGTCTTCGCGCCGTCGCCCTCTTCCCCGTCATCGGTGCTGTTCTCGGTCGCACCGCCCGACGCGTCGGTTTCTGGCGGGCTTTCCTTGGCGGGGGTCTGCTCCTCGCCCTTGACCTCCTGAGGAGTCTTCACCGGCTCCTCCTTGGAGGGCTTCCTGAGCTTCGGCGGGGCGGCCTTGTCGCCGTCGATCACCCTGCGAAGATGTCCGGACAGGAGCGGGTGTTCATTCGGGAAGCCATTCACGTTGGCCTCCGACGGAACATAGGCCACGGGCTTGAAGATCGCCGGATCCAGCTTCGCCTCTCCGGTGAAGAAGGCGATGGTGTCGGAGTTGGGATCGGCGGCCAGCAAGGTCTTCACGGTGTGGCCGTCGAACTTCTCGGGCAGCGGGGAGGTCTCTTTCGGAAAGGATTGCTCATCCTTGCTGTCCGGAACCGGTCGCGGCTCCTTCTTGAACTCCCTGTGCTCCTTGGCCCCTGCCGGCGCGGCGGCTTCGACGCTCCCGGACAGGGCCGTCTTGAGATACACGGCCACCGCGATGAGCCATGCGCCCGCCTTGGCCAGCCCGAACGGTTTGGCGACCGTCCGCCGCGCATAGGGCTCGGCGGGATCGGCGTTCTCGACCGCGCCCTTCGTGCTCTTGACCGAAATCATGACGCCGTCGCCACAACCGGGGCCACGGGGGCCGTTGCCACCTTGGGCTTGGGCGTGCGCACCTGCCCACCGACGATCTGGTCGCGCGGACCGAAGGCCGAGAGCTTGCCCTGCTGAATGACCGCGACCAGATCGACCGCCGCCAGTGCGCTCGGGCGGTGGGCGATCACCACGACGATCCCGCCGCGCGCCTTCACCGCCTCGATGGCCGCGGTGAGAGCCGCCTCGCCCTCGCCGTCGAGGTTCGAGTTGGGCTCGTCGAGGACCACCAGGAACGGGTCGCCATAGAGCGCGCGC
Organism: Limimaricola variabilis; assembly: GCF_014195545.1. Classification (GTDB taxonomy): domain Bacteria; phylum Pseudomonadota; class Alphaproteobacteria; order Rhodobacterales; family Rhodobacteraceae; genus Limimaricola; species Limimaricola variabilis. The sequence continues at coordinate 197,991 of NZ_JACIBX010000004.1, read as the reverse complement.
GCCAGGCCGATCCGCTGGCGCTGGCCGCCCGAGAGGGAAGTGCCGTTCGGACCGAGCCGGGTGTGATAGCCATCCGGCAGCCGGACGATCATCTCGTGCACCGCCGCGATGCGGCCCGCCTTGATGACGCCGCGCGGATCGGCTTCGTCGTCGAGCCGCGCGATGTTCTGGGCGATGGTCTCGTCCAGCAGGGAGTATTCCTGCGGCATGTAGCCGACGAAGTTGCCCAGCTCCTCCTCGTTCCACTGCGCCAGCTCCGCGTCATCGAGCCGGACGCTGCCGCGCAGCACCGGCCAGATGCCGGTCAGGGCGCGCACGAGCGTCGTCTTGCCGCCGCCGCTCGGGCCGATGACGCCGAGCGCCTGGCCGGCCTGCACCTCGAAGCTGACCTCGCTGAGCAGGACGCGCCCCGAGCCGGGGGCCGCGACGGTGATGTTCTCGACCTTGAGCGAGCGCTCCGGTGCGGGAAGCATCATCTGCACCTTGGCCTGGTCGAGAATGGCCACTGTGCCTTTCAGACGGTCGAACGCGGTCCGCGCGCCCACCACGTTCTTCCAGTTCCCGATCGCGAGATCGACCGGGGCGAGACCGCGGGCCGACGCGACGGACGCCGCGATGATGGCACCGGCCGACAGGCTGCCCTGGATGGTCAGATAGGCACCGAGGCCAAGCACCGACGATTGCAGGATCATCCGAAGCACCCGTGAGATGGCGCCGAAGGTGCCGACGATGTCGTTGGTGCGGGTCTGCAGGTCGAGATGCTCTTCGTTCGCGGCCGCAAAGCGACGCAGCGCCCGGCCCGAGATCCCCATGGCCCGAAGGCATTCGGAGTTGCGCGCGTTGGAATCCGCGATGGCGTTTCTCTGGATATACGCCTCATGCGTCGCCGTGCTCAGCTTGCGGGTCAGGATCTCTGCCAACAGGGTCAGCGTCGTCAGGACGATCGCGCCGCCCAGCGTGAGCATGCCGAGGGCCGGGTGGAGCATGTAGACGAAGGCGACGAACACGGGCACCCAGGGCAGGTCGAACAGTGCCATAGGCCCCTGGCTCCCGAGGAAGCCGCGCACCGTGTCCACGTCGCGGCCGCGTGCGAGGGCCTCGGCCGTCGAGAAGCCGAATCTCGGCATGTCGATGGCCACCTGGTGCGCCGTGGGGGCGACCTTCCGGTCGAGCTCGGAGCCCACGCGGACCAGGATCTGCGACCGGACGATATCGAACAGGCCCTGGAAGAAATACAGGCCGACCGCGAGGACGGAGATGGCCAGCAGGGTCGGAATGCTGCCGCTCGTCAGCGCCCGGTCGTAGATCTGCATCATGTAGAACGCGCCGGTCAGCGCCAGAAGATTTATGATCCCGGAGACGCCGAACAGGAAGAAGAAGACACCCCGAAATCCCTTGGTCAGTTTTTCTCCGGACTTTCTCTTCGCCTCGGCCTTGGCTTCTGCGTTTGCCATCAGAGTCACTCCACCCCTGTAACCGTGAAACTGGAAAATTCGGGGCGGGCGGGGGTGTCCCCGCCCGCCACCGCACTCAGAGGGTCAGCTGGAACTCGCTGACTTGGCCGCTCTTGATCCCGATCTCGAAGTCGGCCTCGTCGTCATTGTCGACGTTGCCGCGCAGCACGGTGTAGGTCCCGTCCTCGCGCATCTCCTCGGAGATCATCAGCTGGCCGGCACCCGAGAAGCCGTCCGAAACCAGGGTGAAGCTCTGATTTCCGGCGACCTGGCTGTTGGCGTCGATCGCGCTGAGGTCGATCCGGTCGCCCGACTGAAGCTTGACGATCGTGTCGCCATTGGCATCGCCGGCCGACAGGAAGCGGAAGATGTCGTTGCCGTCCCCGCCGTCGATGACGTTGACCGCCCGCGACGCGGTGATGACGTCGTCCCCGCTGCCGGTGACGATGTTCTCCACCCCCTGGAGCACGTCCCGCCCGGTCTGGGAACTCGCGACCATGCCGCGCCCTCCCGCACCCGTGCCGAGATCGGCGGTGATGTTGGCGGTGATCGCGGACATGTCCAAAGTGTCGTTGCCGTATCCGCCGCCGAAGTCATCGCCGTAGTAGGTGTCGTTGCCGTCTCCGACCTCGGCGACGAAGGTGTCGTCGCCCGCGCCACCGAAGACCACGTCGCTGCCCGCGCCGGCATTCACCATGTCGTTGCCCGAGCCGGCCAGGATGCGGTCGTTGCCGGCATCGCCGTAGAGCATGTCGGCGCCGTCGCCGCCGAGCACGTCGTCATCGCCGGCGCCACCAAAGATGACGTCCCGACCGGCGTCGCCGGAGAGGAAGTCGGCGCCTCTGCCGCCAGACACGATGTCGGCTCCGGCCCCTGCGAGGATCGTGTCACCGCCACCCAGGCCGACGAGCATGTCATTGCCGGCAGTGCCCATGATGTAATCGGCGCGTTCGGTCGGCGTGGCGGGCGGCTGAGCGGCGACCGGCGGCTGCGCCGAGTCGTCATCCTCATCGTCGTCCTCGTCGGACGCATTGGCCTCCTCGCCCTCGGGCTCTTCCGCGTTCTCGGGCTCTTCTTCCTCGAACTCGTCCTCACCCTCCGGCGCATCTTCGCCCTCGGAGTCTTCGTCGTTCTCGGAGGTTTCCTCGCCTTCCGGCTCCTCGTCGCCTTCGGACTGGTCCTCGCCCTCCGGCTCTTCCCCCTCCTCGAACGCGTCCTCGTCATCGAAGGCTTCTTCGCCCTCGAACTCCTCCTCCGAGTCCTCCTCGGACTGTTCGCCGTCCGGCTCCTCCCCCTCGAACATCTCGTCGTCCTCGGGCGGCTCGAAGCCGTTGTCGCCGCCGGTGTCCGGCACCTCGTACTCGTCGTCGTTGTCTTCCGGCTCCTCCATGTCGCCGTCGCCATCGTCGATCTGGGGCGTGCCCTCGCCTCGGGTGAAGACGACCGCGTGGCCCTTCCCGTTGGTGAGCGTGCTCGTCCCGTCCGCGTTATCTACCACCGTATAGTCGGAGGCCTTAGCGCCTTTAGGTAGTTCGATCACGTCCTGAGGACGGAGCGTTCCGATGATCTTGTCATCGCCGCCACCCGACTGGAAGTAGATGCGGTGGGCCGAAGCCAGCCCCGTGATGTCGATGGTTTCGCCCGCCGCCGAACCTTTCAGGGTGATCGTTTTGTAGGCCAGGTCCGTGTCGGAGAAGTCACCATGAACGGTGAAGGTGTCGCCGCCGCCCTTTCCGTCGATGACGATATTCTCGGTGTTGCTGAGTTCTGCGACGGTGATGCCGTTGCGGCGGATCACGATTTCGGCGTCACCCGTATAAGAGAAGGCAGATGCCGCTTCGGCACGAGTGTAGATCGCATATGCTTCGGCGGTGGCGTCGCCACCAACATGCACGGTGTCGTAGCCCTCGCCGCCGTCCATCTGATCGGATCCGTGGCCCACCTCCCAGGTGATGGTGTCGTCGCCGTCGCCACCGTTCAGGACATCATTGCCCTGACCACCGACAAGCAGGTCGTCACCAGTGCCCCCGTAGAGTTCATCATCGCCGCCGCCGCCGAACAGTAGGTCATTGCCGTCGAGGCCATTGATGACATCTCTAGCAGTCTCGCCGGCAATGAAGTCGTTCTCCGCGCCTCCAGTTCGATTGTTGTCACTGCCATCGGATCTGCTGATCCGGTAGTCCGCCTGTCCGAGGTTATACCCCGCGATGGAACCGCCCTCGAAGTTGATGAGCTCAACCCCTGTCTGAGCATTCCCTCCGGTGTAATGGCCCGCGACCGTGATCATCTGACCGTTGAAGTCGATCACCAGATCTCCCCGGCCACCGGCTGCATGGCTATCGTGAGCGGAGAACCCATCCAGTGCTTGGCCACGGGTCTGCAGAATGATCCGATCCTGGGCACCTTCACCGCCCCCCTCCGTGATCGTATCCATGCCATCGGCCATGCTCATGACATAGGTGTCGTTGCCGGTGCCGCCGTCGAGCGTGTCGTTGCCCAGACCCCCGATCAGCCGGTCGTCATGTTCGCCGCCATTGAGTTGATCATCGCCCCGCCCACCGATCAGCAGGTCGTTGCCCTGGCCGGCGTTGATGGTATCATTGCCATCCATTCCGATGAGAATGTTGTTTCCGTCCGTGCCGTTGAGCGTATCGTTCGCGCTGGTGCCGTTGATGATGCCTATGACGCGATCACGAAACTGCAGTTCTTCGATGTTTGCGAGGATGTCCCTTCCATCCGAGGAGCGCGCTTTCCCGGTGATCGGGTCGAACGGATTGCCCGCATTCCCGTCCTCCGCATCGCTTTCGGACACCATGACATGCTCGACGACCAGCCTGCCGTCGCTCGTGCCGTCGAAGGCATAGTTTTCCTGGTCATCCCAGTAAAACGCCCGATCCGTTCCGCTGTTGTCGTAGAGGATTTCACGGACGATGTGCAGTTGGCCGGGGTTGTAGACGCGCTCGAGCATCAGCGCCGACAACGGCCGACCTCTGTGCAACTCGATCCCCGATGGCGAGTAAACGCGTGCGCTCATCCCCTCGGCCGTCGCGATTTCCACGCCGTTCGCATCCCTGATCGATATGCGCACGTTGAGCCAAGCGTCACCATCGATGACGTCGTCCCCACCGCGACCCTCGATAAGATCACTGCCACCGCCGCCGAGGAGTATGTTGCCCCCGACAAAGACCTGCGTGATGTCGCCCTGCTCGCCTTCTGCAAGCCTTTCCCAGGAGCCGTTGGCGCGGTATGCCTGCGCCCGCATCATGTCCGGGGTGATGATCTTGTCCAGCCCGGAAATCCGATCGATGCCGTCCTGATCGAGCTCGTTATGCACGAAGTTGCCTTCGGGCGTGGGATCGTAGACAGTCGGCCCGACCTCCTGCTTTTGCGTGACCACCGTCACGCCTGGAATGATTACCTCCTCCTCTTGGACGACACCATTTTCCTCCTCGCCGGGCTCGTTGACCGCTCGCTCCTCCTCGACCTCGGTCTCAAGCTCGAAGCCGTCATCCGCCACCCGGTCATCGCCTCTCAGGATGTCGTCATGTTTCCAGCCGGAGAGGCCTTCCACCTCGCTGAACCGATCGCGCAGGATCTCGAGCGGCAGCGTCGTGAACACCGGGAAGTTCATGTCCACATTGGCAGCGACTTTCTGGCCCTTGTGGATCACCCAGTCATGGCCCCACATACCGATGTTCTTCTGGATTCCTTCACCAGCGACCATGATGTCATCGCCAGAGTCGGCATCGTAATCGGTATCGCCCCGACCACCGTTCAGCACGTCATGGCCGATGACGTCCGAGTTGAAGAAGATGTCGGCGTTGTCACCCGCGATGAAGTCGGCCCGAGCCCCGCCCTCGATCCAGTCATCGCCACCATTGCCGAACAGGGCGTCCTGACCCTCGCCGCCGAGAAGGAAGTCGTCACCTTCGCCTCCGCGAGCTTCGGAGCCGTCCGGACCGGTCATCAGGAAGTCTTTGCCCTCACCTCCGAAAAGCAGGGCCATGCCGCTGCCTGCATGGATGACGTCATTGCCTTCGTCACCCTTGAGCATATCGGTTTCACCGATATCGGTGCCGGAATTGGTGATGATGTCGTCACCCTTGCCGCCATTGACCATGTCAACGCCATATCCGGCTTCGATCCGATCATCGCCGTCATTGCCCCAGATCGCGTCGTCGCCGTCGCCCCCCACGATCACGTCATTGCGGTCGGAGCCGCTAATGATGGTATGGTCGGCCCCATTGTAGCGAAGATAGTCGGCGATCCCGTCTCCACCGAAGACGGTTTGCGGCACGTCAGCGGAGAATGCCTGCCCGACTTCGACCGGAACCGCGTCGCTGGGTTCGGCATCGAAGATCGCCCGTCCTTCGGCCCGCCCGTGACCAAGGTAATGCACCAGCGGGTTGAAACCGGCGGCAGCCACATCCGGATGCGCCGCGAGATAAGCACCGGTGTCGAAGTTCGCGGCCGGGTCGAGGCCGAGCTTCCACCCAATCTCAGCGTAGTGGACCAGAGGGTTGATCCCGTTCCAATCCTTGTCGGGCATCTGGGCCATGTAATAGGCGCTGTCAAAGAACGCATTCGGGCGACGGTCCTCGCTCCATCCGAATTGGGCGTAATGCGCGTCCGGATCCATTCCGGACGCTGCCACGTCGGGATAGGTCGCGTTGTAGAATGCGTCATCGACCAGGAAGTCCAGATGCGCAGCCTCGACCGGGGTTGCTTCGGCAGCGACGATCCGGACGACATGGGTCCGGTCCGGAGCGTTGTCATAGCTCGAGGTGAACGTCATCTCGTAGCTCCCGGCCTGAGACACGGTGCCGGCGAGGCTGCGGGCATCGTGATCGAAGGTCACGCCCGTCGGCAGACCGGAGGCTTCGACGCCCACAGCCTCGCTGTCGCGGCGATCCACGAGCTTGGTGAACGCGCCAAGCGTCTGCTCCTCGTGTTCAGGGTCGGCCTTGCCGGTCATCGCCAACTGCTTGGCGTAGTCCATGTAGAAGATGTGATCGGTCGTCGAAAAGATGTCGGCCGGGAGCGCGAAATCAGTCTCACCGAGGTCGGTGTTCGCCTGCGCCATCTTGGCGAGGGAGTTGTTCTCCAGCTCGGTCAGCAGGTTTCGTCCCTGGACGCGGGACAGGTAGTAGAAGCGGTCAGCGTCCTGGAGTTGCTCCATCTGCATTTCGAACACGAAGGAGAAGGTCGATCCAAGCATACCGCCGAAAGACATCTTCTTCTCAGCCAGGCCACCAACCCACAGATCGATGTTCTGAAGGCCACCGAGATCATTCGCGTAGGTTCCGGTGCCGTTCAGGAAGGCCATCCGGTCGGATGGGGCACCGTTACCGCCCATCACGATGGCAAAGGCTGCGTCGCGCTTGCCCTCGATTGTCGTAGCAAGCCTGATCGACTCATGCGTGCCATATGCCGCGATGAAGTTGATGATCGAGGCCGGGTTCTTCAGGTTGAGCGCGAAGTCGCTCCAGTTCTCGTAGGGCTTGAGCTGGGTGTCGCCGTCGGCCATCTCCATGAACTGGGCCCGCGCCTCGTTCAGGGTCGGCATGCCGGTTTCGCGCCCTCGGGCGATGTTGATCGCCGCGAGATCGAGCGGAATGCCCAGGAGCTGGTTGCGCAAGGTATCCGTGACGAATTCGTCGATCTCGTTGCCGACCTGTCCGGTCATCCCCCGGATGATGGCACCAGCCGCTTCCCTATGGGTGACGGTGGCTTCTACCTCGCCATTCGCATTCACGGTGTCAGCCCCGAAGGCGAGCGGATTAAGGAAGGCGTCGAAGAGGTCCATGGAACCGGTGCGATTGCCATCCGCATCGATCATGTCGACCGTCTGGTTCAGCATCGAATGGCCGAAGCGATAGACGACATGGGCGAACTCGGCCAGGATGGCTGGATTCAACTCGACGTCGGGCTGGACGACGAAAATGTCCACGTCTGGCTGAATCTTTCGAGCGAACTCTTCGAAGGCCAGGTGCTGGTACTGCATCTCGGTGGCGAAACGGGCCGCCTGGAACAGCCGCTCCCCGTCCCATGAGCCATCCGGGAGTTTCCACTCGGCGATGAGGCGGGCGTTGCCACTGGCCTCGATGGTCGTCTTGATATCCTCGACCTGACGATTGTGCTCCGAGTGGAAGATGTGGTGGACGGCGGAAAGGCCGATGTTCTCGTTCCCCCGGCCGTCGCCGGTGATGTAATGCGCGTCGAGGAGTTCGTCGTCGTACTCGGTGTTTCGCCCCCGCCCATCCTGGGCGACTCTATTGCCGGCCTCGCTGTCGCCATCGGCGACCAACTGGCCGTTCATGTCCGTGACCGGAGCAGCGTTATGGGCGATGTCGTCCAGGAAGGCATGACCCGTCCGCGCTGCCGAGACCGTCTCGCCCTCCTCTATCACACGATTGGAGCCAGATGCAGGGTCGTAGACAAGGGTGCCCGCTGGCAACTTGATTGCCGACGGATTGACCGGGGCGTCCAGATTCCCTTCGACATAGAGCGGCACGAGGATCGGGTTTCCGTCGGCATCGTCGTCAGCCTTCTGGAAAGCAGCCAGGATTTGCGGCAGGCCGTTTTCCCCGCGAATGAATTCGCCGTAGGGATCGACAAGCAGCTCCGGCACTGCCGTCACATCGAGGTCAGTAAGGTCGATACCGAGCAGTGTTCGAGCCTGTTCTTTCACGTCCGCCCAGGTCGCAAGGCCGCGCACCCCGTCCAGCAGATGGCCCGTGGCCAAGGGCTTCCCAGCGGTGTCGGCTTTGTATTCGCGCAGGAACACCTGGTGTGATGCGTGCGAGGTGTAGGTCTGGTTTTGATCCACCCAAGGCGTGGTGACGTTGCCCGCCCCAGTCTCGGATGTCGTCGAGCGAGTCACCGCCATGAAATTGGTATGGGCGAGACGGGGATCAACATTATAGAGCGGGTCATCCTCGCTCAACGGTATGAAAACCGTGCCGTTGCCGCCCTTCTTCACCAGGTCCAGACCGTGATCGAAGAACTGACCGAAGAAGGTGAACAAGGCGTTGTAGGGGGCAGAAATCCCGTCATCCGGTGCCACGTTCGGCAGCATGATGGTCCAGCCGTCGAGTTCGATGCCATAGGGTTCGAGATAGGCCTCATACCCGTCCCGTAGTTCAGTGTCCTTCTCCCAATCGGGGTTCGAGCGGATCTCATCATACTTCGCACGGATGGTCGCGACGGCCTCAAGCAAGTTGCCCTCGTAGCCGGCATGCTGAAGCGCGGTATAGATCGCGGCGGGGTTCGTCGAGGTCTGATCGACGATCAGATTGGATATCAGGCGAGGCTCACTATCGACGACGTTCCCGGGTTGACCGTAGTCGTTGTTGCTCGGATATGCTGAATTGCCGAAGCTGCCGCTACCCGTCGGGTAACTCGGATTCGTCAGCCCCGGAAACAGTTCGCCCGACGCGCCCCACTGTTCTCGACCGGCACCGAAGTTGTTGTAGCTGCCATCCACCGTGCGCAGCCCAAGAGGTTGAAGAGGGCTGTCCACCAGTTCGCTCAAGGGCGTTCCCGCAGCATGGGCTTCGGCAATCTTGATCTGGTCTAGAATGAACTGAATGTCGTTCAGATTAAGCTTAACGGCCATCATACGCTCCAATAAAATATAAAACGGCACTTTTAGCTCGTGGCAGAAGGCGTCGATGGCGACGCAACCGCTCACCGCCCCCGGAGAAGGGGCGAGCCGCAAGAAAGAATTTTGATAAGTGGCAGCACCTGGCGCCGAAGGCATCAAACGTCGACAGCGCGACTTGCTGCCCGCCCCACGACCAGCAGAACCTATCAATCGTCAAGTCAGGGAAGCGGCCAAGTTCGTCCGAAAACTGTCAGCCCGAATGGTCGGCGCGCTCTGTCAGCACACAACCCACGCAGAAACTCGCTATACCAAAAAGCACCATGCTTTAGCATTAGCGCGCAGCAGCAGATCCAATCGATCCACTAACAGAAGGACTATCCGCTCCCAACGCTGGGATCGTTATTCATATCGTGATACGCCTCCCCGCCAATTCGTCTTAGGCTTCAGCTAGCCAAGACTCTCTCCTTGTGTCCAGAAAAAACCACAATCGGGGGGCGTAGTATCAGGGTTCCATATAGATCCACTAGATTAAGTAGTGGTCTCTCACTATGACAACGATACTAGCCAAAATATCGAAAGCGCGTATAATCGCCGACCATCTGAATGCGCTTCAATATAGATAAAGCGCGTAGGCGGTGAGCCTACCACGCTGGGCCCATAGCCCTGCTGGGGTTGGGTGGAGCGGCCGCTGACAGGCGTATGTTCTAGGCTCGGCCTTGCCTGGCAGAAGGAGCGTCTGCGGCCTCAATCCCTTCAGAATGCTGACGAACCCTGGGCGTCCAGTTACTTGGCCATTGGCGTCAGGGCACGTTGCCCATCCAAAAAATCCGGAATCGCGGAAGGCCTTGAAAGACGATTTTCGATCACCTAAAAAAAAAGAAGCGGCAGGGGAATCCATGCCGATTCGCGACCTTCCGGTTTTCATTACCATTAAACCTCCCCCTTATATTTAGGATAGGGCGTTAATCCGTTTGAAGTATGGACGCAGGCGGTGGTTTTCTCACAATGGATGCCTGTAATTTTCGCTGCCCGGCATTCGTCTCCGGTTCCCTTTTGCGTGACGACAGGCGGTTTGGAGGTAGGGTTTCATGTATCTAATGCGCCATGCATCGCGTCACCGCATCAGGGAAGCGGAGAACGCCCGGAAAAATCGTGCCGAGATCGTCATGGCCTTGTCTCGGGGGCAGGTCACCCGCCGTGAACTCTTCAAGTGGGGGATCTTCACCAGCGCCGGCACGCTGGCCAATATCAACGGGCTGAGCCCGTTCGCTTCCAGCGCATATGCGCAGGGCATTCCGACCGGGGTCCCGCGCAGCCCGACCTTCGGGGCGCGGCCCTTCACCCAGAAAATGCCGCGGCTCCGCCTGGAGGAGCCGCACCCGCTCGAGCCCCGTTACCGCGGCTACGAATTGGATCTGCATTTCCCCGAAGAGCTCGACGAGCCGCCGGCGCGGCGCCTGTCCTACCACACCGATTTCACCATGTCGGACGGCAAGGACTGCCGGAATCCCGAGTTCTCGCACGGACCGATGGAAGGGCGGCCGCCGGGCGAGTATTTCGCACATCAGCGATGGCAGGAATACCTGCCGAAGAAGGCCTTCGTAATGTCTCTCGGCCAGCTGGACGGAGGGGTTTCCTTCCACCCCGAGTTTCCGGATCAGGACCGTGACAGCGTATGGACCTTCAATTCGGGCCAGAACCGCAAGTCGGTGCTGCCGCCACCGTTGATGAAGCTCCGTTACGGCGAGCCGGTGATCTTCCGGCATTACAACCTGCTGCCCGAGGACGCCGAGGAGAATAGCATTTTCGGCTCCCTCAGCCAGGCCACCCATAACCACAACGGTCACAATGCCTCGGCGAGCGACGGCGCCTCGAACGCGCATTTCTATCCCGGCCAGTTCTACGACTACCACTGGTCGACGACGCTGGCGCGTGCCGACATGATCAACACCGATGCCACCGACCCGCGTGCGTCGGGTCCGGACGGCTATGGCGGTCTGGTGCAGGTGAAGGGCGACTACCGTGAGCTTCAGGGTTCACTGTGGATGCATGACCACCGCTTCTTCTTCACGGCCGAGAACGTCTACAAGGGGCATCTCGGCGCGCTCAACTATTACAGCGGACCAGACCGGGGCAACGAACGGCTCTGGGACGGCGTGAACCTGCAGCTGCCGAGCGGCAGCGAGCTTGATTGGGGCAACATCGATTTCGACGTCAACCTGATGATCTCTGACGCGGCGCTCAACCCCGACGGCCAGTACTTCTTCGACATCTTCGACACGGTCGGTTTCCTCGGCGACCTGCTATTGGTCAACTTCGCCTACAAGCCGTTCTTCGAAGTGCTGCCGCGCAAGTACCGGTTCCGACTGCTCAATGCCTGCATGTCGCGCTTCATCCGGCTCGGGCTGCTCGACAGTCGCAACCGCTGGGTGCCGATGCAGGTCATCTCGACCGACGGCAACCTGCTGGTCAATCCGGTCACCGTGAACCAGCTCGACCCTATGGGCACCGCCGAACGCTTCGACGTGATCGTCGACTTCTCGGCCTTCCCGATCGGCGCCAAGCTCCGGATGTTGAACGTCGCCGAGCATCAGGACGGCGCCAAGCCCAAGGAGTATCTGCCCCGGCTCGAGGCCATCAATCAGGAAACCGACGATCCGGCGGTGGGCACCTTCCTCGAATTCCGGGTGGTGCGCGAAGTGGAGTCGGTCGACAACCCGGGCAAGATCCACCGCGCCTCCGACCCCGACTACAGCCGCGTTCCCGCCCAGCTGACCGATCCGATCCCGATCGTGGAGCCGGTGCGCGTCCGCCATCTGGAGTTCAAGGGAACGGATCAGCAGGACGAGCTGATGACCGGCGAATGCTTCCCCGACTGCGCCGATCGCAACATCGAGGGATTCGGCTGGTCGGTCCGCGTCAACGGCGAGTCCAACCACTTCCTCAACGCCAACCGGGTCAGCCTGCTCGTCCCCGAGCCGGGCGTGACCGAGCACTGGATCATCGAGAACAGCAGCGGCGGCTGGGACCACCCGGTCCACCTCCACTTCGAGGAGGGGATCACGATCGATCGTGGCGGGGCACGCATGTCGGCGCTCGAGCGCGGCGCGCGCAAGGACGTCTGGCGCACAGGCGCGGGCGGCCAGGTCCGGATCCAGGTGACCTTCGGGGAGTATGGCGGGGCCTATGTCACGCATTGCCACAACACCGTCCACGAGGATTGGGCGATGCTGGCGCGCTATGACCTGCTGACCGATCCCAAGGACCCGAACCAGTCCTACCAGCATGTCAGCGTGATCCCGACGCCGGATCCATCGAAATACGGTGTGAGCTACCGGGATCCCGAGATCCTGCCCGAGGGCAACCCGTTCTCCAAGCAGTTCTCCGGAAACCCGCAGGCCGAGGATGATGACGACGATGATGATGACGACGACTCGCGGTCGGGGCGGCGTTCCCGGAGGCGTGGATGACCATGCATCGCTTCTGGCTGGGCGTGGTCGCGCTTGCGACCACGCTCGCAGCCTCGCCAGCGATGCCCGGCCGCTGGGACCTCGACTACTTCCCGAACACGCGGCTTCTGGATCAACAGGGGCGGGAGCTGCGCTTCGTCGATGACGTGCTCGACGGGCGGATCGCCGTGGTCAATTTCTTCTACCTCGACTGCCCCGACATCTGCGGCCTCGCCACCGCGCGTTTGGCCAAGGTCCACGAATGGCTGGAAGACCGGATGGAGGATGAGATCGTCTTCATTTCGATCTCCCTCACGCCCGAGCGCGACGCGCCGGAGGAGCTGGCCGCCTATGCCGAAGCCTTCGGCGCTGGCGAGGGCTGGTACTTTCTCACCGGCGCGCCGGACGACGTCGCCCTGCTGCGCTACAAGCTCGGCGAGCGCAGCAAGCGGTTGAGCGATCACCGCAGCGACATCCTGATCGGCAACGCCGGCACGGGCGAATGGCGGCGCACCTCGCTGATGGGCAACCTTGCCGCCGCGACGGCCGACATTCTCGCGCTCGACCCGGACTGGGCACCGCCGCGAGCCCCGGCGAGGGTGATCGACGGCCGCACGCTGCAAAGCTTCGCCGCGCAGAACCGGGTGGGCGAAGGCCTGTTCAACAAGGCCTGCGCCGCCTGCCATTCGATCGGCGCCGGGGTGCGCGTCGGCCCCGATCTCGAGGGCGTCACGCTGCGGCGGGATCGCGACTGGCTCATGCGCTACATCAGATCGCCGGACCGGATGCTGGCGCAAGGGGACCCGATCGCGGTCAAGCTCGACCAGGCGTTTCCCGCGGTCCGCATGCCGCGGTTCGGCCTCAGCGAGAACGACGTGGCGGACCTGATCGTCTACCTGCATTCCGAAACACTGCGGCTCGAAGCGCTACCGGACGAGACGGAGGCCGCGGGCGATATGGATCGCGGCGCCTCGACAGATCACGATCATGACCATGAGCTGGCCGGCCACGTGCATTGAGCGCGGGGTGATCGAGCGCGGGAGCGCCGCAGCTCCGCCACCACTTGCGCGGCCCTGCGCATCACGGTGCGCGACGCACGTCATTCGAAAGCACTCCACGCGCCAACCCACGTCACCACGCCGCCTGCGTTCGGCCGGAGCTGAGCGGTGAACGAGCCTTCGCATCCCCCTGTCATGCCCTCTCGGCCCACCCTTCCCCTGCACATCAGGCGATGGCCCCGCCGCAGGCGGTCATCCGCCAACCTCGGACCTTGGTCGGTAGCAAAACGCGCGAATTCACCGCATCAAGGGCTGATGACAGCCATGCTCAGCGCGCTTTCGCCTCTTTTTCACTCGCTTTCCTTCCGCTTCCTGTTCGCGGGTGGGGCGGTGATTTTCGTGGCCGCCTATGTGGTGGGCAGCTGGGTCGCCGATCGTATCGAACAGGGCGTCGTGCAGAACTCGGGCACCTCGGCCGCGCTCTACATCGAGAGCCTGATCCCCAACCAATCCTGGGGCCAGGGGGATCGAGAGACTCTCTCTCGCGAGGCCGGGCTTGCTCTGCGCGAGGTGTTTCGCGAAGGCCGGCTGAGCGAGCGGGTCGTGACCTACAACGTCTGGAGCCAATCCGGAGAGATCCTGGAGTCCTACCGGCCGGAGCTGCGGGGGCGCTCCTACGAGCCGTCCCAGGCATTGGAGAAGGCCTGGGCGGGCGAGGTGGCCTCGCAGTTTCAGGCGCTGCAGGTCTCGGGCGATCATCCCGAGGTGGCGGTGAGCCTGCCACTGCTCGAGGTGTATGTGCCGATCCGGGACACGGTAACGGGTGACGTCCTCGCGGTCGTCGAGTTCTATCAGCGCGCCGAAGATCTCGCTCTGGAGCTGGTCGAGGCGCGCCGCGAAAGCTGGATGCTGGTGGCCGGCATTCTGGGGCTGAGCGGTGCGCTGCTGTTCATCATCGTGCATATCGGCAGCCGGCTCATCGAGCGCCAACGCGAGCAGCTTCAGTCGCAGCTCTATGAGAGCCGAAGGCTGTCCCAGACCAACGATGCGCTGCGCAAGCACGTGTCCGGGGCCGCCCAACGCGCGGCCGCGCAATCGGAAAAGATCATGCAGCGCATCGGACAGGATCTGCATGACGGCGTGGCGCAGCACCTGTCGCTCGTCAGCCTGCGCCTCGAAAGCGCGGGGATCGGGCCCTCTAAGGACGCCGATACCGTCAGGCAAGCGCTCGCGAGTGCGATGTCGGAGCTGAGGGCGATTTCGCGCGGATTGGCGCTTCCGGATCTTGCCAGGCTCGATCTCGGGCAATGCGCCGCGCAGGCCGTCCGCGACCATAACAAGAGTTTCGGATCTCAAGCGGAGTTGCAGAGCGATTCAATAGGCGCGATCGACGCGTCATATGCGACAAAGCTTTGCATATATCGTTTCGTGCAGGAGGCGCTCTCGAATGCCAGCCGACATGCACAAGCCACGCAAATCAGGGTGGCTCTGAAAATGCAGGGCGATTGGATCAATGTCGTCGTGTCGGACAATGGGCCAGGCTTCGATCCGCAGCTCCGGTCCGAATTGCGCGATGACGGCGGACAGGGATTGCCCGGATTGTCGGATCGCGCGGCCACGCTGGGCGGCGAGGTCTCAATCAAATCGGAACTGGGCAAGGGCAGCGAGCTTCGCCTGCGCCTGCCAATCTCGGAGGATCAGAAATGACGGTTCGTATTGTTGTCGCCGATGATCATCCGATCTTTCGGGCAGGGGTCATCACCAGCCTCGAGGAAACCGGGGAATTCCAGGTCGTGGGTGCCGCAAGCTCTGCGGAAGAAGCCGTGCAGATCGCGGATCAGACCCGACCCGACATCGCGCTTCTCGACCTCTCCATGCCCGGCGGAGGGCTGGCCGCCGTCAAGGCAATCTCCGCAGCGGGCAGCGCGACGCATGTCGCCATGCTCACCGTGTCGGAAGAGGATGAGAACGTCGCGAGCGCGCTGAAATTCGGCGCGATCGCCTATATCCTGAAGGGCATCTCAGCGAGTGAATTGCGCGAGATCCTGAAAGGCGTCGCGCGGGGCGAGGCGCATGTCTCGCCGCAATTCGCCGAACGGGTTCTCAACTACATGTCGCAGCCCCCGCAGCGCGCGCCGAACTCGCCGCTCGAGGATTTGACGAAGCGCGAGGAGGATATCCTGCGATGCGTCGCCAAGGGCCAGAGCAACAAGGAGGTGGCCGAAGCGCTCGGCCTGCAGGAGAAGACGGTGAAGCACTACATGACCGGTATCATGGGCAAGCTTCACGCCCGCAATCGCGTCGAAGCCGCGCTGATCGCACATGAGGGCTGGGGCCTCGGTGAGTGAGCGACGGGACCGGGGCTGACGGCCCCTTGTCCCGCAGCGGCGCCCTGCCCTAGGCGCTGGTCTTCGCCTTGGCCTTGGTCTTCTTGACGGCCTTGCGGAACGTCGCGTTGAAGGCGATCGAGACCCGGTTCTCTTCGGTGTCGTTGGGATAGACCCAGTGGACGAGATAGGACGGGAACAGGATCAGCTCCCCGGGCTCCGGCCGGATCGTCTTCTTCGCGGAAAAGGACGGCGCCTTGAGAAGCCGCCAATTCGGCAGGTCGGTTCGCGGATCGAGGAATTCGACTTTCCCCGAGGATTCGGTTTCGGCTTCCGGCTGCGCAACGTAATAGACGCCCGACCAATGCGCGCCAGGATGGGTATGCGGCGCGTTGTATCCGCCCGGCGGGTTGATGTTCATCCAGGAAAACATCTTGAGATCGAGCCGGCTCGTTTCCGCCTTTGCGCCGATCTTGTCGGTCGCGGTCATGACGGCCTCCACCGCGTGGGATCTGAGACGCTGGAAACAGGTCGCCTCGTTGTCGAACAGGTTGCCGGACGAATGCCATCCGCCCCGGTTCGATTTCGACGCACCCTCCGATTCAGATCGCAGGCGCTCCCCTTCGGCGAGGAGCTCGGCATTGAAGCTGTCGGCATCGTCCAGGGCGAAACGGAACAGCGGCGTCGAGAAGAGCTTTTCAAACTTGGTCTGCGAGAGAGGTGTCGCCACTCCGGGCCTCCTTCAAGAATGCGCAATCCTGCCGATGGTGGCAGCCGCGAGAAACTCGCGGCTGCCCAGAGTGGTGATCTCAGAGCTGAACTGACGCGATCAGATCACTTATCGTCCTTCTCGTCGTCCTCGTCGTCTTCGTCATCCTCCTCGTCGTCCTCGTCATCATCCTCGTCGTCATCCTCGTCGTCGTCCTCGTCGTCGTCCTCGTCCTCGTCGTCGTCCTCGTCGTCGTCCTCGTCGTCGTCCTCGTCGTCGTCATCGTCCTCGTCGTCGTCCTCCTCGTCGTCGCGCTCGTCGCGCTTGTCGCGATCATTCTCGTCGTCGTCCTCGTCGTCTTCGTCGTCCTCGTCGTCCTCGTCATCCTGCGAGATCTGCGCTTCGGCAACGCTGACGCTGCCGTCGCGATTGCGGTCGGCATAGGCCAGGAAGCTCTCCGCACCGGCGGTGCCGAAGGCATCCGTCAGTTCCTTCATGGACAGGTTGCCGTCACGGTTCTGGTCGATCGAGGCAAAGGTCCGCGGCTGCGCCGACGCGGGCAAAGCAGTCACGGCGCAAAGGGACGTGGTGAGCAGAAGTTGGGAAAGTTTCATGATGAATCTCCGGTCATAAGCTTCAGACAAACGTCAAATCGTCGGGTGCCGATCCGGGCTGGGGGAAGCCCGTGTCGGTATGTGCTGATTCTTGACACAGATTGATCGGGAAATAATCGGACCATGGTCCGGCCATCTGATCCATCGCGCGGACATGCGCCGAAGGCACGCGACCGGAGGCTTGGGCTGTCCTCTCACATAGCTGAGATCCTAAAGGGTGAGACCTCGTCGGCCGTTCTCCGGCAGAGAGCGATGTCCTGATCGGCCCTTCGCAAAACATAGGGAGCTTGCCACCCGAAGCGGGGTTCTTGCATGACGCTTCGGGCGGGGATCCGGCTGTGACAGACGCCACGCGCGCCGGGCGGGGAATGGATCCCTGACCGGCGCGCGCTGCCCCTTCATGCCAGTGTCGGAACAGTAAACCTGAAACCACGATCGACGGCTCAGGTTCCCCCGTGCGGTTTAGGACCCTACGTCAGCACCAGGTTTCAACGGCCCGTCTGGCTCCCTTCGAAACAAAAATGCCGGCAAATACCGGCACTTGAAAGATCACTCAGGAGTGATCCACCATCCCTCTCCTGGGCGTTCTCTGCGGGCAGCAAGGTCGGACCTCCCTGTCCGCCAGTCGCCGGCTCGATACCTGAGCCCCTGCAATCGAAGGATCGTCGGCCTTCAGGGATTTCGTCGCCATGCAGGCTGCCAAGGTGCAGGATCATGCGTGAGCGCCGAGGCCCCCGGACCGCCGCCCCTAGCCCATACCATCGAGCCCCGCGACGTGAAGCTCCTCGGCAAGCGTGTTCAGCGCCGTGACGAGCGAGGGATGCAGCGGCACGCCGTCCGCCACGTTCCTCGCCATGATCTCCTCGCGCTGCTCCCCCGGGATGCGTGGACCATCGGTGCCCGGCAGTGGAGGCGCGGCGCGCAGCTCGGCAAAGACCCGGTCCGCTTCGGCCGTGAAGCTTTGCAGGTCGATGAAGGCCGCGATGTCGATGGCCACAACGAACTGCCCGGTGTTGGTCGGGCTGCTAGTGTCCGAGGTGAAGTCCACCACCGTCTGACCGAGTGCCGCACCGTTCAGAACTCCGCCCAGAAGCCCGATCGCCAGCGCCAGGCCATAGCCCTTGGCGCCACCGATCGGCATCAGGAATCCCTCCTGCCGCCGCGCGGGATCGGTCAGCGGCAGGCCGTCGCGCCCGATCATCCAGCCCTCCGGCATTCTCTCGCCACGCTGCGCGAGCGTCTTGATCTTCCCCATGGCCGCCACCGTCGTCGCCATGTCCAGAACGAAGGGCGCGCCCGCGCCGGAGGGCGCCGATACGGCCAATGGATTGGTGCCGAGCAGAAGCTCCGTGCCGCCCCAGGGTGGCATGTGATTGGCGCTGCCCACCGCGCCCGCGATCCCGATCATGCCCGCCGCCGCCTGCGGCCGGACATAGAGCGCGGCCGGCCCGGCGTGGTTCGAACGGCGGACGCCGACCCAGCCGATGCCGGCGCTGCGCGCCTTGTCCATCGCCGTCCGCACGGCGAGGTTCATCGCGAGATGGCCGAGCCCGTCATCGCCGTCTATCAGCGCCGTCGCGGCGGTCTCCCGCACCAGGCGCGGCGAGGCCATGGCATTGCTGCCTCCGTCGCGCAGACGGTCGAGGTACTGGCCGAGCCGGAACACGCCATGGGTGTCGTAGCCGAGCAGATCCGCCTCGACCATGGTCCGGGCGACGTCGCGTGCGGCCCGCCCGTCGACGCCCGCAGCCTCGAAGGCACGCGTCACGAAATCGGTCAATGCATCAGCCGGGACGCGCCGCACGTCCATGTCCCTAGCCCTCGGCCCCGATGACGCGGTCCTTGTGCCAGAACACCAGCACCCGCTGCGCGTAGGAGGTCGCGGCGAAGAGCGCCAGGCCCACGAGGCTCAGATACAGGATCAGCGAGAAAACGCGCGGCGTGTTGAGTTGCGACGCGGCGACGCGGATCAGCTCGCCGAAGCCATTGCCGCCACCGAGGAACTCGCCGGTGATCGCCCCCGCCATGACCCCGACCGAGCCGATCTTCAGGCCGGTGAAGATCTGCGGCAGGCCGGTCGGCAGCTTCATCTTGTAGAGCGTCTGCCAGCGGCTCGCCCCCATGGTCTTGAACAGCATCCGCGCGTTGGCGTCGGGCGCGTGCAGCCCCGCCGCCGTACCCACCACGATCGGGAAGGTGGCGATGAAGGCGGCCAGCGCGACCTTGCTGTCGATGTCGAAGCCCAGCCAGGCCACGAAGAGCGGCGCGAAGGCGACCTTGGGCATGGTGTCGATCGCCACGAGATAGGGCATGATCGCGCGCTCGCCGAAGGCGGTCTCGCCCACGATGATGCCCAGCGTCAGGCCGATGGCGATGGCCAACGCATAGCCGTAGAGGACGGTCTTCACCGTGGTCCAGAGCGAGTCGAGCATGTAGCCGCCCGACAGGACATTGGCCCCCACGAACATCATGTCGTTCCACGTCTCCAGCGGCGTCGGCAGGATGATCGGCGGCACCAGGTCGGACAGGGTGATCAGCTGCCAGACCGTGATGAACACCACCGCGACCGAGGCGATCTGGACCGGCCGGGGAATGCTGTCGATCAGGCTGGCCTTCTCGACCCAGACGGTATCGTCGAGTTGGTCCGGCGCGGTATCGGTCATTCGAAGTCTCCCTTGTCGAGGCGGGTACGGATGCGTTCGACCAGAGCGCCAAATTTCGGCGTCGTGATCATGTCCAGCGTCCGGGGGCGCGGCAGGTCGATCTCCACGACCTCGGCGATCCGGCCCGGGCGTGGGGCGAGGACATAGACCCGGTCCGAGAGGATCACCGCTTCCGCGATGGAATGGGTCACGAGGAACGCCGTCGCGTTCGTCTCGGTGCAGATGCGCTGCAATTCCATGTTCATGAAATCGCGCGAGATCTCGTCCAGCGCCGAGAACGGCTCGTCCAGCAGGATCATGTCCGGCTGCGTCACCAGCATCCGGCAGATCGCCGCCCGCTGGGCCATGCCGCCCGAAAGTTCGTCGGGATAGACCGACTCGAACCCGCCGAGCCCGACGAGATCGAGCAGCTTCTCGCCCCGCCCCCAAGCCGCCTTGGCGGCAGCCTTTCCGTCCCGGATCTCGATCGGCAGCAGCACGTTCTCGATCGTGGTGCGCCACGGGAACAGCGTGGCATGCTGGAACATCATGCCGATGTCGCGGCGCGGCCCCCGGACCGGCTGGTTGTTGATCGTGACCCTTCCCTGGGATGGCGGGATGAGACCCGCCATGATCTTCAGGAGCGTGGACTTGCCGCAGCCCGAAGATCCGATCACCGAGGAAAAGCTCCCCCGCTCCAGCGACAGCGAGATCCCCTCGAGCGCGCGGACCCGGTTGCGGGCGTAGGTTTTCCCTACGCCCGTCAGTTCATAGACGGTCTCGCCCCCCGTCGACGCACGCAACTGCGACACCCTGGCCGTCGCCATCATCACTCCAGCTCCGCGCTGATCTTGGTGACGAAGTCGTTGGTGAAGGCGGCGTTCAGATCGTCCAGCGGGGCGGGCAGGTCGCCATTGGCGATCAGGCTGGCCTGCCATTCTTCCCACACGGCGGGCGGCAGGTAGCCCAGGCCCTTGTCGGTCTCCAGCGGGACGGATTTCGAGCGCACGGCGGTGAACAGCGCCGAGGCGAAGTCGCGGTCCTCGATCTCCTGCGGAAAGCCCGCCGCGAAGTGGTCGAGGCTGGCCTCGCGATTGGCCTCGTCCATCGCGAATTTCTGACCCTTCATGAAGGCCCGGACGAACTTCTCGATCAGCTCCGGCTCGTCGCGGATGGTGTCGCCCATCGTGACCAGGCCGTTGCCGAAGAACCGCGCGAATTCCGCCGGGGTGATGTCGCGCAGCGCGACCCCCCGCTGGCCGAGCACGGCGGCATCGGCGACGGATGCGGAATAGGCCGCGATCTCGTCGCGCAGGAAGGCCGCCGTCGCCGGCCCGCCATCGCCGACGGTGAGCAGCTCGTAATCCTCGCCCGGCGACATGCCCGCGCTGCTGAGCACGTTGCGCGCGAAACCCACCTCCGCGCCGTCGGCGGTCCCGGTGCCGACCACCTTGCCGGCCAGATCCTCAGGGGTCTGGTAGGGGCTGTCCTCCTCGACCATGAGGCCGAAATTGGCCCGCGCCGCGACGTTGTAGATGAACACCGCATCGACGCCGCGCGCCCGTGCCGTCAGCAGCGGGCCGGGCCCGGGACGGCCGAAATCGGCCTGACCAGCGGCGAGCGCCTGCAGCACCGAGCCCGAGCCGTTGACCGTCTCCACCTGAACCTCGAGCCCTTCTTCGGCGAAATAGCCTTCGCCGATCGCGACATAGACCGGGAAGGAGTTGATCGCCGAGGCGCTTGGCTGCGCGAAGGTGATCTCGCGCAGCTCCTGGCTCAGGCCGGTCCCGGCGGTGAGCGCAAGCGTGATCGCCGTCGCGGCGGCGCGTCCGAGCAGTTTCGACATCGTCATGGGTTTCCTCCTCCTAGATTTGGCTGAATGCACCACGGCCTCCTCCGCCGGGGTGCGACCGGGTTCAGGCGACGCGCTTGGCCGCGCTGCCCATGGCCCGCATCCGGTTCGTCAGGCGGCCGATGCCGTCGATCTCGCAGGTGACGATATCGCCATCGCGCAGGTATTGCGGCGGCTCCATCGCATAGCCTACGCCCGAGGGCGTGCCCGTGGCGAGGATGTCACCCGGCTCGAGCGTCATGCCCGCCGACAGCGCCGCGATCAAAGTCGGGATGTCGAACACCATGTCGCGCGTATTGCCGTCCTGGCGCAGCTCCCCGTTCACCAAGCAGCGGATGCCGAGATCATGCGGGTCCGCGATCGCGTCGGCGGTGACGATCCAGGGCCCCATCGGGCAGGACCCGTCCAGCCCCTTCCCCTTGAAGTACTGGCCGCCATGCTTGCGCTGGATGTCGCGCGCGGTGACGTCGTTGATGATGGTGTAGCCGAAGACATGCTCCATCGCCCGTTCGCGCGGGATGTCCCGCCCCGGCTTGCCGATCACCACGGCCAGTTCGACCTCGTAGTCGATATGCGTCGAGAGATGCGGGAAGATGGGAACCTCGCCATCGGGGGCGGTCACCGCCGTGGGCGGCTTGGTGAAGAAGACCGGCACCTGGGTGACGCCGACTTCCTGCTTCTGCGCCCGGTCGCCCTCGGCGATGTGCTCCATGTAGTTCCGGCCGACGCAGAACACGTTCTTGGCCGGCGCCGGGATCGGGGCCGCCAGCGTGAATTCACCGGGCGCCAGCAGCGGCAGGCCCCCGCTCGTCCGAAGCCGGTCGAGCGCGGCAGGGCCCTTCCCGATCAGCTCGGCGATGGGCATTCCCAGAACATGGGCCGAGCCATCCTCCTGCAGCAGCACGGTCTCCAGACCGGCTCCCAGATTGGCCGTCGCGATACGCATTCCGTCTTCCTCCACGAAACAAAGCGGGTTGTCCCTGCAGGCTAGATCGAAAACCCGGTCGCAGCGGTGACACCAATCCGCGGATTGGTTACGGTGGGGTCGATGCATGGCATACGGGTTCTCTCGCCGATGGCGGGACGACACAGGAAAACCGCGTATCCACAACGGTTTAAGCGGCAGGGGAAAGTTCGCCCAATGAGCAAATTGGTCGATGACGGCGTGTCCCAAGCGGAGCCATCGCTGGCCGCGCGGATGCGGCAATACCTGATCGCGCGCGGCTTCTCCCCCAGCGACCGCATCCCGCCCGAACGGCAGCTGATCGCGGAGTTCGGCGTGTCACGCTTTGAACTTCGCAAGGCGCTGGCCGAGCTCGAGCGGGACGGGCTGATCTGGCGCCATGTGGGGCGCGGCACCTTCGTCGGGGCGCGACCGGTCCACAACCTCAACGATCTGGCCTATCTGCGCGATCTTGCCCGCCCGGCCCAGCTTCTCGAAGCCCGGCTTGCCATCGAACCCGAACTGGCCCGGCTGGCGGCTTTGCAGGCCACGGCCGCCGATCTGGAGAAGATCCGTTCCTGGGCCGAACGGGGCCGGCAGGCCTCGGACTGGCGGCTCTACGAGGCCGCGGACACCAACCTGCACAACTGCATCGCGCATGCGACCCACAACAAGCTGCTGATCCACCTGTTCAACGAGCTGAACACGGTGCGACGGGCGGTGCTGTGGGATCTGAAACGCGCCAGCATGCGCCCGCCGCAGGACCATTTCGCCTTTGACGAACATGACGCCATCGTCGAGGCGCTCGTCGCCCGAAACCCTGCGCAGGCGGCGGACCGGATGCGGACGCATCTGTCCTCGGTGAACAGGAACCTGCCCCGGCGCTGACGCGACGCCGTCCAGCCCTGTTCCGACCGACCGCGCGCCGCTCCGGACGGTCCAGTGCAGGTTGCTGGAAAACTTTCCGAAATTCGGCTATGCTCGCCGACACTGCCTAAGCGTCCCCCGACTGGCACGCAATTATACCGCTGGTCGCGCGAGAGGGTATCGCGATGATCGTTGCGGCCAGTCTGGTACTGATTGTTCTCTTTTCCGTCGGCTTTCACCTCTTCAGCCCCTGGTGGTGGACCCCGATCGCCTCGAACTGGGGCTATATCGACACCACCCTCGTCATCACCTTCTGGATCACCGGCGCGGTCTTTGTCGCGGTGGTGCTGTTCATGGCGTGGTGCGTGTTCCGCTACCGCCACAAGCCGGGGCGCGTCGCGCATTACGAACCCGAGAGCCGCAAGCTCGAGATCTGGCTCACCGCGCTCACCGCGCTCGGGGTGGCGGCGATGCTGGCGCCGGGGCTGGTGGTGTGGAAGCGCTTCATCACCGTCCCCGACGACGCCACCGAGATCGAGGTGGTGGCGCAGCAGTGGTACTGGAGCTACCGCCTGCCCGGCGCCGACGGCCGGCTCGGCAGTTCGGGCACCGAATGGATCGATTTTGACAACCCGCTGGGCATCAACCCGCATGACCGCTTCGGCGCAGACGACGTGGTGATCGACAGCGGCGACCTGCATCTGCCGCTGGGCCAGCCGGTCAGGGTCAATCTGCGCTCGGTCGATGTGCTGCATGATTTCTACGTGCCCGAGTTCCGCGCCAAGATGGACATGGTGCCCGGCATGGTCACCTATTTCTGGTTCACCCCCACCCGCACCGGAGAGTTCGAGGTGCTCTGCGCCGAGCTTTGCGGCGTCGGGCACGGGGTCATGCGCGGCTACGTGTCGATCGACGAGCCGGAGGATTTCGACAGTTGGCTCGGCGAGCAGGTCACCTTCGCGGGGCTGCCCGCGGGCGGCGCGGTCCGGGTGGCGGAAACGGCGGAGGAAAGCGATCCATGAGCAGCGTCAGCGAAGACCCAGACAGCGGCATCCCGCCCGCCGAAGTTCCCGACCTTCCGCCGCCGCACGCGCATGGCTGGTGGTCGCGCTGGGTGTTCAGCCAGGACGCCAAATACATCGCGCTGCAATATTCCGGCACCGCGATCGCCATCGGCATGGTCGCGCTGGTCCTGTCATGGCTGATCCGGATGCAGCTCGGCTTTCCCGGCGTGTTCGATTTCATCTCGGCCGAGGCGTATTACCAGTTCATCACCATGCACGGCATGATCATGGTGGTCTACCTGCTCACCGCGATCTTCCTCGGCGGTTTCGGCAACTACCTGATCCCGTTGATGGTCGGCGCGCGGGACATGGTGTTTCCCTTCGTCAACATGCTGAGCTTCTGGATGTATTTCGCCGCCGTGGTGGTACTGGTGGCGAGCTTCTTCGCGCCGGGCGGACCCACCGGGGCGGGCTGGACGCTCTACCCGCCGCAGGCGATCCTGTCGGGCACGCCGGGCGGCACCGGCTGGGGCATCGTGCTGATGCTGGTCTCGCTGATCCTGTTCATCATCGGCTTCACCATGGGCGGTCTGAACTACGCCGTCACCGTGCTGCAGGCGCGCACGCGGGGCATGACGCTGATGCGCATGCCGCTCACCATCTGGGGCATCTTCACCGCCACGGTGATGGCCCTCCTGGCCTTTCCGGCGCTCTTCGTGGCGGCCGTGATGATGCTGTTCGACCGCCTCCTAGGCACGTCGTTCTTCATGCCGGCGCTGGTCGAGATGGGCCAGCAGCTGAGCTATGGCGGCGGCTCGCCGATCGTGTTCCAGCACCTGTTCTGGTTCTTCGGCCACCCGGAGGTCTACATCGTCGCCCTGCCGGCCTTCGGCATCGTGTCGGACCTGATCGCGGTGCATGCGCGCAAGAACATCTTCGGCTACCGGATGATGGTCTGGGCGATCGTCATCATCGGCGCGCTGTCCTTCATCGTCTGGGCGCACCACATGTACGTCTCGGGAATGCACCCCTATTTCGGCTTCTTCTTCGCCACCACGACGCTGATCATCGCGGTGCCCACCGCGCTCAAGGTCTACAACTGGATCCTGACGCTCTGGCGCGGCGACATCCACCTGACATTGCCGATGCTCTTCGCGCTCGGCTTCATCGTCACCTTCCTCAATGGCGGCCTCACCGGCCTCTTTCTCGGCAACGTGGTGGTCGACGTGCCGCTGTCGGACACGATGTTCGTGGTGGCGCATTTCCACATGGTGATGGGCGTCGCGCCGATCATGGTGATCTTCGGCGCGATCTATCACTGGTTCCCGCTGATCTCGGGGCGGATGCTGTCGCACCGGCTCGGGCTGATCCATTTCTGGGTCACCTTCATCGGCGCCTATGCGATCTTCTTCCCGATGCATTACGTCGGCCTCGTCGGCGTGCCGCGCCGCTACCCGGACATCTCGGCGAGCTTCGTGCCCGACAGCGTCGCCACGCTCAACGCCTTCATTTCGGTGGCGGCGTTGACCGTCGGTGCGGCGCAGATCCTGTTCCTGTTCAACTTCGCCTGGAGCCTGCGCTACGGCCGCAAGGCCGAGCCGAACCCGTGGCGCGCCGCCTCGCTCGAATGGCAGACGCCCGAGATGCCGCCCCGCCATGGCAACTGGGGCAAGGAACTGCCCGTGGTCTATCGCTGGGCCTATGAGTACAGCGTGCCCGGCGCGAGCCGCGACTTCATCGCGCAGGACGATCCCGGCCATCCCGCCAGCTGGAGCCACGTGCCATGAGCATCGTGCTGGGCTTCGTCGCGCTGGTTGCCATCGTCGCGCTGACATGGCTGTGGAAGCAGGGCGTGGCGGATCGACCATGGCTCGAAACCGGCGCCGTCACCCGCATCCCCTCCCCCGGCGGGCAGCCCACCGGGCGCGCCGGGCTCGGCATCTTCCTGATCGTGGCGGGCGGGCTCTTCGCGCTGTCGGGCAGCGCGGTGAGCATGCGGATGGGCTATGCCGACTGGTTCGAGATGCGGCTCCCCGGCGTGGTCTGGATCGGGCTGGCGCTTTTGGTGCTGAGCAGCCTCGCGCTGCAGGCGGCCTCTTTCGCCGCGCGACGCGGTGACGCGCGCGGCCTCGCGCGCTGGCTCGGCGCAGGCACGGTCGCCATGGCCGGCTTTCTCATGGCGCAGGGCCTCGCCTGGGTGCGGCTGGCCGAGAGCGGGCAGAGCCTCGCCGCCACGCCGGGGGCGAGCTTCTTCTACCTGATCTCGGGGTTGCACGTGCTGCACGTGCTGGGCGGCCTGGCGGCGCTGGCGCGGGTGGCGGCGCGGCACGGCCGAGGACCTGCCGTGGCCGCGCCCGCCATCGGGCTTTGCGCTATCTACTGGCATTTCCTGCTGATCGTCTGGATCGCCATGCTGGCGATCCTCACCGGCTGGGCCGCCGACGCCGCCGCGCTGTGCCGCGCGATCCTGAGCTGAGGGAGACGAGCATGACCGACGCCACCGCTTCCGGACACCGCCATCGCCCCCGCCCCGACGGGCTCGAGGGGCTCGCCGCCGACTGGGCCTCCGACCAGCGCGCCTTCAAGAGCGCGTCCTGGGGCAAGGCGATGATGTGGATCTTTCTGCTCAGCGACACCTTCGTCTTCGCGATCTTCCTGATCTCCTACATGTCGGCCCGCAGCTCGACCGAGGCGGAATGGCCCAATGCCAGCGAGGTCTTCTCGCTGCATGTCGGCGGCGCCGACCTGCCGCTGGCGTTGATCGCGATCATGACCTTCGTGCTGATCTCGTCCTCGGGCACGATGGCGATGGCGGTGAACTGCGCCTATGCGCGCGACCGCAGGAAGACCGCCGCGCTGATGTACGCCACCGCGGCGCTCGGGGCGCTGTTCGTCGGCATGCAGGCCTTCGAATGGTCCAAGCTGATCCACGAGGGCGTCCGCCCCTGGGGCAACCCGTTCGGCGCCGAGCAGTTCGGCGCGGCCTTCTTCATGATCACCGGCTTTCACGGCACCCATGTCAGCTTCGGCGTGCTGTTCCTGCTGATCGTCGCGAACAAGGTCCGCAAGGGTGAGTTCGACAGCGGCCGCCGCACCTGGCTGTGCCGCGAAAAAGGCGACTACGAGGCGGTCGAGATCATGGGCCTCTACTGGCACTTCGTTGATCTCGTCTGGGTGTTCATCTTCGCATTCTTCTACCTGTGGTGAGGCCGACATGACCCAAGCTTCCGCACGACAGACCGCCCCCGCCACCGCGCATGAGGGGCAGGCGCATCCGATCCGGCTTTATCTGGTCTGCTGGGGCCTTCTGTTCGTGCTGTCGCTGGCCTCCTACATGGTCGATTACGCGCAGCTTCAGGGGCTGCTGCGCTGGGGCCTGATCCTGCTCTTCATGGCGCTCAAGGCCGGGCTGATCATCGCGGTCTTCATGCACATGGCCTGGGAGCGGCTGGCGCTGGTCTACGCGATCCTGCTGCCGCCGCTGGCCGCGATCGTGTTCATGGGGATCATGATCGCGGAATCGGGCTACACGCTCGAGGCGCGCGAAACGCATTTCTCGGCGCCCGAATAGCCCGGCGCCCCGTTTGCGGCGCCGCAACGGCACGTCCGGTTCCTCCGAAAAAATGTGAACGGCAACTCCCCGCCGGGCGTTGAGCGCCCAAACCGCGGCGCAGGACCCTGTCCGGCCCGCATGTCAAAGGGGGAAATGCCATGCCAGGCATGCGACCGCAGGAGCGGTTCTGGATCTTTCCGAAGGTCAATCGGCCGGTCTTCATCGTCTCGGCGGCCCTGATCGTCGCCTTCATCCTGTTCGGCGCGATCTTCGACGATCTCGCCAACACCGTCTTCACCGGCGTCCAGGGATGGCTCGCCGGTTATTTCGGCTGGGCGATGATCATCCTCATCAACCTGCTGCTGGTCTTCGTGGTCTTCATGGCCGTCGGACCCTTCGGCGACATACGGCTCGGCCGGATGGACGAAAGCCCGGAATACTCGCTGTTTTCTTGGACGGCGATGCTGTTCTCGGCGGGCATCGGCATCGGCCTGATCTACTGGGGCGTGGCCGAGCCGATGTATCACTACTTCGCCCCGCCGGGCGCCGAGCCCGAGACCGTGCGCGCGGCCCAGGAGGCGATGGCGATCAGCTTCATGCATTGGGGCTTCCACGCCTGGGCGATCTACGCGGTGGTGGCGCTGGCGCTGGCCTATTTCCACTTCCGCAAGGGGCTGCCGCTGGCGATCCGCTCGGCGCTCTACCCGCTGATCGGCGACCGCATCTACGGCCGCTGGGGCGATCTCGTCGACATCGTCGCGGTGTTCGGCACGATGTTCGGCATCGTCACCTCGCTGGGGCTGGGCGCCACGCAGGTCAATGCCGGCCTCGAAGAGCTGTTCGGCGTGCCCAACAACGTCGCGGTGCAGATCGCGATCATCGCCGCGATCACCGGCATGGCCACGCTTTCGGTGGTCGCGGGCCTCGATGGCGGCATCAAGCGGCTGTCCAACATCAACATCATCCTGACGCTGATTTTCCTCGCCTTCATGGTGATCGTCGGGCCGACGCTGTTCATCCTCGACAGCTTCGTCGACAATTACGGCTACTATCTCAGCCGCTTCATCCAGCTCGGCACCTGGAACGAGGGCTGGCAGGGCGGCAACGAGAACGCCAACTGGCAGGAAAGCTGGACCATCTTCTACTGGGCCTGGTGGGTCAGCTGGGCGCCCTTCGTCGGCGTCTTCGTGGCCCGCATCAGCCGCGGCCGCACCGTGCGCGAGTTCATGTTCGGGGTGATGCTGCTGCCCTGCTCGATCATGTTCTTCTGGTTCACCGCCTTCGGCGGCACCGCGATCTCGATCTCGCTCTCGGGCGATCCGGCGCTCGTCGAGGCAACGCGCGAGGACTACGCCAACACGATGTTCGTGCTGCTCGACTACTTCCCCTTCTCGGGCGTGACCTCGCTCTTCGCGACGATCCTGATCGTGCTGTGGTTCGTGACGTCGTCCGACTCCGGCAGCTTCGTGATCGACATGCTGACCGCCGGCGGCGACCCCAATCCGCCCAAGGTGCAGCGCATCTTCTGGGCCATCTCGGAGGGCGCCGTGGCCTCGGTGCTGCTGCTCGCCGGGGGTCTGGGCGCGCTGCAGGCAGCGGCGGTGATCGCGGGCTTTCCCTTCGCGGTGGTGCTCGGGCTGGTGGCCTTGGGGCTGGTGCGGGCGCTGCGCTGGGACGACCTGATGGTGCACCGCCACCGCCAGCGCTTCCGCAGCGATGCCGAGGCCGAGCACAACATGGGTACCGAGACGCATGACGCCTATGCCCAGCTCGACACTGCCGGGGCGCGCGTGTCGAACCGCGCGGCCGAGTGAACGACAGGTCCTCCCCGCGCCCGCGGGGAGGACCAGACACTCGTTGGTCTCGTCTGCCGGTCCCGATCGCCTGGGATCGAAGTCGCGACCGGCTGCATAGTGATTTCGACCAAGTCCGACTCCACGACATCCGCCCGGAACGGCGGCACCGGGCATCACATCGGCTTGGTCACACTCACCTCGGCTGGATACCTGCCCCGCCGCGGCCTAGCCTGCCCCGGCATGACGGAGGGAGCGGGCATGGACCGGCTGAGCTGTGACAGGATGTTCGCCGCCGTGGTCGAACAGGGAAGCTTCTCGGCCGCGGCGCAACGGCTTGGCACCAGCTCGGGCCAGGCTTCCAAGCTGGTCGCCCGGCTCGAGGCCGAGCTCGGCGCGCAACTGCTGCAGCGATCGACGCGGGCGCTGTCCCTGACCGAAGCCGGACGGGCCTATCATGAGCGGCTGCGCCCGCTGCTCGAGGCGTTCGACGCGCTGGATGCCGACATGCGCCGCACCGGACACGAGCCGCGTGGCTTGCTGCGGCTTACCGTTCCGCTCAGCTTCGGCACGGCGGTGCTCGCGCCGATGCTCGGCGATTTCGCCGCGCGCCATCCCGGCGTGGCGCTCGACGTCGCCTTCTCGGACCGGCTTGCCCATCTGGTCGAGGACGGCTTCGACATGGCGCTGCGGATCGGCCAGCCGCGTGACAGCGCGCTGATCGCCAAGCGGCTCTGCCCGATCCGGCTGGTGACCTGCGCGGCGCCGACCTACCTCGCGCTGCGCGGCCACCCCACACGGCCCGAGGATCTCGCAGGTCACGACTGCATCCTCGACGGCAATCTGGCCCAGCCCGGCACCTGGCCGCTGCGCGCCCCCGACGGCGCGCCCCGTCCCACCCAGGTGACCGGAAGGCTGGGCTTCGCCAATGCCGAGGCCTGCGCCATCGCCGCGCGCGCCGGGCTCGGCATCTGCTTCGGGCCGAGCTTCGTGACCGGCCCGATGATCCGGGCGGGGGAGCTGGTCCCGATCCTGACCGAATTCGAGGCCGAGCCGTTGGCTCTGCACGCCATCTACCCGCCCTCCCGTCACCTCGCAGCCAAGTCGCGCGCGCTGATCGACTTCCTCGCCGAGGCCTTCAGGGACGAGCCGGAATGGGACGAGGGCTGGCCGGGATAGCTTCCGATATGGAAGCAATCATCTTCTGTTTGGCCCCCTAATACATCGACGGGAATCGGCCCAGCTTGTGACCACGGCGCCGGCCCGGCCACATGCCGGGTCGCCGATCACCCGCGCCCAAGCACTGACGGAGGAGCCTGACATGGCCACCAGCGATGCCCCCACCGAGATCGACCGCGTGCGTCTCGTCACCCGCGATCTGGACCGCCTGCGGGGATTCTACACCGCCGCGCTCGGCCTGTCCGAGCTGGCTGCGGACCGCGAGAGCGCGACGCTCGGCGTCGATGGCAAGCCCTTGCTGGAGCTGCGCCGTGACACCGCCGCACGGCCACGCGATCCCCGCGCCGCGGGTCTCTTCCACACCGCCTTCCTGCTGCCATCGCGCGCCGCGCTGGGAAGCTGGCTGCGGCATGCTGCCGATACCGGCCTGCAGCTTCAGGGCGCCTCCGACCATATCGTCAGCGAGGCGATCTACCTTGCCGATCCCGAGGGCAACGGCATCGAGGTCTATGCTGACCGGCCGCGATCGGCCTGGCACCGCGACGCGCGCGGGATCACCATGACCACGGAGCCGCTGGACGGGCCCGACCTGCTCGCCGCCGCCGACGGCCCATGGCGGGATGCGCCCGAAGGGACGGTGATCGGCCATGTTCACCTGCAGGTCGGCGACGTATCGACGGCCGAGGCCTTCTACGCCGAGAACCTCGGCTTCGAGGTGACCTACCGCATCCCGAAGGCGTCGTTCTACGGCTCGGGCGGCTATCATCACCACCTCGCAACCAACACCTGGAACAGCCATGGCGCGGGACCCCGGCAGCCCGGCAGCACCGGCCTCGACGGGGTGGTGCTGCGCAGCGAGACGGAGGCCGCGCGGATCGCCACCGATCCCTGGGGCACCTCGATCGAGATCGAGCGCAAGCAGAGCTGACCGGCGCCACGCAGGCAAACGAGGCGCCCCCGGCGCCGCGCGCATGTCCCCGAACCGGCGGGCCCGGCGCCGCTCCTCGCAGGCAGGGGTGACGACCGGGTTCGGCCTGTTTCCGCCCATGGAACGTAACCCACGCAAGATCTGAAAAAATTTTGGATTTCGCGCTAGGGTGTCCCGGCGCGATTTCCCGATTGCGGCCAACTGGCTGAAAGAGGACACCGACATGCCCGATCCGCGACGCACGCCGCTGCACGCGCTGCACCTCGAACTGGGGGCAAAGATGGTCTCCTTCGCCGGCTACGAGCTGCCGGTGCAATACCCGATGGGCGTGATGCAGGAACACCAGCACACGCGCGCCCATGCCGGCCTGTTCGATGTGAGCCATATGGGCCAGGTCGTGATCCGGGGCGATGGCTATGCCGACGCGGCGCGGGCGCTCGAAGCGCTGATCCCGGCGGATATCCTAGGGCTGACGGAGAACCGGCAGCGTTACGGCCTGCTCACCTCCGATGAGGGCGGCATTCTCGACGACCTGATGCTGGCTAACCGGGGCGATCACCTGTTCCTCGTCGTCAATGCCGCGCGCAAGGCCGACGATCTCGCGCATTTGCGCGCGCGGATGGACGGCGTCGAGATCACCGAGATCCCCGACCGCGCGCTGCTCGCCCTGCAGGGGCCCGCGGCCGAAAAGGTGCTGGCGCCCCTTGCGCCCGAGGTCGCCGGGATGCGGTTCATGGATGTGGCCTCGCTGCGGATCGACGGGGTCGACTGCTGGGTGTCGCGCTCGGGCTATACCGGCGAGGACGGCTTCGAACTCTCGGTCCCGGCGGACCAGTCGGAAGAGCTGGCGCGAAAGCTGCTGGCGCATGAGGAGGTGGCCCCGATCGGGCTGGGCGCGCGCGACAGCCTGCGGCTCGAGGCCGGGCTTTGTCTCCATGGCCACGACATCGACGAGGACACGACCCCCGTGGAGGCCGATCTCGGCTGGTCGATTCAAAAGCTGCGGCGGCAGGGTGGCGCGCGCGAGGGCGGCTTTCCCGGGGCAGAGACCATCCTGTCGCAGCTCGCCGAGGGCCCGCCTCGCAAACGCGTCGGCCTGCGCCCCGAGGGCCGCGCGCCGATGCGCGAAGGGGTGACGCTCTTTGCCGATGCCGAAGCGGAAACGCCGACGGGCCGGATCACCTCCGGCGGCTTCGGCCCGACCGTCGGCGGCCCGGTGGCGATGGGTTACCTGCCCGTCGAACTGGCCACGCCGGGCACCACCGTCCATGGCGAACTGCGCGGCAAACGCCTGCCGCTCACGGTCACCGCCCTGCCCTTCACCCCCGCGAATTTCAAACGCTGACCCAAAGGGAGACTTCGATGAAATACACCCAAGAGCACGAATGGCTGCGCCCCGAGGGCGACATCGTCACCGTGGGCATCACCCAGCACGCCACCACCCAGCTCGGCGACATCGTCTTCGTCGAACTGCCCGAGGTCGGCGCCACGGTTTCCAAGGGCGACGAGATCGTGGTGATCGAGAGCGTCAAGGCCGCCTCCGAGATCATGGCGCCGATCGACGGCGAGATCGTCGAGGTCAACGAAGAGCTCGCCGCGAACCCGGCCCTCGCCAACCAGGACGCCACTGGCGCGGGATGGTTCTTCAAGATCCGGCCTTCCGACCCGTCCCAGATGGACGATTGCATGGACGAAGCCGCCTATACCGCCCTGATCGGCTGAGCCCCGGGAGCCCGCGATGACCTTCACCCCGACCGATTACCTCCCCTACGACTTCGCCAACCGGCGCCATATCGGCCCCTCTCCGGCGGAGATGGCGCAGATGCTGGAAATCGTCGGGGCCGAGAGCCTCGAGGCGCTGATCGACGACACGCTCCCCGCCAAGATCCGGCAGGCCAAGCCGCTCGATTTCGGCAAGCCGCTGTCGGAGAGCGAGCTTCTGCACCGCATGAAGGTCACCGCGGGCAAGAACAGGGTGCTCACCTCGCTGATCGGACAGGGCTATCACGGCACGGTCACCCCGCCGGCGATCCAGCGCAACATCCTCGAAAACCCGGCTTGGTACACCGCCTACACGCCCTACCAGCCCGAGATCAGCCAGGGCCGGCTGGAGGCGCTGCTGAACTTCCAGACCATGGTGTCGGACCTGACCGGACTCGAGATCGCCAACGCCTCGCTGCTCGACGAGGCGACCGCCTGCGCCGAGGCGATGACCATGGCGCAGCGGGTCGCGAAATCGAAGGCGCGCGGCTTCTTCGTCGACGAGAACTGCCACCCGCAGAACATCGCCGTGATGAAGACCCGCGCCGCCCCGCTGGGGATCGAGATCATCGTCGGCGACCCGGACGCGTTCGACCCCGAGGCGGTGTTCGGCGCGATCTTCCAGTATCCCGGCACCCATGGCCGGCTGCGCGACGTCACGCCCCAGATGGAGCGGCTGCACGCCCGTGCGGCGATCGGCATCGTCGCCGCCGATCCGCTGGCGCTGACCCTGCTCAAGGAGCCGGGCGCGATGGGCGCCGACATCGCGGTGGGCAGCACCCAGCGCTTCGGCGTGCCGGTGGGTTACGGCGGCCCGCACGCCGCCTACATGGCGACCCGGCAGGCCTATACCCGGGCCATGCCCGGCCGCATCGTCGGCGTCTCGATCGACAGCCATGGCAACCGCGCCTACCGGCTGGCGTTGCAGACCCGCGAGCAGCATATCCGCCGCGAGAAGGCGACCTCCAACGTCTGCACGGCGCAGGCGCTGCTGGCGGTGATGGCGGGCTTCTATGCGGTCTTTCACGGGCCACAGGGCCTCAAGGCGATCGCCCAGCGGATCCACCGCAAGACGGTGCGCCTCGCCGAGGGGCTGCGCGAGGCGGGCTTCGAGGTAGAGCCCGAGAGCTTCTTCGACACGATCACCGTCGAAGTCGGCGCGCTGCAGTCGGCGGTGCTCAAATCCGCGGTGGACGAGGGCATCAACCTGCGCCGCGTCGGCAGTTCCCGGATCGGCATCGCGCTCGACGAGCGGACCCGCCCGGCCACCATCGAGGCGGTCTGGCGGGCCTTCGGCATCGAGCGCGAGGACACGGATTTCACGCCGCGCTACAGGCTGCCCGAGGCGCTGTTGCGCCAGTCCGACTACCTCACCCACCCGGTCTTTCACATGAACCGGGCCGAGACAGAGATGATGCGCTACATGCGGCGCCTGTCGGATCGCGACCTCGCCCTCGACCGGGCGATGATTCCGCTCGGCTCCTGCACCATGAAGCTCAACTCCGCGGCCGAGATGATGCCGGTGACGTGGGACGAGTTCGCGCTGGTGCACCCCTACGCGCCGCGCGACCAGGCGGCGGGCTACATGGAGATGATCGAGGATCTCTCGGCCAAGCTGTGCGAGGTGACCGGCTATGACGCGATCTCGATGCAGCCCAACTCCGGCGCGCAGGGCGAATATGCCGGGCTGTTGACCATCGCCGGTTATCACCGCGCGCAAGGCCAGGGGCACCGCGACATCTGCCTGATCCCGATGTCGGCGCATGGCACCAACCCGGCCACGGCGCAGATGGTCGGCTGGCAGGTGGTGCCGGTCAAGACGGCCACGAATGGCGACATCGACCTCGACGACTTCCGCGCCAAGTCCGAACAGCATGCCGACAGGCTCGCCGCCTGCATGATCACCTACCCCTCGACCCATGGCGTGTTCGAGGAGACCGTGACCGAGGTCTGCCGGATCACCCACGAGCAGGGCGGGCAGGTCTATATCGACGGCGCCAACATGAACGCCATGGTCGGCCTGTCGCGGCCCGGCGATCTGGGCGGCGACGTCAGCCATCTCAACCTGCACAAGACCTTCTGCATCCCGCATGGCGGCGGCGGTCCCGGCATGGGGCCGATCGGCGTCAAGCGCCACCTCGTCGACCACCTGCCCGGCGATCCGGTCGGCGGCGAGGGCGCGGTCTCGGCGGCACCCTTCGGCTCGCCCTCCCTGCTGCCGATCTCATGGGCCTACTGCCTGATGATGGGCGGCGCCGGGCTGACCCAGGCGACCCGGGTCGCGATCCTCAACGCCAACTACATCGCCCGGCGGCTCGAAGGCGCGTTCGAGGTGCTCTACAAGGGCCCATCGGGCCGGGTCGCGCATGAATGCATCATCGACACCCGCCCCTTCGCCAAGAGCGCCGACGTCACCGTCGACGACATCGCCAAGCGGCTGGTCGATTGCGGCTTTCACGCCCCGACCATGAGCTGGCCGGTGGCCGGCACGCTGATGATCGAGCCGACCGAGTCCGAGACCAAGGCCGAGCTCGACCGCTTCTGCGACGCGATGCTGGCGATCCGCGCCGAAATCGCCGAGATCGAGGCCGGGCGCGCCGACCGGGCCAACAACCCGCTCAAGAACGCGCCGCACACGATGGAGGATCTGGTCCGCGACTGGGACCGGCCCTATTCGCGCGAGACCGGTTGTTTCCCGCCCGGCGCCTTCAGGGTCGACAAGTACTGGCCCCCGGTGAACCGGGTCGACAACGCCTGGGGCGACCGCAATCTGAGCTGCACCTGCCCGCCGATGAGCGATTACGGCGACGCCACCTGACGGGGCACGACCCGCCACGGTCGGTCGCCATCTCCCTCGAACGCCGCTCTCGAGCCGCCATCGCGGCTGAGCGACAACCCGTCGTCAGGACTGGCCGGTCAGCAGCTGCTCGCGCAGGCTGAGATGGCTCGGTGGGGGGCTGTCGAACTGCAGCCCGCCCTCGAGATGGCGCAGGTGCCGGTCCATCAGCCCGCGCAGCCGGTCGGTATCCCCCGCCTCCAGCGCGTCGACGATCTCGCCATGCTCCTCGTCGCCGCACAGCACCCGCCCCTTGGTGCCGTAGAGCCCGAGGATCAGGGTCGAGCGCATCGTCAGCTCGGACAGGAACCGCTCCAGCACCTTGTTGCCCGCGATCTCGGCCAGCCGCATGTGGAACTGCCGCGACAGCCGCAGCTCGCGCGGTTTGTCGTGTTGCTCGCGCGCCTCGCGCTCTTCGCGGATAGCTCGACGCAGAAAGGCGATGTCCTCGGGGGTGGCCTTGCCGCTGGCATGCCGGGCAACGGTGTCCTCGATCGTGCGCCGCGCCTGGAACACGTCACGCGCCTCCTCGGGCGAGGGCGTGGCGACGAAGGCGCCGCGGTTGGGGCGCAGCTCCACCACCGCCTGCGCCGCCAGCGCCGCAAAGGCGCGCCGGACATTGGCGCGGTTGCAGCCGAACAGATCGCTCAGCGCCTGCTCGCCGAGCTTGGTCCCCGCGGGCAGCCGCTGCTCGGCGATGGCGTCGAGCACGGAGGTGACGATCTGGTCTTCGGGTGCGCTGTTCATCCGCCGGATCTAAAGTTTTTGCCTTTTGCAAACAAGCGCGAGGCGCCTTGGCGCGGCTTTGGCTGCAAGATTTTGTTGACTGAATAACATCTATTGTTAACAATCTTGGAAAACAATAGGTGCCCCATGCAGATTCTGGTCGTAAATCCCAACTCCACCGCGTCGATGACCGACAAGATCCTGACCTCGGCCCGCGCCGTGGCGGGCGCCGGGGTCACGATCCACGGCGCCACCGCCAAGGGCGGCCCCGCCAGCATCGAGGGGCATCACGACGAGGCGATGTCGGTGCCCGGCCTGCTGGCCGAGATCCGCGCGCACGAGGCGCGCGGCATCGACGGGGTTGTCGTCGCCTGCTTCGACGATCCCGGCATCGGTGCCTGCCGCGAGGTGGCTTCCGGCCCGGTGCTCGGCATCTGCGAGGCGGCGGTGAAGGCGGCGAGCATGATCGCCACCTCCTTCAGCGTCGTGACCACGCTGCCGCGCTCGGTGCCGGTGATCGAGCGGCTGGTGCATGGCTACGGCCTGTCGCACCAGTGCCGCCGCGTCCGCTCCGCCGAGATCCCGGTGCTGGCGCTGGAGGAGGCCGGCTCGAACGCCCGTGCCCGGATCCGCGACGAGATCCTGCGCGCCGTCGAGGAGGATCGCTGCGAGGCGGTGGTTCTGGGCTGCGCCGGCATGTCGGATCTCGCCCGTTCGCTCAGCGAGGAGACCGGCATTCCGGTGATCGACGGCGTCACCGTCGCCACGCGGATGATCGAGGCGCTGGTCGGCGCCGGCCTCGCCACCAGCAAGGTCAATGCCTACGCGACACCGATCGCCAAATAGTCATATATTCAAGGGAGGGGAAAGATGACGATGCAAGCAGAACTGGAGGGCGTGGCGGGAGGCGCACCCCTCGCCGACGACCGGATCGATCAGGGCGGCAAGGGCCTCGGGGAGGAGAGCCTCGCGCCGCAGCAGACCCGGATCATGGGCAGCTGGTCCTATCTCTTCGCCTGGCTGGGGGGCTGCGTCTCGATCGGCACCTTCACCATCGGCTCGGGGCTGGTGGGCACGCTGAACCTGCTGCAGACCGTCGTGGCGATCGCCATCGGCTGCACGGTGATCGGCCTCGCGTTGATGATCAACGGCATGGCCGGGCATCGCTACGGCATCCCCTTCATGGTGCAGGCCCGCTCGGCCTTCGGCTTCACCGGCACCCGCATTCCCGCCCTCGTCCGCTCGGTGCCCGCGATCGTCTGGTACGGCTTCCAGAGCTGGATCGGTGCCGGCGCGCTCAACCTCGTCTCGGCGACGCTGTTCGGCTACGACAACATGGTGCTGTTCTTCGTGGGCTTCCAGTTCCTGCAGATCGGCCTGTCGGTGCTGGGCTTCCACGGCATCAAGTGGCTCGAGAACATCGGCTCGGTCTTCATCATCGGATCGCTGATCTACATGTTCTTCAGCGTGATCGGCAAATATGGCGACGAGATCTCGGCCAACCTGATCAACGTCGAGGGCACCTGGGGCGCGCCCTTCTGGTCGGCGACGATGCTGTTTTTGGGCATCTACTCGACCATGATGCTCAACGTCTCGGACTATGCGCGCGAACTCAAGCGCGATGTCGGCCCGTTCCGGCAAGTCGCGATCTACGCCAACTCGATCCTGCCCGCGACGCTGTTCATGGGAATGATCGGCCTGATGGTTTCGGGCGCCACTGGCGAGGTCGACCCGATCAAGGTCTTCTCCAGCGCGGTCGACAACAAGCCGCTCCTGGTCATCACCCTGCTGTTCATTGCCTTCGCCCAGGTGACGACCAACATTCTCAACAACGTGGTGCCCCCGGCCTACGCGCTGATGGACGTCTTCAAGATCAACTTCAGGACCTCCGCCGTCATCGTCGGCCTGCTGGCCTTCGCCACCTTCCCCTGGGAGCTGGTCAAGGACGAGAGCGCCGACGGGCTGGGGCTGTTCATCCGCACCTACAGCGCCTTCCTCGGGCCGATCTTCGCGATCCTGGTGGTCGACTACTTCGTGCTGCGCCGCCAGGAGCTCGATCTCGGCAAGCTCTACGACGAGGCCGGGCCCTATGCGGGTACCAACTGGGCCGCCGTCATCGCGATGGCCATCGGCGTGGTCGCGGCGCTGATCTTCTCGAGCGTTTCCTGGTACGCCAGTCTTCTGCCCGCCGGGATCGCCTACTGGTTGCTGATGCGGCACCTGCCGGCCGCGCAGCGCTTCATGGACCGCTGAGACTTGCGGCGCGGCCCGCCCGGGCCGCGCATGACCGGACCGGCCCGCCAGAGGGTCGGCCGCCATCTCAACAGGGAAATTCCGATGATCGACACAGATCTGCGCCGCGCGCCCGATGCCGGGCTGCACAACGCCGACCTCGCGCCGCTGCCCTCAGACAAGCGCGGCTGGGGCGCCTTCGAAATCTTCAACGTCTGGAACAACGACATCCAGAGCCTGTTCGGCTACACCCTCGCCGCCTCGCTGTTCCTGTCCTACGGGCTGAACGGCTGGGCGGTGTTCGCCGCCATCGTGATCGCCGGCGCGATCGTGATGTGGCTGGTCAACCTCACCGGCCGGCCGAGCGTGCGCTACGGCGTGCCCTACCCGGTCATCGCCCGCGCCGCGATGGGGGTGCAGGGCGCCAAGTTCCCGGCGCTGGTGCGCGGCGTCGTCGCGATCTTCTGGTACGGGGTGCAGACCTACTTCGCCTCGACCGCCGTGGCGCTGCTGCTGAACGCGCTGCTCGGGCTCGAGGGCGGGGCGGAGTTCCTCGGCATGACCGCCGTGGGCTGGCTCAGCTACCTGATCGTCTGCGTCTTCCAGGTGGCGCTGTTCATGAAGGGCATCGACTGGATCGGCCGCTTCCTGAACTGGGCCGGACCCTTCGTCTACGTGGTGATGATCGCGCTGATGCTGGTGATCTGGGCCAAGGCCGGCAACGCCATATTCCCGGCGCTCGGCTCGATCTTCGAAGGGCGCGCCGAGGTCGTCGGGCCGGGGCCGGTGATGGCCTTCCTCGCGGTGATCGGCACGATGATCGCCTACTTCGCCGCCGTGGTGATCAACTTCGGCGACTTCTCCCGCTTCGTGAAGAGCGAGAGCGCGATGAAGCGCGGCAATTTCTGGGGCCTGCCGGTCTCGATCGCGGTGTTCTCCTTCATCGCGCTGTTCGTCACCGCCGGCACGGTGGTGCTGTTCGGCGAGGCGCTGACCAACCCCGCCGAGATCGTCGAGCGGGTCGACAACCTCGCGCTCACAGTGATCGCCGCCATCACCTTCTTTGCGGCGACCGTCGGCATCAACCTAGTGGCCAACTTCATCCCGCCGGCCTACGACATCGCCAACCTCGCGCCGGAGCGGATCAGCGCCAAGGCGGGCGGCGTGATCACCGCGCTGATCGCCTTCTTCATCGGCGCGCTCTGGGTCAGCCTGATCTCGAAGATCGGCATCACCGGCTTCGTCGACACGCTGGGCGCGCTGCTGGCACCGCTCTACGGCATCCTCGTCGTCGACTACTACCTCGTGCAGCGCGGCGAGCTGTCGGTGGACGACCTGTTCAGCAACGACCCCTCGGGACGCTATTACTACGATGCGGGCTGGAACCGGGACGCGATCATCGCCTTTGCGGTGGCGGCGGTGTTCTCGACCGGCACGGTCTGGCTGCCGGCGCTGGCGCAGCTCTCGGGCTTCGGCTGGATCTTCGGCGCGGCCCTGGGCGGGGTGCTGCACCTCGCGCTGTCGCGCCGCCGCGCGCCGCAGCCCCGCGCCACCTGAGCGCAT
Source organism: Limimaricola variabilis (assembly GCF_014195545.1). Lineage (GTDB taxonomy): Bacteria > Pseudomonadota > Alphaproteobacteria > Rhodobacterales > Rhodobacteraceae > Limimaricola > Limimaricola variabilis. The sequence continues at coordinate 156,955 of NZ_JACIBX010000004.1, read as the reverse complement.
CCGGGCCAATAAGAAGGGCGGCGGGATGACCGCCGCCCTTTCGCCATTCATCGGAAGCTTTCAACGCCTGCCGCGCAAGCCAATCGCCCGGCTAGGGCCGCAGGGCCATGCGCAGTGCCAGGTCGATCATCCGGTTCGAAAAGCCCCACTCGTTGTCGTACCAGCCCAGGATGCGGGTCATGTCGGGGCCGTGCAGCGTCTCGGGCCCGGCCAGCACCAGCGATTCCGGCCGCGCCCGCAGATCGGTCGAGGCCAGCGGCCGATCGGTCCAGCCCATCACCTCGGAGGCCGCCACGCCGGCGCGCAGCCTCGTATCGACATCGCGCCGGTCGCGCAGGCGCACGGTGAGATCCACCGCCGAGACGCTGGCCACCGGCACCCGCAGCGCCGCCCCGGTAATGCGCCCGGCGAGCTGCGGCAGCACCGTGTCGGTGAGCCGCATCGCGCTCGATGTGGTCGGCACCATCGACAGCGCCGCCGCCCGGCTGCGCGCCGGATCGCCGCGCGGCGCGTCGACCGTCGGCTGCGCCCCGGTATAGCAGTGGATCGTCGTCATGTGGCCGCTCTCGACGCCAAATAGATCGTCGAGCAGCCGGAGCAGCGGCGCCAGCGCGTTGGTCGTGCAGGAGCCGCAGGACAGGATGCGCTGATCGGCGAGAACCGCTTCGTTGGCGCCGAGCACCACGGTCGCCTCGGCGGCGTCGGACGGCCCTGAGATCAGCACCCGCCGCGCCCCCGCCGCGAGCCCGCGTGCCGCCACCGCCGGATCATTGGCGTGACCCGTGCATTCGAGCAGCACGTCGACGCCCGCCAGATCGAGCCGCGACAGGTCTGTCTCGCGATGAAACGGGATCGCCCGCCCATCAACCGCGAGCACCTCCTCACCCGCCTCGACCCGGCCCGGAAACGGCCCGAACACGCTGTCGAACTCGAACAGATAGGCGCAGGTGTCGAGCGGCGCGATGTCGTTGATGCAGGCGATCTCGATGCCGTCCGCCTGCCGCTGCGTGCTCAGCAGCCGCAGGATGGTGCGGCCGATCCGGCCAAAGCCGTTGATGGCGACGCGCAGGGCCATGGCTCAGAAGTCGACGTCGATGGCGACGCCCCTCTCCACCGCGAGATCGACCACCGCGGCCGCCACGGCGAGGTCCTGCAGCCCGACGCCGGTGCCGTCGAACAGCGTGATCTCCTCGGCCGAGGTGCGGCCGCCGTGGCGGCCGTTGATCACCGCGCCCAGCTCGGTGATCTCGTCCGCGCGAAGGCTCCCTCCGGCGACCGCGTGCTGCGCCTCGCCGATGCTGATCGATTGCGCGACCTCGTCGGTGAAGACACGCGCCCGCGCCAGCAGCGCTGCCTCGATCTCCTGCTTGCCGCGCGTGTCGGTGCCCATGCAGGCCAGATGCGTGCCCGGCCTGACCTGATCGGCCCGCAGGATCGCGTCGAAGCTCGAGGTGATGGTGACGATGACATCCGCCTGCGCGCCCAGATCGTCGAGGCTGACGCTCTCGAAGGGCAGGCCCAGCTCCGCCGCCACCGCCGCGAGCCGGTCGAGCTTCGCGGGGCTGCGGTTCCACGCCACCACGCGCGCGAAATCGCGCTGCGCCGCGACCGCGCGCAGCTGGAACGCGGCCTGGTGGCCGGCACCGACGATGCCGAGCACGCGCGCGTCTGGGCGCGCCAGATGCGCCACCGAGACGGCGGCGGCGGCGGCGGTGCGCAACGCGGTCAGCAGGTTGCCCCCGACCACGGCGCGGCATCTGCCGGTGTCGGCGTCGAACAGGAACACGGTCGATTGGTGATTGGTCAGGCCCTTCTCGGCATTGCCCGGCCAGTAGCCACCGGATTTCAGCCCGAGGTTCAACGCGGCGCGGTCGAAGCCCGACTTGAAGCCGTAGAGCGCGTCGGCATGGCCGATCGCCTCGCGGATGACCGGGAAATTGCTGGCCGATTTCGCGGCCATGGAGGCGAATACCTTCTCGACCGCATCGAAGCTCGCTTCCGGGGTGATGAGATCGGCGATAACCGCTTCGGGCACGATGATCATGAAATGCGTCCTGTCGTTTGTCCGGGCCGGAGGCGCGGGCGCCTCCGGCGATCTGCTTGCCGAAGCTCAGTAGGCCTTGCCGCGGGCCGAGACCGGCCAGAGCGTCTCGACCTTGCCGCCGCGCACGCCGACATACCAATCGTGCACGTTGCAGGTCGGGTCGCAATGGCCCGGCACCAGCCGCAGCTTCTCGTTGATCGCGAGCACGCCCTTCGGGTCGGCCACGACGCCATGCTCGTCCGAGCATTTGACGTACTCGACATCCGCGCGCCCGAAGATGACCGGCAAACCGCTATCGACCGATTGCGCCTTGAGACCCCCATCGACGATTGCCTTGTCCGCCTTGGCATGGCTCATCACCGAGGTCAGGATGAACAGCGCGTTCTCCCATTCGCCCTGGTCGATACGCTTGCCGTTCTTGTCGTGGATGCGGCCGTAATCGGCATCCATGAAGGCGTAGGAGCCGCATTGCAGCTCGTTGTAGAGGCCCGAATTGCTCTCGAAGTAATAGCTGCCGGTGCCGCCGCCCGAGACGAATTCGGGCTTCAGCCCCACTTCGGTCAGCGCGTCGACGGCGTCGCGCACCTGGGCGATCGCGGCGTCGAGCTTGGCCTTGCGCTCGGCATAGCTGTCGAGATGCTGCATCGCGCCCTGATAGGCCTGGATGCCGGCGAAGTTCAGCCCCGGCGCGGCGGCGATCGCGCGCGCGATCTCGACCACCGCCGGGGTCGTCGTCACGCCGCAACGCCCGGCGCCGCAGTCGATCTCGACGAAGCAGTGGAGGGTGGTGCCGTGCTTCTCGGCCGCCGTCGACAGCTCGGCCACGTTGGCCACGTCGTCGACGCAGACGGTGATTTTCGATCCGAATTTCGGCAGCCGGGCCAGCCGGTCGATCTTGGCCGGATCGCGCACCTGGTTCGAGACCAGCACGTCCTCGATGCCGCCGCGCACGAAAACCTCGGCCTCCGACACCTTCTGGCAGCAGACCCCGACCGCGCCGCCGAGGCTCTCCTGCAGCTTCTGCACGTCGACCGACTTGTGCATCTTGCCATGGCTGCGGTGGCGCATGCCATGCGCGCGGGCATAGTCGCCCATCTTCCTGATGTTGCGCTCCAGCGCGTCGAGATCGAGGATCAGGCAGGGCGTCTGGATCTCGCTCTCGTCCATGCCCGGCACGGCGGGCACATCGAAGCCGACATCGAGCTCGTCAAGGTTCAGGTCTTTCATGGCGTGGCCTTTCATTTCTGCATCCAGGGCAGCTTGCCGAGATCGACATTGCCGCCGGTGATGACGACGCCCACGCGCTTTCCCGCGAAGACGTCCGGATTCTTCAGGATGGTGGCGAGCGGCACCGCGCTCGACGGCTCCATCACGATCTTCATGCGCTTCCAGATCAGCTCCATCGCATCGACGATCTCCTGCTCGGAAGCGGTGAGGATGTCGGTCACGTGGCGCGACACGAAGTGCCAGGTCAGATCCTTGAGCGGCACCTTCAGCCCGTCGGCCACGGTCTCGGGCGCGTCGTCGGCGATGATGTGACCGGCGCGGAAGCTGCGCGCCGCATCATCGGCCTGCTCGGGCTCGGCGGCGTAGATTTTCACCTCGGGCGCAATCCGCGACAGGGTCAGGCAGGTGCCCGAGATCATGCCGCCGCCGCCGATCGGCGCGACCACGCAATCGAGGCCGCCGCCCCTTTCCTGCATCTGCTCCATTAGCTCGCACGCGCAGGTCCCCTGCCCCGCGATCACCCGCGGATCGTTGTAGGGATGCACGAAGTCGGCGCCGGTCTCCTGCTGGACGCGGGCGAAGTATTCCTCGCGCGAGGAGGTCGAAGGCTCGCATTCGGTGATGATGCCGCCATAGCCGCGCACCGCGTCCTTCTTGGCCTGCGGCGCGGTGCGCGGCATGACCACGTGGCACGGGATGCCGCGCCGCCCGGCCGCGTAGCTGAGCGACAGCGCGTGGTTGCCCGAGCTGTGCGTCGCCACCCCGCGCGCCGCCTGCGCGTCCGACAGGCCGAAGACCGCGTTCGACGCGCCGCGCACCTTGAAGGCCCCGGCCTTCTGGAAGTTCTCGCATTTGAAGAACAGCTCGCAGCCGGAAAGATCGTTCAGGTAGGACGAGGTCAGCACCGGGGTGCGGTGGACATGCGGGCGGATACGCTCATGCGCCGCGATCACGTCGTCAAAGGTCGGGATGTGCATCTCGCTATGGTCCTTCATCACGCCGCCGCCTCGGTCTGCCGGGCCGCGCCATGGCGGTAATATTCCTGCGCCGCCGCGACGCCCGAGCCGAGCCGGACCGGCAGGCCGAGATCGACCATCACCATCTCCGCCACGCCGAGGCCCGACAGCATCATCGCATCGGTGAGCGACCCGAGATGCCCGATCCGGAACACCTTGCCCGCAACCTCGCCCAGCCCGACGCCGAAAGCCATGCCGTAACGTTCGGCCGCGACTGTGACGATCCGGGTCGCGTCGAAGCCCTCGGGCACCCGCACCGCCGTCACCGTGTCGGAATAGAGATCGGGCGACACCGCGCAGGGTCGCAGCCCCCAGGCCGCCACCGCCCGGCGCACGCCCTCGGCGATCCGGTGGTGACGGGCATAGACCTCCTCCAGCCCCTCTCCGAGCAGCATGTCGAGCGACAGCTTCAGCCCGTTCATCAAGCCGACCGGCGGCGTATAGGGATAGCCGTTATTGGCGTAGCCCCGCGCCATGTCGCGCAGGTCGAAGAAGGTGCGCGGCAGCCCGGCGGTCTCGACCGCCGACATGGCCTTGCCGGAGAAGCCGACGATGGCGAGACCCGCGGGCAGCATGAAGCCCTTCTGGCTGCCGGTCACGGCGACATCGACGCCCCATTCGTCGAACCGGAAATCCATCGAGGCGATCGAGCTGACCCCGTCGACGAAAAGCAGCGCCGGATGCTTGGCCGCGTCGAGCGCGCGGCGCAGCGCCGCGATGTCGGAGCGCACCCCGGTCGCGGTCTCGTTATGCGTGGCGAGCACCGCCTTGATCCGTTGGCCGCCATCGGCGCGCAGGATCGCCTCGTAGCGGTCGGCGGGGATGCCCTCGCCCCAGCCGGCCTCGACCACCGTGACGTCGAGCCCATGGCGCTGGCACATGTCGATCCAGCGATGGCTGAACATCCCGTTGCGCGCCGCCAGCACGCCGTCGCCCGGCGAGAGCGTGTTGGTCAGCGCCGTCTCCCAGCCGCCGGTGCCGGTGGAGGGAAAGATGAAGATCTGCGCGCTCTCCGACTTCAGCACGCGGCGGACCCCGTCGAGGCAGGGGTGCAGGATCTTTCCGAAGACCGGCGAGCGATGGTCGATCGTCGGCATGTCACAGGCCTGGCGCAGCACCTCGGGCATGTTGGTCGGGCCTGGAATGAAGACCGGGTTCTGAAAGCTCATCCTATCCTCCATGGGAGTATCTGGAGACAGGTTAGGACGCGGATCGGCGCCGGTATATATTTTTGAAATCGTTTTTCTTTTTCTTTTTAATCGGAAAATATACGCCATATCAGTGACTTGAATTTTTCATGCCGCGACGCCCTGTTTCCACCTTTCCGGTGATGACTTTCTGCATCCCGTTGAAGATCGCCCGCTGGCGCGGATGACGCGCCGCCAGCCATCCGGCTTCGACACCGCGCGGCGGCCCGAACTTGTCGCAAGGCGTAACCGGAGCCGCGGCCTGCGACGTGCCGCGACAGGAGGGCTCTCGCCCCGCACCGAAACGCATGACATGTTGGGCACCGACAGCCGCGCGGCGACCGCGCCCCGACCAAAGGATGACCCGAGCATGACCACCGCGACCCCCGCCGCGACGGCCCGCGCCCGCGCGACCGGCGCATTGGCGGGCGCATGACCCGCGCCGGGGCGTTCCTGCGCTACGCGCTGCGCCGCCACCCGGTGGTCATCGCGCTGCTGGCCGTAGCGCTGGTGGCGCTGGGGATGCTGCTGGCCGGGCTGATCTCGGACGCGCTGCAGATGCTCGGCCCCGTCGCGCATGACCGCCCGCTCGAGCCGTGGATGTCGCCGCGCCTCGTCGGTCATGCCTGGGGCCTGCCCAAGCCGGTGGTGCTCGAACTCATGGGCATCGACCCCGACACCCCGCCCCATGCCGGGCCGCGCACGCTGGCCGAGGTGATGGCGCGCGAGGGGCTGACGCTCGCCGAGCTGCAGTACCGGGTCGCGGCCGCCGCCGCATTGCTGCGGGAGAACCGGCCATGACCGAGATGCTGCTGGCGCTGGTGCCGACCTACGGGCTCTGGCTGATCCTCGTCGCGGTGGCGCTGTCCTGCCTCGCGCTGCCGGTCCCGGCCTCGATCCTGGTGATGACCGGCGGCGGTTTCGCGGCGGCGGGCGACCTGACGCTGTGGCAGCTGCTGCTCGCGGTGTTGGCGGGTCAGGTGATCGGCGACCAGGCGGCCTATCACCTCGCCCGGCTCGGCGGCGCGCCGGTGATCGCCCGGCTCGGGCGCGGCCGCGCCGGGCCGGTGATCGGCCGCGCCGAGGCGCTGATCGACCGGCGCGGCCTCTGGGCGGTGCTGCTCAGCCGGACGCTGCTCAGCCCGCTCGGCCCCTATGTCGCCTATCTGTGCGGCGCGCTCGGGCTGCGCTGGGGACGCTACAGCGCGGTGGCGCTGACCGGCGGGGCGATCTGGGCCACCGGCTATGCCGGGCTCGGCTACGTCTTCGCCCATCGCATCACCGAGATCGCGGCGCTGATCGGCAACGCGCTGGGGCTGATCCTCGCCGTCGCCGCCGTGGCGGGCCTGGGCGGCTGGCTGCTCCGCGCCTGGCGGGCACAGGCCGGGCGGGTCAGCGCCGAGCTGGCCTGACCCCCGCCCTTTCGCCTCAGACGAAGCGGTTGACGTAGTTCTCCAGCCGCTCCTGCCGGCCCGAGCGCGGCGCGGGGTTGATGTTCTCGCGCAGCACCCGCTCCGAGATTGCGGCGAGGTCGCCATCGAGCATCGCCTTGGCCTCGGCCCCGTCCCAGCCGGCATAGCGCTCCGCCAGCGCCGCCTCGAGACCGCCATCCTCGATCATCGCCGCCGCCGCCTTGAAGCCGCGGGCGCAGACATCCATGCCGCCGACATGGGCGGCGATCAGATCCTCGGGGCCGATCGACTGCCGGCGCAGCTTGGCGTCGAAATTGGTGCCGCCTTTCCCGAAGCCGCCCGCCCGGATCACCTGGTAATAGGCCAGCGCCGTCTCTGGCACGTTGTTGGGGAACTGGTCGGTGTCCCAGCCCGACTGGTAGTCGTTGCGGTTCATGTCGATCGAGCCGAGCATCCCCTCGCTCGCCGCCACCGCCAGCTCGTGCTCGAAGCTGTGACCGGCGAGGATCGCGTGCCCCTGCTCGAGATTGAGCTTCACCTCGCCCTCCAGCCCGTATTTGCGCAGGAAACCTATGCAGGTCGCGGCGTCGAAATCATACTGATGCTTGGACGGCTCCTGCGGCTTGGGCTCGACCAAGATCTGGCCCTCGAAGCCGATCTTGTGCTTGTAGTCGACCACCATGGCGAGGAAGCGCCCCATCTGGTCGAGCTCGCGGCCCATATCGGTGTTGAGCAGCGTCTCGTAGCCCTCGCGCCCGCCCCACAGCACGTAGTTCTCGCCGCCCAGCTTGTGGGTGGCGTCGAGGCAGGATTTCACCGTCGCGGCAGCGAAGGCGAAGACCTCCGGATCGGGGTTGGTCGCGGCCCCGGCCATCCAGCGGGCATGGCTGAACATGTTGGCGGTGCCCCACAGGCAGCGGGTGCGCGAGGCGGCCATCTTGTCGCCGATATAGTCGGTGATCTCGTTCAACGTGGCGAGGTTGTCGGCGAAATTGCCCATGTCGGGGCGCAGGTCGACATCGTGCCAGCAGAAGAACGGGACGTTCAGGATCTCGAACATCTCGAAGGCGACATCGGCTTTGAGCCGGGCGTTGGCCATGTTGTCCTGCGGATGCCAGGGCCGTTCGAAGGTGCGGCCGCCGAAGGGATCGCCGCCCTCCCACGCAAAGCTGTGCCACCACGCCACGCCGAAACGCAGATGCTCCTCCATCCGCTTGCCCATGACGATCTCGTCGGGGTCGTAATGGCGAAAGGCCAGCGGGTCGTCGGACCCGGCGCCCTGGAACCGGACGGGATCGATGCCGTCGAAAAAACCGGTGCTCATGATGTCGTCTCGTCTGTTGGCGGGCCGGACCGGCCCGGATGGCGGGAGCATGTCGCCCGCCCGCGCGATTGTCACGCCCGGCAACCGCCCCCCCGCCTGCGGCGTTGAAGCTCGGGTTCGGGCGCGGAGGCGATCATGGCGGATGGCGGCACAGCGAAGAAGGCGAAGGGCGCATCGCGCCGCGCCACCCCCAAGAAGGGCGGCGGCAGGAAGACGGACCGGCCGGTGGTCACCGAGCTCGCCCCGCGCGTCGAGGCGTTCCGCGGGCTGGCGCGCCGGGTCGCGGCGGGCGAGCCGGTGATGCGGCCCGGCCAGCTGCACGGACTCGACCGGCACCTGCATGTGCGCGACACCATCATCGAGGATCACGCCACCCGCATCGCCAGCGCCGCGCAGGGCGCGCGCGAGAAGTTCGACAAGCTCGCGGGCTCGCGCTTCGCCTTCTTTCGCGGCACCTCGCTGCTGTTCCACCGCGACATGGCGGGCGAGGATGCGCGGATGCCGACGGTGCTGCTGCTGGGCGACGTGCATCCCGGCAATTTCGGCATCATGCCCAATGCCGACAACGTGCCGATCTTCGGCGTCAACGATTTCGACGACGTGGCCTACGGCCCCTTCACCTGGGATCTCAAGCGCGGCGCGGTTGGCTTCATGCTCGCCGCCGAGGAGATGGGCGGGCACAAGCGCAAGCACAGCCGCAAGATCGCGCGCTGCTTCGTCGCGGGCTATCTCGACGCGATGCGCCGCTACGCCGCGCGCGGCACCGAAGACGACGAGGAGCTGCGCGCCGACAACAGCCCCAAGATCATCCGCGCGCTGTTCGAGGAAGCCCGCAAGCCCCGCGCCGAATGGCTGTCCGACCGCTATCTCGACGAGACCGGGCGCGGCTTTCGCGCCAATGAGGAGCTGACCCCGGTCTCGCGCCGCGTCCCCGAGTTCCAGGAACAGATTGACCGGCTGGCGCAGGGCGAACGGGTCGCCCGCTCGCGCCGGGCCGAGGGGCTCACCGTCAAGGACGTGGCGATCCGGCACGGTCAGGGTACCGCCTCGCTCGGCCTGCCGCGCTACTACGTGCTGCTCGAGGGGCCTTCCGGCGACGCCACCGACGACCTGATCGTCGAGTTCAAGAAGGCCCGCCGTTCGGCGCTCGAGGGGCTGGCGCCCTCCGGCCCCTTCGACGCGGGCGAGACCGGCGACCGTATCGCGCATGGCCAGTCGGTGCATCTTGCCCAAGGCGACGTGTTCTACGGCGCGGCCGAGCTGGACGGCGAGAGCTTCATGACCCGCGAACGCGCGCCGTTCCGCGAGGACATGGATCTCGACGATTTGTCGAAGAAGGGGTGGAAGGCCTATGCGCGGGTCTGCGGCCGGGCGCTGGCGCTGGCCCATGCCCGTTCGGACGAGGTCGGGCAGATCGATTACGACGTCGAGCCGCGCATCCTCGAGGCGGTCGGCCCCGAGGCGCTGTTCATCGACGACATCCTCGATTTCGCCGTGGCCGCCTGCGAACGCCTCGCCCGCGACCACGAGGCGTTCCGCCGCGACCACGCGCGCGGCGCCTTCGAGGACATGAACCGCAGCTACCGCTAGGCGCTCAGACCGAGACCTCGGCAAGCAGCCGCTCGCGCGCCACGTCGTCGCGCGCGCCCGACAGCGTCACCGCGCCGCGCCGCATCACCACGAAGCGGTCGGCGAGCTGGTAGGCAAAGTCGAAATACTGCTCGACCAGCACGATCGCAATGTCGCCCCGGTCGCGCAGCTTGCCGATCACCCGGCCGATCTGCTGGATGATGTTGGGCTGGATGCCCTCGGTCGGCTCGTCGAGCAACAGCACCCGCGGCTTGAGGATCAGCGCCCGCGCGATGGCGAGCTGCTGCTGCTGCCCGCCCGACAGGTCGCCGCCGCGCCGATGCCGCATCTCGTGCAGCACCGGGAACAGGTCGAAGATCTCGTCCGGCACCCGGCGTTCGGCGCGCGGCAGCCCGGCAAAGGCGGTTTCGAGGTTCTCGCGCACCGTCAGCAGCGGGAACACCTCGCGCCCCTGCGGCACGTAGCCGATGCCGCGCCGGGCCTTGGCATGGGCCGACAGCCCGGTGACCGCGTCGCCGTCGAGCCGGATCTCGCCCCGACTGGCCGGGTGCCGCCCGGCCAGCGCCTTGAGCAGGCTGGTCTTGCCGACGCCATTGGTGCCCATCACGCAGGTCACCTCGCCGGGCCGCGCCTCGAGCGAGACCGCGTCGAGGATCTGGCTGTGTCCGTAATGCAGGTCGAGACCGTTCACTTCGAGCATGGTTATCGTCCCAGATAGACGTCGATGACGTCCTTGTTGGAGGTCACGTGATCGAGGCTGCCCTCGGCCAGAACCGAGCCTTCATGCAGCACCGTCACGCGGCAGTTCAGCCGGCGCACGAACTCCATGTCGTGCTCGACCACCACGACCGCGCGGGTCTTGGCAGCCTCGACCAGGATCGCGGTGGTCTTCTCGCGCTCGGCCACGGTCATCCCGGCGGCGGGCTCGTCGACCAGCAGCAGCTTGGGCTCCTGCGCCAGCAGCATGCCGATCTCCAGCCACTGCTTCTGGCCGTGGCTCAGCTCGCCCGACTTGCGGTCGAGATGCGCGGCGAGGCCGATCGTCTCGGCCAGCGCGTCGACCCGCTCCAGCTCGGCGGGCTTGGGCTTCCACCACAGCGCCGCGAAGGGGCCGCGCCGGTTGCGCAGCGCCACCAGCAGGTTGGCGCGCACGGTCTGGTCCTCGAAGACGGTGGGCTTCTGGAACTTGCGCCCCACCCCCTCGCGGGCGATGCGGGCCTCCGACAGGCCCAGAAGCGAGATCCCTTTCTCGCCCCAGCGGATCGTGCCCTTGTCGGGACGGGTCTTGCCGGTGACGATGTCCATGAAGGTGGTCTTGCCCGCGCCGTTCGGGCCGATCACCGCGCGCAGCTCCGCCGCGCCCATGTGGAAGGACAGGTTGTTGATGGCGCGGAAGCCGTCGAAGCTCACCGAAACGCCGGATACCTCGAGAAGCGTGTTCATGCCTCGGCCTCCTTTTCGCGGAACGCGCCGGTGTCCGGGCCGAGATCGGCGCCGTGGCGCTCGGGGCGGCGGCGCTGGGTCCACAGATCGACCAGACCGCCCAGCCCCTTGGGCGCCAGCAGCGTGACCAGCACGAAGCTGAAGCCCAGCATCACCAGCCACCAGTCGACCCAGACCAGCCGGACCGGGCCGAGATCGAGATCGGGCAGCTTGCCCGAGGTGAAGAAGGAGGAGATCAGGCTCACCGCGATGGCGCCGATCACAGCGCCATAGAGCCGTCCGCGCCCGCCGATCGCCACCCAGACCGCAAGGTAGATCGACGCGATCGGCATCATCTCGGCCGGGTTCACGATCCCCGCCTGCGGGTAGTAGAGCGCGCCCGCGATCCCGGTGATCGCCGCCGACAGGGTGAATACCGCCAGCTTGAACCCTTCGACCGGGTAGCCGAGGAACCGCACCCGCGCCTCGTTGTCGCGGATGCCGCGCAGGATCGCCCCGAACTTGCCCGACACCACCCAGGCGCAGAGCAGGTAGCCCAGCCCCAGCGCCAGCGCCGAGCCCCACAGGAACCACAGCGAGACGGTGGCCTGCGGCACCGCCGACAGGCCCGGCAGGTTCTGCAGCCCCGACAGCCCGTTATTGCCGCGCAAACCGGCGTCGTTCTGGAACAGGTAGAGCGCCAGCGCCAGCGTCATCGCCTGGGTCAGGATCGACAGATAGACCCCGGTCACGCGCGAGCGGAAGGCCAGCCAGCCGAAGACCAACGCCAGCAGCGAGGGCACCAGCACGACGAGGGCGAGCTGCGCCGGCAGCGAGCCCGAGAAGGCCCAGATCGCGGGAAAGTCGGCCGAACCGACCACCCCGAAGATCTGACCGCCCACCGCGTCGCGGATCTCCTGCGGGGTGGCCGGGATCGCCTGACCCGCAAGGCTTTCGGCGACGATGATCTCGGTCCGCGCGGTCATCAGCCACATGCCGATCATGTAGCCGCCGAGCGCGAAGAAGGCGATGTTGCCGAGGCTGAGGATGCCGGCATAGCCCCAGACCAGGTCCATGGCGAGCGCGGCCAGCGCGAGGCAGAGCGTCATGCCCAGCGTCTTGACGAAGCTGGTCGACAGCCCCCCCGATGCCGCCATCGCGGCGACCGCGAGCGTGCCGAGGAGCAGCAGGCCCAGCACCACCGGCACCGACGGGTTGCGCTTGAGAAACGAGCCGGTCATGCGGCCTCCGATCTTTGAATGGCGGTCATGGTCAGTCCCCCGCCGCGCGGCCCCGGAGCGCGATGATCCCGCGCGGCCGGAACTGGATGAAGATGATGACGGCGACGATCATCCAGGTCTGCGCCGCCAGCGTGTTCGAGGGGTTGAGCACCTCGATGCCCTTCTGCAGGCCGCCGATCATCGCCGCACCCGCCAGCGTGCCCCAGATGTTGCCGACGCCGCCGACCACCACGGTCATGAAGCTCTGCACGATGTAGTCGGCGCCCATCTCGGAGGTGACCTTGGCGTAGAGGCCGATCGCCACGCCGGCGATGCCGGCGATGCCCGAGCCGAGCCCGAAGGTCAGCATGTTGACCCGGCCCGGATCGATGCCGACCGAGGCCGCCATGCCGGGGTTCTGGGTCACCGAGCGGGTCTCCAGCCCGAGCCGGGTGCGCTTCATCAGGAAAAGGAAGAAGCCGAGGAACATCAGCGCCAGCACGAAGATCGCGATCCGGATATGGCTGATGCCGACCACGTCGTTGATGATCCATGCACCACCGAGCCAGTCGGGCGCGGTCAGCGGGCGGGCCTGGGTGCCGAACACGATCTTGGCCAGCTGCTGCAGCGCGATCGAGATGCCGAAGGTGGCCAGCAGCGTCTCGAGCGGCCGTTTGTAGAGATGGCGGATCACCAGCCGCTCCATCGCCACCCCGGCGACGAAGGTGACCACGAAGGCCGCCGGCAGCGCCGCGATCAGCGACAGCGTCCGGTCGGGGATGATCTGCTGCACGAGATAGGCGGTGTAGGCGCCCATCATGATGAACTCGCCATGCGCCATGTTGATCACCCCCATCACCCCGAAGGTGACGGCGAGGCCGATCGCGGCGAGGAAGTAGATCGAGGCGAGCGAGAGCGCGTCGAGACCGATATCGACCCCCTTCATCGCGCCGACCCGGATGCCGATCGAGGTCAGCGCCGCGCGGGCGGCGTCGGTGACGGCGGCGCTCGGTTCGGCATAGACGTCGAAGAAGGCATGCGCGGCGAGCGCGGCCTCGACATCGGCCTCCTCGACGCGAGGGGCCACGAGACCTTCGGCGGCCAGCGCGTCATAGGCACGGGCGCGGGCCTGCGGATCGCCGAGCGCGGCGACGGCGACCCCGCCCACTTCGCCATTCGCCCGGTTGGCCTCGAGCGCGGCGCGGATCTCGGCATCGCTCGGGCGCGGCGGCGCGAGACCGGCATCGACCAGCGCGCCATAGGCGGCGGCGCGCGACAGCCGGTCGCCGCCGGGGCTCAGCTCGCGGGCGACGTTGCCCTCGGGCGTCTCGCCGTCGGGCAGCGCCACCATCCGGCTCGCCAGCAGCGGGTTGAGCGCGGCGCGGGTCTCGACCGCGGCATCGGTCGACAGCGCCTCGATGGCGGCAACGCGCGCGGCCTCGTCCTCGTCGAAGCGGGCGGTGAGCAGCCGCTCGAGCCGGACCTTGCGGGCCAGCAGGTCGGCGTCGTCCTCGGTCTCGATCGAGGCGCGCAGCGGCGCGAGAAGCTCGGGCTCGGGATCGCGGGTGATCGATTCAAGCGCGGCGCGGCGGCGCGCCGGGTTCGGGTCGGAGAGCTGGAACTGCACCAGCGCGGTGCCGATCAGCGCGCGGATGCCGCTGTTGGGCTTGATCTGCTCCATCGCGGCGGTGTCGGCGGGGCCCGCCTCGGCGCCGGTGTCGACATCGACGAGGATCTCGTCCCCGTCCTTCTCGATCACCCGCCAGAAGCGTCCCTCGGCGTCGATCCACAACGCCTTGTCCTGCCAGGCCTGGAGCACGGGCTGCACCCGCTCCAGCCCGCTGTCGACGATCGCCTCGATCGCCGGCCCGATCGTGCGCCGCGAGCTTTCCTCGATCAACGCGCCCTGTTCCTGCAGCAGGTCCTGCACCGGCCCGGCCTGCGCCTGAACCGCGCCGAGCGCCAGCCAGGTCACCACCAGCGCCGTCTTGAATGTCCGTATCATCATCCCGCCCCCGTGGCGGGCCGGGACGCGAGGCACCCCGGCCGGTCCATGGTCAGTAGTTCGACTTGGTCTGCACGCAGGTCTCGGTCTGGGTGTTGTACATGCCGCAGCCGAGATCCTTCCAATCCGAGGTCAGCATCGCGCTCTCGGGGAGGAAGTCGGTCCAGGCATCGCCCGGCACCGGGTCGGTCTGGGTCAGGATGTCGAACTGCCCGTCCTCGGTGATCTCGCCGATCAGCACCGGCTTGGTCAGGTGGTGGTTCGGCAGCATCTCGGCGACCGACCCGGTGAGGTTCGGGAAGGTCTGGCCGTACATCGCCTCGCGCACCGCGTCGACATCGGTGGTGCCGGCCTGCTCGACCGCCTGCGCCCACATGTTGAAGCCGATGTAATGGGCCTCCATCGGGTCGTTGGTGACCCGCTCACCGCCCATCTTTTCCTTCCACTTGGCGACGAAGGCCTCGTTCGCTTCGCCATCGGCCGACTGGAAGTAGTTCCAGGCTGCGAGGTGGCCGACCAGGTTCGAGGTGTCGAGGCCCGACAGCTCCTCCTCGCCCACCGAGAAGGCGATGACGGGAATGTCCTCGGCCGAGACGCCCTGCGCCGCCAGCTCCTTGTAGAAGCCGATATTGGCGTCGCCGTTGATGGTGGAGATCACGCCGACCTTCTTGCCGTCGGCGCCGAGCGCGACGACGTCGGAGACGATCTTGGACCAGTCGGAATGGCCGAAGGGGGTGTAGTTGACGAAGATGTCGGCATCGGCCACGCCCTGATCCTTGAGATAGGCCTCGAGGATGTTGTTGGTGGTGCGCGGATAGACGTAGTCGGTGCCCAGGAGCGCGAACTTCTCGACGCCCAGCTCCTCGATCATGTAGTCGGTCGCGGGGATCGCCTGCTGGTTCGGCGCGGCGCCGGTATAGAACACGTTCTTCGAGGATTCCTCGCCCTCGTACTGGACCGGGTAGAACAGCAGGCCGTTCAGCTCCTCGACCACCGGCAGCACCGACTTGCGGCTGACCGAGGTCCAGTTGCCGAAGATCACGTCGACCTCGTGCACGGTCAGAAGCTCGCGCGCCTTCTCGGCGAAGAGCGGCCAGTCGGAGGCCGGGTCGACCACCACCGCCTCGAGCTCGCAGCCCAGAAGGCCGCCCTTCTCGTTCTGGTCCTCGACCAGCATCAGCACCGTGTCTTTCAGCGTCGTCTCGGAGATCGCCATGGTGCCCGAGAGCGAGTGCAGTACGCCGACCTTGATCGGACAGGCGGCGTCCTGCGCGAAGGCGGGGGCTGCGGCAAAGCCGAGGCCCGCGGCGATGGCGAGGGTGGAAATGCGCGTCTTCATGTCACTGTCTCCCGCGGGACGCGGGGTCGGCGTTGCCGGAATGGGCAAGCGCCTCTAGATCTCGTCCCGCAACTTCGTTGCATCCGGGGGCGGCCCGAGAGCTGCAATTCCTGCGGCCGTCCCCACTCCCCGCCCCTGCCCGGTGCCCCACGGCCCGGCGGCGGATGCGCCTACGGTTTGGGCAGGAGGGCCGCGGAGGCAAACTTCCGGGCGCCACGGCGCGGCGCGATTGCGACGATTGCCGCGTTTTTATGCAGATGCCTACGGTTGTGCCGCAATCCTGACCGCAATGGCGCGGCGGCCGGGCCGATCGGCGCCGCCGCACTGGAATCCCCATATCCGAAAGGCGCAGGAAAGCGGCAGGCCCACCATCGGGGAGCGATGCCATCCTGCACCAGATGCCATATGCCGCGCCGCCGCGCGCCCGGGGCGCGCTCCGGATCGAGGCCGCCGCCTCCGGCCTGTCGCTGCTGCGCCAGGAGGGTGCGCTGCGCGCGCTCTTCCCGCGCAAGCCGCATGTCGAGGCGGTGATCCTCAACACCTCCGGCGGCGCCACCGGCGGCGACCGGCTGGAGATCACG
Source organism: Limimaricola variabilis (assembly GCF_014195545.1). Taxonomy (GTDB): domain Bacteria; phylum Pseudomonadota; class Alphaproteobacteria; order Rhodobacterales; family Rhodobacteraceae; genus Limimaricola; species Limimaricola variabilis. Next base: position 140,588 of record NZ_JACIBX010000004.1, on the reverse strand, counting down.
GCCCACGCCCATACCGGCGCGCATTTGCGGCTGACCACCCAGGCGGCCGAGCGCGCCTATCGCAGCTCCGGCGGCCCGGCGGCCCGGATCCGCAACCGCCTCACCGTGGCGGCGGAGGCTCGGCTCGATTGGTTGCCGCAGGAGACGATCCTCTATCGCGGCTGCGATCTCGATCGGAAGCTGACGCTCGACCTCGCGCCGGGCGGCCGGGCGCTCTTGGTGGAGCCGGTGATCTTCGGCCGCACGGCGATGGGCGAGCGGCTCGACGCGGCGCGCTTCCGCGACCGGATCGAGATCACCCGCGCGGGCGCGCCGCTCTATCTCGACGCGATCCGGCTCTCGGGCGACGTCGCCGCCCATCTCGCCCGCCCGGCGGTGGCCGACGGCGCCGGCGCGATGGCCTGCGTTATCCTCGCCACGCCCGAGGCCGAAGCGCACCTCGCCGCGATCCGCGCGCTGCTGCCCGAAACCGGCGGCGCCTCGCTTGTTGCGCCCGACCTTCTGGTGATGCGGCTTCTGGCCGAGGACGGCTTCGCACTGCGCCAGACGCTTCTACCGGTGCTCGACCTTTTGACGGGGCGCACCCTGCCCGCCTCATGGAGACTCTGACATGAACCTCACCCCCCGCGAAAAGGACAAGCTGCTGGTCGCGATGGCCGCCGAGGTGGCGCGCCGCAGGCTCGCCCGCGGCGTCAAGCTCAACCACCCCGAGGCGATCGCCCTGATCACCGACGCGGTGGTCGAGGGTGCGCGCGACGGCCGCTCGGTGGCCGAAATGATGCAGGCGGGCGCCGAGGTCGTGACCCGCGCGCAATGCATGGAGGGCGTGCCCGAGATGATCCCCGAGGTGCAGGTCGAGGCGACATTTCCCGACGGCACCAAGCTCGTCACCGTGCACGACCCGATCCGCTGACCCGCGCTTTCGAAAGGACCGATGATGACCCGTATCCTCCTCGCCACCCCGCTCGTTCTCCCCGCCCCGGCGCTCGCCCATGCCGGGGCCGCGCATCTCCATGCCGGTTGGACCGGTCCGCTCCTCGGCCTCGCGCTGCTCGCCGCGGCCCTGATCCGGGGGCTGCGCACATGATCCCCGGCGAGGTGATGCCCAAGGACGGCGAGATCGAGCTGAACGCCGGTCGCGAGGCGATCACGCTGATGGTCGCCAATACCGGCGACCGTCCCGTGCAGGTCGGCAGCCATTTCCATTTCGCCGAGGCCAATCCCGGCCTCGACTTCGACCGCGCGGCGGCGCGCGGCCGCAGGCTCGACATCGCGTCCGGCACCGCGGTGCGCTTCGAGCCCGGCCAGCGCCGCGAGGTGCGGCTGATCGAGATCGGCGGCGACCGGAAGGTCTACGGCTTCCAGGGCAACGTGATGGGGGATCTCTGATGGCCACGCGCATCTCTCGCGGCGATTACGCCGCCATGTACGGCCCCACCACCGGCGACCGGGTCCGGCTCGCCGATACCGACCTCGTGATCGAGGTCGAGCGCGATCTCACCAGCTATGGCGAGGAGGTGAAGTTCGGCGGCGGCAAGACGATCCGCGATGGCATGGGCCAGAGCCAGCGCTCGCGCGCCGAGGGCGCGGTCGACACGCTGATCACCAACGCGCTGATCCTCGACCATACCGGCATCTACAAGGCCGATGTCGGCCTCAAGGACGGGCGCATCGCCGCCATCGGCAAGGCGGGCAACCCCGACACCCAGCCCGGAGTCGACATCGTCGTCGGGCCGGGGACCGAGGTGATCGCCGGCGAGGGGCGCATTCTCACCGCGGGCGGCATGGACAGCCACATCCACTACATCTGCCCGCAGCAGATCGAGGAGGCGCTGGCCTCGGGCGTCACCACCATGCTCGGCGGCGGCACCGGCCCCGCGCATGGCACGCTGGCCACCACCTGCACGCCGGGGCCGTGGCACCTCGCCCGGATGCTGCAATCGGCCGACGCCTTCCCGATGAACCTGGCCTTCGCGGGCAAGGGCAATGCGAGCCTGCCCGGCGCGCTGCACGAGCAGATCCTCGCCGGCGCCTGCGCGCTCAAGCTGCACGAGGACTGGGGCACCACACCGGCGGCCATCGACTGCTGCCTGCGGGTTGCCGACGAGACCGGCGTGCAGGTGATGATCCACACCGACACGCTCAACGAGGCGGGCTTCGTCGAGAACACCGTGAAGGCCATCGCCGGGCGCACCATCCACGCCTTCCACACCGAGGGCGCGGGCGGCGGCCACGCCCCCGACATCATCAAGATCTGCGGCGAGATGTCGGTTCTGCCCGCCTCGACCAACCCGACCCGGCCCTTCACCGTCAACACGGTCGAGGAGCATCTCGACATGCTGATGGTCTGCCACCACCTCGACAAGCGGGTGCCCGAGGACATCGCCTTCGCCGAAAGCCGGATCCGGCGCGAGACCATCGCCGCCGAGGACATCCTGCACGACATGGGCGCCTTCTCGATCATCGCCTCGGACAGCCAAGCGATGGGCCGAGTCGGCGAGGTGCTGATCCGCACCTGGCAGACCGCCGACAAGATGAAGCGCCAGCGCGGGCGGCTGGCCGAGGAGACGGGCGAGAACGACAATTTCCGCGCCCGCCGCTACGTCGCCAAATACACGATCAACCCCGCGCTGGCGCATGGCCTCGCGCATGAGATCGGCTCGATCGAGCCGGGCAAGCGCGCCGATCTGGTGCTCTGGCACCCGGCCTTCTTCGGGGTGAAGCCCGAGATGGTGCTCTTGGGCGGGCAGATCGTGATGGCGCAAATGGGCGATCCCAACGCCTCGATCCCGACGCCGCAGCCGGTGCATCTGCGCCCGATGTTCGGCGCCTATGGCCGCGCGGTCGAACATGCCGGCGTCACCTTCGTCTCGAAAGCGGCGCAGGAGGACGGGCTGCGCGAGCGGCTCGGCCTCGCCAAACAGACCGTCGCCATCGAGGACACACGCCACGTGACCAAGCGCGACCTCAAGCTTAACGACGCGCTGCCCACGGTCGAGGTCGACCCCGAGACCTACGAGGTCCGCGCCGACGGCGTGCTGCTGACCTGCGAACCCGCCGAGGTGCTGCCGATGGCGCAGCGCTACTTCCTGTTCTGAGGTGACGCGATGACCGAACTTCCGACCGCTCGAATCCTCCTCCGCAAGGGCCACTGGTCCGGCCCGGCCGAGACATGCGCGCTCGACTACGAGGGGCGCTTCCTGCGCCGCAAGCGGCTGGTGACGGCCGCGGGCCGCCCCTTCCTCGTCGATCTGGCGCAGACCACCTCGCTCGAGGCGGGCGACGCGCTGGAGCTGTCGGATGGCAGCCATGTGGCGATCGAGGCCGCGCCCGAGCCGCTGACCGAGGCGCGCGGCGACCTCGTTCGGCTCGCCTGGCATGTCGGCAACCGGCATACCCCCTGCGAGATCCGGCCCGATTGCCTCGTGATCCGCCGCGACCACGTGATCGCGCATATGCTGGCGCATCTGGGTGCCGAGCTGCGCGACACCACCGGCCCCTTCACCCCCGAGGGCGGCGCCTATGGCCACGGCCGCACCCACGCGCATGAACACGTGGCGACCGCCCATGCTCACTGACGCGCAGGCGCTCACCCTCGCGCGCTGGCTCTCGCCCGGCTACCCGGTGGGCGCCTTCGCCTATTCGCACGGGCTGGAGCGCATGATCGCCGACGGGCGGGTGCGGGACCGCGCCTCGCTCGAGGGCTGGCTGTGCGACGTGCTCGAACATGGTGCCGGCTGGAACGACGCGCTGCTGCTGGCGGCGGCGCATCGCGAGGCGGACCCGGCGGGGATCGACGCCACCGCGCGGGCACTGGCGGCGAGCGCCGAGCGGCTGGCCGAGATGACGCGGCAAGGCGCGGCCTTCGCGCGCACGGAATCGCGCGTCTCCGACGTCTCCGACACCGCGCGCGCCCACCCGGTCGCGATCGGCCACGCGGCGGCGCGGCACGGGTTGCCGCTGCGGCCGGTGATCGCGCTCTACCTGCAATCCTTCATGGCCAACCTCGTCTCGGCGGCGCAGCGGCTGATGGGGCTGGGTCAGACCGAGGGCCAGCGCCTCCAGGCCGCGCTGGCGCCGCTTTGCGCGGATCTGGCCGAACGGGCCGAGGGCGCGACGCTCGACGACCTCTCCTCCACTACCTTCCTGGGCGACATCGCCGCGATGCGCCACGAGACCCAGCAACCGAGGATCTTCGCGACATGAGCAGCATGAACGGACCATTGCGGATCGGCATCGGCGGCCCGGTCGGCGCGGGCAAGACGACGCTCACGGCGGCGCTGGCCCGCGCGCTCGCCCCCGACCATTCGATCGGCGTGATCACCAACGACATCTACACCCAGGAGGATGCAGAGGCACTGATGCGAATGCAGATCCTGCCCGGCGACCGGGTGATCGGGGTGGAGACGGGCGGCTGCCCGCACACCGCGATCCGCGAGGATGCCAGCCTCAACCTCGCCGCCGTGGCGGAGCTGGAGCGGCGGCATCCGGGGATCGAGGTGGTGCTGATCGAATCGGGCGGTGACAACCTCTCGGCCACCTTTTCGCCCGAGCTCGCGGATGTGACGGTCTACGTGATCGACGTCGCCGCGGGCGAGGAGATCCCGCGCAAGGGCGGCCCGGCGATCACCCGCTCCGACCTTCTGGTGATCAACAAGACCGATCTGGCACCGCATGTCGGCGCCTCGCTCGAGGTGATGGCGCGCGACGCGGCGCGGATGCGCGGCGAACGCCCGGTCCAGTTCTGCGCCCTGCGCCACGGCGAGGGCGTGGCGCAGGTGCTGTCGCATCTGCGGCGGATCGGCGGGCTGGCGCAGCCCCAGCCCGCCTGAGCCTTCAGTGACGCGGCACGGCCCGCCGGGCCGCGTCGCGCGCCATCTGCACGATGCCGAGCCGGTCGCAGCCGAGATCGGCGAGGTCGCGATCCGAGAGCCGCGACAGCTCGGCCACGGTGCGCCGGAAGATCCGGCGGCGTTCGAAAGAGGTTGCGAGGTCGCCCCGCAGCAGCGCGAGACGGGCAGGAATGACGGAACGATCATTGTCGAATCGGGTCATGGCGGTCTCCGGTTTGGGTTTCGCCGCAGTGCGGCATTGGCATGGGTTCGATAGTGGGGGCGCCGCGCCCCCCGACCACCCCCAGATTGGTAAAGGTGCCATGCGCCGGTGACAGGGCTGCGACGACAGCACTACCGTCCGTCGTCCCGCTCCCGCTCGGTTGGCGGGCAAAGCCGTTCGGATCGCCCGCGAAACCGACTTTCTGACCCCGCCTCGCTCCCCGCGCCACCCGTCGCGGGAACCCCGCGAAGCCGCCTCGACGCAGCCTCGTTGCTGCGCGAGCTTTCGCCGAGGACCGATCGCCACGCTTGCATCGCGGCGCCGATACCTCGATTTCGGACCGGCCCGGCGGGCGGTGACGCCACCGGCACGCCCCGACGACGCGCCGCAGGAGAACGCCATGCCGGACGACATGATCAACTTCTTCCCGGATTGCGCCGCCGAGCAGGGCTGGCTGTCGCGGCTGGCCTCCGACCTGATCCGGGCGCCCCGCCCCGCCCGTCCCGCCGCTGCGGTGACCCCGCTCGTGCCCAAGCCGCCGCGCGATGTGCCGCGCCCCGCCCCCCGGGCCGAGGCCACCCCCGCGCCCGCCCCGGCCGCGATCGGCATCGACTGCTTCCAGTTCCGCTGAGCCGAAACGCCCTGATTGGCGCTATACAGCGCGCTGCGATGGGTCTAAGAGGCGTAGCTTGATACCGCGCGATCCGGCGCGACTCCCCGGCCATGGCCGATTCCAGACCAACGGACATTCAATTTACATGATGCAGACCCTCAGGGACGCGCTCGACGCGCGCGGCTACGACACGCTTACCCCGGTGCAGGAGGCGGTGACCGCACCGGAGCTCGCGGAGCGCGACCTGCTGGTTTCGGCCCAGACCGGCTCGGGCAAGACGGTGGGCTTCGGCCTCGCCATCGGCCCGACCATCCTCGACGAGAACGGCGAGCTGGGCCGCGCCGCCGCGCCGCTGGCGCTCGCCATCGCGCCGACGCGCGAGCTGGCCAGCCAGGTGATGCGCGAGCTCGAATGGCTCTATCGCGGCGCCGGCGCCCGCCTCGCCACCGCCATCGGCGGCATGGAGATCCGTGACGAGCGCCGCGCGCTCGACCGCGGCGCGCATTTCGTCGTCGCCACCCCCGGCCGTCTCGCCGATTACGTCCGTCGCGGCGTTATCGACCTGTCGGACATCCGCGCCGTGGTGCTCGACGAGGCCGACGAGATGCTCGATCTCGGCTTCCGCGAGGATCTCGAATTCATCCTCTCTGCCTGCCCCGAGACGCGCCGCACGCTGCTGTTCTCGGCCACGGTGCCGCCCGCCATCGCCAAGCTGGCGCAGGAATTCCAGCGCGACGCCGAGCGCGTCGTCGTCGCCACCAAGGGCGGCCAGCACGCCGATATCGAATACCGGGCGCTGCAAGTGGCCCAGGGCGACGAGGAAGCGGCGATCATCAACACGCTGCGCCACCAGGACGCGGCCAACGCCATCGTCTTCGCCAACACCCGCGCCATGGTCGCCCGCCTCACCGCGCGGCTGTCCAACCGGGGCTTCTCGGTGGTCTCGCTCTCGGGCGAGCTGAGCCAGAACGAGCGCACCCATGCGCTGCAGGCGATGCGCGACGGCCGGGCCCGGATCTGCGTCGCCACCGATGTCGCCGCGCGCGGCATCGACCTGCCGGATCTCGAGCTGGTCATCCATGCCGAGCTGCCCTCGAACTCCGAGACGCTGCTGCACCGCTCGGGCCGCACCGGCCGCGCCGGCCGCAAGGGCGTCAGCGCCCTGATCGTGCCGATGAAGGCCCGCAAGAAGGCCGAGCGGCTGCTCGGCACCGCCAAGCTCTCGGCCGACTGGACCGTGCCGCCCTCGGCCGAGGACATCCTCGCCGCCGACGAAGCGCGGCTACTCGACGATCCGGTCTGGAACGCCGAGATCTCCGAGGACGCCAAGGTCTTCGCCGCCAAGCTCTTGCAGCGCCACGCGCCCGAGACCATCGCGGCGGCCTATCTCGCGCTCTACCGCGCCCGTCGCTCCGCCCCCGAGGAGCTGCTGCCGCCCGACGCCAAGCCGCAAAAGCGCCCCGCCGCCGCCTTCGGGCCTGGCAAGTGGTTCTCGCTCTCGGTCGGCCGCAGCGAGCGGGCCGAGGCGCGCTGGCTGCTGCCGCTGCTGTGCCGCGCCGGCGACATCTCTAAGGACGCGATCGGCGCGATCCGGATCCAGGACAGCGAGACCTTCGTCGAGATCGCCGAGGCTGCCGTGCCCGGCTTCCTCGCCGCGATCGGCCCCGGCATGTCCCCCGAGGAGGGGCTGAAGCTGACCCCGCTCGACGCCGCCCCCGACCTGTCGCGTCCCGATCGCGGTCCGCGCCCCGACCGTGGCCCTCGCCCCGATCGCGGACCCCGGCCCGAGCGGCAGGAGCGTGAGCCGCGCCCGGATCGCGCCCCCCGTCCCGAGCGCGAGGCCCGGCCCGAGGCCGATGCCCGCCCGGTGGCCCCTGCCCCGACCCCGGCCCCGGCCCGCGCGGATCGCCCCGTCGAGGATGCGCCCCGCGCCGACAAGCTGCGCAAGGCCCCGGCCAAGCCTGAGGGCAAGCCCTACAAGCCGCGCGAGGCCGGTGCCGGCGACAAGCCGTGGAAGAAGCGGGACGAGGATGGCGGCGCCAAGCCGTGGAAGAAGAAGGACGCCAAGCCCTTCGACCGCAGCCGCGACGGCGCCGTTTCCGACAAGCTGGGCCGTCCCGGCGGCAAGCCGACCAAGGCCGGCAAGCCGGGCGCCAAGCCCGCCGCCCGCGCCGATCGCCCCGGCAAGACCGAGGGCCCGGCCAAGCCGCGCGGCGCCGCCGACACCTCGCGCCGCTTCACCCCGCCGGGCAAGGCCGGCAAGCCGGGCGGCAAGCCCGGGGCCAAGCCCGCGCGCAAGGGCGGCTTCGACACGCCGCGCCGCCGCGACTGACGGCTCTCGGGCGGCGCGACCAGCGCCGCCCGATGCTTTTCGGCGGCTGCCCCATGCGGCAGCCACCGCCCCAATCGCCGCCTGCCCGTGCGTTTGTCGGGTTCGGACCGCAGCATGGCGGAATGGCGTTTGAATCCCTCCGGATTTCGGGTCAGAAAGAATGCACCGCCCCGGCGGCATCCCTTTCTTGACCAGTATTCAGACGATTTTCGGAGTTTCGCTCATGACCACCATCACCCCCGTCCTTCTGTGCGGCGGCTCGGGCACGCGGCTTTGGCCGCTGTCGCGCAAGAGCTACCCCAAGCAGTTCGTGCCGCTGATGGGCGCCGAGACGCTGTTCCAGGCCTCGGCGCGGCGGCTGAGCGGCACCGCGATGGGGCCCGAGGGCGCGCTCGACTTCGCGGCACCCCTGGTGCTCACCAACTCCGACTTCCGCTTCATCGTCACCGAGCAGCTCGGCCTCGCCGGGATCGACCCGGGCGCGGTGCTGATCGAGCCCGAGGGGCGCAACACCGCCCCCGCGATCCTCGCTGCCGCGCTGCATCTGATGGCCGGGAACCCCGAGGCGGTGATGCTGGTCGCGCCCTCCGATCACGTCGTCCCAGACGCGCCCGCTTTCCACGCCGCCGTCGCTCGCGGGCTCGGGCCGGTCTCCGAAGGTCGCCTTGTCACCTTCGGCATCGCACCCACCCATGCCGAGACCGGCTACGGCTATCTCGAGCTCGAGGGCCCGGTCGGTGACGGCGCGCCGCAGCCGCTCACCCGCTTCGTCGAGAAGCCCGACGCCGCCCGCGCCGAGGACATGCTGGCCTCCGGCAACTTCCTGTGGAACGCCGGCATCTTCATGGCCCGCGCCGCCGACATGGTCGCGGCCTTCCGCGAGCACGCGCCCGAGATCTTCGCCCCGGTCGAGGCGGCGCTGTCGCAGGCGAAAACCGATCTCGGCTTCCTGCGGCTCGACCCCGCGGCCTGGGCGCAGGCGCCCGACATCTCGATCGACTACGCGGTGATGGAAAGGGCCGGCAATCTCTCGGTCGTGCCCTACCAGGCGGCCTGGTCCGACCTCGGCGGCTGGGACGCGGTCTGGCGCGAGAGCGGCCCCGACGAGAGCGGCGTGGTGACCTCGCAGGGCGCCACCGCGATCGACTGCCGCGACACGCTCTTGCGCTCGGAGAGCGACCGGCTGGAGATCGTCGGCATCGGGCTCGAGAACGTCATGGCGATCGCGATGAACGACGCGGTGCTGGTCGCCGACATGCGCCGCGCGCAGGACGTGAAGAAGGCGGTCGAGGCGCTGAGGGCCAAGAAGGCCGTGCAGGCCACCGCCTTCCCCAAGGACCATCGCCCCTGGGGCTGGTTCGAGAGCCTGGTGGTCGGCGGCCGGTTCCAGGTCAAGCGGATCATGGTCCATCCCGGCGCCGCGCTCAGCCTGCAAAGCCACCACCACCGCTCCGAGCACTGGATCGTGGTCGAGGGCACCGCGAAGGTCACGGTCGACGACGAGGTCAAGCTCGTGACCGAGAACCAGTCGGTCTACATCCCGCTCGGCGCCGTGCACCGCATGGAGAACCCCGGCAAGGTGCCGATGGTGCTGATCGAGGTCCAGACCGGCACCTATGTCGGCGAGGACGACATCGTCAGATACGAGGATGTCTACGCCAGGAGCTGATCGCTCCCCCCTCCCCCGTCGGAACCCCGACGTGACACGGATGTTGCCCCCCTGACGGGGCCGGATCGGCATGGCCCCCAAGCCAAGGAGGGGCCATGACCGGCAGACTTCAGGACAAGACGGCGATCGTCACCGGGGCGGAGTCCGGCATCGGCCAGGCCTGCGCCGTGGCCTTCGGCCGCGAGGGCGCGGATCTCGTGCTGGCCTATCTGGAGGATGCCGACGGCGCCGCCGAGACCGCAGCCAAGATCCGCGAGGCCGGCCGCGCCGCCATCACCGTGCAATGCGACCACACCCGCCCCGACGATGTCGAACGGCTGTTCGCCTCCGCGGCGGACGCCTTCGGCCCGCCCGACATCCTGCTCAACTCCGCCGGGCTCGACGCGCCCGGCGAGGAGCTGGCGGAGATGTCGGACGAAACCTGGGAGAAGATGCTCAAGGTCGATCTGTTCGGGCCGATGCTGTGCTGCCGCGCCTTCATCCGGGCCCGCCGCGCCGCCGGCGGTGGCGGCCGGATCGTCAACATTTCCTCGGTGCACGAGGAGATCCCCCGCATCGGCTCCGCCGCCTATGACGCGGCCAAGGGCGGGCTGCGCAACCTCACCCGCACGCTCTGCCTCGAACTCGCCCCCGACCGGATCGCGGTCAACAACATCGCGCCCGGCATGATCCTGACGGCGATGAACCAGGAGGCGATGGAGGACCCCGCCGCCCGCGAGCGTCAGGTCAGCAACATCCCGTGGCGGCGCGCCGGAAAGCCGGAGGAGATCGGCCATCTCGCCGTCTACCTCGCCTCGCCCGAGGCCGATTACGTCACCGGCCAGACCTTCACCATCGACGGGGGGCTATCGTTGCATGTCGGACAAGGCGCCTGAACCCGAGGCCCGCAGGCTGCTGCCGCGCGGCCTCGCCCACCCTGCCCTCGGCATGCTGGGGGTGATCACGCTGGTGCTGGTGGGCTGGGCGCTGCACGTCATGCAGCCGGTCTTCCTGCCGATCGTCTTCGCCTTCTTCCTCGCGTTGCTGCTCTCACCGGTCGACGCCCGCGTCACCTCCTGGGCCGGCGGCCGCGCCTGGGTCGGCCACCTCGCGGCGATGACGCTCCTGGCGCTGGTGCTGGCGGCCTTCATGGGCGCGCTATGGATCTCCGCCCAGCAATTCCTCGCCCGCTTTCCGGCCGAACAGGCCAGCGAGGCGGTGGAGCAGCTTTCGGGCGGCGGCGACAACGCCGGCAGCGCCGAGCAAGGCGACGGTACCGCGCAAGACGTGCCCGACGAGGATGCCGAGCCGGCCGAGGAGACCGCGACCGGCGAGGCCGCGGCGGGCGCCACCGGCGCCGCGGTCGAAAGCGCGATCCAGGCCACGCCCGGCGCCGGGCTCAACCCCAGCGACGCGCCCGACCCGTCACAGGGCGGCGCCGCCGCCACCGGACTGGTCGAGCAGATCCGCGGCCTTGCTGGGTCGGGGGGCTTCGGCGGCACGTTGATGGAGCGCGCCTCCGGCCTCGCCACCACGGTGATCTCCACCATCTCGGCAATTGCGCTGGCGCTGGTGTTGATCTTCTTCCTGACGCTACTGATGCTGTCCGAGGCACCGCGCTGGTATTCCAAACTCGGCGCAATGTTGCGCCCTGACAAGCGCGCCGAGGTCAGCGGCGCGGTCGACCTCGTCGCCGAGAAGACCCGCAGCTATCTGTGGGTGCGCTTCATCCTCGGCATCGTCACCGCGCTGCTCTATGTCGGCTGGCTGTGGATCTTCGGGCTCGACCTGCTGATCGTCTGGGCGTTGCTGACCTTCGTGTTCAATTTCGTGCCCTCGATCGGCTCGCTGATCTCGGGCATCCTGCCGGTGGTCTACGCATTTGCCACCCGCGATCCCTGGACCGCGGTGATGGTCGGTGCGGGCGTGCTGGCGATCGAGCAGGTGATGGGCAACTACATCGACCCGCGCGTGCAGGGCCGGCACCTGTCGATCTCGGCGCTGGTGATCCTCTGCGCGCTGCTGTTCTGGGGCTGGGTCTGGGGCGTGGCGGGCGCGATTCTGGCGGTGCCGATCACCATGGTGGTGATGGTCGCCTGCGCCCATGTGCCGGGGCTGCGCTGGATCGCGCTCGGCCTGTCGGACGAGACCGACTATGCCGGGGTGGACGAACAGCTCGGCGCTCCCGGCGAAGCCAAGACCGCCGACTGAGGGCTCACTTGCCGAACACCACCGTGCGGCTGCCATTGACCAGCACCCGCCGGTCGAGATGCAGCGCCACCGCCCGCGCCAGCACCCGCCGCTCGATGTCGCGGCCCTTGGCGACGAGGTCGTCGGGGGTGTCGGCATGGGTGACGTGCTCGACGTCCTGGCTGATGATCGGCCCCTCGTCGAGATCCTCGGTCACGTAATGCGCGGTGGCGCCGATCATCTTCACGCCGCGCGCATGCGCCTGGTGATAGGGCTTGGCGCCCTTGAAGCCGGGCAGGAAGGAGTGGTGGATGTTGATGCAGCGCCCCGACAGCCAGGCCGACATCTCGTCCGACAGGATCTGCATGTAGCGCGCCAGCACCACCAGCTCGGCCCCGGTCTCCTCCACCAGCGCGCGGATCTCGGCCTCCTGCTGCGGCTTGGTCTCCTTGGTGATCGGCAGGTGGTGATAGGGCACGTCCTCGGGCAGCCGCACCGACAGCGCGCTCGCCGGGTGGTTGCCCGCCACCGCGACCAGATCCATCGGCATTTCACCGATGCGCTGGCGATAGAGCAGGTCGGCGAGGCAATGGTCGAACTTCGATACCAGGATCAGCACCTTCTGGCGGTAGTCCTGCGGGCTCAGGGTCCAGTTCATGCCGAAGGCGGTGCCGATGCCGTCCATCTTGGCACGGAAGGCGCCGTCGCCACCCACCTCCTGCGGCAGCCGGAACGCCACCCGCATGAAGAAGGTGCCGGTGAGCGTGTCGTCGAACTGCCGCGCCTCGGTGATGTCGCCCCCGGTCTCTGCCAGCGCTGTGGCGACCGCGGCAACGATGCCGGGGCGGTTGCGGCAGGTGAGGGTGAGGATATGGGTGGTCATGGCGTCTTGCCCCTTGGCTTGCTCGCCGTCCTTGTCACCCGGCGCGGCGCGGGATGCCAGCACGGCGGCGGCGCTCTTTCGCGGTTTGGCGACATCGGAGCGGCGAAACCCGTGCCGCGGTTTCGCGTTGGGCGGCGGATGTTTCCGATAGGAGAACGCGATGAGCGACGCGAAAACCACCACCGACCACGACGAGATCCGCCAGTGGTGCGAGGCGCGCGGCGGCCATCCCGCCCGGGTGGCCGAGACCGCCGATCACGGCGAGGGCGGCGTGCTGCGCATCGACTTCGAACCGCAGGCCGAGGGGCTGGAGCGGATCGACTGGAAGGAATGGTTCGAGATCTTCGAGGAGAGCAAGCTCGCCTTCCTGCACCAGGACCAGGCCGCCGACGGCGCGGCGAGCCGCTTCAACAAGCTGGTCAAGCGCTGAGGCGCAACCCCCCCGGCGCCGCGCGGCGCCGGGGGCGTTTTGGTTCAGGCCCGGATCCGCACCGGTACGCCCTTGTAGGCCGGGGTCTTCGACAGCTCGTCATGGTAGTCGAGTGGCACCAGCGGGTTGGTCTCCGGGTAATAGGCGAGGACGGTGTCGTCCGGCAGGTCGTAGGCGATAACCCTGAGCCCGCCGACCTCGCGGGTCTCGCCATCCTCGATCGCGCAGGACAGCGTCACCTCCTGCCCCTCGCGCAGCCCGGCGCGGGCGATCATCTCGGGGTTCATCATCACCACGTGGCGGTCGGTCTTGAGCCCGCGCAGCCGATCGTTGAAGCCGTAGATCGTGGTGTTGAACTGGTCGTTCGACCGCACCGTGACGAGGGTGTAGCTGTCATCCCCCGGCACCTGCCCCAGCGCCGAGAGCGTCGGCGGCGCGGTGAAGATCGCCTTGCCGGTCTCGGTCTTCCACTGCCGCTCGCGCGCGGGGTTGCCCTTGTAGAAGCCGCCGGGCTGGAACAGCCGTTCGTTGAAGCGTTCGAACTTGTCGGGATAGGTCTCCTGGATCAGGTCGCGCACCTTGGCGTAATCGCCGACCCATTCGTCCCATTTCACCTTGGGGTTGGGGTCGAGCGTCGCCTTGGCGATCCCGGCGACGATGAAAGGCTCGGAGCGGACCATCTTCGATGCCGGCTCGCGGCGCCCCTCGCTGCCATGGATCATCGACAGGCTGTCTTCCATCGACACCGCCTGCGGGCCGGTGGCCTGCAGGTCAAGCTCGGAGCGCACCAAGCAGGGCAGTAGCCAGGCCTCGCGGCCGACCAGCGTGTGGCTGCGGTTGAGCTTGGTCGCGATCTGGACGTTGATCTCCAGATCCTTCCAGGCGTCGTCGGTCCGACCCTGATCGGGGATCGCGCGCGCGAAGTTGCCGCCCAGCGACACGAAGCCCTTGATCGAGCCGTCGAGGATCCCCTTCACCGCCTCGACCGTGGTCGTGCCCTCGTCGCGCGGGCTCTTGAAGCCGAACATCTCGTCGATCTTGTCGAGCGGCACCAGCTCCGGCTTTTCCGAGATGCCGACGGTGCGCTGGCCCTGCACGTTGGAATGGCCCCGCACCGGCGAGATCCCCGCCCCTTCCCGGCCGATATTGCCGCGCATCAGCAGCAGGTTCACATACATCGCGATGTTCAGGCTGCCATGCACGTGCTGGGTCAGGCCCATGCCATAGATGCCGATCACCTTCTCGGAGTTGCAGTACATCTCGCCGACCTCGGCGATGTCCTCGCGGCGCAGCCCCGTGACTTTCTCGATCTCGTCCCACGACACGGCGCGGATCGCCGCTTCGAATTCCGGCCAGCCGCTGGTGTGCTGGGCGACGAACGTCCGGTCGATCACGCCGCCGCCCTGCTCGTCGTCGTTCTCGAAGACCCGCTTGCACAGCCCCGCCAGCACCGCGACGTCCGAGCCGGGTTTGAGCTGGAGGTAGCGGTCCGAGATTACCGTCTCCTTGCCGGCCAGCATCTCGACCGGGTTCTGCGGGTCGCGGAAGGTGACGAGACCGGCCTCGCGCACCGGGTTGAATGTGACGATTTGACATCCGCGCTTCTTGGCGGCCCGCAGAGGGTGGAGAAAGCGCGGCGAGTTGGTGCCGGTGTTCTGCCCCATGAAGATGATCATGTCGCAATGATCGAAATCCGACAGCACGCAGGTGCCGACCGGGCTGCCGGTCACCTTCTTGAGCCCGACGCTGGTGGTCTCGTGGCACATGTTGGAGCTGTCGGGCAGGTTGTTGTTGCCATAGAGCCGGGCCAGCAGCGCATAGAGATACGACGTCTCGAGGCTGGCGCGCCCCGAGGCGTAGAAGACCACCGATTTCGGATCGCGGGCGCGGATCTCGCGCAGCTTGGCGCCGATCCCGTCGAACGCCTCCTGCCAGCTGGTCTCCACATATTTGTCGGTCGCCGGGTCGTAGCGCATCGGGTGGGTCAGACGGCCCTGCATCTCGAGGTCATAATCCGACCAGCCGCGCAGCTCGCTGACGGTATGATGGGCGAAGAACTCCGGCGTGCAGCGGTCACGGGTCAGGTCCCACAGCGTCGCCTTGGCGCCGTTCTCGCAGAACTCGGCGATGTGCGGGTTGGGCGGCTTGGTCCAGGCGCAGGAGGTGCACATGTGGCCGCCGGGCTTGTTCTGCCGCATCAGGGTCTCGAGCACGCCGGCGTCGGGCCGCTCCTGCCCGATATGCTTGGCGACGCTTTGCAGCGAGCCCCACCCGCCCGCGGGGTGGTCGTAATGCGGCAGTTCCTCGCGCTGGTGGGTTTCCTTGCGGTCGGTCATCTGCGGTCCTTCCCCGTGCTGCGGCGCTGCGTCTCCGGCCAAACCGACACGCGCGCGCGAGGGTTCCGCGCGGGGCGTGGACGGAACTCCCATGACGGCGCCCCGGTTGAAGGACGACGCAGATCAAGGAGCCACCACATGGCCGAGACACCGCATACCGCCGACCGGCTGCGCAGCGACATCGACGCGGGCGAGGCCGGCGACAAGAAGGGCTTTCCCGACACCGCCGCCTCGCCCCTCGGCACCGATGACGAGGCCTCGGGATTTCCCAACAGCGAGGATCAGGTCAAACGCGCGCAGGCGGCCGAGACAGAGAACCCCGCGCGCGGCGACGCCTCGAAAGGCGCGCAGGCGCCGCGCCCGACCAGCTACGCCTCCAAGACCACCACGCGCGAAAGCCGCAACCGCATGATCATGATCGGGGTCACGGTCGGCACCGCGCTGGTGCTGACCCTGATCGCGTTGATCGTCTGAACCTCAGCCGACGGTCAGCACGATCTCGGTGACACCATCATCGACGGCGCGGCAGGCCGCGAGCAGCCGCGCCGTCAGATGGGTTTCGACATAGGCGGCGTGAAACCGCGACGGCGCCGCGAGCGTCAGCCGCCCCCCTGCCCTGCCGGTTCGGGTCAGCGCCCGGATCCACGAGGCATAGAGCCCCGGCTCCTCGGCATGCAGCACGGTGCGGGCCAGCGACCATTCGCTGCCATCCGACGGGTCTGGCGGCGGTACCTCGCCCCTCAGCGGCAGCGGCACGACCTTGTCGTCGGCGGGCGTCTCCTCGAGCCGGTGCGCGAAATCCGGGCCGACCCGCTCCCAGCCCGGCCGGGTGTCCTGCATCAGACGCTCGATCCCGAGCCGGTATTCCGCCACCCTGCCCCGCGCCCCGGCGCGCAACAGCTCGAGCCAGCCGCGCCCCCTGAGCTTGGCCATCTCGCGCTTGACCGTGCGCTCGTCGACCGACCACAGCCGCGCGATCTCGCGCTGACCGACGGTGAGCTCGTCGCGGCCCCAGTTGTAACGTGCGGTGATCAGGGTGATGAGACGGAGCGCGAGGATCTGCTCCGAGCGACCGGCCGCCAGCGCATGCGCGCCGAGCGCGGTGAGGATGTCATACTTGCGGGCCGCGGCCCCGCGGCCCACGGGCCTGGTCGTCAACATGGCGCGCCTCGTCCTGCCACCTCGGATGGGTGGATACTCACTGCCTCGGATGAACGTCGGCCTGCGCCACCGTTCGCAGGGTGGCCCGTCTTTGCAACGCCTTTCCCTGCCTTGGCCTGATTTGCGTCCGGTTTTTCGATTCTGTCAAGCCGAGTCCCCGGATCGGGGTTTGGCCCCAATCCATTTCCGGATGGAAATCGGTATGTATTGGTATTGGGGGACAGCCAGTATGTCCCCTATTGCGCCGGTTTTGTCCCCCATTCCGGCGCCGGGGCGATGAAACCGTCCCCCCAATTCCGGCTCCGTTCCGGCGCGGCCTGCTTCCTCTCGACCAGGCTTCCGCGAATCGACCGAAGCCCTTGTGGCACAGGCTCCGCATCGAAAACGCAAAATCGCCATTTCCGAGCATAAACGGCTTTTCATCTTCGGCAAACTCCGCGTAAATCGCCACATCAGAAGAATTAGCGTTCCCAAGGGTGGCCGAGAGCGGTTCCCCGCGGGGAACCGGAGGGCAGAGACCGCATGTTCACCCATACCGACCTGGCCCGGCTGCAGGCGCAGTCGCTCAAGATGCAGGGCTATATCCGGCAACAGACCTTCTCCCCCGAGAACGAGAAGAAGCTGCGCCGGTTCTCGAGCTGGGAGGTGGCCGAGCTGATCCTCGGGCTCAACCCCTCCACCTTCCGCGGCCGGCTCGCCGCCGATCCGTCGCTGCCGCAGGGGCTGGTCGAAGAAGATGGCCGCCAGCGCTGGTACGCGCTCGAGGAGATCGGCGAGCTGCGCCGCCGGCTGCGGCACAAGGGCAAGCCGCTGCTGCCGCCGCGCCCGGCCGGCAAGCGGGCGATCCGCGCCGCCATCGCCAACTTCAAGGGCGGCGCCGGCAAGTCGACCGTGGCGCTGCACTTCGCCCATGCCGCCGCGCTCGACGGCTACCGGGTGCTCTGCGTCGACTTCGACCCGCAGGCGACGCTGTCGCATTCGATGGGCCTGTCGGACGTGGCCGAGGAATACACCGTCTGGGGGATCATGGCGCGCGACCTGATCCGCGAGACCGAGCGGATGAACGCCGCCGGGCGCGGCGCCGAGAGCGGCACCGCCCTGCCCGAGCGCAAGCTGCCGCCCTCGGTCACCGGCATGGGTCTCAACGATCTGCGGGTCACCGACTTCATAAAGCCGACCTCTTGGCCGACCATCGACCTGGTCCCCTCCTGCGCCAACGCCGCCTTCGTCGAATTCGCCTCGGCCCAGTACCGGCACCTGAACCCGGAATGGTCCTTCTTCGCCGCGGTCGACCGCTATCTCGATCACCTGCCCGACGACGCCTACGACATCGTCATCTTCGACTGCCCGCCGGCGATCGGCTACCAGTCGATGAACGCGGTCTTCGCCGCCGACGTGCTCTACATCCCCTCGGGCCCCGGCTACTGGGAATACGACTCGACCACCTCCTTCATCGGCCAGCTCGCCGAGGCGCTCGAGGATCTCGGCCGGTTCCGCGGCGCGGTGCCGCCGGGCACCGAGCCCGACAAGCACTTCGCCGACATCCGTTTCCTGCTCACCCGGTTCGAGCCGAACAACGATCTGCACCGTGCGATGCAGCAGGCCTTCCACAAGGTCTTCGGTCCACAAGTGGCCGAGCACCCGATCGAGATGACCCGCGCGGTCGAGCAGTCGGGCCGCTTCCTGAGTTCGGTCTACGAGATCGACTACCGCAACATGACCCGCGAGACATGGCGGCGCGCCCGCGCCTCTTTCGACCGCGCCTATGACGAGTTCCGCGCCTCGCTGGTCGCGGCCTGGGACAAGCTGGAGGACTGATATGGCCAAGAAGCGCAGCGTGTTCGACATCGACTTCACGCCGGACGCGGAGGACGCCCCCGCGCCGGAGCGGTTCCCCGCGGGGAACCCGACGCCGGAGCCGACCCCGCCCGCCGGGCGGCGCGGCCCGATGGCCTCGGCGATCACCGAAACCGCCGAAGCGGCGCGCGGCCGGGCCGCCGCCGAAGCCGCGATCCGGGCCGAGAACGACGAGCTGGCGCATGAGCACGTGCGGCTCAAGAAGCTCGGGCTGATCACCGATCTCGTGCCGGTCGCTTCTGTCCGGACCGACAAGCTGGTGCGCGACCGCGCGCCGGGTCGCGATCCCGAACTCGAGGAACTGAAATCCTCGATCCAGGAGATCGGGCTGTCGAACCCGATCCGGGTGGAGCAGGACGGGCAGGGTGGCTACGAGCTGATCCAGGGCTACCGCCGTCTCACCGCCTTCCGCGAGCTGCTCGAGCAGACCGGCGACCAGCGCTATGCGAGGATCCCGGCGGCGATGGTTCCCCGCGGGGAACCGGTGCGCGATCTCTACCGCAAGATGGTCGACGAGAACCTGGTGCGGAAGGACATCTCCTTTGGCGAGATGGCGCAGCTGGCGCTGAACTACGCCAAGTCCACCGGCATCAAGCCGCATGACGCGGTGACCGAGCTCTACACCTCGGCGCTCAAGCAGAAGCGCAGCTACATCCGCAGCTTCACCCGGGTGCTGGAGCGGGCCAAGGGGACGATCCGTTTCCCGGAGGCGATCCCGCGCGCGCTGGGACTGGAGCTGTTCAAGATCATCGATGCCGACCCGATCCTCGGCGACGATATGATCAGCATGCTCAAGCGCGCGCCCGAGCGCGACGCCGAGATGGAGCTCGCGGTGCTGCGCGACTTCGTCCAGCGCGCCCCGAAGGTCGTCAAGCCGCGCCCGAAGTCGGTGTCCAAGACGATGCTGCGGCTGCCGCGTCCCGAGGGCGAGGCGCGGATCGCCGCCTCGGACGGCCGGGTCGAGCTGCGGCTGGCGCGCGATTTTTCGGCGCTCGACCGGGCCCGGCTGCAGCGCGCCTTCGAGGCGTTCTTCGACGCGCTCGACGGGTCCTGATGCGGACCGGTTCCCCGCGGGGAACCGCGACCGCCGGGTGACACCGCCCCGGAGGGTTCCCCGCGGGGAACGCCGCGAGACAGGGATGAAAAGAAAAGGGCCGGTTCCCCGTGGGGAACCGGCCCTTTCAATGTCGTGGTCCGGGTTGCGTCAGCCGGCGTCGCCCGGCGGCGCGTCCTTCTTGGCGCGCGGCTTGCGCGGGGTGCTGCTGCGGGCCGGGGCCTTGGTCGATTTGGCCGCCGCCTTGCGGGCCGGCTTCGCGGCCCCGTCCGCGCCGGTGGCGGCGCTCTTGCGGGCGCGCGGCGCCTTCGGCTTGCCGGCGCCGCTCACCTCGGCGCCGCCGAGACCGGCACCGCCCTCATCCCCCTGATGCGGCGCGGGCGACGCGGCGCCCTTGGCGCGGCTTTCGTCCTGCATCTGCGCATCGACCTCGCGCGCGGCCTCGTGCCAATGCAGGTCGTGCTGGCCCTCGGGCGATCCGTCGCGCTGCCACATCTCATAGGCCAGCTTGCGGATCCGCTCCTCGCGATCGTCAGCCATCATCGTGCTCCCTTCCAGAGTACTTCCATCCTGCCCGGAGCATGGCGGCCGGGGAGAGCCGGGCCATGGCGGGCGTCAAACCTTGCGCCGGAACGGACCGTGAACGGCCTCGGTACGGGCGCGACCTAAGCGTCGCGCGCCGTTCGAATAATTGCCAGCCCCTCGTGACGCAAGGTCAACTGTGTGCGGAAGCGTACGGGAGGTCAACCGCGTCCGCGATATCCCGCCACGCCCGGCTCGGGAATCCAGACGCCGCGGGGCGGCTCGCCGGTCTGGTAGAAGACGTCGATCGGGATCCCGCCGCGCGGATACCAGTAGCCGCCGAGCCGCAGCCATTTCGGCTCCAGCGTGTCGACCAGCCGCCGGGCGATCGAGACGCTGCAATCCTCGTGAAAGGCACCGTGGTTGCGGAACGAGGTGAGGAACAGCTTGAGCGACTTGCTCTCAACGAGCCAGTCGCCGGGCACGTAGTCGATCACCAGATGCGCGAAGTCGGGCTGGCCGGTCAGCGGGCAGAGCGAGGTGAACTCCGGCGCGGTGAACCGCACCGCGTAATCGACATCCGCCTGCGGGTTCGGCACGCGCTCGAGCACCGCCTCCTCGGGGGATTGCGGCTGCACGGTCTGGCCGCCGAGCATGGTCAGGCCGTCATAGATGGATTTGTCGGACATGGCGGGTCTCCTGTCGGTCTGCCCCGGCATATGGGGGCAGGGGGGCGATCCGCCTAATGCCGCGCGCGGCGCAGGGCGACAAGCCCCCCGCCGCGCCGCCGGTTCAACCGGCGAGCCGCTGGCCCAGCCGGTCGAGATGCGCCGCGAGCAGCGCCTGCGCCCGCTCGGCGCTGTCGGCCTCGGCATAGAGCCGGCATTCCGGCGCGTTGCCCGAGGGTCGCAAATGCACGATCTCGCCATTGCCGAAGCGGACCCGCAGCCCGTCGGTCTCGTCGATCGCGGACTCGCCCGCGCCGGTATCGAAGAACTCGGCCCGCGCCGCGGCGCTCTCGCGCAGGCTCTCGATCAGCGCCATCGACCGCTCGGAGGGCACCTCCTGCAACCGGTCGGCGGCGGTGAAGCGTGGCGGCAGATCGGCCGCAAGCTCGGCGAGGCCGCGCCCGGCCGCGCGCGCGGCGGCGAGCGGGGCGACGATCGGCAGCACCGCATCGCGGGTCATCAGCGGCGCGACCGCGCCCGCCGGGCCCTGCGCGGCAAAGCCCAGCAAAAAGCCGCCATTGGCCTCGTAGCCGATCACCCGCGCCGAAGGGTCGGCCTCGAGCGCGGCTTCCATTCCGGCGATCACGAAGGGCGAGCCGATCCGGGTGCGGCGCAGCGCAAAGCCCGGCATCGCCTCGACCAGCGTGTTGGACGACACCGGCGTCACCACCATCCGCGCATCGAGAAGCCGCGCGGTCAGCGGGCCGAGCACGTCGCCGGGGATCATCGCCCCCGCCGCGTCGGTCACCATCGGCCGGTCGGCGTCGCCATCGGTGGAGATGATCGCGTCGAGCCGGTGCGCCTCGGCCCAGCCGGCCAGCGCCGCGCGGGTCTCGGGATCGACCGCCTCGGTGTCGACCGGGATGAAGCGATCGGAGCGGGCGATCGGCACCGCCGTCGCCCCGAGGCCTTCGACGATATCGACCAGCACGTCGCGCGCGACGCTGCTGTGCTGGTAGACACCGATCCGCAGCCCGGACAGCGCCTGCGGCCCGAAGCCGTCGACATAGCGCGCGACATAGCGCGCGGCGCAGTCGGGATCGGTCTCGAGCTGGCCTTCCGCCGCATCCGGCGCGCCGCCGCTGCGCAGCGCCTCGAGGATCGCCGCCTCGTCGCTCTTCGCGATCTCGCCGGTGGGCAGGTAGAACTTCAACCCGTTGCGGTCGGCGGGGATGTGGCTGCCGGTGACCATCACCGCCGCCGCGCCGCGCGCCATCGCCGCCATCGCTAGCGCCGGCGTCGGCACCGCGCCGCAATCCACCGCGCGGAGCCCGGCGCCACGCACCGCGGCGATCACGGTCTCGGCGATGCGCGGCGAGCTGTCGCGCAGGTCGCGGCCGACATGCACCGCGCCGCCGACGGGGCAGGCGGCGAGGAAGGCCCGGATGTGGTCATGGACGAGCGTATCGGTCAGCTCGGTGACGAGGCCGCGCAGGCCGCTGGTTCCGAATTTGGGGGGCATGGGTATCCTGTTCACGGGTTAACGCTTGGCCGCGACTATGCCAGCGCCGCCCGGGCTCGGCAACGCGATGGCGGAACGCGGGGCGGCTCTTGCGCCTTGTGCCCGTGATCAACGCTACCGGCGCAGGAATTTGGACATGACCCGATCATTCGCAGCCCCGGCCATCGCCCTCGCGGCCTTGATGGCGCCCGTGACGGCCCCCGCCCAGCCCTCCTTCGACTGCGGTGCGGCCCGAACCGCGACCGAGCGCGCGATCTGCGCCTCGCCCGACCTCGCCTCGCTCGAAAAGCGGATGGTCGGGGTCTATGACGACCTCGTCGACCGGATCGGCGAGGCCGAGGCGCGGCGCATCGCCGACATCCAGCTCGAACGGCGGCAGGCCTGCAACGGCGACGCCGCCTGCATCGAGCGCCAGCTGCTGACCACGATCGGCATCTTCCGCGCCGAGGCCGCCGCCGCCACCCGTGCCGCAGAGTCCGAGGCGGACGCGGCCGATGAGGATCTGGCCGAGCTCCGCGCGGCGCTTGGGCAAGGGCAGGCGCAGTTCCAGGGACAGGCGCCCGTCGTGGCCTCGGCGGAAGACGAGGATGCGACGCGGAACGCGGCGCGCCGGCACGCCGCGTTCGAGGCGGCGTTCAAGGCGCTGCCCGATTACCGGCGCCGTCACGTTCAAGGACGGCTGCGCGACGCCGGGCTTCTGGAGGGGCCGGTCGACGGGATATGGGGCGATGCCAGTGCCCAGGCGCTCGACCGGTTCCTGCGCGCGGCGCGCGGCCGGGGCATCGCCTTCATGGCGCTCCGGCCCGAGGGCGCGGCAGCCGCGCTGCGCTATATCGGCAGCGACCTGTTCTTCTACGACTATATCCCCGAAGCCGCGCGCTGAGCCGTCGCCGCGTCGGGGGTGGTCATCGCCCGGCGATCCGCCTAAGCGGCCCTTCCGGCGGAACGAAAGGCGAATCGACGGCGATGATGGGACGCACGCATCTGGCGCTCGGGGCGGTGGCCGGGGTGCATCTCGCCGCGCTGTCGCCGCGGATGGGGCTGCCGATCATGGCGGCGGCGCTGATCGGTGCGATCCTGCCCGATGTCGACACCCCCTACAGCAAGCTCGGCCGCAGGCTCTGGCCGCTCTCGACGCTGGTGCTGTGGATCTTCGGCCATCGCGGCGGCACCCATTCGGCGGTGTTCCTGGTGATCGTCACGGCGCTGATGTGGATGGTGTCGGCGCCGGTGGCGCTGGCGCTGGGGGCGGGAATCGCCACCCACCTCGCGGCCGACGCGATCAGCTTCGGCCATGGCACCCGCTTCACCGCGCGCGGCGCGGGGGTGCCGCTGTGGTGGCCCCTGGCGGAGCGCAAATCCGGGCTGCGGCTGGTCAAGGTCAACGGCCCGCTCGAGAATCTGGTGATCCTGCCCTGGGCTACCCTTTATGCCGCACAGCTCGGCTGGCGGCTGCTCTAGGCGCGGGCGCTGTTTCCTTGGGCGCCGGGCTGGGGTAGGTTGCCCCAAAACAAAGACAGGCAGCGGACAACCCCCATGGCATCACTGCGTCTCCCCGCCCTCGTCGGGCTCGTCCTGCTGGCCGCGGGCTGCGAAAGCCTGCCGCGCGGCGCGGCGCTGCGCTGCGCAGCGAGATCCTCGAGACCCAGCGGCTGGGAGAGGCGGCGCCGCGCGATTTCGTGGTCGCGCCGGTGACCCGGGCGCTGCTGCCGGTCTATGCGGCCTGGCCGGGGCAGGGCGGCACGGGCCACGCCTGGATCGACCGCGTCGACCAGCCCGAGACGAGGATCATCGCGCCGGGCGACACGCTCGAGATCACGATCTGGAGCACCGAGGAGAACGGCCTGCTGACCGTGCCGGGACAGCGCTTCGTGTCGCTGCCCAATCAGCGCGTCGGCGCCTCGGGCACGGTCTTCCTGCCCTATGTCGGCAATGTGAAGGTGTCGGGCATGAGCCCGGAGACCGCCCGCGACCGGATCGAGGCGCAATATGCCGAGGTGACGCCCTCGGCGCAGGTCCAACTCGGCTTCACCGAGGGTCGGCGCAACACGGTGAGCCTGGTGTCGGGCGTCGCCAGCCCCGGCAGCTACCCGCTGCCCGACAGCGACTTCACGGTGATGGGGCTGATCGCCGAGGGCGGCGGCGTCGACAAGAGCCTGCGCAACCCGCAGATCCGGCTGGTCCGCGACGGGCGGATCTACGGCACCTCGGTCGAGCGGCTGCTCGACAACCCGCGGCTCGACACCACGCTCGAGGGCGGCGACAAGATCCATGTCGAGGCCGATGACCGCAAGTTCCTGTCGCTCGGCGCGGCCGGCAGCGAGAGCGTGCATTACTTCACCGAGGACCGTCTCGACGCGCTCGAAGCGATGGCGATCATCGGCGGCGTGGCCGACAACCGCGCCGATCCCGGCGGCATCCTGGTGCTGCGCCGCTATCCCGACAGCGCGGTGACGCCCGGCCCCGCCGGCCCGGATCAGTCGCGGGTGGTGTTCACCATCGACCTGACCTCGGCCGACGGGCTGTTCAGCGCCGGCGAGTTCGAGATCCTGCCCGGTGATCTGGTCTATGCCACCGAAAGCCCGGTGAACTCGGCGCAGACGATCTTCTCGATCCTCGGCACCAGCCTCGGGTTGGCGAGCCGGGTCGGCGTCAACTTCTAGGCCGCCCACCGCCCCAGAGCGGTGAGTCCGACATTGGCGACCCGCGCCGCGGCGGCGAAACCCGCGGCGCCGGCGGCGCGCGGCAGCCGCAGCGCCGCCGAGGCCGCCCCCGCCTCCTGCATCAGACCGCCCAGATCGCCCGGGTCGAGCGCGGTGAAATCGCCCTCGGCGCCGGGCAGGGTGGCGCTGACCCGCGGCGTGTCGGCGAAGGGCGCGGGGAAGGTCCAGACATGTTCGAGCCGGTGCTCGGAGATCCGGGCGAACCCCGCCGCGCCGGTCCAGGCGATCTGGGTGCCGTCGGCAAAGCGCAGATAGCGGCCCTCGGCGCTCTCGCCGCTGTCGAACACCGCGCCGCCGGGCAGCCCGTCGGCGAGCGAGACCGGCCCGAGCAGGTCGGCCTGTCCGATCTCGCGCCGCCAGCCCTGCCAGACGCCGCCTGCCAGCGCCCGCCGCCAGACCCGGCCGGTCACGGTTTCGCACAGCCGCTGCGCCGCCGCATCAGGCCCGGCCGCCGCGACCCAGAGCAGCCCCGGCCCGGAGGTTTCACCCGGGGTGCCGGTCGCGGGCAGGGCGATGGCGAAGACGCCGCCCGAACGCCCCGCGTCGGCATCGAGGAGGACGGGTGCCGCGGCACCCAGCCCGAAGGCCCCGACCGTCATCAGCCGCCCCGGCGTCGCGTCGTCCGGGGCCGATTGCACCGCCGCGCCGCTGGCGAGACCCTGGGCCGAGAGGCCGAGTGCGGTGGTCCAGTCGGCGCCATCGGCGCTGGTCCGGATCGCGAAGCCGGCGCCGCCTGCAAGGCCGATCTCGGCGCCGCCGGCAAAGCCGGTCTGGAACAGCAGCGAGGCGGTGTCGCCCGCCCCGGCGCGGTTGATCTTGAGCCGGTGATCGCCGCCCGCGTGGTTCAGCAGCGTCGAGGGCGCCGCGAGGCTGAGCCGGTCGGTGTCATCGGGCCCCGTATTGATCCCGAGCGATGCGGCGCGAAGCGGCCGCTCCTCCTCGGCGGTCCAGCCGGTCCCGTCGAAGCGCAGATCGGCTCCTTCGGCGAGACAGTGCAGCCGCCAGCCGGGCAGGGGGGTCTCGAAGCCCCAGGCGGTGCCGTCCCAGACCGCGATCCGGCCCGACTGCCCGGCCCAGTCGCCGCTCGCCCCGGTCGCGACGAGGTGGCGGGCGCCCGGCGCGGGGTCGTCCGGCGGTGCGGCGCGGTCGCGATCGGCCACCACCGGCTGCACCAGCGCGTCGAGCCGCTTGATCGCCTCGTTATGGGTGACGTGCTTTTGCGCCTGTCCGGGCTGGATATAGGGCAGCGACAGGATGGCCGAGATCTCGGGCATGGCGTCCTCATGGGCGTTGCATCGGGGCGATCATAGCCACCGCGCCCGAAGCGAAGGTGAGCGCGGCGCGCGTTGCGCCCCCGTCGGCGGCGCGGTAACTGCCCCTGTCCCGCACCGGAGCCTCGCCATGACCGACCAGCCCCAGCGCGCCTTGCGCGTCCTCGTCACCGGATCGGCGGGGTTCATCGGCCACCATCTCTGCGCCCGGCTGCTGGAAGCGGGGGCCGAGGTCACCGGGATCGACGCGCTGACCGACTACTACGACCCCGCGCTCAAGCGGGCGCGCAACGCCCGGCTCGCCGGCCTGCGCTTCGAGGCGGTGGAGGGCCGGATCGAGACGCCGGGGTTGCTCGACGATCTGGTCGAGCGGGTCCGGCCCGAGATCGTGGTGCATCTGGCGGGGCAGGCCGGGGTGCGGCATTCGATCGAGGCGCCCGAGAGCTATGTTGAGGCCAACCTGATCGGCAGCTTCCGCCTGATCGAGGCGCTGCGCCGCCACCCCTGCCGACACCTGATGATGGCCTCGACCTCCTCGGCCTATGGCGCCGAGAACGAGATGCCCTATCGCGAGACGATGGCCGCCAACCTGCCGATGTCCTTCTACGCCGCGACCAAGAAGGCGAACGAGGCGATGGCGCATAGCTACGCCCATCTCTACGGCCTGCCGACGACGATGTTCCGCTTCTTCACGGTCTACGGGCCGTGGGGGCGGCCCGACATGGCGCTGTTCAAGTTCACCCGCGCGATCCTCGCGGGGGAGGCGATCGACGTCTACAATCACGGCGAGATGCGGCGCGACTTCACCTATGTCGACGATCTGGTCGAGGGGCTGGTCCGGCTGGCCGAGCGGCCGCCCGAGGCGCCCGACGCGCGGGGCCCCGCGATCGCGGGCGACAGCCTGAGCCCGGTCGCGCCCTGGCGGGTGGTCAATCTCGGCCATGGCGCGCCGCAGAAGCTCGAGGATTTCATCGCCGCGATCGAGGCGGCGACGGGGCGCGAAGCCCCGCGCAACCTGATGCCGATGCAGCCCGGCGACGTGCCCGCGACCTGGGCCGATACCACGCTTCAGGAGGCGCTGATCGGGCCACTGCCCAAGACGCCGCTGGCCGAGGGCGTGGCGCGCTTCGTCGAGTGGTACCGCGCCTATCACGGCGCCTGATCCGCGCCCGCCACGGCGGCAGCGGGCGATTGTCCGGTTTCGTTTGAAACAGCTCTGACGCGGCTCCGCTTGGCCGCGCCCGGCCCGCCCGGCTAGGCTGCGGCGGATGTAACAGGGGAACGCAATGCAGGATTTTGCGATATTGTGGGACTGGGCTGGCTTCGCCGTGCGCTGGCTCCATGTCATCACCGCCATCGCCTGGATCGGGTCGTCCTTCTATTTTGTGGCGCTCGATCTCGGCCTGAGGAAGGCCCCGGATCTGCCGCCCGGCGCGCATGGCGAGGAGTGGCAGGTGCATGGCGGCGGATTCTATCACATCCGCAAGTACCTCGTGGCGCCCGAGGCGATGCCCGAACACCTGACCTGGTTCAAATGGGAGAGCTACGCCACCTGGCTGTCGGGGGCGGCGCTATTGATGATCGTCTACTGGGTTGGGGCCGAGCTCTACCTGATCGACCCGTCGCGCGCCGATCTCGCTGTCTGGCAGGCGATCGCGCTTTCGGCCGGCTCGCTCACCATCGGCTGGATCGTCTATGACGCGCTGTGCAAATCGCCCCTGGGCGAGCGGCCGACGGTGCTGATGCTGCTGCTGTTCGTGCTGCTGGTGGCGATGAGCTGGGGCTACCACCAGATCTTTTCCGGCCGCGCGGCGCTGCTGCATCTGGGCGCCTTCACCGCGACGATCATGACCGCCAACGTGTTCCTGATCATCATGCCGAACCAGCGGATCGTGGTGGCCGACCTGAAGGCGGGCCGCAAGCCCGACCCGAAATACGGCAAGATCGCCAAGCTGCGGAGCACGCACAACAACTACCTGACCCTGCCGGTCGTGTTCCTGATGCTGTCGAACCACTACCCGCTGGCCTTCGCCACGGATTACTCGTGGATCATCGCGGCGCTGGTGTTCCTGATGGGGGTGACGATCCGGCACTACTTCAACACCATGCACGCCACCGGCAAGGGGCCGCACTGGACCTGGGGCGTGACCGTCATCCTGTTCCTGATCCTCGCCTGGCTGTCGACCGCGCCGATGTGGGGCAGCTACGAGGAGGCCGAGGCGCGGCCCATGACCGCCTATGAGCAGCGCTTCGCGGAGGCGGAGGGCTTCCACGAGGCGGAGCAGATCGTGATCGGACGCTGCTCGATGTGCCACGCGCGCGAGCCGGTCTGGGACGGCATCCGCTGGGCCCCGAAGGGGGTGGTGCTGGAGACGCCGCAGGACATCGCGCAGAACGCCCGCGCGATCTACCTGCAGGCGGGGGTCAGCCACGCCATGCCGCCCGCCAACGTCACCGAGATTTCGGAGGCCGACCGCGCCAAGCTGGTGCGCTGGTTCCGGGCGGGGCAGGGGGCTTGATCGCGCGGTCCGGGCGTCCTATCTAGACAGGTAGCTAGACAGGAGTTCGGATATGTGGAGCCTGCAGGACGCCAAGAACCGCTTCAGCGCCGTGGTCGACGCGGCGCTCGCCGGGGCGCCGCAGGAGGTCTCGCGGCGCGGCAAACCGGCGGTGGTCGTGCTTTCGGCCGCCGAATATGCGCGGCTCGTCGCGGCGGCGGGAGCGGAGCGGGGCAGCTTCGCCGAGCATCTGCTCGATTTTCCCGGCATGGCGGAAAGCCCGGACCGGGCGCAGGCGCTGCCCCGCGACGTGGCGTTTTGATCTATCTTCTTGATACCAACGTGATCTCGGCGGTGCGGCGCGACGGCCGCGCGCCCGCCGTCGCCGCCTGGCTGCGCGCCCAGCCCGAGGACTCGCTGTTCCTCAGCGCCGTCACGCTGGGCGAGATCGAGCGCGGCATCGCCCGGCAGGAGGGGCGCGACCCCGGCTTCGCCGCCGATCTGCGCGACTGGCTCGACCGGACCGCACGGCTCTTTTCCGACCGCATCCTGCCCTTCGGGCCGCAGGAGGCGCGGATCTGGGGGCGGCTCTCGGCCGAGATCGGCCATGGCGGCGCCGATCTGATGATCGCCGCCACGGCGCTTGCCCATGGCGCCACGGTGGTCACCGGCAACGTCTCGGATTTCGAGCCGACCGGGGTGGCGCTGCTCGATCCGTTCTAGCCCTTGGCCCGCATCACCATGCCGTAGAGGTCGCGGGTGTCGTCCGGGTCGGCCAAGAGATCAAGCATCTCGTAATGGCCGGTCCGGTCGAGCTGGTCGCGCACGTAGCGCAGCGCCGAGAAATCCTCGGTCGCGAAGCCGACGCTGTCGAACAGGGTGATCTGGTCGGGGCCGCGCCGACCCTCTGACTGGCCGGTGATGACCCGCCACAGCTCGGTCACCGGGTGGTCGGGGTCGAGCTGCTGGATCTCGCCTTCGATCCGGGTCTGGGGCGGGTATTCGACGAAGATCTCAGAGCGCAGCAGGATGTCGCGATGCAGCTCGGTCTTGCCCGGGCAGTCGCCGCCGATCGCGTTGATGTGCACGCCCGCGCCGACCATGTTGTCGGTCAGGATCGTCGCGTATTGCTTATCGGCGGTGCAGGTGGTGATGATCTGCGCCCCGGCCACCGCCTCCTCGCCGCTCTGGCAGGGGGTGATGTCGAGGCCGCTCTCGGCGAGATTGGCCGCGGCCTTGCGCGTCG
Organism: Limimaricola variabilis; assembly: GCF_014195545.1. Classification (GTDB taxonomy): domain Bacteria; phylum Pseudomonadota; class Alphaproteobacteria; order Rhodobacterales; family Rhodobacteraceae; genus Limimaricola; species Limimaricola variabilis. Next base: position 110,579 of record NZ_JACIBX010000004.1, on the reverse strand, counting down.
CTGCCGGGTCGATGTCGTAAATCCGGATCTTCTCGATGCCGAGCATCTCCTGGAAGGCCAGCGCCTGGAATTCGCATTGCGCGCCGGCGCCGATCAGCGCGAGGGTCTTGGCGCCCTTGGGCGCGAGATGGCGCGCCGCCACGGCCGAGGTGGCCGCGGTCCTGAGCGCGGTCAGCACCGTCATCTCGGAGAGCAGCACCGGGTAGCCGTTGTCGACCCGCGCCAGCACGCCGAAGGCGGTGACGGTCTGGAAGCCGCGCTTGAGGTTCGAAGGGTGGCCGTTGACGTATTTGAAGCCGTAGGTCTCGCCGTCAGAGGTCGGCATCAGCTCGATCACGCCCTCGGGCGAATGCGAGGCGACGCGCGGCGTCTTGTCGAACCGCTCCCAGCGACGGAAATCCTCTTCGATGTACTCAGCCAGCTCGGCCATCATCCGGCGCGGGCCGATCGCGTTCACCATTTCCATCATCCGCGCCACCGAGACGAAGGGCACCATGGCGAGACGGGAGGGGGCGGGGGCGTCGGTCATCTGTCACTCCTTCGGGGCTTTTGCGCCGATCCTGAGACATTTCCGCCGTTTCGGGGAGGGGGCGGATTGCGCAGGACGCGCGGTTCTTTCTACAAACTGCGGCATGAACCGACGATTTGCCAAATGACGCCGCCCGATCCCACCGATCGCCGCCTGCTGAGCCTGCTGCAGCAGGATGCCCGCATGCCGGTGGTCGCCCTCGCCGCCGAACTGGGCATCTCGCGCGCCACGGTCAGCGCCCGGATCGAGCGGCTGCGCGCCTCGGGCGCGATCCGCCGATTCACGGTCGAGCTGGGCGCGCCGGATGCCGACGACATGGTGCGCGCGGTGATGCTGATCGAGCTGCAGGGCCCGCAGGCGCGCGGCGTCGCGGCCCGGCTGCGGCGGATGCGGCAGGTCTCCGAGCTGCATTCCACCAACGGCGCCTGGGATCTCGTGGCGCGGATCGAGGTCGCCTCGCTGGCCGAGTTCGACCAGGTGCTGAACGACATCCGCGAGATTCCCGGCGTGCTGAACTCGGAGACCTGCCTGCTGCTCGGGCGCGCCGGCGGCTGACGGCGGGGCGGGCTTGCCAGCGCCGCCCGGCTGGCAGAGCATGGCGGCGCCGCGGGGAGGCGGCAGCAACGGGAGGAACGAGGATGACCGAAGCACGGATCGTGGGCTGGGCGCACAGCGTCTTCGGCAAGAGCGCGGCGCCGGACACGGCGGCGCTGATGGCCGAGGTGACCGGCCCGGCGCTGGAGCATGCCGGGATCGGCGCCGAGGAGGTCGACGGGGTCTTTGTCGGCGTCTTCAACAACGGCTTTTCGCGGCAGGATTTCCAGGCCTCGCTGGTGGCGATGGGCCATGACGGGCTGCGCCACGCGCCGGCGACGCGCTACGAGAACGCCTGCGCCACCGGCTCGGCCGCGCTCAACGGCGCGATGGATTTCATCGCCGCCGGGCGGGGCCGGATCGCGCTGGTGGTCGGCGCCGAGAAGATGACCGCGACGCCGGGAACGGAGGTGGGCGACATCCTGCTCGGCTGTTCTTGGCGCGAGGAGGAAGGCGACACGCCGGGCGGCTTTGCCGGGATCTTCGGCCGGATCGCGCAGGGCTACTTCCAGAAATACGGCGACCGCTCCGAGGCGCTGGCGCGGATCGCGGCCAAGAACCACGCCAACGGGGTCCACAACCCCTATGCGCATCTGCGCAAGGATCTGGGCTTCGAGGCCTGCAACGCGGTGTCGGATCGCAACCCCTATGTCGCGGCGCCCCTGCGGCGGACCGACTGCTCGCTGGTCTCCGACGGGGCGGCGGCGCTGGTGCTGGCCGATGCCGAGACCGCCAAGACCATGCAGCGCGCCATCGCCATCCGCGCCCGGTCGCATGTCAACGACATCCTCGCCATGAGCCGGCGCGACCCGCTGGCCTTCGAGGGGCCGCGGCGGGCCTGGGCGCAGGCGCTGGAGCGCGGCGGGCTGACGCTCGACGATCTCGATCTGGTCGAGACCCATGACTGCTTCACCATCGCCGAGCTGATCGAATACGAGGCGATGGGCCTCGCGGCGCCGGGGCAGGGGCACCGGGTGATCGAGGAGGGGGTGACGCATCGCGACGGACGGCTGCCGGTCAACCTCTCCGGCGGGCTGAAGTCCAAGGGCCACCCGATCGGCGCCACCGGCGTGTCGATGCATGTCATGGCGGCGATGCAACTCGCCGGCGAGGCCGGCGACATGCAGAAACCCGACGCCCGGCTGGCGGGGGTGTTCAACATGGGCGGCGCGGCGGTGACCAGCTATGTCTCCCTGCTCGAAAGGGTAGGTTAGATCTAGACCGACCTTCGGGGGCCGGGCGCGGCAGCCGCGATGCTATGATCGGCCATCCATTCAGGAGGTACGACATGGCCGGTTTCAGGATGATGACCGCCGCGATCTGTCTTTGGGCGGGGGGTGCGGCGCTGGCGCAGGATGCGGAGATGAGCTTCTTCGTGACCAGCACCAACCCCGGGCAGGGGGCCGATCTCGGCGGTCTCGAGGGCGCGGATGCGCATTGCGCCGCGCTGGCCGAAGCCGTCGGGGCGCCGGGCGACTGGCGCGCCTATCTCTCGACCGAGGAGGAGAACGCGCGCGACCGGATCGGCACCGGCCCGTGGCACAACGCCCAAGGGGTCGAGATCGCCGCCGATCTCGACGCGCTGCATGGCGAGGGCAACATGATCTCCAAGGAGACCGGGCTCGACGAGACCGGGGCGATGGTGAATGGCCGCGGCGACACCCCGAACCGGCACGACATCCTCACCGGCACGATGGCCGACGGGATGGCGGCGGCCGAGACCTGCGAGGGTTGGACCAGCAGCGGCGAGGGCTCGGCCATGGTCGGGCATCACGACCGGATGGGGCTCGACGACTCGGAGGCGGCGCGGTCCTGGAACGCCTCGCACCCCTCGCGCGGCTGCGGGCTCGAGGCGCTGCAGGGCACGGGCGGCGACGGGCTGTTCTACTGCTTTGCCGCCGACTGAACCGGTGCGGTGAAGGCACTCCGGCGGCGGTGTCCGGCATGGACGCCGCCGTCGAGACGTGCTGTTTCGCCACGCTCGGGAGGTGACCCAAGAGGACCTATCCTAAAGGTTGTGTTGGGTACGCTATCCGACAGTATAGCCCATGCTTTCGTATAGTCCCATTGCTGTGCGGTTTCCGCCGCAATTGGCGCGCTACTTGGCCTCATCGTCACTCCCAAGAGGCCGCAACGCCCATGAAGATTGATACCAAAGCATTCGACGGCCTCTGGAAGGCCGCACAGCAGGCGATGAAAGAGGCCCGCGCCGCGCAGAAGGAGGCCGCGAAGCAGGCCGACGCGCCGGCTCCGGCGCCGAAGGCCGACACCGCCAGCAGCCCGGCGATCCAGATCGAGATCTCCGAGGCCGCCGCCGCTGCCCCTGCTGCCGTCTCCACCGAAGCCGCCGTCGCGGCGCCTGCCGCGGCGACGACCGCCGTGGCCGCGCCCGCCGCCGAGACCGCCGAGACCGCAACCGCACCCGTGACCGCCAGCGTCGCTCAGGTCGCCGACGAGGCCCAGGTCGTGACCGATCGCGTCGCCGCCGCCGTGTCGAACCTTACCGGATCGAAAGCCGGAGCCACCGTGGCACCGGCTGCGGGTGAGAGCGTCGCCATCGAGACGGAAGAGGCCGGGGACGCCGACATTGCCGTCGCGCGCGCGGCGGCGATCCAGGCGCAGAACAATGCCCGAATGGAGAACGTCGTGGCCTCGATCGGGGCGCCGGCCAAGAGCGATCTGGGCGTCGCGCCGATCAGTGCGCAGAGCAGCGCGCGGGCCGATGCGGCCTATGGCGCCGCCGCGAAAGCGGGCGCCTCGACCGGCGAGCGGGCCGACATCGCCGCCTGACACGCGATCGGGCCGGGGCGCTTGGCCCCGGCCCGATCCTTCGTCCGCCGGTCAGGCCCGACCGGCGGAAGCTCTCATTCGGCGGCGAACTGGTTCATCGTGTTGGCATGGCCGCCCGCCTTGAGCGCCCGGTCGCCACCGACCATCTCCTTGAAGGTATCGCCCAGATCCGAGCCGACCTCGTGCTGGTGCTTGACCGCCGAGATGCCGCGCCGGATCTCCTCGCGCTGCACGGTGGCGACATAGGCCAGCATCCGGTCCTCGCCGAAATAGCCGCGCGACAGCTCGTCCACCGATTTGGCGGTCAGGTGGAAGGTCGGCAGGGTGATCAGGTTGTGGAACACGCCCGCCTTGGTCGAGATGTCGTACTGGAACCGCTTGAGCCGCGCATCGGCCTCGCGCCCCAGATCGGTGTCGTCGTAATCGGCCTTCATCAGCTGGGTGCCGTCCGGGTAGTCGGTCTCGGCGATCCGGCCCTCGGCGATCCAGTCCTCGCGCACCTGCTTGCGCAGGTTCAGGGTCCAGTTGAAGGAGGGCGAGTTGTTGTAGACCAGCTTGGCGTGGGGCGCCTTCTCGCGGATCTCGGCGACCATGCCCGCAATTTCGGCGACGTTGGGGGTATCGGTCTCGATCCAGATCAGGTCGGCGCCACCATCATTGAGCGAGGCCACGCAATCCTCGATGACCCGCGCCCGGCCGGTGCCCTCCTTGAAGCGCACGAGGCCGTTCGGCAGCCGCGCAGGCTTGGCCCAGCCACCGTCGCGCCACAACGCGATTTCGCCTTCGGAAGGCTGGCCGTCGAAGCGCTCGGTCTCGATCCACTTGAGGTATTCGGAGGCGTGGTCGCCGGGGGCCTGGCTCACCGGAAGCTTCTGGGTCAGCCCGGCGCCGAGGCTGTCGGTGCGCGCGACGATCACGCCCTCAGTAACGCCCAGCTCCTCGAAGGCCATGCGGCAGGCGCGCAGCTTCTCGATGAAATCCTCGCGCGGGACCGTGACCTTGCCGTCCTGATGGCCGCATTGCTTGGCGTCGGAGACCTGGTTCTCGATCTGCAGGCAGCAAGCGCCGGCCTTGATCAGCTCCTTGGCGAGCAGGTAGGTCGCGTGCTCGTTGCCGAAGCCCGCGTCGATATCGGCGACGATCGGCACGACGTGGCTCTCGAAATTGTCGATCGCGGTGACCGCGTCACGCTCGGCCTGGGCGTCGCCGCTCTCGCGCGCCTTGTCGAGGGCCCGGAACAGGTCGTTGAGCTCGACCTCGTCGGCCTGGCGCAGCGAGACGTAGATCTCCTCGATCAGGTCGGCCACGGCGGTCTTTTCGTGCATCGACTGGTCGGGCAGGTGGCCCCAGCGGTTGCGCAGGCCCGCGACCATCCAGCCGGAGAGATAGACATAGGCGCCCTTGGTGGTGCCGCGCAGCCGCTTGACCGAACGGATCATCTGCTGGGCGTGAAAGCCCGACCAGCAGCCGAGGCTCTGGGTGAAATGCTCGGGATCGGCGTCATAGGCGGCCATGTCGGCGCGCATCACCTTCGCCATCTCGCGGGCGATCTCGAGATGGGTGTTGTAGGTGTTCTGCATCTGCAGCTGCAGGATGTCGTCGATGGCGACGCCGCCGGGGGCGCTCCCCTTCGGGAAGCGGGCCTGCAACGCGGCGCGGCGCTCGGCATAGCTCTTGCGGCGGGTCGGGGTCATGTCGGTCATGGTCGGTCGGTCCTTCGGATGGAAAGGGGGGGAGGTGCCGGGGGCCGGGCCCCCGGCGGGATGTCAGTCGAGCGTGTCGAGGAGCGGCGCGGCAAGCCGCGCGACGTGGTCCGGCTGCGGGCTGGCGCAGGCCGATTCCTGGACGATCCGGGCGGCCGAGGCGTAGCGTCCGCGATGGAAGCTGTGCGGTCCCAGCCACTCCACCAGGCTCACGATCTCCTCGTGGATCAGCGCGGCGAGCCAGTCGGCGGTCATGCGGCGCGAGTCGCCGCCCTCCATCTCGACCATGGCGCCATGCGCCAGCCACTGGCCGAGCCGGGCCCGGGCGAGATCGGCGGAGGCGAGACCGTGCAGGCTGTCGCCGATCCGGACCGGGCCGCGCCCGGCAATCCAGGCGGCCAGCGCCGCGATGGCGACATGCACCGTCGCGCGCAGGCCCTGCTCGGTGACCGGCCCGGCATGCGGCTTGAGCAGCATCTCGGGGCTGATCCGGAAATACTGGCGCGGGCGTCCGATCTGGTGGGCGCCGGGCAGGGCGCGGGCGATCGCCTCGCGCGCCGCCGCGATCCGGTCGGGGCCGTCGATCCGCAGCCCGTCGCAGCCCTCGTCGAGCGGCCGGCGCAAGGTGGCGGGGTCGCTGCCTTCGGGTGCCTCGGCGATGGCATGGGTGCCGCGGCGATGGGCGACCTTGACCATCCGCGCCGCGCAAGTGCCCAGGAACGCCGCCTCGGGGTCGAGCAGCGCAGGCAGCACGGCGTCGGGATGGGACCGCATCAGCCGCAGATAGGAGGCGGTGAGCGGCGCGCGGCGCATGGTCAGGCCGATCGCGCGGTCGCGCAGCTCCCACAGGATCTCGTCCATCTCGAAGCCGGCGGTGACGGTCTCGAGCGAGACCTCGACCCGGATCGTGTTCGGCGCCAGCCCGTCGCGCTCCTCGGCAAGGGCGAGGATCTCGCTCCACAGCCGCGCCTCGCGGTGGCCGTCGATGCCGCCGAGCTGCAGGTTCGGCCCCATGTCGCGGGCCGCGAGCGGCGTCGCCAGATGGGCCATGATCAGCGCCAGGTCGAACAGCCCGGCCGAAACCGGGTGGCCGCCGATCAGCAGAGCCGGTTCGTCGCGCTCCAGCGGCCGGGTGCGGATCAGCATCGGCGTGTGGTCGTCGGGCGCCTCGGCCAGGGCGGCGATGCCGGCGACGAGGTTGGCAAAGCCCGGCGCGGTCGCCTCGTCGAGATCGACGAGCAGCGCCGAGGCCCCGGCGGCGCGGGCCTGGGCCAGCGCGCCCGCCTCGGCGGCGGCGGCGAGGCAGAGCCTGCGGTCGCGCAGGCTCTCGGGGGCTGCGGCGCAGGACCAGATGCCCTTGCGGATGCCGGTGGTCTCCTCGAGATAGTCGGGCAGACGGCCTTCGTCGGCGCGTTCCTGACGGCGGTCGCGGGCGACCGAGAGCGCCTGCATCTTGGGGTTGAAGCGGGTCTGCAGTTCGGCGGCGAGGGCCAGCGCGTCGTCGGTCAGGACGCGGTCGGCGCCCGGCACGTCGCGCAGCAGGACCGGCCTGGGCGCTGCGGGGGCGGGGACGAGATCGAGAGGCATCTGCGTGACCTTTCCAGTTGTGGCGCCGAAGGGAGGATCGGTGCCTTGCTGTCTGTAAGGTTAGTGTGGTCATGACGCGCGTGCAGCATAATTTTGTTGCGAACGGGTAATCTTGTAAGTTATGTCAGCGGGATTGGTGAAACATTGTTAGTCATGAAATGAGCGATCGCGGCGAAAAACTCCTGATCGGCCCCCGGCTCAAGGCGCTGCGCGTCTCGCTCGGGCTGACACAGGCCGAAATGGCCGGCCGGCTCGGCGTCTCGGCCAGCTATGTCACGCTGATGGAGGGCAACCAGCGCCCGGCCTCGGCCAAGTTGCTGATGCGGCTGGCCGAAGCCTTCGACATCAATGTCAGCGAGCTGGCCCCGGAGACCGACGCGCAGCTCGCCGCCGACCTGACCGCAGCGCTCAAGGATCCGGCGCTGGAGGCGGATGTCGGCCGGGTCGAGATCGAGCAGGCGCTCTCGGCCGCGCCGAACGTCGCCGCCGCGCTGGTGCGGCTGCACGACCGCTACCGGCAGCTGGTGCTGGCCCGCCAGACCGACGCCAACCCGCTCGCCGACCGCGACAAGGTCGAGGTGCTCGAGGAAGGCTCGCGCGCGGTGCAGGCCGTGCGGGCCTGGCTGTTCGAGCGGCGCAACCATGTCGACGCGCTCGACCGCGCCGCCGAGGCCACCGCCGAAGAGATGCAGCTGCACCGCTCGGAGCCGCATGTCGCGCTGACCGAGCGGCTGCGCGCGCATGGCATCAGGGTGCGGATCCTGCCCTCGGAGGTGATGGCCGGGCGGTTGCGCCAGCACGTCGCCCATCGCAGCGAGCTTCGGCTGTCCGAGCTTCTCGCCCAACCCAGCCGCCGATTCCAGATGGCGGTGCTGCTGGCGCGGCTGGAGCGGGGGCAGGAGATCGCCGACGAGATCGCGGCCTCCGGGCTGAGCGATCCGTCGGCGCTGGCGCTGGCGCGGGTGACGCTCGCCAACTACTTCGCCGCAGCCCTTCTGATGCCTTACGGGCGGTTCCTCGCAGCCTGCGAGGCAGCGCGCTACGATGTCGAGCTTCTGGGCCACCGCTTCGGCACCAGCTACGAGCAGGTGGCGCACCGCCTGACCACGCTGCAGCGCGAGGGCGCGCGCGGCATCCCGTTCTTCTTCGTGCGGGTCGATCAGGCGGGCAACATCTCCAAGCGGTTCAGCGCCGGGCGATTCCCCTTCTCCTCCTTCGGCGGGACCTGCCCGCTATGGAACATCCACGCCGCCTTCGAGGCGCCCGACCGGGTGCAGACGCAGCTGATTTCCATGCCCGACGGGGCGCGCTACTTCTCGATCGCGCGCACCGTCACCCGGCATGGCGGCACGCTCGGCGCGCCGGCCACGCGGCTGGCGATCGGGCTGGGATGCGACGTCGCCTATGCGCCGCGCCTCGCCCATGCCGAGGGGCTCGATCTCGACCGGATCACGCCCACCGGGATCGGCATCAACTGCTACCTGTGCGAGCGGCCGAACTGCGCCAGCCGCGCCCACGCGCCCGTCAATCGCAGGCTCGAGATCGACGAAAGCGAGCGCGGCCTCGCGATCTACCGCTTCGAAGGGGAGCGCTGATCCCCTTCACCATTCCCCAAATACGCCGGGGGAGGGCCGCGAGGCCCGGGGGCGGAGCCCCCTCCCTTGCGTCAACCGGGACGCCCGGCTAACGTCGCGCTCGAATCCGTTGGGGTGCCCGCAAGGGCTGAGAGGCGAATGCCGACCCATCGAACCTGATCCGGTTAGCACCGGCGGAGGGAACGGAGACGCGACCCGGGACAGATGCGCCCGGAGTCCGTCCGCGCCCCCGCCGGAAAGGGGGAGCGAGATGCGCGTCAAGACGGCCCTAACCATCGCGGGATCCGACAGCGGCGGCGGGGCGGGCATCCAGGCCGACCTCAAGAGCTTCGCCGCCTTCGGCGTCTATGGCGCTTCGGCGATCACCGCGATCACCGCGCAGAACACCCGCGGCGTGAGCGGCGTGGCGCATGTCGCGCCCGAGATGGTCGCGGCGCAGATCGCCGCGGTGCTGGCCGACATCCCGCCCGACGCCATCAAGATCGGCATGCTGGGCCGCGCCGAGACCATCGAGGTGGTGGCCGAAGCGCTTGGCGATCATGCCGGGCCGGTGGTGCTCGACCCGGTCATGGTGGCGACCTCAGGCGACGCGCTGATCGACGACGCGGCGGTGGCGGCGCTGATCGCACGGCTGATCCCGCGCGCGACGCTGCTGACGCCGAACCTGCCCGAGGCGGCGCGGCTCACCGGACGGGCGCAGGCCGCGAGCGCCGAGGAGATCGTGACGCAGGGGCGGATGCTGCTCGACCTTGGCGCGGGCGCGGTGCTGATGAAGGGCGGCCATGCGCAGGGCGGCTGCTGCGTCGACCGGCTGGTGACGCGTCACGGGGTTGTCGAAGCCGCCGGGCCGCGGATCGACACCCGCGCCACCCATGGCACCGGCTGCAGCCTCGCCGCCGCGCTGGCGGCGCTGATGGCGCTGGGGCGCTCGCCCGAGGCGGCGCTGGAGCGTGCCCGGCGCTGGCTCGAGGGGGCGATCCGCGGCGGCGCGGCGCTCGGCATCGGGTCGGGCCACGGCCCGGTCGACCATTTCCACGAGGGCCGGCGATGATCCGGGTGATCGGCGGCGGGGTGATGGGCCTCGCGGTCGCGGCCGAGCTGTCGGGCCGGGGCCGCGCGGTCACGGTGATCGACCGAGAGCGGCAGGCCGGGCCGCATCACTGCTCTTGGTGGGCGGGCGGCATGCTGGCGCCCGACTGCGAGGGCGAGACAGCCGAGGAGCCGGTGGTGCGCCTGGGCCGCGCCGCCGCCGATTGGTGGGCGGGGCAGGGCGCGCGGGTGATCCGGCGCGGCACGCTGGTGCTGGCGCTCGACCGCGACCGGGCCGAGCTCGCACGCTTTGCCCGGCGGGTGCCGGGTGCGCCGCTCGAGGCCGAGGGCATCGCGGCGCTGGAGCCGGATCTCGCCGGGCAGGCGCGGCGCGGGCTGCATGTCGCCGGGGAGGCGCATCTCGATCCGCGCGCGACGCTGGCGGGGCTGCGCGCCCGGCTCGCGGCGCAGGGCGTGGTCTTCGAGACCGGCGAGGCCCGGCCCGGCCCCGGCGACATCGACTGCCGGGGGCTGGCGGCGCGCGACGCGCTGCCGGATCTGCGCGGGGTGCGCGGCGAGATGGTCGTGCTGCGGCTGCGCGACCTCGACATCACCCGGCCGGTGCGGCTGCTACATCCGCGCCACCCGCTCTACATCGTGCCGCGCGGGCAGGGGCTCTACATGCTCGGCGCCACCCAGATCGAGAGCGAGGGGCGCGGTCCGGCGACGGCGCGGGCGGTGCTCGAACTGCTGAGCGCAGCCTATGCGCTGCACCCGGCTTTCGGCGCGGCGGAGGTGCTGGAGATCGGCGCCGACGCCCGCCCGGCCTTTGCCGACAACCTGCCGCGGATTCGGCGGCGGGGCGGCGTCATCCATGTCAACGGCCTGTTCCGGCACGGTTTCCTCCTGGCGCCCGCGATGGCCCGGATGGTGGCGGACCGGCTCTGCGACGGCATCACACCGGAGGTATGCGATGAGGATCATGGTTAACGGCAGCGCCCGCGAGGTCGAGGCCGACACGCTGGCGGCGGCGCTTGAGGCGCTCGGCCATGGCGGCGCGGCGGTGGCGACGGCGCATAACGAGGTCTTCGTGCCCGCCGCCGCGCGGGCCGAAACCCGGCTCGCCCCCGGCGACCGGATCGAGATCCTCGCGCCGATGCAGGGAGGCTGAGATGGTCACGTTCTACGACACCGAGGTCGCGTCGCGGCTGATGCTCGGCACCGCGCAATACCCTTCGCCCGCGATCCTCGCCGAGGCCTTCCGCCGCTCGGGCGCGGGCATCGCCACGGTCTCGTTGCGCCGCGAGGCGGCGGGCGGCGATGGCGGCGCCTTCTGGGAACTGGTGCGCCGGCTCGGCGTCCGGCTCCTGCCCAACACCGCCGGCTGCCACTCCGCGCGCGAGGCGGTGACCACCGCGCGAATGGCGCGCGAGGTGTTCGGGACCAGCTGGATCAAGCTCGAGGTGATCGGCCATGCCGACACGCTGCAGCCCGACCCCTGGGGTCTCGTCGAGGCAGCGCGCGAACTCTGCGCCGACGGCTTCGACGTGTTTCCCTACACGACCGAGGACTTGGTGCTGGCCGAGAAGCTGCTCGATGCCGGTTGCCGGGTGCTGATGCCATGGGGCGCGCCGATCGGCACCGGTCTGGGGCTCGCCAATCGCTACGGGCTGCGCAGCCTGCGGGCGCAGTTTCCGGAGGTGCCGATGGTGGTCGATGCCGGTCTCGGGCGGCCCAGCCAGGCGGCCGAGGCGATGGAGATGGGCTTCGACGCGGTGCTGCTGAACACCGCCGTCGCCAAGGCCTGCGACCCGGCGATGATGGCCGAGGGCTTTGCCCGCGCGATCGAGGCCGGGCGGCTGGGATACGAGGCCGGGATGATGGAGCCGCGCGACATGGCCGCGCCCTCCACCCCGCTGATTGGAAAGGCGTTCCTGTGAAGCTCGACCGGTTCTACCCGATCTTCGACGACGTCTCCTGGCTGGAGCGGATGCTGCCGCTCGGCCTGCGGCTGGTGCAGCTCCGGCTCAAGGATCGCGACCCGCGGGAGGTCGCGGCGCAGATCGCCCGCTCCCGCGCGCTCTGTGACGCGCAGGGCGCGGTGCTGGTGGTCAACGACCACTGGCAGGCGGCGATCGAGGCGGGCTGCGATTGGCTGCATCTGGGGCAGGAGGATCTCGACACCGCCGACATGCCCGCGATCCGCCGCGCCGGGCTGCGGCTCGGCGTCAGCACGCATGACCGGGCGGAGCTCGACCGGGCGCTGTCGCTTGGACCCGATTACGTCGCGCTGGGGCCGGTCTGGCCGACCATCCTCAAGAAGATGAAATGGGAGCGGCAGGGCGTCGAGAAGCTCACCGAGTGGAAGGCGCTCTGCGGCGCCGTCCCCCTGGTCGCGATTGGCGGCCTGTCGGTGGCGCGCGCCCCGGCCGCCTTCGCCGCCGGGGCCGACATCGTCTCGGTCGTGACCGACATCACCCTGAACGCCGATCCCGAGGCGCGGACCCGCGAATGGCTGGCGGCCACCCGCCCGCTCGAGGCGGCGCGATGAGCCGCTATGACCGGCAGATCGCGGTGCCGGGCATGGGGGCCGCCGGGCAGGCGCGGCTGGCGCGCGCCCATCTGCTGGTGATCGGCGCGGGCGGGCTCGGCGCGGCGGTTCTGCCTTATCTCGCCGGGGCGGGGGTCGGGCGGATCCGGCTGGTCGATCCCGACATCGTCGAGGAGAGCAACCTGCATCGGCAGGTGATCTTCCGCGCAGCCGATCTCGGCCGTCCCAAGGCCGAAGCCGCGGCGGCGCATCTGCGCGCGCTCAACCCGGACACGGTGTTGGAGCCGCTCTGCGCCCGCTTCGACCCGGCCAGCGCGGCGGCACTCTGCGCGGGCGTCGATCTCGTCCTCGACTGCGCCGACAGCTTTGCCGCGAGCTACGTGGCCTCCGACCACTGCATGGCGGCGGGGCTGCCGCTGGTCTCGGCCTCGGCGACGGGGCGGGCGGGATATGCGGGCGGTTTCTGCGGCGGCGCGCCGTCGCTCAGGGCGGTGTTTCCGGACCTGCCCGCACGGCTCGGCTCCTGCGCCTCCGAGGGCGTGCTGGGGCCGGTGGTCGGCACGATCGGCGGGGTGCAGGCGCAGATGGCGCTGGCGATCGCTGCCGGCCTCGACCCCGCCCCGCTGGGGCGGCTGGTGAGCTTCGACGCCGCGAGCTGGCGGATGGGCGGCTTCGGCTTTGCCGGCGCGCCCGAACCCGCCCGCGCGCCGGGCTTCGTCGCCGCCTCGCAGATCGGCCCCGGGGATCACCTCGTCGACCTGCGCGCCCGTGACGAGCCCGGCCCGCCCCTGCCGGGGGCGGCGCGGCTGACGGTCGAGGATTTCGGGCCGGGTGGCTTGCTGCCGCCGCACGGCGCGCGCGCCGTGCTGGCCTGCCGCTCGGGTCTCAGGGCCTGGCGGGCGGCGGCGCGGCTCGGCGCGGTCTGGGAGGGCGAGATCGCGCTGCTGGCGCTCGGTCCCTGACGCGCGGGCAGAGCTTGCGCGGGCGCAGGGCGGGTCTAGAGTCGGGGCCCAAAGGGAAGGAACCGCAATGACCCGCTTTCTCGACGACATCGACTCTCGCCTCGCGGAGATCCGCGAGGAGGGGCTGTGGAAGACCGAGCGCGAGATCACCTCCCCGCAGGGCGGGCGCGTCGATCTCGGTGGGCGCGAGGTGATCAACCTCTGCGCCAACAACTATCTCGGCCTCGCAGACCACCCCGCCCTCGCCCGCGCCGCCAAGGCAGGCATCGACAGCCACGGCTTCGGCATGGCCTCGGTGCGCTTCATCTGCGGCACGCAGGATCTGCACCGGCAGCTGGAGCGGCGGCTGGCCGCCTATCTGGGCCATGACGACACGATCCTCTTCGCCGCCTGCTTCGACGCCAATGGTGCGCTGTTCGAGCCGCTCCTCGGCCCCGAGGACGCGGTGATTTCGGACGCGCTCAACCATGCCTCGATCATCGACGGCATCCGGCTGTGCAAGGCCAAGCGCTACCGCTTCGCCAATTCCGACATGGCCGATCTGGAGGCCAAGCTCCAAGAGGCCCGCGAGGCCGGGGCGCGCCACGTGATGATCGCCACCGACGGCGTGTTCTCGATGGATGGCTATCTCGCCAAGCTCGACGAAATCCGGGCGCTGGCCGACCGCTACGACGCGCTGCTGATGGTCGATGACTGCCATGCCACCGGCTTCATGGGGCCGAAGGGCGCGGGCACCCCGGCGCATTTCGGCGTGCAGGCGGATCTGCTGACCGGCACGCTGGGCAAGGCATTGGGTGGCGCGATCGGCGGCTACATCGCGGGGCCGCAACCGGTGATCGACCTGCTGCGGCAGCGGGCGCGGCCCTACCTGTTCTCCAACGCGCTGCCGCCGATGGTCTGCGCCGCCGGGATCGAGGCGATCCGCCTCGTCGAGGAGGGCGACGAGCTCCGCGCCCGTCTGTTCGAGAACGCCGAATACTGGCGCCGTGGCCTCACCGATCTGGGCTTCGAGATCCTGCCGGGCGAGCATCCGATCATCCCGGTGATGCTGCACGACGCCAAGCTGGCGCAGAAGATGGCTGCAAGGCTCGACGAGCTGGGCGTCTATGTCTCGGCCTTCTTCTTCCCGGTGGTGCCCAAGGGCGCGGCGCGGATCCGCACCCAGATGAACGCCGCCCTGACCCGGGCGGATCTCGATGCCGCGCTGGCGGCCTTCGCGCAGGCCGGCCGCGAACTGGGCGTGATCTCGTGAGCCGCCCCAACGGCATGAGCGCCCTCGTCAAGGCGCGGCCCGAGCCGGGGCTGTGGCGCGAGACAGTGCCGGTGCCCGAGATCGGCCCCGACGACGTGCTGATCCGGGTCAACAAGACCGGGATCTGCGGCACCGACGTGCATATCTGGAACTGGGACGAGTGGGCGCAGCACACCGTGCCGGTGCCGCTCGTCACCGGCCACGAGTTCGCCGGCGAGATCGTCGAGCTGGGCCGCAACGTGACCGATCTCGAGATCGGCCAGCGCTGCTCGGGCGAGGGGCACTTGATCGGCAAGCATTCGCGCCAGAGCCGATCGGGCAAGTTCCACCTCGACCCCGAGACGCGCGGCATCGGCGTCAACGAGCAGGGCGCCTTCGCCGAATACCTGCGGCTGCCGGCCTTCAACGTGGTGCCGCTGCCCGATGCGATCGACGACGAGATCGGCGCGATTCTCGATCCGCTGGGCAACGCGGTCCACACCGCGCTCTCCTTCGATCTGGTGGGCGAGGACGTGCTGGTGACCGGCGCCGGACCGATCGGCATCATGGCGGCCGCCGTCGCCCGCCATGTCGGCGCGCGCCATGTGGTGATCACCGACATCAACCCCGACCGCCTCGCCCTCGCGGCGCGGGTGGCCGACGTGGTGCCGGTCAATGTCGCCGAGGAGGACCTCGCCTCGGTGGTGCCGCGTCTCGGGATGAAGCAGGGCTTCGACATCGGGCTGGAGATGTCGGGCAACCAGCGCGCGCTCGACCAGATGGTCGAGCGGTTGGTGATGGGCGGGCGGATCGCGATGCTGGGCATCCCGCCGGGCCGTTCGCCGGTCGACTGGTCGCGGATCGTGTTCAAGGCGATCACCATCAAGGGCGTCTATGGCCGCGAGATCTTCGAGACCTGGTACAAGATGATCGCGATGCTGGAGAACGGGCTCGACATCCGCGGGGTCATCACCCACCGCATGAAGGTCGATGATTACGTCGCGGGCTTCGACGCGATGCGCTCAGGCGCCTCCGGAAAGGTGGTGCTGGACTGGCGCTGAGGGGGCGGCGCGGCCCATGCAGAAACTGCATGGCGGGGCTGTCACCTTGTCGGTTTTCTTTGGTCGTTAACGCTACCAATTAGGGTGCAACGGAGCGGCGATGGGCGCCGCCTCGATCAGGCCCGCGACAAGGGCCGCACGGACCCGACGATCAAGGATACTGACATGAGCTACGCCACCATCGACCAGCGCACCACCAACAACAGCGAAGCCTGGGGCCTCACCGCGATCACCGCGCGCATCAAGACGGCGTTCGCGCGCAACCGCGCCTACCGCCAGACCCAGCGCGAACTCGGCATGCTGACCGACCGCGATCTCGCCGATCTCGGCATCGGCCGCGGCGACATCCAGCGCATCGCGCTCGAGGCTGCCCGCGCCATCTGAGCGCGGCGCTCCCTCGGCCGCGCAGGCGGCCCGAAAATGGCGGCGTCCCTGGCCGGGGACGCCGCCATTTCATGTTTCCGCTACGTCAGCTCGGGCGCCCATGATAGATTGGGGGGGTCGGCCCGCCATCCGGGCCGCCGAGTGGGAGGTTACGAGATGTCCAACCGTTACACGATCGCGGCCGTTGCGGCGGCGATGACGCTACCGGCCGGCATGGGCCTGGCCGAGACCTACGACGCCACCGGGACCGGCTACGGCACCGCCAGCTCCGAGGTGATGGAAGCGGGCGACAGCATGATGGTGGTCCATGCCAACACCCAGTACGAACGCCTCGACATGGGCGACGAGACGCATCCGATGGCGAGCCTGACGGGCCCCTGCTTCGGCGCGGTGTCGATGATCGACGGTGCAGCCGAAGGCAGCGGCAACTGCCTCTACACCGACGCCGACGGCGATATGGCCGTCATGCGCTGGACCGTCACCGGCATGAGCGAGGAGGGCCGGACCATGGGCGATTGGGAGATCGCCGGCGGCACCGGCAAGTGGCAGCAGGCCACCGGCTCGGGCAGTTTCGATGCCGGCGGCGAAGGTGCGGACTACACCAACAACTTCACCGGAGAGATCATGCTGCAATGAGCTGTCGCGCCGTCCAGCCGTCCGTCGCAGGACAAGACAACCCCCGTGGACGGGATCGGGTTTCGGCCGGGGGCATCAGCATCTGTTGATGCCCCCGCGTTTTGACGCGACGGCTCCCGGCCCCACATATGGGGGGAGGGGGCTATGGTCTCCGCAGCATCTCCTCCTCGATCCGTCCTCCTGCGGAGGAGGAGATGAAAATGTTCAAGAGACTGCTGACCACGGGACTTCTGTTCGGCATGGCGGCGACCGCGCCGCCGGCGCTGGCGCAGGGCTGCGCGCCCCGCGACCATATCGTCGAGCGGCTGAAAGAAGGCTATGCCGAGAGCCTCGCCGGCGCTGGCCTGCAGGCCAGCGCCATGGCGATGCTCGAGGTCTGGTCGAACCCCGAAAGCGGCAGCTTCACGGTGCTGTTGACCAATCCAGACGGGGTGAGCTGCATCCTGTCGCACGGCTCGGATTACTACACCATCGAGCAGCTGGCCGAGGCCGAGGGCGAGCTGGGCTAGCCCG
The DNA here is from genome assembly GCF_014195545.1 of Limimaricola variabilis. Classification (GTDB taxonomy): domain Bacteria; phylum Pseudomonadota; class Alphaproteobacteria; order Rhodobacterales; family Rhodobacteraceae; genus Limimaricola; species Limimaricola variabilis. The sequence continues at coordinate 93,414 of NZ_JACIBX010000004.1, read as the reverse complement.
TCGGCATGATGAACATCTCGCGCAGGTCGGCGGTCTCCGACTGGTCAAGCGCGAAGACCACCGCGCGGGCGATATCCTCGGGACGGATCTTGCCGGGCTTGGGCTCCGAAAAGAACGGCGTGTCGACCATGCCCGGCGCGATCACCGTGCAGCGCCCGCCCCATTCGCGCATCTCCTCGCTCATATTGCCGGCATAGCCGTGCACGAACCATTTGGTCGCGCCGTAGATCGAGCCGGCGATGTGCCGCTTGCCGGCCGCCGATCCGGTCAGCACCAGATGCCCCCGCCGCTTTTTCAGCTCCGGCAGCGCGACGCGCGCGGTGTAGAGCAGCGCCATGATGTTGAGATCGATCATCGCCCGCCATTCCTCGGGATCGCCGGCCTCGGTGCCCGGCGTGTCGAGCCCTGTCCCGGCATTGGCGAAGGCGGCGTCGAGCCCGCCCTTCTCGGCTACCAGCCGCGCCACCGCGTCCTGCTGCTGGGCGAGATCGGTCGCGTCGCCGGGCAGCGCCAGCGCCGCCGCGCCCAGCTCCTCGGCCAGCGCGTCGAGCTTTTCCTTGCTGCGGGCCATCAGCCCGACATGCCAGCCCGCCGCGACCGCGGCGCGGGCGGTGGCCGCGCCGATGCCGGAGGAGGCCCCGGTGATGAAGAGGGTGCGTTGCGTCATGACGGTCTCCCGATGCGTTGGCGTCGTTGCGCTGCAAGCTGGGGCGCGGCAGGAGGGCGGCAAGGTTGCCGTCCCGGGAAGGGGGGCGCCGGGGCCGAGTGCGCGTGCGGTTCGGGCGCTCTCGAACGGGCGCCGTGATTCTACCCTAGGCTGTATATATTCGATCTGGACCCCGGAGATCCCTCCAAAACTGGTTAAAATGCCCGATAATTGCGCGCGGGTGTAGCCGAAGGCACACGTATGGAGAGAGTTGACCAAAGAAACCGGTCAAGCGGGCGCGGCATCTTGAATCCGACGCGCGGACTCCCTCTCTATCGGGATGACTCCGGATCGTGTTGCCCCGGTGTCGTGTGTTGTTTGCCCGTTCGAGGATGTTTCTCCCATGACCCTGCATCTGCATGGATATGCCCCCCATGATTTCCACGACCTGATCCGGGTCTCGCCGCTCGGCTTCATCGCCGTGCTGCGGGTCAACCGGGGTCGCGCGGTCCATGTCGAGAATTGCTTTCCGCCCGCTTGGCGCGACGCCTATGAGCGGCAGTCCTATTTCCTGCGCGATCCCACGGTCGGCTGGGCGCTCGGCCATGACGGCGTGATCGACTGGGCGACGCTGGAGCCGAACGACCCCGCCGGGGTGCTGGCCGATGCGCGGGCGCACGGGCTGCTGCATGGCATCACCGTGGCGACCGGCAGCGGCGACATCCGCTCGTTCTGCGGGCTGGCGCGGGTCGACCGGCCCTTCACCGCCACCGAGGCGCAGCGCGCCCTGGCGGTGATCGAGCGTCTGCACAAGGGCCCGCCCGGCGCGCCGGCGCTCACCGCCGCGCAGCGCGAGGCGCTGCGGCTGATGGCCGAAGGCGAGCGGCACATGCGCGCCGCCGCGATCATCGGCATCTCGGAGAGCGCGCTCAAGGCGCAGCTGAAATCGGCGCGGCTGGCGCTCGGCGCGCGCACCACGGTCGAGGCGGTGCACGCCGCCCAGATGCGCGGCGAGATCTGAGCCGCCGGGCTCCGGGGAAACATGCGCCCCGGGGTCCGCGCGGCGGGGGTGTCAGCGGCGCAGCGCGGCGGAGGCGAGCAGGCCGAAGGGGGTCGGGCGCAGCTGCGGCGCGGCCGCCGGGCCCGCGGGCAGCGGCTTGGCGATCCGGGCGACCCGGCAGATCGTCCGCACCTGGCGCAGCTGGCCGCCGGTGATCCCCAGATGCGCCAGATCCGCGTCCTCGAGCAGGGCGAGGTCGCACAGCATCTGCCGGTCGGCGACGAGGCGGCCGAGAGCGGCGCGCAGCCGCGACAGCGGGCGGAAGGCGGTGGCGGGGGCGGCGGGGGCGAGGACGGACACGGGCAGGTTCCTTTGCGAGTCGGGTGGGCGTCGGGAGACGCGCACATAGTCCGGCACAGCCGCGCTGTCACCCGTGCCGCCAATGCCGGATCCGAAGGGCCGCCATGCACGCCGCGCATGGCGTCATGCGGCGCTCAGAAGGTGTTGATCGCGACCCCGACGAACAGCTCGCGCGCCTGCAGCCGGTAGCCCATCCGGAGCCGCAGATCGCCGTCCAGCCCGATGGACCGGCTGAGCACGAGGCTCTGTTCCTCGTAGCCGGTGTCGTCGCCGGTCAGCACCAGCGCGAGGCCGGTGCCGCTGGCGGCGTGGCCGGCTTCGAGCATGGCGAAATAGGCGGTGTCGATGCTGTTGATCTCGCCGATCGCGAACACTCCGCCCCAATCGGTCGCGACATAGCTTTCGGCCACCGCCTTGAAGCCCAGCTCCAGCCCGTCACCGGCCGAGAGCGTCGGGCCGAAGCGCAGCGTCACTGGCTGGCTGCCGAGGCTGATGTCGCGCCCGCCGGTGATCGAGAAGCCGATCCCCTCGCCGCCCTCGTAGGTCGAGAACACCGCCCCCGCCGAGACCGCGCCGCGGGTGAAGCTCGCCACGGTGGTGAGGTCGTCCGCGCCGAAATCGAGCTGTGCGAACTCGCCATCGGCGCGGGCGGCGGCCGGGGCGAGGCAGAGCGCGATGGCGAGGGCACGGAGCGGGCGGAAGAGGGGGCGCATGGGGGCAGTCCTTTCGAAAGGGGGTCAGTCGGGGGCGGTGAAGCTCAGCCGGCGGGCCATGTCGCCGATCAGCCGGCTCAGCCGGACGTCGACCACGCCGGGCGCCGCGCCCTCGGTGTAGAAGCGGCGCAGCAGCGCCTTGTGGGTCTCGGCCTCCGGCCACAGGTGCAGCCGCGCGCCCTCCGCCGTCATCGCGATCACCGTGGCGCGCATGTCGCCGACGCCGAGGATGCGCAGCACGCCGCGGGTGCCGGGCTTGTAGACCGCGCCCCGCAACCGCGCGGTGTCGCGGGTCAGCGAGGCGAGCCACAGCCGCTGCGCCCGGCCGCCATCGGCGAGGAAGATCACCCGTTCGGGCCGGTCGGCGACGTGCCGTTCATGGCGCGGCAGCTCGATGCAGGCGAGGATGGTGAGCGCCAGCACGAAGCAGTTGCAGATCGACCAGAACAGCACCACCTGCATGCCGTCGCCGGCCTCGGCCCGGGCAAAGCCGTCCAGCGCGCTGCCCAGCAGCAGCCCCACCAACGTCAGCACCAGCAGCACCAGGAACGGCATCATCAGCCGCCACTGCACGACGATGCGGCTGCGGTCGCCGCCCTTGGCGGTGACCTTGAACTTGTGCCCCTTGGGGCGCAGCAGCCCGTAAAAGGCGGCGCGGCTGATCGGGATCGCACCGACGATCTGGCTGACATCGTGCAGGATCGGCACCACCGTGCCGCGCGACAGCAGGTTCAGCACGCCGACCGACCAGACGAAGTAGACGCCGAAATAGGACAGCACCTCGGCGACATGGGCCTCGACCACGATGATCCCGAAATACCAGTAGAGCAGCGGAAAGCTGAGGCCCGCGAGCCGGAAGGGAAAGCTCGCCAGCCAGTAGAGCATGGTGTCGATCACGCTCCAGCGGTCGCGCAGCCGCAGCCCGTTGCGCGAGAACGGTCCCAGCCGGCCGCGCGCGATCTGCATCAGCCCGAGGCACCAGCGCGCGCGCTGGGTGATGTATTCGCCGATCCCCTCGGGGGCGAGCCCCTCGGTCAGCGGCTCGTTGAGATAGACGGTCTGCAGCCCGCGTTCCTGCAGCGCCAGGCTGAGCAGGAAGTCCTCGGTGACGCTGTCGGTGGGAAAGCCGCCGATCTCGCGCAGCGCGCTCCAGCGCATCACCGAGGAGGTGCCGCAGCAGATCGCGATGCCCCAGGCGTCGCGCGAGGATTGCACGTGGTCGAAGAAGAAGCGTTGCTCGTCGGGATAGGAGCGCGACAGGCCGAGATTGTGCTGGATCGGATCGGCGTTGAAGAAGTGCTGCGGCGTCTGGACGAGCGCCACCGAGGGGTCGTGGAACAGCGCCACGGCGCGGCGCAGGAAGTTGCGATGCGGCACGAAATCAGCGTCGAGCACGGCCACGAAGTCCGGCGCGCGCCCCTCGGCCGCCAGCATGTCGAGCGCATGGTTGATGTTGCCGGCCTTGGCATGGGCGTTGTCGGGGCGGATCACGTGGCGCACGCCATGCAGGGCGCAGAACTCGGCCAGCCAGTCGCGGCGACCGTCATCGAGCACCAGCACCTCGGCCTCGGGCCAGTCGACCGAGACCGCGCCGACGATGCTGCGCTCGAGGATCTCGCGATCCTCGTTGTAGGTCGCGATCATCACCGCCACCCGCGGCGGGCGGCCCGGCAGCCACCAATTGGCGTGGACCGTCGCCTCGCGGTGCCGGTCGCGGCGCCGCGCCAGCATCACCGCAGCGTTCATCGTGCCGAGCATCGCGCCCATTTCCATGACGAACAGCGTCAGGCTGGCGATGAAGTCGGCGTCGAGCCCGGGCGGTGGCAGCGTCTCGGTGCCGCGCCACCAGATGTAGCGCAGCGCCAGCAGCAGCGACGCGCCAAGGATCAGCGACCGGTGCAGCGTGCGGCTTGTGTCGATTACCAGCGGCAGCACCACCACCACCCCCAGCGCCAGCGCCATCTGCGCTAGGCTGAACTGCGCCTCGCTCAGCCAGACATGCGGCGCGATCACAGCAGGTCGCGCAGCCAGTCGAGCGGCCGGCTTTCGAAGAACAGGCGGCCGGTGCGGCCGACGGGGCAGTGGTCGTCGGTCAGGCCGGCGAGGCCGGGCACGCTGACCGCGACGTCGTAGCGCTCGAGATGTTCGCCCGACGGCGCGATGGCGAGGGTGTCGTAGAGCGAAGCGGCGCCGCTGCCCGCGAGGCGCTCCACCGTGCCCTCGATCAGCTCGCCGGAGCCGGTCAGGCGGAACTGCGCGGCATCGCCGGGGCGCAGCCGGTTGTAGACCCCTTCGCTGACCGAGCCGGTGACGATCAGGCTCTCGCAGTCGAGCAGCCGCATCACCGCGTCGCCGCGCTGCAGGTTCTCGCCGTCATGCGCCAGCGCTTCCCACATCCGCCCGTCGAAGGTGGTGGCGAGCGGCGCCTCGGCCAGCCGGTTGACGCTGACCCGCTCCTCGGTGATGCGCGCGGCGAGGGCGCGGACCTGCCGGACCTGCGACGCGTGATCGGCCTCGAGCGCGTCGTGGCGGGCGCGCAGCTCGGCCAGCCGCTGGCTGGCAAAGGGCGCGTCGTTGAAGCCGTCGACCAGATGCACCCCGTCGCGCGCCGCCGCGAGTGCGGTCTCCAGCACGCCCACCTCCTCGCGGGCGTGCTCGATCGCCAGCGCCAGCTCGGTCGGGATCTCCTCGGGGATGAGGGGAACGGCGGCGGCATCGCTGGTCGCGCCGTCGCGGCCGCGCGGATCGGCCGGCAGCTGGGGCACCACGGCCGCGAGCTGCGCCGCGTGCTCCGGCGCCTCGCGCTGCAAGAGCGCCAGCCGGCTGCGGGCATGGATCAGCCGGATCTCGACCTCGCGGGTCTTGCCCCGCTCGAAGGTGGCGGCGCGCACCGCGAGCCGCTCCATTACCTGCTTGGTCTCGGTCATCAGATCGCGCAGCCGGTCGCGCTCGGACTGGACGTTCTGCCATTGCAGCACGAGGTCGTTGTGCCGGATCCGGTCGACCTGCGGATCGGCGACGGAGGCCAGCTCGTCGCCGCGCCGCACCGTCGCGCCGAGCGCCATGTCGGGGATGGTGACGATACCGGCGATCGGGCTGCGCAGCGTCGCCAGCCGGGCGTTGACCATGGCGTTGGCGCTGGTGCCGCCGAGCCGCTCGCCGACGATCACCCAGATCGCCGCCACGATGAGCAGGCCGCCGATGAGGATGCGGGTAAGACGCATGGGGGATGTCCTTCAAGGGGGCACGCGGCAGGTCGGGTCGCTGTCGCGCGTGGGGTGGCGGCGGGCAATGACGACGGTACGTCGCGACCCGCCGCTAGGCGCGGCTGTTGCCGTAGCGCCGCTCAGCCGCGCTGCAGCCTGACGATGGCGGCGGAGAGGGTCTGCGCCTCGCGGCTGCTGCGCTGTTCGGCCGGGTAGGTGTCGCGGCCCTCGGCGATCGCCTCGGCGTCGCGCGACAGGGTCCGCAGCGGCGCCAGGAAGTAGCGGGCGAAGAGCGCGGTCCCCAGTGCCAGCGCCGCGCCGAAGCCGAGCACCACCCAGAAGATGTCGCGCGAGAACACGACGCGGCCCAGCCCGAAGCCCGCGACCTGCGCCGGCACCCGCGCCACCAGCCGCCAGTCGAGCGAGGCCATGTCGCCGGTGACGATCTTGGGCAGCAGCGCCAAAAAGGCCTCGCCATTCTGTTCCAGCGGGACCTGGAAGACGCCCTGCTGGCCCGAGGTCACGACCTGGCGGGCGCGGGGCGAGAGGCTCTGGCCGATCTGCTCGTAATGCTCGAACAGCACGTCGCCGCGGCCGTTGACGAGGAACAGGTCGAGCTCGAGCACGCCGGCGCTCTCGATCAGGTATTCTTGGATCCAGGTGACGTTGAGCCGGTACAGCAGCACGCCCTCGGCGCGCCCCTCGGGATCGCGGATCGCCACCGACATGTCGACGAAGCGCACCGGGCCGTCGCCCGCGCCGGGCACCAGGCGGGCCAGCCGGTCGTCGGTCTCGGCCGAGCCGATATACTTGCCGTTCAGGCCGCGCCGGAACCACAGCGAGCCGGAGACGTCCTGCCCTTCGAGCAGCGGGCGCGAGGAGGCGAGCAGCCGGCCCGAGCTGTCGGCGATGCCGGTCCAGGCGATCGCGTTGGAGATGCGCGAGATCGCGGCCAGTCGCGGACGGGTGGCCTCGATCGTGCCCATGTCGATGGTCCCGGCGACCGCGTTGACCGAGTTCCATTCCCGGCCGAGCGCCTTGCCGAAGTTCATCCGCAGCGCTTCGCCGCGCAGCTGCACCGCCTCGGCCTGGACGCGGTTGCCGACCTCCTCGAGGCGGCGCTCGGCCAGCAGCGCGAGCGCGCCGAGGCCGAGAAAGGCGAAGATGGCGACGAAGCCGAACAGGGCCGTGGCGAGGCTGGGCAGTCGGTGGATCGCGCGGGTCTGCATTCTGCATCCCTCCAAATTTAAAGTTGGATCAACACCTAAGGAGGAATCTGGGCGGGGTTCGGACCCTTCCGCGGCGGGGCGGTGTCGGGCGGCATGGTGTCGGCAAAAAGCCGCTCCGGGCCGGGCCGGTCCTGTCGGCACAGGGGGATTGTCGACGGATCGGCACCCCGGCCCGCGGCCGGGCCGGGCGCGCCGCCTCGGAAGCGTCACATTTCGGGTGGCGCCGCGGGTTCGGGGTCCGGCGCGTCGCGCAGCAGCAATTCGGCCATCCGGCGGGCCGCCACCGGCAGCAGCGCGCCGGCCCGGGTGATCAGCCCGTAGGGCGCCACCGAGAGGCCGAGATCGACCGGGACCACCGTGCAGCCAGCACCCGCGACATGCGCCGCCACCGCCCGCGCCAGCGGCGCCACCGCGTCGCCATCCTGCACCAGCGCCAGCGTCAGCAGCACCGAGGATGTCGTCACCGGCACATGCGGCGGCGGCAGGCCGAGCCGCGCCAGACGCCGCTGCACCGCGTCGTGCAGCAGGGTGCCGCGCGCCGGCAGCACCCAGTCATGGGCGAGGATCGCCTCGGGGGTGGGCGCGGGATCGGCCAGCAGCGGGTGACCGCGCCGCACCACCAGCGCCACCGGCTCGGGGCCGATCGGGCGGATGTCGAAGCGCTCGGCCGGATGGGCATGCGGCAGCCGCGCCAGCGCCAGGTCGATGCGCCCCTCGAGCAGCGCCTCGCCCAGAACCTCCGAGTCGCCGTTCTCGACATGCACGCGCAGCTTCGGCATCTCGGTCCGGGCGCGGCGCAGCGCCGGCAGCACCCGGTCCATCGCCGGGCCGGTCACCGCGCCGATCCGCACCTCGCCAGACAGGCCCGAGGCGATCTCGTCCAGCTCGCGCCCGGCATCGCCGATCTCGCCCAGCACCCGCCCGGCCCGCCGCGCCAACGCCGCGCCCTCCGGCGTCAGCCGGATGCCGCGCCCGTCGCGCCGCCGCAGCGCGCAGCCGGCGATCCGCTCCGCCTCCGACAGCAGCCGCGAGGCCGCGGGCTGCGCAATGCCGAGCGCCTCTGCCGCCGCGCCGAGCTGGCCGCTCTGCTCGAGCTGCGCCAGCAATTCGAGGTGGCCGAGCTTGAGCCCGCGTCGCAGCAGCCGGTCATTCATGACGATTCCATCATGGGTTCATTCGGAAACATTATTTGAACCATATCCCAGACATCGCCAATATCTCTTCGCGCGATGGTCGGCGCCGGGGCGGTTTCCGCCCCTTCCGACCGGTCGCACCAGACTCGATCTCCCCCGCGACGCGGTCCGGCCCGTCGCGCCGCCCGCTTTCGAAAGGCCTTCCATGAGCTTCACCCCCGCCCCCTGGCCCCGCAAGCTGCGTTCGCAGGAATGGTTCGGCGGCACGTCGAAGGACGCGATCTATCACCGCAGCTGGATGAAGAACCAAGGCTTACCCGCCGACCTGTTCGACGGCCGCCCGGTGATCGGCATCTGCAACACCTGGTCGGAGCTGACGCCCTGCAACGCGCATCTGCGCGACCTCGCGGAGCGGGTGAAGTTCGGCATCTACGAGGCTGGCGGCCTGCCGGTCGAGTTCCCGGTGTTCTCCCCGTCGGAATCGACGCTGCGCCCGACCGCAATGATGTATCGCAATCTCTGCGCCATGGATGTCGAGGAGGCGGTGCGCGGCAAATGCATCGACGGCGTGGTGCTGCTCGCCGGCTGCGACAAGACCACGCCGGCGCTGCTGATGGGTGCGGCCTCGGTCGACCTGCCGGCGATCGTGGTCTCGGGTGGGCCGATGCTCAACGGCCATTTCCGCGGCGAGCGGGTGGGCTCGGGCACGCATCTGTGGCGCTTCTCCGAGGCCGTGCGCGCGGGCGAGATGACCGAAGCCGAGTTCGTCGAGGCCGAGGCCTCGATGAGCCGCTCGCCCGGCTCGTGCAACACCATGGGCACGGCCTCGACCATGGCCTCGATGGCCGAGGCACTCGGCATGGCGCTGTCGGGCAATGCCGCGATCCCGGCGGTCGACAGCCGCCGCCGGGTCATGGCGCATCTGACCGGCCGGCGGATCGTCGACATGGTCAAGGACGACCTGAAGCCCTCCGACATCATGACTCGCGAGGCCTTCGAGAACGCGATCCGCACCAACGCGGCGATCGGCGGCTCCACCAACGCGGTGATCCACCTGCTCGCCATCGCCGGGCGGGTCGGGATCGACCTGACGCTCGAGGATTGGGACCGCTGCGGCCGCGACGTGCCGACCATCGTCAACCTGATGCCCTCCGGCCAGCATTTAATGGAGGAGTTCTTCTATGCCGGCGGCCTGCCGGTCGTCATCAAGCGGCTCGGCGAAGCGGGGCTGCTGCACCGCGAGGCGCTGACCGTGTCTGGCGGCGCGATCTGGGACGAGGTCAAGGAGGTGCAGAACTGGAACGAGGACGTGATCCTGCCGGTCGAGCGCGCGCTGGCCAAGTCGGGCGGCATCGCGGTGCTCAAGGGCAACCTCGCGCCCTTGGGTGCCGTGCTCAAACCCTCGGCCGCGACGCCCGCGCTGATGCAGCACCGGGGCCGGGCCGTCGTGTTCGAGGACATCGACGACTACAAGGCGCGGATCAATGACGAGGATCTCGACATCGACGAGAGCTGCGTGATGGTGCTTAGGAATTGCGGGCCGCGCGGCTATCCGGGCATGGCCGAGGTCGGCAATATGGGCCTGCCGCCCAAGGTGCTGCGCAAGGGCATCACCGACATGGTGCGGATCTCGGACGCGCGGATGTCCGGCACCGCCTATGGCACGGTGGTGCTGCACACCTCGCCCGAGGCGGCGCGGGGCGGGCCGCTGGCGGTGGTGCGCTCGGGCGACATGATCGAGCTCGACGTCGCCGCGCGGCGGCTGCATCTCGACATCTCGGACGAGGAGCTGGCGGCGCGTCTGGCCGCATGGACGCCGCAGGTGAAGGCCCCCGCCTCGGGCTATGCCAGCCTCTACCACGAGCGGGTGATGGGGCCGGAGACCGGCGCCGATTTCGATTTCCTGGTCGGCTGTCGCGGCAACGCAGTCGGCAAGGAGAGCCATTGATGGCCGACGGCACCAGCCCCCGCAAGATCGCCCTCGTCGGCATTGGCAAGATCGCCCGCGACCAGCACGTACCGGCCCTGCAGGCGAGCCCCGACTGGGAGCTCGCAGCGACGGTGAGCCGATCCGGCACGGTCGAGGGGGTCGAGGCGCATCGCGACTTCCACGCCTTCCTCGCGGCGCGTCCCGACATCGAGGTGATCTCGCTCTGCCTGCCGCCGCAGCCGCGCTTCGACTATGCCCACAAGGCGCTGTTGGCGCGGCGGCACGTGATGCTCGAAAAGCCGCCCGGCCAGACATTGGCCGAGGTGCAGGCGCTGCAGCGGCTCGCCGCGACACAGGGCGTCACGCTCTATGCCAGCTGGCACAGCCGCATGGCGGCGGGCGTCGCGGCGGCGAAGTCGCGGCTGGTCGAGCGGGTGGTGCAGAGCGTGCGCATCACCTGGAAGGAGGATGTGCGCAAATGGCATCCGGGCCAGGACTGGGTCTTCGAGCCGGGCGGCATGGGGGTGATGGACCCGGGCATCAACGCGCTGTCGATCCTGACCGAGATCCTGCCCGAACCGGTGCACCTCGTCTCCGCCGAGCTGGAGTTTCCCGAGAACCGAGACACCCCGATCGCGGCCCGCCTCGACTTCACCGGCAATGTCGGCGCGGTGTTCGACTGGCGGCAGGAAGGCCCGCAGAGCTGGGACATCGAGATCAAAACCAACAAGGGCGCGATCGCCCTGCGCGACGGCGGGGCGCGGCTCGAGATCGACGGGACACCGGCGCCGCTGCCGGAGCATCCCGGCGAATACCCCGCGCTCTATGCCCGGATGGCCGAGCTGGTGGCGAAGCGCGAAAGCGATGTCGACCTCGCGCCGATGATCCATGTCGCCGACGCCATGACGCTCGGGCGGCGCCTGCGCGTGGCCCCGTTCGAGTTCTGAACGGACCCCATGAAGCGAAATGACGGGCGCGCGGCCGCAGGGCCGGGCGCCCGTTTGCCGTTGCGCAGGCGTTGCGCAAAGGCCCGGCCGCGCCCTGCGACGTTAACCATTTGACAAGCATTCGACTCGAAACTGCACCGCATCCGCGACTGGAGCGGTTCAGGGACCGCTTCGCTATATGGGCGATAACAATCTGACATTTAATTAGTTTCGATGGTGAAGAGCCAAGCTCGCCATGCCCAAAACTTTGCCTCGTCCAAGCCTCGCATCAGACCCTCGACCCGGTCCAGCCCGATGACGGCCGTTCGACCACGACATGATTGAGGGACACGCAATGCCGATTTCAAACACCATTTCCGGGACCTCCGTCTCGGGCGCCGCCGTCTTCGACGATCCGGTGATGTATCGCAGCTGGTATTTCGCACAAAACCGCTCGGCCGTGAACATCGACATCGAATCCGTCTGGGCGGAGTATCGCGGCGCGGGGGTGAAGATCGGCGTGGTCGATTCCCAGATCGACTTCAATCACGCCGAGCTCGACGGCAATTACGACCTCTCCCGTGACTACAATTTCGACATGGTCGCGGGCGTCATCGCCGCCGAAGGCGGCAACGGCATCGGCAGCGTCGGCATCGCCAGCGAGGCGACGCTGGTCGGGCTCGCGGTGAACTATGCCAGCCCCAACGCGCTCGACCAGGCGATCGCGGCGCTGCACGCCGCCAGCGCGGTCGACGTAGTCAACAACAGCTGGAGCTTCAACCGCCCCTTCGCCGATAATTTCGGCCGCGCCACCGCGCTCCGCGAGGCGCTGGAGGATCCGGTGACGAGCGGGCGCGACGGGCTCGGCACGGTGGCGGTGTTCTCGGCCGGCAATGGCGGCGGCGACGATTCCTCGAACTTCCACAATCTCCAGAACTCGCCGCTCGCCATCGCGGTGGGGGCGGTGGACCGCGACGGCGCGGCCTCCTCCTTCACCAGTCTCGGCGCCAACGTGCTGCTCTCGGCCGCCGGGCGCGAGGTCTTCACCACAGAGCCGGGCGAGCGCTTCGAGACCCGCGCCACCGGCACCTCCTTCTCGGCGCCGGCGGTCTCGGCGGTGGCGGGGCTGATCCTCGAGGCCAATGCCGATCTCGGCTATCGCGACGTGCAGCAGATCCTCGGCCTCTCGGCCCGGCGCGAGGGGCTGGGCAACGGCATCGCCTGGGGCGACGGCTGGGTGATGAACGGCAACGGCCATTTCAACGGCGGCGGAAAGGCGTTCAGCGATTCCTTCGGTTTCGGCTTTCTCAACGCGCATGACGCGGTGCGGCTGGCCGAGACGTGGACGCTGCAGCAGACCGCGCAGAACCGGACCACCGTCAAGGTCGAGACGGAGACCCCGGGCGCCAAGCTGGTCGGCGGCAGCGTCGATCACCTGCAGTTCGAGATCGAGGTCGGCCAGGACATCGCGATCGAACACGTGCAGCTGCAGCTCGAATTCTTCTGGCGCAACACCGCCGATCTCGACGTCTGGCTGACCAGCCCGGAGGGGACAAGGATCCGGCTGGTGCACGACATCCCGCTCGAAGGCGGGATCGGCGATCTGCGCAACTTCAAGTTCGGCTCGGTCGCCACCATGGGCGAGATGAGCGCCGGCACCTGGACCGTCGACATCCACGACCGCGCGCCCGACGCGCTCGACCGCCATGGCAACGTCCATGTCGGCGAGGTCAGGGACATCACCCTGACCCTGCATGGCCGGGCGAGAAACTGGCAGACGACGTGTTCTTCTTCTCGGACGAATATGCCGACACGGCCGCCGCCGAGGCCGGGCGACGGCGCATCATCGACCGCGACGGCGGCACCGACGCGATCAACGCCGCGATGGTGACCAGCGGCAGCCTGATCGATTTGAGCGGCGGGCAGGGCAGCCGCATCGACGGCGTCGGTTTACGGATCGGCGGCGGGATCGAGAACGCCTTTGCCGGGGATGGCGACGACCTGCTGATCGGCAGCGGCGCCGACAACTGGCTGCGCGGCGGGCGGGGCGACGACACGCTGCGCGCCAGCGACGGCCGCGACCGGCTCGAAGGCGGCGCCGGGCAGGACCGCTTCGTGGTGGGCGCGAATTTCGCCGATGTGCAGGGCTCGGTGCTGTCCACGGGCGAGCTGCTGTTCGATCTGGCCGGCGATGCGCTGACCCGGATCTCCGGCATCGAATTGGTCGAGTTCGCCGACCTGCTCTACCGCACCGCCGAGCTGACGCGGCTCTGGACCGATGGGGGCGAGCCGCAGCCGGAACCGGTGCCCGCGCCCGAACCGGAACCCGCGCCCGCGCCTTCGCCCGAGCCCGTCCCGGCGCCGGAGCCTGCGCCCGAACCCGCCCCTGAACCTGTTCCCGAACCCGAACCCGAACCCGAACCCGAGCCGATCTGGACCTATACCGGCACGGAGGGCGACGACCGCCGCGATGGCGGTGATGGCGCGGACCTGATGCGCGGGCTCGGCGGGGCCGACCGGCTGGGCGGGCGCGCCGGCGATGACGAGATCCATGGCGATGGCGGCGACGACCGGCTGATCGGCGGCGGCGGCGCGGACATGCTGTCGGGCGGCACCGGCCGCGACGTGCTGTGGGGCGAGGCCGGGCATGATGCGCTGGCGGGCGGGGCGGGGGACGACCGGCTCTATGGCGGGGGCGGCGACGACGCGCTCGATGGCGGGCGCGGCCGCGACGTGCTGATCGGCGGGGCCGGGGCCGACAGCTTCGTCTCCGATCGCGCGCAGATCGACGCGGTCGATTTCGTCCGCGATTTCGATCACCGCGAAAGCGACCGGATCCTGCTGCAGAATGCCGAGGGCATGGAGGAGGGATCGTTCCGGATCGTCGTCGAGGCAGGCCGCACCAATGTCGCCTATCTGGGCGAGAACGGGGCCGAGATCCTGTTCGAGGTGGCGATGACCGGTGGCGGGGCGCTGTCGCTGCACGGCGTGCTCGACGGGGCGGAGAGCGCGACGCTGGTCTTTGCCTGAGAGGGATGTCCGGGCCGCCCGACGGGCGGGCGGCCCGGTGGGTTCACTTGCCGGTCCGGTTCACCACCGCGCCGGCGGTGCGCAGGATGACGGCGAGGTCGAGCATCAGCGAGCGCCGCGCCTGGTACTGCATGTCGAGCTGCACCCGCTCCTCGTAGCTGACATCGTTGCGGCCCGAGACCTGCCACAGGCCGGTGATGCCCGGCACCGCGGTGAGATAGCACCACTGGTAGCCCTCGTAGCGCGCCAGCTCGTCGCTGACGATCGGGCGCGGCCCGACGAAGCTCATCTCGCCGCGCAGCACGTTCCAGACCTGCGGCAGCTCGTCGAGGCTGGTCCGCCGCAGGAAATTGCCGATCCGCGTGACCCGCGGATCGTTGGTAAGCTTGTAGTCCCGCGCCCATTCGGCCGCGGCTTCGGGATCGTTGGCGAGATGCCGGGCGAGGATCTCGTCGCCATCGGGGCGCATCGTCCTGATCTTCCAGCAGCGGAACGCGCGCCCGTTCTGGCCGACCCGGCGATGGCCGTAAAAGCCGCTGCCGCCACCATCCGAGCGTACCAGCACCCAGAGGACGGCGATGACCAGGGCCAGTGTCGGCAGCATCACCAGGGCAAGGAAGAGATCCAGAAGGCGTTTGCCACGACGGGCGTAGAAACCTTCGATTGCGGACGAGCGAAGACGGTCGCTGCGCGACTTGGAGGTAACACTCATAATCATCAACTCTTCAACAAAGGGCCGCCGGGGCGACCGAACTGGTAACAAGCGACGCCGCATCGCAGAAAAAACAAAACAGGCTGCGGACGCCATCACTTCGACACAAGCCTGACAGCGTCATGACAACATGGTCAATCCGAGGGCCGAAGCCGCTGGCAGAGCCACCGGGGCGTTTGACCATAAACGCGTCATCTGCCTCGGATGAATGTGATTTCTTCCGCATTGGGAGAATATGCAAGCAGAATTTTCGCCTTAAACGTGTGTCATGCTGCCCGTTTCGCGCGCAGCGAATGCGGCAATTTCGAGGCGAATGGCAGGTTTCGCAGGCCGCGCGCGGGCTGGAATCGGCTCGCCTCGCGAAACAAATCGTTCGCTATCAGCCGCCCGCCAGACGGGCGTTTCGCTCCCCTGCTGCCTGTCCGAAGGGACATTCCGCGCGCCGACCGCTCGTCGCTGCCGCTATGGCTTGCAATCGGGCCAAGGCGCGCAGATCAATCACAGGTAGAGTGACACCACGCGGGAGCGGCGCATGAAAGCGATTCGGACAGGGGCGACCGGCGGCCTCAGGGTGGTCGTGATCAACGATGCCAGCCTCGCCCGCGGCGGCGCGACCGGGCTGGCGCTGCTGCAGGCGCGCCTCCTGCGCGAGCGCGGCATCGAGGTGGTCTTTGCGGCCGGCGACAGCGGCGACAACGCCGAGCTGCGCGCGATAGGCGTCGATCTGCGCGCTTTGGGCGGTCAGCAGCTGATCAAGGCGCCGCGGGCGCAGGCCGCGACGCGCGGCATCTACAACCCGGCGGCGCGCCGCTTCCTCGCCGAGATCGTCGAGGAGATGGCCGACGAGCGCACCGTCTTCCACGTGCACGGCTTCTCCAAGACGCTGTCGCCCAGCATCTTCGCGGCGCTGGCCCCGGTGCGGGCGCGCAGCTTCCTGCACGCGCATGACTTCTTTCTCGCCTGCCCGAACGGCGCCTTCATGGATTACCGCGCGGCCGCGCCCTGCAGCCGCAAGCCGCTCTCGGCCGACTGCCTGTCCACCCATTGCGACAAGCGCTCCTACGCGCAGAAGCTCTGGCGGGTGACCCGGCAGGCGACGCTGTGGCGGACGCTGGAGCGCGGCGCCGACTGGGCCGGGCTGCTGATGATCCACCCGGCGATGCGGCCCTTCCTCGAGATGTCGGGCTACCCGCCGGGGCTGCTGACGGCGCTGCGCAACCCGGCGATCGGCTTTCGCGAGGAGCGGGTCGCGGCCGAGGCAAATCGCGGCGTGGTCTTCGTCGGCCGGGTCGAGGCCGAGAAGGGGATCGAGGATCTGGTCGCCGCCGCCGCGCGGGCGGGCGTGCCGCTCACCGTGATCGGCGACGGCCCGCTGCGCGAGGGCCTCGAAGAAGCGCATCCGGAGGTGCGGTTCCTGGGCTGGATGTTGCGGGAGCAGATCGGCGCCGCGATCGGCGATGCCCGCGCGCTGGTGATGCCGAGCCGCTACCCCGAGCCCTTCGGCCTCGTGGCGGCCGAGGCGTCTCTGTCGGGCCTGCCGGTGATCCTCGGGCGGCACGCGCTGCTCGGCACCGAGATAGAGCGGCTCGGCCTCGGGCTGGCCTGCGACACGCGCGACCCGGCGGCCTTCGCCGCGACGCTGGCCCGGATCGACGCGATGCCGGCGGCCGAGATCGAGGCGATCAGCCGCCGGGGCCATTCCGGCGCGGCGGGGCTCTGCACCACGCCCGCCGAATGGATCGAGGCGCAGATCGGCCGCTACCGCGCCGCGCTCGAAGCCCCCGCAAGGGCGGCGTAGAGCCGGCCCACATCCTCGGCCGCTTCGCGCAGCAGCGCCTGCCGCGCCGCCTCGTCGCGCGGCTGTCGGGCCAGCGCGACCATCCGCTCCGCCGCCGCGCCGGGCGCCACGCGGGTCACGTCGAGCAGCCGGTCGCCGACGCCGATCGAGTCGAGGAACGAGGCCAGCTTGCGATCCCAGGCCAGCCCGATCGCCGGCACCCCGTAGGAGGTTGCGGCGATCACCGCGTGCAGCCGGTAGGCCACCAGCACGTCGAGATCGGCGATATGGCCGCACAGCTCGGCCGGGGTGCGCTGGGTCGGGAAGGCGATCCGCCCGGGCCCGGCCAGGGCCGCAAGCCGGGGCCGCAGCCGGGCCGCGTAGCTGACATCCTCGGGGCTGCCATTGGTGAAGACGCGCAGGTGGAAGCCCGCGTCGAGCAGCGCCCGGCCGAGCCCGACGAACCAGTCGTCGAGCTGGTCCGCCTCCGGCGCCGCCTCGGCGTGGTAGCGGATCGCCAGATGGCTCATCAGCCCGATCCCGGCGACCGGGCGGGGGCGCGGGGCGGCCTTGGCGGCGGGAAAGACCCGCGCCGCCAGCAGGCCCGGATCGCGCACCACCTCGGCCGCGATCCCGGTATGGGGCTGCATCAGCTCGGCCCAGAGATCGCGCGAGGCCGTGTCGCGCAGGAACACCGCCTTGAGCGCGCCGTTGGCGAAGGCGCGGCGCGCCATCCGCAGCCCGGTCGCGCTCCAGCCGCCGGACATGCCGCAGGCATAGATCGCCGCAGGAAGGCCGCGCTTGCGCGCCTCGCCGAGCGCCAGCGACAGCTTGGTCGGGAAGTTCAGGTCGAGATCGGCGAGCAGGTTGCCGCCGCCGATCGCCACCGCCTCGGCGCCGCGCAGGCCGGCCCGGTAATGCGGCTGCCAGCGGCGCCGCGCCTGCAGCGCCAGCGGCAGCCGCACCGCCGCCCGGCGGGCCGGGCCGGGCAGCGCGTCGAGCACCGCCATGATCGTGCCGCGCCCGGCCATGACGTCGCCATAGGCGCCGCGGGCGGCGAGGTCGATCGAGGCGGTGTCGGGGGCAGCGCCGAGCGCGATCAGCTGATGCTCGAGACATTCCGAAAGCAGGCCGTCGCCGAGATTGGGGCTGTAGCGGGCGTTGAAGCAGCGGATGCGGGGGGACAAGGACATGATCGTTAAAAACCTTTCGGCGGAACACGCCTTGGTGTGGGCCTCGGCGCGGCAAGGGTCAAGCCGTGCCGCACCCGTGGCGGGGGGTGTTGCGCGCCGCTGCCGCGCTGCGGGCGCAGGGCTCAGGAAATCATCGCGATCGGGGCGGTATTGTCGCGTTCCGGGGCTGCTGGTGGCGGCCCGAGCCCCGCAGCGGGCGGCGATGGAGGAACGAGATGAGCGATCAGTTTGCGAACCGGCAATCCGGGCTGGACAGCCCAGCGAGCGACCTGCACCCGATCACGCCCGATGACGGCGCCGACCTCGCGGTCTGGACGCGAGCGATCACCGCGACGAACCCCGGCACGATCCGCGTCACCGCGATCGGCGGCACGGTGGCGACGCTCTATCTGGCGGCGGGCGCGGTGCTGCCGGTCCGGGTCCGCCGGGTCTGGGCGACCGGCACCACCGCCACCGGGATCGTGGGGCTGACGTGATGCGGCTGGGAACCGGGCTCGGGCTCTGCGCCGTCGCGGCGCCGGAGGCCGGGCCGCCCGTCATCGTGCCGGTGACGGCGCCGCTGTTGCTGATCGTCGCGGGGCAGTCCAACGCCGACAAGCAGGGCACCTCGGGCGCGACACCGGCCGCGAAATACGCCGCCATGCAGGATGTCGAGGTCTGGAACCCCGCCAGCGGCGGCTTCGAGCCCTATGCGCCCGGAAGCAACGCGGGTGACGACAGCGCCAATGCCTGGGGCTCGGAGGCCGAGTTCGCCCACCAGCTGCGGCAGGCGGGCGTCGATCGGCCGATCCGCATCGTCAAGCGCGCGCAGGGCGGCACCGGCCTGCCAGCCGAGGCCGGGCGCGACGACTGGCACCCGACGGTCCGGACCTCGGGGCGGATGCTGTTCGAACAGCTCGAATCCCGCGTCGCGGCGGCACGTGTGGCGCTCTCCGATACGCCCGAGGAGGTGACGATCTGGACGCAGGGCGAATACGACATGGCGAATGGCCACGGCGGCGATTACGCGGGCAACTTCGCGCATCTGCTGGCCGAGTTCCGGGCCCGGATCTCGACCGGGCTGTTCATCGTCGAGCGCACCCGCCCGCGGCTCGACAGCGCCACCGCCACCGCGAACACCTGGGCGGTGCGCAAGGCGCAGCTCGACGTGGCACTGGCCGATGGCAACGCCATGGTGATCGACACCGACGCGGCGACCGGCGGCGCGCCGTTCTCGGAGCTGCACCCGCGCGCGGCCTGGGCCGAGGATTGCGGGCGGCGCGCCTATCGCGCCTGGACCGGCAGCTATGCCGCTCATCATGGCGAGATCACCGACGCCGCGCCCGATGCCTTTGCCTTCGCCGCGCGGAGCGGCGCGGCGCCGTCCTCCCCCGTCACCTCCGAGCTGGTGACGCCTGTGGGATACGAGCGGGACGCGCCGATCACGGTCACCGGCGGCGCCTACCGGATCGCCAACCCCGACGACACGGTGGCGGTGGACTGGACCTCCGCGCCGGGGCGCATCCACAAGCATCAGAAGGTGCAGCTGCGCGTCAGCTCCAGCGCCGAGGCGGAAACCGCTACGCAGGCGACGCTGACCATCGGCGGGGTCACAGGCGTCTGGTCGGTGACCACCGCCGCCGCCGCGCCGCCATCCTCGGGCGTGGCCTTTGTCGGGGCCGGGGCGCCCGACACCGCCAAGGGCGCGCATGTCGTCGCGATGCCCGCCGGGCTGCAGGCGGGCGACTTGCTGCTGCTGCATGTCGGCACGCATTCGACCAACCATGTCGCCACCACGCCGCCCGACTGGATCGCACTGCCCGAGGTCAGGAGCGGCAATGCCAGTTCCGACCAGGTGCGCGGCATTCTCTATTGGAAGATCGCCGCCGACGGGGAGCCGGGCGTCGAGCTGACGCAGGGTGCGAGCTATTACAGCACCGGCATCGTCTCGGCCTGGCGCGGCGTCGATCCGGCCGACCCGCTGGCGGTGGTGCAGCCCGGCACGACCGCGACCGGCAACTCCCTGGTGGCCGGGCTCGTCGCCGCAAACGTGCCGGCGGGCACGCATGTCCTCTATGCGGTAGTCTATGCCAATCTGCACAGCGCGAGCTGGGGCGGCGATCCCGACCTGTCGGATTTCGCGGAGCGCTACGACGTGACCCGGCAGGGCAGTTCGGGCGTGCAGCTCTCGATGACGATGGGCTCGGGCGGCGCGGCCAGCGCGCAGAGCGTGGGCGACGCGGTCACTGCCACGATCGACGGCGGCGCGTCGCGCAACTCCAATCCGCATCTCCTTTGCCTGCGTCCGGCGGCGGGCTGAGGTCAGGGCGCGCGCAGGGTGATATGATATTGGGTCACGTCGCCCGCCGCACTGCCGCCCGGACCCACCGTGATTTCGAACACGTCGCCCGCCGCCAGCGACATCGGCGGCGGCGCGATCTCGATCACCCCGCCGCTCTCCTCGGCGGCGATCTCCTCGCCATTGAGTGTGAGAGCGACCGTGATGCCGTCCTCGCTGCGGGCAGCGACGTCGAAGTGGGCGGTGAGGGCGACGCGCATCGCCTCGGGCGCGGTCCAGCGATGCACGATCTCGACCGGATGCGCGGCCGATCCGCCGGGCAGCAGCTGATCGGCGGTGAGCCGCAGCGGACGCTGCCCCGGTTCGCCGAGATAGGGCGTCCAGAGCGTGCCGCCCGCCTCCTGACCCGGCATGGTCGCGAGCGGGGCTTCGCGGCCGTCGATCCGCAGGAACCGCTCGAACGGATCGCCCTCGGGGCGGCTGCCGTCGGCGGCAGGGTAGCCGAACTGGTCGAAGCTGTCGGCGATCAGGCGCTGCGGGCCGAGCTCGACCCCTTTGCCGATATCGATCCCGCCAGTGGTGCCGCGCAGGATCAGCGGGGTCTCGCGCGACAGCGCGTAGGGCGGTGCCAGCGCCCGGCCTTCCGGGTCGCGCAGTTCGATCCCATCGGCCACGCGCAACTCGCGCGGTGCGCCCCATAGCAGCATCGTGTCCTCGCCGAAGCGGCAGCCATAGGTGAAGGGATCGGGCGCGGCGTCGCGCACCTCGCGCCCGGCGAACTCCCCGGTGATGATGCGAAAGGCCAAGCCCGCACCGGTGATCCGGCCATCGGCGGTGAGCAGCGGCACCAGCCCGTCGCCGCGCGGGTTGAGCGGGTACCACACCGCCCGGGTCACGCCCGACAGCGCCATCTGGCAATAGTCGCGCAGCATGTAGCCCGCCGCCGCCGCCGGATCGGCGCTGCCGAACTCGGTGATCTCGATCGGCAGCGATGCCGCCTGCGGATGGCGGCGCAGCACCGCCACCTGCCGGGCGAGCTGTTCGGGCGGGGTGGTGTAGGGATGCATCGCCAGCGCGTCCATATGCGCGGCCCCGCCCGCGTCGAGCACCGCCCAGAGATAGCCCAGCGGGATCGAGTGGCTGGCCCCGCCGAGGAGCCGGATATCAGGATCTTCGGCGCGCAGCGCCTGCGCGGCGGCGGCCAGCAGCGCGGCATGCGCCTCGGCCCGCGCGGTGGCGGAGGCGGTCTCGAGCGGGCCGCGCAGGAAATCGGCGCTGTTGAACTCGTTGCCGATCTCGACCGCGTCGAGGCCGGGATATTGCCGCGCCAGCGCGCCGGCGAAGCGGCCGAAGGCGGCGATGCCCTCGGGCGTGACCGGCGTGTCGCCGCCCTCCCAGAGCGGGTTGCCCCAGTTCAGCGTCAGGCTGAGGCGCAGCCCCGCGTCGAGCACGTCGCGCGGATAGGCGGCGCGCGGATCGGAGAAGTCGTAGGCATCCGCGCGGGTCTGGGCGAGGCCCCAGTTCAGGCCGTCGCGCAGATCGGTCACGCCGAGCGCGACGGCGTTGCGCAGCATGCCTGGCTGCACCCCCTGACCGAAATTGGATGCCGCCCCGAGCAGGGGCGCGGTCATGGGCAGGGGCGTGGGGGAAGCGTCGTCCTGCGCGGCGGCGAGGGCAGGCCAGGCGGCGAGGCACAGGGCCGCGAGACGGGGGAGGGAGCGCAACATGGATGAAAACCGGTACCGGGAACAATGACATGCGCGAGCCTAGCGGAGCGCGCGGGCGGCGGCGAGGGCGGTCGGGGCCGAAACTGCCCGCGTCGGCGGATCGCACGGGGAAGCGTCGGGTATCGAATCGCGGCGCGCCGCAGCAGGCAGTTCCGGCACCATGCCGCGTGCGCCCGGGCCGGACCGCGGGCGGCGGGATCGGCGCGATGCGGGGCGCCGGTTCGATATCGTACGCGGCGAGCGTTCCGGCTGACCAAAGCAAGGATTTTCCGGGTGGCGCGATCAGATCACAGCGCCGGATCATACTAAACCCATGGTTGAATGATCTTTTAAACGATCAACTATGTCGATATGGTGTTGAAAGGAGGAACAGCGATGTGTCACGGATAAGGCCGGACAGACGACGTCCGTGACGGCCTCCGCCTCTCCGCCTTTTTTTCCGGCGGCGGCCAGAAATGTTTGCGTGGTGGAACGGCTCCGGCCGTGCCCATCGGTTTTACCAGTGTGAGGACCTGAGAGATGGCAATCTCCTATACCCTGTTGAACGCGTCCAACATCGGCGAGGACAACTTCGTCATCGGCACGGCGGGTGACGACCAGTTCACCGCCGGCTACGGCGCCGATACGATCGAGGCCGGCAACGGCAACGACCGCGTCTATGGCGGCATCGGCGCCGACATCGTCAACGGGCAGAACGGCAACGACTACATCAACGGCGACAACGGCAACGACCGGGTGCGCGGCGGCGAAGGCGACGACGCCGTGTTCGGCGGCGGCGGCAACGACAACGTCTATGGCGGCTGGGGCAACGACATCCTGGCCGGCAACTCGGGCGACGACACGCTGTACGGCGGCCGTCCGAACGCGATCCGTCCGGAGGGGGAGACCGACAGCGACGTCTTCATCTTCGACCGGCGCGACGGCAACGACCGGGTGATGGATTTCACCAAGGGCGAGGACAAGGTCGTCCTGCTCGACGGCGGCGACCACACGCTGTTCTACAACGCGGTCAGCAACAACACCAAGCTGACCTATGGCGACACCACGGTGATCTTCTACAACGTGGAGCTTTCCGAGGCCGACATCGCGACGCTCGACTTCAGCGTCGGCCAGGATTCGCCCGGCGCCTCGGATTCGCTGAGCGCCGCGCAGATCAATCAGATCTTCGATATCGACCCGATGCTGTACTGATCCCGCCTCGGATCGCGGACCGACTGACAGGAGCCCTTCGGGGCTCCTGTCGCCGTTTCGGGCCTCAGGCAACTTGCAGGATCAGTTCGCGCAGCCGCTCACCGGCCCGCGCCCAGGTCAGCTGGGCGGCGCGGGCCCGGCCGCGGGCGGACATTTCGCGGCGCAGCGCGGCGTCGCCGCATAGCCGCCGGATCGTCTCGCGCCAGGCCGCTGGTTCGGAGGCCGGGGCGTAGAGCGCGGCCGCCGCGCAGACCTCGGGCATCGCCCCGGCGCGGGCCGCCACCACCGGGGTGTCGCACCACATCGCCTCGACCGGCGGCAGGCCGAACCCTTCGGTCAGGGACGGAAAGGCGAAGCAGACCGCGCCCTCGTAGAGTGCCCGCAACTCGCCATCCGACACGAACCCGGTGAACAGCGTCCCCGCCGGGGGCTGCCAGCCGCGCGCCGCGTAGGCGTCGGCGCCGGGCCCGCCCGCGATCACCAGCCGCGGCAACGTCGCCCCGGCGTCGCGCCAGGCATCGAACAGCACGCGCATGTTCTTGTAACCCTTGGCCGATCCCAGCGCGAGGACGTAGCCGCCCGGTGCCAGGCCGTGGCGCCGCAGCACGCCGCGATCGGCGGGCACCCGCATCAGGTGATCGGTGCCGTTGTAGATGACGTCGATCTTGTCCGGGTGGCCGATGCCATGCGCGGCGAGCGACTGGCGCGAGAACTCGGACACGGTGAGGATGCGCCGCGCCCGGCGCGCGATCCAGGGCAGCAGCGCCCGGTAGGCCGCCGCCTGCCGGCCGGAGTAGTCCTCCGGGTGCAGGAAGGTCTGCGCGTCGTGGATCATCACCACCGAGTTGCCGTGCAGGAGCGGCGCGAGATTGCAGAAATTGATCAGCGTGTCGCCCCGCGCGACGCGCGGCAGGGTGAGCATCTCCCAGCCCTGGCCGCTGCCGCAATGGCCGGGCACCACCTCGGGACGGAGCGCGGGAAACTCCGGGTCGGGCTCGTGCTCGCGCGGCGCGACGATCCTGACCCGGTCGAGCCGGGTCAGTTCGCTGGCGTAATGGGCCGCCGTGCGGTGCACGCCGTTGAGCCCCGCATCGAGGAACTTGCCGTTCACGGTGATCCGTCTCTTCATGCGTCGATCCCTGCCATGGCGGGCGCCAGCGCGGCGCTCCAATTGTCGCGGAAGGCCGTCGGGGTGAAGCGCGCGATCGAGCGGGCCAGCGCCGCCTGCCGCGCGGCGCGCGGTTCGGGCTCAAGCTCGACCAGTTGCCGCATCATCCGGGCGATCTCGGCCTCGTCGAGCGGGTCGGCGCTGAAGGCACCGTCGCCGGCCACCTCCTCGAGCACGCTGTCGCGGGCCACCAGCGGCACCAGCCCGGCGGCGATCGCCTCGGCGACCGGGACGCCGAACCCCTCGAGCAGGCTGACCAGCACGAAGCCCGCCGCGTTGCGATAAAGCCAGGAGAGCTGCGCGTCGCTGACATAGGAGAGCAGCACCACCCCCTCGGTCGCGGCGGCGAGGCGGGCCACCTCGTCGGCGCCCGGCTCGCGCGCGCCGCACAGCACGTAGCGGTAGCCGCGCTGCGCCAGCCCGCTGGCGGCGAAGGCGCGGATCGCGGCGGCCTGGTTCTTGCGCCGGCCGATCGAGCCGACGGTGAGCAGGAAGGGCGCTCGGACCTCCTCGACCGGGGCCGGGGCGGCGGCGGCCAGTTCGGGCCGCAGCGGCGGGTAGATCACCTCCATCCGGGGCAGCGGGCCGAACAGCTCGACATAGGCGTCGCGCGAAGCGCGGCTGACGAAGACCATGCCGGGCTTGGTCTCGGCGATCTGGCGGTACGCCTCGTCATAGAGGCGGCAGACCCGGTCATCGAACAGCTCGCGATGGGTGAGCGGCCCCATGTCGTGGCACAGCACCAGATCACGCGGCCCGGTGCGGTAGAGCCGCACCGTGTAGGGGTCGAGATGCAGCACGGGGCGGCGCGCCCGCAGCCCGGCCACCCCGGAGGGCAAGCGCTGCCGCAGCGCGATCTCGGCATCCGAGCCGCGCTCGATCAGCGAGCGGCGGAGCCCGTCCGGGGCCCGCAGCTCTGATCCGGGCGCGCGCCGGAACCGGCCATAGCGGACGCTGGCGATCCGGTCGGCATTGTCGCGGATGATGTCGCGACCGATAAAGTACTTGCCGGTGCGGTTGCGCAGGGCGAGCGAGAAATCGACATCCCACATGGCGATCACGCCGCGCTCGAGAGAGGGTGACGCCGCGCCGCGGCGTGCAGCCGGGCATCCTGCGCATAGCGCTCGGCGATGAAGGCCTCGGTCTCGGCGTCGAAGGCGAGGCGGTCGTAGCCCTGCGACGCGGTCTCGTAGAGCCCGCTCCGGAGCCAGAGGGGCCGCAGCGCGGCGCGCTGCGGCTGCGGCAGGACGTTGCGCGACAGGGCGCGGACCACCGGCTGGGCGTGGCGGAACCAGCGCTTGGGCTGCCGGCTCTGATTGGTCGGGGCCGCCAGGAAGCGCGGCGCTCCGTAGCTGTCATGCAGCCAGGCCTCGAGCCGGGGCAGGTCCTCGATCGCGAACAGCCGGTCGACGACCTGCCGCCCGTCGAGCATCACGTAGTCGCTCTGCCGGGTGAAGTGGATGTAGCGCAGATCGGCAAAGACCTCGCGATGGGCGAGCCAGTCGCGCACCCGGATCGCGGCGGCGCGCAGCATGTCGTCGGTGATGCTGAGCGCGCCAATGCCGTCGAATTCGCGCAGGTGCTGGCGCAGCGCCGAGACGAAGCGGCTGCGCGGGTCGCGTAGCACCGCGAAGGAGGTGCTCCGCGCGAGCAGGGCGAAGCAGCGCGGGAAGTCCCGGGCGAGGATCGGCAGGGGAATATGCGCCTGGTGGATCTCGCCCAGCCGATCATGCG
The DNA here is from genome assembly GCF_014195545.1 of Limimaricola variabilis. GTDB lineage: Bacteria > Pseudomonadota > Alphaproteobacteria > Rhodobacterales > Rhodobacteraceae > Limimaricola > Limimaricola variabilis. The sequence goes on along the minus strand of NZ_JACIBX010000004.1, from coordinate 67,461 downwards.
GATAACCGAAGGGCGTGACCCGCGCGCGCATCTCGGCCTCCGATAGGCCGTTGTCGCGGGCGAAGGCCGCCCATGGAAAATCCGCGATCGGGTCGAGGCCGCGATAGATCGACAGGCCGGCGCATTTCGGGACCTGGACGAAGAACAGGTTCTTGTCGGCTGAGTACTTCACGTGGCGTCTCCAACTGGTAAAACACATCACTGGAAAAGAAGGAAAAAACGGCGGCTCTATCCGGAGAAGGCGGCGAGCTGGAACACCCGCAGCCGGGCCGCCACGGCGATCGCGGCGAAGCCCGCCAGCACCCCCAGCGCGAGGCCCGCGAGCAGCGCCGTCACCGGATCGGCGATCACCTCGGCGGTGGCGCGGCGGATCAGGTGCAGCACCGCGCCGTAGCCCAGCGTCAGCAGCAGCGCGAGGCCGAAGCGCTGCAGCGCCGGGCCGGTGCGCAGCCCGCCCGAGCGGCCGATCACCGCGATCGCGCCCAGCGTCAGCAGACCGCCGGTCACCGCCTGCGACCAGGCCAGCACCGCGAGACCGAAGGGCGCCGCCGCGAAGACCGCCGCGAGTGAGACCGCCGCGCCGAACATGTTGTAGCGCATCACCATGCCGGTCCGCCCCAGCCCCGCCGCCACCGGCTCGAGCAGGAACGGCCCGACCGCCAGCACCGCGCGCACCGCGAGCGCCTGCGTCACCACCATCGCGGCGAGATAGGCGGGCTGGAACACCAGCTCGACGATGTCGGCGGCGAAGGTGACGATCACCATGGCGATGCCGCCCGCGAGCACCGTCACCGTGCCGGCGAAGCGGGCGAGCTGCTCGTCCATCGGCAGCCCCTTGCGCCCGGCCGCGCCGAACTGGGTCTGGGCGAAGCTGCGCATCGGCTGCACCACGACGTCGGTGGCGCCCGAGGCGACGCGGTTGCCGAAGCGATAGAGACCGGCCTCGGCGGTGGTGAACATCACCCCCAGCACCAGATCCGCGCCGTAGCGCGACAGGAAGCCCATCGCCTGCGCGCCGTAGAGCCCGCCCGAGAACATCGTGGCCCGGCGCGCCAGCGCGGCGCTGAACGAGAGGCCCGGCCAGGCGCGCGAGGCCAGCGCGTAGAGCGAGATGCTGACCAGGAGCTTGGCATAGCGGAACACCACCAGCGCGTAGACCGACTGCCAGATCCACAGCAGCGTCACCCCGACCACGAGGCCGACGGCGTTCTGGGCGAACATCACCATGAAGTGCCGGTTCACCGCCTGCCGGCGCAGCATCATCGCCGCGAACCACGCCTCGAGCGAGGCGAGCGGCTGCGCCAGCGCCAGCAGGGTCAGCACCAGGGCGAGCTGCGGCGCCTCGAAGAGCTGCGCCAGCGGCATGGCCAGCGCCGACAGCAGCGCCGCCCCGCCCGCGCCGAGCGCGAACAGCATCCAGAAGCCGGTGTCGAGCACCGGCCGGTCATCGGCGGGCGAGGTGATGATGAAATGGTAGAAGCCAGTATAGGTCAGCGTCTGGATCAGCGTCACGAAGATGACGGCGATGCTGTAAACGCCGTATTCCGCCGGCAGCATGAAGCGCGCGGCGAGTAGCATCACGACCAGCAGGTAGACCTGTTCGAGTCCCCTGGCCGTCATGGCGAATCCGGCGAACGCGATACGGCGACCACGCGGCCCGAAGGGGCGCGTCATTGAAAAAACACTCAAAACAAACACTCGTCACTAAGTCGTCGCCCCCGACTATGACGCATCGGATCAAACTGTTACAGAGGAGCTTGCCGGGAAATCGCGAATCCGTGTCCCGATGCCGGCTGGATGCCCACAGGACAGCCATGCAGTTTGTTTCGAGTACTATTGTCGCATTTGCGATATTGGCGCTGATCGCCGCCAGGGGCCCCTATCGCGGGCTGATTCTGTTTTTCGCGGTGACGCCGATGGGCGCCATGGCCGCGATCAACCTCCCGGCGCTCGGCGGCACCTCCATCACCGTCATCGACGTCGCGGTCGCGGCGCTGTTCGGCCTTGTGCTGCTGGGGCGCGACGCCCATCCCGCCCGGCTGGCCGCGGCTTTCATGCCCCGCACGCCCGGCGTGTTCCTGCTGCTGTTCCTGCTCTACGCCGCCGTCGCCAGCGCGTTTCTGCCGCGGCTCTTTGCAGGCGATGTCGAGGTGTTCGGCATCGGCCGCAGCGCCAATGCCGACGGCATCGTGCTGACCCTCCTGCGGCCCGGCAACGGCAACATCTCGCAGATGTACCGGCTGATGCTCGGCCTGATGATCTTCGCGACCTGCGCGGCGCTGGTTTCGCGGCGGCCCGACATCGGCTACGTGCTGCGGCTGATGGTGGTGGCGACCGCCATCAACGTCGCGCTGGGGCTGGCCGACATCCTCAGCTACGCCGCCGGGCTCGAGGCGCTGATGGAGCCGTTCCGCACCGCCAACTACGCGATGGCGATCGGCCACCGCATGGCCGGGATGAAGCGGATGGTCGGCGGTTTCCCAGAGGCCTCGGCCTTCGGCTATTACTCGGTCGGGTTGATGGGGTTCTGGATCAGCTACTGGATCAGCGGCAGCCGGCGCGGCCGGTTGGTGCCGGTGATGCTGCTCTTGAGCGTGTTCGTGGTGCTGCGCAGCACCTCCTCCTCGACCTATGTGGCGACGCTGGCCTTCTGCGGGCTGTTCGTGCTGGTCTCGCTGATGAGCAATGTGGGCGGGCTGCTGTCGCGGCGCGGCGCGGCGCTCCTGGTCGGGTTCCTCGCGCTGCTGCCGGTGGTGGTCTACGCGCTCTACCTCACCTACGAGATGGTGCCGGGCTTCCAGGCCTTTGTCGACCGGTCGCTCTTCGACAAGCTCGAGACCGATTCCGGGGTCGAGCGGATGAGCTGGAACACCCAGGCGCTGCGCAACCTGATCGACACCAACCTGCTCGGCACCGGGCTCGGCTCGATGCGCGCGTCGAGCTGGATCTTTGCCGCGCTCGGCAGCACCGGGATCATCGGCACGGCGCTGCTGCTGGCCTTCCTTGCCCGGCTTTTCCTGCTGCGCGCGGGCGGCGTCGATGCCAGGCGGGACGATCGCGACGCGCTGATCCGCGGCTTCAAATATGGCTGCGTGGCACAGTTGCTTTCAGCGCTGCTGAGCCAGCCGACGCCCAATCTCGACTCCTTCTTCTACGCCATGGCCGGGCTTGCCTTCGGATTGAGCAGGGCCGTGATGCCGATGCCCCGGACGGCGCGTGCAGGGCTGCGATCCGCAAGTTCGATGTTGCAGCGCAGCATATGACGCGGCATGCTGGTTTCGTTAGCGATTGAACCGGTCGTCCCTGCTCGGGGATGGCCGTCCGGATTTACAAGTGGAACAGAGATTGACCAGTGCGCGCCCCTTGGCCCGCCCGGTGGACAACACGCAATTCGACGATGACGGGATCGACCTCGGGGCGCTGTTCGCGGCCCTGTGGCGAAAGAAATGGATCGTCCTCGCCTGCATGTTGCTGGGTGCCCTTCTAGCCAATGTCATGGTGTCGCGGCAGACGCCGCTCTACACCGCCCAAAGCAGCCTGATGCTCGACCCGCGCACGGTGCGGGTCATGGCCCAGGAGTCGGTGGTCTCGGACCCCGATCTCAATGACGGGCTGATGGAATCGGCGGTCGCGGTGCTGATGTCGAACCTGCTGCTCGAGGAGGTGATCGACAGTCTCGAGCCCGAATTGCTGGCGCCGCTCGACCCCGCCAACGCGCCCGAGGCCGCGCCCGGGCCGATCGACGCGCTGCGCGGTGCGATCGGCGGTCTGCTGGACCGGGTCCGGCCGCAGCCCGAAGCCGACGCCGGGACCGAGGTGGCCGCCGTGCCGCCGGCCAACGCCCTGTCGCCCGAAGAGCAGCGCCGCCGCCATCTGGTGGGCGAGATCCGGCGCAGCACCCGGATCTGGCGGTCGGGCGATTCCTACGTGATCAAGATCTCGGTAGAGACCATCTCGCCGGAGATCGCGGCCCGGCTCGCCAACCAGATCGCCGTCCAGTACATCGCCCGCTCGCTGCGCGACCGGGGCGAGACGATGCGCGCGGCGACCACCTGGCTCGGCCAGCGGGCCGAGGATCTGCGCCGCCAGCTCGAACAGGCCGAGACCCGGGTCGAGGAGGCGCGCGCCGCCCAGCTGAGCGGCGACGGCATCTCGCTCGAGGCGATCACCCAGCAGCAGATGCAGCTCAACACCCAGCTCGCCATGGCGCAGGCCGACACCGCCACGGCGCTTGGCCGTCACAACGAAATCGCGCGGGTGATCGAGCGTGACGGCATCGACGCGGCGGCCGAGCTGGTCAGCTCGCCCTTCGTGCTGACCCTGCGCCAGGACCTGTCGCAGCTGCGCCGCCAGGATTCCGACCTCTCATCGCTCTACGGGCCCGAGCATCCCGAGCGGCAGCGCATCGCCGCCCAGATCGAGCTGATCGACCGCGACATGCGTCGCGAGATCGGCGCCATCGTCGCCGGGCTGAACAACGACCTCGCCGTCGCCCGCGCCCGCGAGAGCGCGCTGCGCGACAGCCTCGCCGCGCTCGAGGACCGGCAGGCCTCGGTCTCGCAGGCCTCGATCGAGCTGCGCCAGCTCGAACGCGAGGCGGATTCGGCGCGCCGCACCTACGAGGACGCGCTGGCCCGCTTCAACGAGACCCGCACCGTGGAGCAGTTCCAGAGCCCGGATGCCCGGCTGGTCGAGCGGGCGGTGGTGCCCGGCGGCCCCTCGGCGCCACGGCCGAAGCTGATGACTGTCTTCGGCGGGGTGGTCGGCTTTTCGATCGGGCTGGTGCTCGCCTTCCTCGCGGTGTTCATGCGGCGCGGCTTCGGCCTGCCGCGCGAGGTCGAGCGGGCGACCGGCGTACGGGTGCTGGCGGCGCTGCCGCGCGGCCGCTGGCGCGGCTGCGACCGGATGCTCGAGGCGCTGGCGCGATCGCCGCACCAGGTCTTCGCCGACCGCATCCGCCAGCTTCGCGCGGTGCTCAACGGGCCGCGCGGCGAACGGCCGCCGCGCAGCGTGCTCTTCACCTCGCCGCTGGCCGGCGACGGCAAGACCTGCACCGCGCTCGCCTTCGCCTTTCTCGAGGCCAAGGCCGGGCGGCGGGTGCTTCTGCTCGATCTCGACATGCGCCGCTCGCCGCTGCGGCGGGCGCTGGAGCTGGCGGGCGGCGACGATCTGCCGGCCTATCTGCAGGGGCGCTGCAGCCTCGACGCGGCGATCCGGTCGCTGCCCGATCAGGGCTTCGACCTGCTGACCACGCTGACCCCGGCGCCGCTGCCGGGCGGCGAGCTGACGCCTGGCGCGGTGCGGGCGCTGCTCGAGGAGCTGGGCCGCCGCTACGACCGGGTGGTGATCGACGCGCCGCCGCTGCTCTCGGGCTCGGAGTCGCTGATCTGCTGTGGCGAGGCCGAGGCGGTGCTGCTGGCGCTGCGCCACCGGGCGACCACGGCGGGCCAGCTGCGCGACGCGCTGCAACGGCTGCGCGACATGCAGATCGAGCCGGCCGGGCTGGTGATGACGATGACCGATCTGCGCGAGGAGGGGGTCCGGCATGCGGCGGAGTATTCCTATGTCCATGGCGCTTGAGCGCACGGCCCTCGCGCTGGCGGTGCTGCTGGCCGGCAGCGTCGCGAGCGCCGAGCCCTACCGGCTCACCGCCGGTGACCGGGTGCAGCTGGCGTTGTCGCCGAGCGACGCGCCGGTGGTGATGCAGGTCGGCGCCGATGGCAGCGTCCGGATCCGCAGCGTCGGCGGCGTGCCCGTGGCGGGGCTGACGCTGGACGACGCCGAGGCGGCGATCGAGACCGCGGTCGCCGAGGCCGGGATCTTCGTCGCGCCCGACGTGGACATCGCGATCGACAGCTACGCGCCGGTGATGGTCACCGGCGACGTCGCCACGCCCGGGCGGCTCGACTACCTGCCGCAGCTGACCGTCGAGGTCGCGGTCGGGCTGTCGGGCGGCATTTCGGAGACCCGCGGCACCAACCGGCTGGAGCTGATGCGCGCCCGCGCCGAGATCGAGGGCGGGCTGCTCGGGCTGCGCCGCGAAATGGCCTCGACCGCCGCGCGGATCGCCCGGCTCGAGGCCGAGCTGGACGACGCCGCACCGCAGGTCGTGGCGGGCCCGGAGCTGCGCCGGGCGGTCCCGGCGCTCGACACCGCCGGGCTCGAGGCGGCGCTGGCCGACCAGCAGGCGATCCTCGAGAACGCCCGCGCCCGCAGCGCCGAGCTGGTCGCGGGCTGGGACGAGGAGATCGCGGCGCTGACCCGCCAGAAGACGCTGCTGGAGGAGCGGATGGCGCTGCAGGACCGGATCGCCGAGGCGCAGCGCGCCGAGCTGGAGGCCGCCCGGTCGTTGGCCGAACGCGGGCTGGCCACGACCAACGCGCTCAACACCGCCGAGCGGACCGTCAGCGACGCGCAGTCCCGCACCTTCGAGCTGCAGGCGGCGCTGGCCGGGATCGAGCGCGGCATCTCCGAGGCGCGGCGCGGCCGCGACGGCTTCCTGCGCAACCGGCGCGAGGAACTGCTGGTCGAGCTGCGCGCCGCGCGCGACCAGCTCGCGGCGCTGCGGATCCGCTATGGCACCGCCGAGACCCAGTCCGCGCTGTTGTCGGACGGCAATCTCTCGGCGCTGATCGATGACGGCCTGTTCGAGGTCGACTACGCGGTGATCGACGGGCGCAGCGGCGAGATCCGCGCGGATGCCGATGCCGCGACCCCGCTGCGCCCGGGCGATGCCGTCCGGGTCGAGGTAACCCGCCTGGCGAGCGAAGGCTGACCCCATGCATGACATCTATCCCCGTTCCGAAACCGCCGCGCCGATGCGCCCGGCACCCCGTCACCGGCCCCGGCCGGAGCCCCGCGTCGCCATCATCCACTACTGGCTGGTCGGCATGCGCGGCGGCGAGAGGGTGCTCGAGTCGCTGTGCCGGATGTTTCCGCAGGCCGACATCGTCACCCATGTCGCGGTGCCCGAACGTCTCTCCGAGACGCTGCGCCGACACCGTATCGTCACCACGCGCATCGCCGGGCTGCCCTTCGCGGCGCGGGCCTACCAGAAATACCTGCCGCTGATGCCGCGCGCGCTCGAGGAGGTGGACCTGACCGGCTACGACATCGTCATCTCGAGCGAGGCGGGCCCGGCCAAGGGGGTGATCGCGCCGCCCGACGCGCCGCATCTGTGCTATTGCCATTCGCCGATGCGGTATCTGTGGGACCAGTACCACGTCTATCGGGATGGCGCGGGGCTGGTGACCCGCGCGATGATGCCGATGCTGGCGCACCGGCTGCGGCAATGGGATGTGAGCAGCGCCGCGCGGGTCGACGGATTTGCCGCCAATTCGCACCACGTCGCCGACCGGATCTCGAAATACTGGCGCCGCGAGGCGCGGGTCGTGCATCCGCCCGTCGCGGTCGAGGATTTCGCCCCGGTCGCGCGCGAGGAGGTCGGCGATTTCTACCTCTGGGCTGGCGAACTCGCCCCCTACAAGCGGCCCGACCTCGCGGTCGAGGCGATGCGCCGGCTCGACCGGCCCTTCGTGGTGATCGGCGGCCCCGACGCCACGATGCAGAAGCTGCGCCGCCAGGCGGGACCGAAGACCCGGTTTCTCGGCAAGGTGCCGTTCGAGACGCTGAAATCGCACATGGCCCGCTGCAAGGCGCTGATCTTCCCCGGCGAGGAGGATTTCGGGATCATCCCGGTCGAGGCGATGGCCTCGGGGCGGCCGGTGATCGCCTATGGCCGGGGCGGGGCCTGCGACACGGTGATCGACGGCGAGACGGGGCTGCTGTTCCGCGACCAGTCGGTCGAGGGGCTGATGGCGGCAGTCGAGGCCTTCGAGGCGGCCGGGCTCGGCCAGGCCGACCCCGCGGCGCTGGTCCGCCACGCCGCCGGGTTCAACGAGGCGCGGTTCCAGGAGGGCATTCGCGCCTCGCTGGCCGAACTCGGCGCGATCTGACCATCAGTCGGCGTCGCCGGCTCCCTGACTTGCAAGCGATGGTTGCGGCGTCTCCTTGGAGGCGCCGTTTCTGCATGACCGATCGCGATCCGCCGCAAAGCGCGGCGGGCTGCCGATTGCCGTGGCAGATCGCGGCAGAAGGCGATCGCGGGCGCGGGAAAACCGCATAGCATGGGTTTCAACCTGAGGTGGATACACCTATTGGTTGCCACGTAGACCAGTGACTCTCGTTATCAAGGTATTCCCATGTCCGAGCTTGCAGTGCAGACCGGACCGGCGCAGGCCGGTCCGGCCCCCCTGATCGCGCCCAGCCTGGCGAAGGCTCGCCCGGCGCTCGCCTACCGGCCCGAGATCGACGGGCTGCGCGCCCTCGCCGTGCTGCCGGTGCTGTTCACCCATGCCGGCTTCGCGGGCCTCGGCGGCGGGCATCTCGGGGTCGACGTGTTCTTCGTCATCAGCGGCTACCTGATCACCGCGATCCTGCTGCGCGAGCTCGACCGCGAGGGGCGGGTCTCGATCATCGACTTCTACGAGCGCCGCGCCCGGCGGATCCTGCCGGTGCTGTTCGTGGTCGTCGCAGTCAGCTTCGTCGCCGCCTGGATCGTCATGCTCCCCAAGGAGTTCCGCGATTTCGGCCAGAGCATGGTCGCCACCGGATCGTTCCTGTCCAACGTCTTCTTTGCGTCCGAGAACGGCTATTTCCTGCGCGCCGGCGACTTCAAGCCGCTGCTGCACACCTGGTCGCTCAGCGTCGAGGAACAGTTCTACCTGGTGTTCCCGCTGCTGCTGGCGGGCTGGCCTGGCTGGCGCCGGGGCGGGTCGCGATGATCCTCGCGGCGCTCGCGCTCGCGAGCTTCGGCTGGGCGCTGCACGGCACCGGCGTCGCGCCCGACAGCAACTTCTTCATGCCGCTGGGCCGGGGCTGGGAGCTGCTCGCCGGGGCGATGCTGGCCTGTTGGGGCGGGGCGGCGGAGTGGCGGTCGCGGCGCCCGGCATGGCTGCTCGACGCGCTGTCGATGGCTGGTCTCGTGGCGATCCTCGCGGCCTATCTCCTGTGGGACGACACCACGCCGAACCCGGGCCTGCCGACGCTGCTGCCGGTGCTCGGCGCTTGCGCGATCATCGCCTTCGCGGCGCCCGGCACGCTGGCCTACCGCCTGCTGACGCTGCGCGCGATGGTCGGGGTCGGGCTGGTCAGCTACAGCGCCTATCTGTGGCACCAACCGCTCTTCGTCTTCACCCGGTTGCTGGTCGGCGACCTGCCCGGCTGGGGCTGGGGCGCGATGATCGCCGCGACGCTGCTGATCGCCTGGGCGAGTTGGGCGGTGATCGAGGCGCCGTTCCGCGACCGGGCCCGGATCGGGCGCGGCGCGGTCTTCGGTTTCGGCGGCGCCGGCCTCGCGGCGATGATCGCCGCCGGGATGGCGGTGCATCTGCAAGGCGGCCTGCCGGGCCGGCTCGACGAGACGCGGTTGCTGCTGGCGAGCGCCCAGACCGATGTCAGCCCCTATCGCGACAGCTGCGGCAACAGCCTGCCGGAGAGCTTCGACGGCTACTGCGTCTTTGGCGAGACGGCCGGGCCGACCGTCGCCTTCATCGGCGACAGCCATGGCAAGGAGCTGTTCTGGCGCGCCAGCGAGCGGGCCGGTGAGGAGGGCTTCGCGGTGCAGGCCTTCTTGTGGAACGCCTGCCTGCCGGTCGCGCTGCCCGAGGATGCGCGCGGTTGCGCCGAGTTCGTGGTGCAGGCGCGCGAGCACATCATCGCCTCGCCCGAGATCGAGATCGTGGTCATCTCCGCCAACTGGTCCCGCTACCTCGGCTGCGGCGACCTCTGTTACGGCGAGGATTACGGGCCGATGCCGGCGGCGCGGGTCGCGGCGATCGGGACCGCCCTGCGGCGCGAGATCGCGGCCTATGCGGCGGCGGGCAAGTCGGTGCTGCTGGTGTCGCAGATCCCGACGATGCCGTGGGACATCCCGCGCCATCTCAACGCGCGGGCGCTGCGCGATGGCGATCGACACGGTCGAGCCGCTCGAGGCGCTGCCCGGGGTCGAGGTGCTGCGCCCGCGCCGCGCGCTCTGCGCCGATGGCCGCTGCCCGGCGCTGCGCGGCGACCGGCCGCTCTATTTCGACGACAACCACCTCAACGGCCATGGTGCCGAGGCGCTGCTGAGCATGCTGATGCCGCGCCTCGACGCGATGATCGAAGGGTAGGGGCCGATGTGGATGGCTCGCTCATCGACCGATCTGCCACGTCCGAGTACCGGCAACGCGGCGCGGCGCGGACGAGCCATACAGCCAATTGACAGGGCGAAAATGGCCCGGCCATAGTCGCCTTGTTTCCGCCACATTTTTTCGTGTCGCGGGACGTGTTTAACGAGTGTTCTGTCCCTTCCTTCATCCGGTCCGTTGTTTGGAGATCCCCCGGAGAGAAGGCCGCGCCGAGCGAGGCACAACCCGGGGCAGGTGGGGTGTGAGTTTGCGAGGGAGACGACCGGTATCATAGCGCCATCCGACGGCCCGCCCCCGTGGCGGACCCGTTCGCGGGCGTACGCGACAATCCTGAAACCCGGCGGCCTATCCCTTCGGCCGCCCCGGCGATGCGCGGCGGGTCGCCCTCGGCCCGCGGCCCGGCCCTGTCATTTTACCAGTTCTGGAGCCGCCAATGGGACGTTCACTAGTTTTCACCATCCCCGGTGATGTCGGCACGATCATCCGGGTCGAGGAGATCACCGATCCGCTGACCGGGATCGTATCGCTGCGCTTCGACGTCACGCTCGACGAGAGCGGCGCGCAGGCCGATCTGCGCGGGTTGTTCTTCGACGTCGCCGACAGCGCCCTGCTCGGCGGCCTCTCGGTGAGCGGCGCCGACGTCACCACCAGCCGCTTCGCCCGCGACGCCGTCACCGATCTCGGCAACGGCGCCAACATGAACGGCGCCCTGACCAAGAAGGGCAACGGCTTCGACGCCGGCATCGCCTTCGGCACGCCGGGCATCGGCAAGGATGACATCGACCAGACCGGCTTCACCCTGTCTTCCTCGGCCGGGGACCTGTCGCTCGAACTGATCGCGCAGATGCGGTTCGGCGTCCGGCTCACTTCGGTCGGACCGGAGGGCAGCCGCGAGGATTCGCTCAAGCTCGCGGGCATGGCCGGCGGGATCGCGGACGCGCAGGACGATGCGGGCGCGCTCTGCGCCACCGAGAGCGTGACGCTCGACGTGCTGGCCAACGACATCGGCGCGGCTGGCGTGGTGCGGGTCGCGGGCGTCGCGCTGGCCACGGGCGACAGCGTCACGCTCGACAGCGGCGCGGTGGTGACCCTCACCCAAGACGGCACGCTGCGCTATGACAGCGCCACCGGCACCTATGATGTCGACGGCGCCAGCGTCGCGGCGGGCGATCTGCTGATCGGCAGCACCGCGGTCGACAGCTTCGTCTACGAGATCTCGAACGGCGCCGGCGGCTTCGACACCGCGCGGGTCGACGTCACACTGCACGGCGCGCTCAACACGCTCGACACCATCGAGGCGAGCCTGCCGCAGGGCGGGCTGTTCAAGGTGACGCTCGATACCGCCGGGTCGGCCTTCTACGACCTGACGATCACCGGCACCGGCGACGCGCGCCTCGACGGGCTGACCATCGACGCGGCCTATTGCGCGGCGGCCCATGAGCCGTTCGACATCGGCCAGACTATCGCCTTCGAGATGTATCTCGCCGATGCCGACAGCATCCCGGCCGGAACGGTGCAGCGGCCCGAGCATCTCGACGAGGTGAACTGGATCCTCAACCAGGACTTCACCGCGATGTCCAACGTCAGCGGCGGCACCTTTACCCAGGCCGAGATCCAGGGCGCGATCTGGGGGCTGCTCGACGATTTCGTCTTCGTCAACGAAGTCTTTCCCGCCTTCGGCAAGACCGCCAACGCCCGCAAGATCTACGACATGGCGCTGGCCCAGGGCGACGGCTTCGAGGCGGGGGCGGACGATCTGGTCGGCCTGATCCTGCAGCCGACGGCCGCGGCCGAGAGCGACGGCAACCACCAGCCCTTCGTCGTCGGCCTGGCTTTCGAAATGCTCGAGCAGGATTGCCTGATCCTGTGACGGCAGCGGCCGGCGGCGCCCGCGCCGCAGGCCACGGGCGGGGGGCATCGGGGACCCCGCCCGCGCGCGCGGATGCGCCCCGCATCCGCCGGACCAAGGCGGCCCCCGACCGCTGCATGCAAGGAGCGATCACATGCGCAAACACCTCCTCACCACCCTGTCGACGCTGGGGGCCGCGGCGGCCCTGCCGGGCCAGGCTCTCGCCTCGGTCTGCGCCACCAACCCGACCCTGCCGAGTTGCGATATCACCCGGGTGCCCGAGATCGACGCGCTGCAGGGCGGCGCTGCCCTCGCGGCGCTGGCGGCGATCGTGCTGATCGTCTGGGAACGGCACCGCCGCGCCGCCTGAGCGCAACCGGCCGCGCCCCGCCCCGAGCGGGTCGGGCGCGGCCCCTCCTTCCCCGATGACGACAGGAGAGACCCATGCTCATCCGGGCGACTAGGTTGCCGCGCCACGGGCCGATCGGCCGCGTGCCGCTGCTGTGCGGCCTCGTGCTGGCGGATTTCATCCTCGCCAGCCTGCTCTACAAGCACGGCTTCGCCTTCACCTGTCGGGACAGCGCGCCCGCGGCGCTGTGCGAGGGGCTGTCGCGGATCGTGCCGCGCGCCAGCGGCATGGCGCTGGTGATCGGCCTGCTCGCGCTGGCGCTGCGGCTCCCGGCGCGATCCGGGCAGGGCTGGCGGCGACCGCTGGCGCTGCATGCGGCCGGTGTGCTGGTGGCGCTGCTGCCATGGGGATTCCTGTCCGAGGGCGCCGGCCCGGTCGCCTTCGGCGCGGCGCTGCTGTCATGGGTTGGCGGGGCCGGACTTGCGGCGGCTGGGCTGCTGGGCCTCATCGCCCCGGCGGGTGTTTGGCGCCGGGCGCTGCACGGCCGATGGGCGGCGATCCTGCCCGCGTTGGCCTTGGGCGCTCTGCTGCCGGAACTGTCGGACCTTCTGCAGCCGCTTTGGCGGCTCGAACTGCTGTCGGGCCTGACCTTCGACGCGGTGACGGCGCTGCTCGGCGGGCTCGGCTACGACGTGCTGCTGTTCCCGCATGAGCGCATCATCGGCATCGACGGCTTCGTGGTCGAGGTCGGCAAGCGCTGCTCGGGCATCGAGGGTTTCGCGCTGATCTCGGTCTTTCTCGCGATCTACATGGTGATCTTTCGCCGCGAGCTGCGCTTTCCGCGCGTCTTCTGGCTGTTCCCGCTCGGCCTCGTGGTCAGCTTCGGCTTCAACATCCTGCGGATCGCGGTGCTGATGGTGCTCGGCGCCGAAGCGTCGCCCGATCTCGCCGTGGGGGCGTTCCATTCGAATGCCGGCTGGCTGAGCTTCGTGCTGCTGGCCTGCGCGATGATGCTGGCCGCGCATGCGCTGCCGGGGCTGCGCCGTCGGGCGGTGCCGCTGGCCGCGCCGCGCCGGGGCGCGCCGCTGCCGTTCCGGCAGGACCCGGAGGTGGCGCAGCTGCTGCCCTTCGCCGCCTTCATGGCCAGCGGGTTGCTGGTCTCCGCCTTCTTCGCCGAGCCGGCGGTGGCCTACCCGCTCCGGGCGCTGGCGATGGCCGTGGCGCTGGCCTTCGTCTGGCCCGGGCTGCGCGGGCACCGGATCGGGCTGGACCCGGTCGCGCTCGCCGCCGGGCTTGCGGTCGGGGCGGCCTGGATCGTCACCGCCGCGCCGCCGCCCGAAGGCGCGACTCCGGCGCTGGTCGGCGGGGCGTGGCTCGTCTTCCGGTTGGTCGGAATGGCGGTGCTCGTGCCAGTGGTCGAGGAGCTGTTCTTTCGCGGCTACCTTCTGGGCCGGATCGCGCCGCCGGGCGCAGCCCCGGCGCGGCTCTGGTTCGGCCTCGCGGTCAGCACCGCGTGTTTCGCGGCGCTGCACGACCGCTGGATCGCCGCTGCGCTTGCCGGGCTGGTCTTCGCGGCGCTGGCCCGGCGGCGCGGCGCGCTGGGGGATGCGATCCTCGCCCATATGGCGGCGAACGCATTGATCGCGCTCGCGGCTTTGCTGCTGCGGCGGTCCGAACTGCTCTGAAGGCGATTCAAACCCCCGGCGGGCACCCGCCGAGGGGCCATGATCCATCTCATTCTTGCCACAATCCGCCCGGACAACCGCCACTGTTCACGACTTGGCGGAGCAGGCATGACCTTTCAGAGCGGATCTCAATTCACCCTCGGTGTGGCCACACGGTACGGGCAGGGCGGCCGGTACGACGACACGCCGGGCTCGGATCTCGCCATGATCGGGGCCGATTTCATCCGCGACGGGCTCAACTGGCACCGGGTCGAGGCGACGCCCGGCAGCTATGATTTCAGCGATCCGCGCAGCCGCTACCTCGACGAGGTGCTGGCCTCCGGCGGCGACCCGATCCTGACGCTGCTGCCGCAGGGCAACCTGAACTACCAAGGCGGCAAATGGGCCTCCGACGCGGCGGCGATCGACGGTTTTGCGGATTTCGTGGTCGCGGTGCTGGACCGGTTCCCGGGGCTGGGCCGGATCGAGATCGGCAACGAGTTCAACAGCCTGTCGACGCAGTTCGTCTCGGGCGAGGCCGCGTCCGGCAGCCTCGCCGACAAGGCGGCGCTGCTGACGCGGCTCCTGCAGGCGGTGTCCGACAAGGTCGGGGAGAGCCATCCCGAGGTTCAGATCATCGGCGCCGGGCTGCATTCCGTGCCGACCGGCTTCGTGCAGCACCTCGCCGATGCCGGTGCCTTTGCGCATATGGACGCGCTGAGCTTTCACCCCTACGGGCTGAGCGCCGAGGCCGCGAGCGAGGCGCTCGACGCGCTCGACGCCGTGCTCGACCGGCTGCCGGCGGACCAGCGCCCGGCGCTGCTGGTGACCGAGTTCGGCCAGTCGGCCCTCGCCGGCGGCGCGGCGGCCAAGGCGGCGCATCTGGTGAAGATGACCGCCGCGCTGGCCAGCCACGGCATCGACTCGGCGGCCTGGTATTCGCTCTATGACGAGGATCGCTCGGCTCATCCCGAGATGGGGCTGTTCGACCGGGTGCAGGCCCCCAACGACACTGCCGCGACCTTTGCGCATCTGCAGACGATGCTCGAAACCGGGTCGGCCCGGCGCGTCGAGGCAGATGGCACGCTGCGCGTCTACGAACTCGACCCCGGCAAGTTCGTGATCTGGGGCGCGCCGCAGACGCTCCACCTCTCGGGCGAGGATATCGTGGTGCATGACCTCTTTGGCCGGGAGATCGCGCCCCCCGACCGGATCGGGGTGGAGCCGATCTTCGTCGAGGCGCGCGGCCTCGCGGTCCAAGGCGGCGGCGTGATCGCCGACAGCCATCTCGAATTCGATTTGCAGCAATCCGGCGATGGTGGCTGGTCGCAGCATATCGAGAAGGTCACGGCCCGCGGCAGCAGCATCGAGCAGGTCGAGATCATGGGCGGGCAGGAGCGCGCCGACGAAAGCTGGAACCCCTATCTCGGTTCGCGCTGGACCCGGCCGCTGCGGATCGACGCGGCCGAGCTGCGCGGCGCCGATTTCAGCCGCGCCAGCCGCGACGACCGCAACCCCGTCGACCGGTACGTCGCCGAGGCCGACGGCCCGGTCGACATTGCGGCGAGCTATGCGGTGGGCGCCAAGAGCGCCGACGGCATCGCGGTTTCGGTCCGGCTCAACGGGGTCGAGCTGCAGCGCGTGGTGATCGAGGGCGCGGGCGACGTTACCCTGCGGGGGCTGATGCTGCGCAAGGGCGACCGGCTCGACTTCGTGGTCGAGGATAATGGCAATGCCGATGGCGACGTGGCCCGCCGCCACATCCGGCTCTTCGAGGCCGACGCGGATCGCAGCGAGGCCGAGCTGCGGGCGCTGCACCGCAACAGCGACATCATCGACGGCAACGAGATGGCCGCGTCATCCGCGTCGCCGTCGCCGACACCGGTTACAGGCTTTGGCGAGAGCCCCGTCGGTGCCGAGCTGCGTGGCACGGACGCCGACGACCGGCTCTCCGGCAGTCAGGCCGCCGACATCATCCGCGCCTTGGCCGGTGATGACGTGATCTCGGCCGGACGGGGGGACGATTTCGTCTTCGGCGGGGCCGGGCACGACGTGCTCAAGGGGCGCGGCGGCGACGATCGGCTCGATGGCGGAGATGGCGATGACCGCCTCTATGGCGATATCGGCGCGGATGTGCTGCTCCTGGGCCTCGGCGACGACTGGCTGCGCGGCGACATGGGCCGCAGCGGTCCGCGCCACGCCGATATCTTCGTCCTCGACGTGATCGAGAACGGGCGTGACGTGATCCACGACTTTTCGGCCGAGGATCGGATCGACCTGCGCGGCGCGAGCTACGAGGTCGGCTTCCTCGGCTCGAGCGGGCGCAGCACCCTGATCGACATCGAGGGCGGCGGACAGATCGTTCTTCAGGCCTTTTCCCGGGCGGAATACGACGCGCTGGACGGCGACATCTTATTCTGAGCGGGGTCAGCCCGCCTGCGGGGGCGCGACTTGGTTCAGCACACGCTCGGGCGCGGAGCGGCCGCGCAGGATATCGGTGATCGCGGCCCAGTTGCCGCGCATCCGTCCGCGCCGGTCGATCCAGTCCTCGGGTCGGGCGGCGCGCAGATGGTTGGCGGCGGTGTTGCGCAGCCCGAGCCTGAGCGCGAAGGCCAGGGGCACCGACCCCTTGCGGAACAGGTAGTAGGGGTTGGCGATCTGGCTGTAGCCGAGCAACCTCCCGTTGCGCTCGCGCCCGGCCTTGACGCCGCAATGCACGCCGACCAGCGCGTCGCTGCGGACCTTCTCGCCGGGGACGCGGCTGGCGAAATCGACATCTTCGAGCCAGCTGTAGAGCGGCAGCCTTTCGTCGAAGCGCAGCCCCCCGATCGCGCTGGTCCGGAAGGCCATGTTGCAGCCATAGAGCCCGACCAGCCCCGAGGCGAGGATCTTCGGATCGGCGCCCGGATCGGTCTGGTCCGCATCCCAGTCCGCGACCATCCGCGCCGCCGCCTCCGCCTCGATGCCACCGCTGCAGACGCCGTCGGCCAGCACCCGCCCGGTGAGGCCGGAGACCTTTGGAAACAGGGCAAAGGCCCGGGCGATGCGTTCGAGCGCGAAGCGGCTCGGCACGAAGTCGTCATCGAAGAACACGATGATGTCGTTCTCGTCCACGGCCGCGTCGAGGCCGCGATTGCGCTGAACGCAGAGCCCCTTGGGCGAGGTGATGACGCGCACCGGCACCGGAAAGCCGGCCCAGTCGATATCGGCGGGTAGGTCCGCCGGGCCGGTCACGGCAAAGACGATCTCCCGGGGCGGCGAGGTCTGCGCCAGCAGATGCGGCAGCAGGCTGCGGACGATCTCGGGGCGCCCGAGGGAACAGATGACGACGGCGATTCGTGGCTGGTCTGTAAGCACTGTCTGAACCTGACTTTGACACTCGTAATACGGGAGTTAATGTCGATCCCTGCGGCCTTCAGCACAAGCGAAAATCGTCGCTGATCCACGCGGAGCCCTTAAAATGCGCAGCGCCGCGTGACGCCTGATCAGCCCTTGCGGAAAAGTCCCAATCGGCAGGCATCTCCATTATCGACCCTTGGATAGCTGGCCCCTCCCGGCTTGATGCGGTAGGATTGACCGAAGCCTTTGAATAGATTGGACTTGATCATGCGTTACCGCGCGCCTCGCTATCCGGCCAACAGCGAGCTCGGGGTCGAGCATGAGGGAACGCAGCACCGGGCCCGGCTTGTCGACATCAGCCCCACCGGCGCGCGGCTGCGTGGAATCGCGGCACTGACGAACGACACCCATGTGACGCTGTGCCATCTTTATCGCCGTATCAAGGCGCGGGTCGTCTGGTCGAACGAGCATTATGTCGGGGTCGAGTTCCTGCAACCACTGGGTGCAGAGGATCTCGCCGCGCTGCGCGGCGTGATGGCCAGCCAGATGCGTGGCGGCGCCGGCGGGCATCACGGCTTCCGCGAACTGCGCTGATTGTGGCGCGATCCGGGACGCGGCGGTAGTGACGCCGCGGCATCTCCCGGAAAAATACCCATGATCATGCCGCTTTGGCCATGTTTCGGTCTTAGTCGGCGGGCAGCGTCGGCCCAATTGATCTGGGGGCCTACGGCATGTTTTCGACGATTCTTCAGGGTCTTGTGCAGACCCACCCGCTCTTTGTCGCGATGGCGGCGGTGGTCTGCGGGGGGATGGCCCTGACCCTGGTGCTGTTGATGCGCCAAGTGAGCTTGAATCAGGGGCGTCGACGCCTCGTGCCGCTGCTCTGGATCGCGCTGGTCGCCGGGGGCGGGGTCTGGACCACCCATTTCATCGCGATGATCGGTTACCGCCCCGCCGCGGCGGTGGGCTATGATCCGACCATCACGGCGCTGTCGGCGCTGGTCGGGGTGATCGGGGTCGGCGTCCCGCTGGCGCTGGCCTCGCTGCAGCGCGCGCGTTGGGCCCGCGCAGGCCTGGGCGCGGTGGCCGGTGCCGGGGTGGGGGCGATGCACTTCACCGGCATGGCGGCGATGCACAACCCGATGCACCATGAGATCGGCAGCACGGTGCTGGCGATGCTGTTCGGCATGGCCTTCTTCGCGCCCGCGATGGCGGTCAGCGGCATGGGCCTCGCCGCCCGCTGGGCGCGCGGCACCGGCCTCGTGCTCGGGGTCTGCACGCTGCATTTCACCGCGATATCGGGCATGGGGCTGCAGATCATCGGCGGCGCGGCGGGCGAGGGGATCGACCGGCAGCTGCTGTCGAGCTTCACCGCGTTGACCACGCTGGCGCTGTGCTACGCCGCGATCACCGCGATGGTGCATCGCCGTCGGCTCAGCAGTGCCCGTCAGGAGGTCGCCCGCAAGGAGGCGTCCTTCGTCGCGGCGCTGCAGAACATGTCGAACGCCTTGGTGATGGTCGACGAAAAGCGGTCGATCACCGCGATCAACCACCGTTGCTACGAGCTGTTCGGCATTGCCGAAGGCTCGGTCGTCGCAGGCGATCGGATCGAGCGGCTGGTCGAGGTCATCGAGGCGGGCCGCGCCTGGGAGCAGGCCCGCTTTTCGGCGATCGTCGACACCCATCTGGAGCGGATGCGCGGCACCGAGATGCTGCGCAGCGAGGAGGAGTTCGCCAATGGCCGGGTGCTGTGCATCTCCAGCCGCGGCGTGCCCACCGGCGAGGTGGTGCTGACCTTCGACGATTTCACCGAGCACCGCGCCGCCCAGGCTAAGATCGCGCATATGGCCTTCCACGACGCGCTGACCGGCCTGCCCAACCGCCGCAGCTTCCGCGACCACATGGCCGCGATCATGGAGGACACCACGCCGCGCGCGCTGCTGATGCTCGATCTGGATCACTTCAAGGTGGTCAACGACACGCTGGGCCATCCGGTCGGCGACGGGCTCCTGGTGCAGGTGGCGCGGCGGCTGCTCGACGCAGCCGGCAAGGGCGCCACGGTGTTCCGCCTCGGCGGCGACGAGATGGTGGTGGTGCTCGATGGCGCCGGCGAGGTCGAGGCGACCGAGATCGGCCGCGCCATCATCGAGAGCCTGAGCCGGCCCTTCGACGTCGACGGCCACAAGATCAGCATCGGCTGCAGCATCGGTGCCAGCCTGATCGACGGCGCCACCAACACCTCCGAGGCGCTGCAGCGCGCCGATCTCGGCCTCTACCGGGCCAAGAGCCTCGGCCGCAACCGGATCCAGTTCTACGAGGACGGGATGATGGAGAAGGCGCTGGCCCGGCGGCAGATGGAGAGCGACCTCA
Source organism: Limimaricola variabilis (assembly GCF_014195545.1). Taxonomy (GTDB): domain Bacteria; phylum Pseudomonadota; class Alphaproteobacteria; order Rhodobacterales; family Rhodobacteraceae; genus Limimaricola; species Limimaricola variabilis. Next base: position 47,703 of record NZ_JACIBX010000004.1, on the reverse strand, counting down.
CACAGGCGCTGAAATGCGGCGAGTTCCGGCTCGACTACCAGCCGATCTGCCGGCTCTCCGACCGCGCGATCCTCGGCTTCGAGGCGCTGATCCGCTGGGACCACCCGCTGCGCGGGCTGGTCTCCCCGGCCGAGTTCATCCCGCTGAGCGAGGAGAACGGCATGATCGTTCAGATCGGCGAATGGGTGATCGAGGAGGCCTGCCGCCAGCTCGCCGAATGGCCCGAAGAGGTGCATGTCGCGGTCAACGTCTCGCCGATGCAGATGCGGCTGCCCTCGATCGTCGAGGTGGTGCGCCGGGCGCTGGCCGCGCATGATCTCGCGCCGCAGCGCCTGACGCTCGAGCTGACCGAGACAGCGCTGGTGCGCGACGGCGCGCATCTCGCGCGCAACCTGATCGCGCTGCGGGCGATGGGGGTGAAGATCGCGATGGACGATTTCGGCACCGGCTACTCCTCCTTCACCCATCTGCGCGATTTCGAGCTCGACCAGATCAAGATCGACCGCAGCTTCGTCAATGTGGCGCAGGAGGATCACAAGGCCTGGGCGGTGGCGCAGGCGGTGACCAACATGGCGCGCGAGCTGTCGGTCGGCGCGGTCGGCGAAGGGGTCGAAAGCTCCGAACAGATCACCCGGCTGATGGAGCTGGGCTGCGACGTGGCGCAGGGCTTCTTCCTGGGCCGCCCGATGGATGGCACCCGCGCCACCGCGCTGCTCGCCGATGCCGCCGCCGCCGACCACATCGCGGCGGAATGAGCCGGGTCCCCGCCGCTGCCGGGCGGCGGGTCACCCTTTCGGCGCGACGCCCCCGATCGCCGTCGTCAGCTGCCGCGCCGCATCGCGCACCGCCTCGGTGAGCCGCGGCAGGTCGGTATCGGCGAGCCGCGCCACGGGGCCGGATACGGACACTCCGGCCACCGCCTCGCCTTGGGCGTCGTGCACCGCGGCGGCGAGACAGCGCATGCCCTCGTTGCGTTCCTGATCGTCGACGGCGTAGCCGCGCGCGGCGCATCGTTCGAGATCCTCGAGCAGCGCGGCGCGCTCGGTGAGGCTGCGCGGGGTGAACCGCTCGAGCGGGTAGGCGTCGAGGATGCGGTCGCGCCGCGCGGCTTCGAAGGCGGCGAGCAAGGCTTTGCCGATCCCGGAGGCGTGCATCGCCGAGACGGTCCCCGGCGGGAAGAAGGCGCGGATATGGGCGTGGGTCTCGACCTGGTTGAGAAACAGCACACGGCCGTCGCGCTCGACCCCGAGATTGGCGGTCTCGCCGGTGGTTTCCATCAGGCGGCGCAGGATCGGTCTGGCGCGGTCGACGAGGTTGGTGCGGCGCAGGAAGGTCGAGCCGAGGCGAAACGCGCCGGGGCCGACATGCCAGATCTGCCCATCCTCTTCGAACTCCACGAGCTGGCGGGCCTCCAGCGTCAGCAGGACCCGGTAGAGCGTCGCGGGGGATTCATCGAGATCGGCGGCGAGCTGCGACAGCGACGTGCCCCCGGCCCCGACCCTCTCCAGCACGTCGATGGCCCGATCGAGGGATTTGACCGGTGCGGGCTTGGTATCCTTGATGCTCCCGCGCGGTCGTCCCCGGCGGCGCGGCGTCAAGGGTTCGGTCTCCATTCTTGCGGCCTCCCTGCGGTCATGGCCCTGACCTTAATGCGGTATGGGCGCCCATATCAAAGCGCCAGAGCGGACAGTTTGCCATGTTGCGACGTCCTACAGGGGCGGGTCGTGGGCAAGGTGAAAACAAACGTGAGAAAACCGGCGCCTGAGCGGTCGTCTTCGGATCAGCCGCTGAGGCAGGCAGGATGAGCCGTCGTAGTTGAGCGACTGCGTCAGGTTCGACCCTCTAAGTGCTGTAATCCTTCACGCTTTATCCGCGTCGCGCATCGCGAGGGCCCAATCGCGAAACACGTCTCGTGCCGGACCCATGGCCGGGTCGGCGGCCTCGGCGACGTGGAGGTAATAGCCGTAGCCGTCGCGGGCGGTCTGCTCCGACAGCTGGACCAGGCGATCGTGCTTCAGGTCGTCGCGGATCATGGCGGCGGGGCAGAGCGCGATGCCTTGTCCGGCCAGCGCCGCCACGCGCAGGAGGTTGAAATCCTCGAACACCGGGCCGTCGAGCGGCGTCCCCGTTTCCAGCCCGGCACGGGCGAGCCAGCCAGCCCAGCCGGAGGTGTCGGTGTCGTGCAGGAGACCGGCCTGCAGCATGGCCTCGGCCGGGCCAATGTCCCGCGACAGCCCGGCGGCGACTGCCGGGTTGCAGACCGGCACGCTGATCCCCGGCAGGAACGGCTCGGTGCGGGCGCCGGACAGGACCGGCGGTGCAGGCGCATAGGTGAAGGCGAGGTCGACCTCCCGGAAATCGATCCCCTGGCCATGGATCGCGTAGATGATCCGCACCGGGATTTCGGGATACGCGTCGCGGAACGACGAAAGCCGCGGGATCAGCCAGCAGAGCGCCACGGATGGGATCGCCGCGATCACCAGGGCTCGGCGCTCGTCCCCGGCGCGGGCCCGGGCGCAGGCGGCCTCGATGCCGCCGAGCGCCAGTCCGAGATCGCGCGCCAGCGCCTCGCCTGGCGGCAGCAGCTTCGGCCGCGCCCCGGAGCGGTCGAAGAGCGGTCGGCCGAGCCAGCTTTCGAGATGCCTGACCTGATGGCTGACGGCCGATTGCGTGACGAAGAGCGCCTTTGCGGCGGCGTTGAAGCTGCCGAGGCGGGCCACCGCTTCGAAGGCGCGCAGGGCGGTCAGCGGGGGAAGCGACACCGGAAGCTCCACATGAGAATAACTCATACGAGGATGAATTATCGTCTTTTGACAAGGGGCGCCATCCGCCGGACCCTCGGGCCAGTTTCAATACCGGCGGATGGAGGTGCGATCATGCAGCGTGAACGGCTTCAGAACTATGTTGGCATTGGCGAGAAGGCGAAGCCGAGCTTTTCCGCCGCCGAGATGCAGCGCCGGCAGGACGCGATCCGGGCCTACATGGCCGAAGCGGGCGTGGATGCGGCGCTGTTCACCTCCTACCACAACATCAACTACTACGCCGATTTCCTCTACTGCCAGTTCGGTCGCCGCTATGGCCTCGTGATCGATCACGACAGCGCCACGACGATCAGCGCGGGCATCGACGGCGGCCAGCCATGGCGCCGGACATTCGGCGGAAACGTCACCTATACCGATTGGCAGAAGGACAATTTCTTTCATGCGGTGCGGCAGCTGATCGGCAGGGCCAGGCGGATCGGCATCGAGCACGACCAGGTCAGCATCGAGCTTCTCGGCCAGCTCGAATCCGAGTTCCCGGGCGTCGCCTTCGTCGACATCGCGGGGGCTGCGATGCGGCTGCGGATGATCAAGTCGGCCGAGGAGATCGCGCATATCACCGAGATGGCCCGCATCGCCGATATCGGTGGCGCGGCCTGCGTCGAGGCGACCGCCGTGGGCGTGCCCGAACACGAGGTGGCGCTGCATTCGACCGCCACGATGGTCCGCGAGATCGCAAGGAACTGGCCCGAAGCGGAGCTGCTCGACACGTGGACCTGGTTCCAGTCGGGCATCAATACCGACGGCGCGCACAACCCGGTCACCAGCCGCAGGATCGAACGCGGCGACATCCTGTCGCTCAACTGCTTTCCGATGGTCGCGGGCTACTACGTCGCGCTCGAGCGCACGCTCTTCGCCGAGGAGGCCAGCGACGCGCATCTCCGCCTGTGGGAGATCAACTGCAAGGTCCATGATCGCGGCAAGGCGCTGCTGGTGCCGGGCAAGAAGTGCTCGGAGATCGCCCGCGAGCTCAATGAGATCTATGCCGAGGAGGACCTGCTGCAGTATCGCAGCTTCGGCTACGGCCATAGCTTCGGCGTGCTGTGCCATTACTACGGCCGCGAGGCGGGGCTGGAGCTACGCGAGGATTGCGAGACGGTGCTGGAGCCGGGGATGGTCGTGTCGATGGAGCCGATGATCACCATTCCCGAAGGCATGCCCGGCGCCGGCGGCTACCGTGAGCACGACATCCTCGTGATCGAGGAGGGGGGCAACCGCAACATCACCGGCTTCCCCTACGGGCCCGAGCATCTGATCGTGAAGGGCAAGGCCAGGGCCGCCTGACCCAGGCCCGCCGTCACACCTGCAGGCGCTGTGCGGCGTTCGCCTGCCGCCAGGCCTCCGGCGTCATGCCCTCGTGCTGCCGGAACACCCGGATCAGGTGCGACACGTCGCAGAACCCGGCCTCGGCGGCGATGCGGGTGACGCTGTGATCGGGGCGGGCGAGCAGAAAACGCGCATGGGCCAGGCGGACCTTGAGGAACGCCGCCGCCGGGCTCAGCCCGAGCGCCTCGCGCATGTGCCGCTCGAGCTTGCGACGGCTGACGCCGAGCCGCGCGGCGATGTCGCCCACGCCGGGGGCGGCGTCGAGGTTCTGCTGCATGTGCAGGAGCGCGCGCCGCACCAGCGGGTCGCGCGTCTTGAGGTCGAGCGGCAGGCCCGGCTGCGGATCATCGGCGGCCATTGCCTCGTCGATGATCATGATGTGCAGGCTTTTGCGCGCCGCCGCCCGGCCGATATGCCGGTCGACGAGATGCGCGGCCAGATGCGCCGAGCTGGCGCCGCCCGAGCAGGTCAGCCGGTCGCGATCCTCGACGAAGACCCGGTCCGAAACCGGGACCAACCCGTCGAACTGCTCCAGGAAGTCGTCGTGGTGGAACCAGCTCACGCAGCAGCGGTAGCCCTGCATCAGCCCCGCGCGGTGCAGGATGAAAGCGCCGGTGCAGACGCCGATCAGCGGCACCTTGCTCGCGGCGGCGCGGCGCAGGAAGTCGATTTCCGCCGGGGGCAGCCCGCCTTCTTCGATCAGCCCGCCGATCACCACGATGTAGTCGAAGCGGCCCGGATCGCCGAGCCGTTCCTCCGGACCGACTGTGACGCCGCAGCTCGACCGCACCGGGGCCGGGTCCTCGGCGATCACCCGCCAGCTGCACAGGATCGGCCGCGACCGGTCGCCCTCATCGGCGGCAAGCCGCAGCACGTCGACGAAATTGGCGAAGGCCGAGAGCGTGAAGCGCCGCGCGAGGAGAAAGCCGACGCGCAGCCTGGGGCGGGAAAGCGGAAGGGAGGCGTCGTTCATGTCGCAAACATAACGTCGAAATGCCGCATCCATCCAGTCCCGCTCGCGCGTTTCGTGCCAAGGAGGTGGATAGCCCCACTGCCCCGCCCCGTGCCGAGGACCGCGCCATGCCCCGCTATTCCGCCTTCGCCGTCGTGAAGAACGCGCTCACCGGTCACACCCGCTGGCGCGAGCAATGGCCCGATGCGCAGCCCAAGAAGGAATACGACGTGATCATCGTCGGTGCGGGCGGGCACGGGCTCGGCGCGGCCTACTACCTCGCCAAGGAGCACGGCATCACCAATGTCGCGGTGATCGACAAGGGCTGGCTCGGCGGCGGCAACACCGGGCGCAACACCACGATCATCCGCTCGAACTACCTCTATGACGAGAGCGCGAAGCTCTATGACCACGCGCTCGATCTCTGGGACGGGCTGAGCCAGGAGCTGAACTACAACGTCATGTTCTCGCGGCGCGGCGTGATGATGCTGGCCCATAACGTGCACGACGTGCAGTCCTTCCAGCGCCACGTCCATTCCAACCGGCTGAACGGTGTCGACAACCGCTGGCTCTCGGCCGAGGAAGCCAAGGCGTTCTGCCCGCCGCTCAACATCTCGCCCGATGCGCGTTACCCGGTGATGGGCGCGGCGCTGCAGATGCGCGCCGGAACCGCGCGGCACGACGCGGTGGCCTGGGGCTATGCGCGGGCGGCGGCGGCGCGCGGCGTCGACATCATCCAGAACTGCCCGGTCATCGCGATCCGGCGCGGCCCGGACGGCGCCGTGACCGGCGTCGACACCGCCAAGGGCTTCATCGGCGCCAAGAAGGTCGCGGTCTCGGCGGCCGGGCACACATCGGTCGTGATGGAGAGCGCCGGGGTGCGGATGCCGCTGGAGAGCTTCCCGTTGCAGGCGCTGGTCTCCGAGCCGGTGAAGCCGGTCTTCCCCTGCGTGGTGATGTCGAACACGGTGCACGCCTATATCAGCCAGTCCGACAAGGGCGAGCTGGTGATCGGCTCGGGCACCGACCAGTACACCAGCTATTCACAGCGCGGCGGGCTGCCGCTGATCGAGCACACGGTGGCGGCGATCTGCGAGATCTTCCCGATCTTCAACCGGATGCGGATGCTCCGGAAATGGGGCGGCATCGTCGACGTGACGCCGGACCGCTCGGCGATCATCGGCAAGACGCCGGTCAAGAACCTCTTCGTCAATTGCGGCTGGGGCACCGGTGGCTTCAAGGCGACGCCGGGGGCGGCGCACACGCTGGCCCATACCGTCGCCACCGGCGAGCCGCACCCGATCAACGCCCCCTTCACGCTGGACCGCTTCCGCACGGGGCGGCTGATCGACGAGGCGGCCGCCGCCGCCGTCGCGCACTGAGGTAGACCCATGCTGCTGATCCATTGCCCCTATTGCGACGAGACCCTGCCGGAGCTGGAGTTCGCCTATGCGGGCGAGGCGCATATCGCCCGGCCCGAGGATCCCTCGACCATGTCCGACGAGGAATGGCGCGACTTCCTGTTCATCCGCTCCAACCCCAAGGGGCCGCATTTCGAGCGCTGGCGCCACGTGCATGGCTGCGCGCGCTTCTTCAACGCGGTGCGCGACACGGTGAGCGACCGATTTCTTCTGACCTACAAGGCGGGCGAGCCGCGCCCCGATCTCGCATCGCTGGAGGCCGCGCAGTGAGCCAGTTCCGCATTCCCGGCAAGGGCCGGGTCGATCACGCCAAGACCGTGCGCTTCGCCTTCGACAATCGCGAATATACCGGCCTGCGCGGCGACACCGTCGCCTCGGCGCTGCTCGCCCATGGCGTCCACCTGATGGGCCGCTCGTTCAAGTATCACCGGCCGCGCGGCCCGGTGACGGCGGATTCGGCCGAGCCCAACGCGCTGATCGGCACCTCGCGCGGGCCGGGGCGGTTCGAGCCGAACACCCGCGCCACCGTGCAGGAGCTGCGCGAGGGGCTGATCTGCGAAAGCCAGAACCGGCTCGGCGCGCTGTCCTTCGATTTCGGCGCTGTGAACGACGCGCTGTATCCGCTGTTTCCGGCGGGGTTCTACTACAAGACCTTCATGTGGCCGCGCAGCTTCTGGGACAAGCTCTACGAGCCGGTGATCCGCCGCGCCGCGGGCCTTGGCCGCGCGCCCTCGGAGGTCGATCCCGATACCTACGCCTCGCGCTACCTGCATGCCGACCTGCTGGTGGTGGGGGCGGGGCCCTCGGGGCTGATGGCAGCGCTCGAGGCGGCGCGCGCCGGGGTGCGGGTGACGCTGGTCGACGAGAATGCGGAGATGGGCGGGGCGCTCCTCTCCGATCCGGGCGTGGAGATCGACGGTCGGCCGGCCTGGGACTGGCTCGACGCGACGCTGGCCGAACTCGCATCCCTCGGCGTGCGGCTGATGACCCGGACCACGGCGATCGGCTACTACCACCAGAACATGATCGGCCTGTGCCAGAAGCTCACCGATCATCTCGACGAGATCGCCGACAACGCCCCGCGCGAGCGGATGTGGCGGGTGCGGGCGACGCGGGTGGTTCTGGCGCAGGGCGCGCTGGAGAAGCCGCTGGTCTTCCACGGCAACGACCGGCCCGGCGTGATGCTGGCGGGCGCGGCGCAGACCTACCTGCACCGCTACGGCGTGAAGGTGGGCACGCGGGCGGTGATCGTCACCTCGCATGACAGCGCCTATCACGCGGCCTTCGATCTCGCCGCCGCCGGAACCCGGATCGTCGCCATCGTCGAAACCCGCGCGGCCCCGCCCGAGACGCTGCGCGCCGAGGCGCGGGTGCGGGGGATCGAGCTGCTCGCCGGGCACACCGTCACCGGCACGCGCGGACGGCTGCGGGTGGCGTCGGTCACGGTGAACCCGGTGCAGGGCGGCCGCGTCGGCGAGCCGCGGATGATCCATTGCGACTGCCTGCTGATGTCGGGCGGCTGGACCCCATCGCTGCACCTGTTCTCGCACACCAAGGGCAGCCTGCAGTGGGACGCGGAGAGCAACACCTTCCTGCCCGGCCGGATGACCGAGAATTGCCACATCGCCGGCGCCGGGCGCGGACTCTGGGGCTTCGAGGCGGCGCTGACCGACGGGGCCAAGGCCGGTGCCGACGCGGCGCGGGCGCTCGGAAATGAGGCCAAGGCCGCGCCCCTTTCCGTGGCGCATGACCGCCCCGGCACGGGCGAGAGCCACAGGGAGCTGCCGACCGATCGCAGATCGTCGCGCGTGCGCGCCTTCATCGACTTCCAGAACGATGTGACCGCCAAGGACATCCGCCTCGCGGTGCGCGAGGGGATGCGCTCGATCGAGCACGTCAAGCGCTACACCACCAACGGCATGGCGACCGATCAGGGCAAGATGTCGAACATCAACGGGCTGATGATCGCCGCCGACGCGGTGGGCAAGGCGCCGCCCGAGGTCGGCCTGACGACCTTCCGCCCGCCCTATACGCCAACGACCTTCGGCGCCTTCGCGGGCTATCACCGGGGCGCCACCTTCGAAGTGACGCGGCGCACCCCGATCGATCCTTGGGCCGAAGCGAATGGCGCGGTGTTCGAGCCGGTCTCGCTGTGGCGTCGCGCCTGGTACTTCCCCAAAGGCGGCGAGGACATGGAGGCGGCAGTGGCGCGAGAATGCCGCGCGACGCGCGCCTCGGTCGGCATCTTCGACGCCTCGACGCTGGGCAAGATCGAGGTCGCGGGGCCGGACGCGGTCGAGTTCATGAACCGGATGTACACCAACCCCTGGACCAAGCTGGCGCCGGGCCGCTGCCGCTACGGCGTGCTGCTGGGCGAGGACGGCTATATCCGCGACGACGGCGTGATCGGGCGACTCTCGGACGAGCTGTTTCATGTCACCACCACGACGGGCGGCGCGCCGCGCGTGCTGAACATGATGGAGGACTACCTCCAGACCGAATGGCCCGATCTCGATGTCTGGCTGACCTCGACCACCGAGCAATGGGCGACCGTGGCGCTGAACGGGCCGAACGCCCGAAAGGTGCTCGAGGGGCTGGTCGAGGGCGTCGACCTCTCGGCCGAGGCGATGCCGCACATGTCGGTGGCCGAGTGCCGGGTCGCGGGCTTCCCCGCGCGGCTGTTCAGGCTGAGCTTCACCGGCGAGCTGGGCTTCGAGATCAACGTGCCGGCGCGGCATGGTCTGGCGCTGTGGGAGGCGCTGATGGAAGCGGGCAGGCCGCATGACATCACCCCCTACGGCACCGAGACGATGCATGTGCTGCGCGCCGAGAAGGGCTTCATCATCGTCGGACAGGACACCGACGGCACGGTGGCGCCGGAAGACGCCGGTCTCGGCTGGGCGATCGGGAAGAAAAAGCCCGATTTCGTCGGTAAACGCAGCTTGGCGCGGCCTGACCTCGTGGCCCCGGGGCGCAAGCAGCTGGTCGGTCTTCTGACCGAGGATGGCGGTGTGAAGCTCGAGGAGGGCGCGCAGATCGTGCTCGATCCCGATCAGCCCCTGCCCATGAAGATGGTCGGTCACGTCACCTCGTCCTATCATAGCGCGACGCTCGGTCGGTCCATCGCCATGGCGCTGATCGAGGGTGGGCATGATATGGAGGGGCGCGACGTCTATCTTCCGATGCCGGACGGCACGCACCGGGCGCGCATCACCTCGACCGCCTTCTACGACCCCGATGGCAGCCGGCTGAAGCTCTGAGGAGGGGCGCATGATGACAGATCAGACGCATGATTTTCCCGTGACCTCGGAGGCCGGGGCCCGGTTGCGGATCGAAGAACTGGCCCCCGAGGCACGGTTTTCCCTGCGGGTCCGGCCCACGAACGCGCCCGTTCTGGGACAGGCGCTCGGGCTCGACCTGCCCGGACGGATCGGCCAGATCGCCGAAGCGCAGGGTCGCAAGGCGCTCTGCCTCGGGCCGGACGAATGGCTGATCTGCGCGCCCGAGGCGGCCCGCGATGCGATCGTCGAAGCGGCGCGGGATGCGTATGTCGCCGCGTCGCACAGCCTCACCGAGATCTCCGATCGGGAGATCAGCTACGCGATCTCGGGCCCGGCGGCGCAGGAACTGCTGTCCATCGCCTGCCCGCGCGACCTCGACCGGTTGGCGCCGGGGGAGGCCGTCCGCACGGTGTTCGACAGCGCGCAGGTGGTGCTGTGGCGCGACGGGCCGGAGGCCTTTCGGCTTGACGTCTGGCGCAGCTTCGCGCCGCATGTGCGCGCGCTGCTGGACATCGGCCGCGCGGAGATCGACGCCGGGCTCTAGGGCCGCGCCGGTCGCACCCGAAGACGCCCGACCCCGCCGGTGACCACCGGCGCGGCCGGGCCCGCAGCCAAGGGAGGCCCGCCATGCGCGACGCCTGCAGCATCGACCGGATGTCACACGACGCCGAGGCCCCGGCGCGCAGACGCGCCAGCCTCCCGAACCGCGGCTGATCCGATGTCCGTTCCGGTCTTCGAGATCTTCAAGCACGGCATTGGCCCGTCGTCCTCGCACACGATGGGGCCGATGGTCGCCGCCGCGCGGTTCTTGGACGATCTGCGCGGCGGCGCGGAGCGGATCCCCGGCGCGGGCGAGGTGGCCTCGGTCCGGGTGTCGCTGCATGGTAGCCTCGCCTTCACCGGCAAGGGCCACGCCAGCGACCGCGCGGTGATCCTCGGGCTGCTGGGCCAGCGGCCCGAAACGCTCGACCCCGACGCGGCCGAGCGGCTGATCGCCGGGCTGCGCGAGAGCGGCAAGCTCGTCCTCGACGGGCTGCCGCCGCTCGCCTTCGATCCGGACACCGACCTCTTGTTCGATTACGGCCCGGCGCTGCCGCTGCACGCCAACGGGATGATCTTCCGGGCCTTCGACCGGGCCGGGAACCCGTTCCTGACCACGACCTACTACTCGGTCGGCGGCGGCTTCGTGCAGACCGAGGCCGAGCTGCTCGCATCGCGCGAGGGCTCGACGCAGCAGGGGGGCGAAGCGCTGCCGCATCCCTTCCGCTCAGCGCGCGAGATGCTGGCGATGGGCGATGCGGCAGGGCTCAGCATCGCGGCGATGACGCGGGCCAACGAGGTGGCGCGCGGGATGCGCGACCTGGATGCCCGGCTCGACGCGCTGTCGGAGACGATGAACGCCTGCATCGACCGGGGTCTGTCGCAGGAGGGGATCCTGCCCGGCGGGCTGAAGGTGAAGCGGCGGGCGCGTGCGATCCACGCGGCGCTGCTCGCCGAGCGGCAGAACAACCGCCCCGCGCCGCATGTCGCCAATGAATGGATGAGCGTCTATGCCATGGCGGTGAACGAGGAGAACGCCGCCGGCGGACGGATCGTCACCGCGCCGACCAATGGTGCTGCGGGCACGGTGCCGGCGGTGCTGCGCTACTGGCTCGACCATTGCGACGGCGTGAGCGATGCGCGGCGCCGCGACTTCCTGCTCACCGCCGCTGCGATCGGCGGGATCATCAAGACCAACGCCTCGATCTCGGGCGCCGAGGTCGGCTGCCAGGGCGAGGTCGGCTCGGCGGCCGCGATGGCCGCCGCCGGGCTTTGCGCCGCGATGGGCGGCAGCAACGCGCAGATCGAGAACGCCGCCGAAATCGCGCTCGAACATCACCTAGGCATGACCTGCGATCCGGCGGGCGGGCTCGTTCAGGTGCCCTGCATCGAACGCAACGCGCTTGGCGCGATCAAGGCAGTCTCGGCGGCGGCACTGGCGCTACGCGGCGACGGCACGCATTTCATGCCGCTCGACAACTGCATCAAGGTGATGCTCGAGACCGGGCGGGACATGAGCACAAAATACAAGGAAACCTCGACCGGCGGCATCGCCGTGAACCTGCCGGAGTGCTGAGACCGCGACGCGGTGGGTGGTGACGGGGGCTCCCACGCCCCCGCCGCCGAGGATGCGGCCCCCTTACCCGTAAATGCCGTGGCTCCGAATCGGCGCCTTGGGCTCCGGCACGCGCTGCCGCGTGCCGGAGGTGATCCGCAGCGGTGTCGCGAGCACCAGCGTCTCGACCGGTGCGGCCGAGGCCTCGATGATCGTTGCGCCGGCAGCGGTGCCGAGCGGGGTGAAGGCCCCGAACCAGACATCCTCGCGCAGGTTCAGCGCGAGGTGCCCGCCGAACTCGAACGCCCGGATGTCCCGCGGCCTGAAGCGATCCGCCCGCGCCACCACGATCAGCTGTTGGCTCCCCGGGTCGGGCAGGCACAGGCAGCGCGTGGTCCTGTACCGCTGCAGGCAATGCAGCGCGAAGGGCAGTTGCGGCGGCCGGGCCGTCTGGCGGCGCAGGCGCGGCGGGCAGGGCGCGCCGCCCGGCCGCAAACGCGCGTAGATCCGCGCATCCATCAGGTGCTCCTCGACCGAACCGGCGGGGACGATCTCGCCATAGGGCGCGAAGGTTTCGATGCGGATGGCGGTGATTTCCAGATCCATGCTCAGCTCCTCCCAAAGCCTCGACCGGCCCCTAGGTTAACCGCGAATGGCGCGGGGGATTATCTATGGATGGTTGATAAACCCTCAGCCGCAGCGACCCTGTGGTCCGTCGCGGAGGAGTTGCGTGTTCCTTTTCGAGGGAAAGCACCCCGTTCCGGGCGACCTCAGGCCGAGAGTGCTTCGCGGCAGCGGGGGGTGATGAAGTCGAGGAACAACCGCAGCTTGGGGTCCTGCAGCCGCCGATGCGGATAGAGGCAGCCCGCGATCGCGGCGATGGGCGGCGTGTCTGACAGGATCTCGACCAGATCGCCCCGCGCGAGATGGGCCGCCACCTCGAAGCGCGGTTTGTTGACGATGCCGCGGTGATCGAGCGCCCAGGCGGTCAGCACGTCGCCGTCGTCGCTGTCATATTTGCCCGACAGCTCGCATTTGCGCGGCCCCTCCGGGGTTTCCAGCGTCCAGAAATACTCGGGCGAGCGGGGATAGCGCAGCAGCAGGCAGTTGTGCCCGCCTGTGACGAGATCGGCTGCCGTGCGGGGCGTACCGTGCCGCGCGAGATAGTCGGGAGAGGCGCAGAGCACGCGCGGGCAGTCGGCGATCTTGCGCAGCTTCAGCGTGGACTCGGGTGGCTGGCCGACGACGAAGGCGATGTCGAGCCCGTCCTCGAGCATGTCGACCTTGCGGTCGGACAGGCGCAGCCGGACCGAGACGTCGGGATAGGCGTCCACGAAGCGCGGGACCAGCGGCGCGACGTAGCGCTTGCCGAAGCCCAGCGGCGCGGTGACCTGGATCGTGCCGCGCGGATGTCCCGAGAACCCCGCGATCGCCGCCTCGGCGTCCTGCAGGCTCTCGATCACCCGGCGGGCATGGTGATAGAAGCTCTGCCCGGCCTCGGTCGGAGACAGGCTGCGCGTGGTGCGGTTGAACAGCCGAACGCCGAGCCGCCGCTCCAGCTCCTTGACGCGATTGCTGGCGACCGCCGGGGTCAGCCGCAGGTCGCGCCCGCCCGCCGTGATCGAGCCCAGCTCGACCACGCGCACGAAGACATGCAGGCTTTCGATATAGGGCATGGGACCGATCCTCGGATGCGACCGGGCCAGAATGCACCAGCAGCGCCCGGCTCTTTTTCAACGAAACGTTGATAAAGCTTAACCTCCACAGGCGTATTTTCGAAGCCGGATTTGCGGCAGGGTCCAACCGCCACAGCGCGGGGAGGTGACGCCATGCAGCCGAGATCCGAGATCCGGTTCCTGTTGAACGACACGGAGGTCACTACCGGGGCCGTCGGCGCGGGCGACACGCTGCTCGACATGCTGCGGCTGGAGCGGCGCCTCACCGGCACCAAGGAAGGCTGCGCCGAGGGCGATTGCGGGGCCTGCACGGTCCTGGTGGGCCGGCTGAGCGAGGCCGGGCTGCGCTACGAGCCGGTGAATGCCTGCATCCGCCTCGCCGCGTCGCTCGACGCCTGCCACGTCGTGACGATCGAGCACCTGTCGGGCCCCGGAGGTCGGCTGCACCCCGTCCAGCAGGCGATGGTAGAGCATCACGGCAGCCAGTGCGGCTTCTGCACGCCGGGGATCGTGATGTCGCTCTATGCGCTGTGGATGCAGAACGCCGATCCCGACGAGACCGAGATCGAGACCGCGCTGCAGGGCAATCTCTGCCGCTGCACCGGCTATGCGCCGATCATCCGCGCCGCCCGCGCGGTGACCCGCTATGGCAGCCCCGCCGAGGACGCCTTGAACCGCGAGCGGGCGGCCGTGACCGCCCGGCTGACAGCACTGCGCGATGGCCGCAGAGTCGAGCTGCGCCGTGGCGACAGCCGCGCCATCCTGCCCGCCGATATCGACGATCTGGCGCGCGTGCTGAGCGCCCACCCCCAAGCGACGCTGGTGGCCGGGGCCACCGATGTCGGGCTGTGGGTGACCAAGTTCCTGAAGGACATCTCGCCGGTCGTCCTGCTCGGCCATCTCGACGCGCTGCGCCGGGTCGAGCGCGGGCCGGAGGGGCTGCGCATCGGGGCGGGGGCGAGCTATTCCGACAGCGAGGCGGCGCTGTGCGACGCCTATCCGCATCTGCGCGAGTTCTGGTCCCGCATCGCCGGCTGGCAGGTGCGCAACATGGGCACGATCGGCGGCAACATCGCCAACGGATCGCCGATCGGGGACATGCCGCCGGTGCTGATCGCGCTCGGCGCCGAGATCGTCCTGCGCCACGGCGAGAACCGCCGCCGCCTTCCGATCGAGGACTTCTTCATCGAATACGGGCGGCAGGACATCGTGCCGGGCGAGTTCATCGAGGAGATCCACCTGCCTGCGCCGCAGCCGGACCGGATCCACGCGGCCTACAAGATCTCCAAGCGCCGCGACGAGGACATCTCCTCGGTCTGCGCCGCCTTCAACCTGCATGTCGAGGCGGGCCGCATCGTGACGGCACGGATCGCGATGGGTGGCATGGCCGGCACGCCCAAACGCGCCGCGGCCGCTGAGGCGGTGTTGCGCGGCCAGCCCTGGAGCGAGGCGGCGCTCGTCGCCGCGGCGGAGCGGCTGGCCGAGGACTTCACGCCGCTGGCCGACTGGCGGGCCAGCGCCGAGTACCGCCTGAGCGTGGCGCGCAACCTGTTTCGCCGGGTCTTCCTCGAACATGCGGGGCTGGCCGAGCCGGTGCGCCTGGCCCGAGCCTGAAGGATCATTGCCATGAAGGACTTCACCGAAGAGACGGCGCTGACGCAGACCGATCCGCGCCATGACAGCGCGGTCAAGCATGTCACCGGCCGGGCCGAATATGCCGACGACATCCCCGAACCCGTCGGCACGCTGCACGCCTATCTGGGGCTGTCGACCCGGGCCCATGCCCGGATCCGCGCCATCGACCTGACACGGGTGCGCGGCGCGGCCGGGGTGGTCGGCGTGCTGAGCGCCGCCGACATTCCCGGCATCAACGATGTGAGCCCGACCGGGCGGGACGACGAGGCGATCTTTGCCACCGACAAGGTCGAGTTCTGGGGCCAGCCGATCTTTGCCGTGGTGGCGGAGAGCCGCGACGCGGCGCGCCGGGCCGCGCGGCTGGCCGAGATCGACTACGAGGACCTGCCGCCGCTGCTCGACATCGACGCGGCGCGGGCGGCGGGCGACGGCTACGTCACCCCGCCGCTCACGCTCGAGCGCGGCGAGCCCGGCCCCGCGCTGGCGGCCGCGCCGCACCGGATCCGGGGGCGGATGCGGGTCGGCGGGCAGGACCACATGTATCTCGAAGGGCATATCGCTTTCGCCCTGCCGGGCGAGGATGACGACGTGCTGGTCCACTCCTCGACCCAGCACCCGAGCGAGGCGCAGCACATGGTGGCGCGGGTGCTCGGGATACGTTCCAACGACGTGACGGTGAACGTGCGGCGCATGGGCGGCGGTTTCGGCGGCAAGGAGACGCAGATGAACCTGTTCTGCGCCGTCGCGGCCCTCGCCGCGAAGCGCTGGAACCGGCCGGTCAAGCTGCGCCCCGACCGCGACGACGACATGCAGGCCACCGGCAAGCGGCACGACTTCGTCATCGATTACGATGTCGGCTTCGACGAGACCGGCCGGATCACCGCGCTGGACGGCGAGTTCGCGGCGCGCTGCGGCTTCTCCTCCGACCTTTCGGGGCCGGTGACGGACCGGGCGCTGTTTCATGCCGACAACGCCTATTTCTATCCCAATGTGCGCCTGCGCTCGCACCCTTTGAGGACCAACACCGTCTCGAACACGGCGTTTCGCGGCTTTGGCGGCCCGCAGGGCGTGATCGCGGCGGAGCGGATCATCGAGGAGATCGCCTACAGCCTCGGCAAGGACACGCTGGAGGTGCGGCGCGCCAATTTCTACGGCCAGCCCGGCGATGGCCGCGACCTGACGCCCTATCACCAGAGCGTCGAGGACAACGTGATCGGCCGGATCGTCGACGAGCTGGAGGCGTCGAGCGACTACCAGGCGCGCCGCGCCGCCGTGCTCGCGCATAACGCCAGGGGCGGCGTGATCCGGCGCGGCATCGCGCTGACGCCGGTCAAGTTCGGGATCTCCTTCACCGCCACCTGGTACAACCAGGCGGGCGCGTTGGTGCATGTCTACAATGACGGCTCGATCCACCTGAACCACGGCGGCACCGAGATGGGGCAGGGGCTCAACACCAAGATCGCGCAGATCGTGGCCGAGGCCTTCGGCGTGGAGTTCGGCCGGGTGAAGATCACCCGCACCACCACCGAAAAGGTGCCCAACACCTCGGCCACGGCGGCTTCCTCCGGCTCGGATCTCAACGGCATGGCGGCGCTCGACGCCTGCCAGCAAATCAAGGCGCGGCTCGTCGATTTCGCGGCCGAGCGCTGGGGCGTCGCGCCCGAGGCGATCCGCTTCGAAGGGGGCCGGGTGCATGTCGGCGACACCACCATGCGCTTCGAGGAGCTGATCGGCGCGGCCTACATGGCGCGGGTCCAGCTCTCGGCGGCGGGCTTCTACAAGACGCCCAAGATCCATTGGGACCGCGCCGCCGGCAAGGGACGGCCCTTCTACTACTTCGCCTATGGCGCCTCGGTCTCGGAGGTGTCGATCGACACGCTGACCGGCGAATACCGGGTCGAGCGCACCGACATCCTGCACGATGTTGGCCGGTCTCTGAACGCGGAGCTCGACATCGGGCAGGTCGGGGGCGCCTTCGTGCAGGGGATGGGCTGGCTCACCACCGAAGAGCTGTGGTGGGACAAGGCCGGGCAGCTGCGCACCCATGCGCCTTCGACCTACAAGATCCCGCTCGCCTCCGACCGGCCGCGCGTCTTCAACGTGGCCCTCGCCGATTGGAGCGAGAACCGCGAGCCGACCATCAAGCGGTCCAAGGCCGTGGGCGAGCCGCCCTTCATGCTCGGCATCTCGGTGTTCGAGGCGCTGTCGATGGCGGTGGCGAGCGTGGCGGACTACCGGGTCTGCCCGCGGCTCGACGCGCCCGCCACGCCCGAGCGGGTGCTGATGGCGGTCGAACGTCTGAGGGGCGCGCGGGCATGACTTTGGCGCGGGCTCTGTCGCGGATGCCGGAGGCGGTGCGGCTGCGCCTCGTGCGGGTGCGCGGCTCGTGCCCGCGCGAGGAGGGGGCCGAGATGGTGGTCGGCGCGGCTGCCCTGCACGGCACGATCGGCGGCGGTCAACTCGAATACATGGCGATCGACCGCGCCCGCGCGATGCTGCGCGATGGCGAGAAGCGTGCGCGCATGGACGTGCCGCTGGGCCCCGAGATCGGCCAATGCTGCGGCGGGCGGGTCGAGATCGCGCTGGAACGGCTCGATGATGCCGTGCGCGCGGCGATGCTGGCCGACGCCGAGGCCGAGGCGCGCGCCCGGCCGCATCTCTACATCTTTGGCGCGGGCCATGTCGGCCGGGCGCTGGCGCAGATCGCCCAGACCTTGCCGCTGCGCGTCGTCCTCGTCGACAGCCGGGCCGGGGAGCTCGCGCAATGCACGGCGCAGGTCGAGACCCGGCTCAGCGTGCTGCCGGAGGCGCTGATCCGCGCCGCGCCGCCGGGCTCGGCCTTCGTGGTGCTGACCCATGATCACGCGCTCGATTTCCTGCTCGCCGCCGAAGCGCTGGCACGCGACGACGCGGCCTATGCGGGCATGATCGGATCGGCGACGAAGCGGGCCAAGTTCGCCCGCTATTTGCGCACGCAATGGCCCGATCGTCCGGTCGACCGGCTGGTCTGCCCGATGGGTGCACATGCCGATGACAAGCGGCCAGAGGTGATTGCGGCCTTCGTCGCGGCCGAGGCGCTGGCCGCGGTGCTGGGCCATGCCGCCGCAGCGAGGAGCGGCGCAAAGGCGCGTGTTGAGGAGCACGCGAAAAACCACGTCATGACGTGAATTTTCCGCTCGGGCCGCGCGGGGGAGGATCTGCGGCGGTGCGGGCGGGTGGGGACAAGGGGAGGAGCCCGAAGATGACCCGACAAGGCTACAGCTACAAGATATTCGCCCGGAGCGATTACAGCGCGTTCTGGGCGCTGTTCACCGACAACCTCGTGAACCTGATGGTGCTTTCGGGCGTCTGCCAGTTCCTGTTCCGCATGCCGCCCGAGATCGTCTACGGGCGGATCGTGCCGGGGGCGGCCATCGCCATCCTGGCCGGGGTCGCGGTCTATGTCTGGCTGGCGCGGCGGATCGCGCAGCGGACCGGGCGCGACGTGACGGCGCTGCCCTACGGCATCTCCACGCCGGTGATGTTCGTCTATCTCTTCGGGGTGATCGGGCCGATCTACTGGGCGACGCAGGATGCGCTGCTGGCCTGGCAGGTCGGCATCGGCGCGGGTTTCCTGGGCGGCATCGTCGCCGCCTGCGGCGCGCTGGTCGGCCCGCTGCTCAAGCGGATCACGCCGCGCGCGGGCATGCTCGGCACGCTGTGCGGCATCGCGCTGGTGTTCATCGGATCGGTGCCGCTGGCCACCATCTTCGAGAACCCGGTGATCGGCTTCTCGTCGCTGGTGATCATCCTGTGGGGGCTGGTCGGGCGGTTCCGGCTGCCCTTCGACATCCCGGCGGGACTGTTGGCGATCGGCGTCGGCACCATCGCCGCGATCGTGCTGGGGCAGTCGTCCTGGCAGGTCGAGCAGATCGGCTTCTACCCGCCGCTGCCCTGGATCGGCGACCTGATGGCGGGGGTGAGCTACCTCATCGCCAACCCCGAGCTGCTGCTCGTCTTGGTGCCGGTGCAGATCTACAACTTCATCGAGACGATGAACAACGTCGAGAGCGCCGAGGCCGCGGGTGACGTCTACCCGGTCGGGCTGTGCCAGCTGACCGACGGGGCCGGGACGATGATCGGGGCGGTGTTCGGCTCGCCCTTTCCCACCACGGTCTATATCGGCCATCCCGCCTACAAGCGGATGGAGGCGCATGCGGGCTACATCATCGGCGTGGCGGGCGTGATCGGCCTGTCGGCGGTGTTCGGGCTGCTGGCACTTCTCAACGGGCTGATCCCGATCGCGGCGGCCGCGCCGGTGCTGGTCTTCGTGGCGATCAGCCTGATCACCAACACCGCCCATTCGGTCCGCCCCGAGAGCATGGCTGCGGTCACCATCGCGATCCTGCCGCATATCTCGAGCTTCCTGGTCACCAAGTGGGGCTCGCTCGCCAACGCGATGAACGCGGTCGGGGTCGAGGGCGCACCGGCGCTGGGAGACGCGGCGCTCACCGCGGCGCTGATGCAGGAGGGCGCGCATTACGAGGGCCATCTCGCCCTGGCGCAGGGCGCGATCATCACCGGTCTCGTCTGGGGCGCGATCGTGGCCTCGGTGATCGACGCGCGCTTCCGCAACGCCGCGGGCTTCGCGCTGGCCGCGGCCGTGATGTCCTCGGTCGGCATCCTGCACGCCGCTTCGCTGCAGTGGCCGCAGCTCGACGGGATCACGGTGGGCTACCTGATCACCGCCGCCTTCCTGTTCGTCTACCCGCTGATCGCGCGGCAGGCCGAACCGGAGACGGCGGGCGACGCCACCCTTCCTCCCACCACGGCCGCCGCGCCGGCCGAATGATGCAACCTGCCCGGCCCGCGACGCATGCGGGCCGGGCGCTCTCCAAGGATCCGACCCATGACCGACACACTGCTTCGCGGCCGACTGCTCAGCTTTTCGGCGCAGCCGCAGGACCCCGACGACACCGGCGCCTATCGCTACGAGGAGGACGGCGCGCTGCTTTTGCGCGACGGCGTCATCCTCGCCTCCGGCACGCATGACGAGGTGGCCCCGCAGGCGGGCGGTGCGACGGTGATCGACCATCGCCCGCATCTGATGATGGCGGGCTTCATCGATCCGCATATCCACTTTCCCCAGCTCCAGGTCGTGGCGTCCTGGGGCCGACAGCTTCTCGACTGGCTGAACGGCTACGTCTTCCCCGAGGAGGCCCGCTTCGTCGACCCGGAGCATGCGCAGGCCATGGCGACGCGTTTCCTCGACCTGCTCTGCGCGCATGGCACCACCACCGCAGTGGCCTATTGCTCGGTCCACCCGGCTTCGGCCGACGCCTATTTCGAGGCGGCGGCGGCGCGCGACATGCGGATGATCGGCGGCAAGGTGATGATGGACCGGAACGCCCCCGACAATCTGCGCGACACGGCGCAGCAGGGCCATGACGAGACCGAGGCGCTGATCGCGAAATGGCACGGGCGCGGGCGGGCGGGCTACGCCATCTCGCCGCGCTTCGCGATCACCTCGACGCCCGAACAGATGGAGATGGCGGGCGCGCTGGTCGCCGCGCATCCCGGTTGCCACGTGCAGACCCACCTGTCCGAGAACCGCGACGAGATCGCCTTCGCCACCTCGCTCTACCCGCGGGCGCGCGATTATCTCGACATCTACGACCATTACGGCCTGCTGAACGACCGGATGCTGCTGGGTCACGCGATCCATCTGAGCGACCGCGAGGTGGCGCGGATCGCCGAGACCGGCGCGCGGCCGGTCTTCTGCCCGACTTCGAACCTGTTTCTGGGCAGCGGCCTGTTCGACGAGGCGCGGATGCGCGACGCAGGCGCCTGCAACGCCATCGCCACCGATATCGGCGCGGGCACCAGCTACTCGATGCTGCAGACCCTGAACGAGGGCTACAAGATCCTGCAGCTGCAGAACCAGAGCCTGCACGCGCTGCGGGCCTTCGACTGGATCACCCGTGGCAACGCCGCCGCGCTGGGTCTGGCGGATCGGATCGGCACGCTCGATGCGGGCACCGAGGCCGACATCGTCATCCTCGACGCCCGCGCGACCCCGGCCATGGCGCTGCGCATGGAGCGGGTGGAGCGCCTCGAGGACGAGCTGTTCGTGCTGCAGATGCTGGGCGATGACCGGGCGGTGGCGCAGACCTACGTGGCGGGCCGTCCGCAGAAATGACCGCCTCGCCCCGGCGCGGCAGCAGGGCCGCGCCGGGGGATCGCCATACGTCCACGAGCGGCGCGCCGCCACGGGCGGAGTTCCTGCTTCACTCGCGGCGACCGGCCTGACAAAAGGGCACGAGACGGAAACCAAGAAGGTGAGCTTATGCGCCGCCCCGCCATCGCCGCGACCCTGATGCTGATGCTCCTCTCCGGCTGCGCCGGGTCAGGGACCCGAACCGTGGTCAAGGGCGCCGGCCCCGACGAGCTGCTCAACCTGCGCGCGGGGCCCGGGCTCGATTACAGCGTGATCCTGGGCATTCCCGACGGCACGCCGCTGATCCGGCGCAACTGCGTGACCGAGGTGGGACAGCTGTGGTGCCGCGTCTCGCTCGCCGACACGCCCGAGATCACCGGCTACGTCTCCGAGGACTACCTCTCGGATTCCTGACCCGACCCCTTCCTCCTCGGCGCACGCGCGGCGGCGAAGTCCTGCCCAGCGGGCCCGCCTGGGCGGGGGCAGCAGCGGCCACCCTTTTGTCCGTCCGCCCGCGCGCGTATGCAGGCCGTTGCAGGGGATGAAAGGACTACCATGGATCGCGCCACCCGTATCAACCGGACCATCGGCCAGGACATCGGCGCGAACGCCGCCCAGGTCGCCGCCGCGATCAAGCTGCTCGACGAGGGCGCGACCGTTCCCTTCATCGCGCGCTACCGCAAGGAAGCCACGGGCGGGCTCGACGACGCGCAGCTGCGCCTGCTGGCCGACCGCCTGGGCTATCTGCGCGAGCTCGACGACCGGCGTGACGCGATCCTCAAGTCGATCCGCGAGCAGGACAAGCTCACCGACGCGCTGGCACGCGCCATCGACGCCGCCGAGACCAAGACGCAGCTCGAGGACATCTACCTGCCCTTCAAGCCCAAGCGCCGGACCAAAGCGATGATCGCGCGCGAGAACGGGCTCGAGCCGCTGCGCGACGCGATCATGGCGGACCGTTCCAAGGACCCGGAGGCGCTCGCGAAAGCCTATCTGAGCGAAGCGGTGCCCGAGGTGCGGGAGGCGCTCAACGGTGCCCGCGACATCCTCACCGAGGAGCTGTCGGAGACCGCCGAGCTGTTGGGCGAGCTGCGGGACTACCTGCGCAAGGAGGCCATCGTCACCGCCAAGGTGGTCGCCGGCCAGGAGCAGGCGGGGGCCAAGTTCTCGGACTATTTCGACCATTCCGAGAAGTGGTCGACCATGCCGTCGCACCGCGCCCTGGCGCTGCTGCGCGCCATGAAGGAAGGCGTCATCCGCTTCGACATCGGCCCCGACAAGGAGGTCGGCGAACCCCGCTGCGAGTCCATGGTCGCGGCCCGGCTGCGCCCCTCGGGCGACGGGCCGGGCGATCGCTGGCTGCGCGAGGTGGCGAGCTGGGCCTGGCGGGTGAAGCTCTCGACCACGATGATGACCGAGCTCGTCGCCGAACTGCGGGCCCGCGCCCATGAGGAGGCGACCGCCGTCTTCGCGCGCAATCTCAAGGATCTCCTGCTCGCCGCACCTGCGGGCGCGCGGCCGACGCTCGGCCTCGACCCGGGCATCCGCACCGGGGTGAAGGCAGCGGTGATCGACGCGACCGGCAAGGTCCTGGCCACCGACACGCTCTATCCCTTCCAGCCGAAAAAGGACGTTCAAGGCGCGCAGGCCGCGATTCTGCGGCTGATCAAGGTGCATGGCATCGAACTCATCGCGATCGGCAACGGCACCGCCTCTCGCGAGACCGAGAAGCTGGTCACCGACACGCTCGCGCTGCTGCCCGGCGACGTGAAGAAACCGACCAAGGTGATCGTCAGCGAGGCGGGCGCCTCGGTCTATTCGGCCTCCGAGCTGGCCTCGAAGGAGTTCCCCGATCTCGACGTGTCGCTGCGCGGGGCGGTCTCCATCGCCCGGCGCCTGCAGGACCCGCTGGCCGAGCTGGTGAAGATCGAACCCAAGAGCATCGGCGTCGGCCAGTACCAGCACGACGTCGACCAGCGCCGCCTGTCGAAATCGCTCGAAGCGGTGGTCGAGGACGCGGTGAACGCCGTCGGTGTCGACCTCAACACCGCCTCCGCGCCGCTGCTGTCACATGTCTCCGGCCTGACCCCGGGGCTGGCGGAGTCGATCGTCGCGCATCGTGACGAGACCGGACCATTCACCACCCGCAAGGAGCTTCTGAAAGTCGCCCGCCTCGGGCCGCGCGCTTTCGAGCAATGCGCCGGCTTCCTGCGCATCCGCGATGGCAAGGAGCCGCTCGACGCCTCTGCCGTCCACCCCGAGGCTTATGACGTGGCGCGCCGGATCGTCGCCGATTGCGGCCGCGATCTGCGCAGCCTCCAGTCCAACCCGGAGGCGCTGCGCGGCGTGCGGGCCGAGGCCTATGCCGACGCGCATTTCGGCCTCCCGACGGTGCGCGACATCCTCGCCGAGCTTGAAAAGCCGGGCCGCGACCCGCGCCCGAGCTTCAAGACGGCGACATTCGCCGAGGGCGTGGAGGAGATCACCGACCTGCGCGAGGGCATGCGCCTCGAAGGCACCGTGACCAACGTCGCGGCCTTCGGCGCCTTCGTGGATATCGGCGTGCACCAGGACGGTCTCGTCCATGTCAGCCAGCTGGCGGACCGTTTCGTGAAGGACCCGCACGAGGTGGTGAAGGCCGGCGACGTGGTGCAGGTGCGCGTCACCGAGGTCGACGTGGCCCGCAAGCGCATCGGTCTGACGATGCGCAAGGATGGCGGCGCCTCGGCCAAGGAGGATCGCAACGCAAGGGGCGATCAGCGGCAGGAGCGGCGCAAGGACGCGCCGCGCAAGCCCGGCAAGCCGCTCCAGGGCGATGGTCGGAAGGGCGGCGCGGCCAAGGGCGCGGACCAGCCGGGCGCCCTCGGCTCGGCCCTGCTCGAGGCGATGAAGAAGCGCTGACGGCGCATGACGTGTCACGCGGGCCCGGCGGCGTCCCTGCCGGGCTTGCGGTGCGTGAGGGCCGGGGTTCCGAAACGCCCGCCTCCATGCTCGGCGTCATCGGTCGCCTCGGAGGGATGTCCTCGGCGTCCACGGACGCCGCGCGGCAATCCCGAGGGCGCGCCGTCCCGCTGGGGCGCCGCCGCTCGGGACGGTATCCCGCAAAGACCTAGCCGAGGATGTTCCAGCCGTGCTGGTTCCAGTCCTGCAGAGTGAGGTTCTCGAGCGTCAAGCTCCAATCGGTGCGTCCGTAGGAAAGGGTCAGCTCGCCATCCACCTCGCTGATATCGAGCTTGCGCAGCGAGACGCCGGTGATCTTGACGCCGTCGATGCCGATCTCGAGATCCTTGATGGTGTCGTGGCCCCCCTGTCGGACGTTGAAGTCGAAGCGATCCCGGCCCGCGCCGCCCTCATGCATGTCGTCGCCCCTGCCACCGACCAGCATGTCGTTGCCGGCGCCGCCATCGAGATAGTCGTCGCCGTTTCCGCCCATGAGCTTGTCCCGGCCCCTGCCGCCCTGCAGGTCGTCGCCGCCATCGCGGCCATAGAGCTTGTCGTTGCCATTGTCGCCGAAGATGAAGTCGCGCTCCCCGCCGCCCATGATCTTGTCATGGCCGTCGGTACCGACCATGCGGTTCATGGCGATGAAGACGTCCTTCTGCAGCGCCTCGACATCGGTGTTGCGCAGGATGACATCCGACAGCGTGGTGTCCCACAGGGCCGCCTTCTCGGCGTCGGAGAGATCCGCGCGGCCCTCGCTCCAATAGGGGTCGCCGTCGCGCAGCCGGGTGAACTGGTCGATCATGACGCGCGAGAATGTCTCGCCGAGAAGCCCACCATTGACCGGGTCCTCGGCGAGTCCGCCGACCCATGCATCGACATCGTCGGGATTGGCGTAGACAGACGCCAGCTTTGCGGCGAGGGCGGCATCGGAGGTGATCTCGGAGAAACTCGTCACCCGCGCGAGCCCGACGGCCTCGCGCAGGTCGTTGTAGCTCCCGATGCCGAGATCGCGGCCGCGCTGGATGTTGAGCGCGGCGAGATCGAAGCCACCGGCGCCGGGCGCGCCGAAGAGGAAGGAACGCACATCCTCGACGACCGCGTTGTCGAGCGCCTGGGCGGTCTGGGTGGCGGCGCCCCGCATGAGGTTCTCGATGACGTCCGGTTGGCTCATCATCGCGGGCTTGAAAAAGGCATCGCGTAGCGCGAGCGGCTGGTAGGCCGTGCCGTCCTCGCTCATCCGCTGCAGATTGGCCGAAAGCAGCGTGTGGCCGAGCCGGAACACGGCGGTGGAGAACTCGATCGTGATGCCGGGGTTCACCGTTTCGTCGTAGCCCCCATAGCCCCCGATCGCGTCCTTGCCGAGTAGCATGGGTAGGAAGGCGTTGTAGGTGATGGCCTGGATCGTCGCCTCGACCCGCGCGCGGGCCATGGCGAAGAGTTGGTCACCGGTCAGCGAGGAATCCGCCGCAAAGAGCTCGTCGACCACGCGGTTGTGCTCGCGGGCGAAAATGGTGTGCATCGACGACAGCGCCACGTTTTCGGCGGCGCGCACGTCGCCGGTCATGAAGCCATGACCGTCGCGCACCATGTTGCCCTCTTCGGTCAGGAGCAGCTTGCCGCCATCGGTGCGCAACTCGGCGAGCCGGGTCTCGTCCGAGCCGTAGATCATCGAGCCGTCGATATAGGCGGTGATTTCGTTGGTGTAGTGCCCGTCATGCGCTTCGACACGTGTGAAGGGGATCTCTGCGGTCCCATGGCCGGCGGGGTCGAAATGGGGGTCCCATTGTGGCACCGGGATATGGGCGGTCTCGCTGTGGCCCGGGCTGGTCAGAGACATGTCATGATCGATGAACTGGCCCCAGATCCACAGGAAGTCGGAGGCTCCCGCCGCGTTCGGGGTGTCGCCCTCCTGAACCGCGATGGCGTTCGAAATGGCCCGGGGGTTGGGGCGGCCGTAACTCGACATCGCGCCATAGGCGGCCGGGTCATAATACGGCATCCGCAGCAGGGCGGTGCCGGTGGCGCCCCAGTCGGGGTGGTCGGGATGGGTGTAGCGGCCATCGGCGGGACGCAGGAAGGGGTTCGGGGAAACGGGCATCTCAACCTCCAAAAACAATACAGGCTCGCCCGAAGCCGCAGGAGGGGGACCCATGGGGATAGGGTCTGGAGGCACAAAGCCGCCATCGGCCCTCTGAGGGGCCGGGATCATGCGATGGGACGAGTCTCGGGGACAGGTCCATATTAACACAATTTTTCGTGAGAAATTGGGCCGTGCTTGTAATGAATTCTCCTAGGAAGGAGAGCCCGAATCGGGATGGGACGCTGTTTGTTCCTGAAACCCGGCTGCGGCCGATTTCATGAGGTTTCGGAGGGGGTTCGGCGAAAGCGTGATGCGCGATTGTCCTATAGTTTGTTGTACTTGGCCTAGATCGATGTATTGGTCATATTCACGGTTCGTGATGTTCGGACGCAGTTCTTGTCACCCGTAACCAGCCGCTCCGAATAGGTTGCAGCGGTGCTGAGAAGATCGCCCGCAACGCTCTGCCACGGCATGGATTTCCTCGTTTCCGGTGCATTGCCTGCCGTTGAAATAGCGGCTGGGGGATCTCCGATTGAATTCCGGGGGTCGGTGCGCTTGCCTCGTAGGGGAAGTGGCAGGGAAGGGCGCGGCATGGTCGAAATTCGGAGCAGTTCCGGCAAGCGCCCCGAAGGGGATCTGGTGATCCGCACCATCGCCATGCCGGCGGACACCAACCCGGCGGGCGACATCTTCGGCGGCTGGCTGATGGCGCAGATGGACCTCGCTGCCGGCAATCTCGCGGCCGCCCGTTCGCGCGGGCGCAACGCCACCGTGGCGGTCGACGGCATGCAGTTCCTGCGCCCGGTCAAGGTCGGCGACGAGGTGACGCTCTATGCGCGGCTGCAATCGTCCGGCCGCAGCTCGATGAAGATCCGGGTCGAGGCCTGGGCGCGCAATCGCTTCTCCATGGAGAGCTTTCCGGTGACCGAAGCCGAGTTCGTCTTCGTCGCGCTCGACGCCGAAGGCCGCTCGCGCGCCCTGCCGGAGGACTGATGCGGACCATACGGCCCTCGGTTCCTGTCGGGCTTACCAGATCCTAACCGTGCTGCCGGCAGGAGCGCTCGCCGCGCGGCGCTTTGGTCACTCAACTTCAGGGCAGGGGAGATCGGCGCAGGCTCGGACACCTCATGACCGACCAGACCTGAGCGTCTCTGCGATGAAGAAATCGGGATGGGCCTGCGCGATCTTCGGGAGGTCCTCAAGCACCCCGCGGAGATGGGCCCGGAGCGCCGCCTCGGCGGCATCGGGATCATGCGCGGCGATCGCATCGACGATGGCGCAGTGCTGGCTGACCAGCCGGTCGACCGGAAACTTCGCCGCCGTGAGATGCCGCACACGGTCCATGTGCATCTTGATCGGCTGGAGATAGCTCCAGGCGTCGGCCCGGTCGGCGATCCGCGCGAGGGTGGCGTGGAACAGCTCGTCGAGTTCGACGAAGCTGCTGCCCGCATGCGACGCGATCTCTGTCTGCTGCGCCATCAGGCGCTTCAGCTCGGCCACGGCGTCTGCATCCGCGCGCTCCGCCGCCAGTCGCGCGATATCGGCTTCGATCGCCTCGCGAATGAAGCGCGAGGTCTCGACCTCTGCCAGGTCGATCTTGCGCACGAAGGTGCCGCGCTGAGGCCGGACCTCGACGAGCTTTTCCCCGGCCAGCCGAATGAACGCCTCGCGCACCGGCTGGCGCGACAGCCCGTAGGCGGTGGCGATGTCCTGCTCGGAGAGCCGCGTTCCCGGCGCCAGTTCACCGACGACGATGCGGTCACGCAGGCTCGTGATGAGCTGGAGGCCGACCGGGATCATGGCGTCGAGGGCAAAACGGCGGGGCTGGGTTTCTGGCATGGGCGCTCTCTTGTTCCGCCCCAAAGCTAACGTATACTACCATACTTGTAAACTTGCAGGCTGCAGACTACGGTCCATCGCATACCGAGGAGTGGATCATCATGCGGCAAACCTGGCGCTGGTTCGGACCGAAGGACGGGGTCGGCATCGATGACATGCTGCAGGCCGGGGTCGAAGGCGTCGTCTCGGCGCTGCACCACGTGCCGACTGGTGAGATCTGGACGCCGGAGCAGATCGCGCGGCGGCAGCGCGAGATCGCGACGCGCGCCGATGGCAGCCCATCCGGCCTCGCCTGGGAGGTGGTCGAGAGCCTGCCGGTATCCGAGGACATCAAGAAGCAGACCGGCGACTGGCGCGCGCATCTCGCGATCTACAAGCAGAGCATGGAGAACCTCGCCGCCGCCGGGATCGAGGTGATCTGCTACAACTTCATGCCGGTGCTGGACTGGACCCGCACCGATCTGGCCTACCGCGTCGCCCATGGCGGCACGGCGATGCGCTTCGACTTGCATGATTTCGCGGCCTTCGACATCCATATCCTGAAGCGGCCCGGCGCGGCGGAGAGCTTTCCCGCCGGCGTGGCCGAGATCGCGGCGGAGCGTTTCGCGCGGATGGATGACGCGGCGCGGCGGGCGCTCACGACCAATATCGTGTTCGGGTTGCCGGGCGCGGCGGAGCATTTCACGCTCGAGGATGTGCGGGGTCATCTGGCCGAATATGCCGACATGTCGGCCGAGAGGCTGCGCGGCCACCTCATCGATTTCCTGTCGGAAGTCGCGCCCGTGGCCGAGCGGCTGGGGCTCAGGCTCTGCTGCCACCCCGATGATCCGCCGTTTCCCCTCCTCGGTCTGCCGCGCGTGATGTCGACCGAGGCCGATTACCGCGCCGTGATCGAGGCCGTGAGGCTGCGCGCCAACGGCATCACGCTGTGCTCCGGCTCGCTCGGCGCGCGGGCCGACAACGACATCCCCGGCATGATGGCGCGGCTCGGCGACCGGGTGCATTTCCTGCACATGCGCAACGTGACCCGCGAAAGCGAAGGCACGCCTTGCTCGTTCCATGAGGCCGAGCATCTGGGCGGCGACACCGACATGGTGGCATTCATCGCGGCAGTGCTGCGCGAGGAAGCGCGGCGCCGGGCCGAGGGCCGCGCCGATGCCTCGATCCCGTTCCGGCCCGATCACGGGCAGGACATCCTCGACGACCTGAAGCGCCGCGCCCAGCCGGGATACCCGGCGATCGGACGGCTGAAGGGGCTGGCCGAGCTGCGCGGCGTCATGACCGCGCTCGACCATCCCGCGCATGGGCTGAAGCCATGACCGGGTTGGCCCGGTCCGGCGATCCGGCTCGACGCTGGCAGCGGACGGGTTGGATTTTCGCCCAATGATCTGCAAGCGTGGCGGCACGGCGTCATTCGGCGCCCAAGCCCGCCGCGCGACAGGAGGACCGGCCCGCATGAAATGCTTTCACGCCCCAGAGACCATGGATCACGACCCGGAGTTCCGCCTTACCCATGGGCGTGTCGCGCGCAACGCCGAACGGGCGGAGCGCGGGCGGCTCCTGCTCGCCGGGCTCGACCGGCTGGGGCTTGCGACGCAGGCGCCGCCTGCCTGCGCGGCGAGCGATCTGACGGCGGTGCACACGCCGGAATTCGTGGCCTTCCTCGAAACCGCCTGGACGGAATGGCAGGCACTGCCGAATGCCGGGCCCGAGGTTGTGCCCAACACCCATCCGCAAAAGCACCGCGCCAGCTATCCGCGCCATATCCTGGGGCGTGCGGGCTGGCACCTCGCCGATCCCTCCGCGCCGATCGGCGAACACAGCTGGATCGCCACGCGTCGCGCGGCCGATTGCGCCGTCGCCGCCGCGCAGGCGGTGCTGGACGGCGAACCCATGGCCTATGCGCTGTGCCGTCCCCCGGGGCATCATTCGGATGCCGACAGCGCTTCGGGGCATTGCCTCCTGAACAACGCGGCCATCGCCGCCGCCTATCTGCGCCGAAAGCACGACCGGGTCGCCATCCTCGACATCGACGTGCATCACGGCAATGGCACGCAGGCGATCTTCTACGACCGCGCCGACGTCCTGACGGTTTCGATCCACGCCGATCCGATGGATTACTACCCGTTCTTCAACGGCCATGCCCACGAGACGGGGCAGGGGGAAGGCGAGGGCTTCAACCTCAACCTCGTCCTTGCGCGCGACAGCGATGACGCGCCGTGGCACGAGGCCATCCGCCGCGGGCTCGACCGGATCGCCGAATTCGCCCCCGGCGCCATGGTGCTCTCGCTCGGCCTCGACGCGCATGAGAACGATCCGCTGCGCGGGTTGGCGGTGACGACCGAGGGCTTCCGCGTCGCGGGCCGGATGATCGCCGAAGCGGGCCTGCCTTTCGCGATGGTCCAAGAGGGCGGTTATCTTTCGGACGACCTCACCGACAACCTCGCGGCCTTCCTCGGTGGCGCGATGGAAGCGGCGGCTCCGGTTCGCACGACCTGACGAAGCGGGCAAGCGCCGCCTGAATGGCGGCCTCTCTGCCCGCGATTACCCCGGCCTCTTGGCGGATGGCATCGCCCCGCAAGGATTGCGGGGCGGGCCTTTCAGCGCGCCGTTTGAACTCCCCGGCCAGGTCACGCGATTTCAGCGGAGGAATTCCGGATTACGATCGCGAGCGACATGAGCCGTCGGGGCCCGGCACCCACTCAAAATTCATGCATGCCAATCCTGCCCGGATCGAGGCCCCCTCTCCTGCGTACACCGCTCGCATAGTCGTGACGTCACGGCCGACACACAGTGGTTGCCAATCATGTTTCGCCCTCCATATACCATCCATGTGGATGGCGCAGGGAAGTTGGAATGGCCAAGAGGGACAAGACCGCCGAGACCGAGAAGATCACCATAAATCTCGGCCCGGTCGATCTGGGTCGGATCGATCTTCTCGTGCAGGAGGGCTTCTTCACCAATCGGACCGACTTCATCCGGACCGCGATCCGCACCCAACTGGCGGCGCAGTCCAACGATATCGACCGCTCCGTTGCCCGGCACCAGCTAGAGATGGGTCTCTACGACTTTCTGCGTGCCGATCTCGAAGCACTGCGTGACCGCGGCGAAATGCTCCATATCCGCGTCGTCGGGCTGGCCCGCTTCGCCTCCGATATCGATCCCGATCTAGCGCGGCAGACCATCGCCTCGCTGACCGTTCTGGGCGCGCTTCAGGCGAGCCCTGCTCTCAAGACCGCCCTGGCGGACAGGATGACGTGATGCCCCGCAGGGGGCCGTGAAAGGACGAGCAGATGAGTTTCGATATGAGCGCCGCGATGAAGCGGGCGTTGGCGGCCGTGCGCGCGCAGGATCCGATGGGCGCCACCCGCGAGATACAGGCCGCGCTGAACGGGACCGCAGGGTCCGAACGGCCGGAACAATCGGCGACGACGCCCCCCCGCCTGCCGCGTGCCGCGAAATGGCGGCGCGATCCGCACGTCGAGGACGCGGAGATCGTCGGTGGCGAGGACGCGAGCGAAGGCGGCAAGGCCGAAACCTCCCCGGCCAACTCGCTGTTCGCACGGTTGAAAGCGCAGATGTCCGGCTGTGCCGATTGCGGCCCGCTTGGCGGCGCGCGGTCCGGATTGCCTACGGGTGCCTTCGCCGGGCTGCCGGGGCAGGGCCTGCCGAACGGAGTTGGCGTCTCGCCCGGCTCCACGGCGGTGCCGGAGATGCCCGAAGGGGCGCAGTTCCTGTCGCGCAGCCATAGCTGCGCCCAAGGTACACGCAACTACCGGCTCTACATTCCCTCCTGCGGCGCCGCGCAGGTGCAGGGCCTCGTGGTGATGCTGCATGGCTGCACCCAGACGCCGGAGGATTTCGCGCGGGGGACCGGCATGAACGCCGCCGCCGAGGCGGCCGGCTTCGCGGTCGCCTGGCCCGAGCAGACCCGCGAGCACAACATGATGGCGTGCTGGAACTGGTTCGAGGCAGGGCATCAGCGGGCCGCGCAGGGGGAGCCCGCGATCCTGGCCGGGCTGACGGAGGCGCTGCGCGCCGAGTTCGGGCTCGGGCCGAAGCGCTGCTTCGTGGCCGGGCTGTCGGCGGGCGGCGCGATGGCGGCGATCCTTGCCGAGACGCATCCCGCCCTCTTCGGGGCGATCGGGGTGCATTCCGGACTGCCCGCAGGTGCCGCGCAGGACATGGTGTCGGCCTTCTCCGCGATGCGCGGGCAGGGCTCGGCGGGACGTGCCGCCGCTGCCACGGGGCCGCGGCTGATCGTCATCCATGGCGACTCCGACCGCACGGTCGATATCTCCAACGCGCAGCGAATCCTCGGATCGCAGGGCGAGGACGCCGCCCCGGTCGAAGACGCGTCGGCGCGCCCCTATCGCCGCAGGCTCCACAAGGACACGGAGGGCCGGGTCCGGGCCGAGAGCTGGATCGTGGCAGGCGGGGGCCATGCCTGGTCCGGCGGAAGCTCCGCCGGCACCTATACCGACCCGCAGGGGCCCGACGCCTCAAAGGCCATGATCCGGTTCTTCCTTCAAGACGACTGAGCGAAAACCGGCGGAGGTCGGAGGGCGCGGCGGTGCAACGGCATCCCGCGTCCTTCGACTGCCACGCCGACATGGCCCTCACCCTGAAAGACCGGCATTTCATCGCAGCCCGATTTCGAAACAGTCGGGACGCGCAGCCTTTCCCCGACCGCTTCGGCGGGGCGCGATTCCGGCAAATTCGTTGCGTGGCCGATCAGGCCGCGGGCAAAGGGCAGTGCCGCGCGCACTTCCGCCTCTCGGACGGGAATTGCCTTCTCAATCCTGGGCGCGGTGCGGAACACATGGTCTTTCCGGCAAGGCGCGCGAAGACGGCTTTCCCTTTTCTCGGGCCCCTCCTCCCGCCGGTCGCTTGGCCGGGCTAAGTCACTGCCACACCAGCGCGAGGCCCCGAAATGAAGACCGCAATCACCACCCTTTTCGCCGCCAGCCTGGCAGCAGCCCCCGTGCTGGCGCAGGACACCGAGATCGAGATCGGCTACATGCCGATCCTGCCGGTGTCGCAGCTCTTCGTGGCGCTGGAGAATGGCGCTCTCGACGAGGCCGGGCTCTCCACCGATCTGGTCGAGTTCCAGAACGGCCCGGCCATGGTGCAGGCGCTGCTCGCCGGACAGCTCGACGTTGCCTATCTCGGCATCGGTCCCGCCATGGTGGCGCGCGGCCGCGGCGCCGACATCAAGGTCGTCGCCTCCAACATCGTCGAGCAGATCTCGCTCGTCGCCCTGCCGCCGCTGGCGGCGGATTTCGAGGGCAACGACGCCGCGGCGGCCTTCGAAGCCTTTGCCGCGCGGGAAGGCCGTAAGCCGGTGATCTCCACCTTCCCGACCGGCTCGGTGCCAGAGACCGTGCTGCAATACTGGCTGCGCGAAGAGGCCGGGATCGATCCCGACCTGATCGAGATCATCCATCAGGGCACAGCGCAGGTGCAGCAGGCGCTGCTGACCGGGGCCGTGGACGGCGCCGCGATCCTCGAGCCGGTCGTCTCGACGACGCTGGCCCGCGTCGAGGGCGCGGTGGTGGTGGCGGCCGGGGCGGAGATGTTCCCCGACCAGCCGGGCGCGGTGCTTGCGGTGCGCGAGGGGCTTCTCGAGCAGTCGCCCGAGGCGGTCGAGGCCCTCGTCGCGGCCCATATCGCCGCGACCGAGCAGCTTGCCAACAATCCCGCGGAAACCGCGCCGATGGTGGCCAAGCATGTCGGCGGCGGCCGTCTCGACCCGGCCGTGGTCGAGGCCGCGATCACCCGCTCCTCGGACCAGTTCGTCGCTGATCCGAACCGCATCGTCGAGGGCACCCGCGCGATGCATGACTTCCAGATCGAGCTCGGCACGCTGGCGCAGCCGGTCGATCTCGACGCGCTGTTCGACCTCGACGTCTTCGAGCGCGCAGCCGCACGATGAGCACCGCCGCGCCGCGCGGGATGCGGCGGGCCGTGTATGGCGCCGCCGGTCTCGTCGCCTTCATCGCGCTGTGGAAGGCGGCGGGCAGCTTCGGCTGGACCTCGCCCGGCACCATGCCCGATCCGTTCCTCGTGCCGGCCGCGATCCGGGACGAGATCGCCTCGGGGCGGCTGATGCCCGCGATCGGCTCCTCGCTGATCCACTATGTCTGGGGGCTGACCCTCGGGTCGGTGCTGGGCGTGGCTGTCGGCCTCGCCACCGCCACCATGCCATGGCTCGACGCCGCGCATGCCTGGCTGGCGCGGATCCTGCGGCCGATCCCGCCGCTGGCCTGGGTGGTCTTTGCCATCGCCTGGTTCAAGGTGAGCCATGCGGGCGCGGCCTTCGTGATCTCGATCGGCGTGTTCTGGGTGAACTACTTCGCCACCTATGCCGCCGTGCGCAACGTCGACCCGCGCTACCACGAACTGGCCCGCGCCTTCGGCCAGAGCGCCTATTTCAAGCGGCACCGCTCGGTGACCCTGCCCGCCGCCTCGCCGGGCATCCTGTCGGGGCTGCGCACCGGCGTCGGCCAGGCCTGGATGACGCTGATCGCGGCCGAGCTTCTGGGCGTGCCCGGCATGGGCCAGGAAATGAACGCCGCCGCCGGCGTCGGTGCCTATGAGGCGGTGGTGGTCTACATGCTGGCAATCTCGGTGGTCTACACGCTCTCCGACGCGCTGTTTTCGCTGATCGAGGGGAGGCTGCTCGCATGGCGCCCGTCCTGACCGCGCGCGGGCTCACCCTGCGTTTCCCCGGCGCCGAGAGGCCGACGCTCGAGAACTTCGATCTCGACATCGAAAAGGGCGGCTTCGTCTCGCTGGTCGGCGGCTCTGGCGTCGGAAAGTCGACGCTGCTGCGCGCCATCGCCGGGCTGCTGCCCCCCGATGCCGGTACCATCGATCTCACCAGCCCCGAGCGGCCCGGCCAGCGCCGGCGCGCCATCGTGTTCCAGGATGGCCGGTTGCTGCCGTGGCGCACGCTTCGGCGCAACGTCGAATACGGGCTCGAAGGGCTCTCGCTCACCGCGAAGGAACGCCGCGAGCGGGTCGACGAGGTGCTGCAACTGACCCGGATGGAGCATCTTGCCGACCGCTACCCGCACCAACTCTCCGGCGGGCAGGTGCAGCGCGGCGGCATCGCCCGCGCCTTGGTGGTGCGCCCCGACGTGTTGCTGATGGACGAGCCCTTCTCGGCCGTGGACGCGCTGACGCGCGGCGCGCTGCAGGACGAGTTGCTGCGGATCTGGTCGGCCTCCGGTGCTGCGATCCTGTTCGTGACGCATGACATCGCCGAGGCGGCCCTGCTCAGCGAGCGCGTCATCGTCCTTTCCGGCCAGCCCGCCCGCATCGCCCTCGACCGCCGCGTCACGCTGCCGCTGCAGGATCGCCGCGAAGATCCGGGCTTCGTGCCGCTCGTCACCGACATCCAGGAGGCCCTGTGACATGGTCCTGCGACTGCTGATCCACGCCCCCACCCCGGCCGCGCTCGCGCGGGCCCGATCCAACGCCCGCAACCTGCTGCGCGCCGATCCCACCGCCGAGGTCGAGATCGTGGCCAATGCCGGTGCCGTGCCCGCCGCGCTCGACTCCGGCGAGCTGGAGCCGCCGCTCCTGCTTTGCGGCAATACGCTGGCCGCGCAGGATCTCACCGCTCCGCAATCGGCGCGGATCGTTCCCGCCGCCGTGCTGCACATCGCGACGCGGCAGCACGACGGCTGGGCATACATGCGGGCCTGAGGTTTCGGCATCGCACGGCCCCGCGCCTCGAGGCGGGGGGCCGGTGCGGTGAAACGGCGCCGCCTGCCTGACCCTATCCGGCCGGTTTGGGCGGCTGCGCGAATGGGCTGCCGGTCAGTGGATGCAGCGGGATGATGCAGGCCTGCAGCGCGTGGTAGAGATCCGGCTTGCCGAAGAACGGGTCCGAGGACGGGCGACCATCGGCATCGATCTGCGGGTGCCAGCCGCCATGTTCGCGGTCGATCAGGTGCAACGCGGCGAAGTCCCAGAAACGCCGGTACCACTTCTCGTAGGCGGGATCGCCGTCGAGTTCGGAGAGCGCATGAGCCGCGCCGATGCCCTCGCAGACCGGCCACCAGTAGCGCTCGGAAATGGCGGGGCGGTCGTCCCAGCCCAGCGTGTAGTAGAGCCCGCCCTTTTCCCGGTCCCAGCCATCCGTCACCGCGCGATCGAACAGGGCGCGCGCCGCCTCGGGCGCCCAGTCGAGCCTGCGGCCACCGGTTTCGTAGAGTTGCACCAGAAGCCGCGCCCATTCGAGCGAATGGCCCGGCGTCAGCCCGGCGGGGCGGAACATCGGATCGCCGTCATAGCCGTGATCGACGCTCCAATCGGCGTGGAAGTGCTCGGCCAGCCGCCAACCATTCTCGCGCGCGCGGCGGTTGACGATCAGCTCGGCGATCCGCTCGGCCATGCGCAGATGCTCCGCGTCGCCGGTGGCCTCGAAGGCGGCCATCAGGGCCTCGGTCAGGTGCATGTTGCAGTTCTGGCCGCGATAGGGCTCGATCTCGCGCCACTCGGCGTCGAAGCCCTCGCGGATCGCGCCGGCGTCCTCCTCCCAGAACCTGTCCCGGATCACCCGGGTCACGTCATCCAGCAGCCCCTGCGCATCCGGGTGCCCGGCCTTCTTCGCGCTGGCGGCGGCGAGCAGGACAAAGGCGTGGCCGTAGCCCGTCAGGCGCGGGTCGGGCACGTCCCGAGAGGTGACGCCCCAGGCATATCCACCATTCGGCTGGCGGTGCCGTTCGCGCAGGAAGCGCAGGCCGTGATCGACGATCGTCATCGCCCCGGGGCGGCCCATCTGCGCGGCGAGGGCATAGCAATGCACCATGCGCGTGGTGACGTGGATCTCGCGCAGGCTCTCCTCGCGGATGGCGCGGCCTTGCGCGTCGAGTGGAAAGAAGCCGCCCTCGGGGTCGATGCTCTCGGTCTCGAACAGGCGCAGCAGATCATCCGCTTCGCGGGCGAGCCATTGGCGGTGGTCGGGCCGGTCGGTCCAGCGGGGGGCGAGTGTCATGACGGCGTCTCCGGAAAGGTCATCGGGGCAGGGGCGGCGCGGTGGTGTCGCGCAGGACCAGCGAGGCATCGAGATCCTGGTGAACGGGGGCGGCGGCGGGGTCGGCCAGCCGCGCGAGAAGCCGCTCGGCCAGGTGCTGGCCGAGCTCGTAAGGCGCGATCGAAAGGGTGGTGAGCGCCGGGGTGGCCAGCGCCGCGTCGGCGACGTCGTCGAAGCCGATCACCGAAACCTCCCCCCCCGGCGTTTCGCCGCGCCGGTGCAGTCCGAGGCAGGCGCCGAGCGCGACCATGTCGCCGTTACACACGATCGCCGTAACCTCCGGATGCGCATTGCGCAGCTCCAGCATGGCGGCGAGGCCACCGGCCTTGCTGTCCTCGCAGGGAAGCACCAAGGGCGCGCCGAGGTCATGCGCCGCGAGGGCCGCGGCATAGCCCGCGATCCGCTCGGCGCGTGGGGCGCGCGGCGAGGTGCCGCCGAGATAGGCGATGCGGCGATGGCCAAGCTCGACCAAGTGGTCGACCGCGCGACCGAGCGCCGCCGCGTTGCGCAGCCCGACATGGTCGAAGCGCTCCGCGACCCGGTGCAGGAAGGTGACCACCGGCAGGCGCTGCGCCACGAGCAGGTCAAGAGTGGCGGCGTCGGTGCCGCTTGCCGGGACCCAGATCAGACCGCCGCGCATGCTGGCGATCAGGGCGCGCAGGTTGCGGCCCTCCCGCGCCGCATCGTCGCGGGAATCGAGCACCGAGACGAGGTGGTCGGCCCGCTCCAGCCGGTCGCTCACCCCGCTGACGACCTCGGCGTTGAACGGGTTGGCGAGGTGATGCAGCACCAGCCCGATCTCGCGGTTCTCGCCGGAGCGCAGCGCGGCGGCGCGTCCGTCGGGGAGGTAGTTCACCTCCTGTACCGCCGCGAGCACCTTGTCCCGCGTCTGCGGCGATATCCGTCCCGTGCCGCGCAGCACCTGGCTGACCGTGGCGGTCGAGACACCGGCTGCGGCGGCGACGGTGCTGAGCTTGGGTCTGTGCGCCATGTTCCGTGTTCCGCCCGCGCAGCTAGTGCTTTCCAGCCACGTGATACAACGTTATACCTCGGCCGCGCAACGTCTGTCTGCCGAAACGGCGTCGCAATCGATCCCGTCGGCGAGGAGGACACCGCATGACAACCGTTCCACAGCCCACCAATGATCCGCGCGTCTTTCTCGAAGCGCTGTTCGCCGCCGCCGTCGCGCGGGCCGATCCGATGGAGGTGATGGCCGACCACCTGCCGCCGCGGCCCGAGGGGCGGTTGCTGGTGATTGGGGCGGGCAAGGCCAGCGCCCGCATGGCCGAGGCGGTGGAGGCGGTCTATGGCCCTTGCGAGGGGCTGGTCCTGACGCGCTATGGCTATGCGCGGCCCTGCATGGGCATCGAGATCGTCGAGGCGGCGCATCCGGTGCCGGACCGGGCCGGGCTCGAAGCCACGAAGCGGCTCCTCGACATGCTGGCGGGGCTGGGGCCCGAGGATCACGTGCTAGCGCTGATCTCGGGCGGTGGCTCTGCGCTGCTTTGCGCGCCGCCCGAGGGAATGACGCTGGAGGACAAGCAGGCTGTGAACGAGGCGCTGCTG
Organism: Limimaricola variabilis; assembly: GCF_014195545.1. GTDB lineage: Bacteria > Pseudomonadota > Alphaproteobacteria > Rhodobacterales > Rhodobacteraceae > Limimaricola > Limimaricola variabilis. The sequence goes on along the minus strand of NZ_JACIBX010000004.1, from coordinate 8,828 downwards.
GCATCGGGTGCGCCGATCTCGGCGATGAACGTGGTGCGCAAGCAGCTGAGCCGCGTGAAGGGCGGACGGCTCGGCGCGGCCTGCTACCCGGCGCGGCTCATGACGCTGGTGATTTCGGACGTCCCCGGCGACGACCCGTCGGAGATTGCCTCCGGGCCCACCGTTGCCGACATCAGCAGGCCCGAGCAGGCGCTCCACATCATCGAGCGCTGGAACATCGCCGTGCCGGATTCGGCGCGCGCGGCGCTGGCGGCCGGGACCGACCCTGTGCGGCCCGGCGATCCCCGGCTGGCCCGCTCCGAGACCCGGACCGTCGCCGCGCCGTCGCAATCGCTCGAGGCGGCGGCCGCTTTGGCGCGCCAGGCGGGCTGCGAGGTCCGGATGTTGGGCGACGCGCTGGAAGGAGAAGCGCGCGACCTCGCGCGGGAACAGGTACGCATGGCGCGCGGGATCGCGGATGCGATGACGTCGGACAGCGCGCCGGTTCTGCTCCTGTCGGGCGGCGAATGCACGGTGACCCGCCGCGGCAAGGGACGGGGCGGCCCGAATGCCGAGTTCGCGCTGGCCGCAGCGATCGCCCTGGAGGGCGATCCACGGATCCATGTTCTGGCCTGCGACACTGATGGGGTCGACGGCGCGGACGAAGTGGCCGGGGCCTGCGTCGGGCCTGACAGCCTGGCCAAGGCGGGACGGGAGGCGGCGGAAGCCGCGCTCACGGACAACGACGCGCATCGCTTCTTTGCCCGCGTGAACGCGCAGGTCGTGACCGGGCCGACCTTGACCAACGTCAATGATTTCAGGGCCTTGCTCATCCTTCCTCAAGGCTGAGGCACAGGGCCTCAAAGAAACCACAAGGATCGGCAGTTCACGACTGCCGGTCTTTTTATGCGGCGCTGCAGCGTCGAAATTTCCCTGCTTTAACGAAATACCAATTGCCGAAACCGGTTTCGGAGCCGAGCTTCGAATCAAGGGAGATTCGAAGTGACCAAGGCAATCCAAGATCGCGGGGAGGGCGAGGCGCAGCCGGGGCGGGTGACGATCACCGCGCTCTCGGCGGCACTGGGGCTCAGCAAGAGCACCGTGAGCCGTGCGCTGAACGGCTATCCCGACATCTCGGAGCGGACCCGTCTGAGGGTGCGCCGGGGCGCCGAAACCATGGGCTACCGCCCGCTCAGCCACGCGCAGGCGATCCGGACCGGCCGGGTGCGGGCGCTCGGGCTGGTGGTGCAGATCGGCGATCACGACGCACAACGCCCGTTCCTCGCGGATTTCCTCGCCGGCATCTCCGTGGCCGCCAGCGCCGAGGGCTGGACCCTCACCGTGGCCACGGCCGACAGCGAAGCCGACGCGGTCCGCACCATGGAGCAGCTGGTCGAGGACCGGAAGGCCGACGGCTTCATCCTGCCGCGCACCCTGTCGCATGACGCCCGCGTGGCGCTGCTGCGCGCACGGGGCGTGCCATTCGTGATGTTCGGCCGCACCGCCGATCCCGAGGGCTGCGCCTGGTTCGACATCCTCGGCGAGGCGGCGATGCGCGACGCGGTGCTGCATCTCGCCGGTCTCGGCCACCGGCGGATCGCCTTCGTCAATGGCGGCACTGCCTACAACTACAGCCGCCTGCGCCTTCAGGGCTACCGCGACGGCCTCGATGCGGCCGGGCTGCCGGAGGATCCGGAGCTGATCCGCGGCGGTGCGCTCAACACCGATGACGGCGCGCGGGAAACGCGCGCTCTGCTGGCGCTGCCGCAGCCGCCCACGGCAGTGGTATTCGCGGTCGACCACGCGGCCTTGGGCCTCTACCGGGCCTGCGCCGAACGGGGGCTCGCGGTAGGCCGCGACGTCTCGGTGATCAGCTATGACGGCGTGCCGGACGGCGCCCATGTGCAACCGCCGCTGTCTTCCTTCACGGTCGACACCCGCGCGGCGGGACACCGGCTCGCGGAACTGCTGATCGACCGCATCCGCGGCGCCGCCCCCGAGACCCTGCGCGAGACCGCCCGCGCCGCTTTCGCGGATCGCGGATCGGCCGGTCCGCCACGGCTGAGTTCCGAGGCGCTGTCGAAGCGCCTCGCCACCGAAACCACATGATTTTCACCAAGGGAGGAGACATCATGACCTACAAGACCCGCCTGATGGCAGGTGCCGCGCTGATCGCGCTGAGCGCCGGGGCCGCGCAGGCCGAGAACCTGCGCTTCTGGACCACCGAGGAGCAGCCCGAGCGGCTCGCCGCCCAGCAGGAGCTGGCGGCCGAGTTCGAGGCGGCTTCGGGCCATTCGGTCGAAGTGATCCCGGTCACCGAGAGCGATCTGGGCACCCGCGCCACCGCGGCCTATGCGGCGGGCGACCTGCCGGACGTGATCTATCACACGTTGCAATACGCGCTGCCCTGGGCCGAGGCCGGCATCCTCGACATCGATGCCGCGACCGACGTGATCGAGAACCTCGGTGCGGACACCTTCGCGCCCGGCGCGCTCGAGATGGCGGCGCTGGAAGGCGGCGGCTATGCCAGCGTGCCGGTCGATGGCTGGACCCAGATGATCATCTACCGCAAGGACCTGTTCGAGGAAGCCGGGCTCGAAGCGCCGACCTCCTTCGACGCGGTCCGCACCGCGATCGAGGCGCTGCACAACCCGCCCGAGATGTACGGCTTCGTCGCCGCCACCAAGGTCGACGAGAACTTCATGAGCCAGGTGCTCGAGCACGTCTTCCTCGCCAACGGCGTCTCGCCGGTCGGCCCCGACGGCTTCCAGCCGCTCGACGAGCAGAAGACCACCGAGGTGCTGGAGTTCTACAAGGCGATCGCCGAAGCCTCGCCGCCGGGCGAGCTCTACTGGGACCAGTCGCGCTCGCTCTACTTCTCCGGCGATGCGGCGATGATCATCTGGTCGCCCTTCATCCTCGACGAGCTTGCCGGCCTGCGCGACAGCAACCCGCCGACCATCAACGACGATCCGACCTCGCCCGAGCTGGCCTCGAAGACCGGCATCGTCACCAACTTCTCCGGCCCCTCGAATCCCGAGGGCGCGGCCTGGGCCGACATCCGCTATTTCGGCATCACCAACGACGCCTCGACCGACGCGGCGATGGAGTTCGTCGAGTTCTCGATGAACGAGGGTTACACCAAGACGCTGTCGATCGCGCCCGAGGGCAAGTTCCCGGTGCGGCGCGGCACCGCCGAGAACCCGGAGGAGTTCTCGGAATCCTGGGCCGCCCTTCCGATGGGCGTCGATCGCAAGAAGCCGATGTCCGAGCTCTACGACCAGGAGATGATCGACGAGATCGTCGGCGGCCTCGACGTGGCCAAGCGCTGGGGCGTCGAGGAGGGGCAGCTGGCGCTGGCCTCCAAGATGATCAACTCGCAGGCCATCAACCGCGTGGTGCGTCAGTACATCGATGGCCAGATCGACGCACCGGCCGCCATCGAGGCGATGAACGACGAGTTGGCCGCGATCCAGTGATCGCGGCCTGGCGGCCCTGCGCGTTCCTCCCCGCGCGGGGCCGCCCGCAAATCCCCATTTTCCATCCGCCATCCGCGAGGACCGGACCATGACCGCCCAGACCCCACGAAGTGGGCCAGTGCCGCTCGGCCAGAGCGCCGAGACGAGCCGGCCCGCCGCGCGCCCCCCAAAGGGCCGCAACCCGCTCGAGCGCCGCGAGGCACGTCTTGCCTGGGGGCTCCTGCTGCCCACCGTCACCGCCGTGACCCTCGTGGTCGTGCTGCCGCTGCTGGCGATCTTCTGGATCAGCGTGAAGCCTGTCGGCCTCGCCGATCTGCGCCCGCCGACCCCGGTGGTCAGCGAGGATCTGCGCGGCCGCCCCGAAGCGGTGGGCGACGACGCCACGCTGCGCTACCGGCTGCGCAACTCGAGCCAGGATCAGGTGATCACCGGCGTGGTCCTCACCGACACCCTGCCCGAGGGGCTGGAGATCGGCGATCTCGACCCGCGCTGCGCGCTCGACGGGCTGGCCCTGACCTGCGAGCTCGGCGATTTCGAGGGCGGCCACCGCGAAACCATCGAGATCCCGGTCACCATCGGTCAGGGCTTTGCCGATGCCGGGATGGAGCTGCCCGACAGCCCGCCGGGCCTCACCGGCCAGGCCCCCAACGTGTTGACCTCCGGCAATTTCACCTTCGAGAACTTCGCCCGCGTCTTCGACGGCTCCGAGTTCTGGGGCGTGCTGTGGGTGACGCTGGTCTACACCGTCTTCGGCACCATTGGCGCGCTGCTCTTCGGTCTCTTCGCGGCGCTGCTGCTGGACAAGTCGTTCCGGGGGCAGGGGGTGCTGCGCGGCCTCTACCTCTTTCCCTATGTCGCGCCGGTGATCGCCGTGGCCTTCACCTGGATCATCCTGTTCGACCCGTTCTCTGGCTCGGCCAACGCGCTGCTGATCCAGATGGGCGTGACGACCGAGGCGATCAACTTCTTCGGCCAGCGGCCCTTGGCGCTGATCATGGTGATCCTGTTCGAGGTCTGGCGCTACTTCCCGCTCTCGTTCCTCTTCATCCTCGCCCGGATGCAGTCGATCGACACCGACATGTACGAGGCCGCCGACATGGACGGGGCCAGCCCGTTCCAGCAGTTCTGGTACCTGTCGATGCCGCAGCTTCTGGGCATCCTGTCGGTGCTGTTCCTGCTGCGCTTCATCTGGACCTTCAACAAGTTCGACGACATCTTCCTGCTCACTGGCGGCAATGCCGGCACCCGGACCCTCACCGTCAACGTCTATGAACAGGCTTTCGCCGTCTCCAACATCGGGGCGGGCGCGGCCGTGGCCGTGGTGATCTTCGGCTGCTTGCTGGTGTTCAGCTTCCTGTTCTTCCGCTTCATCAGCCAGGAGGAGGGGCTATGAGCATGTTCCGTCACGGATATGTCGCGGGGCCGCTCTTGGGCCTTCTCTGGGCGCTGGTCATCGCCACCACCACCGCCGTCGTCTTCTCCTTCGCCACGGGCGGCGCCTACCGCCCCGGCGGCATCGGCGCGGGACTTCTCGGGGCCGGTCTCGGCACCCTCGCCGTGGCGATGCCGCGGCTGGCCGGGCCGGTGGGCCTCGCCCTCGGCGCCATCCTCGCCGTCACGCCGGTGGCGGCGGTGGTCACCGGGCCGGACGTCGCGCTCTGGACCGCGCTGCTGGCGGGCGGCGTTGCCGGTGCCGCCATTGGCTGGCCGATCGCGGCGATGATGCAGGGCTGCCGCCCCGGCGCGCTCACCCGGCACGAATTCGAGGCCGCGGTGATCCGCTTCCTGAACGGCTTCGGCTACATCTTCTTCACCGCCATCGTCGCCATCCCCTTCTACGTGATGGTGATGACCTCGCTGAAGAACCAGTCCGAGCTGATCCAGAACCCGCTCGACTTCTCGATCGACCTGTCCAAGGGCTGGGGGCTGTTTCGCAGCTATGCCGAGCTGTTCGGCCAGTTCAACTTCGGCAGCTACCTGTGGACCTCGTTCCTGGTCTCGGTGCTCACCGTGATCATCACGCTGATCTTCGCCATCCCCGGCGCCTACGCGGTGGCGCGGCTGCGCTTCGCGGGACGGGCGATGATCTCACGCTCGATCCTGCTGATCTACATGGTGCCGATGATCGTGCTGGCGCTGCCGATCTACATCGCCTTCTCGATGCTGGGCCTGCGCAACTCGATCTTCGGCATCGTCCTGATCTACCCGGTCACCACGATCCCGGTCGCGCTCTACATGCTGCAGGGCTACTTCCGCGGGCTACCGGCCGAGATCGAGGAGGCCGGTCTCATGGACGGGCTGTCGCGGCTCAAGGTGATCTGGCAGATCACCCTGCCGCTGTCGATGCCGGCGCTGGCGAGCGTGTCGCTCTACGTCTTCATGATCGCGTGGAACGAGTTCCTGCTGGCCTTCATGCTGCTCGACGACCCGTCGAAATTCACGCTCACCCGCGGCATCGCCGCCCTCAACTCCTCCGAGATCCCGCGCCAGCACCTGATGGCGGGCTCCGTGATCGCCACCGTGCCGATCATGGCGCTGTTCCTCGGGCTCGAACGCTTCATGACCAAAGGCCTCACCGCAGGCTCCGTCAAAGGATGACTTCCATGACCAACCCCCGCATTTCGCCCGCCCTCGATGAGCAGGCCCGCGCGATCCTGCGCGGCAACGACCGCGGCGGCTACACCGTGCCGACCGACGGGCTCTATCCCTACCAGTGGAACTGGGACAGCGCCTTTGCCGCCTGGGGCTTCGCGACCTTCGACCTCGACCGGGCCTGGACCGAACTCGACACGCTGTTCTCGGCCCAATGGGACGACGGCATGGTGCCGCACATCATCTTCCACAAGCCCGATCCGGGCTACTTCCCCGGTCCCGATGTCTGGGGCACGGGCAAGTCGCCCGAAACCTCCGGCATCAGCCAGCCGCCCGTGGCCGCGACCATGGCCCGGCTGATCCTCGACATAGACGCGCAGGCGGGCCGCGACCGCATCGCGGCGCTCTACCCGAAAATGCTCGCCTGGCACCGTTGGTGGCGCGACTACCGTTGCGGCTCGGGCGTGGTCGCGATCACCCATCCCTGGGAATCCGGGCGCGACAACTGCCCCGACTGGGACATCGGGATGAGAAATGTCGACGGCTCGAATGTCGGCGAATACACCCGCCGCGACACCGGCCATGTCGACCCGTCCATGCGTCCCGGCAAGGCCGACTACGACCGCTACATCGCCATGGTGCAGTTCGGTCGCGAATGTGGCTGGGACCAGGCCGAGATCGTGAAGAACGGCCCGTTCCTGATGGCCGATCCGGGCATCACCTTCATCCTGCTGCGCGCGCATGACGACCTCGCCGCCATGGGCCGCACGCTCGGCCACGACGTGAGCGAGATCGAGGGCTGGGCCGCCGATCTGCGCGCCGCCGTGCCGTCGATCTGGAACGCGGAGACGCGTGGATACGACGCGCGCGACCTCAAGACCGGGCGCTTTTCGGGGCGGATCGGCTCGGCCGCCTTCCTCGCCTATCTCGCGGGCGTCGAAAGCCCTGAGCTGGACGTCCGCATGACCGAGCTGTGGGACGCGGTGCGCTACGGCTTTCCCTCGGCCGATCCGGCCTCGGCCGACTTCGACCCGCGCCGCTACTGGCGTGGGCCCTCTTGGCCGGTGGTCAACGCGCTGATGGCGATCGGGCTGAAGGACCGCGGCCACCACGCGGCCGCCGAGCGGCTGCGCCGCGAGACCGCGGAGCTGATCGAGGCGCACGGCTTCTTCGAATATTTCGATCCGATCGACGGCACGCCCTGCGGCGGCGATGCCTTCACCTGGACGGCGGCGATCTGGCTCACCTGGGCGGGATTGGCGGCCGACACGAAAGGAGGTGCGTGATGGCATCCATCGAGCTCAAGGACGTCGAGAAGTGGTTCGGCGAGGTGCAGGTCATCAAGGGTGTCGACCTCGCCATCGAGGAGGGCGAATTCGTCATCTTCGTCGGGCCGTCGGGCTGCGGCAAGTCCACGCTCCTGCGGATGATCGCCGGGCTCGAGGGCACCTCGCGTGGGCAGATCATGGTCGGCGATCGCGACGCCACCGCCGAGCCGCCCTCCAAGCGCGGCCTCGCCATGGTCTTCCAATCCTACGCGCTCTACCCGCACATGTCGGTGGCCGAGAACATGGGCTTCTCGCTCAAGGCCGCCGGCGTGAAGCCGGCCGAGCGGGAGCGGCAGGTGGCGGAGGCCGCGCGCGCGCTCCGGCTCGAGGAGTATCTCGACCGGCGGCCCCGCGACCTCTCGGGCGGCCAGCGCCAGCGCGTCGCCATCGGCCGCTCGATCGTGCGCGAGCCGACGGCGTTCCTCTTCGACGAGCCGCTGTCGAACCTCGACGCCTCGCTGCGCGTCGAGATGCGCTACGAGATCGCCAAGCTGCACCAGACGCTGAAATCGACGATGATCTATGTCACCCATGACCAGATCGAGGCGATGACCCTGGCCGATCGGATCGTCGTGCTGTCGGCGGGGCAGATTGCGCAGGTCGGCACGCCCAAGGAGCTCTACGAGCATCCTGCCAACCTCTTCGTCGCGCAGTTCATCGGCAGCCCCAAGATGAACGTGCTGCCCTGCCGCACCGCGCGTGGCGAATGGCAGCTCGAAGGCGGGCGCGGAGGTATGTTTACCGGCGCGACGGAGGCGGTGACGCTCGGCATTCGGCCCGAGCACATCGAAATGCTGCCCGAGGGGCAGGGGGCCTGCGACGGCACGGTGGACCTGCTCGAATATCTCGGCGCCGACACCAACGTGATCGTCGATTGCGGCGGCACCCTGGGCAAGGTGACGGTGCGGGTCATCGGCGGCACGACGCTCGTCCCCGGCGACCGGGTCGGCCTCGGCTTCGACACGTCGCAGCTCCATTTCTTCGATGCTCAGGAGCAAAGCGTCAGGTCAGCCTGAGGCTTCGGCCCGGAAGCCCGCGCTTGGGAATTCATAAGGAGACGCAATGCTGCAGGGAAACAGGTCCTGCCACGCCTTTTTCCGATCGAGCCTCTTATTGGTGGGTAACTCTCGGCCCTTGCGAGGGCCGGGAGGCGGTGCATGCATGCGATGCCGAACTGGGTTTCCGGGGACCCGGAATATGTGGCAGGCGAAGGAAGCCACGCATCCAACCCCTCGGGCATGGAGGGTGCATTAGCGCGTCGGGGAACGTAATGAGGTCTGAGCCTGAGCGGCGCACACAGCTTCATTAGATGTTGCAACCAAGCAGAATTGTCACCGGCTCTGCAAAGCAGAAGTGTGGTGAGCGATACTTGAACCGCGACTCCGCGGTGGTTGGAGGGTAGGGCGCTCACGTCCTCTTCTCCAGCATCTTGGCCCGGAACACCTCGGCG
>NZ_JACIBX010000003.1 GCF_014195545.1 Limimaricola variabilis | reverse complement strand
GTCTTCGTCTCCAAGCGCGGCCAGGGCACCGGCTACTCCGGCATCGAAAACCCCCTCTTCTTCAAGGACAACACACGCATGTTCTACGGCGACGCAAAGAAATCGCTCGATGAACTGCTGGCCCGTTCGGCCGCCTGAGGCCCCCGTTCAAGGAACAACGAGATGAACGCAGAGACCAAGATCCGCAACGACCTCGGCGCCTACTGGATGCCCTTTACCGCCAACCGGCAGTTCAAGGACAACCCGCGCATGATCGCCAGCGCCGAAGGGATGTATTACACCACCACCGACGGGCGGAAGGTGATGGACGGCACCGCCGGTCTATGGTGCGTCAACGCCGGCCACCGCGCGCCGCGCATCACCGAGGCGGTGCAGCGGCAGGTCGAGGAGCTGGACTACGCGCCCGCCTTCCAGATGGGCCACCCCAAGGCCTTCGAGCTGGCCTCGCGCCTCGCCGAGCTGGCGCCTGGCAAGCTCAACCACGTCTTCTTCACCAATTCCGGCTCGGAATCGGTGGAGACCGCGCTGAAGATCGCGCTGGCCTATCACAAGGCCAAGGGCGAGTCGGGCCGCACCCGGCTGATCGGCCGCGAGAAAGGCTATCACGGCGTCAATTTCGGCGGCATCTCGGTCGGCGGATTGGTCAACAACCGCCGCGCCTTCGGCACGCTGCTGGGCGGCGTCGACCACCTGCCGCACACCCACGACATTGCCCGCAACGGTTTCACCAAGGGCCAGCCCGAGCACGGCGCCGAGCTCGCCGACGAGCTGGAGCGGATGGTGGCGCTGCACGGCGCCGAAACCATCGCCGCGGTGATCGTCGAGCCGATGGCAGGCTCGGCCGGGGTGATCCTGCCGCCCAAGGGTTATCTGCAGAAGCTGCGGGAAATCACTCGCAAGCATGGAATCCTGCTGATCTTCGACGAGGTGATCACCGCCTATGGCCGGCTCGGCCGTGCCTTCGGGGCGGATTACTATGGCGTCGAGCCGGACCTGATCACCACCGCGAAGGGCCTGACCAACGGCGTCATCCCGATGGGCGCGGTTCTGGCCAGCGAGGAGATCCACGACGCCTTCATGACCGGCCCCGATCACATGATCGAGCTGTTCCACGGCTATACCTATTCGGGCAACCCGGTAGCCTGCGCCGCGGCGCTCGCCGCGCTCGACACCTACCGCGAGGAGGAGCTGTTCGAACGCGCCGCGAGCCTGGAGGACTACTGGGCCGACGCGCTGTTCAGCCTCAGGGACAAGCCGGGCGTGATCGATATTCGCGCCGTCGGCCTCGTTGGTGCGGTCGAACTGGAGCCCTTTGCCGACACGCCCACCAAGCGGGCCTTCGACACCTATCTGCGCGCCTGGGACAAGGGCGTGCACCTGCGCACCACCGGCGACACCATCGCCATGTCGCCGCCGCTGATCATCGAGAAATCCGAGATCGACCAGCTGGTCGGCACGCTCGGCGAGGCGCTCGACGCCTGATCATGGCCGGTGCGTGGCGGCCGGGAGGGCTGCCGCGCACCGGTCCGTAACGGGAGGACCTATGAAAGACATCCAGACCAACACCCGGATCGACGGGGCCCGGCTGTGGGACTCGCTGATGGAGATGGCCAAGGTCGGCCCCGGCCTGCGCGGCGGCAACAACCGCCAGACCCTGACCGATGCCGACCGCGAGGGGCGCGACCTGTTCAAGCGCTGGTGCGAGGAGGCCGGCATGAGCGTCGGCGTCGACAGCATGGGCAACATGTTCGCCCGGCTTGAGGGCGCCGAGCCCGATCTCGACCCGGTGATGATGGGCAGCCATCTCGACACTCAGCCGACGGGCGGCAAGTATGACGGCGTGCTGGGCGTGCTGGCGGGACTCGAGGTGGTGCGTTCGATCCGCGACCAGGGCATCATCCCGCGCCGCCCGATCGTCGTGGTAAATTGGACCAACGAGGAGGGCACCCGCTTCGCCCCCGCCATGCTGTCGAGCGGCGTCTTCGCGGGCGTCCACACCCAGAACTGGGCCTATGCGCGGGAGGATGCGGAAGGAAAGCGTTTCGGCGACGAGCTAGCCCGCATCGGCTATGTCGGCGACGAGCCGGTGGGCCAGCGAAAGATGCACGCGATGTTCGAGCTGCATATCGAGCAGGGCCCGATCCTCGAGGCCGAGGGCAAGGACATCGGCGTCGTCACCCATGGGCAGGGGCTGAGCTGGACCCAAGTGACCGTCACCGGCAAGGAGAGCCACACAGGTTCCACTCCGATGCCGATGCGCCGCAACGCCGGGCTCGGCATCGCGCGCATCCTCGAAAAGGTCGACGAGATCGCCTGGAGCCACAAGCCGCACGCGGTGGGCGCGGCCGGTCACATCGAGGTCTTTCCGAACTCGCGCAACGTGATCCCCGGCAAGGCCGTGTTCACTGTCGATTTCCGTTCGCCCGAGCTGGCGGTGATCGAGGACATGGAGGCGCGGCTGCGCAGCGAAGGCCAGAAGATCGCGGACGAGATGGGGCTGGAGATCGCCTTCGAGAAGGTCGGCGGCTTCGACCCCGTTCCCTTCGACGAGGGATGCGTGGACGCGGTGCGGCGCGCCGCCGAGAAGCTCGGATACAGCCACCGCGAGATCATCTCGGGCGCGGGCCACGACGCCTGCTGGATCGCGCGCGTGGCGCCGACGGCGATGATCATGTGCCCCTGCGTCGACGGGCTGAGCCACAACGAAGACGAGGAGATCAGCCGCGAATGGGCCGCCGCCGGCTGCGACGTGCTGCTGCACGCCGTCCTGGAAACCGCCGAAATCGTGGAGTGAGGAGATGAGCATGAGAACTGTGATCAAGGGCGGCACGATCGTCGCCGCCGACCGCAGCTACAAGGCCGACATCGCCATCGAGGACGAGAAGATCGTGCAGATCGGCGCCGACCTCTCGGGCGACAAGGTGCTCGACGCGGAAGGCTGCTACGTGATGCCGGGCGGGATCGACCCGCATGTGCACCTCAAGATGCCCTTCATGGGCACCCATTCCGCCGATGATTTCGAAAGCGGCACCCGCGCGGGCCTGGCCGGTGGCACCACCATGGTGGTCGATTTCTGCCTGCCCAGCCCCGGCCAGTCGCTGCTCGAGGCGCTGGAGGGCTGGCACGCCAAGTCGCAGCGCGCCTGCGGCGACTACTCCTTCCACATGGCGGTCACTTGGTGGAGCGAGCAGGTGTTCGAGGAGATGCAACAGGTCGTCGATCTGGGCATCAATTCCTTCAAGCACTTCATGGCCTACAAGGGCGCGCTGATGGTCGACGACGACGAGCTGTTCGACAGCTTCCAGCGCTGCGCCGCGATCGGTGCCCTGCCGATGGTGCATGCCGAGAATGGCGACGTCGTCGCGACCATGCAGCAGAAGCTTCTGGCGCAGGGCATCCGCGGCCCCGAGGGCCACGCCATGTCGCGGCCGCCCGAGGTCGAAGGCGAGGCCACCAACCGCGCTATCATGATCGCCGACATGGCGGGCGTGCCGCTTTACGTCGTGCATACCTCCTGCGAGCAGGCGCACGAGGCGATCCGCCGCGCGCGGCAGAAGGGCATGCGGGTCTATGGCGAGCCGCTGATCCAGCATCTCGTGCTCGACGACAGCGAGTATCGCAACCCCGACTGGGACCACGCCGCCCAGCGCGTCATGTCGCCGCCCTTCCGCGACAAGTCGAACCAGGACAGCCTCTGGGCAGGCTTGCAGGCGGGCTCGCTGCAGGTGGTGGCGACCGATCACTGCGCCTTCACCATCGACCAGAAGCGCACCGGGATCGACGACTTCACCAAGATCCCGAATGGCACCGGCGGGCTCGAAGACCGGATGCCGATGCTCTGGACCGAAGGGGTGAACACCGGGCGGCTGACACCGAACGAGTTCGTCGCCGTAACCTCGACCAACATCGCGCGGATCCTCAACATCTACCCGCAGAAGGGTGCGATCCTCGAAGGTTCGGATGCCGACATCGTGGTCTGGGACCCCAAGAAGTCGAAGGTGATCTCGCCCGAGACCCAGCAATCGGTGGTCGAATACAACGTCTTCGATGGCCGCGAAGTGACCGGCCTGCCGCGCTACACGCTCAGCCGCGGCACGCTGGCGGTCGATGACGGCCGTGTCTGCGCCACCCCCGGCCATGGCCGCTTCGTGAAGCGCGCGCCCTTCGGCGAGGTGAACAAGGCGCTGTCGAAGTGGAAGGAGGTGACCGCGCCGCGGCAGGTGGTGCGCAAGCCCGAAAACATGCCGGCCTGCGTCTGAGATGAAATGCCCCCGAGATTTCGGGGGCATTTTTGATGGCGCCTGCGATAGAAGAAAATGGGCGCCACAAGACCAACAACAGGGAGAGGACAAGACATGACGGACATGACTGCGGGAATTCCCGCGGCGCGGGGTGGGTCAGGGGCCCCCATCGATGCCGCCGGGATGGATCCGAGGCTCTACAACGAGGACCAGCTGCCGACCAGCGCCGCCGAGCGGACCTGGGACTGGCTCGCCATCGCCGCGCTCTGGGTCGGCATGGTGGTCTGCATCCCGACCTACCTGCTGGCCTCCTATCTCATCAATTCGGGGATGAGCTGGGATCAGGCGGTGCTGACCATCCTCGCGGCCAACGCAATCGTGCTGATCCCGATGGTGCTGCTCGGCCATGCCGGGACCAAATACGGCATCCCGTTCCCGGTGCTGCTGCGCTCCTCATTCGGACCCACGGGCGCCAAGATCCCGGCAGTGGCGCGCGGTATCGTCGCCTGCGGCTGGTTCGGCATCCAGACCTGGGTCGGTGGCTCGGCGATCTTCGTGATCCTCAACACGCTCACCGGCGGCGCGCTGGCGGGTGAAGCCATGCCCGTGCTCGGCATCAGCCTCGCGGAGTTCGTCTGCTTCCTCGCCTTCTGGGCGCTGCATCTCTACTTCATCAGAAACGGCACCGAGTCGATCCGCTGGCTCGAGACCTATGCCGCGCCGTTCCTGCTGCTGATGGGCTTCGCGCTGCTGGCCTGGGCCTATTTCGCCGCCGGCGGCTTCGGTCCGATGCTTTCGACCCCGAGCGCCTTCGATCCCGGCCAGCCGCAGGAAGGTCAGTTCTGGGTGGTGTTCTGGCCGAGCCTCACCGGCATGATCGGTTTCTGGGCGACATTGGCGCTCAACATCCCGGACTTCACCCGTCACGCCAAAAGCCAGAAGGACCAGTTCCTCGGCCAGCTCGTGGGCCTGCCGATCCCGATGGCGCTGTTCGCCTTCATCGCTTCGGCGGTGACCTCGGCGACGATCGTGATCTATGGCGAGGCGATCTGGGATCCGATCCAGCTCGCCGAGCGGATGGGCGGCTTCTCGATCATCATCGCGCTGTTCGCGCTGATCGTGGCGACGCTGACCACCAACCTCGCGGCCAACGTGGTGGCGCCGGCGCATGGCTTCTCGAACCTCGCGCCGAGCAAGATCAACCTCAAGCGCGGCGGCTACATCACCGCGGGCATCGGCATCGCCATGTTCCCCTGGGTGCTGGTCAACCACATTGTCGGCTGGCTGATCGCCTATTCGGCGCTGCTGGGCCCGATCGCGGGCGTCATGCTGGCGGATTACTACCTGCTGCGGAAGACCAAGCTCGAGGTGAAGGACCTGTTCCGGATGGACGGCATCTATTCGGGCCGCAACGGCACCAACTGGGCCGGGGTCGGCGCGCTGGTGATCGGCATCCTGCCGAACCTGCCGGGCTTCCTCGCCGGCGTCGGCATCACCGCCGGCACCTCGGACTTCTTCGCCACGATCTACACCTATGCCTGGTTCGTCGGGCTGTTCGTGGCGGGCGCGGCCTACCTCGTGCTCTCGAAGTTCCTCAACAAGTGACGCGTTGCGCGTGACGGGCCGGGGCGGCAGGTGTCGCCCCGGCCTTTTCATGTCCGGAGACAGGAGAAGACGACATGCCCAAGGCCTACTGGATCGCCCATGTGACGGTCACCGACCCCGAACCCTACAAGCTCTATGCCGCTGGTGCGACCGAGGCGTTCCGCGCGCATGGTGCGCGGGTGCTGGCCCGCGGCGGCCGGATCGAGGCGCTGGAGGGCGAGACCCATCCGCGCAACGTGGTGATCGAGTTCGACTCGATGGAGGCTGCGCTCGCCTGCTACAACTCGGACGCCTACCAAGCGGCCAAGCGCCATCGCGAGGGCGCGGGCATCGCCAACATCATGATCCTCGAAGGCGCGCCGGGCTGAGCCCGGTCGGGCGCGGTCACTCCAGCCGGTAGGGCAGATCCTGCCGCAGATCCGCGTCCACCTTCAGCCGCCCTTCAAGGGGAGGCACCGCGCGCTGGTGGCAGTTTGTCCGTTCGCAGATCCTGCAGGAGATGCCCACCGGCTCGAAGGCCTCGGCGGATTCGAGGTCCATGTGGTCGGCATAGACCAGCTCGCGCGCATGTTTCACTTCGCAGCCCAGCCCGATCGCAAAGCGTCGCACCGGCGCGCCCCAGGCCCCTCCGCCACCGCTGATGTCGCGCGCCAGCGACAGGTAGCGCACGCCATCCGGCGTCTCCGCGAGCTGGCGCAGCCAGCGCGTCGGCGTCTCGAAGGCCTGATGCACGTTCCAAAGCGGGCAGGCGCCGCCATAACGCGCGAATTGCAGCTGGGTCGCGGAATGGCGCTTGGTCACGGTGCCCGCCTGGTCCACCCGCACGAACCAGAACGGCACGCCGCGCGCACCGGGACGCTGCAGGGTCGAGAGCCGGTGCGCCACCTGCTCGAGGCTGGCGCCGAAACGCTCGGCCAGAAGCTCGAGATCGTGGCGCGTCTGCTGCGCGGCTTCGAGGAACCGGCCATAGGGCAGGAGCGCCGCGCCCGCGAAGTAGTTGGCCAGTCCGATCCGGGCGATGTCCCGCGCCGGGCCGGGCTCGAACCGCCCCAGATCGAGCGTGGCCTCGATCAGCTGGTTGTGCTCGATGAGCGCGAGCTGCACCAAGAGCTGGAACCGCCGGGTCGGGCGCGGTGCGCGCGACGACAGGGTCAGGCTGCGGGTCTCGGCGTCGTAGCGGCGCAGCGGCCCCTCGGCGCGCTCGTGCAGGGTGATGCCGCGCGCTTCGAGCGCGCGCGCCGCCGCCTCGGGCGCGTCCTGCCCCTCGGCCGCGGCGCGTCGGGCGAACTGCTCTGCGGCGCGGTCGATCGCGTCGATGTAGTTGTCGCAGTAATGGAAGAAGTCGCGCACCTCCTCCCAGGGCGAGGCGGTGGTGCCCGCCCGGCCCAGCGCTTCGTCGAAGGAGGCGAGCCGGTCCTGCGCGCGGCGATAAGCGGCGTGCAGATCGAGCAGGGCGCGCGCCACCGACGGCGCGTTGGCGGCGACCATGCGCAGGTCGGAAAGGGGCGGCTGGCTGCCGCTCAGCACCGGATCGGCCAGCGCCTCGCGCATGTCGGAGGCCAGCCGGATCTCCTCGCCGGAGGTCAGCTCGGTCACGTCGAAGCCGAACTCGCGCGCCAGCGCCAGCACCACCCCCGCCGAGACGGGGCGGTTGTTGTTCTCCATCTGGTTCAGATAGGGCAGCGAAACCCCGAGCCGCTCGGCAAAGAGCTTCTGGGTCAGGCTCAGCCGTCCGCGCAGTTCCCGCAACTGGGTGCCGGCATAATGCTTCTGAACCGCCATCAGGCCCCACTTTGCTGATTTGCATAAACCTTGCTCTGCATAATGCCGAATTTGCAAATTCGCGCAATCTCGCTGGGAAGAGGCAGGGCGTTTTTCCTAAGGTGACGCGCGAAGGAGAATGCCGATGCAAGAGATTTTGCGCGAGCTCGAAGAGCGCCGCGCCTCGGCCCGGATGGGCGGGGGAGAAAAGCGGATCGCGGCACAGCATGCCAAGGGCAAGCTCACCGCGCGCGAGCGGATCGAGCTGCTGCTCGATGAGGGCAGCTTCGAGGAATACGACATGTTCGTGGCCCATCGCTGCACCGATTTTGACATGGAGGAGAGCCGCCCCGCGGGCGACGGCGTCGTCACCGGCTGGGGCACGGTGAACGGGCGGATGACCTATGTCTTCAGCCAGGACTTCACCGTGTTCGGTGGCTCGCTCTCCGAGACCCATGCCCAGAAGATCTGCAAGATCATGGACATGGCGATGCGCAACGGCGCGCCGGTCGTGGGCATCAACGACTCCGGCGGCGCCCGCATCCAGGAAGGCGTGGCCAGCTTGGGCGGCTATGCCGAGGTGTTCCAGCGCAACGTGCTGGCCTCGGGCGTGGTGCCACAGATCTCGCTGATCATGGGACCCTGCGCGGGCGGTGCGGTCTATTCGCCGGCCATGACCGACTTCATCTATATGGTGAAGGACTCGTCCTACATGTTCGTCACCGGCCCCGACGTGGTGAAGACCGTGACCGGCGAGGTCGTGACCGCCGAGGAGCTGGGCGGTGCGCTGACGCACGCCCGCAAGTCGAGCGTCGCTGATGCTGCCTTTGAGAACGACGTCGAGGCGCTGCTGGAGGCGCGGCGGCTGATCGACTTCCTGCCGCTCAACAACCGTGAGAAGGCGCCCAAGCGCCCCTTCTTCGACGATCCCGCGCGCGAGGAGCCGAGCCTCGACAGTCTGATCCCCGCCAACCCGAACCAGCCCTACGACATGCGCGAGCTGGTCACCAAGATCGCCGACGAGGGCGACTTTCTCGAGATGCAGGCCGAGTTCGCCAAGAACATCCTGACCGGCTTCATCCGGCTGGAAGGCTCGACCGTCGGCGTCGTCGCCAACCAGCCGATGGTGCTGGCCGGTTGCCTCGACATCGACAGCAGCCGCAAGGCCGCGCGCTTCGTGCGCTTCTGCGACGCCTTCGAGATCCCGATCCTGACGCTGGTAGACGTGCCGGGCTTCCTGCCCGGGACCGGGCAGGAATATGGCGGTGTGATCAAGCACGGCGCCAAGCTGCTCTTCGCCTATGGCGAGGCCACGGTGCCCAAGGTCACGGTGATCACCCGCAAGGCCTATGGCGGCGCCTATGACGTCATGGCGTCGAAGCATCTGCGTGGCGACGTGAACTATGCTTGGCCCACGGCACAGATCGCGGTGATGGGCGCCAAGGGCGCGACCGAGATCCTGTATCGCTCCGAGCTGGGCGACCCTGACAAGATCGCGAAGCGCACCAAGGATTACGAGGACCGCTTCGCCAACCCCTTCGTCGCGGCCGAGCGCGGCTTCATCGACGAGGTGATCAAGCCGCGCGCCACCCGCCGGCGCGCTGCCCGCGCCTTCGCCGCTCTGCGGAACAAGAGCCTCGAGAACCCGTGGAGGAAGCATGACAACATCCCGCTCTGAGGCCCGCGCGCCGTTCCGCAGCCTGCTCGTCGCCAATCGCGGCGAGATCGCCTGCCGGGTGATCCGCTCCGCCCGCGCCATGGGGATCGAGACCATCGCGGTGCATTCGGTGGCCGACCGCGACGCGGTGCACGTGGCCATGGCTGACCGCGCGGTCGAGATCGGGCCTGCGCCCGCCGCGCAGTCCTATATCGCCATGGACCGCGTTCTCGATGCGATCGAGCAGACCGGCGCCGAGGCCGTGCATCCGGGCTACGGTTTTCTGTCGGAGAACCCGAAATTCGCCCGCGCGCTGGCCGAGCGTGGCGTGGTCTTCGTCGGCCCGCCGGCCGGCGCGATCGACAAGATGGGCGACAAGATCGCCTCCAAGAAGATCGCCGCCGAGGCGGGCGTCTCCACCGTGCCGGGCCATATGGGCCTGATCGAGGATGCCGATGAGGCGGTGCGCATCGCGCAGCAGATCGGCTACCCGGTGATGATCAAGGCCAGCGCCGGCGGTGGCGGCAAGGGCATGCGCATCGCGCATGACGATCAGGCGGCGCGCGAGGGTTTCGAAGCCTCCAAGCGCGAGGCGGCCAGCTCGTTCGGCGACGACCGGATCTTCATCGAGAAGTTCGTCGAAGGCCCCCGGCACATCGAGATTCAGGTGCTGGCCGACCGGCACGGCAACTGCGTCTATCTGGGCGAGCGCGAATGCTCGATCCAGCGCCGCAATCAGAAGGTCGTCGAAGAGGCCCCGTCGCCCTTCCTCGACGAGGCGACCCGTGCCGCGATGGGCGCGCAGGCCTGCGCGCTGGCCAAGGCGGTGGGTTACGAGAGCGCCGGCACGGTCGAATTCATCGTCGATGCCCAGCGCAACTTCTACTTCCTCGAGATGAACACCCGCCTGCAGGTGGAGCATCCGGTGACCGAGCTGATCACCGGCATCGACCTCGTCGAGCAGATGATCCGCGTGGCCGCTGGCGAACCGCTGCCCTTCGCGCAGGAAGACATCCGACTGAATGGCTGGGCGATCGAGAGCCGGCTCTATGCCGAGGACCCGTATCGCGGCTTCCTGCCCTCGATCGGGCGCCTGACGCGCTATCGCCCGCCGCAGGAGTTCGCCTCCGATGTGGAGGTGGTGCGCAACGACACCGGGGTCGCCGAGGGTGGCGAGATCTCGATGCATTACGACCCGATGATCGCCAAGCTCTGCACATGGGCGCCCGACCGCGACCGTGCGGTGGATGCGATGGAGCGCGCGCTCGACGGCTTCGAGCTGGACGGTATCGGTCACAACCTGCCGTTCCTCTCGGCGGTGATGGCGCATCCGAAGTTCCGTTCGGGCGACATCCACACCGGCTTCATCGCCGAGGAATGGCCCGAAGGGTTCGACGGCGTCGATCTGCCGCTCGAGACCCGGCGCCGCGTCGCGGCCGCCTGCGCCACCTTGCAGCGCATCGAGGAGATCCGCCGCGCCCGGATTTCGGGCCGGATCGATCACCACGAGCGGCGGGTGGGCGAAGCCTTCGTCGTGCAGGTCGCGGGCGAGAGCCACGAGGTGACGCTCGCGGCCGGGACCGGCGCCACCGATGTGCGGTTCGAGGACGGTGTCGTGATGCGGGTCGCGGGCGACTGGACGCCGGGCCAGCGCCTCGCGCGGCTCAGCGTCGACGGGATCGAGACGGTGTTGAAGGTCGAGCCGCGGATCGCGGGCTTCCGCGTGCGCCATCGCGGCGCCGATCTCGACGTTCGGGTCTACACGCCGCGGCAGGCCGAGCTGGCCGCGCTGATGCCCGAAAAGCAGGCCGCCGACACCTCCAAGCTGCTGCTGTGCCCGATGCCGGGCGTGGTGGTGCACGTCGATGTCGAGGAGGGGCAGGAGGTCGAGGAGGGCCAGCCGCTCTGCACCGTCGAGGCGATGAAGATGGAGAACGTCCTGCGGGCCGAGCGCCGGCTGAAGATCGCCAAGCTCCACGCGGCGGCGGGAGACAGCCTCTCGGTCGACCAGACCATCATGGAATTCGAATGACAGCCGAAAGGAGCGCGAGATGACCGGGCAGGACGACCGCCGATCCGCATGGGCCGCGCGCGCCCGCAAGGAGCTCAAGGGGCGCGACCCCGAGAGCCTGACCCGCGAGACGCTGGAAGGGATCGCGGTCAGGCCGGTCTATGACGCGGCCGATCTCGACGGGCTGTCGCATCTCGGCGCGATGCCGGGCGAGGCGCCCTTCGTTCGGGGCGTCCGCTCGACCATGTATGCCGGTCGTCCCTGGACGATCCGGCAATATGCCGGCTTCTCGACGGCCGAGGAATCGAACGCCTTCTACCGCCGGGCGCTGGAGGGCGGGCAGCAGGGGGTCTCGGTCGCCTTCGACCTCGCCACCCATCGCGGCTATGACAGCGACCACCCCCGGGTCGAGGGCGATGTCGGCAAGGCGGGCGTGGCGATCGACAGCGTCGAGGACATGAAGATCCTGTTCGACGGCATCCCGCTCGACAAGGTGTCGGTCTCGATGACCATGAACGGCGCGGTGATCCCGATCCTCGCCAACTTCATCGTCGCCGGCGAGGAGCAGGGCGTGCCGGTGAGCAAGCTCTCGGGCACGATCCAGAACGACATCCTCAAGGAGTTCATGGTCCGCAACACCTATGTCTATCCGCCCGAACCCTCGATGCGGATCGTGGCCGACATCATCGAATACACCGCCGACCACATGCCGAAGTTCAACTCGGTCTCGATTTCCGGCTACCACATGCAGGAGGCGGGCGCCGATCTCGTGCAGGAACTGGCCTTCACGCTTGCCGACGGGCGCGAATATGTCCGCGCCGCCATCGCGCGCGGCATGGATGTCGACCGCTTCGCCGGGCGGCTGTCGTTCTTCTTCGCGATCGGCATGAACTTCTTCATGGAGGCGGCCAAGCTGCGGGCCGCCCGCCTGCTGTGGCACCGGATCATGGAGGAGTTCGCGCCCAAGGACCCCAAGTCCCTCATGCTGCGCACCCATTGCCAGACTTCGGGCGTGAGCCTACAGGCGCAGGATCCCTACAACAACGTGGTGCGCACCGCCTACGAGGCGCTGTCCGCGGTGCTCGGCGGCACCCAGTCGCTGCACACCAACGCGCTCGATGAGGCGATCGCGCTGCCGACCGACTTTTCGGCCCGCATCGCCCGCAACACCCAGCTGATCCTGCAGGAGGAGACCGGCATCACTGATGTCGTCGATCCGCTGGCGGGGTCCTACTACGTCGAAAGCCTGACCAACGAGCTGGCCGAGAAGGCCTGGGCGCTGATCGAGGAGGTCGAGAGCCTCGGCGGCATGACCAAGGCGGTGGCGTCGGGCATGCCCAAGCTCAGGATCGAGGAGACGGCGGCCAAGCGGCAGGCCCTGATCGACCGGGGCGAGCAGGTGATCGTCGGCGTCAACAAGTACCGGAAGGAGCGGGAGGACCCGATCGACATCCTCGACATCGACAACGTCAAGGTGCGCGAGGGGCAGGTGGCACGGCTCGACAGGATCCGGGCGACCCGCGACCAGAACGCCTGCGACGCGGCGCTCGCGCGGCTCGAAGCGGCGGCGCGGGAGGACGGCAATCTGCTCGCGGCGGCGGTCGAAGCGGCGCGGGCGCGCGCCACGGTAGGAGAGATCAGCATGGCGATGGAGAATGTCTTCGGCCGGCACCGGGCCGAGGTGAAGACGCTCGCGGGCGTCTATGGCAAGGCCTATGAGGGCGATGCGGGCTTCGAGAAGATCCGCGCCGAGATCGACGCCTTCGCCAGGGCCGAGGGCCGCCGCCCGCGCATGCTGGTGGTCAAGATGGGGCAGGACGGCCACGACCGCGGCGCCAAGGTGATCGCCACCGCTTTCGCCGATCTTGGCTTCGACGTCGACATGGGGCCTCTGTTCCAGACGCCCGAGGAGGCGGCGCAGGACGCGCTCGACAACGACGTGCACGTGGTCGGCATCTCCAGCCAGGCGGCCGGGCACCGCACCCTCGCGCCCAAGCTGGTGGCCGCGCTGCGCGCACAGGGCGCGGGCGACATCCTCGTGGTCTGCGGCGGCGTAATCCCCGATCAGGACCACGCGATGCTCAAGGAAGCCGGGGTGGCGGCGATCTTCGGGCCGGGGACCAACATTCCCGAGGCGGCGTCGAAGGTGCTGTCGATGATCCGCGCGCGCGACTGACCGGGCTTGGCAAGGCCGCTGCAATTGGCGGCTTTGCCCGGGCTGTGGGTGATGCTCGACCCGTCCGTGTCGGAGAAACCTGTCAGCGGCACGCTCCATCACGCGGGAAGCGAGGCTGTCATCGACCGTGCAACGCGCGAGATGCTTTCGGGGCCTGCGCCAAGGCATGCAAATGTTCGCCGGACAGTCACCTGATCCGGCGCTTCTTCGTTTAGGGACGCGTGAAGCTTCCTTCCGGCGATTGGGGCAGGGCCGATCCCAGATCGTTCAGCCCATCGATCAAAAGCTGCGCTGCATAGTGCGGGTTATGGGCATGCGCGCCCCCGTCCTTCGCGATGAACTGGTAATTATAGGCTGCGCGCAGCAGGCGCGGCGTCCAGCTGGCATAGGCGTTGTCGCGGATCGTCTCTTCCGGGCCGGCCTCGCCGTCACCGTCGAGATCGGTGAAGTAATAGGGAAAGCTGTCCGGCGCGTAGAGGATCGCCGCCTCGGCGACGGTCTCGGCATAGAGCCTGATCATCTCGTGCAGGTGCTCGTGCAGGGTCTGGATCTCGGAGGCGATGCCTTCGGCGGTGTCGCCGTCACCGTCGAGATCCGTCGTGGTCGTGCGGATCGCGCGTGACCCCTCCACGCCGGCGTGACATGTCGTGCAATCGGCAATCTCGATCGCCGTGTCGTGCGGGCCGTGGCAGCCTGCGCAGTCGTCGAGATCCGGCACATGGGCGAAACGACCAGCATAGGTCTGGCCGGGATACTCGTAACCTCCGCCTGCGTCGGTGCCCAGCAGCGTCGCGGCTGCGGCGGAATAGTGAGCATTGATGAAGCGTAGCTGATCCGAAACTTCGTCGTCGCCGATGCCGGCCACGGCCGTCTCGACGGCCTCCCCCGACGCGCGGCCCTGGTGGCAGACCGCGCAGACCGCGGCGCCCGAACCCAGCGACACGGCCGCGCCGGAGGGGAAGGTCACGGTCGTGAGCGCCGCCGCGGCGGGATCGTGGCAGGCGGTGCATTGGATCAATTCACCGGTGGGGACGGGGTGGTCGATGACGCCCACGGTGGTCATCGGCGAGCCGATATAGTCGGCGAACCCGGTGGTGGAATGACAGGTGGCGCAGGCGCCGGGGATCTCTCCCTCGTCATCCCAATGGCGGAACGCCTCCGCCATGGCATCGGCATGACCCGAGGCCATCCAGTCCTCGACGATCTCTTCGGGGGTGGGGGCGCTGTCCTGCGCCCAGGACAGGGCGGGCACGAGGCTGCCGGTCAGCAGCGCTGACAGCAGGAGGGCAGGGCGGTGCATGGCATCTCTCCTATGGGGCGGACCGCATGGCGCGATGATGCGAAGCGCGGGGGCGGCCGGCCTTGATCCAGATCAATGCGGCGGATCGGTGGCTGGCCGATTCAAGGGACAGGAGCCGTCACGGAGATCGCCATGTCCTGTCTCGAGCCGCAGCGCAAAGGGCCGTTCGGCCCGCCCGCCATCCTTCCCGACACGGTGACGCTGGAGGCGCGCGATCTGCCCGGCCTGCGCCCCGTCGCCTGCGTCGCGGAGGGCGCGGAGGTCGCCATCGGTGCAGCCGTCATGCAGGACCGGTCGCGGCCCGAGATCCGTGTCGTCGCCCCGGTGGCGGGCCGGGTCGAGCGGGTCGAAGCCGGGCTGGGCTGCCGCGCGATCCGGGTGGTCATCCGGCCGGATGGCGCAGCGCGGCCTGCGCCGGTGACGGTTGAGGGCGACACGCGCGACCTGATGCTCGCATACGGGCTCTGGCCGGATCTGCGCACCCGTCCGTTCGGCCGCGTGCCGGACCCGGATGCGTCGCCCGATGCGATCCTGGTGGATGCGCTGTCAGGCGCGGGCGTTCTCGCGGCGCAAGCCACGCCCTTCGCGCTGGGCCACGGCCTGCGCGCCCTCACCGCGCTCACCAAAGGGCCGGTGATCCTGTGCCAGCATGGCGGGCCGGCCTTGGCCTCGGCCGAGGGGCGCGTGGAGATCGATGCGCTGGCGCCGCGGCATGACGGCATGGCCCGCAGGCTGCGCCGCCTGCGCAGCGTGGCCCGCGGCGTCGAGGTCTGGGTTCTCGACGTGCAGACGGCGATCGCTCTCGGCCGCCTCTGCGCCGAGGGGCTGTTCGACGCGACGCGGCTGGTCGAGATCGTGACGCCCTCGGGCGGCGTCGCGGGCATTCTGCGCGCACCGCTCGGTGCCGATCTCGCGCCAGCACTGAAAGAGCGCGGTTGGACAGCCCCGGCCCCGCGTCCGCTCCGCCGCAACGAGACCCGGATAGATCCCCGTTGCGACATGGCCGTGCCGTCCGACGCAGCACTCGGGCCGATCGTGCCGGTGCCCGCCCTCGCGACGTCGCTGCCGCTGGGCATGCGCACCATCCCGCTGCTCAGGGCGCTGCAGATCGGCGATGCCGATACCGCCCGCAGGCTCGGCTGTCTCGATCTCGTCGAGGAGGACATGCGGGCGGCAAGCACGATCTGCGCCAGCGGCGCCGATTACGGCCTGCTGCTGCGCCGCGTCCTCGACGAGCTGGAGGCCGAGCGATGAGGGGCGGATATCTCGCAACCCTCCGCGCGCGGGCAGCCCGCGATGCCACCGCCCTCAGGCTGGCGGCCCTCGCGCCACCGGCGGCGGTGCTGTTCCTGTCGGCCCCCGGCGCGGCGTGGCCGCATCTGCTGGCCGTGGTGACGGCCGCGTTGGCCTGCGCGCTGGTCTTCGCTGAGATCCGCGGCCGGGGGCCAGTCTTCGAGGCGCTGGTACCGGCGCTGCTCATGTTCCTCTTCGCCCCGCCCGAGGCGTCACCGGGGCAGATCGCATTCGCGCTGTCGCTCGCGCTCGTGCTCGGCTCGCTGATCTTCGGCGGGGCGGGCTTCGGGTTCCTGAGCATCGGCGCGCTGTCCCTCGCGCTGCTCGCCTTCTCCTTTCCGCCGCTCGCGCCGGTCGTCCCGGTGGACGCCGTGATCTGGGCCGCGCTGCCCGGCGGGCTTCTGGTCCTCTTGGCGGGGCTTGCGCCGTGGCGGGTCGTGCTGGCGGGGGCTGCGGGTTTCGCGCTGGCGGCCTGGCCCGCGGCGCTCGACCCCGGATACGCGCTGCCGCTTGCTCTTGTCCTGGTCCACCTTGGCGCCGATCCGTTCGGCGCGCCGGTCACGGGGCCGGGGCAATGGCTGTCGGGGTTGATGACGGGTGGGCTGGTCGCGGCTCTGGCCGCACCGGGCCTGCCCGGCCTCGACCTCTCGGCAGGCGTCTTCGCGGTGCTGCTCGCGAACCTGTTCGCGCCGCTGATGGACGCAGGGGTCATCGCCCTTGCCGACTGGCGGGAGGAGGCGCGTCGTGCCTGAGCCGCATGGGATATGGGGGCGATTTCTCGCCCGTCCCAACGAGGACCCGGTCAAGGCGCTGGGCATGGCCGGGCTCGTGGCACTGGGCGCGGCGCTGACCGTGTCGACCGCCGCCACGCTGCTCGAACCTCGACAGGCCGCCAATCTGGAGGCCGCCCGTGCCGCGCGGATGCAGGCCATGGTCGACGCGCTGCCGGGGCTACGCGTGGTGATGGAGGAGGCCGGCGTCACCGAGCTGCAAAGCCGTCTGGTCGAGTTGGAGAGCGGGCGCGTCCTGCCGGGCGATGCCACGGGGTTCGAGGCCGAACCTACGGCGCGCGATGCCGAGACCGGGATCGATCTGCCGCCCGAGGCCGACATCGCCGGGCTCGGGCGGCGCGAGCGCGTGGCCGCGGTCCACCTGCTCGAACGCGACGGCGCGCCGGTGCTCGTGGTGCTGCCGATGCGCGGCACCGGGTATCAGTCGACCATCCACGCGCTGCTCGCGCTCGAAGCCGATCTCGACACGGTGGCGGCGCTGACCGTGACCGAACAGCGCGAGACGCCGGGGCTCGGCGCGCAGATCGAACGCGCCGATTGGCAGGCGCTCTGGCCCGGCCGTCGTATCGCCGATGACAGCGGCACGATCCGCATCGAGGTGGTGCGCGGCGCGGCTTCTACGCCTTACGAGGTGGACGGCATCTCGGGCGCCACCCGTACCGGCAACGGCGTCACCGCCATGCTGCGGTTCTGGATGGGGCCATGGGGGTATGGCCCGTTCCTCGATCGGCTGGCGCGGGAGGGGATGGGATGAGGCGCCTGTCGCACCACCTTACCGATCCGCTGATCCGGTCGAACCCGGTGACGCTGCAGATCCTGGGCATCTGCTCGGCGCTGGCGGTGACCACGGCGCTGGCGACGGCGCTCACCATGGCGGCGGCGCTGATCTTCGTGCTCTGCGCCTCGGCCGCGATCATCAGCGCGATCCGCCGCCATATCCCGCACGCGATCCGGCTGATCCTGCAGATCACCATCATCGCCACGCTGGTCATCGTCACCGACGAGGTGCTGCGCGCCTACGCCTTCGAGATCAGCCAGCGGCTGTCGATCTTCGTCGGGCTGATCGTCACCAACTGCATCGTGCTGGGCCGCGCCGAAAGCTTTGCCATGCACCATCCGGTGGGGCCCTCGGTCCTCGACGCGCTGGGCAACGCGCTGGGCTACGGCCTCGTGCTGATGATCGTCGCGACGATCCGCGAACTCTTCGGCACCGGCAGGCTCCTGGGCGTTCCGATGCTGCCGCTGGCCGAACAGGGCGGTTGGTTCGAGCCGCTGCGGCTGATGCAGCTCGCGCCCTCGGCCTTCTTCATCATCGGGCTGCTGGTCTGGGCGATCCGCGCGGTGCGGCCCGAGCAGGCCGAGCGGCCCGAACACCGCCTGCTGTCGCGGCGGGGGGAGGCGCGGCCATGACCGAGATCCTGCTCGCCGCGATCCTGACCGACAACCTCGCGTTGTCCTTCTTCCTCGGCATCTGCACCTTCCTCGCCGTGTCGCAACGGATCTCCACCGCGCTGGGCCTCGGCATCGCGGTGATCGTGGTGCAGGGCGTAACGGTGCCGGTCAACGCGCTGATCCATGTCTATCTGCTCGCCCCGGGCGCGCTGCACTGGATCGGGCTGCCGGAGATCGATTTGAGCTTCCTGCGGATCATCGTCTTCATCGGCGTCATCGCCGCGATGGTGCAGCTGATGGAGCTTCTGCTCGACCGCTTCGTGCCGGTGCTGCACCGCGCGCTGGGGGTGTTCCTGCCGCTGATCACGGTGAACTGCGCGATCCTCGGCGGCAGCCTGTTCATGGTCGAGCGGCGCTACGACCCGCTGGAGGCGGTGGTCTGGGGGATCGGCAGCGGCATCGGCTGGGCGCTGGCGATCACCGCCTTCGCCGCGATCCGCGAGCGCTTGCGCCATGCCGACATGCCCGAGGGGCTGCGCGGCCTGGGCGGCGCCTTCATCGTCTCCGGGCTGATGTCGCTCGGCTTCTCGGGCTTCGGGGGGATGGTGCAATGACCGGGCTGTTGGCCGGCGTGGTGCTGCTCGTGGCCGTGGTGCTGGCGCTCAGCGCCGCGCTCATCCTGGCGCGGCGGCGGCTGGTGCCGGATCTGCCCGTCGCCGTCACGGTGAACGACCGCGCGCCCTTCGAAAGCCGGTTCGGCACCGACCTGCTCGGAGCGTTGGCCACCCATGACATCCTGCTGCCGGCGGCCTGCGGCGGCGCGGGCACTTGCGGCCAATGCCGGGTGCGGGTCAGGGGGGAGGCCATCGAGCCGATGCCCGCGGAGCGAGCGCGCCTATCGCGGGCCGAGCGGCGCGAGGGGATGCATCTGGCTTGCCAGATCCGCCTGCGTGGCCCGGTAGAGGTCGAGCTGCCCGAGGCACTTCTGGACGCGCGCGGCTTCGACTGCACCGTCCTGCGGGCGCGGTTCCTGACCTCGCTGATCCGCGAGATCGTGCTCGACGCGCCGCCCGAGGTGATCGCCGCGGTGCGGGCCGGGGCCTTCGTCTCGCTGACCGCGCCCCCGCATGAGTTCGGCTTCGACGCGATCGAGGTGCCGGAGCGCTTTGCCGATGACTGGGCCGAGCTGCGTGGGCTGCGGGCTGCCACGACAGCGCCGGTCACCCGCGCCTATTCCATCGCGAGCACGCCTGCCGATCTTGCACGGGGCCGGCTCGTGCTGCTGATCCGTCTCGCCCTGCCGCCGCCCGACCGGCCGCGCCTGCCGCCCGGGGCGGTGTCGTCCTGGCTGTTTCACGTGAGCGAGGGCGTCCGGATCGCCGCGAGCGGCCCGCATGGCGATTTCCGGGCACAGGACAGCGCGCGCGAAATGGTCCTGATCGGCGGCGGCGTCGGCATGGCGCCGCTTCGGGCGATCATCCACGACCGGCTCGGCCAAGGGGCGCCTCCTCCGATCAGCTTCTGGTACGGCGCGCGCCGCCGCGACGACCTGTTCTACGCGGAGGAATTCGCGACGCTGGCCCGGCAGCATCCCGAGTTCCGCTTCGAGGTCGCGCTGTCCGACCCGCGACCCGGTGACCGGTGGGAGGGGTGGACGGGCTTCGTCCACGCGGCCCTGCGCGAGGGGTTCCTGCGCGACCACCCTGAGCCGGAAGCGTGCGACTACTACCTCTGCGGGCCGCCGCTGATGATCGCGGCGGTGATGGGCGTTCTGGACGAGGCGGGCGTGCCGTCGAACCGCATCTTCTTCGACGATTTCGGGAGCTGAGCCATGCCGATCGGACGACGGGAGTTTCTGGCAGGGGCGGGGGCCGCCCTGTTCGCGCCGCCCGCATGGGCCGCGACGCTGAGCCTCGGCGGCCCGGCCTTCGGCAGCTACTGGCATTGCCTCCTGCCTGCCGGGACGGACGGGGCGGCGATCGAGGCCGGAGCCACGAGCCTGATCGCCGCGCTGGATGCGGAGCTGTCGCCATGGCGCGAGGACAGCGCGCTCGTCGCGCTCAACCGCGCATCGGCGGGGCGGTGGATGCCTGTAGGGGCGGCGACGCGGGCCTGCCTGCGGGAGGCGGAAGTGGTGCGCGGGCTGACCAAGGGCGGCTTCGACGCGCGGGTCGGCCCGCTGGTAGCGCGTTACGGCTTCGGCAGGATCGCCGGACGCGTCCCTAAGGGCGGGCATTTCGACCTGAGTAGCGGCGCGGTCCGCAAGAGTCATGACGCGCTGACCTTCGATCCCTGCGGGCTGGCCAAGGGGCACGCGCTGGATCTTCTTACCGCGCGGGTCGCGGCTTTGGGCGCGAGGGATGCGCTGGTCGAGATCGGCGGTGAAATCAGGGCGCTTGGCCGCCATCGTTCGGGCCGGGCCTGGCGGGTCGCGGTCGAACATCCGGGGGCGGAGGCAACGCTCGCGCAACGGGTGGTGCGACCGGAGGCGCTGGCGCTGGCAACCTCCGCCCATGCGCCGCAGGGTCATGCGGGGCGCGCGACGACGAGCCATGTCATCGATCCCGTCCGCGCCCGGCCCGCGATGCAGACGCTCATGCAGGTCTCTGTGCTGGCCCGAAGCGGCCTGCGGGCCGATGCCTTGGCGACAGGACTGCTGGCGCTTGGGTCGGAGCGCGGGATCGCGCTCGCGCGAAAGAAGGGCATCGCCGCCCTGTTCCTGCAACGCGGAGCGGACGGGCCGGTCGAGACCATGACCGGCGGCTTCGCCCCCCGCATCTTGGCATGAAGGGAGATCGCGCGTGACGCTGCTTCTCGTTCTCATCCTCGTGGCGCTGTCGATGGCGGGGCTGGCGCTGGGCCTGCTGGCCGGGCGGGGTCCGCTTTCGGGTGGCTGTGGTCGAGCCTGCGATGGCTGCCGCAAGCCCTGCGCCCGCCGGTCCCCGCTATGAAACCGCTGCCGCGCATATCGGAGATCATGACCCGCGAGGTGATCACCGTGACGCCTGGGATGAACCTGCAGCGCGCAATGCATCTCATGGCGTTCCACGGCGTCTCGGGCCTGCCGGTCGTCGATGACGAGGGACGCCCCTTCGGCATGTTGTCGCAAAGAGATTGCCTGAAGGGCGCGCTGGAGTCGGCCTATCACGGTGGATCGACGGGTCGCGTCGAGGAGGTCATGCATGCCCCGGTCGAAGGCCTGCCCGCCGATATGGATCTTCTGACCGCGATCGAGCGCTTCCTTGCCAGCCGGTACCGCCGCTTTCCGGTGTTCGAGGCGGGCGCCATGGTCGGCATCCTGGCACGCGGCGACCTAGTTCGCGCCTTGGCCAACTGGGACGGCTAGGACCTCTTATGGAGCGGCCGGAGCCGTGATCGGCGTTTCGGAAGGCGGGGAGGAGGCCGGGCGCGCCCGCGCTGAACGTTTCGAGGCCCGGCGGCAGGCATGATCCAGATCAAGGCGCGTCGGACCCCCATCGGCGAAACAGGATGCGGGAGGACATCGACATGACACTCACACCGCTGATGAAACGCGTCGCGCTGGCCAAGTCGCTCGGCCTCATGTTCGGGCTGGTGGCGCCGATCCTGCTGACCCCGGTCTCCGCCGCCGAGACCATGCTGGTCTGGGGCATCGTGCTTTGGGCCGTGATCCTCGGCGCACTGGTGGGGCTGGCGGGCCAGTTCGACCGCGTGCCGCTGATCGACCTCCGCCTGCCCTCGGGTTTTCGCGGAGGCTGGATCGGGCTCTGGATGGGCATCGTGCTGCTCCTCGTGGCACAGCAGCCGCTGGGCGTCATCTGGGCCCGCTCGGAATGGTTGCCGCAGCCGGGGCCGGGGGTCTGGTGGCTGGTCGCCGAAGCGACCCTGCTCGGCGCGCTGATCGACCTCGCCGTCACCGCAGTCTCCGATCCGCCGATCCGCGACGGTGGCCAAAGGCGGTCCCGTCACTGATCGCCCAGTCCAAGGAGGACTTCACATGCCCGGAATACTGATGGCGAGCGATCTCTCGGAACGCAGCGGCCATGCCCTCGCGCGGGCGCTGCAACTGGCCACGGCGCTGGGCGCCGAGCTCGAGATACTGCATGTGGTCGACGACAGCCTGCCCAGCCGCATCGCAGAGGAAACGGCGCAGACGGCGCACGAGATCCTGACCCGCGGCGCGGCCGGGGCGGGGAGGGTGGAGGTCGTCTTCGGCCATCCCTGGCGGCGGGTCGTGGATCGCATCTCGCGCGGGCGCTTCGATCTCGCGGTGACGGGGGCGCATCGTGACCGCGGCCTCGTCGATCTGTTTCGCGGCAGCGTCCTGCACCGCTGCGTGCAGATGTCCGACGCACCGGTGCTAGTCGTGTCGGATCGGCCGACGGCGCCCTATGGCAAGGTGCTGATCGCCACCAGCTTCGCGGCGCGTGATGCCGACGCGGCGCGTCTCGCCGCGAAGCTCGCGGAGGGTGCCTCGATGCGGCTCGTGCATGCCTACCGGGTGCCCTTCGGCGGGCTCGGCTACCGCATGGACGAGACCGGCGACATCACCAAGCGCGACCGGGACGAGATCGAGGAGCCGATGCTGTTCCAGCTGCAGCAGATGCAACGACGCCTGTCGCAAGACGGCATCGAGGCGGAGATCGGGCTTCTCGAAGGGCGGCCGACGCCGGCCCTGCTCGACGCCGTGGCGCAAGAGGGGATCGACCTGTTGGCCATCGGCCGTCATGGCGCCGAGGGGCACGTGCCGATGACCATGGGCCGGGTCGCCTCGGAACTGCTGGCGCATCTGCCCTGCGACCTGCTGGTGCATCCAGGCCGTTTCCCCCGCGAGGACTGATCACCCATGCGCCTGAGGCTGCCGCGGCACCCGACCAGCCCAGCCACGGCGCAGCAGCTTCTCCGCTTCGAGCAGTAGCAGGAGCGCCACCCCGAGACCGAGGATCACGGCACCGTCGCGGAGGTGCACAGGCCGGGTGTCGAATACCGCCTGCAGCGGCGAGGCGTAGGTGAAAAGGGCCTGCGCGATGACCGCGACGACGATGCCGAAGAGGACCGCGCGGGTGCCGAGGACCCCCTTCGGCGTGATCGACGTCATGTGCAGATAGCGCACCGAGAAAAGATAGAAGATCTCCAGCACCACGAGCAGGTTGACCGACAGGGTGCGCGCATAGGCCAGCGTTTCGCCTCGTGCCGTGACCCAGCCGGCCAGGCCGAAGACCGCGGCGCCGAACAGGACCGACACCAGCGCGACCCGCCAGATCATCTCGCCATCGAGCAGCGAGGCGCCCGGCCGTCGGGGCGGACGGTCCATGACGCCGGGCTCCGCTGGCTCGAAGGCCAAGGTGAGCCCAAGCGCCACCGCCGTGACCATGTTGATCCACAGGATCTGGATCGGCGTGATCGGCAGCGGCAGGCCGATCAGGATCGCCAGGATGACGACGAGCGCCTCGCCCCCATTGGTCGGCAGGTTCCAGGCGATGACCTTGCGGATGTTGTCGTAGATAGTGCGCCCTTCGCGGATGGCGGCGACAATGGAGGCGAAATTGTCGTCCGCCAAGACCACCTGCGCAGCCTCCTTGGCCGCGTCGGTGCCCTTGATGCCCATGGCGACGCCGACATCGGCTCGCTTGAGGGCGGGCGCGTCGTTCACGCCGTCGCCGGTCATCGCGACGACATGGCCCCCGGCCAACAGCGCCTCGACCAGCCGCAACTTGTGCTCGGGCGCGGTGCGCGCAAAGACGGTCGTGTCGGCCGCCAGACGCCGCAGCTCTGCCGCATCCATCCCTTCGAAATCATGTCCGGTCAGCACGCCGTGCGCATCGAGGCCGAGCTCGGCGGCGACGGCGAGGGCGGTGAGCGCATGGTCGCCGGTGATCATCTTCACCTTGATGCCCGCGCGGCGGCAATCGGCGACGGCCGCGATCGCCTCGGGCCGGGCCGGATCGATGAAGCCCGCAAGGCCGAGAAGCGTCAGCCCGTCCATGTCGTCATGCGACAGCCTGTCGAGATCAGCGGCCTGCCTGCTCGCGAAGGCGAGGACCCGGTGGCCACTCGATGCCAGCGCCTCGATCCGCGACGACCACGCCGCCCGATCGATCGGAGCCGTGCCGCCGGGGCCGGCCTGCCGGGTGCAGAGCGAAACGAGCTGATCCGGCGCTCCCTTTGCCTGGATCGTCCGCCCCGCCGGGCCGTCATGCAGCGTTGCCATGTAGCGATAGGCGGCGTCGAAGGGGATCTCGTGACGCCTTGAATGCTCGCGGCGCGCGTTTTCGGGATCGATCCCCGCCTTGCCCGCGAGAGCCAGAAGCGCACCCTCCATAGGATCGCCGTTCACCGTCCAGCCGGCTTCGCCACGCACGAGATGCGCGTCATTGCAGAGTAGCCCGGCCATGATCAGGCTCAAAGCGGCTCCGCTGTTTCCGGTGATGTCGCCCTGCGGGTCGTAGCCAGCGCCGCCCACCGACAGGGGTGGTGCGTCGGGGTCGATCACGATCTGCCGCACAACCATCTCGTTCATGGTCAGCGTGCCGGTCTTGTCGGTGCAGATGACCGTCACCGCGCCGAGCGTTTCGACCGCGGGCAGGCGGCGTATGATGGCCCGGCGCCCGGCCATGCGCTGCACGCCGAGCGCAAGGGTGATCGTCAGCACCGCCGGCAGCCCTTCGGGGATCGCGGCCACGGCCGTCCCGACCATCGCGAGAAACGCGGCGCTCGCGCCATAGCCGCCGAGCTGAACGGCGTAGAGGAAAACGGCGGCGCAGACGGCGAGGATCACGAAAGTCAGGCGGCGCGCGAAGCGGTCGATCTGTTGCAGCAGCGGCGTTCTGGATGTCTCCACCGTGCCGAGCATCGTGCCGATCCGACCGATCTCCGTCGCGCTTCCGGTGGCGATGACGACCCCCTCGCCACGCCCGGCGGCGATCAGCGTGCCCGAGAATGCGAGCGGGCGGCGATCGCCAAGCGGGGCATCCGCCGCGACCGGCGAGACGTTCTTGTCCACCGCCATCGATTCCCCGGTCAGCGCCGCTTCCTGCGCCTTGAGGCCACGGGTCTCGATCAGCCGCAGATCTGCGGGCACCCTGTCTCCGGGCTCCAGCAGCACGATATCGCCGGGCACGAGGCCCGCGGCTTCGACCCGCCCGCGCCTGCCGTCGCGCCGGACCGAGGCTTCGGGCGACAGCAACGAACGCACCGCCGCGAGCGCGTTTTCCGCGCGCCCCTCCTGCCACAGGCCGATGGCCGCGTTGATCACGACAACGGCGAGGATGACCCCCGAATCCACCCAATGGCCGAGCACCGCCGTGATCAGCCCAGCCGCGAGCAGAACCTGGATGAGGAGGTTGTCGAACTGATGCCAGACGCGGCGCAGCAGGCTCTTGGGGCGCGGCGCGGGCAGGCGGTTCGGGCCATGCCGCGCCAGTCGCTCGCCGGCCTCGCGCGCGGTCAATCCTGCGGGCGTGGTGTCGAGCCTCGTCAGTGCCTGTGCGCCCTCGAGCGCGTGCCAGGGCGTGCCGGCGGCCTGATCCTTTTCCTCCGTCATCCCCGCCGCGCCCCTTTCCTCTAGGTCGAGGCTAACACGGGCAGGCGCGGCGCGGCGTGATCCCGTGCCGGCTGGTCGGAAGGCGGAGGGGGGCAATCGGCCTGCCGACGGGCCGGGCGCAACTCAGCCACCCCTCAACATGGAGCCGACGAGATAGGCGATCGAGGCCGCCATCCCGCCGATCAGCAGGGTTTCCAGGCCGGAGCGCCACCAGGGGCTGAGGGACCAGCGGCTCTTGAGCGCGCCGATCACGAAGAAGGTCGCGGCGGTCGACAGGATCGACAGCCCGAACGCCCCATTCAGCCCGATCGCAAAGGGCAGCAGCGGCACCATGCCCGCCGCGAGGAAGGCGGCGAAGGTGGCGAGGGCGGCCTTGCGCGGATCGGGGATCCTGGGGTTCAGCCCGTACTCGTCGACGAGCATCATCTGCACCCAGGCCCCGCGATTTTGCGCGATGGCCGCGACCGCCTGATCGAGAACCTCGCCCTCCAGCCCCTTGGCCTGCAGGATCTGGCGCAACTCCTCGCGCTCCCCCTCCGGGTAGAGTTCGATATGGCGTTCCTCCACCGCCCTGAGCCGCTCCATGTCGTCTCGTTCGGCCTTGGTCCCGGAGTAGTTGCTGGCGGCCATGGAGAAGCCGTCGGCCAGCACGTCCGCCGTGCCCAGTGCCAGGATGATCCCGGGCGAAAATCCGGCCCCCTGCACGCCGGCGACGATGGCAAAGGTGGTCACCGCGCCGTCGATCGCGCCGTAGACGAAATCCTTGAGATGACCGGCGCCACCGCCGCTCGCACGGTCGAGGCGGCGTGCGATGTCCTCTCGGCCATGGCCATGATCGCCATCAGAAAGCCCGGCCATCGCGCGGGTCGGCGCCGTTCCCTCGGCATCGCGTGCCATGCGGTGTCACTCCGCTTCCTGAATGGATTGCAGCCAGTGGATCAGGTCCACGATCGTGCGATCCGTCAGCATCGGCTGTCCGGCCGGGGTGGCGAGCGCGGCCAGCTCCGTGTCGAAGACCGGGCCGAAGACCGGCATCTCGCCGCCATGGCCGAGCAGCGGGTCGCGCCCGTCGATCTGTCGCGCCACGGCCTCGGTTGGAAAGCGGCCGTCGTTGCGCAGAGCAAGGCGGGTCAGATCCGGCGGTTCGCGGGTCATGATCTCGGCCAGCGGCCCGCCGCCTTGGGCCGTTGCCCCGTGACAGGTCTGGCAGAACACCATGTAGACATCCTGCCCGGCCGCGACCGATGCCGGATCGGATTGGGCGTGGGCCTGCGAGGCGAGGGTAAGCAGCAGCGCAATGGCATGTTTCATGGACGCATCCTCCTGACCCCGACCCTGACACGTGACTGCGCGCTGCGGTTTGACCTGGATCAACGCGCCCGGATGCGGGGCTGGAATAGAGTCGATCGCGACAGGGAGGCGTGATCCACGCCCGAAGGGGGCCCGCATGGAGAGAATACTGGTTGCCACCGACATGGCGGAGCAGGGCGACATCGCACTGCGGCGCGGCGCAGCACTGGCCAAGGGGCGCAACGCGCAGCTGATACTGCTGCATGTCATGCAGGACGGTCTGCCCGACGATCTGCACGCGACCTTCGAGGGCGCGCTGATGGCGCGGCTCGAGGGGCAGGCCACCGACCTGCGCGAACGCTTCGGCCTCGACGTGGTCGCCCGCATCGGCGTCGGCACCGACTGGATGGTGATCCTCGACCGGATCGAGGCGGAGGGCGCCGACCTTCTGATAATGGGTGCGCATCGCAATCCCGGTCTGATCGACCTGTTCCGCGGCACGACTGTCGAGCGGGTGGCGAAAGCCTGCGACGTGCCGCTCTTGGTCGCACGCGACGACACCGATCAGCCTTACAGCTCGGTCCTTCTCGCCACGGATTTCTCGCTCGCCGCGCGCGAGGCGCTGGTGGCCGCACATCGGCTGGCGCCGGCGGCGCGCATTCGCCTTCTGCATTGCTATTCCGTGCCGTTCGGCGGGGTGCTGCGCGGCACGGCGCGCAAGGGGGTGATGGCCCATGAGCGGCAACTGGCGCGCGCCGAGGCCGAGACCGGCATGGACACCTTCCTCGGCGGGCTCGAAACCATCGTCGGTCCCTCGGACCGGGAGCTGATCGAGGGCGAGACCGTCTCGGCGATACGCGAGGAGATCAGATCCGCGCCCACCGATCTGCTCGTTGTCGGCACCCACGGACGCTCGCGGCTGTCCGAGGCGCTTCTGGGCAGCGTGGCCCGCGGTCTCATGGCCGATCCACCCTGCGACATCCTCGCCGTGCCGCCCTCTATCAACACCTGACCCATTGAAAGGAGCCGGCCATGACCTGCCGCACCATCGCCCTTTGCTTCACCGATACCGCGAGCGCCCCGACCCTGGCCCGGGCCGGCGCCGCGCTCGCGCGACATCACGGCGCGCATCTGCTCGGGCTGCATGTGCTGCCCGATCCGGTCGTGCATGCCTCTATCTCGATGTATGTCACAGGTGAGATCCTCAACCAGATCCGCGCCCGGCAGCGCGACACTGCCCTCGAGATCGAGACCGCTTTCAAGAAGGCGGCGGAGGCCGAAGGGGCCACGCCCGAATGGCGTTGCCTCGAGGCGCGGCTCGCCACGATCGGCGAGCGGCTGTGCGAAAGCGCGCGTGCCGCCGATCTGGTCCTCGTCATGCGCCCGGAGCGGGACGCGGCGGGCCGGCCGCAGGAGGAGCTGATCCGCAATGCCGGCCGGCCGGTGCTGATGATCCCGCAGGGTTACCAGCCCGCCGCGCTCGGCGCCTCGGCGGTCATCGGCTGGAGCGCCACCCGCGAGGCGACGCGGGCCGCGCATGACGCGGTCCTGTTGCTCGACAAGGGCGCTGAGGTCGTTCTGCTCAGCGTGGAGCAGGCGCCCGATCCGGGCGAGCAGGACTATCCGGCCAACGAGATGGCCGCGATGTTCAGCCGGCACGAGATGAACGCGACCGTCACCCACCGGTCACCGGGAGGAAGCCGGATCGCGGAGGTGATCGAACGCGAGGCTTTTGAGACCGGCGCGAGCTTCATCGCCACCGGGGCTTTCGGTCACTCCAAGGCCTATGACTTCGTGCTGGGCACCGTGACCCGTGACCTGATGCAGCGGGCCAAGCGCCCGGTGCTGTTCTCGAAGTAGCGCCGTCGCGATCCCGGGCTGCCTATCGGGGCACGGCGGAGAAGGGGGCGGCGCCCCGGTAGAGGGCGCCAATCAAGCCGAGTTCTGCGGCGGGGCTATGCCGATTGCCGGGCGCCCGCCGGGAACACCATCAGGTCGCAGGGCGGGGTCCTCAGGAAGTCGTCCTTCAGGCCGCGCATCGGTTCCGCACCGGTGAGAGCGACCAGATCGATGCTCCGGGACGAAACCTCCTGACGGATACGAAGGCGCGGATCGCCCTCGACGATGAACAGCTCGGTTTCGGCGCCAAGCCCCGTGCGGTCGCGGAAACGCGCAGCGGCGTGGGCGCTGTAGGTCGGCGCGACGCCCAGGCCGTGGGGTTCGTCGCAGGGATGGCTGGCCAAAGATCGGGCGCGCTCGATCTGCATCAAGGCGATTTTGGAGTCCGGTGCGATCGCACGCAGAACCGGCATGGCCCGCTCGCTCGCCGGGCCCAGATCGACCGTCGCCAGGATGCGGCGATAGGGTGTCTCCGGATCGGAGACCGAGACCAGGACCGGCACGGGGCAGTCGGTCGCCAACCGCTCCACGAAGGTCCCGTTGAACATGTCGAGCCCGTTCGGGTGCACATGCTGCCCGACCACCAGCAGATCGGCCTTCTGCCGTTCGAGAACGGGATAGATGTCCTGCCAGGCGGCTGAATCGGTGCCGCTCACCTCCAGCGCTGGGCCGAAGCGGCATTGGACCCGGGCGCGCAGCGTATCGATGTAACCCTCTGCAAGGGCAGCGAAATGCTCTGCCTGATCCGGCTCTATCCGAAAGCTGGCCGCATGGAAGATGTGCAGCCGCGCGCCCGTGCGGGCCGCGATGGCAGCGCCCTTCAGAACGGCTTGGTTGCTCGCCTTGGAAAAGTCGGTTGCGGCTATGATCGTCCTCATGGGGCTCACCTGTCGGCTGATTTCGATGCGAGCCAATGTTCCTCTGTCTTGCGCCACCACGCCTTGCGCCAGATCAAGCGCGCTGCTTCGCATCGGCGTCGAACCCGGGCGCGTCGGTCCTGTCGGTCGTCGTGGTGGGGCCGTGGCTAGAAAGGGCCGCAGGCGGTCGAACACACAGGGCGTCCGCTCCCGAAAGGGCAGCCCTTTTGACCCAAAGTCGATCTTCGTTGACCGTCAATGGCTTGCCGGCCCTTGCCCGCAGTTGCGCCTTCACGGTCAGATCGGCGGGCCATTCGATCCGGAGCAGCAGTTCGGCGGGATTCGGGCATGGGACACGGGGTCGCGTCGCACCGCCCTACGCGATCTTGCCGTTCGATGGTAACATGGCCCCACCTTGCAAGGATCTCAGGCATGACCCCACGATTGGACCTGCGCTGTGCGGATTGCGGAATCCGTCACCGTGCTGTCTGCGCGCGATGCGACGAGGCCGAGCTGGCAAGGCTGGAAGAGGTCAAGTTCTATCGCCGCTACGAGGCCGGGCAGAAGATCGTCTGGGCCGGGGACGAGTTGAGCTTCGTGGGCTCGGTCGTCTCGGGCATCGCGACCATGTCGCAGACGCTCGAGGACGGGCGGGTGCAGATGGTCGGCCTCCTGCTGCCGTCGGATTTCATCGGCCGCCCGGGCCGCGAAACCGCCCCCTATGACGTGACGGCCGCGAGCGACGTGACCCTGTGCTGCTTTCGCCGCGCGCCGTTCGAGCGGCTGCTCGCGGACATGCCGCATGTGTCGGGGCGGCTGCTGGAGATGACGCTCGACGAGCTGGACGCGGCGCGCGAATGGATGATGGTGCTCGGCCGCAAGACCGCGCGCGAGCGCATCGCGAGCCTTTTGGTCTCGGTCGCCCGGCGCGAGGCCAGCTTCGACCTGATGCCCCGCACCCACGACCTGCGACTCGATCTGCCGCTGACGCGCGAGGCGATGTCCGAATATCTCGGCCTGACCATCGAAACCGTGAGCCGCCAGATCAGCCAACTTGGCCGCGAAGGGGTGATCGCGCTCGACGACCGGCGACGCATCCTGATCCCCGATCTGGATCGGCTCATCGTCGAGACGGGAGACGACGTGACCGTGGCTTAACGTCTTCCCGCCGCGCATCACGGACTTGGCGTGAAACTGCGTATGACCGTTCGAAAGGGTGCAACGGTGCCGAATGAGACATGGTGCGCTGCTGCGGACGGCGTACGGCTTGGCCGACAGTACCAAATGCTCCTGGAAGCATGGATCGCCGCGGTCCTGCCGCTGCCATTGGAGGCCGTCCCAAAACCTCGTTAGTCAAAGCCGTAGCAGGGAGTGACAGCCAAGCACGACATCCCGGCTCAGGACCGGAGCATCAAGGATATCAATGTCTTGGGAAAAACCTGGCTGGGGTGGTAGGATTCTATACTAAGTTACTGATATCAATTAGAAATATGGCATAACAAAGTATATGGTGTCAACTGCCCGGCAAGCAAAACGCCTTTTGTGTCACAGTCTGTGCCGCAGCGCATCCGACCATTCGAAAGCAGCACTCGAAGGCTATTTGTAAGAGATGACCTCACTGGCTGGAGTATGCGAAGGGGACGTGATGAACAGTAAATCCCGGACCGTTGCCGCAGTCCGGACTGAGCCCCCTGAACGGACATTCCCACCCTTCGCTGCGAGCGCTCGATAGGTGCTGTGCCTGCCAAGCTACGGGCAAGAAGGGCAGTGATCATCCGGCACGGTGCCGGACAACGGAAGCTGGATGGAAATGCTCGTGCCCTTCACCGCGGTTTCGATGACAAGGCGTCCGCCGTAGCGTTTTGCGATGGCCTCGGCGATCGATAGGCCGAGGCCGCTGCCGCTCGACGGGCCGATCTGGCCAAAGCGTTTCAAGGCCGTATCGGCTCTGTCGGGCGACAGCCCGATGCCGTCATCCACGATCCGGACGATTGCCGTGGTTCTTTCGCGCGCCAATTCCACCCGGATCGATCGTAAGTCCGGTCCACCATGGCGGCGCGCATTATCGATCAAGTTCTTTACTGCTTCGCCGGCATGGACCGAGTCCATACGGACCTGGAGTGCGCGCGCTTCGACGAACAGCTCGAAATCCAGCCCCGCCTCCAATGCCGCTGCGCCTTCCAGGGCGCAGACCTCTTCGATTACGGAAACGAGGTCGATCTCCGGGGTCTCGGTCTCGGGCGTCGCGTAGCGCAACTTTTCGAGCGACAGCAGCTGTTCCGTCAGTCGAACCGAGCGGCGTGCGGCCTCGACGAGCGCATCGAGCCGTCGACCGCGCTCGTCGGGGTCGGCCGCATCCCGTGCGGTTTGGGCCAGCGACAGAGTGGCCGTAGCCGGGTTGCGCAGCTGGTGAGCTGCGTCGGAAATGAAGGCCTGATGCGCCGCGATGCTATCGCGCATCTGACCGATCAGCTGGTTCAAAGTGGCGACGATGCCGGCGACTTCGGGCGGGACTGGACGGCGGATCGGCGTCAGGTCGTCGGGCGAGCGCAGCGCGATCGCGGCCTCGAGATTGGTGAGCGGGCGCAGGCCGCGCGCCACGCCGAACCACAACAACACGGCGAGCACCGCGAGAAGCGCGCCCATTGTGCGCAGCGACCGCAGCGCTTGGGCGCGGGCGAAGGCCTCACGCTCGGCGGTGCGCTGCCAGACCGTGATCCGGGAATCGCCCGTCAGGTTTCCCAGCGTCGTCCGTTCGACCAGTTGAAGGATGCGCACCTCCTCGCCGCGATAGCGTCCCTGGCCGAATAGGATCGGGGCATCGGCCGCATTCTCGGGCCGAGGCGGGTAGGCATAGCCGGTGACGTAGACCCCGTCGGGGCCGGTGACGTGGTAGAATACCTCGCCTCCCGAAGCGTCGTTCAGAAGGTCGCGCGTCGCCGGTGTCAGCGCGTCGCCGCCGGAAACCGTGACATCGCGCGAGATCGCCAGCGCCGTGGCCAGCAGCGACCGGTCGAAGATCTCCTCGGCGGTAGATTGCGCGACGGTGTACCGCCACGCCCCCAGCGCCACCGCGACCAGCATCAACGGCACGAGGGTCAGGGCAAGCAACCTGACGCGCAGCGATGTTGGCCGCTTCATGCGAGGTCGAGCATGTAGCCCAGGCCCCGCGCGGCCTTTATCGTCACGCCATGCGGCGCGAGCCGGCGGCGCAGGCGCGAGACATGCGGCTCGATCGCGGTGTCATCCACGTCGGCGCCGACGCCGTAGACATGATCGGTGAGGCGCGACTTCGACACCAGCCGGCCGCGCCCCTCGAGCAGGCATTCGAACAGCGCAAGCTCGCGGCGGGGCAGGTCGAGCGGACCCTCGGCGGTGCCGAGCGTCCGCGACTGCCGGTCGAAGCGCAGCGGCCCGATTGTCTCCACGGCACCGTAGTCGAGGTCGCGGCGCCGCGACAGCGCCCGGATGCGCGCCTCGAGCTCGTCCATCTCGAATGGCTTCACGAGGTAGTCGTCGGCCCCGGCATCGAGGCCACGCACCCGGTCGGCGGTCTCGCCGCGCGCCGTCAACATCAGGACCGGCGTGCCGTCGCCGCGCGCCCGCATGGCGCGTAGCACCTCGATCCCGTCGAGGCCGGGCAGGTTGATGTCGAGCACCACGAGATCGGCGCCCTCTGCCGCCAAATGCGCGTCTGCCTCACGGCCGTTGCCCAGAAGGTCGGTCGAGTGACCGCGATCGCGCAATCGGTAGGCGATGGCGCTCGCCAGCCCTTCGTTATCCTCGACGATGACAATTCTCATTTCTTTGCAAGCTTCGTGCAAGGTTGGTGCGCCATGATGCTTGGGTTCGGGGGCGAGGTGAAGCCCCTGAGGCGCCGGTGGCGGGGAGGAGCCCGACCATCGGCATCCGAAACGTTGGGAGGACGACATGACGAAATTCACGCGCGCTGCGCTCGCGGCGCTGATCGCCGCCACCCCCTTCGCCGCGACCGCCGAGGTCGATCTCTCTGGCGAGACCGTGGAATGGGTGATCCCCTTCTCCGAAACCGGCGGCTCGGCCAAATGGGCCAACTTCTTCGCACCGCTGCTGTCCGAGGCGCTGCCGGGCCAGCCCACCGTGGTGGTCAAGTTCATGCCCGGCGCCGGATCGACCAAGG
Organism: Limimaricola variabilis; assembly: GCF_014195545.1. Classification (GTDB taxonomy): domain Bacteria; phylum Pseudomonadota; class Alphaproteobacteria; order Rhodobacterales; family Rhodobacteraceae; genus Limimaricola; species Limimaricola variabilis. The sequence continues at coordinate 225,087 of NZ_JACIBX010000003.1, read as the reverse complement.
GTGCCAACTGGTTCCAGGAGCAGGAAGAGGGCGACGGCACGCTTATCTTCGGCTCCTCGGGCTCGACCCAGTTCCCCTATCTGCTGAACGACCCTCGTGTGCGCTATGAGTATAACGACTGGATTCCGGTGATGGCGTCAGGCACCGGCGGCGTCGCCTATCTGGAGCCCGAAGCGGGCGCCAAGTTCGACGGATCGGCCAACGCGCTTAAGGACATGGATTTCATCTATGGCAGCCAGGGCGCGACCCGGCTTGATCTCGTGCCGCTGCTGGCTTGGGAAATGCTCGGCATGAATGTGGAGCCGGTCTTCGGCATCAAGGGTCGCGGTGACGGGCGGCTGATGTTCGAGCGTGGCGAGGCCAATATCGACTACCAGACTACCTCCGGCTATCTCGGCGGCTCCGCCGATCTGGTCGAAGCCGGGCAGGCCGTGCCGATGATGACCTGGGGCGCACTCGACGAAGACGGCAATATCGTCCGCGACCCGACCTTCCCCGACATTCCGACCTTCAAGGAAGTTTGCGAGGCCACCGAGGGTTGCGAGACCTCTGGCGAGGCATGGGACGCCTGGAAAGCGTTCTTCGTCGCGGGCTTCCCGGTGCAGAAGTTGGCCTTCTTGCCGAAGGGCACCGATCAGGAGGTGATCGACACCTATGTCGCGGCCTTCGAGGCGGTCCGCAATCGTGAAGATTTCGAGCAGATCTCCACGCAGACCGTGGGCGAATATCCGGTCTTCGTGGGCGAGGGCGCCCAGCGCGCGCTCCAGCAGGCGACTTCGGTGCCGCAGGAAGCCAAGGACTACGTGAAGACCTGGTTGCGCGACTCCTACGGAGTCGAGCTCGAGGGCTGAGGCCCTCGCCGGCGCCCCGTCTTCCCTCCCCCCTTTGGGGGCGGGGCGCCTCGCGAATTTCATTCCTGACATGTGAAGGCGACCCTCATGGAGATGATCGCAACGGCCCTGCCTGCGCTCAGTCAGGCTTGGGCCCTGATATTGCAACCGATGGTCCTTGCCTATCTGGTGCTGGGCGTGGTGATGGGACTTGCGGTCGGCGTGTTCCCCGGACTTGGCGGCATCGCCGGGCTGTCGCTGCTGCTGCCTTTCATGTTCGGCATGGACCCGGTAATGGGCCTCGCGCTGATGATTGGCATGGTCGCGGTGGTGCCCACCTCGGACACCTTCGCCTCCGTGCTGATGGGCATCCCCGGCTCCTCGGCGAGCCAGGCCACGGTCCTCGACGGCTTTCCGATGGCCAAGCAGGGGCAGGCGGCACGAGCGCTCTCGGCTGCCTTCACCTCGTCGCTCTTCGGCGGGCTGGTGGGGGCGGCCTTCCTGACCCTGTTCATCCTCGTGGCGCGGCCCATCGTGCTCGCCTTCGGCCTGCCCGAGATGCTGATGATCACGGTCTTCGGCCTGTCAATGGTGGCGATCCTCGCAGGCCGCGTCGCGCTCAAGGGCGTGGCCGCGGCGGGCCTCGGCTTGCTTATCGGCACGATCGGCGAAGCGGATGCCGGCGGCTCGCTACGGATGTCGACCTATGACATCCCCTACCTGACCGACGGGTTGCAGCTCGTCATCGTGGGCCTCGGCATCTTCGCGATCCCCGAGATCGTTTCGCTGCTGCGCCAGGACCGCGCCATTTCGCAAGATGCGAACCTCGGCGCCGGCTGGGCCGATGGGGTGCGCGACTGGTTCGCCAACAAGTGGCTCTCGGTGCGCTGTTCGATCATTGGCGTGGTGGTCGGTGTCATCCCCGGCCTCGGCGGTTCGGTGGTCGACTGGATCGCCTATGGCCACACCGTACAAAGCACGCGCGACACCTCCGACTTTGGCCTGGGCAACGTCCGCGGCGTGATCGGGCCGGAAAGCTCGAACAACGCCAAGGAGGGCGGAGGCCTCGTGCCGACGCTGCTGTTCGGCATTCCCGGTTCGGGCTCGATGGCGATCTTCATCGGCGCGATCGCCCTTCTGGGCTCGGGCGACATCGAGGTCGGCCCAGCGATGCTGCGCGACAATCTCGACATCACCTATTCCATCGTCTGGCTGCTGGCACTGGCCAACGTGGTCGGCACGCTTTTGTGCATCGCGGCTTCGGGCGGGATCGCCCGGCTCACCACGATCCGTTTCACCTATCTCGCACCCTTCCTGTTCATGCTGATTGCCTTTGCGGCGTTCCAATCGGGCCAGAACTTCGAGGACCTGCTGGCGCTCTTTGCAATCGGCCTGATCGGCGTGTTCCTGCGCCGCTTCGACTGGTCGCGCCCGGCCTTCCTGATCGGTTTTGTGCTGTCGAACCCGGTCGAAAAGTTCTCGAACCAAGCGGTACAGATCGCCTCCTTCCGCTTCCGCAAGAGCTTCGAGGAGGGGATGGAATACGTTTTCTCGCCAATCGTGATCGTGCTGATCGTGATCACCGTGCTGTCGGTGGTGTTCGGGCTGCGGCAGGCTAAGGCCATCGCTGCCGAGGGCGAGGTGCCCACCGGCTCCAAACGCGCGCCGCTGGTGTTCCTGATGGTGGTGATGGGCTACGTCATCGCCGCGCTGATCAATGCCAACGCCATCCCCGACTACAATATGACCGACAAGGTCGTCCCGCTGGTGGTAGGCGGCGTAACCTTGGCGGCCTGCCTCGTGCTGCTGATGCAGATGATGCGCCGGCCCGAGAGTGATGCGGTCTTCGCCGACAAGGAGATGGCAGGCGAGGATGCCGACGCGCCGCACGGGCTCTGGGGCACGCTCGCGTGGTTCGCGGGGCTGATCGCCGCGACCTGGGTCGTAGGCTTCATCCTCGCACTGGCAGGCTTCCTCGTGTCCTTCTTCCGCATTCGCGCGGGCTGCGGCTGGGGCAAGACGCTTCTGCTATCTGCCGGGGGCATTGCATTCATGTGCCTGATGGCAAGCGCACTCAACCGCGATTTCCCGCCGGGGCTCTTGCAGGACGCAATCGATCTGCCTTGGCCGCTGCGCTGAGATCCCGGCCCGGCTCCGATCAGGGGCCGGGCCCTTCCAACTTCCCTCGGACACGACTCATGACTCAGACTGGCATACCCTTTCTCTTTTTGCGCGGTGGCACGTCGCGGGGGCCGTATTTCCGGCGCTCGGACCTGCCCGAGGATCGCGAGATCTTGGCTGAGGTGCTGATCGCGGCGCTCGGCGCCGGGCACCCGCTCAACATCGATGGTATCGGTGGCGGCGCGGCGGTGACCACCAAGGTGGCGATGCTCTCGGCTTCCGAGGACGACTGGGCCGATGTCGACTACTTCTTCGCGCAGGTCGCGGTCGCGGAGCGGCTGGTGGACTTCAAGCCGACCTGCGGCAACATCCTGTCCGGCGTCGGCCCGGCGGCGATCGAGATGGGGCTGGCGCCGGTGACCGGCGACGTCACCGAGGTGAAGATCCGCGCGGTCAACACCGGCGCGCGGGTCGTGGCCCGGGTGATGACGCCGGGCGGGCGGCTGTCCTATGACGGCAAGGCGGCCATCGCCGGGGTTCCGGGGACGGCGGCGCCGGTCGAGCTGAGCTTCCGCGGCGTGGTTGGCTCGGCCACCGGGGCCTTCCTGCCCACCGGGCAGCTGCGTGATGAGATTGGCGGGGTCGAGGTCACCTGCATGGACGTCGCCATGCCGATGGTGATCGGCCGGGCCGCGGATTTCGGCGTGACGGGCTACGAGAGCGCGGCCGAGCTCGATGCCGACCGCGATCTCTTCGCGCGGATCGAGGCGGTGCGGCTGGAAGCTGGGCGGCGCATGGGAATGGGTGACGTGACAAAGTCGGTGACGCCGAAGTTCGGATTGCTCGCGCCCGCGCAGGGCGGCGGCTCGATCGCCACACGCTATTTCATGCCATGGAACACCCATCCATCCATGGCGGTGACCGGGGCGCAATGCCTGGCTTCCTGCGCCCTGACCCCAGGCACGGTGGCCGATGGTCTGCTCGAGCGCCCCGTGGGCTCGCCCGCGAACGTCGTGCTCGAGCACGGCTCGGGCACGATCGACGTGCTGGTCGAGTATTCGACCGAAGGCGGCTTCACCCTCGAGGCGGCCGGGCTCCTGCGCACCGCACGAAAGCTCGCGGAGGGCAAGGTCTTCGTGCCAAAGTCAGTGTGGGGCGGCTCGGAATAGGGAACGCAGATGAAGGTCCACATCCTCGACGACTGGTTCGACACGCTACGCGGGCTACCGTGTTTCTCGAAGCTCGGAGGTCACGACATCAACGTATGGACCGATCACGTCGAGGATGTGGACGAGCTGGCCCACCGGCTGCGCGAAGCAGAGGCGCTGGTGCTGTTCCGCGAACGTACCAAGGTCACCCGGAAGCTGCTGGAGCGGCTGCCGAAGCTGCGGCTGATCTCCCAGCGCAGCGTCTACCCGCATGTTGATGTCGTGGCCTGCACCGATCACGGCGTGCTCTTGTGCTCGAACATGCATGCCGACGCGCCCTCCTATGCCGCGGCCGAACTGACTTGGGGGCTGATCCTGTCGGCGATGCGCCAGATCCCGCAGCAGATGGCCGCGGCCAAGGCCGGGCGCTGGCAGATCGGCGTCGGCAAGACTCTGCGCGGGCGCCGGCTCGGGCTCTACGGCTACGGGAGGATCGCCAAGACCGTCGCGGGCTATGCCGAGGCCTTCGGCATGGAGGTGGTCTGGTGGGCCTCCAAGGAGGGGCGCGCGCGGGCTGAGGCCGATGGCGTGCAGGTGGCAGCCAGCCGTGAGGCGTTCTTCGCCGAGAGCGACGTCGTCTCGCTGCATGTCCGGCTAAAGCCCCACACGCGCGGCATCGTCACGCTGGACGACCTGTCGCGGATGCGGCCCGGCTCGGTGTTCGTGAACACCTCTCGCGCGGGGCTGATCTCGCCCGGCGCGCTGCTTGAGGCTCTGAACCGAGGCCGTCCCGGCATGGCGGCGATCGACGTGTTCGACACCGAGCCCGCGATCGATCCCGCCGATCCGCTGCTCGCGCATCCGAACCTGATCTGCACGCCGCATATCGGTTTCGTCACCGAGGACGAGTTCGAGCTGCAATTTTCGGACATCTTCGACCAGGTCGTGGCCTATGCGAATGGCGCGCCGATCAACGTCATCAATCCCGAAGCCCGGCCCGGCGCTTGATCCCGGCGACCACCGGCGCACCGGTGATCACCAGCACGATCCGTGTCAGGTGATGCGCGATAACATAGCCGAGATCAGCCCCGGCGACGATCGCAAGCACCGTCATCTCGGCCTGGCCACCCGGCGCGAAAGCGAGGAAGGCGTCGACGCCCCCGGCGAGGTCGAGCCACCGCACCAGCGATGACACCGCCGCCGCCAGCGCCGCCAATACCACTACATAGGCCGCGCCCGCCGCCACGTCGCGGCCGAGCTCGCGCATTGTGACGCCCACGAAGTGGACGCCAATGCCACAGCCGATCAAGAACTGCGCGGCGAGGATCGCCTCGGCGGGCGGGCGCGCATGGATCAACCCCGAGAGCGAGAGCGCGGCGGTCACGATCATCGGGCCGAGGATCGAGGCGCCGAACAGCCCGATCCGCTCGCCGCCCTTCCACCCGATCCATGCGGCGGCGGCCATCAGTGCCATCTCCGCCAGCGGCAGGTCGGAGGCGGGCGCGCCGATCGGGTTCGATAGGCTGCTGCCGTAGAGCTGTGTCAGCAGGATAGGGGCCAGCGTGACGATGAACAGCACCCGCGTCGCGTGGATGAGCGACAGGGCCCGCGCGTCGCCGCCCGCCTCGATGCCGAAGATCACCATGTCCTGTAGCCCGCCGGGCATCGCCGCATAATAGGCCGTCGCTCCGTCGAAACCCCAGACCCGCCGGAAGAACGGCACGCCGACCGCGCCGATCACCGCGATGAAGACCGGCACCAGCGCGATCGAGACCGCCATTTCGGGCAGCCGCGCCAGCACGGCAGGCGTGATCGAGGCACCGACCGCGACGCCGAGGATCGTGCGACCTGCGACAGAGACCTGCCCGAAGCCACGCAGCGGTAGCCCCACGAGTGCCGAGAGGAGGCAGGCGAACATCGGCCCAAAAAGGAAGGGCAGGGGCAGGCTCGCGGCATGGAAGACCAGCGTGCCAAGCGCTGCGACAGCTGCGGTAAGGGCGATGCGGGCAGCGGGCGGAAGCGGCAGGCGAGGCATCGGAAACTCCGCGTTGACTCGGTATGTGTCCAATTGTATCCAACTGTATGCAGTTTGCAAGGGGAGCATCATGACGCTGAGCGAGGAGGATCGCGGCGAAGGGCAGGGTGGTGCCGCCTATCGCCGCCTGCTCGAGGAAATCCGGGCTGGCCGGCTGGCAGCGGGCGACCGGCTGCGTGAGACCGAACTGGCCGAGCGGCTGGGCGTCAGCCGCACGCCGGTGCGCGAGGCGATCCGCCAGCTCGAGGCGGACGGTCTCGTCACCCATGTCCCGCGTCAGGGCGCAAGCGTACGCGGGCTCGACTACGCGGAGGTAATGGAGCTCTATGAGATGCGCGCGGTGCTCGAGGGTACGGCAGCGCGTCTCGCGGCTCGAGCGGCCTCGGAGATCGAAATCGATGAGCTCGCCACCTTGAACGAGGAGTTGGTCCGCGCCGGTGCCACGCCACAGGCCTACGACCTCAACCGGCAGTTCCACGCGGCGCTTCTGGATGCCGCCAAGAACCGCTTTCTCACCCGTTCGATCCAAGGGCTTCAAAAGGCGCTGATGATCCTCGGGCCGACGACGCTCACCGCGCCCGAGCGGGCCGAGCGGGCGGTCGAGGAGCACCGCGCCGTGCTCGACGCGCTCATCGCGCGCGACGGCGTGCGCGCCGAAGCCGCGATGCGCGCGCATATCGAGGCCGCCCAGCGGGTGCGCGTTCGCGCTGTCCGCGCCAAGGCGCCACCGCTTGACGATGGAGACATGCTGTGACGGACACGCCCGACATTCTGGTGATCGGCGGCGGCAACGCTGCGCTTTGCGCCGCCATCGAGGCCGCGGAGGCGGGGGCGCGGGTGCTGATTCTCGAGGCTGCGCCCAAGCCCTATCGCGGCGGCAATTCGCGCCACACCCGCAACTTCCGCTGCATGCATGATGGACCGCTCTCGGTGCTGGTCGATGCCTATGAGGAAGAAGAATACGTAGCCGACCTGATGAAGGTGACCGGCGGCAAGACTGACGAAGGACTCGCGCGCCTCGCCATCCAGTCCTCGCAGGACTGCCTGCCCTGGATGGAGGCGCATGGCGTGCGCTTCCAGCCCTCGCTCTCGGGCACGCTGAGCCTCGCACGGACCAACGCCTTCTTCATGGGCGGCGGCAAAAGTCTGGTGAACGCCTATTACCGCACCGTCGAGGCACTGGGCGTCGAGGTGCGCTACGAGGCGCATGTCACGCATCTCGAACTCGATGGCGACTGCATCGCTCGGGTCGACTTCGATCATGAGGGCCAATCCCATAGCCTGTCACCGCGCGCCGTGGTCGTGGCCTCGGGCGGGTTCCAGGCCGACCGCGACTGGCTGGCGCGGGCCTGGGGACCGGCGGCGAAGAACTTCCTGATCCGAGGCACGCCCTACAACCGCGGCGTCGTGCTGGCCGATCTATTGGGTCAGGGCGTGGCCTCGGTCGGCGATCCGACCCAGTGCCACGCGGTCGCCATCGATGGGCGCGCGCCGCTCTATGACGGCGGCATCGTCACCCGGCTCGACTGCGTGCCGTTCTCCATCGTGGTCAACAACGAAGGCGAGCGCTTCTACGACGAGGGAGAGGATGTCTGGCCCAAGCGCTACGCGATCTGGGGCCGTCTGGTCGCAGCGCAGCCCGACCAGGTGGGCCACGTCATCATCGACGCGAAGAGCATAAACCTCTTCATGCCCTCGGTCTTTCCGCCCCTGAGGGCGGACAGCATCGAGGAGTTGGCCGGGATGATGGGGCTACCCGCACAGAAGGTCGCGGCCACGGTGGCCGAATTCAACTCGGCTTGCGGCGACACCTCGGGCTTCAGCCCGATGGAACTCGACGGCGTCACCACGACAGGGCTGACCCCGCCCAAGACCAACTGGGCCCGGCCAATCACCGAGCCGCCCTTCTACGGCTACTCGCTGAAAACCGGTGTCACGTTTACCTATCTCGGGCTCAAGGTCGACGAACGCGCGCAGTGCGCCACCGACCGGGGCCCGATCCGCAATCTCTGGGCCGCAGGCGAGACCATGGCGGGCTCGATCTTGGGCCAAGGCTATCTCGCCGGCTTCGGCATGACCATCGGAACCGTCTTTGGACGTATCGCAGGCAAGGAGGCCGCCGCATATGCAAATGCAGCCTGAATTCGTCGAAGAAGCACGCCGCCAGGCGGAGATCTGCAACGCCTGCCGCTACTGCGAGGGCTATTGCGCGGTGTTCCCCGCCTTGCAGGCTGAGCGCGCTTTCGCGGAGGCCGACCTCACACAGCTTGCCAATCTCTGTCACAACTGCCGCAACTGCTACCATGCGTGCCAGTACACCGCGCCGCACGAGTTCGACCTGAACCTGCCCAAGGCGCTGGCAGAGCTGCGGCATGACAGCTGGGACACCTTCGCCTGGCCCGGCGGGCTCGCGCGCGCGTTCCAGCGCAGCGGCACGATGATCGCCGTCGCCTTCGTGCTGGGCTTCGCGGCGCTTTTCCTCGCCGCGCGCGCCCTGCCGGCGGAGGGCGAGGGCTTCTACGCGGTGCTGTCGCACAACGCCATGGTGGCGATCTTCGCGCCGGCCTTCCTACTGCCGCTCGCGAGCCTTTCCGTCAGCCTGCGCCGCTATTGGGCGCATGTCGGAGGCGGGCGGATCACGCTCGGCCATCTGCGCCATGCCTTTGGCTCGGCCGCGAAAATGCGCAACCTCGCTGGCGGGCATGGTGACGGCTGCAACTTCGAGGAGGAAGACCGCTTTAGCCAAGCGCGCCGACATGCCCACACCGCCGTGCTGGTAGGCTTCCTGCTTTGCTTCGCATCGACCTCGTCTGGCACCGTGCTGCACTACGTCTTCGACGCGCCCGCGCCTTACGGCTTCTGGTCGCTGCCGAAGCTCCTGGGCGTGCCGGGCGGGCTGCTGCTCGGGGTGGGTGCGCTGTGGCTCGCGCATCTCAAGCTTAAGGCCGATCCCGAGCTCGGTGCACCGCGCGCCTGGGGCGGCGAGATGGGCTTCGTACTGCTCCTGGCCTTCGTAGCATGGAGCGGGCTGGCGCTCTGGCTGCTGCGCGATCACGCGGCGCTGCCAATGATCCTCGCGCTGCATCTGGGCGGAGTGCTGGCCTTCTTCCTGCTGATGCCCTTCACCAAGATGGCACATGGCTTCTACCGGCTGGCGGCGCTGGTCCGGGACGCGCAACGGCGGGAGGCGAGCTAAGCGAATTCAGGATAGCGGGAGGACGGCTTCGAACCGCGCTCCTTGGGTGCCCGAGGCGAGCCGCACATCGCCGCCATGCGCCTGCGCGACATCGCGCGCGATCGCAAGCCCCAGACCACAGCCCGCAGTGCCGTCATCCTCCGCACGAAAGAATCGGTCGAAGATCCGTTCGCGCAGGTCGTCTGGCACACCGGGGCCGTCATCCGCTACAGCGAGGGTGACGGCCTCAGGGGCGAAATCGAGCGTCACGGCAATTTCACCGCCATGAGCCGCGCCGTGCATCAAGGCGTTGTCGAGCAGATTGACCAGCATTTCCTCCACCAGCACGCGGTCGGCTATCACCGACCGGGGCGTACCGGTCGAGGCGAAGGAAACTTCCACACCCCGCCGCAAGGCGCGCGCGGCGAAGCCTCGGGACGTTTCCGTCGCCAGCGCCACGAGGTCGAGTTGGGACCGTTCGCGGCGCAGGCTGCGGCCGCGGACCTTCTCCATCGACAGCAACTGGTTGGTCAAACGCCCGGCGCGCCGCGCATCTGCCGCCAGATCACCGGCACGGCGGCGCAAGCTGGCCTCGTCGGGTGCGGTGAGAAGTGCTTCGGCCTGAACTTGCAGCGATGCGATTGGATTTCGGATCTGGTGAGCTGCGTCAGAGATGAAGGCGTCGCGCGCGGCGAAGGCTGCACGAAGCCGCGCTAAAAGGTCGTTCGTCGCCTCGACCAAGCGGTTCATCTCGGGCGGCACCCAGCGACGGATCGGATGGAGATCGTCGGGGGTGCGGGCCGCGATTGCCGCTTCGAGCTGGCGCATCGGCCGCAAGCCACGGTGGATACCGAACCAGACGATCAGCCCGGCCGTGACAATCACAGAGGCGAGCGAGAAGATCGTCTGTGCCAGCAGCCGCAGGCTGAGCGCAGCGCGTTCGGACACGGTTTGCCAGACCTGCACCGTGACCCAGCCTTCGAAACGCGGGTCGTCGAAGTGCTCGCGCAGCGTCACGACCCGCACCGGCACCCCGTCCAGAGTGCTGTCGTAGAAGCGCGGCATGTCCGCGCCATCGCCGGGTGGCGGCGCGGGAGCCTCCGAGAAGCCGGTGACGAAACTGCCCTCCGGTCCGACAATCCGGTAGAAGACGCGGTCTCCCAGCGCCTCGCTCAGCGCGCCCGTGAGCGCACCGGTCAGGATGTCGCCCTCGCTCAGCAGCACGTCACGCGAGATCACCAGCGCCACGGCCATCAGCGTCTGGTCATAGAGCCGCTGCGACAGCTGCGTGGCGCTGTCGAGTCGCGCCCAGGACGCGAGACCGGCCACCAGCACCAGTGGCAGCACGATCATCGTGAACAGCCGCGCCCTGAGCGACAGCCGCATCACGCGCCTCCGTCGTCGAGCATGTAGCCCAGGCCGCGCGCGGTCCGGATCGTTACGCCATGACCCTCGATCTTGCGCCTTAGCCGTGACACGAGGATCTCCACGGCATTGGGCTCGACCTCCGAGCCCGTACCGTAGAGCGTGGCGGCGATTCTCTGTTTCTCGACGATGCGGCCGGAATTCGCCGCGAGAACCTCGAACAGGGCCAACTCGCGGCGGGGTAGGTCGATGGGTCCTGCCGGCCCGGAGAGCCGGCGTGCGGCGCGGTCGAGCCTGAGCGCCCCGAAGCTTTCGACATTGGCGCGCAGTTCCGGCCGCCTGCGGGCCAGCGCGCGCAGCCGCGCCACCAGCTCGGCCACCTCGAAAGGTTTCACGAGATAGTCGTCAGCTCCGGCCTCGAGCCCGGTGACCCGGTCCGAGGTCTTTCCCATCGCGGTCAGCATCAGGACTGGCACGGCATCGCCGCGCACCCGCAGGCTGCGCAGGATTTCCAGCCCGCCCAAGCCCGGCAGGTTGACGTCGATGATGGCAATGTCGGCCCCCTCGTTGCGCAGGAACCTCTCGCCCTCCGCCCCGTCGGCGAGCCAGTCGACGGCGAAGCCATGATCGCGCAGCGCGGCAGAAAGCCCCTTGGCGAGGCCCTCATTGTCTTCGATCAGAACGATCCGCATGAAATTCGATCCCGACAGCTTTCGGACAGGTTGCGGGTGTATCCCGCCGGGTCAGGGCCACCGGCGACAGCCGCCGTGGACCCCGGGCACGGCGGGGACGAGGAGATCCGCCGGGACCGTTCGAACTCTAAGACATCAAGGGAGGACGACTTGTCAAAGAATCTCGGCATCACCCGCAGGACGGGACTGGCCATGGCGCTGTGGACCGGCGTCGCGCTGACGCTGCCCATGTCGGCGCAGGCCTCGGTCAGCTTCGAAGGCGAGACCATCGAGTGGATCATCCCGTTCTCGCCCGGCGGCGGCTCGGACACTTGGGCCCGCTTCAACGCACCGTTCCTGCAAAAGTACCTGCCGGGCAATCCGACGGTGGTCGTCGTCAACGAACCAGGCGGCGGTTCGACCAAGGGCGCGAACCTTTATGCAGCCCGCGCCAAGCCGGACGGATTGCAGCTGCTGGGCACCTCCGGCTCGACCCAGTTTCCCTACCTCTTGAACGACCCGCGCGTGCGTTACGACTATCAGGACTGGAAGGTGGTCATGGCCTCGCCCACCGGTGGCGTGGTCTACACCACCCCCGCGACCGGGGTGACCGCGCCTGAGGAGATCGGCAAGCTCGCGGATCAGAAGCTGACTTATGCCAGCCAGGGCGCGACTTCGCTCGATCTCGTGCCGCTGCTGGCCTTCGAGGCGATGGGGCTCGATGCGCGCCACGTCTTCGGTTTCCAGGGCCGCAGCGATGGACGGATCGCCTTTGAGCGCGGCGAGGTGAACATCGATTACCAGACCTCCTCCGCATATATCAGCAACGTCCAGCCACTGGTCGAAGCCGGTCAGGCCGTGCCGCTATTCAGCTGGGGCGCTCTCGACGAGGATGGCGTGCTGGTTCGCGACCCGACCTTCCCCGACCTGCCGCATTTCGGCGAGGCCTACGAGACCCTGACCGGTCAGCCGGCCGAGGGACCGGAATTCGACGCCTACTTCGCATTCTTTGCCGCCGGCTTCCCGGCCCAGAAGCTTGTCGTCGTGCCGTCGGAAACCCCCGACGAGATCGTCACGGCCTACGAGGCAGCCTTCGAGGCAATGAAGGCCGATCCTGAATACCAGTCCGCGAAGGAGGCCGTTCTCGGTACCTACGAGCAGGTGACCGGTCCGCAGGCCCAGACCCTATTCGAACGTGGTACCACCATCGCGCCCGAGCTTCGCGATCAGGTGGTCGAGATGCTGGCCGGCGAATACGGCGTTCGTCTGGGCGAATAAGCCCGGCCGCCGGGCGGCCCTCATGTCCGCCCGGCACCATTCCCTATTACCGACATCGCTGCGGCGGGCATGCGCTTGGCCTACCCCATCGCGCAAAGCGGTGGGGGCGGGCGCCGGCTTGTCGCTGCCATACCAAGGATCGCTGCCGTGGCGGACACGCTCATCAACGCTCTCGCGACTTTGCTCACCTTCCAGCACCTGCTCTACATGCTGCTGGGCGTCTCGGTCGGCCTGACGGTCGGCGTCATCCCGGGTCTGGGCGGCATCGCCGGCCTCTCTCTTCTGGTGCCGTTCCTCTATGGCATGGACGAGGTCTCGGCGCTGGCGATGCTGATCGGCCTCGTCGCGGTGATCCCGACTTCTGATACATTCTCCTCGGTGCTGATGGGCATTCCCGGCTCATCGGCAAGCCAGGCCACGGTGCTGGATGGCTTTCCTTTGGCCCGGCAGGGACAGGCGGCGCGCGCGTTGTCCGCCGCCTTCGTCAGCTCGATGTTCGGCGGCCTCTTCGGTGCGCTGGTGCTGACCGGTTTCGTGGTAATCGCCCGGCCGCTGATCTTGATGTTCGGCTCGGCCGAGCTTTTCATGCTGACCCTGTTCGGCCTCTCGATGGTTGCTGTGCTCGCGGGGCGCAGCCTCGCCAAGGGGCTCGCGGCCTGCGTCGTGGGCTTGCTGATCGGTTCGATCGGCGGCTCGCCCGCGACCGGCGAATTTCGCATGATCATGGGATTCGACTATCTCTATGACGGCATTCCACTCGTCGTGGTGGGTCTCGGCTTCTTCGCCATCCCCGAGATCGCCGACCTGCTGCGCCGCAACGCCGCCATCGCCGAAGGCAACGCGCTGGGTTCTGGCTGGGGGCAGGGCCTGCGCGACTGGTGGCGAAACGTGTTCCTGTCGCTGCGCTGCTCGGGCTTGGGCTGCATGATCGGCGCGATCCCGGGCCTCGGCGGCTCGGTGGTCGACTGGATCGCCTATGGCCATGCGGTGCAGAGCACCAAGACTGATCCGAAATTTGGCCAGGGTGACATCCGGGGCGTTGTTGCCCCTGAAAGCGCCAACAACGCCATGCAGGGCGGGGCGCTGTTGCCGACCATGCTGTTCGGCATTCCCGGCTCGGGCTCGATGGCGGTGTTTCTGGGCGGCATGGTGCTACTGGGAATCGAGCCCGGCCCGGCCATGGTCGGTGCCGATCTCGACATCACCTATTCCGTGATCTGGTCGCTGGCGATCGCCAATGTCATGGGCGCCGGGATCTGCCTGATGCTGGCGCTTCCGATCGCCCGGCTGACCCGCGTGCCGTTCCAGGTGCTGGCGCCTTTCATGATCGCGCTGATCTGCTTCGCCGCTTTCCAGGCCACCCGCGACCTCGCCGATCTCGTGGCGCTGCTGGTGCTGGGCGTGCTCGGCGTGCTGATGAAGCGCTTCGGCTGGCCGCGTCCGGCGCTGTTGATCGGCTACGTGCTCGCACCTCAGGCCGAAACCTATTTCTACCAAGCCGTGCAATTCTACGACTGGGGCTTCGTCACCCGTCCCGGCGTGATCATCCTCGCATTGCTCACCGTCGCCTCGGTTGTGCTCGGCCTGCGCAATCGTGTCGACGACACCGGAAGCGCGGGTAGCGTCGAGGCTGGCGGGACCGATCGCCAGCGCCTGCCGCAGGTGCTGTTCGCGGCGGCGATCGGCCTGTTCTTCCTCTGGGCGCTACGCGATGCGCTCGGTCATAGCTTCCTTGGCATGATCTTCCCGGCCAGCGCCGCGGTGATCGGCCTGGCGATGATCGCGCTGCTGCTGCCGCAGCTGGTCACCGCCGCGCCGGGCCATAAGGCGCGCTTCGATGCCGAGCTTGCCGTCACGCCCGATCAGGGGCTGGCGGGGATGTGGGGTGGCATCGGCTGGATCGCCGCGCTGGTCGCGGGCAGCGCGGTGCTGGGCTTCTATGCGGCGCTGCTGCTGTTCTTCCCGGCCTTCCTTCTGTTGCGGGCCCGGACCCGGCTCGTCCCGGCGGCGCTGATGACCGCCTCGGCGGCTGGGGTGGTGCTGCTCCTGGCCTGGGCGCTGTCGCTCAACTTCCCCTACGGGCTCGCGCAGGAGCACATGGCATTGCCTTGGCCCTTCAGTTGATCCGAGCCTGCTCGAAGCTGCGGCGCCGGAAGCCCCGGTGCCGCGTCCGTCTCCACCGACTTTTCTGACGGCCTGTGGGCCTCGTTCGGAGCCTCCATGACTCAGACTGGCATACCCTTTCTCTTTTTGCGCGGTGGCACGTCGCGGGGGCCGTATTTCCGGCGCTCGGACCTGCCCGAGGATCGCGAGATCTTGGCTGAGGTGCTGATCGCGGCGCTCGGCGCCGGGCACCCGCTCAACATCGATGGTATCGGTGGCGGCGCGGCGGTGACCACCAAGGTGGCGATGCTCTCGGCTTCCGAGGACGACTGGGCCGATGTCGACTACTTCTTCGCGCAGGTCGCGGTCGCGGAGCGGCTGGTGGACTTCAAGCCGACCTGCGGCAACATCCTGTCCGGCGTCGGCCCGGCGGCGATCGAGATGGGGCTGGCGCCGGTGACCGGCGACGTCACCGAGGTGAAGATCCGCGCGGTCAACACCGGCGCGCGGGTCGTGGCCCGGGTGATGACGCCGGGCGGGCGGCTGTCCTATGACGGCAAGGCGGCCATCGCCGGGGTTCCGGGGACGGCGGCGCCGGTCGAGCTGAGCTTCCGCGGCGTGGTTGGCTCGGCCACCGGGGCCTTCCTGCCCACCGGGCAGCTGCGTGATGAGATTGGCGGGGTCGAGGTCACCTGCATGGACGTCGCCATGCCGATGGTGATCGGCCGGGCCGCGGATTTCGGCGTGACGGGCTACGAGAGCGCGGCCGAGCTCGATGCCGACCGCGATCTCTTCGCGCGGATCGAGGCGGTGCGGCTGGAAGCTGGGCGGCGCATGGGAATGGGTGACGTGACAAAGTCGGTGACGCCGAAGTTCGGATTGCTCGCGCCCGCGCAGGGCGGCGGCTCGATCGCCACACGCTATTTCATGCCATGGAACACCCATCCATCCATGGCGGTGACCGGGGCGCAATGCCTGGCTTCCTGCGCCCTGACCCCAGGCACGGTGGCCGATGGTCTGCTCGAGCGCCCCGTGGGCTCGCCCGCGAACGTCGTGCTCGAGCACGGCTCGGGCACGATCGACGTGCTGGTCGAGTATTCGACCGAAGGCGGCTTCACCCTCGAGGCGGCCGGGCTCCTGCGCACCGCACGAAAGCTCGCGGAGGGCAAGGTCTTCGTGCCAAAGTCAGTGTGGACCCCATAGTCAATTTATTGCCAGGCCAAAGTTCTGCGGAAACCTTTTCGGTCATATCGAAGCAGTGGCGTAGCGCATATTCTCATTAGTTCCCCGCCGGAACCGGCGCGCCCTCATGCAATAACCTCTTCGACATTAGGGTGACCCAGAAGTCGCGCGGAATCGGCGTACACTTACGCTCGATGAGAAGCCGACGAAGATCATCGCGGACATGATCGCCGAGGTACCTGAATGGCTGAGAGAAGCTATGAGGGAGCTCGAGCGGGGCAGAGGAGACGGACATAAAGCGATCGCGTTTCACGTAAGAACAGATAATCGGAATGCTAAAGGAGCGGGATACCGACAGCTGGGGCGGTTCAATACTTTCAACCAAAGGCAGTCTTGAACACAGCGAAATCGCCCCTATCTTTGGTCTGAGCGCTGGAGAGAGACGGTTCCGGTCTGCTCCGAGGTCTGCGTGATCGTGCGACCTCGTCTTGACGGCCGTGGCGGCTTCAGCCGTCCTATCCGATGCGGCCATCGGGCGAAATTGCCCCGGACTTCCCTGATGGAGGTTCGTTATGAACTTGATCGTCTTTCCCCCCGTCGCCGCCGCACCCGTGGAGGGTGCATCCATCCTCGAGATCGCCCTGAACCGCCTCGGTGCCTGGTACGACGCCGAGCGCTATACGCTCGGCGGCGTGCTCGCCCAGGCCGGACGACGCCAGGCTGCCGCCGCTCTCGAGCGGCTGGAACAGCTGCATCTCGAACCGGACTCGAGCGAGGAGGACCTGCGGGACCTGCTCGAGGAGGCCGTGAGCTGCCTCGAGTTTCTGCTCGATACCGTGAGCGAGATCCCCAGCCGTTGCCGGCTCACAACCGCTTATGGTCTGCCCGGACCCGCGCCTTTCGATCGTCACGTGCTTTGGTCGGGAGCGCGGCTCCAAGACATCGTGGCGACGCTCCATCGCGCGCTGGCGACCTGAGGCGGGGCAGGGGCCCGGGGCATTCCCTCGGGTCCCTTGCCGTTTCATTGCATGGTTCGGAAGGCAGGAAGTTGAGGACCACAGGCACGGGGCGGTCAGCCAAGGAGGGCGGCCTCGACTGCATCCCGCGCGTTGCGGCCATACTCTGAGCGAGGGTGGCCGGTCTCTCCGAGCCAGTCGGGGATCAGGGCACCCTGCGATGCAAAATGCTCGACATGAACGAACGTGACCTGACCGTCCGTGTATGCGACTTCGTTCAGAGTTCGCCATGTTCCAGGCCGCACGGTTTCCAGAAGTTTTCGCGTGGCGCGAACGTAGTTGAGCCCGGTTCCCAGCCCGAACATGACGACGAGGCGCGTTCTTGCCGGGAGCGTGCCCAAAAACTCCGATGCACAGTTCGTCGCGACCTCGTTCCCGAAACCGGTTCCCGTGAACCTGTCGAGCATCCCGCCTCCCGATCCTTTCCAGGTGCGGGATTTTTCGTCGTATCGCACTACGGTGCATCGCACGAGAGATCCGAAATGGAAGCGGCCGCTCCGATCCGAAACAAGCCTGTCGACCATCTCCTTGTATCGACCGCCCTCTGGCTGAGGCACTACACCGATATGTGCGAGGATCTTGCCCACGGCGGTGCGCGATCCCCTGTAGGCGATCGCGTCGTGCGGTGCGCTGGCCAGCGCACCGGCCTGCGTGGGCCCCTTCGAGAACCCCAGAACCACGATCTCGGGTTCGGCGTTCCCCCAGGCAAGGGGGTTCGAGGTAATGCGCCACGTTCCGTCCGGAGACGTCCGCCTCGTAGTGTCGAACTTCACGGTATTCGCAGAAGCAAAGCAGCGGGTGCAGTCGACGCGACCGTGCAGGGGCAGACAGGCCATCGGGCTCTCCGAATGTCGGGATGGAACGGGGAAATCGGTCAGTGCGGGCGGCGCCGGTTCCGGCGACGCCGGTGACGCCGGCTGTCGTGGCAGACGGTCACGACGGTTTCGGTCGCGAGGATCGCGTGGATCTTGAGACGACCGCGCAGCTCCGGATGCTCCGCTTCAAGCTCATGAAGGGTGTCGCGATCCAGGCGGACGAGGGTTCGACCGTCGAAGGACGTTTCATCGCGGCCCCAGGCAAGCACCAGATCGAGCGCCTGCGCCCGGATCGAGCGACCCTGCATACGGGCGCGAGCGTGGCGGCAGGTCCGGAACCCCGGGTGGATTGCGCCGATCATGCCAGATCCCCCGCATCGCGACGCAGCGCCAGCTCGAGCGCCTTACCCACGAAGGTCGGCGCATCGGCACCGATCGCATCGGCCACGTTGCGGGCCGCGGCCGCGTCGAACGTATAGCTGCCGTCGAGCCAGGCCGCGGCCTTCGCACCGAGCGCTTCGGTCGAGCCAAGCCGCCGGGTCGCATGGCGCCCGATGAAGTCGGTCAGCTGCTCCATCCGGTCGAAGGCGCGCAGGCGCTCGTTCATGATGGGATCGTCGGAAGGACCGGTCGGGGTCGGTTGGAAACCGCGCCGCCCGGGAAGCCAGCGGCGGGCCTCGTCGAGTGAGATGCGCACCGGCTTTGCCCCGGGAACGGCGGTGAGGCCGGCCGCTCCGCTCTGGGAAAGCGCGTTGCGCACCGCCCCCTCGGTGATGTCCGCGAGAAGCGCCACCTGTCGGATGGAAAGATCGTCCGTCCAGGTGCCCTCCTGTCCATCGATGGCGGCGCGGGCGGAAGCTGCATCGAGGACGTCGGCCAGCGCAGACGGCGCCCCTCGGTTCGGAAAGCCATGGACGCTGCCGTCCCAGTCCTCGCGGGGGAGGCTGGAGAGGAAGTGCGCCATGCCATGCAGGGCATCCACGTCATAAAGATCGTCGCCTGTGGGCGCAAAGGCATAGGCGTGGAGCGCCTCGATCCCGGCCGCGATGGGGAAGCGGGACAGGTCCACAGCTTCGGCGCGGGTCTCCTCGGGATCGCATCCGAGAAAGGCTTCGCCCTGTTCCGGGCTGTCGGTGGCAAGGACGATGTGCTTCGCCTGCACGATGAGCGAGGCGGCGAGCTCGCGGCGAAGGTCGGAGAGGGAAGGACGCGACATTGTGAACTCCATGCAGCGTATCTGCATGTCACCTCTACGGCGCGGTCGGTACTCGCGTCAACAAAAATATGCAGACACGCAAAATAAATGCTTACTCAACCTTCGGCGAGGTCAGAGCGGAGCAGGGAAGGAGAAGACGGTCGTATCCGATAAGACGGGTTATCGGATAGTAATGGGGCATGGATACCGACCCCCTCCACCGCGACGCATATGCCGTTCGCCGTGCCATCGAGGTGTGCCATGGCGACCTTGGTGCAGGCTTCAGCTGCTTTCCCCGGGGCTGCTGCGGCGATGTCTCCCAACTTCTCGCGGCTTTCCTCGAGAGCCAGGGCCATGGCACGTTCGACTACATCTGCGGCCTCCGGTTCGAAGAAGACGGTCCGCCATCGTCGCATGCCTGGCTCAAGCGGGGCGGGCTGATTATAGACATCACCCGGGACCAGTTCGACCCAGGCCTGGGCCCGGTGTTCGTCGCGGCCGATAGCAGCTGGCACGACGACTGGTTCCCAAGTCGAGATCCCCACGGGCCCGGCGAGTGGACCCTGGAACTGCACTCAGTTTATGCCCGTATTCAGTTAGAACTGAAAAGCGGGAGCGGCACCGCATAGACCTCTGTCGAGAGGGTGCGGCGTACTGATCCAAGTACCCTCGCTCTCGACTCCCCGCAAAGCTTGGAAGGGTGTCAAACCCTGACGATCCGATCTCCACACCGTTCTTGTGGAAGCTCCTGGAAGTCGAGTTAATAGGATGCTCCCTCACGGCCTCCGAGGCAAACGGTTCGAAGCATTGCGCCGCCTGTGCGTAACTTCCCTGAGCTGGCATTGCGATAGGGCGCGTAAAAGAATGCTCCAAGGGCAATGCCAGTAAGGACTGGACAACTTGGGATTGCAGAAAATAAGATGATGTTTGTGGGGGCGAAGGCGAAGGTGGAACGTTGATTATTGGTTCAGAGTATATTCGATCAGGTTACGGAGAGGTGCTGCTCGAATACCCATGCGATACTGCGATTTCCGCCAAATCTCACTATGTTAGAACCCTACATCCCGACGTGAGGGATTACTACGGGAGAAAACGCAGTTATCTCCTGAGGGAAGTTGAAGATCCAGAGCGCATCTTGAGAGTTCAAGAGCTTTGTATGATGGCTGATTGCCTTTATTATGGACTTTTTGGTTACAAAGATATTTGCAAGGCTGCGGCGCTTTATAGATACTGTGACAATGCGGGATTGCCCCGCGCCTCCCATAATATTGGATTATTATGCCTCGCCGAAGGAAATTATCAGGGGGCATTAACTTCATTTGAGAAGGCGTCTGAGACGCGAGCCGATTCATGCTTAAATCTCGCGCTTCTTCATGATGATATGAAGATCTCATATGAGAGGAAAATGCTTCGGGAGAAAGGAGCCTCTGCTCTATATGAGCAGCCCGGATACGCGGAACATTATAAAATAACAGTGCCGAACTACCTTGAGAAGGTTAAGCTGTATGCGGATCAGGGTGATGCAAATTGCGGTAGATATATTGAGGGTAAAAATTATTCTGCCGCCTCTCAAAATGACGATCAATGTGATTTTCAGAGAGGATTCGAGGACATAAAGTCCAGGGCGTACGGTGGAGATCCCATCTCTATGCTTCAGTATGCTTGGGAAGGGTATGCTGGGGCAGAAAAGATATGGATGAAGGAGCGGGACTTCATCCAGAAGTCCGGCCCGAAGGATCAGGGTCATCTCCTCTATTGGCTAAGGTTGTCAGCATTGGCCAATAACTCAGATGCATGTGTTCAATATTCCTCTTTGAAGGCAAGGCACTATGCTAAGGGTAGCATCGAGTTTGCTTCTGGCGATCTCCCCCTTTTCCGGAAGGCCGCAGGATATGGAGCTCGGGCCCCCCAGCAGCTTCTCGGAGTTGCGATGATGAGTGGAGATTTGGGGCTTTATTTGCAGGATGAGGGTTGCTTCTGGTGGATTCTTTCACAAAAAGAAGGGGCGGGGGTATTTAGGCCTCATGAGAAAAACTTTCGTGTCCCATCCTGTATGTTTATGGGGGATGATAATGAGAAAGGGAAGTATTCCGAGGCTTGCGAAAGCTTGATATCTTCTATGAGCAGGTCTCGCGGGCAAGATATTGAACTGCGTGCTTTGGAATGGAGGCCAGATCCCATGGATGACTACATTGATCAAACTTGGTGGTCTAATTATGATGCCCCCGTTCATTTTGAGGTTCCGCTGGGGAAAATATCGCCCTACAACGTTGATCTTAGCGTGCTCTCAGCTCCATCCTTTTATGAGGGGGCTATTGAATACAGGGCATGGCTGTAGCAGATCACTCATGACCCATGGGAGATGTGCAAAAATAACCTGCAACTCCGTATCTTATAGGTATATCCAGCGCTCTACATATGGGCTGGCTTTTTTAGCCGTTCTTTTTAGGCTTTCCTAAAGGTATGGCAAGGTGCGTCCGCTATCGATCTACTTCCATCGTTTATTGCAGCGAGCTGTTTCGTGTAACAAACCCTCAAGGGCCTGTTGGGAGAGCGGATTGGCTTATGGGGCGTGTGCGAAGGTCTTTGTCATCATCTGCGCGCAGACCATATCGCCCAAGCCGGCGTATGCAGCGGGATCTTCGGGAGATCGACGCTGCGTTGACCGGCGTGGTAGGAGCGCTGCTTCATGACTCCAGTCGGGTCGCCGGCACGATCGTCGGGGCCGCCACTTCGAAACTGGTGGCGGCTGGCGTCATGGCCGGGACTTTCGGGGCGATCGGGCTCTTCGGCGCAGCCAGCACAGGCACTGCGATCGCCACGCTGTCCGGGGCCGCGGCCACCACTGCAACGCTGTACTGGATCGGCTCGAGCGTCGGGATGGGGGTCGCTGGGGGCAGCCTGATCCTGACGGGCGGAGGTCTCGTTCTCGGCATTCCCGCTGCCATCCTGGTGCGACGGCGCCTCTTCGGGCGACGCCGCAGGCCGGAGCAGTTGTCTGAACTGGAACAGGCGGCACTTTACGCCGCGCTTCGTCTGGCCGCCCCGCTGCGCGTGGCCCGGGCCCGTTCCATGGCCCTGTCACCGCTCGAGCGGCGGCTTTACGCCCGGGAGGGCCTTGCGCCGCTCCTCGCCGTCATGGGCGAACTCTCCAAGGATGGGAAGGAAGCAGCATGCGCCGAACCGCAGGGATCTCTCGCCTACTGGCCGCGGCGACGCCTGCGGCGCTCCGCCGCGCGCCTCGCGAAGATCAAGAAACGATGGAGCCGAGCGTAGGCCGACGCAGCGCTACGGTGGTGCTTGCGGTCACGCTCCAGCGCCTGCTCGACGATCCGGAGCGTGCCTGGAGCGTGGAGGAGGCGCTCGTTCTCGACGCGTTGCGCCGCTCCAGCACCGCGCTGGACGAGGCCAGTCCGAAAGAGCTGGCAGACTACATGGCTGGCCTCGAGCCGGAGCAGTTGCGCGGGGTGATCTCGAACGTGAAGGGCATCTACCACGAGCTGCTTTTCGCAGCCGCCGAGAATGCCGATGGGGATGCCGTATTCGCCCGGCTTCCCGAAGCCACCAACCACCCGGGCTCGGATGTGGAGTTCGTTGTGAACGGCGAGGTCATCGGGGCGGTCCAGCTCAAGGCTGTGGCTGCGCCGGAGCATGTCTACGAGCACCTCGCCAACTACCCGGGTATCGAGGTGCTGTCGACCGAGGAGGTGGCGGCGATGATCCCCGGTGTGTCGGGAAGCGGGTTCGCCAATACGGAGCTCGAGGCGGAAGTCCGTGCGGCATTCGGCGCCCTGCCGGGCGAGAGCCTGCCGCAGGACCTGCTGGAAGCGGCCGGGGCCTCGCTCTTCGTCAGCGCCGCTCTGACCGCTCGGGGAGCTCTGCGCGCGGGGCGCGTCGAGCCCCGCGCCTTGAAGGCCGCAATGGGAAACCTGGGGGTCGGTCTGACCACGGCCCTCGCGCTCGATGTGCTGCTCGGCGGCGTGTAGGCGTCTACGCCTCGATGACGATCCGGACCTTCTGCGGATCGACGCCGAGTTCCTCGGCCAGATGCTGGCGATGCTCCTCGATCACAGCGCCGAAACTCCGGCTTCCGGACGCTGCGGATGGCGCCTTCCTACCCCCGTGGGCGGCGTCCCACGCCCGCCGCGCCGCTTGAGCATCCGGGAAACCGACCTCGGGCATCCGCTGCCATTCTCCCGCTTCCACCGAACCGAGCACCTCGTCCGCGTCCATGTAGGCCACAGGGTTGCGGTAACCCGGCCACCGGAAGCTGCCCTCCACCTCGGCATACTCCTCGAACTGGATCAGCCAGCGGCCGTCCTCGTCCTGCCGCACGTGCCGGACCGTGCCGCTCAGGAACGCCTGCCCGTGCCGATCCTGGTCGCCGCGTTGCCGGGGATCGTTGGCATTGTGAACCAGCAGCACCCGGCCGGCGGTCGAGACGCGGGTGGGATCGATCTTCCACCAGCCGGCGCCGCCGACCTCCATGATGTCCTTCCGGGTCTTGCAGGTGAAAATCACGACGATCTCGCTCATGGCACGCTCCAATCTTTTGCTACAAGGTATACGATAGCTATAAAAAACTATCTGTCAACTACATACTTTTTATATGTAGGCTATGACTTTCTGGATGCCTCTCCGAGCGCTGACAGGGCCTCTTCGTGGCATGAAGCTTGTTGTCGTTCAGGCGGTTGCGACGGCAACCCGCTTGTCGATCGGACGAAAAAGGTGCCCTGTAGAAGCAAGCTTCCGGGTCGCAGACTCCAAGGAACGTCCATGCCTCTGTCCCAAGTCCAGATCATCCAGTCCCTCGCCGAAGCCCTGGCATGGTTCGAGAAGGAGCTCGGATGGGGGGTGGCGCCGGCCGAGCTCAATCACCTGACGGGCCGGATCGGAGAGCTCTATGCCGCGATGATCACGCGTGGGCAGATGGCGCTTGCCACCAACCAGCAGGGTTACGATGTGGTCAGCGCCGAGAACGAGCGCATTTCGGTGAAGACCGTGACGACCTCATCCCAGGTCAGCTTCAACGTTGCGACCTTCGATCTGGTCGACCGGGTGATCGTGCTTCGCCTCAACATGGACGAGGGAGAGGCTTCGATCGAGGAACTGCTCGACTGCTCGGCCGAAGAGGTCCGGCAGACCTTCCGCTGTTCCGCGGGCAAGTATGTCTTTCCGACAGCTTCGCCCACCCGGCCTCGAAGGGAGGTCGAAGACCTCAGGGTCACTGCCTCGGCACGCCATGGCGCGCATGTCGTGCAGCAATACGAGAACGGGACGATCTTGGTGGAAACGTCAGGCACCAGGGAAGCGACAGCAAAACCGGTCCTCCGCACGATCGCGGGCGATATCGGTGTCGATCTGGTAAACGGCAGCGGCAACCCGAAGAACACCCGGCAACTGGGTGCGGACATCATCCGGGTGCTGCAAGAGGTAGATTCCGCCTGACCATGGCCGAGTACGGCAACCACATAGTGCTACCCAGCCCAGCAGTGCGTTACGCCCTGCGCGCCAAAGGGTACACAAAGCTCAGGGATCAAGATGATCGCCGCGCGATATACGCGTCGTTTATTCGCCATTCAAATCGATGACGCCCGGGCCGGAAATCCATCCCGGGCGCGTTATCATTAGGACTCATCTCTAAAGGGCGATGGAGACCCTATAGCATCTGGCGCAGCCAGCTTAGGCCTTGTAAGGCTTCTGCCCCAGTTTCCAGAGATTATAGATGTTGCGGAGATAGATGTCCGTTTTTTCAGAGGCGCCCTGTATCAGCATCCCCTGATAATCGCCCCCCGTAGCCGTTGTGCCAGGCTGAGAGCGCACATCAAACACCCCAAACTCGGTGGGCCAATAGTCTTCATCTACAGCCGCTGCAATATCCTTGACACGGGCCTCGTAGGCTTGACGCTCTGCTGGGGTGACGGTGCAGGCATAAATCTCAGAAAGTACGACGGTCAGGCTGCCTTTACGCTCACCGATAAACAAGACAGGGAACAACAGCCCAGACATATAGAGGCGCTCAATAACCCCAATGACGCGCTCATCGTGATCCTCGTCCCAGATCACAGCCAGATCCTGAATCGACGCACTGGAACGCTTGCCGCCAGTTTCGTCGAGCCATGTGGCTCCGCGGAGCACGGAGTAGTGCGTTCCTCTACCAATCTGACCACGAGGGCAGGGTTCGTCATAGAGGCAGTGCAGGAAGGCAGAGTAGTGAGGTGTATCACTCATAGGGTTTCCAATCTGTTTCGAGTTGATCGCGGGTTCCCCCGCCGCACCCCAGCTTTCGGCTGGAATGCATTGCCCAAAATGCGCTCTCGAAAGCGGATATCAAGACCAGAGATGCAACATCTTTGCGGATATGTCCGTCGTCAGACCATCGTGTCCCAAATCATCTGACGACGGACAGGTGACGCCGCACGCCTTGCGGTCTCAGTATCAGAGAGCTTCTTTCGCTTCTGCTCTTCCAGGATGGCGAGCTTCTCGGCGTGAGATCGGTGGCTTCGAGCGGCGCGACGAGGAGCCGTCTCGGCGACAGGTGCCTGGCTCGCTTTGGGTGGCGCCGGAGCCGATTTGGCAACCGGAGCGGCAGGCATCTCGCGAGGCAGTTAGTCGAGGCGGATAGCGGTCGCGACCTCCTCGCGCCATACGCCGAGGGTGCGGTCGTCGATGCCGGTGATCTTGCTCAGACCGGCCGGAGAGAGCCCCTCTCGGATGCCATACTCGAGGGTGGCGCGCTTGTCTTTGAGGCTTACCTCGGCGGGGTTTCGGCATGGGAAGATCGAGGGCAGGGGCATCGGGTTTGCGTCCAGTGGGCAGGCCTGGAAGGGATGTGGGTTTCTTGGGACAGTTATGGAAACGAAGGACACGGAGTACCGGCCGGGACTTCGTGTCCCGAAGATCCCAAGTTGAGTTGGGAGAGCCGGCTCACCGCATATGGGTATGGGACATTGTCCCGGCCGGAACAGTGTCCCGCCTTCGGCTTCGAAATGCTCCGACTTGAACACTGTTCCGGCCGGAACAGCGTTCAGGGAGACACGGTGTTCCGGACGGGAATCCGTGTCGTGGTGGTCGAGATTGAACGGTGTTCCGGTCGGAACAGCGTTCAGTCCTGTTCGGGAAAGCCCGCCGCCGGCGCGCCTGGGAGAGGTTCGGAGAGGGGCAGCGCGTGCGCCCCCCTCCGGGCACGAGAGGGGGTTCCGGGGAGAGCGTAGAGCGTCCTCCCACCGGTCGGCAGACGGCCCCGTCGGAGACGCCGAAAAGGAGGTCCAGGAGGAAACAGCGGCGAGCGTTTTCCTCTTACGTCGCTGGGGGTCAGGGGGAGAGCGAAGTCTCCACATGCGGGGGTAAGGGTTTGGGAAGGGGGCGGCGCCACTGTCCCAGGGTGTTGGTGGGGTCAGGGGAGGAAGGGCGGAAGCAATAACCTCCCATGCGAACGGGAGAGAGTCTGGATGCGCTTGCGCGTCCTGACACTCTCTTAGTGAGTATGCCCCTGTCAGAAATCTGTCACGAAAAGGAGCGAGCCGGTATTTGAGGCGCGATTTCCCCTCCGGAAACCAGAACCGGAGGGAGGGCAGAATGTCACAAAACCAACTCACACACGCTCAAAAAATGAGGGCGGACGGGAAGTTCCCCATCGTTCTCCGCTTCGCGTCGATGACGCCCGCGGACGCGTTCGGAATGATTGCCCACGGCGAGCGGACGATCGGAAACCTGGATCACGTTGACCCGGCTCGGACGCACATAAACAAGATCGTCACCGGGTCGGTCGAGACGGCGAAAGATCTCGTCGCAATGTCGAGGGAGATGTCCGAGCTTAATCTCCGCTCCAACCTTCTCGGCCTCGAGAAGATGGGTCGGAAGAAGGATCTCGCCGCGGCGAAAAGGACGGGTCTTCGTCAGCCCTGGAATGAGCAGAAGAAGAGCCGGGGCCCGCTCCGTGAAGCAGTGCTCACAGTGCACCGAGACTTCTTCCGAGCGGATGAGGATACGCCGAAGAAGGAGATTTTCCAGTTCCTCGACGATCAGGGCTTGGTCGCCCGTTTTGACAAGCGCAAGATGCAACGCTTCGCCCGCGTCGGTCACGCGTTCCTGGTTGAAGAGTTTGGCGAGATGCTCGCTTACGAGCGCATCGACGTCGACGAGCAGTCGATCCACTTCCAAGCGATCCTGGCTCAGGTGAGTGAGGAGAAGCCGAGCAAGCGTTACGCGCTCGGACGCAAGCTCTGGAAGCTTACGGATCACCGGTGCATCGGGGATCACGTCGAGACAAAACTCGTCGACGGGAAGCCGAAACGGGTCGTCGTCAAGCGTGGCTACGAGGTCGCTCAAGACGTTGTTGGGGACTTCTTCGATCAGCCCGAACATCGAGACATGGGCATCGTCCGCGGTGAGGCTCGAGCGGCGAAATCTCGTCGGGCGAAGATCGAGGCGAAGGACATCGAGGAGGGGCTCAAAGCGGCTGGAGACGTGGCCATCCCTCGCGGCTCGAAGCAAGCCCAGGCGATGTGGCTCATCCGGAAAGCGATGGCCGAGAAGATCGCTGAGAAGGGCTCAGCCGAGAAGGTTCGGAAGGACGATCGGCAGACACTCGCGCTCGACTACCTGGAGGCTCTTGGCGTCATTTCCCCGGACGTGCGGCACGAGGCGAAAACCCGTCGCGAGCGTCAGGCACTTCTCGACCTGCATGCCGTAAAATACGGCACGAGTGAGCAGATCATCGAGAAGCCGGAAGCGGTCGCCGATCTCGTCATGGAGGAGATGAAGGCCCGAGCCGAGGCCGCAAAGAAGGACGAGGAGGCGCGTCAGAAGGCGGCGCGGAAGGGGTTCCTTGACAAGGTGCGGAGAGAGCAAGCGGCGGCCGAGAAGGCGGCGATCGAGCGTCGCGCCCAAGAGGATCGGGAGCGTGCCGAGTGGTTCAAGAGGGAGGACAAGGAGCGCGCCGAGAAGGCCAAAGAGCTCGCCGCGAAGGAGGTCGATCTCGTCACGAAAGAGACCGAGCTTACCGAGAAAGAGACGAAGCTCAGGGCCTTCGCGAAGTCTCTCGGCGAGATGCGCGACAAGCTCGTCTCATACGCGAAGCCGCTCTACATAATGGCGAAGCAGCTCGGCATGCTGAAAGACCCGGAGGTCAAGCACGGGATGGAAGCGATCCGCGAACTCGGCGCCGATCGCGACTAATCCGAGGTCTCTGGTGAGGGCGCCGGGCGTGCCCTCATCACCTCGAAAAACTCTCGCGGGGTCATCGGCGCGAGGTAGGTTCGAGGGTCATCACCCAGCGCGAAAGCGATCTGTCTGATCGTGTCGAGACGCGGGTTTTTCGCTCTCCCGCTCATGATTTGTTGAAGGGCGTTCCTGTTCATACCGGCGCGCTCCGATAGCTCGTTCATCGACCATCCGGTGCGCTCAAACCCGGTCCTGATCTTCGTCCGAAATAGATCCATCGCCCGCCTCTATGTCTCCCCTGTATGCATGAAATATCAGGCGTGCAGCACTCGTCGAGGTTGAGACCATATCAAGCCAAAATCAAGCAAGAAGCCCGTGAGAAGCACGCCCAGGGCGTGCGCCGTATTCTCATCCAACTCGTGACCGGCGGAGGAAAAACTAACCTCGCCGAAGAAATCCTCCGCGATGCTGAGAGCCGCGGCTCGGTCGCCTGGTTTGCCGCCCATCGAGACAACCTCATCAGCCAGGCGGCGCGCCATTTTGGGCCGCAGGGTTCGAGATCGGGGTTCATCAAGGCGGGGCAGAGACCGCGATCCAGGTGGCCTCTATCGGCTCTCTCGGCTCGCGCTACGAGAAGGTCAGGACGCCGGATCTGATCTTCATCGACGAGACACATCACGCGCTGAGCAATCAATACCGGGTCCTTTATAAGGCGTATCCTGACGCGATTTTCATCGGGCTCACGGGAACGCCCTGGCTCCTCGACGGGCGGGGTCTGTGTGAGGCGTTTGAGGCGATGATCGACGGCCCGGCTCCGTCCTGAATGATCTCCGAGGGCTTCCTATTGCCATGCCGTGTCATCGGGTCTCGGCGTAAGCTCGGCGCGATCCACGTGGGACCCGGCGGCGACTTCGACCTCGTCAAAGTGGGGGAGGTTCTCGCTTGAAAGGAAGTCACCGGCGACGCGGTGGCGACGTTCTTGGAGCTATTCCCCATTAAGGGTCGAGGGGTCACTTTCACATGCTCAGTCGCGCACGGAGAGCAGGTCGTCGCGGCCTATCTTGCAGCCGGCGTCTCGGCAGAAACCCTCACCGGCGAAACACTGGATGATGAGCGGGAAGCCATCATCGAACGCATTGGCCAGGAGAAGACCCGGCAGCTCGTGGTCATAGATTGCGCCTCTGAAGGCTTCGATCTCCCCGAACTCGAGTGCGCCACGCTTCTACGTCCCAGCGCGAGCCTCACATTAGTGCTCCAGCAGATCGCCAGGGCGATCCGGCCGGTCTACGCAAAGGGCTTCGACCTTGAGACGAGAGAGGGTCGCCATGCCGCGATCCAGGCGAGCGGTAAGACCCACGCGAAGATCATCGATTGCGTCTCGAATACGCTTTGCCACGGCATCCCTGAACTCGACCATAAGTGGAGCCTCGAGTCCCAGGATCGGAAGGCTCGAGCCGCCTCGAAGACCGAGGACGGCGAGACGCTCGCGGTGCGTCAGTGTCTCGAGTGCTACGCCATCCATCCGAGCGCGCCGGAGTGTCCGCAATGTGGGCACGAGCACCCGGTCAAGAGCCGCATCCCCAAAGCTCGCGCCGAAGAGCTTCGCGAGCTTGAGAAGTCCGAGCGCGAACGGCTCCACCGCGAAAGTTAGAAAAAGGAGGAAGGCCGAGGAGAGCGTCGAGAAGACCCTTGAGGACTGGCTCCCAGCTCGCACGAGAGCGGGGCTACAAGCCCGGCTGGGCCTATCAGCGGCACAAGCTCAGGCAGAGCAAGAGGTCGGCCGCATGAAAGAGCGGACGATACAGAACGGTATCCTCGTCGCTTTCTCGACCGCATTTGCAGGAGAGGCGATCTGGTGGAAGAACGATACCGGCACCGGAAAGAGCATGGACGGGAAGCGGGTCATCCGCTTCGGCCTCAAAGGCTCGCCGGACATCTTGGGATGCTATCAGGGGCGTTTCATCGGCGTCGGAGTGAAGACCCCCACCTGCTCTCAGGAAGAGAGCCAGAAGAGGTTCCAGAAAGTCTTCGGAAAGTCAGGCGGGATCTACATCGTCGCGAGATCACCGGAGGCGGCCGTCGCCGAAGTCAGGAAGCGGTTCGCATCGCTTGCCGCATAGCTTCGAGCCCCTCGGCCATTTTCCGGCGCGAGGGCGTATCTGAGAGGCTCGCGGGTGGGGTTACTTTCACCGCGCTCCACGGCCTCCTGAGCGCGCTCACGCACTCCCAGCGTCGAGAGGAAGGCGGCGGTATCCTGGTCGAAGGGTATCCCGATCCGCCCGCCTGATTTCGAGACGCTCACGAGAAGCTCGCCGTGACGAAGGAGGACGGCACCGTCGAGTTGGCGCACGCTATCAGAGCCGCGGGAAACGGCTCCGATGAGTTCGAGCTTCCGATGGTTTGAGAGGCTCACTCGACGACCTCGGCGGCTTTGCGTCGAGCGAGCTGAGCGGCATGGCGTTCCATTTTGTCATGGTTGCTCTCATGCTTCCGGATGTGAAGCTCGTGGCCGGCTTCGAGCTGGAGCGCCCATTGCGGCGCGGCGATCTTGGCGTCCATCGGGTCGAGCTTACGCCGTTCGAGGTCTTTCACATGGCCGGCCGAGTATATCTGAGAGAGCTCCTCGTCATCGAAGCCGAGGAAGGGTCTCTCGCCGTGCCGGCGGTGGAGGATATTCCGAGAGTGCACGACGTAGACCTCCCATAGCGCGAGCTGAATCGAGTTCTCATGAGGGAGGAAGGGGTGGAGGTCGACGAAGTGGCCGGAGGTAGCCTCTTCCACCTTTTTAACTGAGACGGCCCTGAGTGAGACGCCCACGAGCCCGCCTGTCTTGTTGTAAGAGAGGCTCAGGCGGTGAGGTAAGGCGAAGTCAGCTTCAGCCTCGGCGGCCATCGACTGGAGCTTCTCGACGCTCATTGCGCGGAGCTTCTTCCAGGCGCCTTCAATACGAGGGAGTGCGCGCTTTGCGACGCTCGGCGGAATGTCGGGCGGGAGGTAGGCGAGTGGGTCGAAGAATGGATCGGTCATCGGTATCCCTTTCAGGGTAAGCCGGGCCGTGGCGCGATGCCCCTGCGGTATGATCAGGCGGTGGCTGCGCGGGCGTAGAGCTCACCCTCGAAGACGGCGAGGCGATCCTCAATCGCGTCGACCTCGTCGTCGTTAGCACTCTCGAGAACCTGCTCGAGGAGCTCGATGGTGGCGGTCAGGGCGCCGGAGGTCATGGCGCGAGCCTCGTCGATCAGCTCAACGCGGGCGGCATTGATGAGCTCTTGCCTGGCATCCTTGACCGAGAAGCGGACGTCCTTCCACTCGGCTCGGCCGGTCTCAACGGTCATCGTGTCGCCGTCGCGAGCCGCGCTATAGGCGGCTGTCTTTCCGGCCTCGAAGCCGTTCGCCTTCGCGTCGGAGTGGACGCGGACGAGGAGCTCGAGGAGGGCGGGAGCCGCCTTGAGGTTATCGGTCACATAGGCGGCCGGGATGAAGATCTCGTCGCCATCTGCATGTGTCGCGTCGAGCACCTCGATACGACAGAGGGCGCCGTTGAGGATAGCCATTCCGCCATCGAATGCGATGGTCTTGAGAGCGGAGAAGTTCTTGAGGTTGTTCATGGTGTTATGTCCTTATCAAGCGAGGGGTGGGCCGCCCATGCTGTTCAGAAGCGGGTCTCGAGAACGAGCTCGGCATCGACTGCGACTTCGTCGGCGAGACGATAGAGGTTCCGTCGAGCGGCCGAGATTTCGAGTTTCTCGTGATTGGAACCAGTCCGCTCCAGACGGGTGATGTATTCGTCGCCGCCGTCGATGAACTTGCCGTAGGTGGCGACGAAATCGGCCGCCTCCGGCATTTGGCGAAGGATGGGAGCAAAGAAGCCGGGCATCGGCGTGTTGCGGTCAGCTTCGGCCTGTGCACGGAGCGCGCAGGCATTCAGGACGAGAGGATGGAGCGCATCCTCGAAAGCATTAAACGCCGCTCTCATGGCCAGCTTCTCGGCACTGTCGAACTCGCAGTCGCAGGCGAGGTCGTTTAGGGCGATGCGCGCCTCGCACACAGCGTCGAGGAGGGGGGTGGTGTCCTTGAGATTCGTCATAGTCTTCTGTCTTTCATGTTCGATATGAGAAGGGGGTTGCCGGGACTTTGACCCCGGCGGTGGCCTTAGGCGGCGTTCTCGCGCTGAGCGTCGAGATCAGCTTCCCAGCATTCCCGAACGGCCTTCTGGAGCTCCTCGATCGCTGGGTAATCGCCAAAGCGATGCCAGATACCGCCATGTTGACCGACGGCGACAACGGCGCGCGAACCGTCAGCCTCGACGTCGATGCTGAGGCATTCCTCGTCGCGCATCTCAGCGATCACGGCCTTGGCGCGGGCGGCGGAGATTTTCTGAATCTTGCTCATGGTATTTGTCCTTCGTTCTACCCCGCGGCGGTTGGGGCGTTGTGTTTTTGTTCTCCGCCGCTGAGTAGAAGTTAGAGAGAGCATCCCACCCCTCAAAACAAAAAGCAGCAGAAATACGAGATATGTTACAACTTTACTATAAGCCACTGAAAGACAACAAAAGAAAAACTCCTTCGAGATGGCGGGGCTTGGCCACAGAGCGGATCGGCGTGATCTCGAGGGTCTTGGCGGTCTCGCCTCGTCGGAGGAAGGCGATGGCGCGAGCGGCGTCTCCGAGCGTGTAGAAGTCACCTTCCGGGCTCTCGACGTTCACGCTCATAACAGAGCCCAAGCTCGCAAGAGCCTCCAGCGCTTGGGCGCATTTTTCCGGATCAGAGTGAGAGACTGAGTGCCGGCCGCCGTCGAGCATGTAGATCGCGACCTCGAAGGGCTCGCGGCCGATGTCATAGCTCTCAGGGGTATCGAGCGCGGCGCCCATACCCACTTCGTCCCAGAAGTCGCCCTCGCGCTCGTAGAGCTCGTCCTCGAGCCATTCAGCCACGTCCTCGACGCTCGCGAAATGCTCGACGCCTCCAGGGCCGGATACCCGGATCGGATTATCGGCCGAGCCAATGGTGAAGGAGAGGGCGTATTCGTGAGTGAGTGCGCCGTCGGCGATCGTCATGGGAGGCCTCCTGTTTGCCTGTCTTTCGAGCTTGAGGAGGATCTAAGTTCGTTTGTCGGCGGTCGGAAAAATCCGGCCGGTATAGACAAGTATTCTCGGCGCTATACCGGTATCCCTCGCGAGATACCGGAGGTATACCGATGCACCAGAAAGAAACCCCGGCACGAGGCCGAGTGATGTGGGATGGGGCTATGACTTGGCGAGAAGCGATTTCAACTTCTGAGCGCTCTCTGCATCGGCCGTCCGAACGAACGCGATGCCATCGTTTGCAGAGACGGCAACGGTGTAGGTGCTATCCTCGTTCATATCGACGGTGATGAAGGGGGCATTCCTACGAACCTTCACCACCCGGCGATCCGCCTCCCTGACCGAGATCAGCTTGCCTTGGCGCTCGGCGAGTTCGAGTTCCAGAATGGCGGCGCCGGGCTCCTTCATAGCTGACGACATCCTCCTCATAGGAGCTCTCGTCGGTATCACCATACCCTGGGCAATCCTCGATCCCGCAGCCGCCGTGGCAGTTGCAGTTTTCGGGGGTATTTATAAAGCTCGCACCGCGCTCCAGCATCATGTCGAGCTTCTTGGTCAGTATGCCACTGCGCTTCTGCGCCTCGACTGCATCGACCTGATCCTCGAGGGAGAAGCGCATCGTGAAGTCGCGGAAGGTCTTCGCTTCGCCGGAGATAAACTTCAGATCCTCGCTGCGAACGATCCGCGCTCCGACAGGTAGTTGAAGCTTCCCCACATCAACTCGCGAGATGCCGGCGCCGGAGATCCAATGCACTGGAGCAGCCTTCATATTTACCCCGTCCATGATCGGGTCCGTCAGGTTTTCGCCTGATGCACTGAATCGCTCACCCGTTTTGGGGTCGAAGAAAACGCCCTCACTTTCGCGCATTCTCGTCGCCCTCCTTGAGCCACGACTTGGCCCATACTGCCTGGAACTGCTTTTGATCGGTTTTCGCCACTGCCCGGTCTCCTTTTAAGGAGGTAGGCCCCCGGGGATCTCGGCGGAAATTGCCTGAGCCCTGCATTCAGTGTAGGCAGAAAAAAATTTCAGAGGGGGCAGGGGTTTGAGCACCACGGATGATGCGCAGGCTGCGATGTTCGACAAGATCGATAGGTTCATAGCCGACGAAACAGTTCGCAACGTAGCGATCGCTCATGCCCCCGCGGTGATTCCGGAAAACATCCTTGCAGACTTGGACGTAGTTCTGCCCCACCGCCATGTGAGCTATCGCGACGGCATCCTAATCCAGTTTTCGTTCGGCTTGGCTGAACCAGAATGGGATCTGACGATGCGCCCCACCGGAGGACGCACGCTCGCTCAGGCGCTGGGTGTCTTTCTTGCTGACCGGCACATCAAGTCCGTGAAAGACGCCTACCAGAACATCGCGAAGAACACGGACCGTCTTGCCCGCGGCAACTTCGCCGAGTTCGACAGCACACTCATCTGGGGGAACGGCGCGACGGTAGATCAACGTCAGGCCTTGTTCGACTATGCTTGCGCCCGCGTCGCGGAGACAGCGCGCCCCGTCTTTCCGATGCCCGAACTGAACCGGTCGACGCTGACCTTTGCTCGAACCGCGGAGCTTCTCCTGGGGCTCGTCGACGTTCCATCCCAGGGAGCATACGACCAGTTCACGACGGCCGCCCTGCTACAGACTCTCGTAGCAGAACATGACGCCAGCGCGGCCAGGGTGGAGACCAAGAACCTGAACGCCTCGGACAAGAGCTCGCGGGCGGCAGGAGACGTCCAGATCGTCGCCGGCAGCCACGTCCTCGAGGCGTTCGAGGTAACCGCCAACAACTGGTCGACCAAGATGGACGGCGCCTCGAAGACGATCCGAGACAACGACCTCTCCAGGCTTCATGTGATCGCCCGCCGGCCTGATGCCGAACGTGCCGCTTCAATCGAGCGCCTGAAGGAGCTTACAGAAGACATCGCAGTCCTGGATGTCCGACAGGTCATCGAGGTCCTGACAGCTGCCCTCACCCGCCCTCAACGCGCCGATGCTCTGGTAAGGCTCTATGAGCTACTCGACCGATATCAGCCGGACGTCGACCGGGTGAACGCCTACGTCCGAAAACTTGAAGAGGCGGGGTTAGTGGAGCGCGGCGGCGACTGATGCGCCGATGACTTCGGCGAGGCGCGGCGGCACGGCATTTCCCACTTGGGTGTATTGAGAGCTCTTCGAACCCTCGAACACCATGTCGGCGGCGAAGGTCTGAAGCAGCGCCGACTCCTTCACAGTAAGTCGGCGTCCGCCGTCGAGCGTGCCTTCGCGAGGCTTGCCACCGCTTTTGAGGTGGTGGTGGTATCCTGGGACAAGATCCATCTCGTCAATGAAGTGGGTCTTATTGCCACCCGCCGCGGCCAGGATTGTCGGAGCTGGCTTGCTGAGGTCGATGGCGCGGCCGCCGCCGTTGAAGAGTTGCCCGGCGTAGGGGCTCTGGCGGAGATCTGGATTGCGAGCGTAGACGACCTTCGATCCGTTCGGCACCCCCTGGACCTCTCCCGACCGGATGACCGAGCGGGCTGCGACGTAGTTCTTCTCGCAGTGGGTCGGTGCTGGGAAGGCGATAGAGCCTTTGAGTATCCCAATCAAAACGATGCGGAGTCGCTTCTGTGGCACGCCGTAATCGGCCGCGTTGACGAGGTGCGGTCCGATGATCGTGTAGCGATCGTCGAACTGTGCCAGAACTTGGTTCAGATACTCGCGATTGCGGGAGGCGAGAAGACCGGCGACGTTCTCCATGATAAATGCTCGAGGCATGATCTCATTCACGGCATGCGCGAAGTGAGGAAGCATGTCGCGGCGATCTTCGGCAGCGAGGCGCTTACCGCCGTTAGAGAAGGGCTGACAAGGCGGTCCGCCAGCTACAACATCAACACCACGCCATTGCCTGAAGTCATAACCGACGACAGATTTTTCTTCCGCCTTTGCGTGAGGCAGGTTTCGCGCATAGGTCGCGAGCGCGTCGCGGTTGGTGTCGAGGCCCATGACCGACTGGAAACCGGCACGCTCCAGCCCGATGCTCAGCCCGCCAGCACCGCAAAACAGATCTATGCTCGTGAACTCCAACTGTCTCTCCCGGATTTGCTTTTCTCAAGTTGAAGCAGAATCGCACGCGAAGGACAAGAACATATTGACAACATGCTGACCTAAGCGTAGGAGCGCCGTCCCATTAGATGTGCACCTACTATGGTAGGCACATCACGGTTCCTGTACTCGTCAGAAATGTTACAGCGTGCGTCGCCTACAGCTGGAAGAACCACTGTCAAGCAGGACTGCTATAAGATTTTCGCCCACCGGTAGACCCGTTCGGCGGGACGGGTGGTCTCCTTAAGGGGAAAGGTGCGGAGGTGACGCATTCCGTCCGGTCCGAGACCTTCCCTTTGCTCTGGGTCCGGTCCTCTACCCAAGCGAGCGGAGAGATCAATAAGACCGTCGGTTTTCCCATCCTACCACGCCACCTGCGCAGGACGCTGAAGAAGCTGCCGTTGACCAAGAAAAGCTGAGTCAGGACCTGCGCGAAGAGCTCGTGCCTTGAGTCTACAAGGCGACACTTCAGCCTGTCAGCTCCTTTATGAACTCTCTGCGTGAGAGGATGAGCGTCGCCGCCCGGGCCGGCAGTGGAGGTGCCCGCGTCGGCGGCTCCTACATCCAAGGCGCGATCTTCAATCCCAAGACCCTGATCGCGCTCCTGAACATCTATCGCGTTCACTACAACTTCTTCGAACCGCGGGCCTACGTATGTCCCTACGAGGAGATCGACGCTCTCATAGATCCTCCGAAGCTGATACCGCGCGCCCTGAGGATACCTGGGACGGATGAGTTCGTTGATCTACCGCCACGGGCGCGGCGCTCGCGCGCGAATGACGCCGGCCATGCGCCACGGCATGGATGCCTATACGAAGCGCAAAGACGGCACGCAGGACCCGCCCGACATCTACCGGATGCTGTATCGCCCATGGCTTTACATGGGCGCCAAACTCGGCGCGCGGTTCGAGCGATCCCGAGGAGGAGAAAGCAAAAAGGCTCCAACCACGTTATAGGCCAAGTGCCTGACGAAAAAGGGTTTCAATCATAGGGCGACTGAACCAATATCTTGGTTCACTTGGTCCATTCAGGTGGCCGAGATATGGCATACCTAAGAGTATGCTCATGTGTAGTAGGTGAATGATTTCAGAGGAT
The DNA here is from genome assembly GCF_014195545.1 of Limimaricola variabilis. Taxonomy (GTDB): domain Bacteria; phylum Pseudomonadota; class Alphaproteobacteria; order Rhodobacterales; family Rhodobacteraceae; genus Limimaricola; species Limimaricola variabilis. The sequence goes on along the minus strand of NZ_JACIBX010000003.1, from coordinate 187,736 downwards.
TAAGAGGCCGCGTCCGTCAAGCTGGTGTAAATTCCGGGATGGTCATTGCGGATCATCGGTCAGGCGGCTTGTGTTGATAGGCTGAGAAGCGGGTCGATCTGCGCCGCATCGATGAGCGCAAAAGCTTCGACCTGCATGTAGCGATGCTGGCTTTGCCAGTCGTCGTTCTGCTCGAAGAGCACCGCACCGATCAGGCGGATGATGGACTCCTCGTTCGGGAAGATGCCTACGACATCTGCCCGCCTCTTCACCTCCTTGTTGAGACGTTCCAGTGGGTTGGTGCTGTGCAACTTCGTGCGGTGCTGGGCCGGAAAGGCCATGTAGGCGAGGACGTCGGCCTCGCTTTCGTCCATGAGCGCGCCGAGCTTCGGCCAGCGTGGGCGCAACTGGTCGGCCACGTGGCGCCAGACTTCGATGGCACTCTTCTGGTCGGGTTGGGTGAACGCCTGACGGATCGCGGCGGCAACCACCGTATGCTGCCCCTTCGGCACGTGGGCGAGCGCGTTGCGCATCCAGTGGACCCGGCAGCGTTGCCAGGTCGCCTCGAACACCCGGGCGATCGCGGCCTTGAGGCCGGTGTGGGCGTCGGAAATGACCAGCTTCACGCCGGCCAGGCCCCGGCTCTTCAGGCTGCGCAGGAAGTCGGTCCAGAAAGTCTCCGCCTCCGAGGGGCCAATCCTGAGGCCGATGATCTCACGGCGTCCATCCGTGTTCACGGCCACGGCGATTATGGCCGCGACAGAAATGATACGGCCGCCCTGACGCACCTTCAGGTAGGTGGCGTCGAGCCACAGGTAGGGCCAGTCGCCAGCCAGGGGACGCTCCAGGAAATCGTGGACGCGCTCATCGATGTCCTTGCAGAGCTTCGACACCGTGCTCTTGGAGATCCCTGACAGTCCCATCGCCTGCACCAGATCGTCGACCTTCCGGGTCGAGACCCCACCGATCCACGCCTCTTGGATCACCGCTACCAGCGCCTTCTCCGAGGTGCGACGCGGCTCGAGGAAGCCGGGGAAGTAGGTGCCCTGCCGCAGCTTGGGCACCCGCAGGTTCAAGGCGCCGAGCCGCGTCTTCAGCTCTCGATCCCGGTAGCCGTTGCGATAGGTCTGCCGGCCGTCGCCCCGCTCGTAGCGGCCAGCGCCGATCAGACCCTCGACATCGTGCTCCATCAGCGTCTGGAGCACCGCCTCGGTCACAGCGCGGAGAAAGTCGCCCTCATCATGCTTTTGCAGCAGCTCGATCAGGGGCATGTTGGTGTCGGTCATCGGGGTCTCCCTCGGTCCGTGGTTGAAGTCCGCAAACTCCACCATAACCGACGTCCTCGATGGCCACCCCGGTTACACCGTCAGCGCGGTGTGAAAGTCCACCACGTGGCAGGACACTACCGGATTAAGATGGACGCTGACGAGTTAGAAGCCAGGCTTGGACTTCTTTCCAGGGGGGATAACGAATATCGTGTGACTGCCCGGGAGAGCACCGACTTAGAGTTCAAGCGCGACATGGCGATCGCGACATTTCGGAAATCTCTGAAGACCATCGCGGCGTTTGCCAACAAAAACGGCGGGATCATTGTGTTCGGGGTCTCCGATAATCCTCGCATGCTCGTCGGACTCAACGGCCAAGTCTTAGACGAAGGTCAACAATCGGAGCAAATCGCCTCAGTGATCTCGCCGATTCCCACCACGCACTTCGTTACGCTTGATATTCAGGGCCGGGACATTGGGGTGCTACTCGTTGAACCTCTATCGAAACCACCTGCCATCGCAATCAAGGATCTCTCGGGCGCTCAAGGCACTGACAATATTCTGCGCAAAGGCACGGTCTACACTCGGCGTAGGGGGCAGACCGCCCCCATCACAGGTGAAGAGTTCTCGCAGCTCCTACAATCTCGGGATGAGAGAATCCGAAGCGAAATATTCGCATATCTGGGCCGAGGCCGTGAAATCGGATTTGACCAAGTTGTTGTTGCCGACCCGAGAAGTGACTCGGAGGAAGGCAATGAGGAGATGACTTTCTATCTGCCTGCCACAGCTGCATCCAACATGAACGTTATCGACAGGGGAACTTTGGTGCAGGACGGCGGCGCGCCAGCCTACAAACTCGTAGGCAACGTTCAGCTGTCGACACCTGCCGACAGAGACCCACGAAACCCAAAGCGACCCTCCGATGCAGTTGAGGAGATGCGCCCGACTATCAAGGAGATTTTTGGGGATGCGTTTCCTTGGTCGCATTCGCATCTGCGTAGAGCAGCGGATCACCTTGGGTTCTGGAACAAACCAGAAGGGGACAAGACCCACACTGGCGTAGAGCCTATCACGGGAACTACGCTTTATTACGCCAGGGCGCGGGAAGCAGTATCCCAGTTCGCGAGGCAGACACCAGACGACTTCGTTGAAGTTGTCGGCTCACAGAGAACACAACAAGCTTGGAGGCAAAGCCGCCTTGAGGCCGGCGATGCAGATGATCCAGAGGGTGACATTTGAGAGCTGGTCTCAAGCAAACCTACCAAAGAAACGGGTCATGGCTCCAAAGTTTATGAGATGGGCCGCGATCGAAACGATCGCGGCCCTTTGCTTCTGGAGCGATTGCTGAGCTGAAGGCCTCCCATCATACGGAATGCGTCAGTGCGGAGAAGGCCTACTTTCTTCTCACTCTATCAATCCCAACAACTCTCTCGCATCCGGCACCTCTACTGTAAGCAACGGCACGGTCCGTTCGCTAAAGATCTCCATCTCGTCATCGTCGGGGTCCGGTATCCAGCTGCCGACGACGACCTCGGTGCCTCGCATTGTGACCTGCTCATAACCGTCCCTTCGCGCCAGGGTTCTAAGGGCATGCTTCACCGGTTCGGCACGGAGAGCCTTCGCTGCCACCTCAAGTTCCTGTAGACCCTCGCGGATTGCGGTGAAGATCCGCTGGCGCTTTTCGAGAACGCCTTCGACGTCGCGCTCACCGAGCTTGCCGGTGATCTTCAGAACACTGACCAAGCCGCCGCGCGCGAGGCCCAGCTTCTTTGACGTCTTCCATGTTCCGCGGCTCGACGGGAAGAGCCACTCAAGCTCCTTGGCGGTCGAGTTTACCTGCGCCTCAATCGGAAGCACGTCGCGCTCGAGGACCTTCAGAACTTCCGGCAGGCCCCGGGTGAGCTCGCGGATGACGATCATGTTCTGGTTGGTGATCTCGCGACGCTTGACGTCCTGTTTGATCTTCGCGACGGTCGACTTGTCTGAAATCTCGACTGCGCAGCAGTTGCCGCAGAGGGCGAGGCTGCCATCGGGCAGGACAGCGAAGAACCCGTAGATATGGCGCTGCCGGTTTCGGCAGAAGGCGCACCTGACTTCGATGTTGGCACGATAGCCGATGGGCTCCAGGCGGAGCGGCTTCACGCCCGCTGGGACCTCGGAGATGACGCCGGGTTGTTTCTCCGGGTCGGTGATCAGGAAGTCGTCGTCGTCAGCAGCATAATGCTTGCTCATGTAGCGTGACCTTATGTCATGGTTGAAAGTCTCAGGTCGTCCCTCCCGCATACCGATATGGCCGATTCGTTCTCTTGTGCAAAGTTAAAACTGGCGCACCACATATTGCGTTGCCCACCACATCGTGATGCCGGTAAAAAAGACCCCCGATTGCAAGACCGGGGGCGAGATGCCCAGACCCATCGAGCGGGGTCAGGGTAGGTATTTAGAAATCAGCGGGCGAAGCACTGGAGCTGGCTGGATGCGGTCTTGAGCGTCTCACCGGGAGCCGGGAAGCTCTGACCCGTCGTCTCGACCAACTTGCGAACGTTGAACGGGAGATCGGCGATCGAGGTAGAGGCGGCCGTTCACACCATAGCTCCGGAGCGGTGCATCCATGTCGCGGTCGACCGCCGACACTGGCTCAGGCGCGACCGCCTTGAGCGCCACATGATCTTTTGGCCGCTCATCGCGATGGTAAGCCCAGCCGGCTTCGTTCAGCGTCAGACCATCGCGATAGGCTTGGCCGCCGCGCTTGAAGCGTCCGAAGCCCCGCTCGTCGAGTGCCTTCGAGAAGGCCTTCGAGGAGATCGGCCGGCCGTTCGCGTTCAGGCGGCAGTGGTTCTCGTATGCCTGATAGAGCTGACCGGCAGCGATCACTTTACTGTCCTCACGCTCGCACGCGTCGTCGATGAAATCGGCGAGAACGTCGGTCTCGGTCTTATAGGTCTTCCGCTGTTTCACGATGGCGGCCGGCTCCGGGATCTCGCGGCTCAGGCCTTTCTCATACCACACACGGGCCCCCATGACGGCCCAGGCAAGGATCGCCGGAAGCTCGGCCGCGAGCTGTTCGTCGAGCCGCTCGTTCTTCGGGAGCGAGACGCCCGGCTCGTAGTCTTCGTCGTTCGGGTTCGCGAAGTGAGCGCGGAAGGGGATGTCGACCACGCGCCGCCAAATCGCTTTGTCCTGAGAGTAGATCGAGGGGCGGTTGTTGGTCTCGTAGAAAATCTTGCCCTCGGGTTTGAACTTGATCTCCGACTTATATTTCTTCGCGGCCTTGAGCACGCCTCCACCGGAGAGGAGCTTCATCACCGCCTCGTCGAGGACGTCGTCCAGATCGCCTTCCTCGGCGTGAATGACGCGAGCGCCGCGAAGATCGGCGACGGCCTCATTCGTGCCGCCCATCTCCTTACGGCCGCCGCGTTGCTTCATGAGAAGGTCTTTTTCGACCTCGGCGATATGCTCCGGGATAATGCTCGCGACCGTGTTGAAGAAGCGACCCTTCATGTTCGAGCCCCGGCCCGATGCGAAGAAGAACTTCTGCTCGGTGGTCTCTCCGGTGATCAGGTATCCGACGAGCCGTTGGACGTAATCGATCAGATCCTTATCAGCGAGGAAGGCCTGAGAGATCGCCTTGAGCCAGACCGGGCACGCGGCCGGATCGAAGGCGACCCAGCGGCGGCCCTCGTGATCCTCGATCGTGGGCACGGAGAGCGGCGTCATCTTCGTGATCAGGTGATCTGGTTCGGACTTGATGACCTCGCCGGTGATCAGGTTGATCGTGCCGTTCGCCACGGTGAGGAGGTGCTTCTGAGCGTCGATAGCCTTCTGCTCGACCTGCATGTGATCCGTCGCGATCTTGCCCATCGCATTCACGGCCTTCAGATCCTTCGCCTTCATGGCGCGGGCGGCGATCTCTTCGTGGCAGAATACGACGTCCTGACCGTTGAGGAGCTCGCGAGCCTCTTTCGCGTCCTTCTTCGAGGTGCAGTAGTGCTCGACGATCCCGTGCTCATGCGCGATGCGCACGATGGCGGCCTCGAAGTTGATCGCCTCGGCGGTAGTCTGAGCGGCACGACCGAGCGGGGCGTCGTCCTTCTCTTCGAGTTTCCACCGCTTACCCGTCCACGCCATCGTGCCGAGGCCTGAGACGTAGATCAGCTTCCCCTCGTAGCGAGCGAGCATGCGCTTCGCGTTGTCAATGTCGGAGCCGTCGAGGTCGAGGGCGGCCCAGAGGTCGCGGCCCGAAATCCGACCGGCGAGGCCGAGGTCGACCTCCGGCATCTCGACCGGTTCTTTCTCGGCGGCAAGCGTCTCGGCTTGAGCGCGCCACTCACCCTTCGCGGCTTTCTTAGCGGTGCCCTTCGCGACGGCGTCGAGGGCTTCATCGGTGGTGGCGGCAAGGCTCTCGTAATGACGGATGCCGGCGGCTTCCAGCTTCGCGGCGACGGCGGCGCCGATACCTTTGATCGCGGTCAGGTCGTCCGCGGGTAGATTGGACGCGGCGGAGGAGCGGGCAGTCTTCGCGGCGGCCTCACGGATCGCGGCGGCTTGCTCTTCGCGGAGAGCAATCTTGCGCGCGATCTCTTTCATCATGGTGGTCTTCATAGCTCGATACCTTTTACTTTTTTCCACCGATCTGACGCCGGCTGGAGAATATTGGGGTCGTCGTCAGGCCGCCCAAAACGGCCCTGCGATTTTTCTCAGTCGATCGTATCGAGGGCGATCACGCCCCGGTCGTCGCATGCCGAGAGCACACCCACGGCGCGGGGCTTCACGCCGGTCGGAAGGGTCTCGAGGTCGCGAGGAGCGACGAGATAGTCTTTGCCGCCCAGACGTATGACCGAGACGCGTTCGCCGATCAGCGACTTACCGATGGCGACCCGGGCGGCTTGATGACGCTCAGCGTAGGTGCCGGTGGCCTTGGCCAGAACCTGGAGCTCCAGGAATTGGCTTGTGGTGCCTATATAGGCGGGCTTGCGCAGGATTTTCACAGCGTTTCCTCTCGTGATTATTTCCCGTTTGTTCCGGGTAGTTTTCAGGTAGAGAGGAAGTGGTGCCGTCCCCAAACGATCGGTGAAGATTTTTTAACTTCGGGGCACATTTTCAGTCGCAGAAGTCCCGGAGCAGGATCGTGCAGGATGATCGCCCTGGTATCGTCCTGGCACAAAACTCCTTATTCTTTCAGGATTTGTCTGTCTTTCGACGAGGTGGCGGGATAATCCAGGGCTTTCGGAAGAAATCCCTTTAGGAGAGGGGCGTTTTTAGTTTGTAGGATGATGACATTACCCCCACGCGGGCGCGAGGGAGTCTGTGGTTTTACCATTTTTAAGAATGACCCTTCTCTATGAGAGTTTTTCCGGAAAAGGGTGGATCATCCTTATAGCATGAAGAGTGAAAGGAACTGCCTGAAAACATTTGAGAAAGAGCCAATCCGGAGCCAGGATGATCGTCTTGGATCGTCCTGATTTCCCGCGATTTCCGCTCTGACAAGGAAAAGAGGCACTCGGTTTCGCCGAGGTGGTATGTTCTGGTCGGTGGGTGAGATCGGGGCCGTTTCGACTTTTTTCTTCCGGTTGGTCTCGGTCGACAACAGGTGCTTCTCAGACACATTGAGGAGACTTCCATGACTGACCTACTCGAGCGCCTGAACACTGTTGCGAATGACGCTTACGAGGCCGCCTCGGCATTGCCTAAGGCTGACGATCCGCACTTGGAGGGGCTCATCTTCGAGCTCGTCGAGCGGACGGACGCGATTGCTCGGCACACTTGCTTCGCAATGGATGGTGCGTGCTCTCTCTGGAGTGCTCGGACGGCCGCGGCCGACCTAATGGAAGATGCCGATCTCGAGGCCGATATTGCGGCCGGGCGGGATCTGTGGCGTCTCGTAGATGAGTGGCCCAACGCGGACGCGTTCTGGAATGTCATCCACCCGATGGTCTTGGCTCTCGGTGCGGTTCCGACGGATGAGGCAGGATATGGCGAGGGCTTCTCGGTCGAGAGCGCGCTGGAGCAGCTCCTCGAGGAAGTACGTGCACGTCGCCTCAGGCATGAGCTATCCTAAGCCCATGCTCTCGAACGAAGCCCAGCTCATCCTCGTCCTGATCTCGGCCGTTTTTACGGCCGGGGTGCTCCTCGCGCTCTGGCTCGAGGTGCGTCGAGGGCGGCGCCGGGATCTGAGGCACGTCGCCGAGAAGGCGATGAGAGACGCGCCGTATCACTTGCTCGATCGGTAAGCGTTTCCGGCGCGCCGAGCTCGGCACCATCTTTCTCGAAAGACAGAGAGAGACCCGCCCTCTATTACCCTCGAACTCATCGCGTGCATCGCCGCATCTGTGATCCTCGACGGCGTGTCGTGCCTCGTGAGTGCGTGGTAAGATCGTCGAGCCTGCCTCACATCTGAGCCTGACCCGGTGGTCGTGGCGAGCATGATCTCTCGTATCCGCGCTCAAGTCGAATGGGACGCAACGAGGCCGGCGATTAGTGCCGATCCTAAAAAGGAAAAGCCGATCTCGTAGGGCCGGGCGCGGTGATTTCCGCGGCGCCAGCTCTATCCCTATTTCCCTGTAAAGAAAAGGAGACTGACGCACCCACCCCCACCCAGATCAAGGCCTTCCTCGATGACTTGGCGCGGATCTCGCTGAGGCATGGGATTAGACTGGCGTAGGGCCACGATGGCATGCATCTCGTGGCGGATCACTGTCGTGGGTACTACTTTAGCGGTGGCGACCTGGCTGTTGCCGTGTGCGATAAAGAGCGCACAATAATCGAAAGGTGCGGTTGGCGCGGCCCTCTCTCATTCGACCCGACCCAACTCTCCGTCCACGAGCCGGTCGATATTATGGGCGGCCGGTCGCCCGATCTCGCGAGGATGTTGCGGGAGGCGTATATGGCCGGCGTCGAGAGCACGAGGGCAGGGGTGGAATGGCGAGCACCCCGGAGACGATGAGAGCCGCGCCAAGTTCCAGGATGAGGCCGACAAATACGCCGCGAATATGCCGCGAATATCATGGGAGGGTAGGGGTGATGACCGAGAAACCGGCAACTTGGGCAGGCATCGTCACAATAGTTCCCGGCCTCCGCGGCGGCCGCCCCTGCATTCGCGGCCTGCGCATTACGGTGGACGATATTCTCGATTGGCTGGCGTCGGGCATGAGTGAGGCTGAAATCCTTGCGGACTACCCCGAACTGACGCAAGCCGACATCCGGGCGGCTTTAGCCTTCCCTGCGGAACAGAAGCCGTGAGCATCAAGATCGACCCGGCGGAGGTAAGGCTGATCGGCGAGCCGTGCGAAAAGACTGGCATCGTCCGGGTCCGGTATCGCGGGTATGAGTTCGAGGCGAAGGTCTTGGAGCTCTTTCGGGTTCGAAAGTTCAAGCGTGGCGCCGCAACGGAGATCGTGGCCTTCAAGCCGGAAAGACCGCCGCAGAGTATAGCGGCGGAGACGCTCTCCAGCCTCTTCGCCGCCATGTCCAACCACGAGCGCCTCGAGTTTATCTCGACGACTCAGGGAGCGACAAATGACTGACGCAGAGCTCGACACGATCGCCCGCCTCGATGAGATGCGCTCCGAAGATTGGGGAGGCCGTGCGGCGCTCTTCCAATGGCTCACCATGCCGAATAGGAGCCTCGGCGGTGCGCGCCCGTGTGACCGCCTGGAAGAAGATGCAGACGCGATCCTGGCATCGTTCGGCGCTGAGATCTCGGGGCCGTGGCATGGATAATCCGAGGGAGATCCTGATCGACCCATCGGAGGTCGAGTTCCACCTCAAGGACGGCACGCTGACCCACATCTCGTATCGGGGATGGGATTTTCAGATCGAGAGCTTTGACTACATGCGGCACCGCGTGAAGCGATATCGTGATCCCTCATCGCCTCGCGCTGGCTTCTCGCGTGAAGACTTGCCGGGGGTCACCGGGGCTGACCTGATCCGCGAAAGAGTGGCAGCGATGTCGAACCACGAGCAGCTCGAGTTCATAGCCTCCACTCAGCGAGGCACCCCGGCCGGGAAGCTCACCCAACTCCTTGAAGCGTGGGAGCCGATCGACGAGGAGCTCCCGGAGATCACCGATCCCATCGCGTCGGATGACGAGGACGATTGCCCCTGATCCGGCGAATGTCGCACCATGCCCGTGCGTTGCGACGTCGGCGTCAACCGCCTGAATCGAGAAAAAATAATAATAATCAAAAACTTAGACGGGACCCTGCGGCCCTCCGGATTCTATTGTGGGCATGCGGGCAGCTCAATCGGCGGCATCCGTCTCATTAAAATCCTACCGACGCTCGCGCTCGTTGCCCTGGTGGCCCAGTTCCTCGCGATGCGGAATGAGGCCCGGGTAAAGACCGCGCAGATCGGCGTCATGGAGCAAGCTATCGAGGCCCGCGACGCCGAGATCCGATCACTTGAAGAAGAAGCCGTCGCCCTCGTCGAGCGTCACCTCAAAGACCTCGCGGCGGTGCAAGCCGAACTCGATAGACAGATAGAGCGTGCCGGCTGATATCGCGCCGCTCGCGAGAGTCTGGATGGACTCGAGGATGGCGAGGTCGCCCCGGTGCTCAGGGGCTCTCTGGAGGCCCTCCAGTGATCCGGACGATGATGATCCCAGCCCTGGCTCTCCTGGGCGCATGTGCGGCCCCTGAACCCGTCGAGAGGATGGTGAGGGTGCCGATGCCGGTATCACCGCCCGCGGCTCTTCTCCGGTGCTCCCAGGCGCCGTCGTCGCCGATGGGCAAATACACTCAGGATGACGTCTCCGACTTCGTCTTGGATCTCTCGGAAGCGGACGAGGATTGTCGCGAGAAGCTCGACGCGTTGCGGCATAGTCCTATCGGCAGAAAGCCATATTCGGATGATCTTCTAAGCCGCCCGAAGGCGGAGTCCAACATTGTGGTGGCCACTCTGAAGGGTATGATCTTCTAAGCCGCAGGGCGGATGTCCAACATCTACCTCATGGCGACCATCCTGCCCAAACACCGTTGAGATGAATGCGCTGACTGAGGCTTTCGCGTCACATCCGCCAGCGATGTGAGAGGTCTGGCTATAGGGACGGCCCGGGAATCTGTGTCCCTGTCGCCATCCTCAATCGTATGAGTTCGGTTCCTATATGACCCCAGTCATCGAGCGCCTTACACGCCCTTGTTACATAAGCTCTATTATGGACCATCAAATCGGATGAACTGCCTCAACTGAGTGCTCCAAGTTAATTGTTAGTGCATGGTCGGGGCGTTGTTGCAGAACTCCCCGCCTGACGGTTCACACAGCGGATCAGCCGCTTAGGTGGGCGGCATGACGAAGCCCATGCCTGCCCGCTACCGCACGACGAACTGGTCCGCTTACAACGCCGCGCTGTGGAAGCGAGGCTCCCTGCTGATCTGGCTGGACCGGGAGATGACGTGGCTTGCTCCGCATGAGGGGCAACCGGGACGTCCCCCGATCTTCTCCGAAGGCGCCATCCAGTTCTGCTTGTCGATCAAGGTCCTGTTCAAGTTACCGCTGAGGCAGACGGCCGGGATGGTGGCCAGCTTGTTGCGGATGGCCGGTCTGGACTGGCCGGTGCCGGACTACTCGACGCTGTGCCGCAGTCAGAAGGCCTTGGCCGTCCAGATCCCGTATCGCCGGGCCGATGGCCCGCTCAACCTGCTCGTCGACAGCACTGGGATCAAGTTCCTGGGCGATGGCGAATGGCAGGCTCGGAAGCATGGTCCGCAGGGCCGTCGCCAGTGGCGGAAGATCCACCTGGCCATGGATACAGCCACGTCCGACATTCGCGCCGTGGAGTTCACACCCAGCCGCGACGGCGATAGCCCGGTCCTTCCGGACCTGCTCGACCAGATCCCTGAAGACGAGCCGATCAGCATCGTGACCGCCGACGGCGCCTATGACACGCGTCGCTGTCACACCGCGATCATCGAACGCCAAGCCACGGCGATCATCCCGATCCGCAAGAACGGACGACCCTGGAAAGAGGATGGACCGGCCGCTGCGGCCCGCAACGACATCCTCCGGGCCACACGGCACTTCGGACGCGCCTTCTGGAAACGATGGACCGGCTACCACCTCCGCAGCCTTGTCGAAGCCAAGATGCGCTGCCTCAAGGCGTTCGGGGAGCGCATCGCCGCAAGAGACCCCGACCGCCAGACCGCCGAAGTCCACATCCGTATCGCCCTCATGAACCGCTTCTCAGCCCTCGGCGCCGCCGAAATCGTTCGCGTGGGATGACCTAATTGGGAAAGGGCTAACTGCGCCTCAAGCCTGAGTTCTGCAACAACACCCCCCGACCCGCAAGGCTGAAAGCGCGATCTCGAACCCAAATGGCTGCCGCGCGATTGAGGAGCGCATATGAGCTCTGCGGCCGGGGATCTGAACCCCATCGAAAACCGGCTTGAAGCAGCGACACAATGGATGAAGCATGTGCGACGTCCAGTGTCAGGCAGAGAAAGGCCGATCATGCCCGGGAAAAAACAGACGAGCGAGACCGACGGGCCAGCCAAGGTCCAGCCTCGCCCTAAGAGATCCAAAACAAAGCGGACATCCATCGCAGGTGGGCTCTACGCCCAGACGGCCAGACCACCAGAGGAAGACAGCCAACAGCAGAGTGAGACCCCGGTCGAGCCCTCACGTTCGGAGGTGACCCTAAGGATCGAAGATGACCTGATCCGGCTCGCCGAGGAATACAGCATCGATCTCAAAAGCTTCGTCGAATTCAAGCTGAGAATGGCGATCAGCGTCCACCAATGGGCTGATCGGCGGGCGCCAGAGCGCGCCAGGGACAAGGTCGAGTGGGACATCAGGCGCGCGCGGGCCGATGCCAGGCGAGCGGCGTTGGAGAAGAAGTAAGGAGCGCGCAACACCACCAGCTTACGGAAGAACGCTGGACGAGGCCCATATGTTCGCATTGTGATGCGGCGGTTGGTGAAGGGTTGGATAATGGCTGACATCGATACAGGGCTACTGCTCCGCGAAAGTCTCGCGGCAGATACGAAGATCCGTCGAACGATGTCGCGCCATGCTTGTGCGCCAGATGGTCAGATTGCAAGCGGGTCGCATGCCGACCGCCCGCCTCACAAAGAATTTCTACGCCTCGCGCTCTTCTTCCAGACAGGCTGTTTCGACCCCATCAATGTCTATTGTCAGCCACGATACATCCCCTTGGCTTACGGCCTGAAAGAGGGCTTGGGTGGCAGGCAGGACGAAGGCCACACCGTCTTCGAGTTGTACGGTGTCAATGTCTGTTCCAGATGCGCGGATGTCCTGGTCTTCTGTGATGCCAACAAAATGTGCCATTCATACTTTCTTTGCTGACGCTGAATAAGCGTGAGAAATGTCCGTTTCGGATCGCGTAGGAGGGGGCGGCTCGCGAAGCGATGGCAATCAGAAGAACTTCTCTATGGACCAAAGTAGCTCTTCTTCGATTTGGCTCCGATGCAGCTCCACACCTTTCCATTCGATGACGATGTCGTAGCAATCGCTGCCGACGAGCTTCTCGACATACAGCGCAGGACACTGATCGTTCGGTTTGGTCAAGGAAAGGCGATTTCCCGATGGGACCTCCAGATCGTGATCGAACAGATTGTAAGCAATCGTGTCGATCGTCTCTTTTCTGTCGTTGATCCGGTCACGGATCGAGTTCGCGGTGAAGGTGAATGCCCAGTCTTCTGCGTCGGTGATCGTCATGGAGCCTCTATGGGTTGTGCTTCTGTCTCGATAGTTCCTAAATACTTGTATGGCCAGACGTCAGTGTCTCGCTAACTCCCGCCGGTTCCGATCGGATCGCAGGCTGCTTGCGTGTCGAGTGCTCTGAACTGAGGTTTCAAGCTCTATTGGCTACCTTGAGCGGGGGGCTGTTGCCACGCACTCTACTTGACCTCGTAGTTTAAGGCCCCGCGTGCGATCCATTCGGCGTCATGACAGCTCACGAGCGTGAAGTTATCTTGTTTGGCTGTAAGAGCCGATCCCCGAAGCTTGAAGATTCATGCGGGCGAGCCACCCGCACCAAGTGCAGCCAAAGCCTCGGTGATGCGCATCGCCTGCTCAGGAAGCGCGCATCGGCACTATAAGGGCCATACTCATCCGAGGGCGTGGAAATGTTCGACCGCCAGGCGCTTGAGGTGGTGCTTTGGCAGCACGAGCGAGGTCTTTCCCACGATGTCATTGAAGCATGTCGCGGCTTTGCGGAGGTCCGCGCGGGATAAAGCTTTTCCCGTTGCGGCATCCCGCCGCTCAAAGGCAAAGATGCAGTCTTTAGTGGCACAGTTGATCACGCGGATCTCATCGGCCTCACCGGCGTCGTCGAGGGTGACGTCGACAGCTAAGGCGTCCTGGCCAGAGAGCGAGCACCCGGTTATGACGGGGAAGCCGTGCTGCCCGCTCTCCTCGATGCGGAGTTGGAAGTCGGCGCGGTCGACGGCAGCCTTCAGTTCCTTCGTCCGATGCGCTGTGTAGTGCCGGTTGAGGATCGTGCCAGCCTTGTGGCCGGCAATCGCTTGGCGCTGTCCCTCTGCCACGTCTTCAGCGCTCAGCATCGAGCTCAGCGTCTTACGAAGAGCATAGAAATCCTCGTCGAAGTCACCGAGCCCCAGCGCATCGAGGATGCGGTTCAAGGCCTTGCTGAACGGGCCAGTGAGATCGTCGATCTCTGAACGCCGGGCCGCCTCAGGGAACAGTAGCGGACCATGCTCGTCTCCCAATCCTCTGATCCAGTCCGCAAATCCAAGGTCGAGCAAGGATTGCGGGATAGGAATCACGCGGCTTGCGTCTTCGGTCTTGCCATGTTGGTCGCAATCGAGCCCGATCGCCAGACAGTCGACCCCATTGCGACGCACGAAGTTCGAGCGCTTTAGCAGGAGGATTTCCTCGATGCGGCTGCCGATCGTGAGCACGATCAGAGGTACCCAGTAGAGCGAGTCCCGGATGATGGTCGTACCAGGTCTCCAACGGCGGTGCTCGGAAAAGCACCCGGTATAGATCGGCGACGTCAGGAAGCGTCGTAGACGCTCCTCGGTCCATGGCATGCGAAGCTTGGGACGCGTCACACGGACATAGAGCGGATCATCGGGGGCCGCAGTGGCCACGGCGCGCCCTACAGCCTTGTAGGAAATCGCATCGGGTGCATTCTTGCATCCCAAGTCCTTTGCAGCGCGGAACATGCGCGACAGGCCATCGCGATTGCGCTTCAAGGTCTGCATTGTCAGCCGAGGGGTGAGCTGCTCTGCGAGCAAGGCACGCTTTTCGACATTCGAGAGATGATTGTGGCCGCGGATCGTCCTCATGATCTCTTCGTCCGCCAGGTCGGCGATCGCGATCTCGTCATCCTTTGTGCGCTGGTATTTCTCGGGATGTTTCGGGGTCAGGCGACAGAAGCGGTTCTTGCCGTGCTTCTTGCCGTGGTCCTTTGGCAGGCGCGCCATCCACGCGAAGAAATTTTCTTGGTCCTCATCCCGGATCGTGGGGGCCGGAACATCGCCGAAGTATGTTAGGGCGAGTTTAGCGATCGCGTCGATGTTCCCCTTCATCGACTTGGACGGATACAGCTTGAGCGCCTGGCTCCAGCACTCCGAAAGCGACACCTGCGGTGACGTCACGAAGGTGTCGACGGACACTGTCGAATGATGCCCGACGAGCGGCTCCGCGATGGTGCGCGCGTCTTCGCCGTCGGCGGCGCGTCCCTCGAGATCCATCAGCTGCCTGATGAGATCTACGGCACGGCGTCCAAGGTCGTGCGGAATGGAGTCTCCAAGGGCTATGTTGCATGCCCCCGCGGCATCGGCGACCATCGGTTCTACGAGCGCAAAATCATTGCGCCGCGCCTTGCGCTTGAGCGTCACGCTTTCCGTTTCGAGTCGGTGGATGCGAGCATCGATGTCGGCGTCGGAGAGCTCAGACGCGGCGTCCTGCTCGGAGATGATGCGGGCAAGCGTCCGACGCAGCAGTTCGGTCAGGATTGTATGAATTTTGCCTTCGGGGATGCTGTCCAGCGTCGTCTCGGTCATCAGTCGTGTCTCTTCGCGTTTTAGAACGGCGAGGAGACAAGCCGCACGACCCATCGCCTCGGACAGCAGAGGTGTCCGAAGGGAGAGAACCAGGAGCTTCTTGCCGGATATTTCTGCGATGACGTTGGGTAAACGTTTGCGGAAGTAGTAGGTCTGTCCCCTGAGCTGAAGGTAGGGGCCGGCGGGTCGCGGGCGGGGTCGGCGCACTGCGCCCCGGGATTGACGGTCCACAGCGGCGTTTTGTGTCACAGTTTGTGTCACACCCCGGGTGGAACCTCTGCCACGCGACGGTATGGGAGACGCTAAGTCTCTGTGCTGTCTGTCTTTTCGGGATTTCATGGCTGGGGTGGTAGGATTCGAACCTACGGTACACGGTACCAAAAACCGCTGCCTTACCACTTGGCTACACCCCAGCAGGTGTGGCGGCTGTCTAACCTTGTCGGTGGGCGGCTGCAAGAGTGGGAGAGGCAGTTTTTGCGCTTCGCCGGGGCATTTTTCGAGGTGCCCCGGCGGAAGGCGACGGCGCTCGGCCGGCGGTTCGCTAGGCCGGACGGTCAGAGGCGGATCGGGTCGGACTTCGCGAGGCGGTCGAAGCCCATCAGCGTCTCGACCAGCTTCGGCATGGCGTCGAGCGGCACCATGTTCGGGCCGTCCGAGGGGGCGGTGTCGGGCGCCTCGTGGGTCTCGATGAACACGGCCGCGATTCCGAGGCTCACGGCGGCGCGGGCCATCACCGGGGCAAATTCGCGCTGGCCGCCCGAGGCGCCGCCCAGCCCGCCGGGCTGCTGCACCGAATGGGTCGCGTCCATCACCACCGGGTAGCCGGTCTTCATCATCTCGGGCAGCGACCGCATGTCGGCCACCAGCGTGTTGTAGCCGAAGGAGACGCCGCGCTCGGTGAGCAGGATGCGGCGGTTGCCGGTCGAAGCGATCTTCTCGGCGACATTGGCCATGTCCCACGGCGCGAGGAACTGGCCCTTCTTGACGTTGATCACCGCCCCGGTCTCGCCCGCCGCCAGCAGCAGGTCGGTCTGGCGGCACAGGAAGGCCGGGATCTGCAGGATGTCGGCCACTTCGGCGACAGGCGCGCAGTGATCGGCGCCGTGGATGTCGGTCAGCACCGGGCAGCCGATAGCGCGCTTGACGTCCTCGAGCACCTTGAGCCCGGCCTCCATGCCGAGGCCGCGCTTGCCCGAAAGCGAGGTGCGGTTGGCCTTGTCGTAGCTGCCCTTGAACACGAACTGCGCGCCATGCGCCGCGCAGGCCTCGGCCATGCGGCCGGCGATCATCTGGGCGTGGTCGGACGATTCGAGCTGGCACGGCCCGGCGATCAGGGTGAGGGGATGGTCGTTGCCGACGGTGAGCGGGCCGATGGAGACGTCGATCATGGGGCAGGGGCCTTTCGGGTGGCTGTCGCCCCCGGTCTAGCGCGCGCGAGGGGCGGCGTCACGCGCCGCCCGCAAGCCATCTCAGCTCGAGACCTGTTCGCGCAGGATCGAGACGGTGAGCGACAGCATCAGGTAGATGCCCGAGAAGATCAGAAAGGCCAGCGCCGTGTTCTCGACCGCGCGGGGATAGGTCGCCTCGTCAGGCGCCACCGGCTCGACCCCGAGCGACAGGTAGCGCACCTGCCGGTTGGCCTCGATCTGGGCCGCTTCCATCTGCTGCAGCGCCTGCTGCACCAGGAGCGTCTGGAAGCCGTAATCCTCCTCGGCCAGCCGCAGCTCGGTGTTGCGCGCGGCGAGCGAGGCGCCCTGCTCGGAGGCCTCGGTCATCTCGCGGCGCAGATCCGAGATCAGCGCCTCGATGCCCGCGATCTGGCTGCGGACCGAGTTGACCTGCGCCTCGTTGGGGCGTCGTACGCCGAGCCGGGTCTGCAGTTCGAGCTGCAGCTGCTGGCGCTGGGTTTCGAGCGCCGAGATCTGCTGGGTGCGGGCCGCGGTCTCGCCCACCGGGTCGATCTGCTGCACCTCCTGCTGGATGCGCAGCCAGTTGGCCAGCGCGTCGGCGCGGCGCGCCTCGGCCGCCTCGTAGCTGTCGCGCGCGCCCTGCATCTGGTCGTTGCGCAGCCGCGAGGTGAGCTGGTCGACCTGCTCCTCGGCATAGCCGAGCAGCGCCTCGGAGAAGCGTTGCGACGTCTCGGGATCGGGCGCGATCACCTCCATCTTCACGATGCCCTCGGTCGGGTCATAGGAGATCTTCACGTGATCTTGGTAGAGCGCGTAGGCGGCCTCGTTGGTCGCCGGCTGCGGCAGGCGCTGCAGCGGGTCGATCGCCGGGTCGGAAAAGACCTCCTTGAAGCCCTCCTCCTCATCGAGCCGCACCATCGCGGCGCGCGAGGTAAGGTAGGACTGCACGGTGATGCTGTCCTGCTGGGTCGCCATGGAGGTGCCTTGGAACAGCCCGCCCAGCCCCGCGCCGGACTGCGGCTCGGCCTGCTGGATCACGAATTCCGAACGGGTGGCGTACATCGGCGTCGCCACGACGAAGAAGTAGTAACCCGCCACAACCGTCGGCAGCAGCACGAACAGCGCGAGCCGCAGCATCAGCAGCCCCATCCGGCGGCGACGTCGCCGCGCGAGATCGCGCTGGATGCCGCGGATCTCCGAGGCGCGGCGCTCAGCCGTGTCGGAGGGGATCACCCGCTCGGTCGAGGGCAGGTCGCGGCTCCGGTCGGGGATGGTGGAAGGCAGCTGCACTCGCGGTTCAGACGTGACCTCTTCCATGGCGGTCTCCTGTGCCGGGACCACCAGCTCGATGATGTTGGACCGCTGGAACGGATCGATGCCGAGATCGCGCAGCTGGCGCACCGCGTCGAAATCCGAGGTGATGTCGAGGCCCTGCTTCTGCGCCACCCGGCGGGCCATGCGCAGCTGCCGGCCGGTCAGCCCCTCGCGGCGGATCCGGTCGATCTGCTGCGCCACCTCGTCATTGCCGTCGCCATCGCCGGGCGCGGTTTCGGGCATCTGCTGCTGCAAGGGGTGCATCGCCATCGCCGAGGCGGCACGCGCGGCGGCCTCGGCGGCCTGCTCCTCGGCACGGGCCGGATCGGCGGGGCGGGGGGTGAGCGGCGCGCCGGCGCGCAGCCGGTAGCGGGTGACCCTAGGCGGAGTAGTCATAGAGCTCGCGCGCCTCCTCGAGTGTGTCGAACATGTGCAGCTTGCCGTTCCGCAGCACCGCCGCCTGCCGGGCAAACCGCTCCAGCGTCTGAGGCTGGTGCGAGACGATGATCACCGTCGTGGTCTCGAGCCGCTCGCGCAGGATCTCGCCGGCCTTGCGGTTGAACTCCGCATCGGTGGTCTGGGGCATGCCCTCGTCGATCAGGTAGATGTCGAAATCGAGCGCCAGCATCAACGAGAAGGTGAAGCGCGCGCGCATGCCCTGGCTGTAGGTGCCGACCGGCCGATCGAAATACTCGGCGATGCCGCAGAGCCAGCGGCAGAAGGCCTCCACGTAGTCGGGGTCGAGCCCGTAGAGACGGGCGATGTAGCGGGCGTTCTCGCGGGCGCTGTGGCGCGGCACCACCCCGCCCATGAAGCCCAGCGGAAAGGAGATCCGGCTGCCGCGGGTGATCCGGCCCTCGTCGGGCTTCTCCAGCCCGGCCATCATGTTGATCAGCGTGGTCTTGCCGGTGCCGTTGGGCGCCAGGATGCCGAGCGAACGGCCCAGCTCCACCCGGAACGACGCCCGGTCGAGGATGATCTTGCGCTGCTTGCCGGTCCAGAAGGACTTGCTGACCTGATCGAATTCGAGCATCGGCTTTCCCGTTCGGCCTTTCCCCGTGCCTCAACCCATGATGCGGCATCGGGGTCGGCCTACCCCGGTGTAACCATGGTTTATGGCGAAAGGGCGCCAAAATCCTTACCAAAGCGGGGGAATGTTTCCCCCGACCGCCCAGAACCGCCGCTGCCTGCGGCGAAACCGTGGCGCGCCTCGCGCGTTTGTCGACGAACCCCCTCCAATGGAGTCGCGACATGCGCAAATTCGTCAAGTACTTCGCTCTCTACAAGCTGGCCCGCAAGGTGCTTCGCCGCGGCCGGCGGGTCTGAGCCCGCTCTTGCGCGGGGACGGCAGGCACATAGATCGGGCCCATGGATCAACTTCGTGCCGATCTTTCCGCCTGCCGCCTCTGCGCGGATCGTTTCGCGGCCACCGCGACGCGGCACGCGCCGCGCCCGGTGGTCTGGTTTCGCCCCGGCGCCCGGCTGCTGATTGCCAGCCAGGCGCCGGGGCTTCGCGTTCACGAGGCGGGAACCCCGTTCTGGGACCGGTCGGGCAAGCGGCTCCGCGACTGGCTCGGCATGGACGAGGACACCTTCTACGACCGTTCGCGCGTCGCCATCGTGCCGATGGCCTTCTGCTTTCCAGGTTATGACGCCAAGGGGTCGGACCTGCCGCCGCCGCCGGTCTGCGCGCGGGTCTGGCGCGACCGGGTCCTGTCCGAGCTGACCGATATCCGTCTCACCGTGCTGATCGGTGGTGCGGCGATGAACTGGCATCTGGGTCGCGGCCCCGGCGTGACCGAACGGGTGCGCGCCTGGCGCGACCACGCCCCCGGCGTCTTCCCCTTGCCTCACCCGTCCTGGCGCAATACCGCATGGCTCAAGCGCAACCCGTGGTTCGACGAGGAGGTGCTGCCCGCGCTGAAGGCGCGCGTGCACGAGGTGATGGAGGAGTGACGCATGGAAACCGGTCTCGATCAGGCCGCGGCCGAGATGGACGCCGCCCCCGAGGATGACGCGGCGCGGCTGCGCTTCTACGGCCGTCTCGCCGATGCCGAACTCTACCTGCTGCTCGCCGAGGAGGCGGGCGAGGAAAGCGTGACCCCCGCGACCCTCGAAGAGGGCGGGCAGGTCTATGCGCTGGCCTTCGACCGCGAGGAACGGCTGTCGGACCACGCGGGCACCGCCGCCTTTCACGCCGCCGTGCCGGGCCGCGCATTAGCCCAGATCCTCGGCGCGCAGGGGCTCGGCCTGGCGCTCAACCCCGGTTTCGCCTCGGCCCGGCTCCTGCCGCCCGAGGCGCTGGGCTGGCTCGCCGAGACGCTGACCCACGCGCCTCAGGAGGCGGCCGATCGCCCGGTCACGGTCAATCCGCCCAAGGATTTCCCCGAGGATCTGCTCGCCGCGCTGGACCAGAAGCTGACCTCGGCGCGCGGGCTGGCGCGCGAAGCGTTCCTCGTGCGGGTCGAATATGCCGATGGGCGCGAGGCGCCGCTGCTGGCCTTCCTCGATCCGGCGCCGATGGCCGAGCGCGGCCTCGCCGTCGCGGTGGGCGAGGCGCTGACCTTCTCGGGGCTGGAGGAAGGTGCGCTCGACGTGACCTTTCTCGCCTCCGAGAGCGAGACGGCGCGCCGCATCGCCCGCGTCGGCCTGCGCCTCAAGCTGCCGCAGCCCCATGTGGCGACCGGCCCCAAGGCCCCGGGCAGCGATCCGGACAAGCCGCCGCGCCTGCACTGAGACGTCAGTAGCCGCGCACCCGGTCGACCTCGAACAGGAGCGGCTCGCCCGCCTCCGCGCGGCGGATGTTCTCGGCGATTACCCGTGCTGCCGTGGCGGGCCGGGTGGCCGAGGCGACATGCGGCGTCACCGTGACCCGCGGATGGGCCCAGTAGGGGTGCTCGCGGGGCAGCGGCTCGGTGCGGAACACGTCGAGCGTGGCGTGACCGATCCGGCCCGCATCGAGTGCTTCCAGCAGCGCCGCGTCGTCGATCAGCGCGCCGCGCCCGGGGTTGATCAGCGCCGCCCTTGGCGCCGGCAGCGCAAAGCGCGCGGCATCCAAGATGCCCTCCGTCTCGGGCGTCAGCGGCAGCAGCGCGACGATGATCTCCGCCCCCGTGAGTGCGGCGGTCAGCCCGTCCTCGCCCGACAGGCAGCGCAGCCCCTCTATCCGCTTGGGCGTCCGGCTCCAGCCGGTCACCGGAAATCCCAGCCCCGCCAGCGTCGTCGCGCAGGCACGGCCCAGCGCACCCAGCCCCAGCACCGTGACCGGCCGGTCTGCGGCCAGGGGGGGCGGCACCGGGGTCCAGTCGCGTTCGGGGTTCACCACATGCGCATCCATTCCGAGATGGTGGCGCAGCACGTGGCCGGTCACGTATTCGACCATGCCGCGTTCGAGCCCGGCATCGACCATCCGTGTCAGCGGCTGGGTCAGCGTGGCATTACCGACGATCCGCTCCACCCCGGCCCAGAGCGACAGCACCGCGCGGGTGCGGGTAAAGGGCGTGAAGTCGCGCAGATCGTCATTCGGGGCATAGACAATGTAGTCGACCGTATCGGGCGCCGCCTCGCGCACCACCTCGGCCGTGATCCCGGCATGGGCCAGGGCGGAGGGCAGCAGGTCGCGATAGTCGGCCCAGTCGCTCTCGGGGGCGGAGAACAGGATCTTCATGTCACCTCGGCTTGTGGACATGCGCGCTCTGCACCAGCCCGAAGGCCAGCAGCAGCACCAGCATCGCCGATCCGCCATAGCTCACCAGCGGCAGCGGGACGCCCACCACCGGGGCCAGACCCATCACCATCGACATGTTGACCGCGAAGAACAGGAAGAAGGTCATCGCGATGCCGATCGTCACCAGCGAGGCGAAGCGGTCGCGGTTGTTCACCGCCGAGACGAGGCAGAAGAAGATGATCAGCGCGTAGAGCGCGAGCAGGGTGGAGGCACCGACGAAGCCGAACTCCTCGGCCAGCGTGGTGAAGATGAAGTCGGTGTGCTTCTCGGGCAGGAAGTTGAGCCGCGACTGCGTGCCCTGCATGAAGCCGCGCCCGGTCCAGCCGCCCGATCCCAGCGCGATCTTGGCCTGGGTGATGTGGTAGCCCGCCCCGAGCGGATCGTTCGACGGGTCGAGGAAGGTGTCGATCCGGCGGTACTGGTAATCCTTGAGGAGCTGCCAGGTCGTGCCGCGCGAGGCGAAGACGGCATAGATCGTGCCGACCCCGGCAGCGATCACGGTGGCAAAATAGGCCCAGTGGACGCCCGCCGCGAACATCACCGTGGCGCCGCCGATCAGCAGCAGCAGCGCCGTACCCAGATCGGGCTGGGCCAGCGTCAGCAGAGTCGGGATCGAGATGAACACCACCGGCAGCAGCACCCAGAACGGATGCGATGTCCGCCTGAGCGGCAGCCAATCGTAATAGGCGGCGAGGAACATCACGAGGCTGATCTTCATCAGCTCGGAGGGTTGCAGCCGGATCGGGCCGAGATCGATCCAGCGCTGGGCGCCCATGCCGACCTCGCCGAACATGTCGACCGCAACCAAAAGCGCCAGCGAGCCGCCATAGGCGATCAGCGCCATGTTGCGCCAGAACCAGATCGGCACCATCGCGACCACCAGCATCGCCACCATGCCGACGCCGAAGCGCTTGACCTGCGGTTCCATCCACGGCGTGGCCGAGCCGCCGGCCACCGAGTAGAGCATCAGGAAGCCGAAGCTCGACACGGCAGCGAGCAGCAGGATCACCGGCCAGTTCAGGTAGAGCAGCTTGCGAAAGCCGGTCGGGACGAACTTGGCGTTGGTCTCTAGGTAGCTCATTTCAGGCCCTGTCCGACGCGGTCATGCCGCGCGCCACGTGGTTCTCGATCCGCTTCTGCTGCTCGGCGATCGCGTCGCGCAGGTTGGAGGGATAGGCCTCCAGCGGCGGGGGGCCGTCATAGAGGGCCTGCAGCGTCACGTCGCGGGCGATCGGCGCGGCGACCGACGAGCCGCCGCCGCCATGTTCGACCACCACCGACACCGCGAAGCGCGGGTTGTCATAGGGCGCGAAATTGACCCACAGCGCGTGGTCGCGCCGTTCCCAGGGCAGGTCGGCGTTGGAGGTGACGCCGCGCGCCCGTTCCTCGGCGGTGATCCGGCGCACCTGGCTGGTGCCGGACTTGCCCGCCATCTGCATCCCCTCGGCCACGATCCGCGCCCCGAAGCCGGTGCCGCGCTGGGCGTTGGAGACGTCGAACATCGCCGCGCGCACCCGGCGCAGAAAGTTCTCGTTGAGGCCCATCGGCTCGCCCGCGCCAGAGGGCTGGATCACGCCGCCCACCGAATGCACCAGCCGCGGCCGCACGTCGCGTCCGGTCGCCAGACGGGCCGACATCACCGCAAGTTGCAGCGGCGTCGCCAGCACGTAGCCCTGGCCGATCGAGGCGTTGACCGTGTCGCCGATCCGCCACGCCTCGCCGTAGCGGTCGCGCTTCCATTGCGTGTCGGGCGCCACGCCCATGCTCACCGCCGACATCGGCACGTCGTGCTCGACGCCGACGCCGAGACGGCGCGCCATTTCGGCGATGCGGTCGATGCCGATCTTCTGGCTGACCTCGTAGTAATAGACGTCGCAGCTCTCCTGCAGGGAGCGGTGCATGTTGACGTTGCCGTGCCCGCCGCGCTTCCAGCAGTGGAAGCGGGTGCCGCCCACCTCGGTATAGCCGGGGCAGTACTCGGTGTCCTCGGGGCCGACGAGCCCCGATTCCAGCGCCGCCATGGCGACCACCATCTTGAAGGTCGAACCGGGCGGGTAGGCGCCCTGCACGGTCTTGGCCGAGAGCGGGCGGTACTTGTTCTCGTTGAGCGCCCGCCAGTCGGGTCCGGAGATGCCCCGCACGAAGAGGTTCGGGTCGAATGTCGGCGCGGAGGCCACGGCGCGCAGGTCGCCGCTCTCCAGATCCATCACCACCACCGAGGCGCTCTCGCCCTCGAGCCGTGCCTCGGCGTAGCTCTGCAGCCGGCTGTCGATGGCGAGCTGGATATCGGCGCCCGACTTGCCTTCCTCGCGGTCGATCTCGCGCATCACCCGGCCGGCGGCGTTGACCTCGATCCGCTTGGTGCCGGCGCTGCCGCGCAGCACGTCCTCGTATTTCGCCTCGACTCCAGTCTTGCCGATCTGGAAGCGCGGGATCTGCAGCAGCGGGTCGGGATCCTCTATCTTCGAGAGGTCGTAATCCGAGACCGGGCCGACATAGCCCACCACATGCGCGGTGTCCGAGCCGCGCGGGTAATGCCGCGACAGGCCGACCTCGGCGGTGATGCCGGGCAGGGCGGGGGCGTTGACGGTGACCTTGGCGACGTCGTCCCACGGCACCCGCTCGGCCACGGTGACCGGCACGAAGGCGGGGCGGCGGGCCATCTCGGCCTTGGCACTCTCGACCTCCTCGGGCGACAGGTTGATCAGCCGTGCCAGCCGGTCGAGCGTGTCGTCGACATCGCCCGCATCCTCGCGGGTGATGATGACGCGGTAGTTCTGCTCGTTGACCGCGAGCGGCACGCCGTTGCGGTCGAACACCAGCCCGCGCGCCGGGGCGATCAGCCGCATGTTGATGCGGTTCTCCTCGGCGAGGCTGCGATAGATGTCGCCCTCGTCGACCTGCATCGAACGCATCCGCCAGCCCAGCACGCCGACCATGGCGAGCTGCGAGGCGCCGATCACCAGGCTGCGGCGCCCGATGCTGCGTGCGCTCTGCTGGGTTTCCTTGGGGGGACGTTTCATGTCGAGATCCTCCGTCGGGAGTCGATCTGGCCGCGGCCGATGCCCAGAACCCAGCGCGCCGCGAAGGCCACCACCGGGTAGGCCAGCGCCGTGGCGAGCGCCTGGCTCACCACCAGGGTCCAGGGCGGTGCCGGGATCACCGCGATCCACAGCACGAACTGCGTCGCCGCGAGGATGCCCGCGATGGCCAGCGCCGCGGCCAGCCATTCGGCGGCAAAGCCGCCGGCGCGCAGCCGGACATGCCTCCGCCGCAGCATCTCGGTCGCGATCACCGTCAGCGCGGCGCCGAGCCCCGGAGGCCGCTGGAACAGGAAATCGACCAGCAGCACCACCGCCGCGATCAGCCAGACCGGCACCAGCTCCGGGCGGCGGATCGTCCAGAGCAGCAGCGCGGCGAGCAGCAGGTCCGGCCCGGCCCAGCGCGGCGGCAGCGTGTCGAGCGGCAGCAGCCGCAGGAAGACCAGCGCCAGCGCCAGCGCGGCGAAGCCCGCCCGTCCGATCCAGAGCCGGGCCTGACGCGGGCTAGCCATCGGGGGTCTCCGCGCCGGGATCCGAGGTTTCGTCCACCGCGCCCGCGAGGCTCTCCGGGGCCGGGGCGGGCGGGCCGAACATCTCGCGCGGCTCCGGCACGATCAGCCGGCCGGTCTCGTCGACGGTCTCGGCCTGATGGCTGCGCAGCACCCGCAGGAACTCCAGCCGGCCGTAATCGGCGGCGAGCCGGATCCGCAGCCGGCCATCGGCGCCCAGCGCCACCTGGCCCACCAGCAGGTCGGCCGGGAACATGCCGCCATCGCCCGACGACACCACCCGGTCGCCAGGGCGCACCAAGTCGGGGTTCTCGAGGAAGTCGATCGGCGGGTAGAGCGTGTTGTCGCCCGCCAGGATCGCCCGCTGGCCCGAAGGCTGGATCGTCACCGGGATGCGCGAGGAAGTGTCGGTCAGCAGCAGCACCCGGCTGGTGCCCTGTCCGACTCCCGAGATCCGGCCGACCAGCCCGATCCCGTCCATCGCCGGCCAGCCATCGAGCACGCCGTCGCGGGCGCCGACATTGACCAGCACCGACTGCCGGAAGGGCGAGCCGCTATCGGCCATCACCACGCCGGTGATGTAGGTCAGCCGCGGGTCGAGCCGGACGTTGTTGAGATCGAGCAGCTTGGCGTTCTCCTGCTCCAGCTGCAGCGCCGCCTCGCGCCAGGCGCGCATCTGCTGCAGCTCGCGCCGGAGCTGCTGGTTCTGCTCGTGCAGATGCGCGTAGCTCTGGAAGTTGGAGGCCATGACGGCGAGCCCGGTGACCGGCGCCAGCGCCCAGTCGAAGGAGGGCAGGACCCGGTCGATCACCTCGGCGCGGATCCGCTCGACCCGCGGGCTGTCGATCCGCCACAGCGCGAACAGCGCCACGAGCGCCAGCAGCAGCAGCCCGACCAGCAGCCTGCGGATCGGTCGGGCGAAGGTCTCGCCATTGTGTCGTGCTTTCGCCAAGGAGCGGGCACCCCCTCGTCATCTGGCCATCCGGCCCCCGCCGGTCATCCGGTCGGAGGCCTGGCGCCGCGGGGGCGCCGTTCAGCTGTCGTAGTCTATCACATGGCGCAGCTGCTTCTCGTATTCCAGCGCCTTGCCGGTACCGAGTGCGACGCAGTTGAGCGATTCGTCGGCCACTGAGATGGCGAGGCCGGTCTGCTCGCGCAACGCGAGGTCGAGCTGGCCCAGAAGCGCGCCGCCACCGGTGAGCATCACGCCGCGATCGACGATGTCGGCTGCCAGATCCGGCGGCGTCGCCTCGAGCGCGGTCATCACCGCCTCGCAGATCTGCTGCACCGGCTCGGCCAGCGCCTCGGCGATCTGCGCCTGGCTGATCTCGGTCTCCTTGGGCACGCCGTTGAGCAGGTCGCGGCCCCGGATATGCATCGACTGGCCGCGGCCGTCATCGGGCATCCGCGCCGTGCCGATCTGGGTCTTGATGCGCTCCGCCGTGGCCTCGCCCACCAGCAGGTTGTGCTGGCGACGCAGGTAGCTGACGATCGCCTCGTCCATCCGGTCGCCGCCGACCCGCACCGAGCGGGCATAGACGATGTCGCCGAGCGACAGCACCGCGACCTCGGTGGTGCCGCCGCCGATATCCACGACCATGTTGCCGGTCGGATCGGTGATCGGCATGCCCGACCCGATCGCCGCCGCGATCGGCTCCGCGATCAGCCCGGCGCGGCGGGCGCCGGCGGACAGGACAGACTGCCGGATCGCGCGCTTTTCCACCGGGGTCGCGCCATGCGGCACGCAGACGATGATCTTGGGCTTCGAGAAGGTCGTCCGCTTGTGCACCTTGCGGATGAAATACTTGATCATTTCCTCGGCGACGTCGAAATCGGCGATGACGCCTTCGCGCATCGGCCGGATCGCCTCGATCGAGCCGGGGGTCCGGCCCAGCATCAGCTTGGCGTCCTCACCCACGGCGAGCACTTTCTTCACGCCGTCCTTGACGTGGTAGGCCACCACCGAGGGTTCGGACAGCACGATGCCCCGTCCCTTGACGTAGACCAGCGTGTTCGCGGTCCCCAGGTCGATCGCCATGTCAGACGAAAACAAGCTGCCCAATCCGAACATGGCGTGATCTATCCCGTTTCCAGTGTCATGAAAGCCCGCGATTCCGCATAAGGCGAGCCTCGCGCCTTATAGGCATGACGGGGCAGGGCGGAAAGGCCCCGTGGCCCCTGCGGTCAGCGCATTTTTGCCGTATCACGATAGCTTGCGCGGTGGAGACGGCGCGCGGGCGCCGTCTCCCGGGGCCTCACTGGCCCGCATCCATGTAGCCCACGCCCTTCACATCGGCGTTCGGCGCGGTCTTTTCGCGCCGCACCAGCAGTCGGTTCACGGCGTTGATATAGGCCTTGGCGCTTGCTACCACGGTGTCGGTATCGGCCGACTGGCCGGTGGCGATGCGCCCGTCTTCCTCGAGCCGCACCGACACGGTGGCCTGCGCGTCGGTCCCCTCGGTCACCGCCGCCACCTGGTAGAGCTGCAGCCGCGCCTCGTGCGGGAACAGCGCCTTGATCGCATTGAAGGTGGCGTCCACGGGGCCGTCGCCGGTGGCGTCGACCGACTTCTCCTCGTCGTCGATGGTCAGGGTCATCTCGGCGTGCTGCGGGCCCTCGGTGCCGCAGATCACCTTGAGCGACTTGAGCCGCACCCGGTCGGAGACCGCTTCGTTCTGCCGGACCAGCGCGATCAGGTCGTCGTCGTAGACCTCCTTCTTGCGGTCGGCCAGATCCTTGAATCGCACAAAGGTGTCGTTGAGCTGGTTGTCGGCCAGCTCGAAGCCCAGCTCCTTGAGCTTGGAGCGCAGCGCCGCGCGGCCCGAATGCTTGCCCAGCGGCAGCGAGGTGCCCGACAGGCCGACATCCTCGGGACGCATGATCTCGAAGGTCTCGGCGTTCTTGAGCATTCCGTCCTGGTGGATGCCGCTTTCATGCGCGAAGGCGTTCTTGCCGACGATCGCCTTGTTGAACTGCACCGGGAAGCCCGAGACGGTGGCGACGCGGCGCGAGATGTTCATGATCTTGCGGGTGTCGATGCCGGTGTCCCAGGGCAGGATGTCGTGACGCACCTTGAGCGCCATCACCACCTCTTCCAGCGCGGTGTTGCCGGCGCGCTCGCCCAGGCCGTTGATCGTGCACTCGATCTGCCGCGCGCCGCCCTCGACGGCGGCGAGGCTGTTGGCCGTCGCCATGCCCAGATCGTTGTGGCAGTGGGTCGCGAAGATGATCTCGTCGGCGCCCGGCACCTCGGCGATCAGGCGCCGGATCAGCTGGGCGCTCTCCATCGGGGCGGTGTAGCCCACCGTGTCGGGGATGTTGATCGTGGTGGCGCCGGCCTTGATCGCGATCTCGACGACGCGGGCGAGGTAGTCCCACTCGGTCCGGGTGGCGTCCATCGGCGACCACTGCACGTTGTCGCACAGGTTGCGCGCGTGGGTCACGGTGTCGTGGATCCGCTGCGCCATCTCGTCCTTGGTCAGGTTCGGGATCGCGCGGTGCAGCGGCGAGGTGCCGATGAAGGTGTGGATGCGCGGCGAGCGCGCATGTTTCACCGCCTCCCAGCAGCGGTCGATGTCCTTGTAATTGGCGCGCGCCAGGCCGCAGATCGTCGCGTTCTTCGACTGCTTGGCGATCTCGCTCACCGCCTTGAAGTCGCCTTCGGAGGCGATCGGGAAGCCGGCTTCGATGATGTCGACGCCCATTTCGTCGAGCAGCTCGGCGATCTCCAGCTTCTCGGCATGGGTCATGGTGGCGCCGGGCGACTGCTCGCCGTCACGCAGCGTCGTGTCGAAGATCAGGACGCGGTTTTCGGGACGGGTGTCGGGGGTGGTGGTCATCTCTCAATTCCTCTCGGGTCCGGGTGCTTTCTCCGGCGCGATTGTCCCCTCTGAGCGGTCGCGCCGATGGGCACGCTCAGAGGCGAGTAAGGAGAAGGAGGGTCCGAAGCGCGGGCAGGCCCGCGGGGGACGAGAAGGTGACGTTCCGGCTCATGGGCGGGACTATATCGCCCGAATCCGCGAAGAAAACCCCTAAGCGGTCAGAAGCCCCAACTCGGCATCCGAGGCCACGCGGTCGTACTTGTCGGCGGGCGGCATCGGCCGGTCGCGCCAGTCCGGCTCGAAGACGAAGCTCGACCGTTTCCGTCCCTCGGGCAGCGCGCCGTTGCCCGATCCCACGGCGTAATCATAGTAGAGCTTCACGATCTGGTCGTACCGCACCTGCTGCGCGGCCGGGTGCTCCAGGCAGGCCGTGCGCCAGCGGCGGACCCGGTCGTATTCCGGCGTCTCGGGCAGGGCGAAGCCCTCGTAATGCTCGAGGAACCAGAACCGCATCATCAGCGGCGTATAGACCACCTCCGCGAGGCCGTATCCGTCGAAGAACCAGGTGCCGTCGGGGTTGTGCCGTCGCAGCATCTCGTCCAGCCAGCGGTAATGCCCGAGCAGCGCCTCGCGCTTCTCGTCCATCTCGGCCCGGTCGGTGTTCATCACGAAGAGATAGCCCGCCATGCCGAAGGGTCCCTCGCGGGTGATGAACAGCCGCTCGATGCCGCGCTCGAACGGGTCGGCGCGGGCGATGCGCGGCTCGGCCCAGCGCTCCTCGACATAGCGCAGGATGACGAGGCTTTCCTTCAGGATGCCGCCAGCTTCGGTCTCCAGCACCGGCAGCGCCGTGGTGCCGCCGGTCTTCTCCAGAAGCCAGTCAGGCCGCGGCTGGGTGATGTCGATGACGTGGAAATCGACCGCGTCGGTGAGGCCCTTGAGCGCGAGCAGGATCTCCACCCGCTGCGAGAACGGGCAGACCGGGATGTGGTAGATGACGGGACGGGACATGCGCCCTCCTTCCTTGCCTCGCGGCATGATGCCACGCATGGCGACGTCCGTCACGGATTGACCGGGACGCCCGCCCGCCTAGCTCGGGCCGCATGACACAGGACATGAAACGCGCGCTCGTCACCGGCGGCGCCAAGGGAATCGGGCGCGGCCTCGTCGAGCGGCTAGCCCGCGAGGGTTGGCAGGTCGCGGCGATGGATCGCGACGCGGCGGCGCTGGGTGGTCTGCCCGAGGGCGCGCTCGCGATCGAGGGCGACGTCTCGGACGAGGCCTCGGTGCGGGCCGCGATCGCGGCCACCGGCTGGGACGGGCTCGACCTGCTGGTCAACAATGCCGGGCTCGCCGGGCCGGAGAGCGGGCCGGTCGAGGAGCTGGCGCTGGACGACTGGAACGCCTGGATCGGCACCAACCTCACCGGTGCGCTGCTGATGACCAAGCATTGCGTCGCGCTGCTGCGGGCGCGTCGGGGTGCGATCGTCAACATCACCTCGACCCGGGCGCATCAATCCGAGCCGAACACCGAGGCCTATGCCGCCGCCAAGGGCGGGCTGACCGCGCTGACCCATGCGCTCGCGGTCTCGCTCGGCCCCGAGATCCGGGTCAACGCCCTCGCGCCCGGCTGGATCGTCACGACCGGCTGGGACGAGCTGCGCGAGATCGACCACGCCCAGCATCCGGCGGGCCGCGCCGGCCGGCCCGAGGACGTGGCCGAGGCGGTGCTGTGGCTGGCGCAGGCGGGGTTCATGACCGGGCAGGAGGTGCTGCTCGACGGCGGCATGACCCGCAAGATGATCTATGCCGAGTGACCGCGCCCTCGTCATCGGTGCCTCAGGCGGCATCGGCGCGGCGCTCGCCTCCGAGCTGGAGGCGCGCGGCCAAGCGGTGACGCGGCTGTCGCGCCGCGATGACGGCTTCGATGCCGTCGACCCGGCCTCGGTGGAGCGGCATCTGGGGGCTCTGCAGGGGCCCTTCGACCTCATCCTCGTGGCGATCGGCATCCTCGCGCCCGAGGGGCAGGGGCCCGAGAAGTCGCTCGACGCGATCGAGGCCGATCACATGGCGCGGGTGATGGCGGTCAACGCGATCGGCCCGGCGCTGATCTTGCGGCATGTGCCGCGGCTGCTCGCGCCCGGCGGGCGGGCGGGGGTGCTCTCGGCGCGGGTCGGCTCGATCGGGGACAACCGGATCGGCGGCTGGCATTCCTACCGCGCCTCCAAGGCGGCGCTGAACCAGATCGTCCATGGCGCGGCGATCGAGCTTGCGCGCCAAGACCGCGACGCGATCCTCGTGGCGCTGCATCCCGGCACGGTCGAGACCGACTTCACCGCCCGCTATGCCGGGCGCCACCGCATGGTTTCGGCCGAGGAAGCGGCGCGCAACCTGCTGCAGGTGTTGGGCAATCTCGATCCGGCGCAGTCGGGCGACTTCTACGACTGGCGCGGCGAAGAGGTGCCGTGGTGAGAGTTGGTCGCGCGGCGCGCCAGCGCCGCGCCGTATAGGCCTACTCTTCGGAAGGTGTCTCCGAGGCGTCATCCTCTACGTCAGACGTGTCGGGCGTGTCGTCCGACGACACCTCCGGCGCATCCGGCTCCGGTGTCTCCGCCGGGATGTCCGCATCCGCCTCTGGGGTGGCATCGGTGCTCTCGGCTTCGGCTTCTGGCTCGGCGGGGGTTTCGGCCTCGGGCTCCGACCCCGTTTCCGCCTCACCGGCCGCCTCGCCCGGCTGCAGCACCGGAGCAGTGCCGACGAAGGCCCCGTCGCTCCAGCCGCCTTCCTCGGTCTCGCCGGTGGCGTAGCGCATCACGCCACGGCCCTGACGGCGACCGTCGCGGAACTCTCCCTCGTAGACGTCGCCATTGGCGTAGGTGGCGATGCCTTCGCCCTCGATCTCGCCATCGACCCACTGGCCCTCGTAGGTGAAGCCGTCGGGCATGGTGATCTTGCCCTGGCCGTGCCGCTGCCCGTCCTCGAAGCCGCCCTCGTAGACCGTGCCGTCGGCATAGGTGGCGACGCCCTGGCCCTCGCGCTGGCCCTCGACCCAGTCGCCCTCGTAGCTATAGCCGTCGGCATAGGTCATCCGGCCGCGCCCGTGGTTCTGGGCGGCCTTGAACTCGCCTTCATAGACGAGCCCGTTGGCATAGGTGGCAATGCCCTGGCCCTCGATCACGCCCTGGTTCCAGTCGCCCTCGTAGGTCGAGCCGTCCGGGTAGGTGATCTTGCCGGTGCCATGCGCGAGATCGTTCTCGAACTGGCCGACATAGACCGAGCCGTCGGGGTAGGTGACCTCGCCCTGGCCCTCGATCCGGCCCTCGACCCAGGCGCCGACATAGCGGTAGCCATCGGTGCCGGTGAAGGTGCCCTGGCCGTGCCGCAGGTCGTTCTTGAACCCGCCCTCGTAGACGTCGCCATTGGCGTACTCGACCCGGCCCGTGCCCTCGCGCTTGCCGGAAACGAACGCGCCCACATAGACGTCGCCATCGGGCTGCTCGAGCCGGCCCTCGCCCTCGATCCTGCCGTCGACCCAGCTGCCCTCATAGACCAGCCCGTCGGGCATGGTCAGCCGGCCCTCGCCGTCGCGCTCGCCCGAGCGCAGCGTGCCCTCGTAGACCGAGCCGTCGGGATAGGTGATCTTGCCTTCGCCTTCCTTGACGCCGTTGACCCACTGGCCCTCGTAGACATAGCCGTCAGGCCCGGTCAGGGTGCCGTTGCCGTGGTGCATGGCGTTGCGGAACTCGCCCTCGTAGCGGGTGCCGTTGGCGTATTCGGCGATGCCGCGGCCGGTGATCTTGCCGTCCTCCCACTCGCCCTCGTAGCTGCCGCCATCGGCGAAGGTGATCCGGCCCACGCCCTCGGGCTTGCCACGCGCGAACTGGCCCTCATAGACCGAGCCGTTGGGGAAGGTGGCGGTGCCGTCGCCGCGGATCTCGCCCTCGAACCACTCGCCGCGATACTCGTAGCCATTGGGCAGCCGGTAGCTGCCCTGGCCGTGCTGGCGACCGTTGAGGAAGGTGCCCTCGTAGACGCCGCCATCCTCGTACTGCTTGGTGGTGACCTCCTGCGCGAGGGCGACCTGCGCCTGCGCGAGACCGATCGCCGCCGCGAGAGTGAACGCGCGCATGGCTCGTGCCTGCATGACCGATTGCCCCCGATCGACGGGCCCGGTTCGACCGGCCCCTGTTTCCGCTTTCGCGGCAGAGTAGCGGCGGGTGGGGGGCAAGACAACAGCCGCGGCACCGTCGCGGCCGAGGCCGCGCGCATGTGTGACCGGGACTTGCGCCGCCCCCCGCGCTCCCTAAGCTGCGGACCGAGCAATGCGCCCGGAGGCACCATGACCGGCAACAAGACCCAACCCACGGGCGAGAGCGTCGAAGCCTTTCTCGCGGCCGTCGAACCCGAGCGCCGGCGCGAGGACGCGCAGGCGCTCGACGCATTGTTTCGCGAGGTGACGGGCTTCGTGCCGCAGATGTGGGGGCCGTCGATCCTGGGCTACGGCTCCTATGACTACGTCTATGACAGCGGCCGCTCGGGACGGTTTCTCGCCACCGGCTTTTCGCCTCGAAAGGCGAACCTCGTGCTCTACATCATGCCCGGCTACGACGAGGCTAACCCGATCCTCGCGCGTCTGGGCAAGTATCGGACCGGCAAGTCGTGCCTTTACATCAACAGGCTCGCCGACGTGGATCGCGGCGTTCTGGCGGAGTTGATCCGGCATGGGCTCGACCGGCTGGAGACCTTCTGGCCGGTGCATCCGATCTGAGCCGCCCCGCAAGGACCGAGATGACAGAAGACGACACGCCGCGGCCCGGCCGCTGGATCGCCATGGCCGCGCTGCTGGTGGCGGGCTTCATGAACCTGATCGACGTGACCATCGTCAACGTCGCGATCCCGTCGCTGCAGGCTGCCTTCGACGCCACCGACAGCCAGATCGAATGGGTGGTCGCGGCCTATATCCTGAGTTTCGCGTTGTTTCTGCTGCCCGCCGGTCGCCTCGGCGACGTGGTCGGGCGGCGGCGTATGTTCGTCTTGGGCGTGGTCGTGTTCACCCTGGCCTCGGCGCTGTGCGGCCTCGCGCCCGGCATCGGCGCGCTGGTCGCGGCGCGGGTGCTGCAGGGCGTGGGCGGGGCGATGATGACACCGCAGACCCTGGCGCTTGTCCCGGCGCTGTTTCCCCCCCGCGAGCGCGGCGCGGCCTTCGCGCTGTTCGGCCTCTCCGCCGGTCTGGCGAGCGTCACCGGGCCCGTGCTCGGCGGGTTCCTGATCGGGGCCGACATCGCCGGGCTCGACTGGCGGCCGATCTTCCTGGTCAACATCCCCGTCGGGCTGGTCGCGGTGCTGGGCGCGATGCGCTTCGTGCCGAAGGTGCCGGGCGACAAGGCGCTGCGCCTCGATCTAATCGGCATGGCGCTGGCGGGGTTGGGGCTGATGCTGCTGCTCTTCCCGCTCATCGAAGGCCGCCAGCTGGGCTGGCCGGGCTGGATCTTCGCCATGATGGCGGCGAGCCTGCCGGTCGGCGCGGGCTTCGTGCTGTGGCAGCGCCGGCAGGCGCGGCGCGGCGCGCCGCAGCTCATACCGGCGAGCCTGCTGGCCAATGCCGATTACGTCACCGGCTCCTCCCTCGCGACGCTGCTCTTCGCCGGGGTGCCGGGGTTCTTTCTGGTCTTCGCGGTGTTCCTGCAAGTCGGTCATGGGCTGACGCCGCTGCAATCGGGCGTCACCACCATGCCGTTCTCGCTCGGCGTGCTGGGCGCCTCGCTGGTGTCGGGGCGGCTCGGCACCCGCTGGCCGCGCCAGCGCATCGCCGTGGGCGCCTTGATGCTGGTCGTCGGGGTGACGGCGCTGCGGCTGCTGGTGCCGGGCGAGGAGGCGGCGCTGTCGCGGCTGGCTTTCGTGGCGCCGCTCGGGCTGGCCGGGCTGGGGCTGGGCACCGCCGTCTCGCCGCTGTTCCAGACCGTGCTGGCCAATGTCGCCGACCGCGACACCGGCGCCGGGTCGGGCGCGCTGCAAAGCTTCCAGCAAGTCGGCGGCGCGCTGGGCGTGGCGGTGATGGGGCAGCTCTTCTTCGGCGCGCTGCGCGCGGGCGGCGGCTACGGGGACGCGCTGACCGCCGCGCTGTGGTTCAACGCGGCGGCCTTCCTCGCCGTGGCGATGCTGGTCTGGCGGCTGCCCGAGCCGCGTCTCGTGCCGGGGCAGGGGCCCGACGGGGCGCCCGATCCCACCCCGGCGGAGTGATCACAGCATCAGCTGGTAGGTATGGGGCATCCAGCGGAAGCCCTCGCCCTCGGCGCTGACATAGCCCAGCCCGGGGAAGGGCATGTGGTAGCCCATCACCGGCATCCGGTTCTCGGCGGCCATCGACAGCACGCGGCGGCGCGTCTCGACCGCCATTTCCTTGTCGACGTCGAAGCTGACATGCCAGTCGGGCTGGCCCACCGACCAGACATAGTGGTTGGCGAGATCGCCCATCAGCAGCAGGTCGCTCTCGCCGCCCGCAACGGTGAAGACGAGATGCCCCGGCGTGTGGCCAAAGGCCTCCATCGTGGTGAGGGGGCCGACCTGATCGCCCTCGACGAGGAAGTTCAGCTCGCCTTCGAGCGGGCGCACCTTGCTCTCGAAGCCCTCGTTCTCCTGGCCGGCCCAGTAGTCGAACTCGACCCGGCCGGCGTGATGCGCGGCATTGGCGAAGGTCTTCTCGCCGGCCTCGGTCATCAGCCCGCCGATATGGTCGCCATGCATGTGGGTCAGCACGACATGGGTGACGTCCGAGGGCTGCTTGCCCGCCGCTTCGAGCGCGGCGGTGATGCCGGCGGGGTCGGTGCCGGTATCCACGAGGATCACCTCGCCGCCCGCCTCGATCAGCACCGGGTTGAAGAAGAACCGTGCCTTGTCCGAGGGGATGAAGTGCTCGTCGCTGACCTGCGCGAAGGTCTCGTCATCGACATTGAGCCCGAAGATCGAATGCGGATCGGGCACGACGCGGCTGCCGGCGAGCAGGTCGGTGACCTTGACGTCCCCGAGCATGAACACCCGGTGGGTCGGCAGCTCCATCTCCATGCCTTCGGCCTGTTGGGCGCGGGCGATGCGGGGCAGGCCGAAACCCGCCGCCATGGGCAGGGCCGCGCCGGCCACGAGAGCCGCGCGGCGGCTGATCGAATGGGACATGTCACCTCTCCTGTGCACTTGTGATGCCTTGGGAGGATAGGGCGCATGGCGCAGCCGCCTAGAGACGTCCCGCTTCGGGGCGGCGGATCACAGCCACCATTGGTCGATCGCGGCGATGTCGTCGTCGGACCAGCCGAAATGATGGGCGTATTCATGCACCGTCACATGCGCCACCATCTCGGCCAGCGTCACGTCGCCCCGCTCGGCCCATTCGTCGAGGATCGGGCGGCGGAACAGCCAGACCACGTCCGGCCCCTGCGGCACGTCCCAGTTCGACTTCTCGGTCATAGGGATGCCGTCATAAAGCCCGGTCAGGTCGAAGGCCTCCATCTGCATCTGCTCGAGAATGTCGTCGGGCGCGAAGTCCACGACCCGCAACGCCACCTCCGCGGCCGCTTTGCGGAACGGCTCGGGCAGGGTGGCCACGACATGGCGCGCGATCGCCTCGATCTCCTCGAGAGAGGGAGCGAGCGGGCTTTGGGCGAAGGGGTCGGGCAACTGGTCCATGGCCCCCGATATGGACAAAACGCTGCCCTTGTGAAAGAGCCGTCGCGAACAGGAGAGCCCCATGACCACGACCCGTTTCGCCCCGTCCCCCACCGGTTGGCTGCATATCGGCAACCTGCGCGCCGCGCTGTTCAACCATGCCATCGCGCGGCAGCAGGGCGGCGAGTTCATCCTGCGCATCGACGACACCGACCAGGAACGCTCCAAGCCCGAATATGTCGACGGCATCCTTGAGGCGCTCGACTGGCTCGGCATCACCCATGACCGGGTGGAGCGGCAATCCGACCGGATGGAGCGCTACACGGCGGCGCGCGAGAAGCTGATCGCCGACGGGCGGCTCTACGAATGCTTCGAGACCCCGACCGAGCTCGACCTCAAGCGCAAGAAGCAGCTCAACATGGGCAAGCCGCCGGTCTATGACCGCGCCGCGCTCGACCTGTCCGACGCCGAGAAGGACCGCCTGCGCGCCGAGCGCGGCAGCCATTGGCGCTTCAAGCTCGACCGCGAGCGGATCGAGTGGGAGGACGGCATCCTCGGGCCGATCTCGATCGACGCCGCGAGCGTGTCGGACCCGGTGCTGATCAAGGAAAGCGGTCAGGTGCTCTACACCTTCGCCTCCTCGGTCGACGACGCCGAGATGGGCATCACGGATGTGGTGCGCGGCTCGGACCACGTCACCAACACCGCGACCCAGATCCAGATCATCCGCGCGCTGGGCTACGAGCCGCCGCGCTTCGCGCATCACTCGCTGCTCACCGGCCCGCAGGGCGAGGCGCTGTCGAAGCGGCTCGGCACGCTGAGCTTGCGCGACCTCAAGGCCGCGGGCATCGAGCCGATGGCGATCCTGAGCCTGATGGCACGGCTGGGCTCCTCGCAGCCCGTCGAGCTGCGCCAGACGCCTTCGGAGGTGATCGAGGGCTTCGACATTGCCACCTTCGGCTCGGCACCGACCAAGTTCGACCCCGCCGATCTGGAGCCGCTGACCGCGCGCTGGCTGTCGCAGCAGCCGCTGTCAGAGGTCGCCGAGGACGTGCGTGCGGCGGGCGTGCCCGACGATCTGGCCGAGGCGTTCTGGGCCACGGTGCGCGGCAACCTCAAGACCCGCGCCACCATCGCCGAATGGTGGGCGGTGTTCCGCGACGGTACGGCGGGCCGGGCCGAGCCCGAAGATGCCGAGTTCGTGGCGCAGGCGCTGGGGATGCTGGGCGAGCCGCCCTATGGCCCGGACACCTGGAAATCCTGGACCGATGCCGTGAAGGCCGAGACCGGCCGCAAGGGCAAGGGGCTGTTCCTGCCGCTGCGCCGCGCCGTCACCGGCATGGATCACGGCCCGGAGATGGCCGATGTCATGGCTCTGATGCAGGTCAAGCCGCAGGTCTGACTGGCAAGCTTTCGGCTTCGGCTCCGCTACGGGGCTGGACCCGGACCGGCCACGCCATACCTCCCGCCTCTGACGAGATGGGAGAACGGCCATGCGCGACTGCGTCATCGTGGGCGGCGGCCCGGCGGGACTGACCGCCGGGATCTACCTCGCACGCTTTTTGCGCGACACGGTGCTGTTCGATGCCGGAAGGCCGCGCGCGCATCGCATCCCACGCACCCGCAACCTGCCGGGCTATCCCGAAGGCGTCGAGGGGCCGGAGCTTCTGTCCCAGATCCGCGGCCAGCTCGCCCATTACGAGGGGCGCGAGGTCGAGATCCGTCGCGAGGCGGTGACCGGCGCGCGCCGCATCGAGGGCGGGTTCAGGGTCGAGGCCGAGGGCGGCGCGGTCGAGGCGCGCAGCCTGATCCTCGCCACCGGCGTCACCAACCGGCCGCCGCGCATCCCCGAGGCGCTGCATGACGAGGGGGTGGCGCGCGGGCTGATCCGCTACTGCCCGATCTGCGACGCCTACGAGGTGCAGGGCCAGAAGGTCGCGATCCTCGGCTCCGGACCGCACGCGGTGGCCGAGGGACGCTTCGTGCGTCACTACACCGACGACGTGACCGTGGTGCGGCCCGAGCACGCGCCGCTCGACGATGACGGCGAGCAGGCGCTCGCGCAGGCGGGGCTGAAGATCCTGCCCTCGCATCGCCGCGATATCCGGCTCGACGGTGATGCCATCGTCATCGAGATGGAAGACGGGCGCGTTGCGCGCTTCGACACGCTCTACGTGGCGCTCGGGACCGACCCGCATTCCGACCTCGCGCAGGCGCTGGGCGCCGATCTGACCGAGGCGGGCTGCATCCTCGTCGATCCGCATTGCGAGACCAGCGTCGAGGGGCTCTTCGCGATCGGCGACGTGGTCGCCGGGCTCGACCAGATCGCCTATGGCATGGGCCACGCCGCCGTCGCGACGACGGCGATCCACAACCGGCTGCTCGGCGCCTAGTCCTGCGCCCGCAGCACCTGCGCCGGGCGCACCCTGAGCGGCCGCCAGGCAAAGGCCAGTCCGGCCAGCAGGCTCGCCAGCGCCCCGCCCAGAACGATGCCGATGGCCGAGGGCCAGATCACCGCGAAATCGGTCTCCATGACGAAGCGCGCCACCGCCCAGCCGCCCAGAACCCCGGCGCCGAGCGCCACCAGACCGGCCGCCGCGCCCAAGAGCGCCGCCCGCAGCGCGAAGCTCGCGAGGATGCGGCGGCGCGAGGCGCCCAGCGTCTTGAGGATCGCGGCCTCGTAGCTGCGCGACCGCTCGCCCGCCGCCGCCGCGCCGATCAGCACCAGGAAGCCGGTGAGCAGTGTCGCCGCAGCGCCGTAGCGGGTGGCGGCGGCGATGCCGTCGACCACCCGGGTGACCTGCGCGATGGCGTCGCGCACCCGGATCGCGGTGATGTTGGGATAGGCATCGGCGAGGTCGCGCAGGATCGCGGCCTCGGCCGCTTCCTCGGCATAGACCGTGGCGATCCAGCTATGCGGTGCACCGGCGAGGGCCGAAGGGTTCATCGACATCACGAAGGCGATCGCGGCCGAGCCGAAATCGACGCGCCGCAGATTGGCGATGGTCGCGGTCACGTCACGGCCCAGCACGTTGACCGTGATCTCGTCGCCGATCCCGAGCCCGATCTCCAGCGCTTCCTCCTCGGCGAAGCTCACTAGCGGCGGACCCGCGTAATCCTCGGCCCACCATTCGCCCGCGACGATCTCCTCGCCATCCGGCGGCGTGGCGGAATAGGTCAGGCCGCGATCGCCATGCAGCACCCAGTGATCGGCGACCTCGCGCGCAGCTCGGCCGTTGATCTCGCTGACGATGCCGCGCAGCATCGGCGCGCTGTCGACCCGGCTCACTTGGCTGTCACCGTCGAGCCGCGCGCGGAAGCCCTCGATCTGGTCGGGCTGGATGTCGACGAAGAAATAGGCCGGCGCCACCTCGGGCAGGTCGTCGGTGATGGCGCGGCGCAGATTGCCGTCGATCTGGCCGACGGCGGCCAGCACCGACAGGCCGAGGCCCAGCGACAGCACCACCGAGCCGGTCTCGCCGCCGCGCTTGCCGATCGCGCCGAGCGCCAGCCTGAGGCCGGGCCGCCCGCGCGCCGCGCGGCCTGCCCGCCGGGCCAGCGCCTGCACGCCGAGCGCCGCCAGCGCCAGGAGCGCCAGCGCCGCCGCGATCGAGCCCGCCGTCGACAGGGTCAGCTTCCAGGTGCCCGAGAACAGCACCGCCGATCCGATCAGCACCGCCAGAAGCCCGAGGATCGCCCCCATGTAGCGCCGCCGCGGCAGCGCCCGGCCCGCGCCCATCGCGTCGCGGAACAGCGTCGCGGCGCGCACGTTCTCGGTCCGCGCCAGCGGCCAGAGCGTGAAGATCCCGGCCACCAGCGCCCCATAGAGCGCCGCCTCGATCAGCGGGCGGGGGTAGAGGCCGAACTCGGCCGGGATCGGCAGCCGGGCGGTGATCACCGGCGCCAGAAGCAGCGGCGCGAGAATGCCCAGCGCCAGCCCGAGAACGAGGCCGAGGACGGTCAGCGCGCCGATCTGGAAGAAGTAGGTCAGGAAGATCGTGCTGCGCGTCGCCCCCAGCGTCCGCAGCGTCGCGATGGTCGCGGTCTTGCCCGCCAGATAGGCGCGCACCGCCGCCGAGATGCCGACGCCGCCCACCGCCAGCCCCGACAGCCCGATCAGCACCAGAAACGAGCCCAGCCGGTCGATGAAGCGTTCGGTGCCGCCCGCGCCGCGGCGGGCGTCGCGCCAGCGCAGCCCGCTGCCCTCGAAGCGGCCCTCCGCCTCGTCCTCGAGCGCCTGCAGAGCGGCGCCGGGGGGCAGGTCGAGCCGGTAGGCGGTGGAGAACAGCGTGCCCTCGGCCAGAAGACCCGATTCCGACAAATCCTCGCGCAGAACGAGGCTGCGCGGACCGAAATCGAAACCGCCCGCCGCGCTGTCGGGGTAGCGCGCCAGCACCGCCATCAGCACGAAATCCTGCGTGCCAAGCCGGACCCGGTCGCCCGGCGCCAGCGCCAGCCGATCGGTGAGCGCGCGCTCCATGACGATCCCGGGCAGGCCGCCCGTTCCCGCGAAGGCCGCGTCGAGCGGCATCTCCGGCTCCAGCCGGACCTCGCCCACCAGCGGGTAGGCGTCGTCGACGGCGCGGATCTGGGTCAGCGCGCGCTCGGCCTCCCCGTCGCGCGCGACCACGGCCATGGAGCGGAAATCGACCACCTCCGAGACGGTGTCGGCCACGCCCTGCATCCAGGCCAGCTCGCTCGCGTCGGCATAGCGGTAGGTCAGCTCGATCTCGGCGTCACCGCCGAGAATCGCAGCGCTTTCGCGCTCGAGCCCGGCCTGAATCGCCGAGCGGACCATGCCGACGGCGGCGATGGCGGCGACGCCCAGCGCGAGGCAGGCGAGAAAGATGCGAAACCCCCGCAGGCCCCCGCGCAGCTCGCGCCGGGCGAGCCGGGCGGCGAGGCGGGCGCTCATGCCGCCACCCGCCCGTCCATCAGCCGCACCACCCGGTCGCAGCGCTCCGCGAGCTCGGGCGCATGGGTGACCATCACCAGCGTCGCGCCGTGCCGGTCGCGCAGGTCGAACAGCAGGTCCATGATCGCCGCGCCGTTGGCGGCGTCGAGATTGCCGGTCGGCTCGTCCGCCAGCAGGATGCGCGGATGCGGCGCCGTGGCGCGGGCGAGCGCCACGCGCTGCTGCTCACCGCCCGAGAGCTGGCCGGGGTAATGGCCGGCGCGGTGGCCCAGCCCAACGGCGGCGAGCTGCGCCTCGGCGCGCTCATGCGCGTCGCGGTGGCCCGCCAGCTCAAGAGGAATTGCGACGTTCTCCAGCGCGGTCATGGTCGGGATCAGGTGGAAGGACTGGAACACCACCCCCATATTGTCCCGGCGGAACCGGGCCAGAGCGTCCTCGTCCAGCGCGGTGAGATCGTGGCCCAGCGCCGCGACGGTGCCGCCGGTGGCGCGCTCGAGCCCGCCCATGAGCATGAGGAGAGACGACTTGCCTGACCCACTCGGACCCACCAGCCCCAGCGTCTCGCCCGGGCGCACGTCGAGCGTGATCCCATGCAGGATCTCCACCGGCCCGGCATTGCCCGACAGCGTCAGCTCGGCTTCCTTGAGGGAGAGAACGGGGTCGGTCATGCTGAGGGCCTTTCGTCGCACACGCCCCGAGCGATATGGGGCCGGGGGCATGATGCGCAAGCTGATCCTGGCGCTGCCAATCGTCGCGGCCCCGCTCGCGGCGCAGGCGGGCGAGGTGGTGATCGCCGCGCTGGGCGACAGCCTGACGGCGGGCTACGGGCTGCCGCAGGGCGAGGGGCTGGTGCCGCAGCTTCAGGCCTGGCTCGACGAGGCGGGGGCAGAGGTGCGGCTGATCAATGCGGGCGTGTCGGGCGACACCTCGGCCGGCGGGCTGGCGCGGGCCGATTGGACGCTGACCCCCGAGGTCGACGCGATGATCCTGGCGCTTGGTGGCAACGACTATCTGCGCGGGCTCGATCCCGAGGAGATGGCGCGCAATCTCGACGGCATCTTGGGCAAGGCCGAGGCGGTGGGGGTCGAGACGCTGCTCGTCGGGATCAAGGCGGGATCGAATTACGGCCCCGATTACGCGGCCGCCTTCGATGCCGCCTATGCCGATCTGGCCGAGACGCACGATGTGCCGCTCTACCCGGATTTCTTCGCGCCGCTGCAGGCGGACGGGGAGGGGGTCGAGGCGGCGCGGCGCGCCTATCTGCAGGCCGATGGTCTGCATCCCAACGCCGATGGCGTGGCGCGGATCGTAGAGGAGATCGGCCCACTGGTCCGCGATCTGGCCGAAAGCGCGCGGGCGGAGTGATCCGGCCCGCATGGGCCGGGGCCCATGTGAAACGGGCGCGGCCCCGGCCGCGCCCGTTTCGGAAATCAGGTGCGAAGCGGCCCCGCGGGGCCTGCCTCTTACATCGGCTTGAGGTTCACCGCCGATTCGCGGCCGTCGCGGCCGGCTTCGATGTCGAAGCTGATCTTCTGGTTGTCGGCGAGGCCGGTCAGGCCCGAACGCTCAACGGCGGAAATGTGGACGAAGACGTCCTTCTTGCCGCCATCGGGCGCGATGAAGCCATAGCCTTTGGTGGTGTTGAACCATTTCACGGTGCCGGTAGCCATCGTGCTGTCTTCCTTAACAAGTATCCGCTCGCGGAATTGCAGCGGTGTCGGCTCTGTCAGTGCTGATCGAGGGACTGAGGCCGTAAAGGAGACAGTGGTCGATAGAGGTAACGTCGCCTTGTCCAGTTAACCCGAATCAGCCAGAAAATCAATTCGCATTCGGGCGCGACGCCGGGCGGATCGGCGGCTCTTTGCGCGTCCCGTCCACCCCGTCGGCGCCCTTGGAAGGAGCGCTATGGAAAGCGAGATCTGCCTGTGGCGCCACGACGGTTCGGTCGAGGTCGTGCATCGCGGCACCGGCCGCATCGAGGCGCCGAACTGGTGTGCCGATGGCAGCCTACTGGTGAATGCCGAAGGGCGGTTGTGGCGGCTCGCGCCCGGC
The DNA here is from genome assembly GCF_014195545.1 of Limimaricola variabilis. GTDB lineage: Bacteria > Pseudomonadota > Alphaproteobacteria > Rhodobacterales > Rhodobacteraceae > Limimaricola > Limimaricola variabilis. Next base: position 144,066 of record NZ_JACIBX010000003.1, on the reverse strand, counting down.
GCGGACCGCCTCACGCCGGTCGAGACCGGCTTTGCCACCCAGCTCAATAACGACCACGTGCCATCGCCGGACGGGCAGGTGATCGCGATCTCCGACAAGGCCGAGACCGGCGCCTCCTGCATCTATCTGGTGCCGGCGGCGGGTGGCGCGCCGCACAGGCTGACCGCGCAGTTGCCGTCGTGGATGCATGGCTGGAGCCCAGACGGGCGGCGGGTGGTCTATGCCGGCGCCCGGGATGGCGGGCCGGTGGGGATCTATCTCGCCGAGGTCGAGACCGGGGACGAGACCTGCGTGACGGCCGGCTTCGATCATGCCGACGGGCCGGATTTCTCGGCCGATGGACGCTGGATCTGGTTCAACGGCGAACGTGACGGCGCGGTCGACATCTGGCGCATCCGCCCCGACGGCACCACGCCCGAGCGGATGACCGACGGCCCCGGCGTCGACTGGTTTCCGCACCCGTCGCCGGACGGGCGGCACGTCGTTCATCTGCGTTACCCACCCGGCACCCAAGGCCATCCGGCCGACCTCGATGTCGCGTTGTGGCTGCTGCCGCAGGCGGGTGGGGAAGGGCGCGAGATCGTCCGCTTCCGGGGCGGGCAGGGCAGCCTCAACGTGCCCTGCTGGGCGCCGGACTCGTCCTCTTTCGCCTTCGTGCGGTACCCGGCATGAGCACGGGATGGCCCAAGGCCCGGGCCGGGCAGGCGATCGGGCTGCTCGGCGGGTCGTTCGATCCGGCCCATGAGGGGCACATGGCGATCACGCTGGAGGCGATCCGCCGGTTCCGCCTCGACCGGGTGTGGTGGATGGTCAGCCCGGGCAATCCCCTGAAAGCGCGCGGCCCGGCGCCGATGGCGCGGCGCATCGCCCAGGCCGAACGGGTCGCGCAGCACCCGAAGATCCGGGTGACCGACATCGAGGCGCGGCTTGGCACGCGATATACCGCGCAGACGATCGCTCGGCTGACAGCGCGCTATCCGGGCGTCGATTTCGTTTGGCTGATGGGGGCCGACAACCTCGTGCAGCTGCATCGCTGGCAGGATTGGCGGCGCATCGTCGAGAGCGTCCCGATGGGTGTCTTCGCACGGCCCGGCGACCGGCTGGCGGCGCGGCTGTCGCGGGCGGCGCGGGTCTATCGCGGCGCGCGGCTGCCGATGCACGCGGCCGAGGGGCTGGCGCGCGCCCCGGCCCCGGCCTGGTGCTTCGTGAACCTGCCGATGTCTGCGGCGTCGTCGACCGCGATCCGCGCCGAAGGCGGTTGGCCGCAGGGCGCAGGAAAACTTGCGGAACCGTGAGGCGCAGGGCGTTGCCGAACGCGCGCGGCGCGCTCTATCTATCGGACATGAAAGCACGACTGACCCGACGCGGGCTGCTGATCGGCGGCCTATCGATGACCGCCTCGGCTGCCATGGCGCAGCCGCTCACTTCGTTGCGGCCGCAGGCCCGGCCGGACGGCGCGGTGGCGCTCGACGCCGCGCCTTCGGGGCTGCGCCCGCGGCTGCGCGATTCCACCGCGCAGTTCGTCGAGGAGGCGCGGCTGGGCGGGCGCACCGGCTTCGTCGCGCTCGACGCCCGCTCGGGCGAAATCCTCGACCAGCATGACGCCTATACGCGCCTGCCGCCCGCCTCTGTGGCCAAGGCGGTCACCGCGCTCTACGCGCTTGAGGCGCTGGGGGGCGATTACCGCTTCGAGACCACCCTCGTGGCCACCGGCCCGATCGAGAACGGCATCATCCAGGGCGACCTGGTGTTGGCCGGGACGGGCGATCCGACGCTCGACACCGATGCGCTGGCCGAGATGGCGCTCGAGCTCAAGGCGCTGGGCGTGCGCGGCGTGGCGGGCGGCTTCGCGGTCTGGGGCGGCGCGCTGCCGCAGCAGAGCCAGATCGACCCGGTGCAGCTGCCGCATCTGGGCTACAACCCCGCGGTCTCGGGGCTCAACCTTAATTACAACCGCATCTATTTCTCCTGGGCGCGGTCGAGCGGCGGCTACGAGCTGACGCTCGACGCGCGGGGCACCGACACCCGTCCCGTGGTCGATATTGCGACGATGGAAGCGGTGGATCGCGGCACGCCGGTTTACACTTACGCGCAGCAGAACGGCGTCGATGTCTGGACCGTCGGTCGCCGCTATCTCGGCGACAGCGGCGCGCGCTGGCTGCCGGTGCGGCGCCCGGCGCTCTATGCGGGACAGGTCTTCGCCGCCCTCGCCGAGGAGCAGGGGATCGAGCTGGGCACGGTGTCCGAGGCGTCCTCGGCCCCGAACGGCACGGTGCTGGTGCGCCACCAGAGCGCCGATCTCACCAAGCTGATCCGCGACATGCTGCTCTATTCGACCAATCTGATCGCCGAGCAGATCGGCCTTGCCGCCAGCGTGGCGCGCGGCACCGGCGTTACCGATCTGCCGGGCTCGGGCCGGGCGATGTCGGACTGGGTCGAGGCGCGCTTCGGCGCGGCGCCGGATCTGGTGGACCATTCCGGGCTCGGCGGCGCGTCGCGGATCTCGGCGATGCAGATGGCCAAGATCCTTGCCACGCCGCAGGCGCGGCGCGATCTCAAGCCGTTGCTCAAGTCGATCCGCCTCTACGGCCCGCGCGGCGAGGCGCTGGCCCGTCCGCCGGGGGTGGTGGTGGCCAAGACCGGCACGCTCAATTTTGTCAGCGCGCTTGCGGGATACGAGCGCACGATGGGCGGGCGCGACATCGCCTTCGCGATCTTCTCGGGCGACGTGGCGCGCCGGATCGACGCGCAGGACGAGGAGGAGGAACGCCCCGAGGGCGCGCGCGCCTATAATGGCCGCGCCAAGTGGCTGCAGCAGCGGCTGCTGCAGCGCTGGGGCATCGCCTACGCGGCGGAGGGCGCGGTCAACTAGATCCGCGCGCCGCGCCCGCGCGGCCCCATGAAGAACCACACGATCAGGCCGAGCACCGGCAGGATCAGGATGGCGAGCGTCCAGAGCACCTTCTTACCCGTGCCGGCCGAAGAGGTGATGACGTTCCAGATGGCGTAGAGATCGAGCAGGAAGACGATCAGACCGAAGATCCGCATGGGCGTGCCCTTTCATGGCTGTTGCCCGTGAAACGCTCCGCCCCGCCTGCCGGGTCCCTCTGCCTAGTGCCGCTTAAACGGTCAAGTGTCGGGCCCGCGCGCCGCGCTCGATCGCCGCGGCGTGCAGCCGGTCGATCGACAGCTCGTAGCGGATCTCCTCGAGCATCCGGCCCTCGCCCTCGGTGACGTTGCCGTCGGCGGCCGCCACGTCGCAGGCCAGCGCATAGGCGGTCTCGTAGAGCCGCTCGGGCAACGCCTCGCGGATCAGCCCGAACAGCGCGTCGAGCCCGTCCTCCTGCTCCAGCAGGTCGAACACCGTGTTCGAGATCTCCGACAGGTCGTCGCCATAATCGGCGAAAACCGGCAAGTGGTTGACCATGTTGGTGATCTTCACCAGCTCGGAGGTGCGGATCGTTTCATCCGACGCCGAGACGGCGATCATCAGCGCCACCAGCGCATCCTGCGCGGTCATGGAAGGGGTGTCGCTCATGGGTCTTGCTCCTTGCATTCACGGGCCAATTTATTGACGCCGTGACCCCCCCGCAATAGGAGAGCCGGGATCATTCCCAAGAGGTGACACGATGTCCGAACTGCGCGACGCGGCGATGCAGAGCAAGGCCTGGCCCTTCGAAGAGGCGCGCGCGCTGCTCAAACGTCTGAACGGCAAGGACCCCGAGAAGGGGTATGTCCTGTTCGAGACCGGCTACGGGCCGTCGGGTCTGCCGCATATCGGCACCTTCGGCGAGGTGCTGCGCACCACGATGATCCGCCGCGCCTTCGAGGTGATCTCGGACATCCCGACCCGGCTGGTCTGCTTCTCGGACGATCTCGACGGCATGCGCAAGGTGCCCGAGAACGTGCCCCAGCAGGAGATGATGCACGAGAACCTGCAGCGGCCGCTGACCTCAGTGCCCGATCCCTTCGGCACGCATGACAGTTTCGGCGGGCACAACAACGCCATGCTGCGCCGGTTCCTCGACACCTTCGGCTTCGAGTACGAGTTCGTCTCGGCGACCGAGTTCTACCGGACCGGCAAGTTCGACGACACGCTCAAGCTCGCCACGGAGCGCTATGACGACATCATGGCGATCATGTTGAAATCTCTGCGCGACGAGCGGCGCGAGACCTACTCCTGCTTCCTGCCGATCCACCCGGAGACGGGCCGCGTGCTCTACGTGCCGATGAAGCATGTCGACGCCAAGGAGCACACCGTCACCTTCGATGACGAGGACGGGCGCGAATGGACCCTGCCGGTCACCGGCGGCAACGTGAAGCTGCAGTGGAAGCCCGATTTCGGCGCCCGCTGGGCCGCGCTCGGCGTCGATTTCGAGATGTACGGCAAGGACCACTCGACCAACACGCCGATCTATGACGGCATCTGCAAGGTGCTGGGCGGCCGCGCGCCGCACCACTTCACCTACGAGCTGTTCCTCGACGACCAGGGTCAGAAGATCTCCAAGTCCAAGGGCAACGGCCTGACCATGGACGAGTGGCTGAGCTACGCCTCGACCGATAGCCTGAGCTACTTCATGTATCTCAAGCCCAAGACCGCGAAGCGGATGCATTTCGACGTCATCCCCAAGATGGTCGACGAGTATCACCAGCAGCTGCGCGCCTTTGAGGGCCAGGACGCGAAGGCGCGCTTGGCCAACCCGGCTTATCACATCCATCGCGGCAACGTGCCCGCCTCGGACATGGTGGTGCCGTTCCAGATGCTCTTGAACCTCGTCTCGGTGTCGGGTGCCGAGGACAAGGAAACGCTGTGGGGCTTCATCCGGCGCTACGCGCCCGAGGCCGCGCCCGAGACGCATCCGGGGCTCGATGCGGCGGCGGGCTTCGCGATCCGCTACTACGAAGACCGCGTGAAGCCGACCAAGACCTACCGCGCGCCGACCGAAGAGGAGCGCGCCGCGCTCGAGGATCTGCGCGCGCGGCTTGCCGCGTGGCAGGGCGGGGCGGATGCCGACGGGCTGCAATCCGAGGTCTTCGCGGTCGGTCGCGAGCGGCAGTTCGAGCCGATGCGCGACTGGTTCAAGGCGCTCTACGAGATCCTGCTCGGTGCCTCCGAAGGGCCGCGCTTCGGCGGTTTCATCGCGCTGTACGGCGTCGAGAACACGGTCGCGCTGATCGACCGGGCGCTCGCGGGCGAGCTGGCGGGCTAACGCGCCCCGGCGGTCTCGCGCCGCCACAGCCGCCACAGCGCGACGAGGCGCGCGGCGGTCTCTTCGGGCGGCGCGCCGAACAGCCGGCGCGCCACCGGCAGCGCCTCGGCGGCGAGATCGGCCTGCCGCCTGGCGGCCAGCGCCGTCAACGCGGCGCGCGCGGTTTCGTCCCGGGGCAGTTCGCGCGCGGCGAGATGGGCGCAGAGCGCGTCGAGATCGTGGTGATCGCCGATCAGGTCGCCCAGCCGCTTTGCCTGCTTTTCGCGCGCGTCGATCAGGGCGGGCCATGCCGGGCGCAATAGCTTCATATGGGCGCGGTGATCCTTGGCGCGCTTGCGCAGCTCGTGCAGCCTCGCCGCATCGGGAGCCTCCTCGGCTGCCGCGAGCGCGCGCGCGGCGCGGGCCAGCGACCGCTCCAGCCCCTCGTGGAGCAGCACGCGCCCTTTCCCTTCGATCCGCCAATGCCCGGCCCGTTCGCCCATCTGCTCCAGCGCGGCACGCAAAGCCGCGAGTTCGTTCTCGCCGCCATTCTGAGCGGCGCGGGCCTCGCGGGTGAGCGCCGTGCGCAGCCCGGCATAGGCGCGGCGGTCGATCTCGTTGGCGTAATGGGTCGTCAACTTGTCGAAGCTGTCGAGCCGCGCCTGTGCGTCGCGATGCCCCGACAGCGCTCGCGCGGCGTCGCGCAGGGCGCGGTTCTCCGCCTTGAAAACCGAGAGGCCGGGGCGCATCAGCCGCAGCAGCGCGCGCGCCTTCTTGGTGTCCTTGCGCAGCGCGTGGATCGCCTCCTCCATGTCGGCCTCCGCCGCGTGCCCGGCCGCACGCGCGCCGCGCTCCGCCAGCACCCGCCGCAGACCGGTCTTGAGCGAGCTATCCTCGGGGGCGATGCGGAAACCCATGATCTCTCCGATACGTGATGGAACCAAACGCCTGTGTTTTCAGCTGGTTCCTGCTCGCGCCGGTTGGGGTGCGAGGGGGAATGACCTGCCCCGCGCCTCGAGCGCGACGCGCGGGACGAGAACGAGATGGGACGGATCATGCGGACGAAGTTGGTGGGGTTGGTGCTCGCGCTTGTGGTGGCTGGCGCGGCATTGGCGCAGCAGGGCGGGGCCCAGGATGCGATCAGGTCGGTGATCGAGGACCAGCTCGGCGATTTCACGGCGCGCGATGTCGAGGGCGCCTATGACCATGCCAGCGACACGATCCAGAACCAGTTCGGCAACGCCGATACGTTCGGCCGGATGGTCAAGCAGGGCTACCCGATGGTCTGGGACAACGACAGCGCCCGCTTTCTCGACCTTGAGGAGCGCGAGGGCGTCTGGTTCCAGAGGGTGCTGATCCGCGACGGGCGCGGCGTGCCGCACCTGCTCGACTACCGGATGATCGAGACCGCCGAGGGTTGGCGCATCGACGGGGTGATGCTGCTCGCCGGGCCGGAATTCGGCGTCTGATCGCCGTTGCGGCCGCACGGTGCGGCCGCGGCTTCTTCATTTCCTGTGGCTATACCTGCCCTCCGTCCGGGGGCCGCGGCTCCCGGGCCCGGACCGGGCGGAGCGGAGGAGCGGCGGGCAGGGGGGCCACGTCGCCGCCGCTCCGCCCCAGCGACAGGGGGCCTGCCATGCCGATCACCGACGCCTTGATGCCGACGCCGTATTCCGCCGGGCTGGAGGTCTGGTCGAGCGGCGACGGCACGCCCGGATCGGACACATACGCGCAGTCCGGCGCGGGGGTCTTCGTGCCGGCCGATCAGGATTTCGGCGGCGCGCTGGAAATCTTCAAGACCGCCGCCGTGCAGAAGCTGCGCTACATGGGCGAAACGCCGATCCTGCCGGGGCTCTACCTGCGGGTTACGGCGCGGGTGAAGGCGCTGGCCGGGGCGTTGCCCTCGGTGCGCGTGGCCGGTTGGGCCGGGCGACCGGGCGGCGGGGCGCTGGGCGGGATCGTCACCGCCGGGCCGGAGGTGCCGCTCACCGCCTATGGCGCGGTGGTGGAGCTGTCGGCGATCATCGGACCGGGCGGGTTGCCGGGCGTCGATCTGGTCTGGACCGGCGCCGATCGCGGCCATCTGGGCGTCGACCTGACCGGGCCGTCTAGTGGGGTGGTGCGGATCGACGATCTGGTGATCGAGGATGTCAGCCATCTGTTCGCCGCCGATCTGGCAGGGCTGGTCGATGTCCGCGACTACGGCGCGCGGGGCGACGGCAGCGGTGACGACGCGGCGGCCTTCGAGGCGGCCGACGACGCGGCGGCGGGCCGGACCGTGCTGGTGCCCGAGGGGCGCTACCGGCTGGCCTCGAACGTGACCTTCCGCAGCCATGTGCGTTTCGTCGGGACGGTGGAGCCCGTCGGCGCGGCCAAGCTGATCCTGCAACGCGATTTCCGCTTCGGGGCCTATCTCGACGCGCTGGGCAACGAGGAGCTGGCCTTCGCCAAGGCCTTCCAGGCGCTGCTGAGCTTCTCGGACCACGATTCCCTCGACCTCGAAGGGCGGCGCATCGGCCTGTCTAAGCCCTTCGACATGGCCGCCGCCGTGCCCGACCGGGAAACCTTCGCCACCCGCCGGGTGATCCGGAACGGGCAGTTCCAGCCGATCGACGGTGCAGCCTGGACGCCTGCCGCGGTCCGCGCCCAGGCCAGCTATGCGCCGGCCAATCCGACCCGGCTCGACAACGTGGCCAATATCTCGGCCATCGCGCCGGGCAGCCTCGTCACCGGCAACGGGGTGGGGCGCGAGGTCTATGTGAAGGCGGTCGATATCGGCAACCGGCGGATCACTCTGAGCCAGCCGCTCTTCGACGCCGAGGGGGTGCAGGAATTCACCTTCACGCGGTTTCGCTACCTGATCGACTTCTCGGGCTTCAAGGATCTCAGCCAGTTCGTTTTCGACGACATCGAGTTCCAGTGCAACGGCGTCGCCTCGGGCATCATCCTGCCGCCTGCCGGGCTGACCTTTCACCTGCGCGACTGCTTCGTGACCAAGCCGCGCGATCGTGGCCTGACCTCGCATGGCGGCGGCTGCCAGGGGATCATGATCGACCGCTGCCAGTTCCTGTCGAACGAGCAGGGCCTGCCGGTGGAGCAGCGGAAGACTCTGTGCTTCAACGTCAACGCCAACGACGTGAAGATCCGCGACAGCCGGATCGTGCTGTTCGAGCATTTCTGCGTGCTGGCCGGCACCGGCAATCTGATCGCGAACAACCACTGGTTCCACGGCGACTCGCTCTCGGACGGGGTGCGCAAGGGCGGGATCATCCTCACCCGGCCGAACCCGGCGACGCTGATCGTCGGCAACTACATCGACAACAACTTCATCGAGTGGAGCAACGAGCACGACGAGAGCCCGGGCCTCGGCCAGCAGTTCAGCTTCGGCGGGCTGACCGTGTCGGGCAACATCTTCATCGCGACCGACGTGGCGCGCTGGTTCAACTGGATCGTGGTCAAGCCACGCGGGCCGGGGCATTTCATCCACGGGCTGCACGTGACCGGCAACGTGTTCCGTACTTTCAACGGCTATGTCGACCGGGTGGAGCGGGTCGACACCAGCTTCGCCGATCTCGATTACGGGCGGATGCGCGACATCACCTTCACCGGCAACGCCTTTCACGGCATCAACCAGCCGGTGCGCAACCCCGCGAGCCTCACCGCCGAGCGCGGCGCTCCCGAGAGGGTCTGGGTGGTGCCGACCGCGCCGCATCTGCCATTCCTCGGTCGGGCGCGGGTGGTCGAGGCGGCGCTGCCCGAGGGGCGCCTTGCCGACGCGAGAGGCGATGCTGTCTACGAACAGCCTTGGCTCGACACGGAATATGGCGGCGACAGGCGCAGCTTCCGGATCGTGTTCGACACGCCGGTTAGCGGGCGAATGCGATGCAGCGTGCGCATGGACCGCCCGGAATGAGGTTGGGCCGGGAACCGCGGCGGGGGGCTGCGCGTCGTCTGGTGTCAGCCCGCGATCCGCGGGCGTTTTCTCGGAGCGGAAGATGAGCAAGATGGCGACCCCGGCCGAATTGGTGCGCACTTCGATGACCTTCTGGACCCTGATGGCCGAGACCCAGGCCGTGATGGCCTATCGGCTGATGGGCATGGCGGGCCTCTGGTCGGTCACCGGCGGCGAGAACAACCGCATGGTTGACGAGAAGGTCCCGGCCTTCGCCGAGGCGATGGTGGCGGGCAACCGCGCGCTGTGGTCCGGCAAGCGGCCCGACCAGGTCGCGCTGGCGACGATGCTGCCGCTGCAGCGCCGCACCGCCTCCAACAACAAGCGGTTGGCGCGGCGCGGGCCGAACTTCCTGACCCTTCCGCGCTGAGCGGCCGGTTTCCGCCGGTGCGCCGGGTGCGCCGGAACGGGGCCATGGGGGAGTGGGTTTTATGCGGCGACCCAGCCCCCCCAACCAAGGTGCACGTGATGCAGAACCCGTTTTTCGAGCTGCCCCTGCAGATGTGGCAGACCAGTACCCGGATGTGGATGTCGGCCCTCGACACCCAGATGTCGATGATGCGGGCCTTTCTCCCGCAGGCCCTGCAGGAGCAGGCCGAGGAAGTGGGCGAGGCCGCCCGCGACATGACCGAGGCCAGCGGCAAGGGCGTCGATTTCGCGGCGCAGGCGGCGAAGAGCCTAGCCGAAGGCGGCAAGGACGGCGCCCGATCGAGCGTCCCGGTGTAGTCGAAAACTCGTCTGACGAGCATGGCGGCCCGTCCCTCGGACGGGCCGTTTCCTTGTGCGGCGCACGGTCCGGTTCCCAGATGGTTCGGCGCGTGTTGATAGCCGGTAAGGGGGGGGCAAGGGAGCGGCGTCGGACATGCCAATTCGCCCCGACCCTGCACAGGGTCCGCGGTCAAGGACTGGCGCTCGCCCGATCTTGGGCAGTCACGGCGATATCCAGAAAAAGGGGGAGATCTGGTGGAGTCGAGGGGGATCGAACCCCTGACCTCGTCATTGCGAACGACGCGCTCTCCCAACTGAGCTACGACCCCACTGGTCGCGTATCTGGCCTGTCCGGCTGGCGGTGTCAAGCCGGTCGGATCAGTTTTCGAAGTCGGCGCGGGTCAGGTGGAAGGCCCGGCCAAACCCGCCGACCAGAAAGCCGCCTTCGACCTCGAGGCGCAGCAGTCGGAAATCCGCGAAGTGGTAGTAGATCTCCGCGCCGGGATGCGCGGCAAGCCAATCCTGCTGTGCGGCCGCCTTGTCGGCGGGCAGGGCGCGGGCGTCGAGGCTGAGGCGCGGGGCGGCCATCGGGTCGCCGGAGGTCGTCTCGTCGAGCATCAGCGCGCAGCGTGGATCGGCCTCGAGCGCCGTCCAGTGGCGCGACAGGGTGGAGACCAGCATCAGCAGGTCGGCAGACCGCGTCGGAAGCAGCGCGACGCGGCTGAGCTGCGGCCGCCCGGTGACGGGGTCGAGCACGCCCAGCACGCCGTGCCGGGCCGCGTCGCGCAGGCGCCGGGCCTGCCGGCGGGCGCCGTCATCAGTGGGGCGGATCGGGTCGGTCATGGCAACAGCCTGACGCGCGGGGGCGGCGCGATCAAGCGTTCAGGAGCGCCGCCATGTCTCGGTCATGAGGCCGGTGCCGGGATCGCCCGTCAAAAGATGCGTAACGCCGAGCCGAAGCTTCCGCCCCTCACGGATCTGCCGGACAAGCAAGCCGCCGCTCTTGGCATGGACATCGCCCGCACGATTGGCTTGAGTCCCGGCGGCATTTCCATCTCCTCCCGCCAGAAAAGCTTGGCGCAAGGGAGGGGGAGACGGTCAACGGCGCAGCCGCCACAGATAGGCGGCATAGGCGGGGACCTCGCGCAGCGCCAGCCGCAGCTGCGCCGAGCGCTTCTGCCCCCCGCGCGGGGCCGATCCGCGGGCCTTCAGGCCGAGCCGCCGGGCCACTAGCAGGGCCCGCGGCAGATGCGGGGCGTCGGTGACGATCACCACCCGCTCGGCCCCGATCCGCTCCAGGATCGGCAGTGCCAGCCGGATGTTCTCGAGCGTGTTGCGCGAGGTGGTCTCGGGATGGACCGCATGATCGGGCACCCCGGCTTCGAGCAGTAATTGCCGCATCGCCTCGCCCTCGCAGGGGGGGTGTTTGCCGAGCCCGCCGCTGGGCACGAGGTGTGCCACCTGTCCGGCATGGTAGAGCGCCGCGCCATGCAGGGTGCGCCGCCGCAGGGTCGGCGAGGGGCCGTTTTCCCAGACCGCGGCGCCGAGGATCACCGCGGCATCGTGGCGGCCCGTCATCGCGGCGCACTTTCCGCGCCGCGTCGGCGCGCTAGGCTGTGACAGGCAACATGGAGACGGCGCATGGAAGAGCTTCTGAACGGCATCGGCATCGCGGCACTGGTGATCCTCGCCCTGGTGGGGCTGGCCGTGGGCTGGGTGGCCAGCCTGCTGACCGGGGGGCGCAGGCGTGCGCTGTACATGATCGTCGGCGCGCTGGCGGCGATGGCGACGCCGTTTCTGCTCGCGGCGCTGGGCGTGACGATCCTGGCCGCCGGCGGCCTGCTGCTGGTGGTGATCGTCGCGCTGATCGGCGCGGCGCTGGTGCTGGCTCTTATCCGCGCGATCGCCAAGTAGCCGCTCAAGAGGCGCGCGGCTTGCGGTTCTTGGTGCGCTGCACGTTGCCACCGCGCTGACCGGGCCGACCGGCGGTAGAGCGGCCCTGCGACCGGCTCGCCGCGTCGGAGGCCTGGGCGATCGCCTGCTGCCGCGCCATGGGGTCGTCCGACACCATCAGGTCGACCGTCTCGAGCCGCTTGATCTCGTCGCGCAGCCTTGCCGCTTCCTCGAATTCGAGGTTCTCGGCGGCCTTGCGCATGTCGGTCTTGAGCCCGTCGAGCACCGCTTGCAGGTTCGCGCCGGCCATCGGCTTGTCGACCTTGGCGGTGACCCGGTTCATGTCGACGTCGCCCTTGTAGAGACCGGCGAGGATGTCCTCGACGTTCTTCTTGACGGTCGCCGGGGTGATGCCGTGCTCCTCGTTATAGGCGATCTGCTTCTCGCGGCGGCGCTCGGTCTCGGCCATCGCCCGCTCCATGGAGCCTGTGATCCGGTCGGCATACATGATGACCCGGCCGTCGGCGTTGCGCGCGGCCCGCCCGATGGTCTGGATGAGCGACGTTTCGGACCGCAGGAAGCCCTCCTTGTCGGCGTCGAGGATCGCCACCAGACCGCATTCGGGGATGTCGAGCCCCTCGCGCAGCAGGTTGATCCCGATCAGCACGTCGAAGGCGCCGAGCCGCAGGTCGCGCAGGATCTCGATCCGCTCGATCGTGTCGATGTCGGAATGCATGTAGCGCACCTTGATGCCCTGCTCGTGCAGGTACTCGGTCAGGTCCTCGGCCATGCGCTTGGTGAGCGTGGTGCACAGCGTCCGGTAGCCGCGCGCCGTCACCTTGCGGATCTCGTCGAGCAGGTCGTCGACCTGCGTCTTGACCGGGCGGATCTCGATCATCGGGTCGAGCAGGCCGGTGGGGCGGATCACCTGCTCGGTGAAGACGCCGCCCGCCTGTTCCAGCTCCCACGCCGAGGGGGTGGCCGAGACGAAGATCGATTGCGGGCGCATCGCGTCCCATTCCTCGAACTTGAGCGGGCGGTTGTCCATGCAGGACGGCAGGCGGAAGCCATGCTCAGCCAGCGTGAACTTGCGCCGGTAGTCGCCGCGATACATGCCGCCGATCTGCGGCACCGAGACGTGGCTCTCGTCGGCGAAGACGATGGCGTTGTCGGGGATGAACTCGAACAGGGTAGGGGGCGGCTCACCGGGCGCACGACCCGTCAGGTAGCGCGAGTAGTTCTCGATGCCGTTGCACACGCCGGTGGCCTCGAGCATCTCGAGGTCGAAATGGGTGCGCTGCTCGAGCCGCTGCGCCTCTAGGAGCTTGCCCTCGCCCTGCAGCTGGTCAAGTCGGGTCTTGAGCTCCGCCTTGATGCCCTTGATCGCCTGCGCCATGGTCGGGCGCGGCGTGACGTAGTGGCTGTTGGCGTAGATGCGGATGCGGTCGAACTCGTCGGTCTTGGAGCCGGTGAGCGGATCGAACTCGGTGATGCTCTCCAGCTCGTCGCCGAAGAAGGACAGCCGCCAGGCCCGGTCCTCGAGGTGGGCGGGCCAGACTTCGAGGCTGTCGCCGCGCACCCGGAAGGCGCCGCGCGCGAAGGCCGCGTCGTTGCGGCGGTATTGCTGCGCCACCAGATCGGCCATCACCGCGCGCTGCTCGTAGTTCTTGCCCTTGTGCAGGTCGACCGTCATCGCGCCGTAGGTCTCGACGCTGCCGATGCCGTAGATGCACGACACCGATGCCACGATGATCACGTCGTCGCGTTCAAGCAGCGCGCGGGTGGCGGAGTGGCGCATCCGGTCGATCTGCTCGTTGATCTGGCTTTCCTTCTCGATGAAGGTATCCGAGCGCGGCACGTAGGCCTCGGGCTGGTAGTAGTCGTAGTAGGAGACAAAATACTCGACCGCGTTGTCCGGGAAGAACCCCTTGAACTCGCCGTAGAGCTGGGCGGCCAGCGTCTTGTTCGGGGCGAGGATGATCGCCGGGCGCTGCGTCTCCTCGATGATCTTGGCCATGGTGAAGGTCTTGCCGGTGCCGGTGGCGCCGAGCAGCACCTGGTCCCGCTCGCCGGCGCGCACGCCGCCCGCGAGTTCCTCGATCGCGGTGGGCTGGTCGCCGGCGGCCTGGAACTCGGTCTGCATGCGGAACCGCTTGCCGCCCTCGAGCTTTTCGCGCCGTTTCACCTCCGGGGCGGGCGCGTGCAGGATTGGCATCTGTTCGGGCGAGTTGTTGTGCATCGGCGGACTCCTCGGGACCGAACCAATCTGGCCTCTTTTCGTTCCTGTGCAAGAGGGGTGCGGCGTCTTTGCCCGCTTGCATGGCGCCGCCGTTTTGCCGATAACGCCGCAAGATCAGAAGGGACCAAAGATGCGCGCACGGATCTACAGACCCAGCAGGGCCGCCACCCAGTCGGGCACCGCCAAGACCGAGGCCTGGGTCCTCGAATACGCGCCCGCCTCGAAGCGCGAGATCGACCCGCTGATGGGCTGGACCAGCTCCACCGACACCCAGAGCCAGGTGAAGATGTATTTCGACAGCCGCGACGCGGCGGTGGCCTATGCCGAGAAGCACGGGCTCGACGCGATCGTGCAGGAGCCGCATGTGCGCAAGCACAATATCCGTCCCGGCGGCTATGGCGAGAACTTCTCGACCACCCGGCGCGGGGCCTGGACGCACTGATCTTGTAAATCCGACTCAAGTTGAGGCGGTTTCGCGGTCGAGATCCGGCGAGGAGGCCGGGTGCCACAACATCGAGTGTTCGACCGGATCGGACGCCATAGACTTCTACCGAGGGCGGCCTGATGGCCGCCCGTTTCGTTTCAGGGATCAGCCATGACCATCACCCATCTCGTCACCCATTCGGGCGGCTTTCACGCCGACGAACTCCTGTCCTCGGTCATTCTGACCCGGCTGTTTCCCGACGCCGAACTGGTGCGCAGCCGCGACAAGGCGTGGATCACCCCCGGCGAGGGGCGGATCATCTACGACGTGGGCGGTCAGTTCGATGCCGAGACGCGGATCTTCGATCACCACCAGAAGCCCAACCCGCTGCGCGAGGATGGCCAGCCCTACAGCTCCTTCGGCCTGATCTGGGCGCAGTATGGGCGCGACTACCTGCGGGCGCTGGATGTCCCCGAGCATGATGTCGAGAAGATTCACGCCTCCTTCGACCGCGGCTTCGTGCTGCCCGTCGACCTGCTCGACAATGGCGCGGTGGACGCCTCCTCGGCGGGGCCGCTGTTTTCGGGGCTGACGCTGCCGGTGCTGCTCGAAAGCCTGAAGCCCGCCTTCGATGACCGCGAGGAGGGCGCCGATGATCACGCCTTCGCCGCCGCCGTGCCGGTCGCGCGCGCCTTCGTCGAGGCCCGCATCCGCCGCTCGGCCGCGAAATACCGCGCCGAGGCGATGGTGCTGTCGGCGATCGAGGCGGCAGGCGAGGGGCGCATTCTGGAGCTGCCCATGGGCATGCCGTTCCGCGCCGGTGTCGAAGCGGCGGGCGCCGATCACCTGCTCTTCGTCGTCCACCCGCGCGGCTCGGACTGGGCTCTGACCACGATCCGCACCGGCGACGACACTTTTGAGACCCGCGCCGATCTGCCCGCCGCCTGGGCGGGGCTGACGGACGACGCGCTGGAGGCGGCGTCGGGCGTGAAGGGCGCGAAGTTCTGCCACAATGGCCGGTTCATCGCCGTGGCCTCGAGCCTCGAGGCGATCATGGCGATGGCGGAACTGGCGGTCGCGGAGGCGACGGCGAGTTAGGCCGAAACGCAAGGCTTCAGAGCAGGATGCAACGTCTGCGATGCACAGGGAGCAGACGTTGCATTGCGCAGCCTTCAGGCCGGACCGATTGTCGCGATCGGCCCTTAGGCGCTCCGCGCGCCTTGTCTGGCAGTGGCAGCTTTGAATGGCTGCGTCATAACGGTCGCGTCTCTCTCTCGGCTCTCAGGGTTGGCCGGGGAGGACGCAGAGCATCTCGTAGAGCAGGTTGGCGGCGATCATCGCGGTATTGCCTGACGGGTCGTAGGGGGGCGAGACCTCGACAAGGTCGCAGCCGACGAGGTTCAGCCCCTTGCAGCCGCGCACGATCTCAAGCGCTTGGATCGTGGTCAGCCCGCCCATCTCGACCGTGCCCGTGCCCGGCGCGAAAGCTGGATCGAGGCTGTCGATGTCGAAGGACAGGTAGACCGGTGCGTCGCCGATCGCCGCGCGGATATCAGCCATCACCGGCGCGAGCGACTTGTGCCAGCGCGCCTCCGCCGGGATGACCGTGAAACCCCTGTTGCGGCCCCAGTCGAAATCCTCGGGCGCGTAGCCCGTGCCCCGCAGGCCTATCTGGAACACCTTCTCACAGCGCAGCAGACCGTCCTCGACCGCCCGCCGGAAAGGGGTGCCATGGGCGATCTCCTCGCCGAACATCGCCTCGTTGGTGTCGGCATGGGCGTCGACATGGATCAGCGCGACAGGGCCGTGACGCGCGGCCACCGCGCGCAACACCGGCCAACTCAGCGTGTGATCTCCGCCCAGCGTCAGCGGGATCGCGCCGTGCGACAGGATCTCTGAGTAGGTCGCGGTGATGATGTCGCAGCTCTTCTTCAGGTCGAAGGTATTGATCGCCACGTCGCCGATATCCGCGACCTGCAGATGATCGTAGGGCGCGGCGCCGGTGGCCATATTGTAGGGGCGCAGCATCCGGCTTTCGTCGCGGATCTGGCGCGGGCCGAGCCGGGTGCCGGGGCGGTTCGAGGTGCCGATATCCATGGGAATGCCGACGAAGCAGGCGTCGAGCCCTTCCGCGCTCTCTTGCTGCGGCAGGCGCATCATCGTCGCCGGACCACCGAAGCGCGGCATCTCGTTGCCGCCGAGCGGTTGGTTGTATCGGGGGCGGGAATCCTGGGGCATGCGGGCATCGCGTCTGGGGCAAGGTCGCCCCGAGCCTAGGCGCGGTGCGGGAGGCGAAGAATACGCTCCGCGGAAAGGGAACATTGAGCTTCCTCAATGCAATTTTCGATGCCACCTTCGGTGGGCTGCGCCTTGTCCCGTTTGACAACATTGCAGGCTAGGTCGCGGCGACGCTGCCCCCTCGGCTTTGGTCGAGGAGGGCGTCGCACAGGGTCTTCACGAGATGAGGCTGGGGGTCGCTTCTGGTTACCAGTTCCATGCTGCAGGTGAAGTTGTCCTCGCAGTTCCCAAAGCGGCGCAGGCGACCCGCCTCCAGGTAGGAGCGTGCCGCGTGATCCGGCAGCAGGCCGAGATAGCTGCCGCTCAGCACCAGAAGAAGCTGCGCCTCGATCTCGCCCACGACCTGATCGGTGTCGTTCAGCTTCTGGGTCTTCTTGCGCCGCCTGTTCCAGTATCCTCGATGGACCCAAGGGTAACGATCGAGCATCGGCTGATCGATCTCCGTTTCGAGACGTGAGAAGAGCGGATGGCCCTCGCCGCAATAGAGGCTGTTGGTTTCCTGGTAGAGGGCCTTGTAGGACAGCCCGGTCAGGCGGTTGTCGAAGGCGCCGATGCCGATATGGAAGCTGCCATCCGCCAACCCGCGCAGGATGTTCTGCGGCTGCTCGATGAGGATGTTGAACTTCGCCGTCGGAGCCATCCTGGCCAGATCTCCGATCGCTTGGGGCATCTTGAACTGCGGGTCCGTGGCGATGCAGTCGACGATCGCGATCCGCACCTCGCCCGTCAGGCTGCCCTTGAGCGCGGAGAGCCGACCCGACATGTCCTCGAGCGTGCCCAGCAGATCCTGCGCGAGCCGATGGACCGTCTCGCCCTTCTCGGTGAGCCGGAAGCCCCGTCGCCCACGCTGGCAGAGCTTCACGCCGAGGCGTTCCTCCAGCGCCGTGATGTGGTTGGAGATCGTCGGTTGGCTGATGCCAAGCTCCGCCTGCGCCGCGCTGAAGCCGTTGTTGCGCACGACGCTGTCGAACACGCGGAGAAGATGAATGTCGGCGCCCGATACCTGCATGTTGCATTGGTGTGACCAAATGTATGCGATGGCAATGCGGGATTTCATGCGCGGACGCGGCCTGTAGGCTGGCCGACGAATTGCCATGACTGGCGTGCGGAGCGAAACGTTGCGCGAGCCCTCCATGACCGTCACCGCACCCTCCACGGTCGATGCCGACACGCCCACCTGCCGAAAGACCCGCGCCATGACTGCCCCCGTGACCGCCGCGCTGAAGGACGCGACCTTTTTTCCCTACTGGCTCGACAGTCCCGATGCGCCGGCCGCCGAGGCGCCGCTTTCGGGCAAGCTGGACTGCGATCTGGCGATCGTCGGCGGTGGCTTCACCGGGCTATGGGCCGCGATCCTCGCCAAGGAAACCGATCCGAAGCGCGAGGTGGTGCTGATCGAGGCCGAGCGGATCGCGCATGGCGGGTCGGGGCGGCCGGGCGCCATCGTCTCGACCTCGGTGATGCATGGGCTCGGCAACGCCAAACGGATCTTCCCCCGCGACCTCGATCGGCTCGAGGTCTTGGGTCGCGACAACATGGCCGGGTTCCGGCGCACCATCGCGGAGCATGGGATCGACTGCGACCAGGAATGGAACGGTGAGCTGACGGTCGCCGTCGGGCCCGGGGGGCTGCCGGTGCTGCGGGAGGAATACGACCTCCACAGGGCGCATGGCCACGAGGTGGAGTTGCTCGACGAAACCGCACTCAGGGGGCATCTGCGGTCACCGATCTTCTCGGGCGGGCTCTGGAGCAAGCGCGACAGCGGCACGGTCCACCCCGCCAAGCTGGCCTGGGGGCTCAAGCGCACGGCGCGAGCGCTGGGCGTGCGGATCTACGAGCATAGCCCGATGGGCCGGGTCGAGGATCTCGGCGCGAGGCTGCGCCTGCAGGCGGGGGAGGGCGTGATCGAGGCGCGGCGGGCGCTCTTCGCGACCAACGCCTTCGCCGCCGGTCACCCCCGGATCCGGTCCCGGGTGGCCATGCTGCGCGACCGGATCCTGATGACCGAACCGCTTTCGCCCGAGCAGATGTCGCGCATCGGCTGGGCCAACCGGCAGGGGGTCTACGACACCCGCACGCAGCTCAACTACATGCGGCTGACGCGCGACAACCGGATCCTGTTCGGCGGGCGGCTCGGCTATTACATGAACGCGCCGCGCGACCCCCGACCGGATCGCGGGCCCGCCCCCTATGAGGGGCTGGCAGAGGCGTTCCTTACGACGTTTCCGCAGCTCGACGACATTCGCTTCACCCATGCATGGAGCGGGCCGATCGCGCTTACCACCCGCATGGCGGTGCATTTCCAGAGCTATCACGGCGGCAAGGGCCTGTATGCGGGCGGCTATTCGGGTTTCGGCGTCTCGGCGAGCCGGTTCGGGGCACGGATCGGGCTGGCCAGGCTCGACGGGTGCGAGGATCCGGATCTCGACCTCGAATTCGCGCGCACGATGCCGGCCCCGATCCCGCCCGAACCCTTCCGCTACCTCGGCGCTCGCCTGACCCTGCACGCGCTCGACACCGTCGACCGCAAGGGTGGATGGCGGCGTCGCTGGATCGATCTCGTCACGCGGCTCGGTATTCCGTTGAGCTGAAGAGGAAACGTAGGCGGTAGGTCGACCTAATTACAGGCCCTGTTGCGACGGCCCACCATTCGCGGACCGTCGCTCATGCAGATGCCTACCCCCGCGACGGCGGGGGTGGGCGAGTCCATCAGAAGCTCCAGATGGCGTTCACGAACGCGCCGCGGCTGTGGTCGAGATCGGTCAGATCGCTCGAGAAGCTGCCGAAATCGTAGCCCGCGCCGATCCGGGCGTTGTCGCTGATCCGGTAATAGGGCGCCGCGAGCACGCCGTGGTCGAGGGCCTCGGTTTCAGGCTGGTAGAGCGCGCGGTACTCCAGCAGCAGGTCCCAGTTCTCGGCGAAGCTCCACTCGCCGCGCAGCACGAAGACATGCGCCGTGGAATCCTGCCAGTCCGGCTGCGCCCGGTCGGTCGCCAACTCGCCCAGCCGGACGCCGTATTTCGCGCCGACCGAGAGGTCGCGGCCGAGCCGGTAGTCGAGATCGGCCGAGACGACATGGCTGCGCTGCAGCGGCGTGCCGCTGTCGGCGGCGCCGACCGCGCCGCGATCGAGATCGGCGCGCATGTCATACGACAGGACCACGATGAGATCATCATCCATGACCGGCCGCAGCGCGTAGGACAGCCCGGCCTCGGCATATTCGCCGTCGGCCTGGCCAGCGCGGCGTTCATGCGCGTATTCCACCCGGGCGCGCAGCGTGCCGCCGAGATCGTCGGTCAGCTGCCGACTGCGCGCCGCGATCAGCACGCCGTCGCCGTTCTCGCCGGGCACGTCGATCTCGTGCAGCTCGATCCGGGCACGGGCCGCCCCGTGCGGGCGCTCGACCGCGGCGCCGAAGCTCAGCGTGCGGCGGGTGCGGCCCTCGGTCTCGGCGTCGATGGTGGCGGCGAGATCGAGGCTGAACCCGTCCGGCGCCCAGGTCAGCCCGTAGCTCTGACCGTGGCCGTCGCCGGCCCCGCCGAGCAGCAGGTCCTGCTCGGCAAAGATCGACCAGTCGTCGCCTATGTCGCGGCGCTGGCCCAGCACCAGCCCGTGGCCCGCGATATCGTCGGTCGCATCGCCGACGACGCGGTGGCGCAGATAGACCTCGCCGTCGTCGCGAGCATAGCTCAGTCCGGCCTCGAGCCCGGTGCCGGCGCTGCCGAAGCCCAGCTCCGCCTCGGCGCTGAGCCGGTCGGTGAGCGCGCCCGACAGGCCCGCCCCGTAGCGGTGATAGCGGTCGAGATCCCCCTCGGCCGCCAGCGTTCCCTCGGCGAAGAGATGGGCGGTCGCGCCACCCATGCGGCGCTCAACCCTCAGCGCGGCGTCGCTGCGCGTGCCATTTTGGCCGCCGCCCGACAGCGTCTCGCGTTCGAGGCCAAGGCGCAGCTCGGTGGCCGGATCGATGCGCTGCGCCAGATCGAGCCGCAGTTCGCGGCGGCGCTCTGTGCCGCGCTCGACGCTCTCGGCGCCGAAGCCGAGCCGCGTGGCCTCCGTCACCGCGACCTCGACCTCCGCCCCGGCACGGGTGAGCGTCTCGGGCTCGGCGGCGCCGGTTCCTGCGAAGCCGGCTTCACGCCGCTCAACCCAGGCACTGGCCGTGCCCTCGGTCCCGGCCAGCGGGGCGAGATCGGCCTCGGCGCCGAGCGACCAGGCGGTGGCTTCGGTGCCCGGCGCGCCGGACGCCTCCGTCGAAAAGCTCAGCCCGCCATCGGAGGAGCGGTTGAAGGCGCGGCCCGACCCTTCCGAGCGCGCCAACTCGGCCGTGAGGCGCAGACCCGGCGCCGCCTCGAGCGTGGCATCGACCCCGGCCACACGCATCCGCGCATCGCCGGTCTCCTCGTCGAGCGCGGTCGCCCCGACGCTCAGCCCGCCGCCGATCTCCTGGCGCGCCCGCAGCCCGGTCGAGAGATCGTCGATGCCGTCGGCCGGGCGGGCGTAATCGGCGCGCAGGGTGATCTCGTCGCTTTCATCCGAGAACAGCGCGCGGCCGACCTGGCCCATCAGCGGCCGGCCGAGCAGCACGTGGCCCTGGGCGTGGTTGACGCTGTAGTCGAGCCCTTCGACCAGCTGCCGCCGCTCGATCAGCCGGCCGGTCTCGTCGCGCCGCTCGACGCTGAGCTGCACCGTGCCGGGCAGCACGTCTCGATGTGCGAGGCGATAGGAAGCGCCACCGGTGGCGTCGAACAGGTCGGTCTCGGGCAGCGCATCCTCGCGCGAGGCGAAACCCTCGACGCTGCCGGTCTCGGTCGCATGGCGGCCGCTCAGCCCGTAGATGCTGCGCTCGGCCCGGATCAGGTCGCCATCGGCAAGGCTGACGCGGGACTGGCCGAAGGTCAGGTGGCTGTCGTCGCGGGCAATCCTGGCGAACAGCCGGCCGTCGCGGCCGCCGGGATGCAGCAGCGCGCTGCCATCGCCGAAATCGGGCGCACCCGGTGCGGCGTGCAGCCGGGCCAGCGCGTCGCGCCGCTCGGTGCCGGTCAGCCCGTCGAGCAACTCGTCGAGCGGCCGCCCGCCACTGTCGGCCGAGGCGGTCAGCGTCCAGCCATCTCCGACCGGTCCCTGGGCAAAGAAGGCGGCCCGGCCTTCGCTCCAGCCGGTTCCCTCGTCGAGATCGCGCCCGAAGGTCAGATCCAGCATGCCGGTCCGGGTCCAGAGCGGCCGCGCCGCCTGCGCCTCGGGCGCCACCGCGCCCAAGCCAGCGAGTCGCGGCCCGGCCGGGGCGACGGGCTCCGGCACGGGGAGGGACGCAGCCTCGACGAGGGCAGGGGACGACGCCTCGGGATCGAGCGTCACAGGCCGCAGCGCGGGGCGGGCCGAGGGACGGCCAGGGGCGCGGATCTCGAAGGCGAAGGCGTCGGGGGCGGTAGCCTCGGCCGCCGCGCCGGGCACGGCCGGCAGCCCCTCGATCACGAAGGCGGATCCATCGGCGCGGGCCGCCAGTGACTGGCCGCTGACGGCGAGGGTGACTCCGAGCGCGGTGGCGGCGAGAAAGTTGTTGCGGGTCACCGGGCGTCTCCACGGATCAGGGTTTCGAGGACCAGCGGCTGGCGGCTCGCGCCGCTGGCGTGGTGACGCGAAATGGCGTCGGAGATGGCGTCGAGGCGGGCGCGGGCGATCTCGGTCCGGGCCGGGTCGAGATAGACCAGCCCGAGCCGGGTCGGCCCTTCGGCCAGCGCGGCGATCAGCTCGCGCATGCCGTCCTGCCATTCGGGGCGCAGCTGCCCGTCCGGGCCGAAGGCGGCGTCGGTCAGCTGCAGCACTGCCTTGCGGCCCGGCTGCACGCCGAAATCCATCCGCGCCATCTTGCCCCGGGTCAGCCGGGTAACCTGCGGGTTCGGAGTGCTGGGGATCCAGCCCTCGGGCAGGGCGCGCTCGTCGAGCTTGAGCTGCATGTTCGAACCGATCCCGGCCCGGGGCAGCATCGCGCAGGGCACCGAGAAGCGACCATGCGCGTCGGTGAGCACCGTCTCGCCGCCCGGCGCGCGCAGCACCATGCCGCCGAGGCCCGGCTCGTCCGCATCGGCACGGCCGTCGCCGTCGCGATCCTCGAACACCCGGCCGACGACATCGGCGCAGTCGAACACCCGTTCGGGCACGAGGATGAGGGCGGCCTCGGCGCGGGCGAGGACGGTGCCGTCATCGGGGTCGCGCAGCACCGCCATGGAAACGTGGCGGCCGTCGCCGATCCCGCCCGCCGCGACGATCGAGAGGGTGATCACGATCTCGCCATCGGCATCCGGGGTCAGCCCGGCGAAGCGCAACAGCCGCCCGTCGATCTCGGGCTCCTGCGCCCGGCTGTTCACCCGTGCCGATCCCGCGCTGTAGACGAAGCCTTCCGGCAACAGGTCCTCGACGTCGATCCGGTCGTATTCGACCTCACGCGCCACGATCCGGAACGGCAGCGCCGTGCCGCGCGTGGCCTCTTCCGACAGCGCCGCGAAGTCGAGCGCCGGGTCCCCCAGAGCGGCATCGACGGCGATGTGGTTGTTGACCACGTTCGGATCGCCGGGCTCGAGCAGGAAGCTCATGAAATAGCGTGCCGCCTCACCCGCCGCCGGCGGGTTGACCGAGGCGCTGATCTCGCAATCGCCGCCCGGGATCGGGTCGCCGGCGCAGGCGGTGGCGTCGAAAGGCGCCTCCGAGGCCGCGGGAATCCGCGTCGAGGCGCCGGCATGAAAGCCGCCGGGCAGGTCCATGGTGATCCGGTACTCGGTCTCGGTGATCGGGCATTGCGGCGCCGCGTCGGGCACGAGGTCGAAGCGGTAGAAGCCGTCCGCGCCGGTGACCTGCGCCTGCTGTGCCGGGTCGACGAGGCAGCGGCGCGGCAGCGGTGCGCCGGCGGTGTCGACCAGCCGCACCGTGACACCGGCAATCGGTGCCCGGGTGACCGAGTCGTAGATCACGCCCGAGGGGTCGATCGCCAGGTTCTGCTGCTCGAGCGCCTCACCCGGTTCGAGATCGCCGATGCCGAAGCCGCCGAGTGGATCGCCCGCGGGGTTGTTCATCACCACGCGGTAGCCCGAACCGGAGTCGACGAAGAGCTTGTAGCTTCCGTCCGCGTCGGTGGTGACGAACTCGACCGCCTCCCCATCGGCATCGAAGATCGGCTGCGGGCTACCCTCGGCATCAACCACTCTCACGCGGTAGCCCGCGCCGACGCCGCGATCCCGGCCGGGATCGAAGCGGCC
Source organism: Limimaricola variabilis (assembly GCF_014195545.1). Lineage (GTDB taxonomy): Bacteria > Pseudomonadota > Alphaproteobacteria > Rhodobacterales > Rhodobacteraceae > Limimaricola > Limimaricola variabilis. The sequence continues at coordinate 120,113 of NZ_JACIBX010000003.1, read as the reverse complement.
GTCATGGTCGATATCGTCGAACACCGTCCCGGCGACGCTGGCGATCGGCGCGATGCGGATCCGCGCCCGTCCCTCGATGCAGTTCGCCGGGTTGAGGGCCTCGCACACACCGTAGCCGACATCATATAGCCCCGGCTCGGAAAAGCGCGGCACGGTGATCCGCCCCTCGGCGTCGATGCCGAGACCGGGGAGGCCGGCATCGTCGGTGATCGAGAACACCGCGTCGGAGGCAACAGCCGGCGCGCCGCCGAAGCGGTCATTGCCGATCACCGAGGCGGTGCGCCCGCCCGACACGCCATAGATCGGCCGGTCGCTGAAATCATCGCTGCCGGCGGTGACCTCGGCCGCTGCGACGGCAAAGCGGACCACCGCCTGGGCGCAGTTGCCAGGGTTCAGCGCTTCGCAGGCGCGATAGGTGACCGCGTAATCGCCGGCCGCCGTCCCGGCCGCCAGGCGAAGCACGCCGACCGCGTCGAGGCTCAGCCCCTTCAGCGGCGAGGCGACCAGGCTCAGCTTCAGGTCCTCGGCCTTGGCGGGGGCGCCACCGATCCGGTCGTTGGCGAGAACGGCCGCGACCTTGCCGCCATCACGTCCCTGGAGCGGTGCAGCGGGGGCGTCGTCGGTGAGCGTCAGCCGCGCTGCCGCGATCACGATCTCGGCCGTGCCATCGGTGCAGTTGTCGGAATCGGCCACCTCGCAGAAGCGGTAGGGCAGGGGGTAGCGCCCTGCCGGCGTCCCGGCTGCAACTGTGACCAAACCTTGAGCATCAAGCGTGATACGGCCATTCGCCGTCGCCGCGCCGTCGCGCAGCGCAAAGCGCAGTTCACCGCTCCGCGCGGCCCGCCCGTCGATCCGCGCCGCCTGCAGCAGGCCGTCCAGCCCGCTCGCGCCGTCCCGCCCATCCGCGCGCAGCGAAACCGGACCGCCCGCCGCAAGAGCCAACGTCTCATGCACATCGCCGACATTGACGGTGAGGTCCTGGCGGCTTTCGTTGCCGGCGGCATCGGTGCCGGTCACGGTGAGTTTGTAGGCGTTGTCGCCGGCGGCGCTGCCAATGGCCTCGAAGTCCGGGGCGGCCTTGAAGGCGAGGCTGCCATCGGTGCCGATCGCGAACTTCGCGGCGTCGGCGCCGGTCAGCGTCCAGCTGACGCTTTCGTCGGCGGCATAGGCGGCGACGGCGGTGCTGTTCTCGGCAATGGTGACCGTGGCGGTAGCGCCGGTCTGGCCGTCCGGGCCGGTCAGCACCGGGGCCGCCTCGTCGACATCACCGACGTTGACAGTGAGGTCCTGGCGGCTTTCGTTGCCGGCGGCGTCGGTGCCGGTCACGGTGAGTTTGTAGGCGTTGTCGCCGGCGGCGCTGGCCCTGGCCTCGAAGTCCGGCGCGGCTTTGAAGGCGAGGCTGCCGTCGGTGCCGATCGCGAACTTGGCGGCGTCGGCGCCGGTCAGCGTCCAGGTGACGCTCTCGTCGGCGGCATAGGTGCCGACGGCGGTGCTGTTCTCGGCGACGGTGACCGTGGCGGTGGCGCCGGTCTGGCTGTCCGGGCCGGTCAGCACCGGGGCCGCCTCGTCGACATCACCGACGTTGACAGTGAGCTCCTGTCGGGCGGCGTTGCCGGCCGCGTCGGTGCCGACGACGGTGACCTTATAGGCGTTGTCGCCGGCCGCGCTGCCATTGGCCTCGAAGTCGGGCGCGGCTTTGAAGGCGAGGCTGCCGTCGGTGCCGATCGCGAACTTGGCGGCGTCGGCGCCGGTCAGCGTCCAGGTGACGCTCTCGTCGGCGGCATAGGTGCCGACGGCGGTGCTGTTCTCGGCGACGGTGACCGTGGCGGTGGCGCCGGTCTGGCTGTCCGGGCCGGTCAGCACCGGGGCCGCCTCGTCGACATCACCGACGTTGACAGTGAGCTCCTGTCGGGCGGCGTTGCCGGCCGCGTCGGTGCCGACGACGGTGACCTTATAGGCGTTGTCGCCGGCCGCGCTGCCATTGGCCTCGAAGTCGGGCGCGTCGCGGAAGGCAAGGCGGCCGTCGGCGGCGATCGCGAACTTGGCGGCGTCGGCGCCGGTCAGCGTCCAGGTGACGCTCTCGTCGGCGGTGTAGGCGGCGACGGCGGTGGTGTTCTCGGCGATGGCGACCGTGGCGGTGGCACCATTCTGGCCGTCCGGGCCGGTCAGGACCGGAGCGGTGGTTTCGGTGCTGCCGACGGTGGCATAGATCGTCTGGGTGCTGGCGTAGTTCTGCGCGTCGGTGGCCTGGATCACCACTTCATAGGTGCTGTCGCCATTTGCGTCGTTCGGGCTGGCAGCGGTCTGCGGGACCAGAAGGCGAAGGGCGCCCGCTCGGTCGATCGAGAACTTGCTCTCGTCGGCGCCGCCGACGATGGCCCATGCGACGTCACGATCGGCGGTCCAGGTTCCCAGTGCCTGCTCGTTGTCGGCCAGAGTGGCCTCGTAGACGTTGCCAGTGCTGCTGTCCGGAGCGGTGATCTTGGCGGAGTTGGCCCGGACATCCTGCAGATAGGCGTTGAGGTCGTCGAGCAGGCCGTTCGCCGCGTTGCCGCTGACATCGGCGCCGTCAGCGTGGACCAGGTCCGAGCCGACCGTGCGCAGGCCGTAGTTGCTGCCTTTGTCGGTATCGGTTTCCGAGCGCAGTACGTAAGTGCCACCGCTATAGGTCAGCGTGTAGGAGGGCGAGCCCGGGGAGGGGATGAAGCCGAAATGGTGTAACTGATTTTTTGCCGTCTCGCGCCAGTTGATCGCACCTTCGACGTCGATCACCTCGCCTGACGTGGTGATGATCCGCATCACGCCGGGGATGTCGTTGCCCTGCGCGGTATAGATCCCCGTGTCCGAGACCTGCCGGAAATAGGCGACGTCCACGTCGAGCGTCGAGAAGTTCTTGATGTTGTCGGTCTTGTTCTTGCTGGTCCCGACATCGCCGATGAAACCCTCCGGAAAGGGCACGGAGACGATTTGCGCCTTCTGAGCCATCGCCCCGGGCACCCAGAAGGCCAGAAGGATCGCGGCAATACCGAAGGATTTGCGGGTCCGGCCCATGGCGGGGCGATTGGGGCGATGTGGTTGGGCCATGGCAATAGGTCTCCTGCGGCGCGCGCGCCGGGGGTGAGGGTCGTGGGGCTGTGAAGGGAGGGCGGCGGCAGGGGGCGCGTTTTGCCCCTATTCGAGGGAGGGAATTCTCATCTGGACCTTTCCGCCTGTCCTGAAGGCCGGGAGGCCGAAAGATCGACCCGCCGCGCGAGAGAGTTGCGGAGCCCTGTCGAGCTCCGGAGGACCACTTTCAGCAGCCATGAACCGATAAGGTCGTCCCGGTCAGGGGAGGTCAAGGATAGTGGGGAGCCAAAAACATGAGCGTTGCTCGTTTCGTGACGTCACAATAACAGGCACCTGCCTATTCTTTAGTATTGCCCCAGAACTGCCACATTTGCCTTGGGTTTGGCCAAGGATAGCCAGGTTTTATCCTTCGTTCGCGCGGCGGTGACGGCAGGCCCCGAAGGGTGATTCCCGCAGCTGCCCAGATCGCCGCCGGGTGTTAGGTGCCCGGGCTTTTTGGAAGCAGGGCGCGTCGGCCTCCTTTCCTGCGCAATAGCGCAGATTGCCGGCGGGGCCGGTGCGTCGATGGCCCGAGGGGTGCCAAGTGCCGAGCCACAGGTTCGGTATCGGGTAGCAGGAACGGTTTAGCTTTGCTGCCGGCCTGCAAGTTCCTGATCCGGCCGAACTTCAGCGCGGCGCTTGAGATGGCATCGGACTGAAAGGCTAGAAGTCTGGCACCCGGCCGGTGCCTTTGTGATCTACAACTTGAGGGGGAGTTGCGCCTACAAGGCAATAAGCCCCAAATGGCCAGCCTGGAGGACGAGCAGGCACCCAGCCCGACGTTGGGGCAACCTCTTGCGGGCGCGACGGGGGCAGCGGCCCGGAAGCCGACAAGGCCACTACATGGCATCACCGAGGCGGGGAAAACGAAAGCGGCACGCATCGCTTCTCGGCTGCGCCGGCTTGCCCCAACGACATGCATAGGATTTGGGCAATTGCCTTCCTTTTAAACAAGGGGCTTCGAACCCTGCCACAACCGCTGGTGCATGTGCTGTCCAGCCGCTAGAAGGCGCCGAAATTAGCGGGTCGAGAAGAAAAGAACGGGTGACATGGCTGAGACTACAGGCGAGCTGCGCCACGCCATTGCGGGGATGGACGACGAACAGCTACCGGTGCCGCGGCACCGACTGCACGGGCCGGGGCACTTCCTCGGCCTTTACGCAGCGGAACATGTGGCGGCGACTGAATTCGTGATCGGCGCGGCCTTCGTGGCGCTCGGCGCCACGATCCACGACATCCTGATCGGCCTGCTGATCGGCAACATGCTCGCGGTGCTGAGCTTCTGGCTGATCACCGCGCCGATCGCCGTGAAGACCCGGCTGAGCCTCTACACCTATCTCGAACAGAACATGGGCGAGCTGTTCTCGCGGCTCTACAATGGCGCGAACGTGCTGATCTTCGTCGTTATATCGGCAGCGATGATCACAGTCTCGGCCACCGCGTTGCGGGTGCTGTTCGGGGTGCCGCCACAGCTGATGCCCTATCCGACGAGTCCGGCATTCGTGCTGATCGCCGCCTCGGCCAGCGTTATCGCCGTGCTCGTGGCCTATTACGGCTTCAACGTGCTCAGCGAGTTCGCCTCGATCTGTGCGCCCTGGCTGATGGTGATGTTCACCGCGGGCGGGATGGTCCTGCTTCCGGCGCTGAACGAGTCGCTGACCGGCCAGACCACACTCGACAGCTTCCGGGCCTTCGTGGATCTCGCGGGCGCGACGGTGTTCACCGGCACCAATGCCGCGGGCGAGCCCGGGATCGGCATCTGGGAGGTCATCGGTTTCGCGTGGGCCGCCAACACCTTCGCCCATTTCGGGCTGATCGACATGGCGCTGCTGCGCTATGCCCGCAAGACCCGCTACGGCTTGTGTACGGCGACCGGCATGATGTTCGGCCACTACGTCGCATGGATCTCCGCGGCGCTGATGGGCGCGGCCACCGCGGCCTTCATGCAGACCTCGATCGCCGTCGTCTCGCCGGGCGACGTGGCCTATCTCGCGCTCGGCGCCAGCGGCTTCGTCATCGTCATCGTGGCGGGGTGGACCACGGCGAACTCCAACCTCTATCGAGCGGGCCTCGCCGCACAGGCGGTGTTTCCGAACACCTCGCGCACCAAGGTGACGTTGATCGTCGGGGCCGTTGTGGTGGTGGGCAGTTGCTTCCCGATCATCTATCGCAGCTTCCTGCCGCTCCTGACCTATGCCGGCCTGCTGCTGGTGCCGGTCGGCGGCATCGTCTTCGCCGAGCAGCACCTGTTCCCGCGGATGGGGATGAAGACCTACTGGCACAAGCTGCGTGGAGCGCATCAGAACGTCCCGGCGATCGCCACCTGGGCGGCGGCACTGGTCTTCGGCTTCGGCCTGAATTTGATCGACCTTTTTCCCTTCTATTACCTCTTCGTGCCGACCTGGATCCTGTCGATCCTGCTCTACAGCTGGCTGGCCAAGCGCGCCGGGGCGGATAAGGAGTGGCCGGAGGCCGAGGACAGGCTCGCGGCTTTCGATCAGGCGGTGAAGGAGCACCATCAGGAGCTGGCGGCGCGCGAGGCGATCGAGCCGGCAAAGGACAGCACCGTCCTGACCAAGCTCATCCGTGCGGTCTGGATCGTGGTCGGGCTCCTTATCCCCGCGGCGCTGGCTTGGCGGGTGCTGTTCAACAGCCCGGACCTTGATGCCTATTATGCGAACCGGGAGCTCTTCTACAGCCTGACGATCTGGTGCACCGGGATCTACTTCACCTTTGCCTGGTGGGATCTGCAACGGTCGAAAGCGCCCCGGCGGATGGCTGCGGCGGTGGAGTGCCCGGCCGAGTGAGGCGGCAATCGCGCGGTCCCCGACCCCTTACGGCCGCCTCGCGACGGGCTCCTTGATACCAATGGGCAGCTCCGACTGCTGCCGGGACAATCCCGACATGAGAAGGCCGCCCATCGGGCGGCCTTCGCTTTTGCCATCTGGGGTGGTCTCAGTCCTTGAGGGCGCGCTTGGCCTCGCCCTTCATGTCCTGGCCATGACCCTTGAGCTTCTGGGCCTTGCCTTCGTTCTGCAGGTCCTTGTCGCCGGTCGCGTCGCCGAGCTTGTCCTTGGCGGCGCCGGCGGCCTTGTTCATCGCGCCTTTGGCCTTGTCATCATGCTCGCTCATCTCGTCTTCCTCCGATGCGGGATCGCAGCACGGGCGCCGGACGCGCCTCGTGCCTGCTTGCGGGATAAACGCATGAGCGGGGGACACCGTTCGATGGGTCTCCCGCTGTCGGCCAGAACGTGCCGAGGCGGCCATGGCCTAGCCTGTTTCTGCCTCAAGGAAGCCTACCACCGCCTCCAGAAACCTGTCCGGCGCGGTGTTCATCGCCTCATGGCCCTCTCCTTCGAACTGAGCGCGCCGCACGTCCGGCAGGACTTCGGCCAGCGCGTCGGTGACGAACATCTCGGGCGGGGTCTCGGAGCCGGTCAACAGCAGCACCGGGATCTCGAGCCCCGCAAAGCGGTCGGCATCGAAGTCGTAGCGGCTCAGCGCCATGACGTCCTGCAGCGAGGCGCGGGCGTCGTCGACCACCTGCTTCCAGTCGCTGGCGGCCATCAGGCTCTGCATGATGTCGCGGGGCAGTTCGAAGACACCCTCGTAGAAGGCCTTCGCCACGCCGAGCCAGTCCTGCCTATCCGCGGCCTCACGCATCCGCTCGAGTACGATCGGCTGGGGTCCCTCGGGGCGGGGTGGCTCGTAGAGGATCAGCTTGGCGACAGCCCGCGGTCGCCGCGCCGCCGCCGCGAGCGCGACCTGCGCGCCATAGGAATGCCCGAGCAGGTGGACCGGTGTGCCGATATGGTCGATCAGGGCCGCGACATCCTCGGCCTCGTCCTCGACGCTGTGACCCTCGGTCGCCGTGCTGTCGCCCCGCCCGCGGCGCGCGAAGGCGTAGACGGTAAAGTGCCGGGCCAGCTTGGGCCGCGTGCGAAACCAGTTCGAGCGATGATCGCTGAACGAGCCATGAACCAGAACGAGCGGCGGGCCGGATCCGTCCTGCTCGTAGGAGAGGGCGACGCCCGTCGGCGTAACGAAGTTTCTCGTCTCCGACGGCTGGGCCGCGTTGCCACGGGTCATAAACGGTCCTCCCTCCCACAACCGGAGCGCCGGGGCCGAGGGGCTTCTCGACCCACCGGATGTCGGCCCCGGTCCGTTGGATCAACCGGCCGCGTCCCGTGCTGTTCCGGTCAAGCCGTATGCACGGAGCGTGTCGACTATCGGGGGCGGGGGTTGAAATGTTGAAAGGACGTTTCCAGCGGCGGGCCCGGCCACACAAGTGCATCGCGTGCGCAGATGCGGGATTGTCCGTAGGCGCGCGCGGTGCAAACTGGGCCCAGCATCGCCAGAGGGAGGCCAGCCGTGAGCCGACACGCCAAGATCAACGACGCCTCCAGCTTCTGGATGCCGTTCACGCCGAACCGCGACTTTGCCGCCGATCCGCGGCTGATCGTGGCGGCCGACGGCATGTATTACACCAGTGATGACGGGCGGCAGATCCTCGACGCCACCGCGGGGCTGTGGTGCGTCAATGCCGGCCACAACGATCCGCTGATCGTCGAAGCGGTGCAACGGCAAGTCGCCACGCTCGACTATGCCCCGCATTTCAACTTCGGCACGCCGCAGGCCTTCGAATTGTCGACCCGGCTCGCGGGCCTGTTCCCCGAGGGGCTCGACCATGTCTTCTATACCAACTCCGGCTCGGAGTCGGTCGACACCGCGCTCAAGATCGCGCTGCACTACCACCGCATGCGCGGTGACGGGGCGCGGACCCGGCTGATCGGCCGTGAGCGGGGCTACCACGGCACCGGTTTCGGCGGCATCTCGGTGGGTGGCATCGTGAACAACCGCCGGCATTTCGGCACGCTGCTCAACGGCGTCGACCACCTGCGGCACACTCATGACCCGGCGCGCAACGCCTTCTCGCGCGGCTGCCCCGAGCACGGGGTGGAGCTGGCCGAGGATCTGGAAAGGCTCTGCGCGCTGCACGACCCTTCGACCATCGCCGCCGTCATCGTCGAGCCGATGGCAGGATCGACCGGCGTGCTGCTGCCGCCGAAGGGATATCTCGCGCGGCTGCGCGAGATCTGCGACCGGCACGGCATCCTGCTCATCTTCGACGAGGTGATCACCGGCTATGGCCGTCTGGGCAAGATGACGGCGGCCGAGTATTTCGGCGTGACGCCCGACATCATCGCGACCGCCAAGGGGCTGACCAACGGCGTGGTGCCGATGGGCGCGGTGGCGGTCAGCCGCGAGATCTACGCCTCCGCGATGGAGCGCGCCGACACCCCGATCGAGCTGTTCCACGGCTATACCTACTCGGCGCATCCGCTGGCGGTGGCCGCGGCGCTGGCAACGCTCGAGAGCTACCGCGCGAACGAGATGTTCGCCCGTGTCGAGGCGTTGGCGCCGAAATGGGAGAACGCGCTGCACGAGTTGCGGGGACGGCCGCATGTCGCCGATATCCGCAATCTCGGCCTTGTCGGCGCGATCGAGCTGGAAAGCCGTCCCGGCGCACCGGGTGCGCGAGGCTGGCAGGCGATGAAGCTGGCTTGGGAGGAGGGGCTGATGATCCGCGTGACGGGTGACATCATCGCGCTGTCGCCGCCCTTCATCATCACCGAGGCGCAGGTCGACGGGCTGTTCGACCGGCTGGCCGACATCCTCGACCGGCTCGATTGAAGCGAGGCGGTTCGGGCGGCTTCGATGGCCGCGCCCCCGGATCGCCGCGTCGTCTGGGCTCGGCGCTGATGGCGCTCGCTGGCAAGGCGGACGAGAAGGGGGCTCTACCGCCGTTGAAGGAAGAGGACCGCGCGGTTGGACTTGTCGTTAGGTTGGACAGGACCCGGCGGAGGCAATATCGCCTTGAAGGCGGGGGACGGTTTTTGCATCTTCGCGCAAGCTTGGACGAATCGTCCCGGCCGATGCCCCAGCCCGATTCCATCGGGCCCGGGCCGTCGCGGTCCCATAGCTCAACTGGATAGAGCAGCTGACTTCTAATCAGCAGGTTCGGGGTTCGAGTCCTCGTGGGATCGCCACAATCCGATTTGCTTCCAAGCGCTTGCCGCAGCTTCCGGGTCCCGGTGATTAGGGGCATGTCCGGAGAGCAGGCCGCTTCTGGCGCCGCCAGTGCAGAGACAGGTTCTTCGGATGGCGGTCTTGCGAAGTGGTCAGGGCCGAGACCTTGCCGGGAATTTTCCGGGCAATTTCTTAAAGGCAGCGAATTCGAATGCTGATATCTCCCTTCCGATATTCAACTCGAAGCTGACGAAATGAGAAAGTATTCGCGGTGTACGGTCTAAGGGATCGACTGAATTGATTAAAATTGGGGCAGTCGGCCGCTCGATCTTCGTGATACTGGAACTCCGAATGCCGTTTTGGGCAGGCGGCACGTTTGATAGCTTCGATCAATAGATCGGTTGCTAAATAGTTCGTCTGATTGCGGCGCTACGAGCTTCTGATATCATTGAGATCTTGTCGGCTCTGAATAATCATTCGGGGCATTCCCTCTGGGCAGCGCAGAAATGCGTTTGAGTTTTCCTGCACCCCGGCTTGCCGAAAATCGGGCGGATGACTTGTGCCGTTTTTATCCTGTGAGGTGTTATGGAGAACTCGATTTTCAACGAAATGGAGTCTTCGGTCGCCTCCTATTGTCGATCGTTTCCCGCCCTCTTCTCGAAAGCCAGTGGCAGCGAAATCTGGGACGTGGAGGGCGTGCGCCGCCTGGACTTCCTGGCGGGGGCCGGGGCGCTGAATTACGGCCACAACCATCCGGCCCTGACCGCCGCGCTGGTCGAGTACATCTCGAAGGACGGCATCGCCATGAGCCTCGATTTGCACACCGAGGCCAAGGCGGCGTTTCTCTCCACCTTCGCGGAAACCGCGATGTCGCGCTGCGGGCTCGATCATGTCGTGCAGTTCACCGGCCCGACCGGCACCAACGCCGTCGAGGCGGCGATGAAGATCGCAAGGAAGGTGACCGGTCGCACCACAATCGCCGCCTTTACCAACGGGTTCCACGGCATGACGCTCGGCGCGCTCGCGGCGACCGGCAATGCCGCGCATCGGCGGGGGGCGGGTCTGCCGCTGCCGGGTGGGGCGCTGTTGCCCTATGACGGGTATCTCGGGCCCGATGTCGACACGACGGCCTATTTCGAGGCGCTGCTCTGCGATCCCTCATCGGGCTTCGATTGGCCTGCCGCCGTGATCGTCGAATGCGTCCAGGGCGAAGGGGGGCTCAACGTTGCGCGGGCAGACTGGCTGCGCAACCTGTCACGCGTCTGCCGCGCCCATGGGGTTCTGCTGATCGTCGACGACATCCAGGCCGGTTGCGGGCGGTCCGGCGGCTTCTTCTCCTTCGAGCGGTCCGGCATCGTGCCCGACATCGTCACCCTTTCGAAATCCCTATCGGGTTCCGGGCTGCCGATGTCGATCGTGCTGATCCGCCGGGATCTCGATCAGTGGGAGCCGGGCGAGCATAACGGCACCTTCCGGGGCAACAACCTCGCCTTCGTCACCGCCCGGGCCGCGCTCGATCTGTTCTGGCGCGACGACACCTTCGAACTTGAGATCGCCCGGAAGGCCAAGCGGGTCCATGAGGCCCTCGCAGGGATCGCGGAGGATCACCCCGGGGTATTCGCGGGGCAGAAGGGGATCGGCATGATGCAGGGGCTGCTCTGCGTCGACGCCGAACGGGCGGCGGCGATCTGCGGCGCCGCTTATGAACGCGGTCTCATCATCGAGAGGGCGGGGCCACGCGACGAGGTGCTGAAGGTCTTCGCGCCGCTGACGACACCACTCGCGCAGCTCGACGAAGGCCTGGGGATCCTAGCCGAAGCGGTCGACGTGACCTCTGGCCAAAGCTGCCGGAATGTCGCCTGATGGCGACATCGTCGCGCGGCTGCGCGTTGAGCCGGACTTGGCTGCCGAGGGCTCCAATGGTGCGCCCGCCGCCGCGGCCGGCAAGGCTCGTTTCGTGCTGCGCTCAGGCCATGACGACCGGCCCCGCTGGCGCCGGGGCGAGCGTCTGCACCACCTGTTCGAACGTATGGCCGACCGCATGCCTGCGTCGGTCGCGGTCGAAACTCAGTGCCGCATCATCACCTATGGCGCGCTCGACCGGCTGGCGAACCGGTTGGCGCGTTACCTGCTGTCGCAGGGGCTGGGCGACGGCGACGTCGTGGGCCTGCTCTTCGACCGCTCGGTGGAGAGCTACGTCGGGTTGCTGGCGGTGCTCAAGATCGGTGCGGCCTACGCACCGCTCGACCCCGGATTTCCGGCTGACCGCATCGCCTTCATCGCCGAGGATGCGGGGATCAAGGCGGTCCTGACGGTCGCGTCCTGGACCGGTCTGGCCGAGGCCGCAGGTGGTCCAGTCTTCGCCATCGACATGCTCGGAGACGAACTGGCCCGGCAGGACGTCGCCCGCCCCGACCGGCCATCGATTGCCTCCGATGCGCTCGCCTACGTGATCTACACATCCGGCACCACGGGGCGCCCCAAGGGCGTGCCGATCGATCATTCCATGATCGTCAACTTCGTCCGCGTGGCGGGCGAGATCTATGGCTATCGGCCGGGCGACCGGGTCTATCAGGGGCTTACCCTCGCCTTCGATTTTTCGGTCGAGGAGGTCTGGGTGCCGCTGCTCACAGGGGCAACGCTGGTGCCGAACGATGCCGGGGCGAGCCTCGTGGGGGAGGACCTGCAAGCGTTCCTCGGCGCGCGGCGCATCACCGCCCTGTGCTGCGTGCCGACGCTCTTGGCGACGCTCGAGCCAGAACTGTCCGAATTGCGTCTCCTCATCGTGTCGGGCGAGAGCTGCCCCGCCGATCTCGTGTCGCGCTGGCACAGTGAGAAGCGGCGGATCCTCAACGCCTACGGGCCGACGGAGGCGACCGTCACCGCCACCGTGGCCGAGCTACAGCCGGGCCGCCTGGTGACCATCGGTGTGCCTCTTCCGACCTACTGGACCTGCATCCTGGATCCCGATACCGGCAGCTTCGTCGAGCGGGGCGGCACGGGTGAGATCGCGATCGGCGGGATCGGTGTCGCGCGCGGCTATCTGAACCGGCCCGGCCTGACCCAAGCGGCTTTCGTGCCGATAAAGCCAGGACAAGCCTCGTCCACGCTCGGCCGATTGTACCGGACCGGGGATCTGGGCCGCGTCGACGAGACCGGCGAACTCGTATGTCTCGGCCGGATCGATACCCAGGTGAAGATCCGTGGCTACCGGATCGAACTGGCGGAGATTGAGTCGGCGATCATGCAGATCGAAGGGATCCGCCAGGCGGTGGTCGAGGTCTTCACGCCAGAGCCTGACATGACCGAACTGGTGGCCTATTTCACCGGCGACACCGCCGTCGAGGAGATCGTCGCGGCGCTGCGGACAAGGCTGCCGGCCTACATGATCCCGAGCTACTTCGAACGCCTCGAAGAGATCCCGATGCTGGTCTGCGACAAGGCGGATCGAAAGGCGCTGCCGCCGCCGCGCAGCCGTCGCATCGGCGGCCGCGGCTGCGTCGCGCCCGGCAACCAGCTAGAACTCGCCCTCGCGGGTTGCCTCGCCAGTGTTCTCGGGCTGGAAGAGGTGTCGGTCGTCGACCACTTCTTCGACGACATGGGGGCGAACTCGTTGCTGATGGCGCGGTTCGCCGCTCGGGCGCGCGCCGAGCTCGGCGTCACGGCGCTGTCGATCCGAGAGGTCTACGGCCACCCGACGATCCGGGGACTGGCGGGCCAGCTTGCATCCCTGCAAGCGCCGGCACCGATCGAGCGGCGCGAGGACAATATCCACCGCGCCGGCGCGCTGGCCTATTGGGGCACCGGTGCCGGTCAGGTCGCGTTCGGCCTGCTCTATACCTGGCTCGGCCTCGAACTCGCGTTGGCGGGGCTTACCTACGTCTTCGAGGCGGCTGGCATCGCGGGGATCTACTGGCGCGCCGTCGCAGTCTCATTCGCCTTGCTTGTCGGGTTCTCGGCGCTGCCGGTGGCGGCGAAATGGCTCCTCGTCGGTCGCTGGCGGGCGACGGAGTTCCCGGCATGGGGGCTGACCTATTTCCGGTTCTGGCTGCTTCGCACCCTGTCGCGCGCCTCGCCGCTGGCGCTGATGACCGGCACGCCGCTCTACAATGCCCATCTCCGGCTGCTCGGCGCCCAGGTGGCCTTGAGCGCGCTGATCCGCTCCAAGCCGCCCGTGCCTGCGGATCTCGTCACCATCGGGTCCGGTACGGTGATCAATCGTGGCGTCCTTCTTTCCGGCTACAAAGCGGTCTCCGGGCACATCCGGCTTGGCCCGGTGCATATCGGGCGCGACGTTCATGTGGGCGAAGGGGCGGTGATCGATATCCAAACACGGATCGGCAATGGCGCGGACATCGCCCATGTCTCGACCGTGATGGAGGGGCAGGACCTGCCGCCGGAGGGCAGCTATGTCGGCGTCCCGGCGAGGCCCGCCGAACGGGGGTTCCGCCCGTTCAGGTCGCGGCACCGCACGGTGCTGCGAAGCTGGCTCTACAGCCTCTATCTGGTTGCCACCATGATCTTTTGGGCCGGGCCGATAGGGCTCGCGCTGTTCTCGGTGCTCTATGCCTTCGTGTCGGGGGCGCTGGAGATGCCAGTGGCGCTGCCCGATACGACGTCCACCCTGCTGGCGCTGCCCTACATCCTCGTCGGCACGCTGGCGCTCTTCGTCGTCGGGATGATCCTGTCGGCGCTGAGCGCCTTGCTGGTGCCCCGGCTGGCATGGCTGTTCCTGAAGGAGGACCGGATCTACCCGCTTTACGGCATCCATCACCTGATGTTCCGGATTCTCGCCGGGGCGGCCAACAACAAGTTCTACAACGAGTTGTTCGGGGACAGCAGCTATATCGTTCCGTGGCTTCAGGCGCTCGGCTACCGGTTCGGGACGGTCGTCAACACCGGCACCAATTTCGGCATGAGCCAAAGCCAGGACGTGCCGTTCCTCTGCGAGGTCGGTGCCGGGACGATGGCCTCCGACGGGCTGGTTCTGGCCAATGCCGAATACGCCAATGGCTGCTTTCGCCTCAAGCGGATCCGCCTCGCCGAGCAGAACTTCCTCGGCAACGCCGCCATCGTGCTCCCCGGCTCCCGGGCCGGGCGGGACGTGCTGATCGGCACCAAGACCCATATCCCGGTTCACGGGCCCTGGCGGCGGGAGACGGGCCTGCTCGGCTCACCGGCCTTCGAGATCCCGAGATCGGTCCGCCGGGACCATCGCTTCGACCGCTACAAGGCGCCGGCGGTGCTGGCCGGACGGCTGCGTCGCAAGAACCGGCACAATATCCAGTCAATGGGGCTCTTTCTGCTGTCGCGGTGGGGCGCGTTCGTGGTCTTCGCGGTGCTGGGGCACATGATGACGGTGGATCTGGGCCTGACGTCGCCCTTCGGGCTGGCCTGCACCATGGCGGTCCTCTTCGTCGCGACGCTGCTCTACCAGATCGCCTGGGAATTGGGTGCGCTCCGCGGACGGCGGCTCGAACCCAATTACTGCTCGATCTACGACAGCTATTTCTGGTGGCACGAGCGCTACTGGAAACTCGGCATTTCCGGCCTGAGCGCGTCGCTCAACGGCACGCCGTTCAAGCCCCTGCTGTGGCGCGCGCTGGGCATGCGGGTGGGGCGGCGGGTTCTCGATGACGGCATGAACGCCCCGGAGAAGTCGCTTTGCGAGATCGGCGACTATTCGACCTTCAACATCGGGTCGGTCCTGCATTGCCACTCCCTCGAGGACGGCACCTTCAAATCCGGAAGCGTTCTCGTCGGTGCGGGCGCGACGATCGGGATTGGGACCTGGGTGCATTACGACACGCGGGTGGGCGCCGGGGGGCTGGTCGATGCGGGCGGCTTCCTGATCAAGGGAGAGGTGGTCGAGGATTGGACCCGCTGGGTCGGGAACCCGGCACGCGCAGCCTCGGCCGAAACCCGAGAGATGAGTGGCCCAAACGCGGACGTCCGCGCCTCCTCCGTGGCAGCGGATGCCGTGTCGGCTTGAGGGTACAGCGACGCCCAAGTCGATATTCGAGGCTGAGGGGCAGGCATGCGGGCCTCGCGATGGCCGGGGGTGCCGCCGTTCATGCGAAGAACAAGGCCAAGAGGGCTCGACTGGCCTTGCCTGCTAGCCCTCGGCTTCATGCAGTCAGACCGTTGAGCAAGGGGCGCCACCAGCCAGCGGCATTGGGTTGATGCAGCCCGGCAACGCAGAGGCATTACCCGGTCCGGGCGCCGCGAGGTCAAGACGGGTATTCCCCGGGTTTTTGAGCAAAATCAGACAGTAGTCTCGTCGGCGGCGGAAAAGACGACTCCGCCACATCCCTGCCACATTCGGTGATTTAACAGGGCACCACAGGGCCAATACTTTAGAATAGGTTTATACTGCTCTCGTACAGTGCTTCGATTTTCGCTAACGAGGCCGGGCAGGCAGCTACCGGAAGGGCAGACCGATGAGCATTTCCTACGCCATGCAGACCGGCGTGAGCGGTCTGCGGGCGAATTCGACGGCGGTGGGCCGGATTTCGGAGAATATCGCCAACGCCAACACCGACGGCTACCGGCGCAGCTTCGTGCAGATGGTCACCACCAGCACGCTGAGCCAGAACGGTACGGTGGCGCCCTCTGGCGTGCGGGCGGTGCAGGGCTCTGAGATTTCGACCGAGGGCGCGCTGCGCGCCACCGAGCGGGCGACCGATCTCGCGATCGGCGGGCCGGGCTTCTTCGTGGTCTCCAAGCAGCCGAACGAGACCAACGAGGCGAACTTCATGCTCACTCGCGCGGGCTCCTTCCTGCCCGACGAGAACGGCAATCTGCGCAACGCCGCGGGCTACTACCTCGCGGGCTTTCCCTACGACCAGACAGCCAATCTGGGCAACATCGACCGCAACCAGTTCGGTGATCTCAAGACCGTCAACCTCGGCAGCCTGTCGCAGACCGGCTCGCCCACGGCGGAGATGACGATCAGCGGCAACATCCCGGCCCAGCAGACCGGCCTGGCAACACCGGGCGAGCCCTTCCTGAGCTCGGCGGAGTATTATAGCCCGTTGGGTGCCGCGCAGCGGATGCAGTTCTCCTGGCAGCCCGGCGCGGTCGACAACCAATGGACCCTCAGCTTCAACGGCGCCGATGGTACCCAATACGGCAGCGTCACGGTCGATTTCCATGACAGCGGCGCGCTGGCAGGGGCGCCGCGGCTCTATTCGAACGCCACCTCCACCGCCGCCGCGCCTGCAAACTTCGCCTTCGACCCCGCGACCGGCGTGGCGACCCTGACGATCGACAACGGCGCGGTGCCCCAGAATGTCGCGATCAACATCGGCGCGCCGGGGACCTATGACGGCATGACCCAGTTCGCGGGCGACTACTCGCCGCTCAAGATCAGCGCCGACGGCGCCGAGAGCGGGGTTCTGGTGCGGACCGAGATCGACGAGCGCGGCGATGTTTATGGCGTGTTCGACAATGGAAGCCGCAAGCCGCTCTACAACATCCCGCTGGCCGAGGTGGCCAACCCCGACGGCCTGCTCAAAGCCGACGGCAACGCCTTCCTGCTGTCCCGCTCCTCGGGCAAGTTCAGCCTCAACCAGGCAGGCGAGGGATCCACGGGATCGTTGACGGCGGGCGCGCTGGAGAGCTCGAACGTCGAGGTGGCTCAGGAACTCACCGACCTGATCAGCACCCAGCGGGCCTATTCCTCGAACGCCAAGATCGTGACCACCGTCGACGAGATGCTCGACGAGACGACCAGACTGAAGCGCTGACCGCGAAACCGGTTACCGGACCGGAAGACAACAAGGCCTGCCGGTTCGATCCGGCAGGCCTTTGTGTTTGCGATCCGCCTTGTGGGTTCTCGGCTTTGGCAAGGTACCTATTGCGCGTGCGTGGCACGGCCGAAGCTCACCGGTTTCCGCGACGGTGCTGCGCGGGTTGCTCAGTCTTCGCGCTCGAGGCGCGCGGCGCGCAGAGCGGCGATCTTGGCATTGCGGGCCTCGTTCTCGGCGTCGAGGATCGCGCGGGCGGCGCGGGTCGTGACGTCCCCCTTGGTTTCCGGCACCGGGGCCGGGGCAGGGCGCTCGGGCATAAGACCGGCCGCACGGCTCATGCGGTCTTCGAGCTTGGCGAAAGTAGATTCGAGGGCGTTCATCAGACGGTCCTTTGGTCTGTCACGCGGCGATGCGATCACCGCGCCATTATACCTGACCTATAGCGCGCACATGTTTCGACAAGGTCGCGTCGTGAATCGAAAGGGGCTGTGGCGGTGCCGCACACCGGTGTAGAAGCAAATCGGACCATGGCACTAAGACCAATCAACGGGACACGGGCAGATGATGACACGGGCATACGGATCTATTGGCATGACGGTGGGGCTGCTGGCCTTGGCCGCGACGGGCGCGCAAGCGCAGGGCTTTGCGGGCGGCACGCTCGCGGTCGAGACCTCGGCGCTGTTCGAGGCGGGCGAGATCGGCCACACCAGCTATTCGGGCGGGCTGCAATTCGACGTCGGACTGGGCTTCGGGCTGGCGCTCGACCTCGCCTCCTACGGCTTTTCGGGCTTTGGCTCGGATGGCAGCAACGCGACCCTGCATGCGATCTACGGGTCCGGGCCCTGGCTCGGTGTCGACGGGCTGGCGCTGGGCGGCTTCGTCGGGCGGGACGGCTTCGATGAGGGCGACTCGGAAATCTACGGCCTCGAGGTCAAGGGCTGGCTTCTCGGGATCGAGACCGAAAGCTACCTCGCCCGTCATGACGGCGAGATCGGTCGGGTCAACCTGGCCGGGCTGAACGCGCGCTACGAGTTCACCCCGGCGATCTTTGCCATGGGCGAGCTGGGCTTTGCCGATGGCGAGGGCGAGTTGCTGCGCGGCGCGCTGGGTGGTGGCTACCAGATCGACGGCGGTCCCGAGATCTGGGGCGAGCTGGGCCGGATCAAGGACGAGGACGATGCCTTCGGAGGCGACGAGACCTATCTGGCGATCGGTGCCGAGATCGGCTTCGGTCAGCTGTCGGGCACCACTTTCGGCACCCGCAGCCTGTTCAACGTGGTCTCGGGGATCTGAGCCCTCAGGGCGCGGCCCCGGCCGCGCCCGCATGACCGATGGCGCGCAGAAACGACGTCACCTGCGCGGCCCACTCATCGGGGCGTTCGGCCGGGGCGAGATGCCCCGCCCGCCGCAGGATCTCGAAACGTGCGCCGGGGATGAGGGCGACCGTCTCGCGCATCAGGTCGGGCGGCGTCGAGCGGTCCTCGGCCCCGGCGAGGCCTAGGGCGGGCAGCCGCAGCCCCGATGTCGGCGTCCAGAAATCGGTGCCGGACACGGCGGCGCATCCGCCGACATAGCCCTCGACCGAGGTGCCGGTCAGCACTCTTCGCGCCCGTGCGGCCACCGGGCCGTGCCGCGCGTCGCGACCCAGCCAGCGGTCAAGCACGGCATCGGCCTGCGCGGCGATACCGGCGCGGCGGATCGCGGCGATCCGCTCCTCCCACAGCTTGGGCGTGCCGATCTTGGCCGCCGTGTTCGCCAGCACCAGCCCCCGCACCAGGTCGAGCCGCTTGATCGCCAGCCCCTGCGCCACCATGCCGCCGAGCGACAGGCCAGCAAAGACCGTGTCGGTGAGGTCATGCGCCTCGATCACCGCCTCGGCGTCCGAGATCATCTGCCCCATCGAGTAGGGCGCGGCAGGCGCGTCGGAATTGCCGTGGCCGCGCAGGTCGTAGCGCAGCACCCGGATGTCACCGGGCAGCAATGGCATCACCGCGTCCCACAGCGTCATGTCCATGCCGAGCCCGTGCGCCAGCACCAGAGCGGGCGCGCCCTCGGGACCCTCGATGCGGGTGGCGAGGCGGCAGCCGTCGCGGGCGGTGACGATCATTCCAGCGTGCTCAGCGCGCGGGCGTAGAGCGCGGCATCGACGTTGCCGCCCGTGGCGACGGCGATCGCCGTCTCGCCCGTCAGCGCCTCGGGGCGGAACAGGGCTGCGGCGAGCGAGACCGCGCCGCCCGGCTCGATCACCACCCGCAGGTGGCGGAAGGCCAGCGCCATGGCGCGCAGCACCTCGTCCTCGCTCACCGCGAGGCCCGGACCGCACAGCCGCCGGAGGATCGGAAAGGTGAGGTTGCCCGGCTGCGGCGTCACGATGGCGTCGCAGATCGAGCCCGACAGGCGGTCGTTGCGGCGGATCTCGCCCGCTGCGAGGCTGCGCGCCACGTCGTCGAAGCCCTCGGGCTCGCAGGTCCGCACCCGCAGGCCCGGCGCCTCGGCTTCGAGCGCCAGCGCCACGCCGGAGCTCAGCCCGCCGCCACCGCAGCAGACCAGCACCTCGGCGCTGGTCACGCCGTGCTCGTTCGCCTGTTCCGCCAGCTCCAGCCCCAGCGTGCCCTGTCCTGCGACGACGAGCGCGTCGTCGAAGGGCTTGATCAGCGTCAACCCGCGCTCCTCGGCCAGCGCCGCGCCCATGGCATCGCGGTCGTCGCGCTCGCGGTCGAACAGCACCACCTCGGCGCCCAGCGCCCGCGTGCCGTCGATCTTGGCCTTCGGCGCGTCCTGCGGCATCAGGATCACCGCCGGGACGCCATGCTCTCGCGCCGCATGGGCCACGCCCTGCGCATGGTTGCCGGACGAGAAGGCGATGACGCCGCGCGCGCGGACCTCGGGCGCGATCGCCGAGACCGCCGACCAGCCGCCGCGCGCCTTGAACGATCCAGTCACCTGCAGGCATTCGGCCTTGAGCAGCACGCGCCGCCCGGCGATCGCGTCGAGGGCGGGCGCCGACAGGAGCGGCGTGCGCCGCAGATTGCCTGCGATGCGCGCGCGCGCGGCGCGGATCATCTCGATATCGCTCAACTTCACTCTCCCCAGACCGACCGGCAGCGCGCCAGCCAGTCGTTCAATGCCGCGCGCGCCGCCGGCTCGTCAAGGAAGGGGACATGGCCGCGTCCCGGCACCTCGGCAAAGATCATCGCGGGATTGCGGCGCTGCATCTCGTCCGCGGTGGCCGCCGTCAGGAGATCCGAGTTCGCGCCCCGGATCAGCGCCAGCGGCAGCCCCTCCAGCGCGTCGAACAGCGGCCAGAGATCCGGCGCCGGCTGCACCGCGCCGCCCAGCACCGTGTCGCGCAGGCGCGGGTCGTAGCGCAGCTCTAGCCCGTCGGGCGTTTCCTCGTACTGGCCCCTGACCTCGGCCAGCCAACGCGCGTGCGGGACGCCCTCGAAGCCGGTCCAGGCGCTGGCACGGAAACGCGCGGCCTCCTCCCATGTGCGCTGTGCCGGACGGCGGCCGAGATATCCTTCGATGATTTTCAGCCCGGCGGGGGCGATCTCCGGCCCGATATCGTTGAGCGCCACGCCGATCACCCGTGGCCGGGCCGTCGCGGCCAGCACCATCGCGATCAGCCCGCCGCGCGAGGTGCCAAGGATCGCCGCGCGCTCCAGCCCCAGATGATCCATCAGGGCGAGGATGTCGCGCGCTTCCTGCGCGACCGTGTAGGTCGCAGGGTCGGCCCAATCCGACCTGCCGCGCCCGCGATAGTCGGGACGGATCAGCCGGACATCCTCCAGATGCGGCGCGACATGGTCGAAATCGGCGGCGTTGCGGGTGAGGCCGGGCAGGCACAGCACCGGCAGCCCTGTGCCCTCGTCGAGGTAGTGCAGCCCGACCCCGTCCTCGGCCTCGTGCCGCGGCATCAGGCGAGGTTCGCGATATGGGTGAGGTCGGGCAGCACATGGGTCGGGCGCGACCAGAGCCGGTCGCGCGGCTGCTCGGTCCGGTTCACCCATGCGGTGATGAAGCCGTAGCCCGTCGCCCCGGCCACGTCCCAGAAGTTCGAGGTGACGAAGAGCACCTCGTCCTTGGTGCCGCCGAAGCGCTTCTGCACGAGGTCGTAGACCCGGGCATCCGGCTTGAACACGCCGACTTCCTCGACCGAAAGCACGGCATCGAGACTGTCACCGATCCCGGCCGAGTCCACCGCGCGCTCCAGCATTTCGGGCGTGCCGTTCGACAGGATCGCGACGTTGCGCCCCTTGGCCTTGAGATCGGCCAGCACCTCGCGCACCTCCGGATAGGCGGGCAGCGTGTCGTAGAGCGCGAGCAGCCGAGCGCGCAGCTCGGGGCTCTCGATGCCGGATTTCTCCATGCTCCAGGTCAGGGCATCGGCCGTGACATGGCCGAAATCGACATGGTTGCCGGTGATCGCGCGCAGCCAGGTGTATTCGAGCTGCTTGAGGCGCCAATCCTGCGCGAGCTGCTCCCAGCAGCGCGCCAGCATCTCGCCGCCGGGCTCGGCGCTCGCGATGCGCGCCGCGCCGTTGACGTCGAAAAGCGTGCCGTAGGCGTCGAAGACGATTGTACTGATGGTCATGCGTTCCCCCTATGGTCGCGAGGCTGACATGCCCCGCCTCCGGAAGAAAGACCTCTGGGGGCGATCGGGTTGCGAACCGCGCGCGGACTTCCTACCTTGATGGGGACCGACGAGGAGCACCCGCGAGCAGGCGGCCTCCAGACATTCACCCCGACAGACCGAAAACAGGAGAGGCTCATGACGCAAGTCAAGCAGGGCGACACCGTGCGCATCCATTACACCGGCACTCTGAACGACGGCCAGACCTTCGATTCCAGCGAGGGCCGCGAGCCGCTCGAGTTCCAGGTGGGCTCGGGCCAGATCATTCCCGGTCTCGACAGCGCCATGCCCGGCATGGAAGTCGGCGAGACCAAGACCGTCGAAGTGGCCTGCGAGAACGCCTATGGCCAGCCCGACCCGAATGCCCGCCAGGCCGTGCCGCGCAACTCGATCCCGGACGATATCCCGACCGAGCCCGGCACCCGGCTGCAGATGCAGACCCCGCAGGGCCAGGTGGTGCCGGTCACCGTGATCGAGGCCAACGAAGAGCAGGTCACGCTCGACGCGAACCACCCGCTGGCGGGCCAGGACCTGACCTTCAAGGTCGAGCTCGTGGGCGTCGACCCGGCCTGATCCAGGCCATCTGAACGATGAAGGGCCCCGGTGACGCGCGTCGCCGGGGCCTTTTCATATGCGGTTCCAGGTATTGCGGGGGGCTCAGCCCTTCTGGGCGGCCATCGCGGCCTGCATCTTCTCCATGTCCATCCAGCCCGGCTCGAACACGTTGCCGTCCGGGTCGCGGAAGGTCCGGCCATACATGAAGTCGCCGAACTCTTGCTTCTTGCCGGTATCGCTGCCGCCATGCGCTACCGCCGCTTCGACGATGGCGTCCACCGCCTCGCGGCTGTCGCGCGACAGCGCCACCAGAACGCCGGTCTGCGTGGCGGGATCGGCGACCGGGCCGGGGGCGAAGCCCGCGAAGACCTCGCGCTCCAGCAGCATCAGGTAGATCACGTCCGAGACGCGGATGCAGATGGAGCGGTCATTGGTGAATTGCGGCACGACCGAGAAGCCCAGCGCCTCGTAGAAGGCACGCGACCTGGCGCCGCTTTCGACCGGCAGGTTGATGTAGACGATCTGTGGCATGGAAAGGCTCGCGACAGGGGTGACCTGCCGCGAGCCTATACCGGTCGCGCCATCGCGCAAGCGTTCAGAGGTTCTCGCTCTGGGGCATACCCAGCACGTGGTAGCCGCCATCGACATGGACGATCTCGCCCGTCGTGCAGGCCGCCGCGTCGGAACAGAGGTAGAGCGCGGTGCCGCCCACCGCCTCAAGCGTCGCGTTGGAGCGCAGCGGCGCGTTGGCGTCGGTGTGCTTGAAGGTCTTGCGCGCGCCGCCGATGGCCGCCCCCGCTAGGGTCTTCATCGGGCCGGGCGACACCGCGTTGACGCGGATGCCCTCGGGGCCGAGATCGTTGGCGAGGTAGCGCACCGAGGATTCCAGCGCCGCCTTGGCCACGCCCATCACGTTGTAGAACGGTGTCACCTTGTTCGAGCCCTGATAGGTCAGGGTGACGATCGAGCCACCCGCGCTCATCAGCGGATGCGCGCGGCGCGCGATATCGATCAGCGAGTAGCAGGAGATGGTGAGCGAGTTGCGGAAGTTCTCGCGCGAGGTGTTGATGAAGCGCCCGGCCAGCTCGTCCTTGTTGGAATAGGCGATTGCGTGGATCACGAAATCCAGCCGGCCCCAGCGCTCCTCGATCTTCGCGAAGGCCGCGTCGAGCGAGGCGTCGTCGGTGACGTCCACATCGAGCAGGAAATCCGAACCGAGCTGGGCGACGAGCGGCGCGACGCGCCGCCCGAAGGTCTCGCCCTGATAGGAGAACGCCAGTTCGGCACCGGCGCCGTGCAGCGCCTGGGCGATGCCCCATGCGATCGAGCGGTCGTTCGCGACCCCCATGACCAGGCCGCGCTTGCCCACCATCGACATCATCTGCGTCTCTCCCGCTCTATCGTCAGTCGTCGTAGCGGGACAGCAGCATCGAGCCGTTGGTGCCGCCGAACCCGAAGCTGTTGGTCATCACCGTGTCGAGCCCGGCATTCTCGCGCAGCTGGGTCGCGATCTCGCCCTCGTTGATCCCCTCGGCGAGGTTCTCGACGTTGATCGACGGCGCGATGTAGTCGCCCTTGAGCATCAGGAGGCAGTAGATCGCCTCCTGCGCGCCGGTCGCACCCTGGCTGTGGCCGGTCATCGACTTGGTCGAGGAGATGGGGGGCGTGTTGCCCTCGCCGAAGACGCGGCGCACGGCCTCGACTTCACCCACATCGCCGACTGGGGTCGAGGTGCCGTGCGCGTTGATGTAGCCGACCTTGCGGCCCTCGGGCAGGGTGGAGAGCGCCAGCCGCATCGCCCGCTCGCCGCCTTCGCCCGACGGGGCGACCATGTCGTGACCGTCGGAGGTCGCGGCGAAGCCGGTGACCTCGGCATAGATCTTGGCACCGCGCGCGCGGGCATGCTCGAGCTCCTCGAGCACCACCATGCCGCCGCCACCGGCGATGACAAAGCCGTCGCGGTCGCGGTCGAACGCGCGCGAGGCCTTGGTCGGGGTGTCGTTGAACTTCGACGACATCGCGCCCATCGCGTCGAACAGGCAGCTCAGCGTCCAATCGAGCTCTTCGCCGCCGCCGGCGAACATCACTTCCTGCTTGCCCATCGCGATCTGCTCGGCGGCAGCGCCGATGCAGTGCAGCGAGGTCGAGCAGGCGGAGGTGATCGAGTAGTTGATGCCCTTGATCGCATAGGCTGTGGCGAGGTTCGCCGAGACCGTCGAGGACATGCCGCGCGGCACCATCAGCGGCCCGATGCGCTTGGGGCTGCCGGTCTTGAGCACGGTCTGGTGCGCGGCAAAGAGGTTCGAGGTCGACGGGCCGCCAGAGCCCGCGATCAGGCCGGTGCGCTCGTTCGAGATTTCGCTCTCATCGAGCCCGGCATCGGCGATGGCCTGGCGCATCGAGAGATAGGCATAGCCCGCACCCGGACCCATGAAGCGCAGGGTCCGCTTGTCGATCTCCTCCTTGAGGTCGATCTTGAGCGTGCCAGCGACACGGCTGCGGAAGCCGTATTCGGCCATTTCCTCGGAGAACTCGATGCCCGAGCGGCCGGCGCGCAGCGCGGCATCCACTTCCTCGGCCGAGTTGCCGATGGGCGAGACGACCCCGAGGCCGGTGACGACGACGCGACGCATGGCGCCTCCTTCCTTGACGGTTCAGCTCTCGGAGAGAGCGACCTTCATGTCCTTGACGAGATAGATGGTTTCACCGTCGGCCTCGACCCGGCCATCGGCGACGCCCATGGTCAGCCGGCGAGTCTGCACCGCCTTGGTGAAATCCACGTAATAGGTAAGCTTCTTGCGGTCCGGGCGCACCATGCCGGTGAGCTTCACCTCGCCGACGCCGAGCGCGTAGCCGCGGCCTTTCCAGCCGCGCCAGCCCAGGTTGAAGCCGGTGAGCTGCCACAGCCCGTCGAGGCCGAGGCAGCCGGGCATGATCGGGTTGCCCGGGAAGTGGCATTCGAAGAACCACAGGTCGGGGGTGATGTCGAATTCGGCCACGACATGACCCTTGCCATGCTCGCCGCCATCCCCGGAGATATCAGTGATGCGGTCCATCATCAGCATCGGCGGCGCCGGAAGCTGCGCGTTGCCCGGGCCGAACAGCTCGCCGCGCGAGCACTTGAGCAGTGCTTCCTTGTCGAACTGGGTCGGATAATCTGACATGTGGCCCCATGGTCTTGCGATGTGTCTGATCCATGCCTCTAGCACCGGCCTGCGCGGCAGGGCAAGGGCGGCGCGGGTCGCCGACATGCTGTCCGAGATTGAAATCGGGCGCGCGGAAGGGCATATCTGTTGCGTCATGACGCAAGCATCCCTTTCCTCCGCCCGCCGCGGCGCCGATTGGCTGGCCACGGCCGGCCTGCGCCCGACGCGGCAGCGGCTGGCGCTCGCCGCGCTTCTGGTCGGCGACGGGCAGGACCGTCACGTCACCGCCGAGAGCCTGTTCGAGGCGGCGGCGGCGGCCGGGCACAAGGTGTCGCTGGCCACGGTCTACAACACGCTGGCCGCGTTCTGCGCCGCTGGCCTGATGCGCGAGATCACCGTCGACGGCTCCAAGAGCTATTTCGACACCGACATGACCGACCACCCGCATTTCTACTGGGAAGAGGAGGCGCGGCTCTCGGACGCGCCGGCCGAACAGCTCGAGATCGCGCGGCTGCCCTCCGCCCCTGAGGGTGCGGAAATCGCCAAGGTCGACGTGGTGATCCGGCTGCGCCGCCGCTGAAGCGGCTTGGGCCGGTCAGACGCTGAACTGCAACTCCACCGGGCCTTCCTGGACCTGCGGCGGGGTGCCGAGATGCGCGGCGTTCTCCTGCAGCCATGCCTTCGCCCGCTTCAGGCTTTCCTCCGTGCCCGAGCTGTCCTGGCAGATCGTGATGGTAGCGCCGCCATCGGAGGTGCGCATGAGCGCGTAGGAGACGAGGCCCGGCACGTCGCGCAGGATCTCCTCGACCTCGGCCTTTCGCTCGCTCAGAAGGTCAAAGAGCTCCGTCGCGCCGGCGCCGGAATAGGATCGTATCATCGCGTGCATGACGACTCCTCCTAATACTGCATGAAAAAATGCGGCGCCGCTGGGCACCTGTGACAGCATAGCACGGCGCGGGGTGCGGGTCTGTCGTTCCGGGCGACGGGAAGGGGCCACGGGCCATCTGCTTGCAGCTTGCCGCCTGCGCGCCTAGCCTCGCGCGAAATTCAAAAAGGAGGTTGCGCCATGCAGATGGATGACGTTGCGCGCCGGGGCCTCGTGCTCCTGGGCTGCGGCAAGATGGGCTCGGCGATGCTGGCGGGCTGGCTCGAGGGCGGGCTGCCGAAGTCCTCGGTGACCGTGCTCGATCCCAAGCCCTCCGACTGGCTGCAGGGGCTGGGCGTCCGGCTCAACGAGGAACTGCCCGAGGATCCGGCGATCGTGCTGGTCGCGGTCAAGCCGCAGATGATGGGCGATGCGCTGCCCTCGATGCAGGCCAAGGGCAACGGCACGACGCTCTTCGTCTCGGTCGCGGCCGGCACGCCGATCGCCACCTTCGAGCAGTCGCTGGGCGAGAAGACCCCGATCGTGCGCGCCATGCCCAACACGCCTTCGGCTATCGGCCGCGGGATCACCGCGATCATCGGCAACGCCCATACCACGCCCGACCAGCTCGACCTCGCAGAGGCGCTGCTGAAGGCGGTGGGGCAGGTGGTCCGGCTCGAGCGCGAGGACCAGATGGACGGCGTCACCGCCGTGTCCGGCTCCGGCCCGGCCTATGTGTTCCACCTGATCGAGACCATGGCCAAGGCCGGCGAGGAGCAGGGGCTCAGCCCCGAACTGGCGCTCCAGCTCGCCAAGGCGACGGTGGGCGGTGCCGGCGCGCTGGCCGAGCGTTCGGACGAGCATCCCGGCAAGCTGCGCGAGAACGTCACCTCGCCCAACGGCACGACCCAAGCCGCGCTCGACGTGCTGATGAACGAAAAGGACGGCTTCCCGGTGCTGCTGAGCCGCGCGCTCAAGGCCGCCGCCGACCGCTCGCGCGAGCTGGCGAATGGCTGAGGTCGCGCCGGAAATCGTCTTCGACGATTTCGCCAAGGTGGACATCCGCGCGGGGCGGGTCATCCGCGCGGAACCCTATCCGGAGGCGCGCAAGCCCGCGATCAAGCTCTGGATCGATTTCGGCCCCGGGATCGGTGAGAAGCGTTCCTCGGCGCAGATCACCGAACATTACGCGCCCGACGCGCTTCTGGGCCGGCAGGTGCTGGCTGTGGTGAACTTTCCGCCCCGCCAGATCGGCAAGTTTCAATCCGAGGTGCTGGTGCTCGGCCTGCCCGATGCCGAGGGCGCGATCGTGCTGATCGGCCCCGACCAGCCCGTGCCGCTTGGAGGGCGGCTGTCATGACCAAGAAGACCATGCTCGTCACGCGGCCGCTGCCGCAATCCGTGCTCGACGCCTGCGCGCAGCAATTCGACGTCACCTTCCGGGATGCCGATCGCGGGCTGACCGAGGCCGAGGCGGCCGAAGCGCTCGGGGCGTATGACGCGATCCTGTGCACGCTGGGCGACCGCTTCACCGCCGAGGCCTTCGCGCAGGCGGGAGAGATCCGTTGCGGCGTGCTCGCCAATTTCGGCGTGGGCTACAACCATATCGACGCGACCGCGGCGCGCGCCGCTGGTGTCGCGGTGTCGAACACCCCCGACACGGTGACCGACGCCACCGCCGATATCGGCATGACGCTGCTGCTGGCCGCCGCGCGGCGCGCGGGCGAGGGCGAGCGGCTGGTGCGTCGGGGCGAGTGGAGCGGCTGGGCGCCGACCCAGATGCTCGGCCGCCACGTCACCGGCAAGACGGTGGGGATCGTCGGCATGGGGCGGATCGGTCAGGCGGTGGCGCGGCGCTGCGCGCTGGGCTTCGAGATGCAGGTGCTCTACCACAACCGCTCGCCCAAGGCGGTGCCGCTGCCGGTGATGCAGGTGGGCGACCTCGAGGAGCTGATGTCCTCCGCCGACTTCATCGTCGTCACCGTGCCTGCGACGCCCGAGACGCGGCATCTGATCAGCCGCGAGATGATCGCGGCGATGAAGCCGGAGGCGATCTTCATCAACATCGCGCGCGGCGACGTGGTCGACGAGACCGCGCTCATCGAGGCGCTGGAGGCGGGCCGGATCGGCGGCGCCGGGCTCGACGTCTACGAGAACGAGCCGCAGGTCCCCGAGCGGCTCCGCCAGCTCCACAACGCCGTGCTGCTGCCGCATCTGGGCACCGCGGCGCTCGAGGTGCGCGAGGCGATGGGGCGGATGGCGCTCGACAATGCCTGCGCCTGGGCCAAGGGCGAAACGCCGCCCAACCTGGTCAACTGAGCCTTACGCGGGGCGGTCGCCGATCGCCTCGCGGAAGTGCCGCCGGCAGAGCGAGACGTAGCGGTCGTTGCCGCCGATCTCGACCTGGTCGCCCGCCATCGCCACGCGACCCTCGGCATCCTTGCGCACCACCATCGTCGCCTTGCGCCCGCAATGGCAGATCGTGCGCACCTCGCGCATCTCGTCGGCCAGCGCCAGCAATGTCGCCGAGCCGGGAAAGAGGTGGCCGAGGAAATCCACCCTCAGCCCATAGCACATCACCGGCACGCCCAGATCGTCCACCGCGCGGGCGATCTGCCAGACCTGCTCGGGCGACAGGAACTGGGCCTCGTCGACGAAGACGCAGGCGCAGGGGCTCTCGAGCCGGGTGCGGATCTTCTCGAACAGGTCGTCGCCCGCGTCGAAGGTATCGGCCTTCGACCCGATGCCGATCCGGCTCTTGATGAAGCCCTCGCCGGAGCGGTTGTCGAAGCGCGCGGTGAGCAGGTAGGTCTGCATCCCCCGCTCGGCATAGTTGTGCGCTGCCTGTAGCAGCACCGTCGACTTGCCGGCGTTCATGGTCGAGTAGTTGAAATAGAGCTTGGCCATGGGCCGGTCACATACAAAGGGCGGCGCGTCCTGACAACGCGCCGCCCGGCGACAAATCCGCTTTTCGGGAAGTTTCGCCGATCCGCTGCGAAGATCGTGGCTCAGATGTTGGAGGGCACGTCGCCCTGCAGCTGCATCCGGCCGATCGGCCGCACGCTCGTCGCCTGCGGACCCATGCCGTTGGGGCCGTCATCGACGATCGACAGCTCCACCGGCGTGTTCTCCTCGAGCTTCTCAAAGCCGTCCTCGGCGACGCTCGCCTTGTGGAACCAGATGTCGCGACCATCGAGCGTCTCGATGAAGCCGTATTCGGTAAAGAGCTGACGCACCCGGCCCTGCGGCGGGCCCTCATGAGACTTCACCTCGCCCTGCACCTTCTGGGCCGCGTGTTCGAGCTGACGCTCCATCGCGTAGAAGGCGTCTCGCACCGCGAGATAGGGGTCGTGCTTGTCGCCCTTGCCCGGGTCGTGGCTGACCACCAGCTCCTTGCCCGGCACGCGGCATTCGACGCGCACGTGATAGCCCTTGGCGCCCGCCTGACTGCGGTTGGGCACTTCGACCACGACGTGGCAGCTGGTGATGTGGTTGTGAAAACGCTCCAGCTTGGCCGCGCGCTCGCGGATCCGGGCTTCGAGCCCGTCAGAGCTGTCCATGTTGTGGAAGGCGATCTCGAGGGGGGTGTCCATGCGTCTCTCCCTTCTGCTTGGTGCGGGAGAAACGCATGGACCAGTGGGCCGTTCCGGTTGACGTCAGGCCTGCAGCGACCGCACGCCGACCTCGCCCTCGGCGCGGGCCTGCATGGCCTGCGCGGCCGCCTGCGCGGCGGCGGCGGTGGTGAAGTAGGGGATCTTGGCATGCAGCGCCGCCGAGCGGATGTCGCGGCTGTCCTCGATCGCCTGCGCGCCCTCGGTGGTGTTCATCACCAGCGCGACATGGCCGTCCTTGAGCCGGTCGACGATGGTGAGCCCGCCCTCGTAGAGCTTGTTCACCAGCTCCGCCTCGATCCCGTTCTCCTTGAGCCAGGCCAGCGTGCCGCGGGTGGCGAGGATGGTCAGGCCGAGGCCGATCACCGTGCGCGCCGCCTCGGCCATGGCCGGGGTCTTG
The DNA here is from genome assembly GCF_014195545.1 of Limimaricola variabilis. Classification (GTDB taxonomy): domain Bacteria; phylum Pseudomonadota; class Alphaproteobacteria; order Rhodobacterales; family Rhodobacteraceae; genus Limimaricola; species Limimaricola variabilis. Next base: position 90,017 of record NZ_JACIBX010000003.1, on the reverse strand, counting down.
TCGGCGTCGCGGATCGACAGGAAGACGCGCCCCTCGCGCGGAAGATCCGTGCCCGCGCCCATCTGCGCCTTGAGAAAGGCCAGCGCGAAGCTGCGGTCCCAGCCCATCACCTCGCCGGTGGAGCGCATCTCCGGCCCGAGGATGGTGTCGACGCCCGGGAAGCGGGCGAAGGGCAGCACCGCCTCCTTGACCGAGAACCACGGCATGTTCGGGTCGGCCAGCGTCATCGGGTCGGCATAGGGCAGGTCGCTGTCGTAATCGACATTCTCGTAGGCCGGGCGGAACGGGAAGGCGGAGAGCTTCTCGCCTGCCATGAGCCGCGCGGCGATCGAGGCGATGGCGCTGTCGGTCGCCTTGGCGACGAAGGGCACGGTGCGCGAGGCGCGCGGGTTGACCTCGATCAGGTAAACCTCGTCATCCTTGACCGCGAACTGCACGTTCATCAGGCCGACCACGCCCAGCGCCTTGGCCAGCGCTTCGGTCTGGCGCCGGATCTCGGCCTGGATCTCCTCGCTCAGCGAATGCGGCGGCAGGCAGCAGGCGCTGTCGCCCGAATGCACGCCGGCCTCTTCGATGTGCTGCATGATGCCGGCGACGTGGACCTGTTCGCCGTCGCAGAGCGCATCGACGTCCACCTCGGTCGCGCCCGACAGGTAGCTGTCGAGCAGCACCGGGCTGTCGCCCGAGACGACGACGGCGTTGCGGATGTAGCGCTTGAGATGGTCCATGTCGCGGACGATCTCCATGGCACGGCCGCCCAGCACGTAGGAGGGACGGATCACCAGCGGGAAGCCGATGCTGTCGGCGATGTCGATGGCCTGCTGGTCGGTCGAGGCGATGCCGTTGACCGGCTGCTTGAGGCCCAGACGGTTCACCAGGTCCTGGAACCGCTCGCGGTCCTCGGCGAGGTCGATCGCGTCGGGGGTGGTGCCGAGGATCGGGATGCCCTCGTCATGCAGCGCGTTGGCGAGCTTGAGCGGGGTCTGGCCGCCGAACTGCACGATCACGCCGTGCAGCGTGCCCTTTTCCTGCTCGACCCGCAGGATCTCCATCACGTGCTCGAAGGTGAGCGGCTCGAAGTAGAGCCGGTCCGAGGTGTCGTAATCGGTGGAGACGGTCTCGGGGTTGCAGTTGACCATGATGGTTTCGTAGCCCGCATCCGACAGCGCGAAGCAGGCGTGACAGCAGCAATAGTCGAACTCGATGCCCTGGCCGATCCGGTTCGGGCCGCCGCCGAGGATCACCACCTTCTTGCGATCCGAGGGGCGCGCCTCGTCCTCGACCTCGCCCATGACGGGGGATTCGTAGGTCGAGTACATGTAGGGCGTCTGGGCCTCGAACTCGGCCGCGCAGGTATCGATCCGCTTGAACACCGCGGTGACGCCGAGATTGCGGCGGGCGCGGCGGACATTGTCCTCGTCGCGCCCGGTGAGCGCGGCGAGGCGGGCATCGGTGAAGCCCATCATCTTGAGGTGACGCAGGCCTTCCTCGGTGGTGGGCAGGCCGTCCTTGCGGATCTCGTTCTCGGTCTCGACGATCTCGCGGATGCGCGCCAGGAACCACGGGTCGAACTTGGTCACGGCCTGGATCTCGTCGTTCGACAGCCCCTCGCGCATCGCCTGGGCGATGACCCGGATCCGGTCAGGGGTGGTCTTGGACAGCGCCTTGGTGATCGCCGCCTTGTCAGGCGCGCCGGCGATCTCGATCTCGTCGAAGCCGGTCAGCCCGGTCTCCATCGAGGCCAGCGCCTTCTGCATCGATTCGTGGAAGGTCCGGCCGATCGCCATGGCCTCGCCCACCGACTTCATCGCGGTGGTCAGATGCGGCTCGGAGCCGGGGAACTTCTCGAAGGCGAAGCGCGGGATCTTGGTGACGACGTAGTCGATGGTCGGCTCGAAGCTCGCCGGGGTCACCTTGGTGATGTCGTTGTCGAGCTCGTCGAGCGTGTAGCCCACGGCGAGCTTGGCCGCGATCTTGGCGATCGGGAAGCCGGTGGCCTTGGAGGCCAGCGCCGAGGAGCGCGAGACGCGCGGGTTCATCTCGATCACGACCATGCGGCCATCGGCAGGGTTCACCGCCCATTGCACGTTCGAGCCGCCGGTTTCGACGCCGATCTCGCGCAGCACGGCGATCGAGCCGTTGCGCATGTGCTGGTACTCGCGGTCGGTCAGGGTGAGCGCCGGCGCGACGGTGATCGAATCGCCGGTATGCACGCCCATCGGGTCGACGTTCTCGATCGAGCAGACGATGATGGCGTTGTCGGCGCGGTCGCGCACGACTTCCATCTCGTATTCCTTCCAGCCCAGCAGGCTCTCGTCGACGAGGATCTGGCCCACCGGCGAAGCGTCCATGCCGGTGCGGCAGTAATGCTCGTACTCGGCGCGGTTATAGGCCACGCCGCCCCCGGTGCCGCCGAGGGTGAAGGCGGGGCGGATGATCGCCGGCAGGCCGATCTCCTCCAGCGCCTCGATGGCGCTGCTGACGCCGGCGTTGAGGTCGCGCTTGCCGTTGGGCAGCTTCGGCGCGGTGACGATGGTTGCCTTGGGGTTTTCCAGCCCGATCCGGTCCATCGCCTCGCGGAACAGCTTGCGGTCCTCGGCCATCTCGATGGCTTCGCGCCGCGCACCGATCATCTCGACGCCGAACTTCTCGAGCACGCCCATGTCGGCGAGGGCGAGCGAGGTGTTCAGGCCGGTCTGACCGCCCATGGTGGGCAGCAGCGCGTCGGGGCGCTCCTTCTCGATGATCTTGGCGACGACTTCTGGGGTGATCGGCTCGATATAGGTGGCGTCGGCGAGGCCGGGATCGGTCATGATCGTCGCCGGGTTGGAGTTGACCAGGATGACCCGGTAACCCTCTTCGCGCAGCGCCTTGCAGGCCTGGGCGCCGGAGTAGTCGAACTCGCAGGCCTGGCCGATGACGATCGGCCCCGCGCCGATGATCATGATCGAGTTGATATCGGTTCTCTTCGGCATGGGACCCTCGCGCTTTTGAAGGCGCCCGGGGGAGGCGGGCGCGCAAATCGTCGCGGTTATAGACATGGGCGGCCTCGACGCAAGGCCCCATGGTCCCCCGAGGGAAAGCAATCGTCCGCCCCCTGTCGCGCGCGGCCCGCGCGATGTATCGAAACGGTGCGAAAGGATGTGGAACAGCATGCGGATAGGCTTCGACAGCGGTCCCGACGGGCAGGGCGCGATCTTTTCCCGGCCGCGCCGCCTGATCGAGGCCTGGCGGCCCGAGGGGGTGGTGCCGGCGCTGCTCGCGCTCGAGGCAGCGCGGGCCGAGGGGGCGTGGCTGGCGGGATATGCCAGCTACGAGCTGGGCTATGCCTTCGAACGTCGCCTGCTGCCGCTGATGCCGGAGGGGCGTCGCCTGCCGCTGCTGCGCTTCGGTGTCTATCCCGATGGCCCCGACGCCTGGGCGCCTGCGCCGGGCCCCGCTACGCTGGGCCCGGTCAAGCCGCGCTGGCAGGCTGCCGACCACGCCCGGGCGCTGGCGCAGGTGCGCGGCTACATCGCGGCGGGCGACATCTACCAGGCGAACCTGACATTTCCGCTCGACGCCGAGTGTTCGGGGAGCCCCGAGGCCTTGTTCGCCGCGCTGGCGCGGGGCCAGCGGGTCGCGCATGGCGCGCTGGTCGAACAGGAGGGCGGGCCCGCGCTGATCTCGCGCTCGCCCGAGCTGTTCTTCGCCACCGACGGGGCAGGGGGAATCGAAACCCGGCCGATGAAGGGCACACGTCCGCGCGGCGCGACCGAGGCCGAGGACGCGGCGCATCGCGCCTTTCTCGCCTCGGACGAAAAGAACCGGGCCGAGAACCTGATGATCGTCGACCTGCTCCGGAACGATCTGAGCCGCGTTGCGGTGCCCGGCTCGGTAGCGGTGCCCAAGCTGTTCGAGATCGAGACCTATGCCACGGTCCACCAGATGGTGAGCCACGTCACCGCGCGGCTGCGTCCCGGCGCGGGGCTCGGGGCGATCCTCGCCGCGCTGTTTCCCTGCGGCTCGATCACCGGCGCGCCGAAGCTCAGGGCGATGGAGATCATCCGCGAACTGGAGCCTTGGCCGCGCGACGCCTATTGCGGCGCGATCGGCTGGGCGGCGCCGGATGGCCGCGCCTCGTTCAACGTCGCGATCCGGACGCTGACGGTGGAGGCGGGCCGCGCCACGCTCAATGCCGGAGGCGGCATCGTCTGGGACAGCGAGGCGGCCTCGGAATGGGACGAGGCGTTGTGGAAGACCCGCTTCGCGCGCCTGTTGCCCTGAACGCTGACCGGCCGCACCATATTCCCAGACAGGCAAGGAGCCGCGATGCCGTCCGAAACCCTGCCCAAGATCATAGAGACGTTGGGCGCCCATCCAGGCGTGGGCGCGCACCGGCGCGAGGCGCATCTCGACCGGATGGCGGGAACGGCACTGGCGCTGGGCTACCCCTTCGACCGGGCGCGGGCGGCGGCGCTGCTCGACCTCGCACCGGAGACGCCGCTGCGATGCCGCCTCACGCTCGATCATGCGGGCGGGCTCGAGCTGACCACCGCGCCGCTGGGGCCGAACCCGCCCGAGTGGCGCGTGGCGATCCATCCCGAACGGCTCGACCCGTCGGATCCGTGGCTCTACCGCAAGACCACGCGGCGTACGCTCTACGACGCGGCGCGTGCGGCTCTGCCGGACGGGGTGGACGAGTGGCTGTTCCTGAACGGGAGGGGGGAAGTCTGCGAGGGCACCATCACCAACCTCTTCGTCGACGGAAGGACCCCTGCGCTCTCCTGCGGGCTGTTGCCGGGGGTGCTGCGCGCCGAACGGCTGGGGCAAGGCTGGCGCGAGGCGGTGCTGCGCCCCGAGGACATCGAGGGCAGGCGCTTCGAGATGGGCAACGCGCTCCGGGGGGCGATCCCGGCGCAGCTGGTCGCGACCTGACCCCCCGGCTCGCTTGACATCGAGGTCCCAACCCGGTGTATCGGCGCGACACCCGCCGAAAGGGACCAAGAATGCACGCCTACCGCACCCATACCTGCGCCGCCCTGACCCGTGACAATGTCGGCGATACCGTCCGGCTGTCGGGCTGGGTGCATCGGATCCGCGATCACGGCGGCATCCTGTTCATCGACCTGCGCGACCATTACGGCGTGACGCAGGTGCTGTGCGATCCCGACAGCGCGGCCTTCTCCGAGGTCGAGAAGCTGCGCTCGGAATGGTGCATCCGCATCGACGGCGAGGTGAAGGCCCGCGCGCCCGAGCTGGTGAACCCCAAGCTGCCGACCGGCGAGATCGAGGTCTTCGTGCGCGGGGTCGAGGTGCTCGGTGCCTCCAAGGAGCTGCCGCTGCAGGTCTTCGGCGATCAGGAGTACCCCGAGGAGACGCGTCTCAAGTATCGCTATCTCGACCTGCGCCGCGAAGCGATGCAGGCGAACATGACGCTGCGCTCGGACGTGGTGCGCTCGATCCGCCAGCGGATGTGGGACCAGAACTTCCGCGAGTACCAGACGCCGATCATCACCGCCTCCTCCCCCGAGGGCGCGCGCGACTTCCTCGTGCCGTCGCGCTTGCACCCGGGCAAGTTCTACGCGCTGCCGCAGGCACCGCAGCAGTTCAAGCAGCTGCTGATGGTGTCGGGCTTCGACAAGTATTTCCAGATCGCGCCCTGCTTCCGTGACGAAGACCCGCGCGCCGACCGCTCGCCCACCGATTTCTACCAGCTCGACATGGAGATGAGCTTCGTCGAGCAGCAGGACGTGTTCGACACGATCCAGCCGGTGATGCAGGGCATCTTCGAGGAGTTCGGCGGCGGCCGGAAGGTCGACAGCGAATGGCCGTTGATCTCCTACAAGGACGCGGCGCTGTGGTACGGCACCGACAAGCCGGACCTGCGCAACCCGATCAAGATGCAGGACGTGTCCGAGCATTTCAAAGGCTCGGGCTTCGCGATCTTCGCCAAGCTGCTGGAGCAGGACGGCACCCAGATCCGCGCCATCCCCGCGCCCAAGGGCGGCTCGCGCAAGTTCTGCGACCGGATGAACGCCTTCGCCCAGAAGGAAGGTCTTCCGGGCATGGGCTACATCTTCTGGCGCGAGGCCGAGGGCGGCATGGAAGCCGCCGGCCCGCTCGCCAAGAACATCGGGCCCGAGCGCACCGAGGCGATCCGTCAGCAACTGGGACTTGGCGTCGGTGACGCGGCCTTCTTCTTGGGCGGCAAGCCCGAGGCCTTCGAGCGCGTCGCCGGCCGCGCCCGCGTGGTGATCGGCGAGGAGCTGGGTCTGACCGAGACCGATCGCTTCGCCTTTGCCTGGATCGTCGATTTCCCGATGTACGAGAAGGACGACGAGGGCCGGATCGACTTCTCCCACAACCCGTTCTCGATGCCGCAGGGCGGCATGGAGGCGCTGCAGGGCGATCCGCTTCAAGTGCTGGGCTACCAGTACGACCTCGCCTGCAACGGCTACGAGCTGATCTCGGGCGCGATCCGGAACCACAAGCCGGAGATCATGTTCAAGGCGTTCGAGCTGGCCGGCTATGGCGAAGACGAGGTGAAGAAGCGCTTCGGCGGCATGGTCAACGCGTTCCAGTACGGCGCCCCGCCGCATGGCGGCTGCGCGGCCGGGATCGACCGGGTGGTGATGCTGCTGGCCGACGAGGCCAACATCCGCGAGGTCATCCTCTTCCCGATGAACCAGCGGGCCGAGGATCTGATGATGAACGCGCCCTCCGAGCCCAGCAACGAACAGCTGCGCGAGCTGCGGCTGCGGGTGCTGCCGCCCGAGAGCTGAGGTATAGCCTCCGCGCGCGCAAACAGGCCGCCTTCGAGGAGGGCGGCCTTATGCATGTACCGCCCGACTGCTTGACACGGTAGAGCCCACTTACCTAGCGTAAGCAAAGGCGGGTCGGTCCGCGGGAGGAGTGTTTCATGAGTGATCTGGGCGAGGTGCTGGTGGTGATCCGCCACACCGTGGCCGACTACGCCACCTGGCGTCGGGGTTACGACGACTTCGAACCGCAGCGGCGCCGCCACGGCGTCACCGGGGCCGAGGTCTTCGTCGATCCCGACGACGAGACCCGGGTGACCGTGCTGCATCGCTTCGCCAGCCTGTCGGACGCGCAGGACTTCCTGTCGATGCCGGAACTCAAGGAGGCGATGGGCGCGGCGGGCGTGACCGAGGCCCCCGACATCACCATCGCGTCCCGACGCTAGAACACCAGCCCGCCGAGCACGCACAGCCAGGCCAGCCCGACGGCGGTCCCGGCCACGGCAACGGCCGCCGATCCCGAATCCTTGGCCTGCTTGGCGAGCGCGCGCCGCTCCTCGCCGACATCGTCGACCACCCGCTCGATCGCGGTGTTGAGGCATTCGAAGGCCAGCACCATCACCCCGCCCATTAGCAGCATGCCGCGCTCGCCCGCCGAGATTGGCAGCACGAAGGCCAGCAGCGCCGAGACGATGTTGGCCCACATCCACTGGTGCAGGCTGCCCTCGGTGGTCCAGATGTGGCGCAGACCCTGCCAGGACCAGACCGCGCGCATCCGCAGCCGTTCGTAATGTTCGCGCATCTTCCCGTCCCGATCGTTTCATCAAAGATGGCGCGCGACGTGGGGGAAGCCAAGTCACACGACATCGGTTGGTCACAACACCGAAGATCCCCCTTTCGCCGGCGTACCGATGCGCTAGATCGACGTCCATGACACCGAAACATCAAGACTATCCCGCCTATGCCCGTTCCGAGCGGATCGCCGATGGCGTGATCCACGCCCTTGGCGTGGGCTTCGCATTGACGGGGGCGGTTCTCTTGATTGTCTTCGCGACACTCGCGGTCGAGGCGCGAGCCGACCGGATCGCCGCCGTCGCCGTCTATGGCGGTGCGCTGATCGCCACCTTCACGGCCTCGGCCTTCTATCACATGACGCCCTGGACCGGGATGCGCCCGATACTGCGCCGGATCGACCACGCGGCGATCTATCTCAAGATCGCGGGCACCTACACGCCGCTCGTGGTGCTGATCGGATCGGCCTTCGCCTATGGCGTGCTGGCGCTGGTCTGGACCCTGGCGCTGGGCGGCGCGGTGGCCAAGCTGTTCTTCTGGCAGAGCCCGGGGCGTCTCGGCACCGTGCTCTACCTCCTCATGGGCTGGCTCAGCCTTGCCCTGGTCTGGTCGATCGCGGCGACGCTGCCGGTGGCCTCGACCGCGCTGGTGGTGATCGGCGGGCTGCTCTACTCGGCCGGGGTGGTGTTCTTCCTGTGGGAGGCGCTGAAATTCTCGAACGCGATCTGGCACGGCTTCGTGCTGGTCGCCTCGGGCTGCTTCTTCGCCGCGATCGCGCTCGGGGTGCTCGGCTGAGCACCCCGAGCGGGTCGCTCAGAGCCCGGCGACGGTGCGCCGGACGATCTCCATGCGCTGGGAGTTCGGCGGGTGGGTGCCCAGCAGTCGGTCGCCCGGATCGGGAATTCGCAGGAAGAACTGGGCGCCCTTGACCGCGTCATAGCCCGCCCGCTGGGCGATGGTCGCGCCCAGCGCGTCGGCTTCCAGCTCGAAATCCTTGGAGTAGCTGCGCGCACCGACGCCCGCGCCGATCTGCTGCGCGGTGCGTACCAGCCCCTCATTGCCGCCCGCGAGGCCGCCGGCGAGCTGTCCGAACACGGTGGCGCCGATCGTGGCGTTGCGGCTTTGCCGGTCGAGATGGCCGGCGATGTGATGCGCCGCCTCGTGGCTCAGCACGAAGGCCAGCTCGTCCGCGTTCTGCACCTCGCCCAGCAGCGCCACCGTGAAGGCCAAGAGCGGCCGCCCGCGCGCGTCGCGGGTCTGAAAGGCGTTGGCCGGCTGGCCGGGACGGTCATCGACGACGATTCGGAAATCGCAGTCAAGGTTGGGCGCGTTTGCGCGGCAGACCTGCTCGGCCACCGGCTCGAGCCGTTCGACCACCTGCACGAAGTTGCGCGCGGCCGAGCGCGCGGCTTCGGGGTTGGAGACCGGGCCCGGCCCCTTGGAGATCGTGACCTCCGCCGGGGTCGAGCGGGGCAGGGCGGGGCCGGTGACGGTGGTGGTCCGCTGCGGACCGGTGGCAACAACCACCGGCGGGGCGCATGCCGACAGCCCGAGGGCCGCAACGAGGGCGAAGGGAGAAAGGCGTGACAGCATCGAGGCGAGGTTCCGCTTGGTCGTGAAGCACTTGGGCCCGATCCTAGCTGTCGCCCCCCGGCGCGGCCAGCCCCGGCAGGGCACCGCTCACGCGATCGGCATGCCGCCGCCGGGCGCGCTTGCGCGATGTCCCGGACAGGCCTAGGCTGAACCCATGTTTACCATCGAGCACGATTTCGACGCTACTGTGGTCACCCTCGTTGACGAGGGTGGGGTCAATCTGCAGGAAGACGTCACCGTCTGCGCCTTCGAGGATTGCGTGACGGTGGAGCAATATGATCCCCGGCGCGACGCGGTGGTGCGGATCACCCTCTCGCTGCATCAGGCGCGCGAGCTGGGCGCGGCGCTGCACCTGCCCGAAGGGATCTACCGCGCCAAGAAGGGCTGAGGCGGGCTCATCGCCGAGCCGTTCTACCGGCTGCGCCGGACCTGCGACCCATGCCGCGCGAGAGGCCCCGTGCCTTGCCCGGGCCTCCCGTTTCGACGGCGTAATGTCAGGAAATGGATCGAGGGAGTGAGATCACTCTTCCTCGGAATGGGCGAGGACGGCCTTGCCGAACTCGCGCCAGATCTCCGCGCCGCGGCGGGCGAGAGGGGTCAGGCCATCGGCCTCGCCATTGTCCATCATCGCGAAGAGCTTGTCGCGCATCCGCGGCTCCCAGAAGCTGCGCAGATGCTCGGCCACCCGCTCGGCACGGGTGCCCTCGGCCTGGCTTTCGAAGAAGGTGGCGATCTGGTTCGCCATGTAGACGAGCTTTTCGCCGGTGGTTCTAGAGGACATGGGCGCTCCCTATGCGGGCGTGATGGGTAAAGATGCGGGTGCCGTGGCGGTTGCGGGTGACCAGCGCGATGCCCGCCGTTTCGGCCAGGGCGACGGCGGTGGCCGTGGGTTGCGAGACCGAGAGCATGACCGGCGCGCCGATCATCGCGGTCTTCTGCACCATTTCGAGCGACAGGCGCGAGGTCAGCACCACCCCGCCCGAAGCCGGATCGGTGCCGGCGGCGGCCATGGCGCCCGCCAGCTTGTCGAGCGCGTTGTGACGGCCGACATCCTCGCGGGCCAGCACGATCCCCTGGCCCGGCACGTAGAAGCCCGCTGCGTGAACGGCGCGGGTTTCATCATGCAGCGGCTGCAACGCCCGCAATGCGTCGAGCGCCTCGCCGATCTCGGAGGGGGCCAATACGAGGTCGGAGGCGGGGACGCGTGGCACCTCGCGCGCAGCCTGCGCGAGGCTGTCGATGCCGCACAGCCCGCAGCCGACGGGACCGACCTGCGCGCGGCGGCGCGCGTCGAGCGCGGCCTGCTTCTCCTCGGGCAGCCAGATCCGGGCCTCGATGCCCACGGGCTGGCGGACGATCTCGACATCGCCGATCTCGCTCGCCGCGGCGAAGCCCTCGGTGATCGTGAAGCCGCGCGCGAAATCGTCGATATCAGCGGGGGTGGTCATCATCACCGCCTGGGTCGAGCCGTTGTAGACCACCGCCACGGGGGTCTCCTCGGGCAGCGACACGAGGGCGGAGGCCGCCCCCGTGTCATGGGCCGCAACCCGTTTGTAGGGATGCAGCCCCTCGCTCATTCCGCCGCCGGCAGGATGCGGCGCGATTGCTCGGCCTGCGCGTCGTAGTCCTGCTGCCACTCGGAGGGGCCGTTCGACGGGCTCACCTGCACCGCCGTCACCTTGTATTCCGGGCAGTTGGTCGCCCAGTCCGAGAAGTCGGTGGTGATGACGTTGGCCTGCGTCGTCGGGTGGTGGAAGGTGGTGTAGACCACGCCGGGGCTGACCCGGTCGGTGATCAGCGCCCGCAGGCTGGTCTCGCCCGAACGCGAGGCGAGGCGCACATAGTCGCCATCGCGCACGCCACGGGTCTCGGCGTCGTGCGGGTGGATCTCCAGCACGTCCTCTTCATGCCAGCGCGAGTTCTCTGTGCGGCGCGTCTGTGCGCCCACGTTGTACTGCGACAGGATCCGCCCGGTGGTGAGCAGCAGCGGGAAGCGCGGGCCGGTCTTCTCGTCGGTCGCCACGTATTCGGTGCGGATGAACCGCCCGCGACCGCGCACGAAGCCGTCGATATGCATGAGCGGCGTGCCCTCGGGCGAAGCGTCGTTGCAGGGCCACTGCACCGAGCCCTTCTCCTCCAGAAGCTCGTAGCTGACATTGGCGAAGCTCGGCGTCGTCGCCGCGATCTCGGCCATGATCTGCGCGGGGTGGGTATAGGTCCACCCGCCACCCATCGCGTTCGCCAGCAACTGCGTCACCTCCCAGTCGGCATAGCCGTTCTTCGGGGCCATGACCTTGCGCACGCGGTTGATGCGGCGCTCGGCGTTGGTGAAGGTGCCATCCTTCTCGAGGAAGGTCGAGCCGGGCAGGAAGACATGCGCGTAGTTCGCGGTCTCGTTCAGGAACAGGTCCTGCACGATCACGCATTCCATCGCCGCCAGGCCCGCCGCCACGTGCTTGGTGTCGGGGTCGGACTGCAGGATGTCCTCGCCCTGGCAGTAGAGGCCCTTGAAGGTACCGTCGACGGCGGCATCGAGCATGTTGGGAATGCGCAGGCCCGGCTCGCTGTCGAGCTTGACGTTCCACAGGCTCTCGAACACCTCGCGGACCTCAGAGCCCGAGACGTGCCGGTAGCCCGGAAGCTCGTGCGGGAAGCTTCCCATGTCGCAGGAGCCCTGCACGTTGTTCTGGCCGCGCAGCGGGTTCACGCCGACGCCGCGACGACCGATATTGCCGGTCAGCATGGCAAGGTTGGCGATGCCGATGACGGTGGTCGAACCCTGGCTGTGCTCGGTCACGCCGAGACCATAATAGATCGCGCCGTTGCCCCCAGTCGCATAGAGACGGGCCGCGCGGCGCAGCTCCTCGGCCGGGACCCCGGTCAGCATCTCGACCGCCTCGGGCGCGTGACGATCTTCGGCCACGAACTCGACGTAGTCCTGGAATTCCTCCCAGTCGCAGCGGGTGCGGATGAATTCCTCGTCGTAGAGGCCTTCGGTCACGATCACATGCGCCATGGCGGTGACGATCGCGACGTTGGTGCCCGGCCGCAGCGCAAGGTGATGCGCGGCTTCGACATGCGGCGACTTGACGAGGTCGATCCGGCGCGGGTCGACGACGATCAGCTTCGCGCCCTCGCGCAGCCGTTTCTTGAGGCGGCTGGCGAAGACCGGATGGCCGTCGGTCGGGTTGGCGCCGATCACCATGACGATATCGGTATCCTCAACCGAGTCGAAATCCTGCGTACCTGCCGAAGTGCCGTAGGTCTGGCCGAGGCCGTAGCCGGTCGGCGAGTGGCAGACGCGGGCACAGGTATCGGTGTTGTTGTTGCCGAAGACGGCGCGGGCCATCTTCTGGACGAGGTAGGTCTCCTCGTTGGTGCAGCGCGACGAGGTGATCACGCCGATCGACTTCTTGCCGTACTGCTCCTGGATGCCGCGCATCCTCGAAGCGGCAAAGCCGATGGCCTCGTCCCAGGACACCTCTTTCCAGGGCTGGTCGATGCTGTCGCGGATCATCGGGTTGAGGATGCGATCCTTGTGCGCGGCATAGCCATAGGCGAAGCGGCCCTTGACGCAGCTATGACCGCGGTTGGCCTTGCCGTGCTTGTAGGGGGTCATGCGCACAAGCTCGTCGCCGCGCATCTCGGCCTTGAACGAACAGCCGACGCCGCAATAGGCGCAGGTGGTGACGACGGCGCGGTCGGGCGTGCCGATCTCGATCACCGACTTCTCCTGCAGCGTCGCGGTCGGGCAGGCCTGCACGCAGGCGCCGCAGGACACGCAGTCCGAGGTCATGAAGTCGTCGAGCTTGGTGCCTGCTGAAACCCGGCTGTCGAAGCCACGGCCCTCGATGGTCAGCGCGAAGGTGCCCTGAACCTCCTCGCAGGCCCGCACGCAGCGCGAGCAGACGATGCATTTGGAGGGGTCGTAGGTGAAGTAGGGGTTGCTGTCATCCTTGGGGATGAACTGCGGGTTGTTGATGCCCACCGGCTGGCGCAGCCGCGCCTCTGCCTGGGAGCGCGCACCGGTGCCCGAGGGATCGTAGTGGTTGTCGCCGGGCGTGTAGCGCACGTCGCGCAGGCCCACAGCGCCGGCCATGTCCTGAAGCTCGCAATCACCGTTGGCGCCGCAGGTCAGGCAGTCGAGCGGGTGATCGGAGATGTAGAGCTCCATCACCCCCTTGCGGAGCTTCTTGATCTTGGAGGTCTGGGTGTGGGCCACCATGCCCTCGGCCACCGGGGTGGTGCAGGAGGCGGGAGTGCCGCGACGGCCCTCGATCTCGACCACGCAAAGCCGGCAGGAGCCGAAGGCGGCCATGTTGTCCGAGGCGCAGAGTTTCGGCACTTCGATGCCGAGCTCGGCGGAGGCGCGCATCACGCTCGTGCCCTCGGGCACCGTCACCTCGAAGCCGTCGATGCTCAACGTCACCATGCTGGTGGAGGTCGAGGCGGGCGTGCCCATGTCGCGGTCGTCGTGCAGCCCGGTGCCGCCCGGTCCGTCGAAGGGGATCAGAAAGTCCTTCATTCCGCAGCCTCCTTGGCGTTGGCATGGAAATCGTCGGGGAAATGCGTGAGCGCCGACATCACGGGGTAGGGGGTGAAGCCCCCGAGCGCACAGAGCGAGCCGTCCTTCATGGTATCACAAAGATCCGTCAGCAGCGGGATCGCCGAGGCATCGCCGCGGGCGATCCGGTCGACCGTCTCGACGCCGCGCACCGCGCCGATCCGGCAGGGCGTGCACTTGCCGCAGCTCTCGACCGCGCAGAACTCCATTGCGAAGCGCGCCATGCCGAGCATGTCGGCGGTGTCGTCGAACACCACCACGCCGGCATGGCCGATAAGGCCGCCCTGGCCGTCGAACTCCTCGTAGCCGAAGGGCGTGTCGAACTTGGAGCGGGGGAAGTAGGCGCCCAGCGGGCCGCCGACCTGAACCGCCTTGACCGGGCGGCCTGTTGCCGTGCCGCCGCCGATCTCGTCGACCAGCGCGCCCAAGCTCGTGCCGAAGGCGGTCTCGAACAGCCCGCCGAACTTCACGTTGCCCGCGATCTGAATCGGGATGGTGCCGCGCGAGCGCCCCAGACCGAAATCGCGGTAATGCGCCGCGCCCTTTTCGAAGATCACCGGCACGGTGCCGAGCGAGATGATGTTGTTGACCACGGTCGGCTTGCCGAGGAAGCCTTCGATCGCCGGAAGGGGCGGCTTGGCACGCACGACGCCGCGCTTGCCCTCGAGGCTGTTGAGAAGCGAGGTCTCCTCGCCGCAGACATAGGCGCCCGCGCCGACGCGGACCTCCATGTCATAGGCGAAGTCGGAGCCAAGCACCGACGCGCCGAGCACACCGCGCGCGCGGGCGATGCGGATCGCCTCGTTCATGGTGTGGATCGCCTCGGGATATTCCGAGCGCAGATAGATGTAGCCCTTGGTCGCGCCGACGCAGATGCCGGCGATCGCCATGCCCTCGATCAGGCTGAAGGGGTCGCCCTCCATCAGCATGCGGTCGGCGAAGGTGCCGGAATCGCCCTCGTCGGCATTCGCGACAATGTATTTCTGCGAGGCGGGAGCAAGCCGCACCGTGTCCCACTTAATTCCGGTCGGGAAACCGGCGCCGCCGCGACCGCGCAGGCCCGATTCCTTCATCTCGTCGATCATCTCGGTACCGGTCATGCCGAGCGCCCGGCGCAGACCCTTGAGGCCGCCATGCGCCTCGTAGGCATCGAGGGAGAGCGGATCGATGACGCCGACGCGGGCAAAGGTGAGGCGGGTCTGCCGCTTCATCCAGTCGATCTCCTCGGTCGGACCGAGGGCCAACGCGTGCTTGCCCCAATCGGCGTCGAAGAGCGCCTCGACGTCATGCGGCGTCACCGGGCCGAAGGCATGGCGGACGCCGTCCTTCTCGACCTCGACCATCGGCTCCAGCCAGAGCATCCCGCGCGAGCCGTTGCGGATGAGCTCGACCTCGATCTCGCGGATCTTCGCCTCGGCGAAAACCGCCTCAGCCACCTTTTCGGCATCAACCGCGAGCGCGGCAGCGTCGCGGGGGACGTAGATCTTCAGCTTGCTCATGCGCCGACCTCCGTGAGCAGGGTCTCGAGCCGCTTTTCGTCGACGCGCGCCACGACGCGGCCGTCGATCATCGCGGCGGGGCCGGTGGCGCAAAGACCGAGGCAGTAGACCGGCTCAAGCGTCACGCCGCCATCGGCGGTGGTGCCGTGCCAGTCGACGCCGAGCCGGGCCTTGGCCGCAGCCTCGACGCCGTGACCGCCGCGGGCCTGGCAGGCCTCGGCGCGGCAGATCTTGACCATGTGGCGGCCCGCCGGTTCCTCGCGGAAGTCATGGTAGAAGCTGACCACGCCATGCACCTCGGCGCGGCTGATGTTCAGCCCCTCGGCGATGATCGGCAGCGCTTCCTGCGGCACGTAGCCCCATTCGGCCTGCACCGCGTGCAGGATCGGCAGAAGCGGCCCTTCGAAGGTCGCGTGATCCGCGAGGATCGCCCCAAGGCGCGCCTCCAGATCGACGGGGGCTGGCGGTGTCGGCATCGGCTGGCTCCTCCTCGAGTCGTCCGCGCATACAACTGCATGCTCACGCCCCGGATCAATATCGCTATTCCGTGCCGCGATAGAGAGATCCTATCAATCCCGGTCGAAGCGCTTCGCCTCGGCCAGCAGCGCCGACAACAGTGGCGTGTGCGGCTCGCGCCACGGGGCGATCAGCCCGATCTCATGCGCCGCATCGGGCGCGCCAAGCGGCCGCGCGACCAATGGCTGGCCCTGCAGAAAGATCGCCGCCGCCCGTTCGGGCAGGATGGTGATCCAGCCCGAATTCAGCACGTGGGAAATCAGCACGATGGTCGAGTTGGTCTCGATCCTCGGCTCCGCCGCGACACCGGCGGCGGCGAGGTGGCCTGCGATGATCCGGCGGTTCTGCATGTCGGGCGTCAGCAGGCACAGATCAGCCCCGGCGAGATCGGCCCAGCGCAGCCGCGACCGCTCGGCGAGCGACGCGTCGCGCCGCATCACCGCGACGTAGCGCTCGGTATAGAGCGGGACTGTGACGACACGACCCAGCGGCTCGTTGTCGAGATAGCCGATCCCGGCATCGGCTTCGTGATCCTCGATCGCGGCGAGAAGCTGAGTGGTGGTGGCCGAACGCACGGAGAAGCGCAGCGCCGGATGCGCCGCGGCGAAACGTCCGGTGAGCTGGGCCACCGCGCCGAGCGCCGTGGGGATGACGGCCAGCCTCAGCACCCCGGTGAGCCCTTCGCGCGCGGCGCGCAGCTCTTCCTTCATACCGCGCACGTCGCCGGAGATTCGCCGGGCCCAGTCGAGCACCCGCTCGCCCTCGGGCGTCAGCCCCTGAAAGCGCGAGCCGCGCCGCACCAGCATCACGCCAAGCTGATCCTCGAGTTGGCGGATCGCGGCCGAGAGCGTCGGTTGCGTCACGCCCATCGCCTCGGCGGCGCGGCCGAAATGCCTGGCCTTGGCCAGCGCAAGGAACATCTCCAGCCTGTCGATCATCCCAGCGCCCCCGTACCGTGGCGAAGCAGGACTGGCACCACCAGTTCCTCCTCGTCGACGAGATGGCGGTCGAGAAAGCCCTCGAAGCCCGACAGCCGTTCGGCGAAGCCCGCCGCCTCGCCGCGCATTCGAGCCGGGGCGGACGCCTGGCCGATCAGCCCGTTGGCCGCATCGACGAAGCGCTCCAGATGGCCGTCCAGCGCGTGGTGGTCGCCGTCGAGCAGGGCGAAGCCGGCCTCAAGCCGGGGCTCCATTCGTGCGAGGCGCGGAAAGTAATGCGCATCCTCGATGCCGTGATGCCCGTGCAGGTCACCGACGAGCCGCCCGCCCAGCTGGGACAGCACGGCCGCGAAACGGGCCGGATCGGCGCCATCGGCGGCGGCCTCGGTCTCGCGGGTGAGGATCGCCAGCATCTCGCGGAACGCGAGGTGCTTCGACAGCCAGAACCGCACCAGCCCGTCGAAGCCGGGATCCTCCTCCCAGCCGGCGCGCGGATAGTCATCGAGCAGTACACGCAGGGCGTCCGGCAGGCCCTCGCGCCGACCGAGGGCGAGGGTGGAATCGGGGGTATCGTCGGGCATGGCCAAGGCCTCCTTCGGGCCCGAACCTATGCTTTCATGCAGGCCGGGGGGAGGGGGCGTCCGACATCTTTGCGGCGAACTTCGCAGGGCGTGTCGTCACGTTTTGCGGAGCGAGACCCTGCCGGAGTGATGCGATCTTGCTGGAACGGGCGCGCCCCGGCAATCAACTGCCTTCGCAAGGGGCGGAAAATCAACAATCCGTCGAGATGCTTGACTGACGCTGCGGAAATCCGGCGCCTGCCATGTCGCTTGGTCAATCGCCGATAAGTCTTGCATTGCGCGGCATGTCGCAAAAGGATCGTGCCACAACCACGCCCGCAAAGGGCGGACGTCCATCCGGCGCGAAGCTCTCGCGCCTCAGACACAGGGATGACCTCATGACCTTGAAGACCCGCCTTCTCGCCGGTGCGGCGCTGATCGCCATTGCCGGCGCCGCCCATGCCGAGAGTCACGCGATGATGGAGCACCCCGAGACCGGGGAGAAGCTCGCCGCAGACCAGACCTTCACCTACCGCGTGCTCGATGAATTCCCGTCGATCGACCCCAACCTCATCGAGGATGTCGAGGGCTCGGCGATCGGCCGCAACCTGTTCGAAGGCCTGATGAACCAGGACGAGAAGGGCGAAGTGGTGCCGGGCGTGGCCACCGGCTACGAGGTCTCCGAGGACGGCATGACCTATACCTTCACCCTGCGCGACGACGCCAAGTGGTCGAATGGCGAGCCGGTGACCGCGAAGGACTTCGTCTACTCCTGGCAGCGCGCCGCCGACCCGGCGACCGCCTCCGAGTACCAGTGGTACATGGGCCTGATGAAGATCGCCAATGTCGACGAGGTGATCGCCGGCGACAAGGAGCCCTCCGAGCTCGGCGTGAAGGCCGTGGACGACCACACCCTCGAGGTGACGCTGTCGCAGCCGCTGCCCTACTTCCCGCAGATGGTGACCCACACCACCACCTTCCCGGTGCCGCAGTCGGTGATCGAAGAGCATGGTGACGCCTGGACCCAGCCTGGCAACATGGTGTCGAACGGCGCCTACGTGCTCGAGGATCGCGTCCCGCAGGAATACATCACGCTCAAGAAGAACCCCGAGTACTGGGACGCCGAGAACGTCATCATCGAAGAGGTGAAGGCGCTCATCATCAACGACGAGAACCAGGCGCTGACCCGCTATCTCGCCGGCGAGTTCGACCAGACCGACGTGCCCGCGGGCCAGTTCCCGCGTCTGGCGGAAGAGTATCCCGCGCAGGCGATCTCGGTGCCGAACCTGTGCACCTACTACTACAACCTGAACGTTTCCGACTCCGGTCCCGAGGCGCTCAAGGATCCGAAGGTGCGCGAGGCGCTCTACCTCGCCATCGATCGTGACGTGGTCGTCGACAACGTCGTCGCGGGCGGCCAGAAGCCGGCCTACACCCTGACCCACTGGGCCACCGCTGGCTTCGAAGTCCCCGCCGTCGAGGCGGCGCAGATGACCCAGCAGGAGCGCAACGCCAAGGCGCAGGAACTGCTGGCCGAGGCCGGTTACGGCAAGGATGGCGAGCCGCTCTCCTTCGACCTGCTCTACAACACCTCCGAGTCGCACAAGCAGGTGGCCACCGCGATCGGCCAGATGTGGAAGCAGACGCTGGGCGTCGAGATCTCGATGGCCAACATGGAGTGGCAGACCTTCCTCGAGGAGCGCCACAACAAGAACTACGAGATCGCCCGTGCCGGCTGGTGTGCCGACTACAACGAGGCGTCGTCCTTCCTCGACATCATGGACTCGGGGTCGTCCTACAACGACTCGGGCTTCAACAATGCCGATTACGACGGGCTGCTGGCCGAGGCGAAGACCGCCGAGGATCCGCTGCCGCTCTACACCCAGGCCGAGGAGATCCTGACCCAGGAGTTCCCGATCCTGCCGATCTACCACTACGCGACGGTGTTCATGATGGACGACGCCATCAAGGGCTACCCGCTCGAGAACGCGCAGGACAACTGGTACGCCAAGGACCTCTACCGCGTCGCCGCGGAGTAATCCCGGCCTGATTGATCATCGCGCCTCCCGCCTTCGCGGGGGGCGCGACCCATTTCCGCCCGAGGCGGAACCGAGGTATCATCCCCCATGCTGAATTATGTCCTCAGGCGCGTCGCGGTCGCGATCCCGACCCTGCTTCTGCTGATCGTGATCTCCTTCGCGCTGATGTATGCCGCCCCCGGCGGCCCGTTCAATTCCGAGCGCCCGCTGCCCGCGCAGGTGATGGCCAACATCGAGGCCCGCTACGGTCTTGATCAGCCTTACTGGAAGCAGATGTTCGACTATGTCTGGAACGTCGTCGTGCATTTCGACTTCGGGCCCTCCTTCCAGTACCGCGACCGCACCGTCAACGACGTGATCGCTCAGGGCTTCCCGGTGACGCTCACCTACGGGTTCTGGAGCTTCATCGTGGCGCTGGTGGTCGGCGTCTCCCTCGGCGCCGCCGCGGCGATCCGGCACAATTCCTGGCTCGACTACCTCGCCGTCGGCATCTCGATCGGCGCACAGGTTCTGCCGAACTTCGTCATGGCGCCGATCCTGGTGCTGGTCTTCACGCTCTGGCTCGGCTGGCTGCCGGGCGGCGGCTGGCAGGGCGGGCAGATCGAATACGTGATCCTGCCGGTGATCGCGTTGTCGACTTCCTACATGGCCTCGATCGCACGGATCACCCGCTCCTCGATGCTCGAGGTGCTGAACGCCGGCTTCATCCGGACGGCCCGCGCCAAGGGACTGCCGACCAGCCGCATCATCCTGCGCCACGCGCTCAAGCCGACGATGCTGCCGGTGCTGTCCTATCTCGGGCCCGCCTTCGTCGGCATGATCACCGGCTCGGTGATCATCGACGTGTTCTTCTCGACCGGTGGGATCGGGCAGTTCTTCGTCAACTCCGCCTTCAACCGCGACTACTCGGTGATCATGGGGATCACCATTCTGGTCGGCGTGCTGACGGTGCTGTTCAACCTCGTGGTCGACCTGCTCTACGCCTGGATCGACCCGAAGATCCGTTATTGAGGAGGGGTCACATGTCGCTCAATCCCGATCCCGACACCGCCGACCGCCTGCTCGACGCGCATGCCGCGGCAGAGGTGAAGGGCCGCTCGCTGTGGCAGGACGCGCGGACCCGCTTCATGCGCAACCGCGCCGCCGTCGCCGGTCTCGTGGCGCTGATCGCGGTCTGCATCTTCGCCTTCTTCGGCGGCTTCCTGGCGCAGTACGAACCCGACTACGTCGATTTCGCGCTGATCGGCTCGAACGCGACGCAGGGCGTGCCCTCGTTGGAGACGGGCCACTATTTCGGCACCGATTCCAGCGGCCGCGACCTCTATGCGCGCACCGTGCAGGGCACGCGGATCTCGCTTCTGGTCGGCATCGTCGGCGCCGCCGTCGCGGTGGTGGTCGGCACGCTCTACGGCGCGATCGCGGGTTATGCCGGCGGGCGGACCGACGGGGCGATGATGCGCACCGTCGATATCCTGATGTCGGTGCCCTACATGTTCGTGCTGATCCTGATGCTGGTCATCTTCGGCCGATCGATCCTGATGCTGTTCATCGGCATCGGACTGATCTCTTGGCTCGACATGTCGCGCATCGCGCGCGGCCAGACCCTGACCATCAAGGGCAAGGAATTCGTCGAGGCGGCGCACGCCACCGGCGTGCGGCCCCTGACCATCATCCTGCGCCACATCGTGCCGAACCTGCTCGGTCTGGTCATCGTCTACGCCACCCTACTGGTGCCGCAGATGATCATCACCGAGAGCTTCATCAGCTTCCTCGGCCTCGGCATCCAAGAGCCCAACACCTCGCTCGGCGCGCTGATCTCCAATGGCGCGAGCAACATGCAATACGGCGTGATCTGGCAGCTTGCCTTCCCGCTGTTCTTCTTCGTGGTCACGCTGTTCGCCTTCTTCTTCGTCGGCGACGGCCTGCGCGACGCACTCGATCCCAAGGACCGCTGATGGCACTTCTCGATATCGAAGACCTGCGCGTCACCTTCACCACCGGCGATGGCGAGGTGAACGCCGTCAACGGCGTCTCCTTCTCGATCGAGGAGGGCGAGACCCTCGCCATCGTCGGCGAGAGCGGCTCGGGCAAGAGCCAGACCGCCTTTGCCGCGATGGGGCTCCTGGCGCGCAACGGCCGCGCCACCGGGCAGATCCGCTACGACGGGCGCAACCTGCTGGAGCTCAAGCAGAAGGAACTGAACCGGGTGCGGTCCGAGGAGATCGGCATGATCTTCCAGGACCCGATGACCTCGCTCAACCCCTACATGCGGATTTCCGAGCAGATGGCCGAGGTGCTGACTCTGCACAAGGGCATGACCAAGCGCGACGCGATCGCCGAGGCCACCAAGATGCTCGACGCGGTGAAGATCCCCGACGCCAAGAACCGCATCACCATGTTCCCGCACGAGTTTTCGGGCGGGATGCGGCAGCGGATCATGATCGCCATGGCGCTTCTGTGCCAGCCGCGCCTGCTGATCGCGGACGAGCCGACCACCGCGCTCGACGTGACGGTGCAGGCGCAGATCATGGAGCTGATGGCCGAAATCCGGGCCGAGTTCGGCACCGCGATCATCCTGATCACCCATGACCTCGGCATCGTCGCCGACACCTGCGAGCGGACGCTGGTGATGTATGGCGGCCAGGTGATGGAAACCGGCCCGACCGATCAGCTGTTCGAGCGGCCGACCCATCCCTACACGCTGGGTCTGTTGCGCGCCGTGCCGCGGATCGACCGCGACGACGAGACGCTCTCGACCATCGCCGGCGAGCCGCCGGACATGACCCGGCTGCCGAAAGGCTGCCCCTTCACGCCGCGCTGCGCCTGGGCGCATGGGCCGTGCCCGACGATCCGGCCCGAGCTGCTGCCCGCCGAGGGCTATCCGATGCTGCGCCGCGCCTGCCATGCCCCCGTCGAGGAGGTGAAGTGATGACCGATCCGAAGGACGACAAGTTCACCGAGGCCACCGGCCGCGACGAGATCGCCGATCCGGCCCCCGCCGCGCCGCCCGCCTCCGGCACGCCGGTGGCCACGCCGCCATCGCCCGAACCGGCAGGCATCGCCCACAAGGACGCGCCCGTCGCGTCCGAGGCGGACAATGGCGGACGTCCCGACCGCACCGGCAAGCTCGCCCGGCCGATCCTGCGGGTCGAGGATCTGCGCGTGGCCTTCGACATCCGGCCGCGCGGCGCCTGGCCCTGGACCCCGTCGAAGAAGCTGCACGCCGTGGGCGGCATCAGCTTCGACCTCGCGCCGGGCGAAAGCCTCGGCGTCGTGGGGGAGAGCGGCTCGGGCAAGTCGACGCTGGCGCGCGCCATCGTCGGCACCATCGCCTCGACCGGCGGGCGGGTGATGTTCGAGGGCGAGGATCTCGCGGCGATGTCCGAACGCCAGCGCCGCGCCCATCGGCGCGACGTGCAGATGGTGTTCCAGGATCCGCTGGCGGCGCTCAACCCGCGCATGACGGTGGGCGACATCATCGCCGAGCCGCTGGTCACGCACGAGCCCAAGACGCCTCGCAAGGAGGTCCGCCGCCGGGTGGCCGAGCTGATGGAGCGAGTCGGCCTGCTGCCGAACCTCGTCAATCGCTACCCGCACGAGTTCTCGGGCGGGCAGTGCCAGCGGATCGGCATCGCCCGGGCGCTGATCCTCAAGCCCAAGCTGCTGATCTGCGACGAGCCGGTCTCGGCGCTCGACGTGTCGGTGCAGGCGCAGGTGGTGAACCTCCTGAAGGAGCTGCAGCGCGACATGGGGCTGGCGATGATCTTCATCGCGCATGACCTGTCGGTCGTGAAGCACGTCTCCGACCGGATCGTGGTGATGTATCTGGGCCGGGTGATGGAGGTGGCGCGGTCCAAGGCGCTGGTCACCAATCCCGAGCACCCCTACACGCAGGCGCTGATCGCCTCCGTGCCGATCCCGGATCCGGTGCTGGAGCGCCAGCGCCAGCGCCCGGTGCTCGGCGGCGAGCTGCCCTCGCCGATGAGCCCACCCTCGGGCTGCGTGTTCCGGACCCGCTGCCCCAAGGCGCGCCCCGATTGCGCCGAAGGCCTGCCGCCGATGCTCGACCTGGGGAACGGTCACCGCGTGGCCTGTCCCTACCATAAGGAGCCCAGCGTGCTCGACGCGGCGCGGCGGATGGCGGGCTAGCTGGCCTGCAAGGAACGCCACTTACCTGATGCGAAGGAAGCCGCGCGGCATGACGCCGCGCGGCTTCGTCGTGCCGGGCACTCCTCGGCCAATCGAGACAGGCCCACGTCCCCGCAAGGCGCGGAGGCACTCTCCGACGCGGGCGAGTTTTACGAGTTGGAAATAGGGAGGGTGGCGCTCAGAGGCTTTCAGCCATGCGCCAGGGCGCCGCGCGCGGCGGCGATCAGCTGATCCGGGTCATAGGGCTTCTGCACGCAGCTATAGGCGGCGAAGCCCGGCGACAGCCCGGCCTTGGCGTAGCCGGTCGCGAAAACGAAAGGGATGCCGCGGGTCTTGAGCCATTCGGCCAGCGGATAGCTCGTCTCGTTGCCCAGATTGACGTCGATGATCGCAAGGTCGATCTCGGACTCGCGGGCGATCTGCATCGCCTCGTTCAGCCGCATCGCGACGATGACGGCGCAGCCTGCCTCGCTCAGCACGTCCTCGCCGAGCATGGCAAGGATGCTCTCGTCTTCGACGAAGAGCACCCTTGCGCCATCTAGTTCGTTTCTAACCACGTGGCGCACCGGTAACGGGGGTGAGCACGACCGGGTCGGGCAGGGGGGGTACCGTCATGCTGATGCGGCAGGTCAGCCCCTCGGGCGGGAACTCGACCGTGGCGGCACCGCCGAACTCCATCGCGATCTGCCGTTCGATCAGCCGCAGGCCGAAGCCGCGCTTTTCGGGCTTGCCGATGCGGGGACCGCCGCGCTCGACCCAGTCGAGCGTCAGCCGAGTGCCGTCGCCGGCTTCGGGCTCGGCCGACCATTCCAGCGTGACCTGCCCGCCCTCGCTGGACAGCGCGCCGTAGCGCAGCGCGTTGGTACCCAGCTCGTGCAGCGCCATCGACAGGCTGACCGCGGCCTTGGGGTGAAGGGCGATGTCAGGCCCGGTGGCGGTGATCCGGCCCGGCGCCAGCGTTTCGATCGCGGCATCGGCGATCTCGCGCAGCGAGGCCTGCGCCCAGGCGGTCTCGGTTAGCACGTTGTGGGCGCGCGACAACGTGGTCAGCCGTCCCGAGAACCGCTCAAAGGTTTCGGGATCGGTGCCCTTGAAGGTCTGCCAGGCGATCGACTGCACGGTGGCGAGGGTGTTCTTCACCCGGTGGTTCAGCTCGTTGACCAGCAGCCGCTGCCGTTCTCCGGCCCGCTTCTCCTCGGAGATGTCGCGTACCTCGATGATCGTGCCGATGGTCTGGCTTTCCTCGTCGCGGATCGGGCTGGCGGTAAAACCGACCGGGTAGAAATGGCCGTCGCGGTGGACGAAGATTTCTTCGCCCTGGGTTTGGTTGTGCTCGGGAAATGCGCGGTCGATGGCGCATTCATGCAGCGGGAAGTGCCGGCCGTCGGGATAGGTGTGGTGGATGATGTCGTGCAGCGGCTTGTCGAGCGCCACGACCTCTTCCAGCGTCCAGCCGGTTAGAAGTTCGGCGGCGCGGTTCATGTAGACGCATTGTTGCCTGTCATCCATCAGGAAGATCGAGACGCTGGCATTGTTGAGCACGGCATGGAGCCGCCGCTGGGCATCGTCGAGGGGGCGCGCTTGCAATTTTTGCATAAGGAATCGAGTCTCCGTCTGTCGCGCGGTCAGTTGACCCTGCCAGCGCGGCGCCGGCGCTGCCAGAGGCCATTTCCCGGCAATCTAGCGCGCGACGCCTGTCGGCAACACTGACGGGCCGTCACAATCATGGCTCAGCTGCCCACCATCCGGCCCCAGAGATCGTACTCTCCGGCCTCGTCAACCTGCACGGTGAGCATGTCGCCCGGCTTGAGGATCTCGTGGCCGTCATCGATGAACAGGTTGCCGTCGATCTCAGGCGCATCGGCCATAGTGCGGCAGGTCGCGGCCTCCTCGTCGACCTCGTCGACGATGACCTGCAGGTGGCGGCCGACCTTGGCCTGAAGCTTGGCCTCGGAGATCGCCTGCGCCTTTTGCATGAAGCGCTCCCAGCGCTCCTGCTTGACCGCGTCGGGGACATGGTCGGGCAGGTCGTTGGAGCGGGCGCCGGCGACGTTCTCGTACTGGAAGCAGCCGACCCGGTCGAGCTGCGCCTCGTCAAGCCAGTCGAGCAGGTACTCGAACTCGGCCTCGGTCTCGCCGGGATAGCCGACGATGAAGGTCGAGCGCAGGGTGATGTCCGGGCACATCGCGCGCCAGGCCGCGATCTCGTCGAGCGTCTTTGCGGACGCGGCGGGCCGGGCCATGCGCTTGAGCACGTCCGGGTGGCCGTGCTGGAACGGGATGTCGAGATAGGGCAGCAGGCCGGAATTCGGATCCGCCATCAGCGGGATCAGGTCGCGCACATGCGGGTAGGGGTAGACGTAGTGCAGCCGCACCCAGGCACCGAGCGAGCCCAGATCACGCGCCAGATCGGTGATATGGGCGCGGTGGCCGCGCTCATCGGCATGGCGGATGTCGAGGCCGTAGGCGGAGGTGTCCTGGCTGATCACCAGGAGCTCGCGCACGCCCGCCTCCACCAGTTTCTCGGCTTCGCGCATCACCGCGTGCGCCGGGCGCGACTGCAGCCGTCCCCGCATGTCGGGGATGATGCAGAACTTGCACTTGTGGTTGCAGCCCTCGGAGATTTTCAGATAGCTGAAATGCCGCGGCGTCAGCGACACGCCAGAGGCCGGCAGCAGGTCGATGAAGGGGTCGGGCGCCGGCGGCACCGCGCCGTGCACGGCGTCGAGCACCTGCTCGTATTGATGCGGGCCGGTCACGGCGAGGACGCGCGGATGCGTGCCGGTGATGTAGTCGGGCTCGGCCCCGAGACAGCCGGTGACGATCACCTTGCCGTTCTCCTTGAGCGCTTCGCCGATGGCATCGAGGCTCTCGGCCTTGGCGCTGTCAAGAAAGCCGCAGGTGTTGACGATCACCGCGTCGGCCCCGGCATAGTCGGGCGAGATGGCGTAGCCCTCGGCCCGGAGCCGGGTCAGGATGCGCTCGCTGTCCACGAGCGCCTTTGGGCAGCCGAGCGACACCATGCCGATGGTCGGCTGGCCGATGCGGGGACTGTCGACGAGGCGCGCCTTGGGGGCGAGGTCGGGGCGGAGATTCGGCGGGTTCTGCATCCGGCGCCAGATAAAGGCTCTCAGCCCGTCTGGGAAGCCCTCCCGTTCTCGGCCCGCCGGATCGTGATGGACTTCCACAGGAAGGCCGCGATGAAGATCAGCGTGAGTCCGAGGATGATCGTCGGTGCCGGCGCGCTGTCGATCCAGAAGCTGGCATAGATGCCGCCCCAGCTCGCCACCAGCGTCACCGCCACGGCGACGGCGAGCATCGCCCCGAAGCGGCGCGTGACGAGGAAGGCGATCGCCCCCGGCGCGATCAGCAGGCCGATGGCGAGGATGATGCCGACCGCCGAGAGCGTCGAGACGATGGTCAGCGAAAGGAGCGCCAGCAGGCCGTAGTGGAACAGCGCCACCGGCAGCCCCAGCGCGCGTGCATGGGCGGCGTCGAAGGCGTGCAGCATCAGGTCCCGCCAGCGCACGAGCAGCGCGAGGCTGACCAGCCCGCCGACAATGCCGGCCGTCCACAGGTCCTGCGCGTCGATGCCAAGCATGTTGCCGAACAGGATGTGATCGAGATGCACCTCGCTCTCGATCCAAGTGTAGAGCACCAGCCCCATGCCGAACATGCCCGAGAAGACCACACCCATCACCGTGTCCTGCTTGATCCGGCTGTGATCGGTGAGAAAGCCGGTGGCCAGCGCGCAGGCCATGCCAGCGACGAAGGCGCCGATCAGCAGCGGGATGTTGAGGATGTAGGCCAGCACGATGCCGGGCAGCACCGCGTGGCTGACGGCGTCGCCCATCAGCGACCAGCCCTTGAGCACCAGAAAGCACGACAGCAGCGCGCAGGGCACGGCGATCATGCCGCCGATGATGAAGGCGTCGCGCATGAAGTCGAGCTGGAAGGGAAGAAGGAGGTCGTTCATAGCGCCGCCCTCGCGCGGGCCCGCGCCGCCAACCAGCCATGCTTGGGCGCGAAAACGAAGGCTAGAAGGAAGATCAGCGTCTGCAGCGTGATGATGATGCCCCCCGTCGCGCCGTCGAGGAAGAAGGAGACATAGGCGCCGACGAAGCTCGTGACAGAACCCAGCGCCACGGCGATCATGATCAGTCGCGGAAAGCGGTCGGTGAGCAGGTAGGCGGTGGCGCCGGGCGTCACCACCATGGCGATGACAAGGAACGCGCCCACGGTCTGCAGCGCGGCGACGCAGGCCGCCGAGAGCAGCACGAAGAAGACGAAGCGCAGAAGGCCGGGGCGCAGCCCGACCGAGCGGGCATGGGTCTCGTCGAAGAAGGCGACCATCAAATCCTTCCATTTCAGCAGCAGCACCGTCAGGCAGACCGCGCCGATGATGGCGAGCTGGAGCGTGTCCTCGGGCGTGATGGCGAGGATGTTGCCGAGGATGATGGTCTGCACGTCCACCGGCGTCGGCGAGACCGAGACCATGAACAGCCCCAGCCCGAAGAAGCCGGTGAAGATCAGGCCGATCACCGTGTCCTCCTTGAGGCCGGTGCGCTGGTTGAGGAACAGCATCGCGGCGGCGGCCAGCCCGCCCGAGAGGAACGCGCCCAGCGCGAAGGGCAGGCCGAGCATGTAGGCGCCCGCGACGCCCGGCACGATAGAATGCGAGAGCGCGTCGCCGATCAGCGACCAGCCCTTGAGCATCAGATAGGCCGACAGGAAGGCGCAGACCGCGCCGACGAGGGCCGAGACCCACATCGCGTTGAGCATGTAGCCATAGGTGAACGGCTGGGCGAGCGTCTCGATCATCGCTCGTCCCCATTGCTGCCGCCGGTCTGCTGGCGGTCGTCGTAGAACACCAGTGGGCGTTCGTCGTCCGACAGGATCCGCAGCTTGCGGGCATCCTCGTCCTGGTGCAGTTCGGCGCCGCCCAGCACGAAGTGCCGCAGCACGCCGCCGAAGGCGCGCTCGAGGTTGTCGCGCGTGAACACCTCCCGGGTCGGGCCATGCGCCAGAACCGTGCCCTTCACGAGCACGGTGCGGTCGCAGAACTCGGGCACCGAGCCGAGGTTGTGGGTCGAGACCAGCATCACCCGGCCCTCGTCGCGCAGTTCGCGCAGCAGGCGGATGATGG
The DNA here is from genome assembly GCF_014195545.1 of Limimaricola variabilis. Classification (GTDB taxonomy): domain Bacteria; phylum Pseudomonadota; class Alphaproteobacteria; order Rhodobacterales; family Rhodobacteraceae; genus Limimaricola; species Limimaricola variabilis. The sequence goes on along the minus strand of NZ_JACIBX010000003.1, from coordinate 61,481 downwards.
CCTCCTCGGTCTGAACGTCGACGCCGGTGAAGGGCTCGTCGAGGAGGATCACCCGCCCGTCCTGCGCCAGCGCGCGGGCGAGAAAGACCCGCTTGCGCTGGCCGCCCGACAGCTCGCCGATCTGGCGATGCCGGAAATCGGTCATGCCGACCCGCTCCAGCGCCGAGGTGACGGCGGCGTGGTCCGCCGGGCGGGGACGGCGCAGGAAGCCCATGCGGCCATAGCGACCCATCATCACCACGTCCTCGACCAGCACGGGGAAGGACCAGTCGACCTCCTCGGCCTGCGGCACATAGGCCACCAGCCCGGATTTCAGCGCTTGCTTGACCGGCTGGCCGAGGATCGAGATCGAGCCGCGAGCCAGCGGCAGAAAGCCCATGATCGCCTTGAACAGGGTGGATTTGCCCGCGCCATTGACGCCGACCAGCGCGGAGATCGTGCCGACGGGCAACGCGAAGCTCGCCTCGCGCAGCGCCGTGACGCCGTTGCGGTAGGAGACGGTGACGCCCTCGGCGCTCAGCCCCGCGCCGGCGCCTGTCGCGTGTTCGGGAAAGGCGCGGGCATCCATCATTCGCCCCCGTTCAGGCCGCGTGCGACGGTCTCGGTGGTGACGCGCAGCAGCTCGAGATAGCTCGGTACCGGGCCGCCCTCTTCGGAGAGCGAATCGACGTAGAGCTCACCGCCATAAGCCACGCCTGTTTCACGTGCGACCTGCTTGGCAGGGTCGGTGTTGACGGTACTTTCGCAAAACACCGCCGGGATCTCGTGCTCGCGCACCCCGTCGATCACCTTGCGCACCTGCTGCGGCGTGCCGGTGGCGTCGGCGTTGATCGGCCAGAGATAGAGCTCGCGCAGCCCGAGGTCGCGGGCGAGGTAGCTGAACGCCCCCTCGCAGGAGACGAGCCAGCGCTTTTGCTCAGGGACCTTCTCGATCTCGGCCCGGAGCGGCTCGATCATCGCGGCAATCTCTTTCTTGTAGGCCTCGGCATTCGCCGCATAGGTCTCGGCGTTCTCCGGGTCGGCCTCGCTGAGCGCGTCGCGGATGTTGTCCACATAGATCGCGGCGTTGTCCGGGCTCATCCAGGCATGGGGGTTGGGCTTGCCCTCATAATTGCCGCCGGAGATCGAGATCGGCTCGATCCCCTCGGAGATCACCGCGGCAGGCCGGTCGCCGGCATTGTCGAGGAACTGTTCGAACCACAGCTCGAGGTTCAGCCCGTTCCACAGCACCAGATCGGCGTCGCGCACGCCGAGGATGTCGCGCGGGGTGGGCTGGTAGTTGTGGATTTCCGCGCCGGGCTTGGTGATCGACACCACCTCGGCCGCGTCTCCCGCGACGTTGCGCGCCATGTCGGCGATCACGGTGAAACTCGTCGCCACCTTGAGCTTGTCTTCGGCGGCGGCGGGCAGGGCGATAGCCGTCAGGCCGAGGGCGAGAAGGGACGATAGGCGCATCATGGTCTCCGGATGTCAGGAACTCTGCTCACGCTAAGATGCGAACCATTCGCAAGAAGTCAACTGGATTGAGAATAATTCTCAACTAAGCTCGAGCCGTGCCCGGCTGGCCGGCAGCCTTGAGAGGGCGACATCGGCCGGGTAGGTCAGGTCACATGCAGGATTTCGTCCTTCCCCATGATCCGCGCTGGTCCAATCTCTACCACGCCGAGGCGACGGCCATCCGGGCGGCGCTGCCGGGGATGGAGATCATACTGCACCATATCGGCAGCACCGCGATCCCCGGCATCCGTGCCAAGCCGGTCATCGACATGCTCGGAGAAGTCACGGAGTTGCGGGCGTTGGAGGACCGGAATGGGGCCCTAATGGCGCTGGGCTACGAGGCGCTCGGCGCTCATGGCATCGCGGGCCGACGGTACTTTCTCAAGGCCGACGGGGCGGGGCGGCGCACGCATCACCTGCATGTCTACGCGACGGGGGATCCGCATGTCGCGCGGCACATCGCCTTCCGCGACTACCTGCGCCAGCATCCCGGGCGGGCGGCGGAGTATGACCGGCTGAAGGCCCGGCTGACCCGTGGCGGGGTCTCGTCGCGCGAGGCCTATCAGAGCGGCAAGGCACCCTTCATCGCGAGGATCGAGGCCGAGGCGCTGGCGTGGTCCCGACGGAAATGACCCCGCGCCCGGCTCCGGTCCCGCAACGAAAAAGGGGCTGCCCGACGGCAGCCCCTTCGTGATCGGCCCGAAACCGATGGTTTCAGCGCCGACGGTCGCGGCGCGAGGACATCGGCTGGAAGGCGACGCCGACATGCGCTTCGCAATAGGGTTTGCCCGATTGCGTCGGCAGGCCGCAGAACCAGAAATTGTCGGTGGCGGGATCGCCCACCGGCCATTTGCAGGTCTTCTCGGTCAGCTCCATCAGCGTCAGCTTCTTGGCGCCCTTTTCCACTTCGGAGACCTTGGCCAGCGCCTCGGGGCTGATCTCGTTGGCCGAAGGCTGCGGCGGCAGCGGCTGGCCGGCCGGGATGATGGCGCGGCGTGCCGCGCTCATCGGGATCGGCGCGTCCTCGGCCTCGTCGGCCTCCGCGGCGGGCTCGGGCGCAGGCTGCGGCGCGGGCTCCGGCCGCGCGGCGGCGGGGGCGGAGGGCTGCGCCGAGGCAGCGCTCGGCTGCGGTGCCGGGCTGGGCTGCGGGGCCACGCCGGTACGGTTCGACAGGCCGAGCCTGTGGACCTTGCCGATCACCGCGTTGCGCGTCACGCCGCCCAGTTCCTTGGCGATCTGGCTCGCCGACTGGCCCTCGTTCCACATCTTCTTGAGCGTTTCGACGCGCTCGTCGGTCCAGGACATGCAATGCCTCCGATCGGTTGGGCGGTGGCCCGCCGTTTCAGTTGCGACGTGCCGATTTACCCGGCTCTGCCGAGCAGTTCAACCCGCGCCGCGGGGTCTCCTACCTTGCCACCGCGCGCATGACGGCTACAACCCCGACCTCAGGAGGCGCGCAAATGAGCATCGACACGGACCAAGGCATCCGCCGCTTCGGGCGGTTCAACACATTGGGAACCGCGACGCTGGCCAGTCGCGAGATCCGTCGCTTTCTCAACGTCTGGGCGCAGACGGTGATGGCGCCGCTGATCAACGCGGCGCTGTTCCTGCTGATCTTCACCATAGCCATCGGCCCGCGCCGCGGCGAGGTCATGGGGGTCGAGTTCCTGCATTTCCTGGCGCCCGGCCTGCTGATGATGACGGTGATCCAGCAGGCATTCGCCAATACTTCCTCCTCGCTCGCCTCGGCCAAGGTGCAGGGCAACATCGTCGACACGCTGATGGCGCCGCTGTCCCCGGCGGAGGTACTGGCGGGCTATGTGGCGGGATCGGTGGCGCGCGGCCTGATCGTGGCAGTGGTGATCGCGATTGGCGTCTGGCTGTTCCTCGGCATCGGGCTGGCGCATCCGCTCTGGGCACTGGCCTTCTGGGTGCTGGGGTCGGTCTTCATGGGGGCGCTGGGCCTGATCGCCGGGATCTACGCGCAGAAGTTCGATCAGCTCGCCGCGATCACCAACTTCCTGGTGACGCCGCTGGCCTTCCTGTCCGGCACCTTCTACTCGATCGACGCGCTGCCGGACTTCATGCAGGCGCTGAGCCATCTTAACCCGTTCTTCTACCTGATCGACGGCGCCCGCTTCGGCATGATCGGGGTCTCCGACAGCCCGCCGCTGCTCGGCCTCGGCGTGGCGCTGCTGTCCTGCGTGGCGGTACTGGGCTTTGCCTGGACCTGGCTCAGCAAGGGCTACAGGCTCAAGCCGTGAGCCCGCTGCGCGACGCGGTCCCGGCGGATTTCGAGCGTCTCGCGGTGGGGCTGCCGCCGCAGGGGCTGAAGCTGCCAGGGGCCGGGTTGGTCACGGTGCCCGAGGCGATGCTCATGGCCCGGCAATGCGAGCTGCTCCGCGCCCGTCAGGGCTGGGGCGCCTGCCTAGTGGTCGAGGACGACCTGATGGTGGGGTTCGTGGTGTCGGGGTTTCCCGACGCGCGGGGCCATGCCGGCTTCGGCTATGCGATTTCGCCCGCGCAACGCGGCCGGGGGCTGGCCGGCGCCGCCGTCGCGGCCTTCGTCGAACGGGCGCGGGACGAAGGGCTGGACGCCCTGCTGGCCGAGACCGACCCGGGCAATGCCGGCTCGATCCGGGTGCTGGAGCGCAATTTGTTCACGCCGGTCCCGGCGACCCGCCCGGATCGGCTGTGCTGGCGGCGCTACCTGCGGCGATAGAGCCAGAGCACCAGCGGCGCTAGAAGCGCGGTCAGGATCGCGGGCGCCAGCAGGGCGCGGCCGATCTCCCCCCAACCGGCGGTACCAGCCATCAAGGCGCGCAGCGCCGTGGTCATCAGCGACACAGGGTTCACCGCGACGAAGGCCTGCAACCAGCCCGGCATGGTGGCGGGGTCGACCATGATGTTCGAGGCGAAGGTGACCGGGAACAGCACCGCAAAGCCGAGCGTCATCACCGTCATCGGCGTGCGCACCACCAGCCCCAGCACGATGAAGATCCAGCCCCAACCGAAACCGATCGCCAGCAGCAGCGCGAAGGAGGCGAGGATGCCGGGCAGCCCCGCCTCGGGGCGGTAGCCCAGCGCGAGCCCGATGCCGAGGATGATCGCCCCGGCGATGGTGTGGCGCAGCATGTCGCCCACCATCAGCCCGGCAAAGGGGGCAAGCGACCAGATCGGCAGGGAGCGGAACCGGTCGAACAGCCCCTTCGACAGGTCGGTCGACAGCCCCATCCCGGAATAGACCGTATTGAACACCGTCGTCTGCACCAGGATGCCGGGGATGAACCATTGCAGATAGGCGGTGGAGGAGCCTGCCAGCGCACCGCCGAAGATGAAGGTGAAGAGCAGCGTGAACATGATCGGCGTCATCACCAGATCGAAGAGCTGCTCGGGCACATGCTTGAACTTGAGCACCGCGCGCCACGCGAAGGTCAGCGAGGTCGAGGCGGGCGAGGGCGGCGCGGGGCGCGGCCCCTGGGGCAGGGGGGCGCTCATGCCGCTTCCTTTCCGGTGAGGGCGAAGAACACCTCGTCGAGGCTCGGCGCCCCGAGCGAGAATTCCGCCAGCCGGATTCCTGCCTCTGCCAGCCGCGCCAGATGCGCCGCGGCCTCGGTATCGTCGGCCACCGGCACCGAAAGCCGCGCGCCCTCTGGGTCGGCCTGCGCGGTCTCGCCGAGAATGCCGAGCGCGATCGCGCGGTTGCCCGGATCGAGCGGGGTGACGTGGAGAACGCCCGAGCCGGTCTGCGCCTTGAGCTCGCGGCTCGTCCCTTCGGCGATCTTGCGGCCGTGGTCGATCACCGCGATCCGGCTCGCCAGCTGATCCGCTTCCTCGAGGTATTGCGTGGTGAGCAGGATCGTCACCCCCTCGGCGGCGAGCCCGCGGATCAGCCGCCAGACCCCGGCGCGGGCCGAGGGGTCGAGCCCGGTGGTCGGTTCGTCGAGAAACAGCACGCCCGGCGTCACGATCAGCGAGGCCGCGATGTCGAGCCTGCGCCGCATGCCACCCGAGTAGTCCTTTACCTGCTTCCTGGCGGCGTCGGAGAGGTCGAAGGCAGCCAACAGCTCGGCCGCGCGCTGCCGCGCCGCGCGCCAGCCGAAGCCCCACAGCCGGGCCAGCATGACGAGGTTCTCGCGACCCGTGAGATCCTCGTCGAGCGAAGCGAACTGGCCGGTCATGGCGATGGCGGCGCGGACCTTGTCCGGCTCGTGGGCGAGGTCATGGCCCATCACCCGCGCCTCGCCCGCATCGGCGCGGGTCAGCGTGGCGAGAATGCGCAGCAGCGTGGTCTTGCCCGCGCCATTGGGGCCGAGGATGGCGAAGATCGTGCCGCGCGGGACGTCGAGGTCGATGCCGTCCACCGCCCGCAGATCGCCGAATGCCCGCCGCAGCCCGCGCGCCCGGATCGCCGGTTCCATCTCCATGCCGTCCCTCCTGCCGTGTCGCCGCAGGCTAGCACGGGCCTCGGCGGAGGCGCGCGTTTTCCTCTTTTCGTTCCGCGCATCCTCGCCTAACGTCGCGCGCATGACGCAGTTTGCCGCCATTTCTGCGCCTCGACGCCGACGCTGAAGCGCTTTCGCTCCGCGGCCCGGCGCATTCGCGTCATTCCTCCATCCGCCGATTGACTCGCCCCTGCCGCTGCGGCACCAACGGGGCTTCCTGAAGGACCACAGCCATGATCCCCTCGATCCTGCCGACCTACAACCGCGCGCCGCTTGCCTTCGTGAAGGGTGAAGGCGTCTGGCTGGAGACGGAGGACGGGCGGCGATATCTCGACCTGGGCGCGGGCATCGCGGTCAACGCGCTGGGCCACGCCAACCCGGCGCTGGTCGATGCGCTGACGACGCAGGCGCACGCGTTGTGGCACGTCTCGAACCTCTACCAGATCCCGGCGCAGCAGCGGCTCGCCGACGCGCTGGTCGAGGCGACCTTCGCCGATACCTGCTTCTTCACCAACTCGGGCACCGAGGCGATGGAGCTGGCGGTGAAGATGGCGCGCAAGTACTGGCACGATAAGGGCGAGCCCGCGCGCACCCGCATCCTGACCTTCGAAGGCGCCTTCCATGGCCGCTCCTCGGCCGCCATCGCCGCCGTCGGCACGGAAAAGATGACCAAGGGCTTCGGTCCGCTGCTGCCGGGCTTCACCCAGCTGCCCTGGGGCGATCACGAGGCGCTTCGCGAGGCGGCGGCACAGGCCGATGTCGGCGCCATCCTGATCGAGCCGGTACAGGGCGAGGGCGGCATCCGCCCGGTGCCCGACCACTGCCTGAAGGGCCTGCGCGAATTGTGCGACGATATCGGCGTGCTGCTGATCTTCGACGAGGTGCAGTGCGGCATGGGCCGGACCGGCAAGCTCTTCGCGCATGAATGGGCCGGCGTGACGCCGGACATCATGATGGTCGCCAAGGGCATCGGCGGTGGCTTCCCGCTCGGCGCGGTATTGGCGACCGAGGTCGCGGCCGCCGGCATGGTAGCGGGCACCCATGGCTCGACCTATGGCGGCAACCCTCTGGCCTGCGCGGTGGGCGCCAAGGTGATGGAGATCGTGGCCGGCGACGGTTTCCTCGAGGGCGTGCGCGCCCGCGCCGGGCGGCTGCGCCAGGGGCTTGAGGCGCTGGTCGCCGCGCATCCGCAGCTCTTCGAAGGCGTGCGCGGCACCGGGCTGATGCTCGGGCTGAAATGCAAGGCCGCGCCGGGCGATCTGGTGCAGGCGGGCTATGCCGAGAACGTGCTGACCGTGCCCGCCGCCGACAACGTGGTACGGCTGCTGCCGCCCCTGAACATCACCGATGCCGAGATCGACGAGGCGCTGTCCCGGCTCGATCGGGCGGCGGCGCGGGTCGGGTCCGATGCCGGGTGATTACCGCTTCAGGCCGCTGGTCGCCTCCGATCGGCGGCTGTTCGAGCGCTGGCTCGCCGAGCCGCATATCGCCGGCTGGTGGGGCGACGCCGACACCGAGTGGGCCGAGATCGAGCGCGACTGGGAAGAGGGCAACACCGGGACCGACATGCGCATTGTCGAGCATGCGGGCCACCCCTTTGCCTATGTGCAGGACTACGAAGTCCATTTCTACGACATGCCGCATTACGCCCATCTGCCGAAGGGCGCGCGCGGCATGGACGCGTTTCTCGGCGATCCCGCCTATCTCGGGCGGGGACACGGCGCCGGGTTCCTGCGTGATCGAGCGCTGCAGCTGATCGCGCGGGGCGCGCCGCTGGTCGCGGTCGATCCGTCGCCGGACAACGAGCGCGCGATCGCCGCCTATCTGCGCGCGGGCTTCACCGGCGATGCGATCCTGCCCTGCGAGGACGGCACGCCGATCCGGCTGATGACGCTGGAGGCGGCATGAGCGCACCATTCCTTACATACCCCGGGGGGAGTCGCGTCAGCGACGGGGGGCATGCCTCCCCCTCCGCCATCCGACCCGAGAGAACGACATGACCCATTTCCTGGACATCCTGCCCACCCCCACCGACGACCTGCGCTCGATGATCGATCACGCCCGCGCCATGAAGGACGCGCGCGGCGACCGGCCCAAGGGCATGTGCGATGACGAGAAGCCCCTCGACGGCCGGATGGTGGCCCTGATCTTCGAGAAGCCGTCGACCCGGACCCGGGTGAGCTTCGACGTGGGCGCGCGCCAGATGGGGGCCCAGACCATGGTGCTGTCGGGCACCGACATGCAGCTCGGCCATGGCGAGACCATCGCCGACACGGCGCGGGTGCTGTCGCGCTATGTCGACCTGATCATGATCCGCACCTTCGAGGAGCAGACCCTTCTGGAGATGGCGGAATACGCCAGCGTGCCGGTGATCAACGGCCTGACCAACCGCACCCATCCCTGCCAGATCATGGCCGACATCATGACCTACGAGGAGCATCGCGGCCCGATCGGGGGTCGCAAGGTGGTCTGGTCCGGCGACGGCAACAACGTCTTCGCCAGCTTCGCCCATGCGAGCGCGCGGTTCGGCTTCGATCTGGTCTTCACCGGCCCCAAGCCGCTCGATCCGGATCCGGAGATCCTCGAGGCGGCGCGTGCAGCCGGCGCGAATATCGAGATCAACCGCGACCCGATGGCAGCGGTCGAGGGCGCCGATCTGGTGGTCACCGACACCTGGGTGTCGATGCACGACCCGGCCTCGGCCCGCGAGCGGCGCCACAACCAGCTGCGCGGCTACCAGGTCAATGCCGAGCTGATGGGGCGGGCCAAGCCCGACGCGCTGTTCATGCACTGCCTGCCCGCGCATCGCGACGACGAGGTGACGAGCGAGGTAATGGACGGCCCGGCCTCGGTGATCTTCGACGAGGCCGAGAACCGGCTGCATGCCCAGAAGGCGGTGATGCGCTGGTGCCTGGGCGCGTGACGCCCGAATTCCGGCTCGCGCCGCTCAGGGTCGAGGATGCCGAGGCGCTCTCGGCCTTCGAAGCGGCGAGCCGGGACTGGTTCGAGCAACGGGTGCCGCCGCGCCCCGATGCCTATTTCGATCCCGTCGCCCTCGCTGTGATCCTGCAGGGGATGCTGGACGGGGCCGAGGCCGAGCAAGCCCGCTTCTTCCTCGTGCGCGCGCCCGACGGCACGATCCTGGGCCGCGTCAACCTGACCGGCATCACCGAGGGGCCCGGGGGATGGCAAGCCGAAGTCGGCTACCGGATCGGGCCGGATCAGGCCGGGCGCGGTCTTGCCCGCGCGGCGCTGGGCGCGGCGCTCCATCTGGCGCGCGAGATCGGGATCGATCGGCTGGAGGCGCGGGTGGCGCGGCAGCACGCCGCCTCGATCCGGGTGCTGGAGGCCAACGGCTTCGTGCCGACCGGCCGGGCGCTGCAGGATGCGGAACTGCACGGCCAGCCCCTGCCGCTCCTGCATTACCAGCGCGACCTGTGAAGCCCCGCCGATAGGGCGCGTCGCGGCCGCGTGCCCCCTCGACCCCTCCGCGTCAGGGTGCTCCGCAAACGACGATTCGAGAGGGGCGATGCAGATCAGGAAGGCCCGGGCGGATGACGCCGCCGGCATGAGCGCGGTGCTTGCCGCTGCTGTACTCGCCGAATGGGGCAGCGACCGGCCCCGCGACGCCGCGCATGTGCAGGCGCATTACGTCGCGCATCCGGCCTCGGTTCTCTGTTCTGTGGCGGTGGACGAAGGCCGCGTCTGCGGCTTCCAGTCGCTCAAGCGCGCCTGGCCCGGCAACCCTTACGACGTGACGCCGGGATGGGGCATCATCGGCACCTACATGGCCCCTGCAGCGCGGGGGCGTGGTCTCGGGCGGTCGCTGTTTGCCGCGACCGAGACGGCGGCGCGGCGGGCTGCCCGCCATCGACGCCACGATCGGCGCCTCGAATACCCTGGGGCTCGGCTATTACGAGAAGCTGGGGTTCGAGACCTATCGTGATTTCGAGGGCGCCATCCGCAAGAGATACGTCCTCGACCCGATCACATCTCGCGCAGGATCTCGCGCAGACCATCCTCGGTAACGAGTCGCGCGGCGACCTTGGCCGGGACCCAGCGGCGGTCGCGGCGCTTCACCTCCGGGTAGTCGTCGAGCACCTTCTTGGCTTTCACCTCGAAGACGCGGGTCACGCAGATCTCCTCGTCGCCATGCTTGCTCAGCTTGACCGCGACGAAGGTGCCGATCGGCTTGCGCTTGACCTTGCCCTCGCGCACACCCGCTTCCTCCCAGGCCTCGACCAGCGCCGCGTCGCTGTCGCGCATCCCATCGATCGGCCAGCCCTTGGGCAGGATCCAGCGGCCCTCCGACGAGGTCACGAGCAGCACTTCGCGGCCCTTCTTGCCCTTGCGATGGCACAGGGCTGCGAGCTGCCGGTGGATCGGGGTGGTGTAGCTGCCGGACATGTCGTCCGGGAGGTCCTTGGGGGTCATTTGCTGCCTCGGAAAAATCGTACCGTTCTTGTTCTTGTGGCCGGTAACATAACATCATGAACAGGTAATGCAATCTGACCCATCAACCGGGTCCGGCTTTGCGAAAAATGTGGCGCGATTGCCGCTAGGTCCCGCGCGGCTTGGCGCGCAGCGTCGGGGCCGCTTCGGTCGGATCCTCGGGCCAGGGGTGGCGCGGATAGCGGCCGCGCATGTCTTTGCGCACGTCCGAATAGGAGCTGGCCCAGAAGCCGGGCAGGTCGTCGGTGACCTGAACCGGGCGGCCGGCGGGCGAAAGCAACGTCATCTTCAGTGGCGTGCCGCCCACCGTCGGATGGCGCGTCACGCCGAACACCTCCTGCAGCCGGAGCGCCACCTCGGGCTGGGCGCCGCCGTAATCGATCGGGACCTGCCGGCCGAGTGGGGTGGTGAAGCCCGGCGGCGCCTCGCGGTCGAGGGCCTGGGTCTGGCCCCAGTCGAGCATCGCGCGCCACGGTCCCAGCAGGTCGAAGCCCTTCCAGTCGCCGGCGCTGCGGACCCCGCCGAGATAGGGCAGCAGCCAATCTTCGAGACTGGCCAGCAGCGCCTCGTCCGACATGTCCGGCAGGTCGGCGCTGCCCTCGCGCACCAAACGCACGCGGGCGCGAAAGCGCTCGGCGGCGGGGGAGGGGCGCAGGCCCAGTTGGCGCACCCCGTCAATCATCGCGCGGGCGACCTCCTCTTCGGGCGCGTCGCGCCAGATCCTGTCGGTCAGGGCGATCGCGCCGAGCCGTTCCTGTTGCCGCGCGACGACGCGACCCTCGCGCCGGGACCATTCGCAGAAGGCGACCTCTTCGATCCGCTCCGCGAAATGGGCGCGCAGCTCGGCCTCCTCGACCCGTGCCGCCAGCCGAATCCGCGCCTCGGGTACGTCGTCGGACAGGTCGGTGGCGACGATCAGCCGCGCGCCGGCCTGCGGATCCTGCGGCTCCATCCGCGCACCGCGCCCGCCCGAGAGCAGCCAGCGCGGGTCGTCGCCGGGCCGCCTGAGCCCGATCCGGTCGGGATAGGCCAGCGCCGCCATCGCGCCGGGTGACAGATCGGGGCCGGGGGGGCGCTGCCGCCCCAGCCGCTTTGCCTCCTCGCGAATGCGGGCCAGCGCGCCCATGTCCGGCGCGGCCGTAAGGTCGCGCCGTCCCGCGATCGCCGCGAGGCGCAGCGCCAGATCGCTGCCCGCGCCGCGCAGCGGGTCGCGCTCCCCCATCAGCGCGGCCAGCGGCGCGGCCTGCACCCCGGCCACCTCAAGCATGTGTCCGAGCCTCGGATGCAGCGGCAGGGCCGCAAGGCGGCGTCCATGGGCGGTGATCGTGCCCATCCGGTCGAGCGCGCCGAGATCGCGCAGCAGCGCCCGCGCCTCGGCCAGGGCGGGGGCGGGGGGCGGCGTCAGGAAGGGCAGCTCGGCCGATCCCCACTGCGCGAGCTCCAGCGCCAGCGGCGCAAGATCGGCGCTGGCGATCTCGGGATCGGGAAAGGCGGCGAGCGCGCCTTCCTCGCCCCGTGTCCAGAGCCGGTAGGCGATGCCGGGCGCCACCCGGCCCGCGCGGCCCGCCCGCTGCGCGGCCTCGGCGCGGGTGACCCGTTCGGTCACAAGCCGCGACATGCCGGATCCGGGGTCGAAACGCGCGCGCCGTGCCCGGCCGGCATCGACGACGATCCGAATGTCGGGAATGGTGAGCGAGGTCTCGGCAATCGCGGTGGCGAGCACGACGCGGCGGCCATCGCCCGGCTCCAGCGCCTCGGCCTGACGTGCGGGCGGGAGTGCGCCGTAGAGCGGCAGGACGGGGCAGTTCAGCCGCCCCTCCAGCATGGATTGCACGCGCCGGATCTCGCCCTCGCCGGGCAGGAAGACCAGGATCGAGCCCTCGGTCTCGGCCGCCGCGCGCTCGACCAGCGCCGCGGTCTCGGTCTCCAACCGGGCCCGGGGGCCGAGCGGCCGGTCGAGCCAGCGCGTCTCGACCGGGAAACTGCGGCCCTCCGAAACGACCACCGGCGCGCCCATTAGGTCCGCCACCGGCTGCGCGTCGAGCGTGGCCGACATCGCGACGAGCACGAGATCGTCGCGCAGCGCGCCACGAATCTCGAGCGCCAGCGCCAGCCCAAGATCGGCGTTGAGCGAACGCTCGTGGAATTCGTCGAAGATCACCGCACTGACGCCCGGCAATTCGGGGTCGGATTGGATCATCCGGGTCAGGATGCCCTCGGTGACGACCTCGATCCGGGTCGCCTTCGAAACCTTGGCCTCGCCGCGAATGCGAAAGCCGACCGTGTCGCCCACGCGCTCGCCCAGCGTCGCGGCCATGCGGGTCGCGGCCGCGCGCGCAGCGAGGCGGCGCGGCTCCAGCATCACGATCCGTCCCGGCACCCGGTCCAGCATCGCCAGCGGCACCCGCGTCGTCTTGCCGGCGCCCGGCGGCGCCATCAATACCGCCTGACCGTCGCGCTCCAGCGCCGCGAGCAGCTCGGGCAGGGCATCGTCGATGGGAAGTCGGGTCATGTCGCGCCTCGGGCCGACCGGGCGATGAGGGCGCCACCCGGCCATTGATTGCGGTTTCTGTCGCCTGCCTGTCGAACCTGCGGACGACGATCTGTCAATGAATAGGGCACAGGGGCGAGCCGGGGCAGGGGGGCTGCCCTCGTTGCCCTCTGCATGTCTCGGGAATGGCGCCTCAGAACGCGAAAAAGCCCGGCGCCTCGTGGGAGGGCCGGGCCTTGCGATTCGCGGTCCCGAAGGATCAGGCGTTGGCGGAAGCGGCCTTCGCGAGCTCTTTCTTGACCTTCAGCGCGGCGGCCGACAGATCCTCTTCCTTCGCCTTGGCGAGGAAGGCGTCGAGCCCGCCACGGTGGTCGACCGAGCGCAGCGCGTGCGACGAGACGCGGAACTTGAAGCCGCGGCCCAGCGTGTCGGACAGCAGCGTCACGTCCTGCAGGTTCGGCAGGAAGCGGCGGCGGGTCTTGTTGTTGGCGTGGCTGACATTGTTGCCAGTCATCGGGCCTTTTCCGGTCAGTTCGCAGCGGCGCGACATGGTCTCATCCTTCGTGTCTCGGGGCCTGGCAGAAATCCGAGCCCTAAGGCACGGATACGGCGTCGGCAACGGGGCCGGGCCATGAATTCGGTCAGGGGGCCTTACGGGGATTCCTCGGTGCCGTCAAGCATCCCGCAACGCGCGCGCGAGCGGTGCCAGCGCTGCCCGCGCCGCCGCCGCCGGTGCGGCGTGCCCGGCCTCGACCTCGGCGCGCAGATCGGCGAGCCGCCTCTCGAGGCCCGGATCCGCAGTCAGCAGGGCCATCAGCCCGGCGCGCAATTCGTCCTCGAACCACTGGCCCGCCTGCGCTGCGCGCATCCGCGCCAGAACGCCGTTCTCACGCCGCCACTCTGCCAGCCGCTCCAGCGTCGCCCAGGCCTCGTCGAGCCCGTCGCCGGTCAGCGCCGAGACGGTGCGTGCCGCCGGGATGCCCTCGGGGTCGGTGTCGCGCACCCGCATCAGCCGCAGCGCGCCGGCATAATCGGCGCAGGTTCTGCGCGCCTGCGCGGCGAGCTCGCCATCGGCCTTGTTGACCAGCACGAGGTCGGCGATCTCCATGATGCCGCGCTTCACGCCTTGCAACTCGTCGCCGCCGGCGGGGGCGAGCAGCAAGGCGAAGACGTCGGTCATTCGCGACACCAGCGTCTCTGACTGGCCGACGCCCACCGTCTCCACGATCACCACGTCGAACCCGGCCGCCTCACACAGCGCCATCGCCTCGCGGGTGCGGCGCGCCACGCCGCCCAGCTGGTCGGCGGCGGGGGAGGGGCGGATGAAGGCGCGGGGATCGCGGCTCAGCCGTTCCATGCGGGTCTTGTCGCCGAGGATCGAGCCGCCCGAGCGAGCCGAGGAGGGGTCGACCGCCAGCACCGCGACGCGGTGGCCGCGCTCGACGAGCCGGAGCCCCAGCGCTTCGATGAAGCTCGACTTGCCGACGCCCGGCGTCCCCGACAGCCCCACGCGCAGTGCCGAGCGCGACGGATCGGCCAGCCGGTCGAGAAGCGTCTCGGCCGCCTCGCGGTGGTCGGCGCGGGTGCTCTCGACCAGCGTGATCGCGCGGGCCAGCGCCCGCCTGTCGCCCGCCGCGACGCGCGCGGCCAGTTCCTCGGTTCCGTTGTTCATGCCCCCTTGTCGCGGGGCAGGGGCGGCCTGTCCAGATCCGGCCGCCCGCGCGACGTCAGCGACAGATCGCCTCGGCCCGCTCGGCGAAGGCCTTGTAACGGCTCCAGAACGCGCCAGAGCCGTCCTGCTGCCGCGTGTCCTGCGCCTTTTGCGGGTCCTTGAAGAACTTGGCCGCGCGGCGCTGCTCGCTGCCCGAGAGCGTCGCGTCGGCCGCGCCCTGCACGCAGGAGCACAGCGCCGCGTTGGCGCCGGGCCGGCCGCTCGCCTCGCAGGCGCGGCTGATCGCTCCCGATGGCCGACCGCCGCCGCAGGCGGCCAGAGTCAGAAGCGCAACAAGTCCAAGTTTCGCATACATGCCCGTATCCCCCGTGAGACCGGCCCGGGTTGTCCCGGATCGCGGTGCTGCTCTGCCGGGCGTCAAGATGCCGCAAGCCGCGGCCATGGGCAATCGGGGCGCGCATGCGCGGGCTTGCGCGTACCTCACGATGGCGTGAGCCGTGCCGCGCCGCAGCCACCCCGCGCCCCATTGACCGAAACCCCGAACCCCTTCATATGCGGGCCATGACCGAGCTTTCGCATATCCGCAACTTCTCCATCGTGGCCCATATCGACCACGGTAAATCGACGCTTGCCGACCGGCTGATCCAGTCGACCGGGACGGTGCAGGACCGCGAGATGAAGGCCCAGCTGCTCGACAGCATGGATATCGAGCGCGAGCGCGGCATCACCATCAAGGCGCAGACCGTCCGCATCGACTACAAGGCGCTCAACGGCGAGACCTATGTTCTCAACCTGATCGACACGCCGGGTCACGTCGACTTCGCCTACGAGGTCTCCCGCTCGATGCGCGCGGTCGAGGGCTCGCTGCTGGTGGTCGATTCGACCCAAGGGGTCGAGGCGCAGACGTTGGCAAACGTCTATCACGCGCTCGACGCGGATCACGAGATCGTCCCGGTGCTCAACAAGATCGACCTGCCGGCCTCCGAGCCCGCCCGGGTCAAGGAGCAGATCGAGGACGTGATCGGCATCGACGCCTCCGAGGCGATGCTGGTCTCGGCCAAGACCGGCGAGGGCATCCGCGAAACGCTCGAGGCGATCGTCCACCGCCTGCCCGCGCCCAAGGGCGAGCGCGACGCGCCGCTCAAGGCGATGCTGGTCGATAGCTGGTACGACCTCTATCTCGGCGTGGTCGTGCTGGTGCGGATCATGGACGGCGTGCTGCGCAAGAACGACCGGATCAAGTTCATGCAGAACGGCACGATCCACCAGGTCGACCGGATCGGCGTGTTCAAGCCGGGGATGCTGCCCGTCGACGAGCTGGGGCCGGGCGAGATCGGCTTCCTCACCGCCTCGATCAAGCAGGTGCGCGATACCAAGGTCGGCGACACCATCACCCACGAGAAGAAGGGCGCGGATAAGCCGCTGCCGGGCTTCGCGCCCTCCGTGCCGGTGGTGTTCTGCGGCCTGTTCCCGGTCGACTCGGCCGAGTTCGAGGACCTGCGCAACGCGATCGAGAAGCTGGCGCTCAACGACGCCTCTTTCTCCTACGAGATGGAGACCTCGGCGGCGCTCGGCTTCGGCTTCCGCTGCGGCTTCCTCGGGCTGCTGCACCTCGAGGTGATCCGCGACCGGATCGACCGCGAATACGGCATCGACCTGATCACCACCGCGCCCTCGGTCGTCTATCACGTCCATATGCGCGACGGCACGATGATCGAGCTGCACAACCCGGCCGACATGCCCGACCTGACCCATGTCGACCATCTGGAGGAGCCGCGGATCAAGGCGACGATAATGGTCCCGGACGATTACCTTGGCGACGTGCTCAAGCTCTGCCAGGACCGGCGCGGCATCCAGGAGGAGCTGACCTATGCCGGATCGCGCCCTTTAGTGGTCTATGACCTGCCGCTCAACGAGGTGGTGTTCGACTTCTACGACCGGCTGAAATCGGTGACCAAGGGCTACGCCTCCTTCGACTACCAGATCACCGGCTACCGGCAGGACAACCTCGTCAAGATGCAGATCCTCGTCAACGACGAGCCGGTCGACGCGCTGTCGATCATGGTGCATCGCGACCGCGCCGAGGCGCGGGGCCGGGCGATGGTGGAGAAGCTCAAGGAGCTGATCCCCCGCCACATGTTCAAGATCCCGATCCAGGCCGCGATCGGCGGCAAGGTCATCGCCCGCGAGACGCTCTCGGCGATGCGCAAGGACGTGACTGCCAAGTGCTATGGCGGCGACGCGACCCGGAAGCGCAAGCTCTTGGACAAGCAGAAGGCGGGCAAGAAGAAGATGCGCCAGTTCGGCAAGGTTGACATCCCGCAGGAGGCGTTCATCTCCGCCTTGAAGATGGACAGCTGATCTATTCTAGAAATTTGTCGAAACCTCCGGCCCCCAGGGCCGGAGGTTTTTCTTTGGTTGCAAGGACGTGACTGCCACGCGAGGCGCGTCTCACCCCTCCAGAAAGCCCCTGACCGCCGCCTCGACCTCGCGCGGCTTTTCCGCGTGCAGCCAATGCCCGGCGCCCTCGATCACCTCGAAGGACGGGTCCGCGAACAGCGCGTGGATCGCGTCATGGCGCGCCTCGCCGACATAGTTGGAGTTCGCCCCCGACAGGAATAGCGCCGGGCCGTCGAAGCGGCCCTCAACCTCCGGAAAGCCGAGGATCGTCTCCATGTCGCGCTCCAGCACGTCGAGGTTCAGCTTCCAGCGCTTTTCCTTGAGGTCGAGCGATTGCAGGAAGAACGCCGCCGTCGCGGCCTCCAAATCGTCGCCCAGCATCTCGGTCGCCTCGGACCGGCTGCCGATCCGCTCAAGGTCGACCTGCTTCATGCGGCGGATATTGTCGATCTGGTCATGGCCGTAGGACACCGGCGCGATGTCGGCCACGATCAGGCGACGCACGAGGTCGGGCCGGGTGAGGGCGAGCACCATCGACGCCTTGCCGCCCATCGAGTGGCCGAGCACGTCGGCGCGGCCATGGCTCTCCAGCACCTCGGCCAGATCCTCGGCCATGCCGAAATAGTCGTGGCTCTCGGTCCAGTGGCTGTCGCCGTGGTTGCGCATGTCGACCGAGATGACCTGCCGGTCCTCGCCCAACCGGCGCGCGATGACGCCCCAGTTGCGGGCCGAGCCGAACAGGCCATGGACGATCAGGAGGGGCGGGCGGTCGGAGGGCTCTCCGGTGAGGATGGTATTGAGCATGGGGGATGTTGTAGCGCCTGCATCCGCGCGCGCCAGCCCCGTCATCTGCCATTGAGTGCCGCCGCCCGGGGCGCTAACAAAGTCGCATGGACCGCACCACGATAACCGGCTGGACGCGCGAGATTTCCCGGCTGCTCACCGACCGCGCCGGGGTCGACGGACGCACGTTGGGCGACCGTCTCGACCGCGCCGCACCGGTGCTGCCGCCCGAGATCCTGTCGCGCGCCCGTTTCCTCGCCGCCGCCGAAGCGGTGGCCCGGATGCCCGGACGCGCCGAGGCGATCGACATGGAGCGGGTGGAGGCGGCCTATGTCACCGTGCAGAGCTGGCTGATGGCCGAGGAGCCCGACGAGCTGCGCCACGCGCTGCACCGGGCGATCTGGCGGCGCAGGATGCGCCATGCGATCACCATCCTCGTCGCGGCGGTGATCGCCTGGGTGCTGTGGCGCGAGGTCCTCTGACCCCGCGCCGACCTTCTCAGAGGTTGGGGTAGAGCGGGAAGCGCTTGCAGAGCTCCTCGACTTCGCCGCGCACCTTCTCCTCGACTTCCGCGTTGCCCTCGGCGCCGTTCGCCGCCAGCCCGTCGACCACCTCGACGATCCAGTCGGCGATCTGCCGGAACTCGGCCTCGCCGAAGCCGCGCGTGGTGCCCGCGGGCGAGCCGAGGCGGATACCGGAGGTCACGGCCGGCTTCTCCGGGTCGAAAGGGATGCCGTTCTTGTTGCAGGTGATGTTGGCGCGGCCCAGCGCGTCCTCGGTCGCGTTGCCCTTCACGCCCTTGGGGCGCAGGTCGACGAGCATCAGGTGGCTGTCGGTGCCGCCGGTGACGATGTCGAGGCCACCCTTCATCAGCTGGTCGGCGAGCGCCTGGGCGTTCTTCACGACCTGCTGCTGGTAGGTCTTGAACTCGGGGCGCAGCGCCTCGCCGAAGGCCACGGCCTTGCCGGCGATGACATGCATCAGCGGACCGCCCTGGATGCCCGGGAAGATCGCCGAGTTGACCTTCTTGGCGATCGCCTCGTCATTGGTGAGGATCATGCCGCCGCGCGGGCCGCGCAGCGTCTTGTGCGTGGTGGTGGTGGCGACATGCGCATGCGGGAAGGGGGAGGGGTAGAGACCCGCCGCCACGAGGCCCGCGAAATGCGCCATGTCGACGAGCAGATACGCACCGACGCTGTCGGCGATCCCGCGCATGCGCGGGAAGTCGATGATCCGCGGAATGGCCGAGCCGCCGGCGATGATCATCTTCGGCTGGTGCTCGGTCGCGAGCTCCTGGATCCGGTCGTAGTCGATCTGCTGGTCCTGCTGGCGCACGCCGTACTGGACCGCGTTGAACCACTTGCCCGACTGGTTCGGCTTGGCGCCGTGGGTCAGGTGGCCGCCCGCGTCGAGGCTCATCCCGAGGATGGTGTCGCCCGGCTGCAGCAGCGCCTGGAACACGCCCTGGTTCGCCTGCGAGCCGGAGTTCGGCTGCACGTTGGCGAATTCGCAGGAGAACAGCTGCTTGGCGCGGTCGATGGCGAGGTTCTCGGCCACGTCGGCAAACTCGCAGCCGCCGTAGTAGCGCCGCCCCGGATAGCCTTCGGCATACTTGTTGGTGAGCACCGAGCCCTGGGCCTCGAGCACGGCGGCCGAGACGATGTTCTCGCTGGCGATCAGCTCGATCTCGTGGCGCTGGCGGCCGAGTTCGTCGGTGATCGCCTTGGCGATCTCGGGGTCGCGGCTGGCGAGCGTTTCGGTGAAGAAGCCGTCGTCGCGGGTGGATGCGTTCATCTCGGACACCTCGTGCGGGGTTGCGTCGCGGCACTCTTAGCGCAGGGGAAGGGGGGTCAAAAGCCCCGAAACCGTCGCGGCTTGCCTTTCGGTCATGGCTGGCCGACAACCTATCGGCAGCATCCGGGAGGACAGGGATTTGGGGACCGACCGCATCGCCTTTCTGGCCAGCGAGACCGGTGTGGCGCAGGAGACGCGCGAACGGCTCGCGCTGCGCTACGGCGACCACCCGCTCGCGGATGCCGACGTCGTGGTGGCTCTGGGCGGCGACGGCTTCATGCTGCAGACGCTGCACGCGACCGAGGGGCTGGACCTGCCGGTCTATGGCATGAACCGCGGCACCGTGGGCTTCCTGATGAACGCCTTTTCCGAGGACGACCTGCCCGAGCGGGTCGCCGCCGCAGAGGAGGCGATCATCAACCCGCTCGCCATGCTGGCCGAGACCGCCTCCGGCGAGGTGCAGCGCGGTTTGGGTATCAACGAGGTCAGCCTGCTGCGCGCCGGGCCCCAGGCGGCCAAGCTGCGGGTCATCGTCGACGGGCGGGTGCGCCTCGAGGAGCTGGTCTGTGACGGGGCGCTGGTGGCGACGCCGGCCGGGTCGACGGCCTACAACTACTCCGCCTACGGGCCGATCCTGCCGATCGGGGCCGACGTGCTCGCGCTCACCGCCATCGCGCCGTTCCGGCCCCGGCGCTGGCGCGGCGCGCTGCTGCCCACCGGCGCCACGGTGCGCTTCGAAGTGCTCGAGCCCGAGAAGCGGCCGGTGATGGCCGATGCCGACAGCCGGCTGGTGCGCGACGTGGTCGCGGTCGAGATCCGCTCCGAGCCGCGGGTGCGCCACCGCATCCTCTTTGATCCCGGCCACGGGCTCGAGGAGCGGCTGATCCGCGAGCAGTTCGCCTAGTTGAAGCTGATCACGGCGAGGATCACCGCGAGGATCGAGAACAGGCCGGCCCCGGCGCCCAGCCCGGCAATGCGCGCCGCATCCGGGGCGCGGGCCGCACGGGCGGCGCGGCGCGCTTCGACCTGCATCAGCACCGTCATCGCGGTCAGCCCCAGTACCGCCAGCATCTTGAGCCAGAAGGACAGCGGCAGCGCGGCGCCATAGACCAGGCCGGCCATCCAGGGGCCGGTGATCCAGAGCACCACCAGCGCCCCGACCGAAACCATGCCGATCCGCTTCTGCAATGCACCGAAGGCTGGCGCCGCCTCGGGGCGCGACCGGGCCAGACGTGCCGCGATGGCGTTGGCCACGCCGCCGCCCAGGCCCAGCGCCAGCGCGAGGATGTGCAGGCTCTTGAGCAGCCCGAATGTGGCCGTCACGCCGTCTTCTCCGTCTTGGTCATGCCGTAGCCCAAGGGCGCGATCGCGGCCCGCAGCTCGTCGAGGATGGTGGGGTCGTCGATCGTCGCGGGCATCGCGAAATCCTCGCCATCGGCGATCTTGGCCATGGTCGCGCGCAGGATCTTGCCCGAACGGGTCTTGGGCAGCCGTTCGACCACCACCGCCAGCTTGAAGGCGGCCACCGGCCCGACGCGTTCCCGCACCAGATCGACCGCTTCGCCGACGATATCCTCGGGCGGCCGTCCGCAATTGCGGTTCAGACAGAGAAAGCCCATCGGCAGCTGTCCCTTGAGCGGATCGGACACGCCGATCACCGCGCACTCGGCCACGTCGGGATGATCGGCCAGCACCTCCTCCATCCCGCCGGTCGAGAGGCGATGCCCGGCCACGTTGATCACGTCGTCGGTCCGCGCGAGGATCGAGACATAGCCATCCTCGTCGATCATCCCGGCATCGCCGGTGGTGTAGTAGCCGGGATGGGTCGAGAGATAGCTGCGGCGGAACCGTGCCTCGTCGCCCCAGATCCCGGTGAGCGTGCCCGGCGGCAGCGGCAGGCGGATCGCCACCGCGCCCAGCTCGCCGCGCGGCCGGTCGTGGCCCGCCTCGTCGAGGATGTGCACGTCGTAGCCCGGCATCGGCACCGTCGAGGAGCCGTCCTTCACCGGCAGCGGCTCGATCCCGACCGGGTTGCCGGTGATCGTGTAGCCGGTCTCGGTCTGCCACCAGTGGTCGTAGACCGGCACCTGCGCCACGTCGCGCGCCCAGGCAACCGTGTCGGGATCGGCCCGCTCCCCGGCAAGATAGATCGCGCGCAGCGCGGAAAGGTCGTGGTCGCGCGCCATCCGTCCCTCCGGATCCTCACGCTTGATCGCGCGCAACGCAGTGGGCGCTGTGAAGAAGGTCCGCACCTTGTTCTGGGCGATCACCCGCCAGAAGGCGCCGGCATCGGGCGTGCCGACGGGCTTGCCCTCATAGACCACCGTCGTGTTGCCGTGGATCAGCGGCGCGTAGCAGATATAGCTGTGGCCCACGACCCAGCCGACATCGGATGCGGCCCAGAACACCTCGCCCGGCTCGGTGGCGTAGATGTTCTTCATGGTCCAGTGCAGCGCCACGAGATGGCCGCCGGTGGGGCGGACCACGCCCTTGGGCCTGCCGGTCGTGCCGGAGGTATAGAGGATATAGGCCGGGTGGTTCGCCTCCACCGGCACGCAATCGGCCGGTTCGGCCTCCTCCTGAAAATCGTGCCATTCGATGTCGCGGCCATGCTCGATCGCGGCCATCGCCTGCGGACGCTGCAGGATCACGCAGAATTCCGGCTTGTGGTCGGCCTCGCGCAGCGCCTGATCCAGCAGCGGCTTGTAGGCGACCACGCGGTTCGGCTCGATCCCGCAGGACCCGGCGAGGATCGCCTTGGGCTTGCAGTCGTCGATCCGCACCGCGAGTTCGCGCGCCGCGAAGCCGCCGAAGACCACGCAATGGATCGCGCCGATCCGGGCGCAGGCCAGCATCGCCTCGATCGCCTCGGGGACCATCGGCATGTAGATCACGACGCGGTCGCCCTTGGTCACCCCGCGCGCCTTGAGCGCGCCTGCCAACCGCGCGACCCGACCCAGAAGCTCGCCATAGGTGATCTCGGTCCGGCTCTCGGTGACGGGGCTGTCATGGATGATCGCGATGTCATGGGTTCGGCCCTCGGCCACGTGCCGGTCGAGCGCGTTGTGACAGCCATTGACCATGCCGTCGGGAAACCACAGCGGCACCGGGTCGGCCTCTTCCGAGAGCGCCTGGCTCGGGAAGCGGTGCCAGTCGATGGCACGCGCGGCCTGCAACCAGAAGCCCTCGGGATCCGAGCGCCAGCTTTCATAAACTTCCGCATAGGTCATGGCCGTCCTCCCTCGGGACGGAATCCTACGCCTGCCCAAGGGTTTCGGGCAAGTGTCACGCACCGTAGTCCGGCGCGATCCAGGGCAAACGGTGCGGATTGCCCGAATAGGCGGAGCGGAAAGTGGGGGAGGCGTGTGCCTCCCCGCAGGATCTCAGCCGTAATGCGCGACCGGCGTGCCGGCGATGGCCGACATGTTGAGAAGGCCGCGCGCGGTGATCGAGGGGGTCACGATATGGGCGCGGTTGCCCATCCCCATCAGGATCGGCCCGACCTCGAGCCCGGCGCCCTTCATCTTGAGGATGTTGCGCACGCCCGACGCCGCGTCGGTGTTGGCGAAGACCAGACAGTTGGCCGCGCCGTTGAGCCGTGCGCCGGGGAAGATCCGCTCCCGCAGCACCGGGTCGAGCGCGGCATCGACATGCATCTCGCCCTCATAGGCGAAATCGCGCGGGCTCGCGTCGAGAACCTCCAGCGCGGCGCGCATCCGGCGCCCGGTGCCGATGTCGAGATTGCCGAACTGCGAATGCGAGCACAGCGCGATCTGCGGCGCGAGGCCGAAGCGGCGGATATGCCGGGCGCAGCCCTCGACCGTCTCGGCGATCTGCTCGGGCGTCGGCTCGGCATGGACCTGCGTGTCGGCGATGAACAGCGGCCCGTCCTCGAGGATCATCAGCGACAGCGCGCCGACCGGGCGCAGATCGGCGGTGCCGAGCACCTGCTCGATATAGTTGAGGTGCCACAGATACTGGCCGAAGGTGCCGCAGATCAGGCTGTCGGCCTCGCCGCGATGCACCATCACCGCGCCGATCGCGGTGGTGTTGGTCCGCATGATCGCCTTGGCCAGATCGGGGGTCACGCCCTTGCGGGCCATGATCTCGTGATAGGTGCCCCAGTAGTCGCGGTAGCGGGGGTCGTTCTCGGGATTGACGATCTCGAAGTCCATGCCGGGCCGGATGGTCAGGCCCGCGCGCTCGCAACGGGTCTCGATCACCTCGGGGCGTCCGATCAGGATCGGCGTGTCGGTGGTCTCCTCGATGATCGCCTGCGCGGCGCGCAGCACGCGCTCGTCCTCGCCCTCGGCGAAGACGATCTTGCGCGCCGCCTCGCGGGCCGCGTCGAAGACCGGGCGCATCAGCAGCGCCGATTTGAACACCGAGCTGTCGAGCCGTTCCTTGTAGCCCTTCATGTCGGCGATCGGGCGCGCCGCGACGCCGGTCTCCATCGCGGCCTTGGCCACGGCCGAGGCCACGACGCCCATCAGCCGGGGATCGAAGGGCTTGGGGATCAGGTAATCGGCGCCGAAGGTGAGCTGCTCGCCACTGTAGGCGGCCGCCGCCTCGGCCGAGGTGGTGGCGCGCGCCAACGCTGCGATGCCCTCGACGCAGGCGATCTTCATCTCGTCGTTGATCGTCGTCGCGCCGACATCGAGCGCGCCCCGGAAGATGAAGGGGAAGCACAGCACGTTGTTGACCTGGTTCGGGAAGTCCGACCGGCCGGTGGCGATGATCGCGCCCGGTTTCACCTCGCGGGCGAGGTCGGGCATGATCTCGGGCGTCGGGTTGGCGAGCGCGAAGATGATCGGGCGGTCGGCCATCCTTTCGACCATCTCGGGCTTGAGCACGCCGGGGCCTGACAGGCCGAGGAACAGGTCGGCGCCGTCGATCACGTCGCCAAGGCCGCGCGGCCCGCCCCGCTGGGCATAGGCGGCCTTCTGGGGGGTCATGTCCTCTTCGCGGCCCTCATGGACGAGGCCGGCGAGATCGCACAGGAACACGTTTTCGCGCTTCACGCCGAGCTTGATCAGCATGTCGAGGCAGGCGATGCCCGCGGCACCTCCGCCGGTCGAGACGACCTTGATCTCCTCGAACGACTTGCCGGCCACCCGCAGCGCGTTGGTGGCGGCGGCGCCGACGACGATCGCGGTGCCGTGCTGGTCGTCATGGAAGACGGGGATGTTCATCCGCTCGCGGCAGATCTTCTCGACGACGAAGCAGTCGGGGGCCTTGATGTCCTCGAGATTGATCGCGCCGAAGGTCGGCTCGAGGGCGCACACGATGTCGGCGAGCTTCTCGGGGTCGCTTTCGTCGAGTTCGATGTCGAAGCAGTCGATATTGGCGAACTTCTTGAACAGGACCGCCTTGCCCTCCATCACCGGCTTGGAGGCCAGCGCGCCGATATTGCCCAGACCCAGGACGGCGGTGCCGTTGGTGACCACGGCGACCAGATTGCCGCGCGAGGTGTAGTCGCGCGCCGTGTCCGGCTCGGCCTTGATCTCGAGGCAGGCCTCGGCGACGCCGGGGGAATAGGCGCGGCTCAGGTCGCGGCCATTGGCCAGCGGCTTGGTGGCGCGGATCTCCAGCTTTCCGGGCTTGGGCAGCCGATGATAGTCGAGCGCGGCCTGCCGCAGCCCGTCGGAGCCCCCGCGGGCGGTGTCGTCACTGCTTTCGGCCATCGCGTCGTCTCTCCCCAAAACGGAATGGTTCAGCATTAAACCTTTTCTTCGGGGGCGCGAAAGCCCTATCGCTCGTCGCGCCTCTCGCGCAGCGCGGCGATCCGCTCGTCGGCCTGTGCCTCGGTGAGCGCGGTGTCGAACTCCTCGCCGGTCTTCTCGCACAGGTCGCGCAGGATCGTCGCCTGCTGCGGGTTCATCGGTGCGTCGGGATCGTCGGGGGTGCGCGCCTCGGTTTCGGGCAACACGGATTTGGTCGGTTCGATCATGTCGGGACCTCCTGTGATTGCGAAACCGGGCAGCGGGGCAGGGGTTCCGCGAGGGCGGACTTGCATGAAGCGGGGGCGCGGGACACAGTTTCCGGCAAACCCCCGATGGAGGCCCCTTATGTCGCTGGTCGATGACGCGCGCGCGGTGCGCGAGAACGCCTATGCCCCCTATTCCAACTTCAAGGTCGGCGCGGCGATCCGCGCGACTTCCGGCACCGTGCATCTCGGCGTCAATGTCGAGAACGTCGCCTATCCGGAAGGCACCTGCGCCGAGGCCGGCGCCATCGCCGCGATGATCGCCGCCGGCGATGCCGAGATCGCGGAGGTGGCGGTGATCGCCGACAGCCCGGTGCCGGTCTCGCCCTGCGGCGGCTGCCGCCAGAAGCTGGCCGAATTCGGCAAGGGCGACGTACGGGTCACGCTGGCCACCACCGACGGTAAAACCCGGCAGACCACGCTGGCCGAGCTTCTGCCCGGCGCCTTCGACCGTCACCAGATGGACCGGGCCTGATGCAGGCGGCGCGTCTCATCGCCGCCCTGCGGCGCGGCGAGACACCCCCGGCGGAGGCGGTGCGCGAGTTTGCGCGCGGCCTCGCCGACGGCACCGTGTCCGACGCGCAGGCCGGGGCCTTCGCCATGGCGGTCTGCTGCCGGGGTCTTGGCGAGGCGGGTCGCGTGGCCCTGACCGAAGGGATGCGCGACAGCGGTGACCGGCTGTCCTGGGACCTGCCGGGGCCGGTGCTCGACAAGCATTCGACCGGCGGCGTGGGCGACCCGGTGTCGCTGCTGCTCGCACCGGCGCTGGCGGCCTGCGGCGTCTTCGTCCCGATGATTTCCGGACGGGGCCTCGGTCATACCGGCGGCACGCTCGACAAGCTCGAGGCGGTACCGGGGCTCTCCACACAGGCCGACGAGGACCGGCTGCGCGCGATCACCCGCGAGGTGGGCTGCGCCATCGTCGGTGCGACCGGGCGCATCGCCCCGGCCGACAAGCGGCTCTACGCCATCCGAGACGTCACCGGCACGGTCGACAGCGTCGACCTGATCACCGCCTCGATCCTGTCCAAGAAGCTCGCCGCCGGACTGGAAGGGCTGGTGCTCGACGTGAAGCTCGGCTCGGGTGCCTTCATGAAGTCGCGCGAGGAGGCGCTTGCGCTGGGCGGCGCGCTGGTGGCGACCGCCAATGGCGCGGGCTGCCCGACCGCGGCCTTCATCACCGACATGGACGAGCCCCTCGCCCCGGCGCTGGGCAACGCCACCGAGATGGCCGTCGTGATGCGCGTGCTCGAAGGCGACCGTCTCGCCGCGCCGCGGCTGCACGACCTGACCGTGGCGCTGGGCGGGCGGCTGATGGCGCTGGCCGGTGGCGCCGAGGGCGAGGGCGAGGAAATGATCGCCCATGCCATCGCGAGCGGCCGGGCGATGGAGCGCTTCGCCGCGATGCTGCACGGCCTCGGCGGCCCTGCCGACATGGCCGAGAACTGGCGCGCGCATCTGCCGTCGGCGCCTGTGGTGCGCGATGTCGCCGCCCGCGAGGCCGGGCATCTCGCCGCGATCGACGGCGAGGCGCTGGGCCACGCGGTGGTGGGTCTCGGTGGCGGTCGGCGGGTCGAGAGCGACCGGATCGACCCGGCCGTGGGCCTGACCGACGTGACCCGGCTCGGCACCCGGATCGCCCCCGGCGACCTGCTGGCGCGCATCCACGCGGCGAATGAGGAGGCCGCCGATGCCGCCGAGGCGGCGCTGCGCGACGCCATGCGCATCGGCTCGGCGCCGCAACTCAACGACCTGGTGATCGAAAGGATCGACCCATGAGCCGTGTCTTCCTGCTGGTGATGGACAGCGCCGGGATCGGCGGCGCGCCCGATGCTCACGCCTTCTTCAATGGTGACACCCCCGATACCGGCTCCAACACGATCGGCCATATCGCCGAAGCCTGCGCCGCGGGGCGCGCCGAGGAGGGCCGCTCCGGTCCGCTGCGCCTGCCGACGCTCGACTCCCTGGGGCTCGGGCGGGCCATCGCCCTGGCCTCGGGCCTCGACGCGCCCGGTCTCGGGGCCGAGCCCGTGGGCCCTTGGGGCGCCGCGACCGAGGTGTCGAACGGCAAGGACACGCCCTCGGGCCACTGGGAACTCGCCGGCGTGCCGGTGCCGTGGGACTGGCACTATTTCCCAAAGGAGATCCCGGCCTTTCCGACCGAGGTGACCCGGGCGCTGATGCAGGCTGCCGGCACCGACGGCATTCTCGGCAACCGCCATGCCTCGGGCACCGCCGTCATCGACGAGGAGGGCCCCGAGCACATGCGCACCGGCTGGCCGATCTGCTACACGTCGGTCGACAGCGTGCTGCAGATTGCCGCCCATGAGGAGCGCTTCGGCCTTGAGCGGCTGCTGGAGATGTGCCGGGAGGTCGCGCCGCTGCTGCACGACATAAAGGTCGGCCGCGTCATCGCCCGGCCCTTCGTCGGCGACGAGACGACCGGCTTCACCCGCACCGCCAACCGTCGCGATTTTGCCATCGCGGCGCCGGGCCGCACGCTGCTCGACAGCGCGAAGCGGGCGGGGCGGGACGTGCACGCGGTCGGCAAGATCGGCGACATCTTCTCGATGCGCGGCGTCACCGACCTGCGCAAGGGACCGGATGCGAAGCTGATGGAGCACCTGTCGGACCTTGTGGACGAGGCCCGGGACGGCGCCCTGGTCTTCGCCAACTTCGTCGAGTTCGACACCAATTACGGCCACCGCCGCGACGTGTCGGGCTATGCGCGTCACCTCGAATGGTTCGACGCCGAGCTGGGCCGCATCCTGCCGCGGATGCGTGCGGACGATCTCGTGATCGTCACCGCCGATCACGGCAACGACCCGACCTTCGTCGGCACCGATCATACCCGCGAGCGGGTGCCGGTGCTGTGCCACGGCCCGGAGCCGCGCGCGCTGGGGCAGATCGGTTTCACCGATGTCGGCGCGCTGGCGGCAGCGCATCTCGACATTCCGCTCCCCGACCCGGAGGCCACGCCATGAGCTATCGATCCATGCCCAAGGTCGAGCTGCACCTGCACCTTGAGGGCGCGGCGCCGCCATCTTTCATCAAGGGGCTCGCTCGCGAGAAGCACATCGATATCGACCGCATCTTCGCCGAGGATGGCGGCTATGCGCGCGGCAGCTTCGAGTGGTTTCTCAAGGCCTATGACGCGGCCTGCACCACGCTGCAGGGGCCCGAGGATTTCCGCCGCCTGATGCTCGCGGTGCTGGAGGAGAGCGCCGCGCATGGGGTGATCTACACCGAGTTCTTCGTCTCGCCGGATTTCTGCGGCGGCGGCGATCTCGCGGCGTGGCGCGACTATCTCGACGCGATGACCGATGCCGCCGACGAGGCCGAGCAGCGCATGGGCATCGCCTCGCGCGGCGTCGTGACCTGCCTGCGCCATCTCGGCCCAGAGGCCGCCAAGCCGATCGCGCGCTGCGCCGCCGAGACCAAGGGCCGCTTCGTCACCGGCTTCGGCATGGCCGGCGCCGAGATGATGCACCGGCCCGGCGATTTCTCCTGGGCCTTCGACGCCGCGCGCGAGGCCGGGCTGGGGCTGACCGCCCATGCCGGCGAATGGGGCGGACCCGACATGGTCCGCGAGACCGTCGACCTGCTGGGCTGCGCGCGGATCGGCCATGGAATCAATGCCGTGTCGGACCATGCGCTGTGCGACCACCTGATCGAGCGGGGCGTCACCCTCGAGGTCTGCCCGGTCTCGAATCTGGTGCTCGGCGCGGTGCCGGACTGGAAGAGCCACCCAATCGAGGAGTTGCGCGATCGCGGGCTGCGCGTCACCGTCTCGACCGACGACCCGCCCTGGTTCGGCACCACCATGACCCATGAATACGACATGCTGGAAAAGCATTTCGGCTGGGAAGAGGAACGGCTGGCGATCGCCAACCGCGTTGCCGCCGAGGCGGCCTTCTGCGATGACGCCACACGCGCGGAGATCCTGAAGAAACTGGAGGCGGCATGAGCCACACCGACAAACATTTGACCGTCGTCGAACACCCGCTGGTCCAGCACAAGCTGACCCTGATGCGGAAATCCGAGACCTCGACCGCGAGCTTCCGGCAGCTCCTGCGGGAGATCAGCCTGCTCCTCGCCTACGAGGTGACGCGCGATCTGCCGATGACCACCACCCGCATCGACACGCCGATGCAGCCGATGGACGCCCCGGCGATCGAGGGCAAGAAGCTGGCGCTGATCTCGATCCTGCGCGCCGGCAACGGCCTGCTCGACGGCATCCTCGAACTGATCCCCTCGGCCCGGGTCGGCTTCGTGGGCCTCTATCGTGATCCCGAAACGCTGGAACCGGTGGAGTACTACTTCAAGGTGCCCGGCGGCCTCGACGCGCGGCTGACCATCGCGGTCGATCCGATGCTGGCCACCGGCAATTCCTCGGTCGCGGCGATCGACAAGCTGAAGGAGGCGGGCGCCAAGGACATCATCTTCCTGTGCCTGCTGGCGGCGCCCGAAGGCGTGGCGCGGATGAAGGAAGCCCATCCCGACGTGCCGATCGTCACCGCCGCGCTCGACGAGCGACTCGATGATCATGGCTACATCGTGCCCGGACTGGGGGATGCGGGTGACAGGATGTTCGGAACCAAGTAGCGCCAGCTTTACAGCTTGACGGGGCTGCGCCATGGTTTCGGAAAACATCCCGGGGGCAGGGGGCAGCATGTTCAAGACGATACTCGCCGTGTCGGCGACGGCCTTGGCCGTGGCGGGCCCGGCCATGGCGCAGGACCGGCTTCCGGCGGAGTTTCCGCCCGAAAGCTATGCCGGCAACCAGTATGTGGACAGTGAAGGCTGCGCCTTCATCCGTGCTGGCATCGGCGGCATGACCAACTGGATCCCGCGCATGAGCCGGGACCGCGAGCCGCTCTGTGGGTTCCAGCCCACGCGCATCGCCGGCGCCGCGCCGCCGGTGCTGCCCGATCCGGCCCCCGCCGCCGCGCCCGAGCGGCGCGCCGAGGCGGTGGCCGCAAGCGCGCCCGCGACGCGTCGCGCGGCGCCCAGTTCGCCCCGCGTCGTCGCGCCGCAGCCGGTCCGGAGCGAGGCGCCGCGCCTGACCTTCGCCGCCTTCTGCGCCGGCCGCAGCGGCCCGCAGCCGGGCTATGTCAGCAGCCGCACCGGCGAGACCATCGATTGCGGTGGTGCTGTCGCGGCGCCGGGCGCACCGCTGCGCGGCGCGGTGACTCTGGCCGCCGTCTGCGCCGACATGGCGGCGACCGGGCGGCGTTACGTGCTGCGCGACACCGGCGCGCCGGTGACCTGTGGGCCGCAGAGCGCGACCGCCCCGGCGCCGGGCAGCCGCCTCGCCGCGACCCGCATGCCCACGGCGCCCGCCGCCCCGGGGGCGCCGGTCGCCGCCGGGCAGGGGCCGGTGGCGATGGCCGTCACGAGCTGCGCCGAGACCGGCCGCTCGGGCCTGCCGCGTCGCTGCGGACCGCAGGCGCAATCCCCCTCGGGCATCGGCAACGCCGCCCGGGCCGCGACGGCGCCCGCCGCCGGCCATGCCGCCGCTCTGGCCTTTCTCGACCCGCAGGCCGATCGGCTGATGCGCGCGGCCGCGGCGGTGACACTGCCCGATCCGGCAACGCCGCCGGCCGGCTATCGCCGCGCCTTCGACGACGGCCGGCACAACCCGCTGCGCGGCGTTCGCATCGTCGAGCGCGCGGGTGCGGGGCAGGTGCGTGCGCCGGTCACGGCCGCGCCGGTGGCCGTGCCGACGGCGCTGGTGGCCCGCGTGTCGACCAGCTCCGCCCCGGCGCAGGCCGCAACGGGCCGCTTCGTGCAGCTCGGCACCTATGCCGAAGCGGCCAATGCCGAACGGGCAGCAGCGCGGTTGCGGGCAATGGGCCTGCCGGTGGCGCAGGGCCATGTCAGCCGCAACGGCACCAAGATGCGGGTGGTCGCGACCGGCCCCTTCGCCGACCCCGCGACGCTGGGCCGGGCGCTGGGCGCGGTGCGGGCCGCCGGATACACCGACGCCTTCGCCCGTCGCTGAGCTTGGGTAACAGGCCGGGGCTCAGCCCCGGCAGATGCCCTGCAGGCTGACCCAATCGCCATCCGAGATCACCGGACCGGCGCTTCCGGCAGGCTCGGCAGCCACTAGGACAGCCGCGTCGAGCCCGGCGGCGCCGGTGGCGCGGACCCATGGCCCGATCGGCACGCCGGCCTCCGCGAATTTCCCCAAGAGCAACGTCTCATCGGCGCGCGGCGTCGGCGTCACGGCGAGGTAACGGGCCTGCGCCTGCAGCTTTTCGGTCGGGATGTCGCCGGTGGTCAGCAGCCGCAGCACCGTGCCGAAACCGGCCTCGCGCAGCAGCGCGTCGAGCGGGTCATGCTCATCTCGGCTGGCGGCCGTGGCCAGCACGTGGCCGGCAACCACGGCCGGGTCCTCGGTCTCGGTCAGCAGCGTCTCGGGCAGCACGATGATCCCGCCGGGAAGATAGAGCGGGCCTTCGAGCCCTTCGGGCACCACCACGATCTGGCCGCCGCGCCGGCCCAGAAGGCGGTCGCGCAGCCGGTTCAACGCCTCGCTGCCTAGCGGATCGCGGCAAGTCGGCCCGGTGATCTCCTGGATCATCCCGAGCAGCGTCGCGCCGAACTCGCTGCGCTTGCCCGGCGGCACGACGCTCAGGGTCTGCTGCATCAGCGCGCCGGGCAGCCAGAACACCGCCAGCCCGATCGCGAGCGCGGTGCTGCCCCAGATCACGCCTTGGCGCAGGCGCCCCGGCCGGGGCTGCCGCGCGGCGACGGCGCGGCGCACCTTTTCCAGCGCGCCGATCATGGTGTCGTCTTCGATTTCGAGCGTCTCGCTGGCCTCGGCATCGGGAGCGTAGAGGGCAGGGCGCTGACCGGGGTTGAGCCGGTTGAGCGCGGGCAGCGACCAATGGGTGACCGGCAGGCCGCTATCGTCCGACAGGACCAGCGTCGCCTCGCCAAAGGATACCGTGACGCCACGCGGCTCGGCGCCCGGTTCCGGATACCAGGTGCCGATCGTTTCCAGCCGGGCGAATTCCTTCAGTGCGGTCATCGGTCCTTTCGCGGCCAAACCCTTCCCGGCCTGCCGTTTGGCGCAACATAGCCCCCGCTCCGGGGGAGGAACAGGGGCCAAGCGTGGATCGGTTCCCGCCGAAGCGCGCATATCGCGGCGCTCCGGCGGGAAGTGGCTCAGGCGGCAGCCGCGCGGCCGTCGCCATAGCGGCCGTAGAAGCTCTGCCCGGCATCGGCGAGCTCCCGCAGAAGCCCGGGCGTGGCAAAGCGCGTGCCGTGCCGTGCGGCGAGGCCGTCGCAGCGCTCCGCCGCGGTGCCGGCGCCGATCATGTCGAGCCAGGAGAACGGCCCGCCCGACCAGGGCGCAAAGCCCCAGCCGAGGATCGCCGCCACGTCGCCCTCGCGGATGTCGGTGAGAACGCCGTCTTCGAAGGCGCGCACCGCTTCGAGCACCTGCGCGAAGAGCAGACGCTGCTGCACCTCGACGAGATCGGGCTGCTCCGCCGCGACCGGGAAGCGATCCCGCAGGCCGTCCCACAGGCCGGTGCGCTTGCCCTTGTCGTCATAGGCATAGAAGCCGGAATTCGACTTGCGCCCCATCCGGCCCTGGTCGGCCATCCAGAACAGCACCTCGTCCACCGCCTCGTCCGGATAGGCGTCGCCCATCGCGGCCTTGGTCGCCTTGGCGATCTTGACGCCCAGATCGATCGAGGTCTCGTCGACCAGCTGCAGCGGCCCGAGGGGCATGCCGACCAGACGCGCGGCGTTCTCGATCAGCGCGGGCTCGACCCCTTCGGCAACCATGCGGATGCCTTCGTTGATGTAGGGGATGATGCAGCGGTTGGCGTAGAAAAAGCGCGCGTCGTTGACCACGATCGGCGTCTTGCGGATCTGCCGCACGAAATCGAGCGCCTTGGCCACCGCCACGTCGCCGGTTTCGCGACCCTTGATGATCTCGACCAGCATCATCTTGTCCACCGGCGAGAAGAAGTGGATGCCGATGAACCGATCGGGCCGCTGGCTGGCGCGGGCCAGTTCGGTGATCGGCAGGGTGGAGGTGTTGGTGGCGAAGATCGCGTCCTCGCCGATCACCGCCTCGACCCGCTGCGTCATCTCCGCCTTGACACGGGGATCCTCGAACACCGCCTCGACGATCAGATCGCAGCCCCGGAGCGCTTCGATCTCGGGCGTCGCAGTGATCCGGCCCAGCACGGCTTCCTTCTTCTCAGGCGTCACCTTGCGGCGCTGGATGCCCTTGTCGAGAAGCCCTTCGGAATGGGCCTTGCCACGGTCGGCCGCCTCCTGGTCGCGGTCGATCAGCACCACCTCGATGCCTGCCAGAGCCGCGACATGGGCGATGCCCGCGCCCATCATACCGGCGCCCAGCACGCCCAGCTTCCTGACGCTCTGATCGGGCGCCTCGGGCCGGTTGGCGCCCTTCTCCAGCGCCTGCTTGCTCAGGAAGAGCGAGCGGATCATCGCCTCGGAGGAGGGGTTCATCAGCACATGGGTGAACCAGCGCGCCTCGATCCTGATTGCGGTGTCGAAATCGACCAGCGCGCCTTCATAGACCGCCGAGAGCAGCGCCTTGGCGGCCGGGTAGACGCCCTGCGTCTTGCCATGCACCATCGCGCTCGCGCCGACGAAGGTCATGAAGCCCGCCGGGTGGTAAGGCGCGCCGCCGGGCATCTTGTAGCCCTTGGCGTCCCAGGGCTTCACCAGATCGGCGTCCTTGGCGCTCAGCACCCAGGCCTTCGCGGCGGCGAGCGGGTCCTCGACCACCTCGTCGACGAGGCCGAGCGCCTTGGCCTTCTTTGGGTCGCTCAGCTTGCCCTCGAGCAGCAGGGGCGAGGCGCCCATCGCGCCCAGCTTGCGCACGAGGCGGGTGGTGCCACCGGCGCCGGGGAAGATGCCGACCATGATCTCGGGGAGGCCGATCTTGGCCTTCGGGTTGTCGGCCACGAAGATCCGGTGACAGGCGAGCGGGATCTCGAGCCCGATCCCCAGCGCGGTGCCGGGCAGGGCGGCGGCGATCGGCTTGCCGCCCTTGTTGGTCTTGGGGTCCATCCCGGCGCGCTCGATCTTGCGCAGCACGCCATGCATCCGCATCACGCCTTCGAACACGGCCTTCGCCGGCTCGTCGCCGCCGGCCTGCTTCATCCCGGCGATCACGCCGAGATCCATGCCGCCGGCGAAATCGGGCTTGGCCGAGGTGATGACGATGCCCTTCACGGCTTCGTCGGCCAGGGCCTCGTCGATCCGCGCCTCGAGCTCCTCGAAGCCCTGCATCGACATCACGTTCATGGAACGGTCCGGCACGTCCCAGCTAATGACGGCAACGCCGTCGGCGCCCTTCTCGAGGGTGAAATCGGTCATCACGACCTCCCGTTGGCAGGATATGTGGAAAGGGGGCGGCGTGCCGCCCGTGTCAGTCGGCCGGCTCCGGCGGCGCGCCGAACTCGATCATCTCGATCACCGGGCGCGGCTTGTCGAAGCGGCAGTAGTAGATCACGTCCAGGTCGACCCGGTCGTGCCCGTCGTTCTCGAAGCTGCGCTCGATCCAGACCCGGAACCGGCCCGAGCGGGGCAACTCCAGCGTGTGGATGCGCAGCCGGCTTTCCCGCATCTGCCGCTTGCCGAGATCGCGCTGCCAGTTCTGCAGCCAGCTGCGGTACATGTCGCGCGTGGCGAGCACCCGCATGCCGTCCCTGCCCTGCACAGGCAGGGGATAGGCGCAATCGTCCAGCATCTCCTCGATCCGTCCCTCGCGGAACAGCTGGGCATGATGCTCGATGAACTGCGACAGGGGACAACCCATGCCAAGAACCTTCACGCTTGGGAGCGGTCGAGATCAAACAGACATTAGTTCCCGGCGCAATCATGTCCA
The DNA here is from genome assembly GCF_014195545.1 of Limimaricola variabilis. Taxonomy (GTDB): domain Bacteria; phylum Pseudomonadota; class Alphaproteobacteria; order Rhodobacterales; family Rhodobacteraceae; genus Limimaricola; species Limimaricola variabilis. The sequence continues at coordinate 26,078 of NZ_JACIBX010000003.1, read as the reverse complement.
TGCGGCGGCGCGCGCCAAGATGCGGTGCTGCCACGGATCAGACCCGCTCGATGATGGTGGCCGCACCCATGCCCGAGGCCACGCAGAGCGTGGCGAGGCCGGTGCCCTTGCCGGTGCGCTCCATCTCATCGAGCAGGATGCCGAGGATGATCGCTCCGGTTGCGCCGAGCGGATGCCCCATCGCGATGGCGCCGCCATTGGGGTTGAGCGCGGCGGGGTCGATGTCGAAGGCCTGCTGGAAGCGCAGCGGGATCGCCGAGAAAGCCTCGTTGACCTCGAACAGGTCGATGTCGGAGATCGCCATGCCGCTGTCGGCGAGGATCTTCTCGGTCACGGGCACCGGGCCGGTCAGCATGATGGTCGGGTCGGTGCCGATCTTGGCGGTGGCGCGGATGCGCGCGCGCGGCTTGAGCCCATGCGCCCGTCCGAATTCCGCATCGCCGATCAGCAGACCCGCGGCGCCATCGACGATGCCCGAGGAGTTGCCCGCGTGGTGGACGTGCTCGATCCGCTCCAGATGCGGATACTTCATCAGCGCGACCTTGTCGAAGCCGGGCATCACCTCGCCCATCGCCTTGAAGGAGGGCTCGAGCGCGCCCAGCGCCTGCATGTTGGTCTGCGGCCGCATGTATTCGTCGCGATCGAGAATGGTCAGGCCGTTGACGTCCTTGACCGGTACCACAGAACGGGCGAAGCGGCCGTCATCCCAGGCTGCCTTGGCGCGGCGCTGGCTCTCGACGGCGAAGGCGTCGACATCGTCGCGCGAGAAGCCGTATTGGGTCGCGATGATGTCGGCCGAGATCCCCTGCGGCACGAAATAGCTCTTCATCGCGAGCGACGGGTCGACGGCGATGGCCGCGCCGTCCGAACCCATCGGCACGCGGCTCATCGCCTCGACCCCGCCGGCGATATAGGCGCGGCCCGCACCGGCGCGGACCTGGTTGGCGGCGAGGTTCACCGCCTCCATGCCGCTGGCGCAGAAACGGTTGATCGACAGGCCCGGAATGCGCTCGTCGAGCGAGGATGCCAGCACGGCGGAGCGGGCGAGGCAGCCGCCCTGTTCGCCGACCTGCGTGGCGTTGCCCCAAATCACGTCCTCGACCGCATGGCCTTCCAGCCCATTGCGGGACGCGAGCGCGTCGAGGACGAAGGCGGAGAGCCGGAGGCTCGTGACCTCGTGCAGCGAGCCGTCCTTGCGGCCCTTGCCGCGCGGCGTACGGATGGCGTCGTAGATATAGGCGTCGGTCATGTCGTCACTCCTTCCCGGTCGGCGGGCGATCCGGGCATCAGCTCGTATGGGTGTTTCCAGCCGGGCAGGGCCGCGATGCGGTCGAGCCAGCGGTCGATATGGGGGTGCGCGGCCCGGTCGAAGCCGAAGGGCTCGGGATAATAGAGGTAGCCGCAGCAGGAGAAGTCGGCATTGGTCGGCCCGTCGCCCACCAGCCAGTCGCGGGTCTCCAGCGCCCGGTCGAGGGTGGCATAGGTCGGGGCGAGCCGTCCCTGCAGCCACTTGATCACCTGTTCGGGCCGCTTCTCGGGCGGCAGGAAGTTCATCAGGAAGCGCAGGCTTCCGGCCTGCCCGGAGAGCTTGTGGTTGTCCCACAGAACCCAGCGCAGCACCTCGCGCTTCTGCTCGGGCGTCTCGCCGCCGAACTTGCCGGTACGCTCGCTGATCCAATCCTGGATCGCGCCGGACTGGCTGAGACGGAGCCCGTCATCGGTTTCCAGCACCGGCACCTCGCCCATCTCGTTGAGCGCGCGGAACGCGTCCGAGCGGGCGGCGCCGGCGAAGAAATCGACCTTCACCGGCTCCCAGTCGAGCCCCGCGAGGGTCATCGGCAGCGCCGCCTTGTAGGCGTTGCCGCTCTCGCCGAAGCAATGCAGTCGGATCATCTTACCTCCCCGGATCGTGGTGCCCGATCGTGATCGGGCCTCTGCGTGATTGAAGAATGATGAAGCGGGGCGGCTGCCTTAACGGATCGTCAAGCTTTGCCGTCCATGCTCCGTCTTGCGGTACAGGCTGGCGAGCCGATGACCGCGAGTAGTGAAGCCCGGACCCCGCATCGCTCTTGGCGATCGACGCGGGGTTCGGGTGGAGCGCCGGCCCCTTCACCATTCTAAAAATACGCAATTCCTCCATCGGCCCTCCCGCGCAGGTGCTATCTCTTGCGCGCCTCCAGCTCCGCATTGAACAGCCGCAACCGGTGGCCGAACGTGTCCGCGTCGATGACGCTGTCGAAATTCTCGAACAGGAAGGAGAGCGCCTCGCCCTCATCGAGTCCGGCCTCCCGCGCGAAGCGCTTCAGGCGGCGATAGCCGTCCTCGCTCATCGCGACAGGAAAGCGGCGGGTCAGCTTCAGGCGCTTGGGCATCTCGTCCTCCGGGTCCGTGGTCCGGGGCGAGCCTCGCCCCGGACGCGGCCCTCGTCCATCAGAAAGCGTCGGCCTCGAGCGCCATCACCGTCGCCGCGCCGCTCTGGATCCGGGCGAGATGCATCTTGGTCGCCGGCAACTGACGCGCCATGTAGTAGCGCCCCGTGGCGAGCTTGGTCTCGTAGAAACCACGGTCGCCCGCGCCCGAGTCCAGCCCGGCCTGCGCCGCGCGGGCCATCCGGGCCCAGGTCCAGCCGAGGCAGACATGGCCCATCAGATGCATGAAGTCGGTGCTGCCCGCGAGCGCGGCGTTCGGATCCTTCATGCCGTTCTGCATGAAGAACATCGCCGCAGCCTGCATGTCCTTCGAGGCGGCCTTGAGCGGCTCGAGGAAGTCGCGTGCGAAGGCCTCGTCCTCGGCGTTTTCCTTGCAGAAGACCTTGATCTCCTCGATCAGGGTCATCATCGGCTTGCCGCCCTGCGCGGCCAGCTTGCGGCCCACGAGATCGAGCGCCTGCACGCCGTTGGCCCCCTCGTAGATCATGGCGATCCGGGCGTCGCGCACGAACTGCGACATGCCCCATTCCTCGATGTAGCCATGCCCGCCAAAGATCTGCTGCGCCTGCACGCACATCTCGAAGCCCTTATCTGTCAGGAAGCCCTTGATGATCGGGGTGAGGAGCGAGATCATCCCCTCGGCTTCCGCGTCGCCGGTCTTGTGGCTGCGATCGATCAGCATCGCGCCCCAATAGGTGAAGGCGCGCGCCGCCTCGTTGAAGCTCTTCTGATCCATCAGCGAGCGGCGGATGTCGGGATGCACGATCAGCGGATCGGCCGGGCCCTCGGGGTTCTTCGCGCCGGTAACGGCACGGCCCTGCAGCCGGTCCTTGGCGTAGGCGAGGGCGTTCTGGTAGGCGACCTCGGACTGCGCCCAACCCTGCAGGCCGACGCCGAGACGGGCCTCGTTCATCATGGTGAACATGGCGCGCATGCCCTTATGCGCCTCGCCCAGAAGATAGCCCTCGGCCTCGTCGTAGTTCATGACGCAGGTGGCGTTGCCGTGGATGCCCATCTTCTCTTCGAGGTTGCCACAGGCGACGCCGTTGCGTGCGCCGAGCGAGCCGTCCTCGTTGACGAGGAACTTCGGCACCACGAAGAGCGAGACGCCCTTGATGCCCTCGGGTCCGCCGGGGATCTTGGCCAGCACGAGGTGGACGATGTTCTCGGCCATGTCGTGCTCACCGGCCGAGATGAAGATCTTCTGGCCCGAGATCCGGTAGGTCCCGTCCTCCTGCGGCACCGCCTTGGTGCGCATCAGGCCGAGATCCGTGCCGCAATGCGGTTCGGTCAGGTTCATCGTGCCGGTCCATTCGCAGGAGCCGAGCTTCGGCAGCCAGCGGGACTTCTGTTCGTCGGTGCCGTGGATCTTGATCGCCGTATAGGCGCCGTGGGTCAGGCCCTGATACATGTTGAGCGCCATGTTGGCCGAGACCATCGGCTCGTTGGCGGCGGTATGCATCAGATAGGGCAGGCCCTGGCCACCGAATTCCTCGGCGACGTCGATGGCGGTCCAGCCGCCGTCGCGGATCTTGTCGAAGGCCTCCTTGAAGCCCTTCGGCGTGCGCACCATACCGTTCTCGATCCGGCAGCCCTCGTGGTCGCCCAACATGTTCAGCGGCGCGAGGACCCCCGAGGAAAGCTTGCCTGCCTCCTCGAGGATCGCTGCGGTGAAGTCGGCGTCGAGATCCGCGTAGCCGGGGATGTCCTGCTCCGAGACCTTCAAGGTCTCGTGCAGCACGAATTGCATGTCGCGGATCGGCGCGGTGTAGCTTGGCATTCCCTGTCTCTCCTCCGGCGGGCCCATGGCCCGGTCTGGTCCGATGCGCGCGTCCCGGGCCTCCCCGTCCCGGACCGCGCCTGTCTCACATCGACCAGAAGGAGAGGGCGGTCAGGCCGCCGTCGCCCGTGCGCGCAGCTGGTTCAGCCGCTCCGCGCCCCATTGCATCTGCGACTCCAGTTCCCGGATCGCTTCGTCGAGCGCGGCGCGCTGCTCCTGCATCTCCTTGAGATGCCGCTCGGCCACCTCGTAGGTGCGCGCAAGCTGCACCTCCTGCTGGTCGTCGGTCTCGTAGAGATCGAGCAGCTGACGGATCTCTTCGAGGCTGAAGCCGAAGCGCTTGCCGCGCAGGATCAGCTTGAGCCGGGCCCGGTCACGCCGGGTGAAGAGCCGCTTGGTGCCCTCGCGAATGGGAAACAGGAGCTCCTTTGCCTCATAGAAGCGCAATGTGCGGGGCGTCACATCGAAGCTGTCGCACATCTGGCGGATGGTCATGGTCTGGTCGGTCATTTTTTTTGAACCCTCGGTGTCCGGTCAGACGCTCCACCTGCAGGCTCTGAATCGACCTTACAAGCAAAGGTGACGCGAACGTAAACATGACGCGACGTCAGAGCAGGGATGACGAAAGGTCAAGAAAAATCCTATCTTTCCGGAGAAATTTTGTTCTCTTGGTCAAAAATCACCGCTCGCCCCATGGTTGAGCCAAGATTTTACTCTTCATCGAGAGAGTTGGCAGATTCGTCGCGAAGCCGGCGCAGATCGGCGATCGTGCGGTCGAGTTCGGCCCGCTGCTCGGACAGAACCTCGAGTTGGCGGTCTGCCATGCCCACCCAGGTCCGCATCTGCGCCTGCGTGCCTTCGGTCTCGTAGATCATCAGGAATTGCCGGATTTCCTCGAGGCTGAAGCCGAAGCGGCGTCCGCGCAGGATCAACGTCATCCGCGCCACTTCGCGCGGGCCATAGAACCGGGCGCGTCCCTCTTTCTGAGGTGCGAGCAGCTCGATGTATTCGTAGTAGCGCAAGGTCCGGGGGGTCACCTCGAAGCGCTCGCACATTTCCTTGAAAGTCATGGGGGTATCGGACATTTTTTGCGCTCCTTCGAGGCAGACTCTAGGCCTGCGATGCCGCGACGACAACACGGCTGAGACTGAGGTTCCGCGAAGATAACGCTTGCGACCCATCTTCGGATCGCCAAGCTGCGAACATGACCTCCGATCCCGATACCGACCTCGCGCGCGCGCAGAGTTTCATCGACGCCTTGCCGCATGCCCAGGCGCTCGGGTTGCGCCTCAAGGCCTTGGCCGATGGCCATGCCGCGATCGCGATGCCTTATGACGCCCGGCTCGTGGGCGATCCCGAAACCGGGGTGATACACGGCGGCGCGGTCTCGGCCTTGATGGACACCTGCGCGGGGGCGGCGGTCATGTCGCACCCCTCCGCCCCGGTCAGCACGGCCACGCTCGACCTGCGGATCGATTACATGCGTCCGGCGACGCCGGGCGAGACGATCACGGCGCGGGCCGAATGCTGGCACGTGACCCGCTCGGTCGCCTTCGTGCGGGCCGTGGCCTGCGACAGCGACGAGGCGCGCCCCGTCGCCACCGCGACAGGCGCCTTCACCCTCGAAGCCCGAAAGGCGAAGCCATGAGCCGCCCCCGTCCCGAGCCGGTGCAGGTGATCAAGACCCGCCGTGACGGCGCCTTGCAGCGCCTAGTCGACGGCATTCCCTACATCGCATTTCTCGGCATTCGCTTCGAGCGGCATGGCGACGAGCTGACCGCCGTGCTGCCCTATGCCGATCGGTTGATCGGCAACCCGATGCTCCCGGCACTGCATGGCGGCGCGACGGCGGCGTTTCTCGAGACCACCGCCATCGTCGAGCTGGCCTGGACCCGGATGTGGGGGCTGATCGAAGCGGGCACGCCCGAGGCGCAGGCCGAGGCCGAGGCCCGGCCGAACTGGCCGCGCACGATCGATTTCACCGTCGATTACCTGCGCTCGGGCTTGCCGCGTGACGCCTATGCACGGGCCCGGATCAACCGATCCGGCCGTCGCTATGCCAGCGTCCATGTCGAGGCGTGGCAGGACAACCGCTCGCGGCTCTTCGCGCAGGCGACCGGGCATTTCCTGATGCCGGGGCTGGATGGCTGAGGTCGCGGCGCCGCCGGACCGGCCGCTGACCCATCGGCGCGTGCTGAAGATCGCGCTGCCGATCGTTCTGTCCAACGCAACGGTGCCGATCCTCGGCGCAGTCGACACCGGTGTGGTGGGTCAGATGGGCGCCGCTGCCCCAATCGGCGCGGTCGGCATCGGCGCGGTGGTCCTCTCGGCGATCTACTGGATCTTCGGCTTCCTGCGCATGGGCACGACCGGGCTCGCCGCGCAGGCGCTGGGCCGGGGCGAGGGGGCGGAGGTCGCGGCGCTGCTGAGCCGCGCGCTGCTCATCGCCTTTGCCGCGGGGGCCGGGATCATCCTGCTGCAGGCGCCGATCTTCGCCCTGTCCTTCACCCTCGCGCCCGCCAGTGCCGAGGTCGAGACATTGGCGCGCGACTACCTCGCGATCCGGGTGTGGTCGGCCCCGGCTGCGATCGCGATCTACGGCCTCACCGGCTGGCTGATCGCACAGGAGCGGACCAGCGCGGTGCTGGTGCTGCAGCTGTGGATGAACGGCGTCAACATCGCGCTCGACCTGTGGTTCGTGCTGGGGCTGGGCTGGGGCGTGCCAGGCGTCGCCACGGCCACCTTCCTGGCCGAATGGTCGGGTCTCGCTCTGGGCCTCTGGCTGTGTCGCGACGCCTTTCGCAACACCGCATGGTGCGACCGGGCGCGGGTGTTCGACGCGGCCCGGCTGCGACACATGGCGGCGGTGAACACCGACATCCTGATCCGCTCGGTGCTGCTGCAATCGATCATCATCAGCTTCCTGTTCTGGGGCGCGTCCTTCGGTGACGTGCCTCTCGCCGCGAACCAGGTGCTGCTGCAGTTTCTGAACATCACCGCCTTCGCGCTCGACGGGTTCGCCTTTGCGGCCGAGGCGCTGGTGGGGCAGGCAATGGGCGCGCGCGCGGCGCTGAGGCTCAGGCGCGCGGCGATCCTGCCCTCGATTCAGGGAGGCGTGGTCAGCCTCGGTCTGGCGGCGGGGTTCGCGATCTTCGGACCCACCATCATCGACACCATGACCACCGCGCCCGAGGTGCGGGCGGCGGCGCGCGACTTCCTGCCCTGGATGGTGGCGACGCCGCTGTTCGGGCTGATCCCCTGGATGCTCGACGGGATCTTCATCGGCGCCACCCGCAGCCGCGACATGCGCAACATGATGGTGTTGTCGGCGGCGATCTACTTCGCCGCCGCCGTTCCGCTCACAGCGGCCTTCGGCAATCACGGCCTTTGGGCCGCGATGCTGGTGAGCTACGTGGCGCGCGGCGCGACATTGGCCGCGCGCTATCCCGCTCTCGAACGCGCCGCCGCCTAGAGCCAGTCGGCCCGGCCGGTGCCGACGGCCTCTGAGACGTTGGCGAAGCCGTCGCGCTCCAACAGCCGGTCGAGCCCGCGCGCGATCTCGCCCGCGAGGCTGACGCCGCCATAGACCAGCGCGGTGTAGAGTTGCACGGCCGAGGCGCCAGCGCGGATCTTCTGATAGGCCTGCTCGGCCGAGCCGACGCCACCGACGCCGATCAGCGGCAGATCGGTGAGCGAGGACAGACGCGCCAGCACCCGCGTCGATTTCTCGAACAGCGGCTGGCCCGACATACCGCCCATGTTGTCCTTCTGGGGATCGCTCAGCCCCTCTCGCGACAGGGTGGTGTTGGTCGCGACGATGGCCGACACGCCCGTCTCTTCGGCCACCCGCGCCACGTCCTCGATCTCGGCCTCCGAAAGGTCGGGGGCGATCTTGAGAAAGACGGGCAGGGGCCGCGAAAGCCCGGCATTGGCCGTCATCACCCCGGCGAGCAGCGCCGAAAGCGCGGCGCGGCCCTGCAGGTCCCGCAGCTTCTCGGTGTTGGGCGAGGAGACGTTGACGGTGGCGAAGTCGAGATGCGGGCCGCAGCGTTTCAGCACCGTCGCGAAATCGGCTGCCCGATCCTCGCTGTCCTTGTTGGCGCCGAGATTGAGGCCGATGACACCACGCGGCCGACGCTCCAACCGTCCGGCGATGGCCTCCATGCCTTCGTTGTTGAAGCCGAAGCGGTTGATCGCGGCGCGGTCGGCGCTCAGCCGCCACAGCCGCGGACGCGGGTTACCCTCCTGCGGGCGTGGCGTTGCGGCGCCGACCTCGATGAAGCCGAAGCCGGTCTTCGACAGCGCATCAAGAGCGACGGCGTTCTTGTCGAAGCCCGCGGCCAGCCCGACCGGGTTGGGCAGGTCGATCCCTGCCACGCGGGTTGCAAGCCGCGCGCTCGTCACCGGCCCGCCCTTGGGGCCGAGGCCGGCCTTCAGCGCCTTGAGCGCCAGCCCATGCCCGGTCTCGGGATCAATCCGGTGCAGCGCCGCGAGGCCGATCTTTTCCAGCGCGCTCATGCCATGTCCTCCGGAAACTCGTGACGCCCGCCTGCGAGCGGAAGCTTCTTCGACCAGACCACCTCGGACCGCTTCAACGGACGGTAGAGATGCGGAAAGAGCTGCCCGCCGCGCGACGGCTCCCAGCGCAGGGCGTCGCCCAGATCGTCCGCCTCGATGGCGGCGAGCACCAGCCCGTCCTCGCCCGCGAAATGCTTCGCGGCGGTCTCGGGCGCCTGCGCGGCGGTGGAGAAATGGATGTAGCCATCGGCGAGGTCGACCGGCGCGCCGCGTGTCTCGCCCGCGAGGTCCAGATCGGCCCATTCGGGGGCGCGGAATATCTTGAAGATCAGCATGCGCGCTGCATGGCCGCAGCCCGCCGCGACGTCAAGCATCGCCGTCATGCGTCCGTCATGCCGCTAGGGCAGGGCAAGAGCGGCTTTGACAGGGACGCGCAGGCTGGCGCAGGCTCGGGCCACAACGAAACCGACAGGGACGCTCCAAGATGAAACTCGGACTCTTCGGCACAACCGCAGCGGTCGCACTGGCCGCCGGCGCGGCGCAGGCCGAATACTCGCTGACCATCCTTCATACCAACGATTTCCACGACCGTTACGAGCCGATCTCGGCTTATGATTCGACCTGCGCACCCGAGGACAACGAGGCGGGCGAGTGCTTTGGCGGCATCGCGCGGCTGATCACCGCCGTCCAGGAGGCGCGTGGGCGGGCCGGTGACAACATGCTGCTCGTCGATGGCGGCGACCAGTTCCAAGGCACGCTGTTCTACACCTATTACAAGGGCGAGATGACCGCCGAGTTCATGAACCGGCTCGGCTATGACGCGATGACCGTGGGCAACCACGAATTCGACGATGGCCCCGAGGTGCTGCGTGCCTTCATCGACAATGTCGAATTCCCGGTGCTGATGTCGAACGCCGACGTTTCGGGCGAGGCGAAGCTCGCCGATGCGATCCAGAAGAGCACCGTGATCGAGCGCGGCGGCGAGAAGATCGGCCTCATCGGCCTCACCCCGCAGGACACCGACGAGCTGGCGAGCCCCGGTCCCAACGTGATCTTCACCGATCCGGTCGATGCGGTGCAGGCCGAGGTCGACCGCCTGACCGAGGAAGGCGTCAACAAGATCGTCGTGCTCAGCCATTCGGGCTTCGAAACCGACAAGCGCGTGGCCGAAGGCACCACCGGCGTCGACGTGATCGTCGGCGGCCACTCCAACACGCTGCTGTCGAACGAACAGGAAGGCGCGGTCGACGTCTATCCGGTGATGGTCGGCGATACCGCGATCGTACAGGCCTATGCCTATGGCAAGTTCCTGGGCGAGCTGAACGTGACCTTCGACGACGAGGGCGTGATCACCGAAGCCTCGGGCGAGCCGGTGCTGATCGACGGCAAGGTGGTCGAGGACCAGGAGGCGCTCGACCGCGTCTCGGAACTGGCCAAGCCGCTCGACGAGATCCGTAATCGCGTCGTCGCCAACACCACCGCGCCGATCGAGGGCAACCGCGACGTCTGCCGCGCGCAGGAATGCGAGATGGGCAACCTCGTGGCGGACGCGATGCTCGACCGCGTGAAGGATCAGGGCATCCAGATCGCCATCGCCAACTCGGGCGGCCTGCGCGCCTCGATCGACGAGGGCGAGGTGACGATGGGCGAGGTGCTGACCGTGCTGCCGTTCCAGAACACGCTCTCGACCTTCCAGGTGTCGGGTGCGGTGCTGAAGGAGGCGCTCGAGAACGGCGTCGGCCAGATCGAAGAGGGCGCCGGCCGCTTCCCGCAGGTCGCCGGCATGACCTTTGCCGTCGATCCCGCCGCCGAGCCGGGCAGTCGCGTGTCTGACGTGATGATCGATGGCGAGGCGCTGGATCCGGAGGCAACCTACGGCGTGGTGTCGAACAACTACGTCCGCAATGGCGGTGACGGCTATGCGATGTTCGTCGATGCCGAGAACGCCTATGACTTCGGCCCCGACCTTGCCGATGTGACGGCCGAGTACATGGCGGCGCAGGGCGACTACAAGCCCTACACCGATGGCCGCATCACGATGAAATAAGGCCCGCTTTTGGGTTATTCGAACGCGCGCCGGGCGACCGGCGCGCGTTTTTCATGTCAGCGGCACGCGACCAGATGCAGCCGATAGCGGTTTCCTGGGCGATGGCTCCCATCACTCGTTTCCGAGGGATCGATCCTGTTCAGAGATCCCGAACCTGCAGACCCGTCTCCTCGCGGATCAGCTTCGCCACGATCCGGCGGTGGCACCCTGCAGCACAGGCTTCGAAACACAGCAGCGCCGCGTGGCGCTCGCGGGCGATGGTTTTGGCGAGGGCGAGCCCGTCCTGCGCCTCGGGCGTTTTCATGTGCTCGGCGAAGATCGCCTCCATCTCGGCAATGCGTCCCTTGCGTGCCGCCTCGCGCCCGGGCTTGGGGGTGCCGAGGCTGCGCAGATGCTCGTAGCCGATGCCCTCGGCCTCGAGGGAGGCGCGCAGCATGGTTTTCGAGAACCCGGCCCGTCGCGATGCGGCCACCGCGCGCACGTCGATCACGACCGTGACGCCTGCCGATTTCAGCTTCGCGATCACTTCGGGCAGCGTCGCGGATTCGTAGCCGATGGTGGAGAGAACCCGGTCCATGTGTCCTCCGTCGTGCCGTTCACTGTCGAAGGGTACCGCGCCATGGACCCGATTGGCAGCCGTTCTTCTTCCCTTTCGAGAGGCGGACGCGGGCGGTCGTCCCTTTCCTTTCCAGGCGCATCTGCCAGATTGATCTCAAAGGAGAAGCAAGATGTGCGGACGCATGGCGATCACGCTGCCCCATGACGCGATGGCCCAGATGTTCGAGGCGACCCCGGCCAACGACCTGCCGGAGGTGCCGAACTACAACGTCTGCCCGACGGTGCAGGTGCACACGGTCACCGCCCATGAGGGCAATCGCCGCCTGCGCCCGATGCGCTGGGGCTTCATCCCGCATTGGTACAAGAAGCCGAATGACGGCCCGCTGCTGATCAACGCCCGCGCGGAGACGGTGGCCGAGAAGCCCGCCTTTCGCGCGGCGGTCCGCAAACGTCGCTGCCTGATTCCGGCCTCGGGTTTCTATGAATGGACGGTCGATAAGGCGGGCAACAAGCTGCCCTGGCTTATTCATCGCGAGGATGGCGACCCGCTGGCCTTTGCCGGGGTCTGGCAGGACTGGGAGCGGGACGGGGAGGGCTTCGTCACCTGCGCCGTGGTCACCACGGCCGCGGCGGGCGCGATGTGCGACATTCACAGCCGGATGCCGGTGATCCTGGAGCCCGCCGACTGGCGGCTCTGGCTCGGCGAGGCGGGGCATGGCGCGGCGGTGCTGATGAAGGCCAACCCCGAGGTGCTGGCCTTTCACCGGGTCGATCCGAAGGTCAATTCGAACCGGGCCAGCGGCCCGGAACTGATCGAACCGATTGACGTCTAGGCCGTCTTGAAGCCTCCCGCGCGAGCCGCTATCAAGGCCCCGAAGCGGGCGTGATGTAGTGGTAGCCTGTCAGCCTTCCAAGCTGAACGTGCGGGTTCGATTCCCGCCGCCCGCTCCAATCCCCACCAGACCGAGACGGACGATACGGGGCGGACGCGCCGCCCCGCATGGCGTCACGCGGGGACCGATGTCGTCCGGTCGGAGGCACGCGGGCCGCTCTCCTGCCACTCGCCTTCGAAGTCGCGCGGCACCAGCAGGTTATGCGGGCCGAGATCGGCCACGTCGCGCTCGCCGCACAGCGCCATGGTGAGGTCGAGCTCCTTGCGGATCACCTCGAGCGCGGTCGTCACGCCCTTTTCGCCCATCGCACCGAGACCATAGAGCCAGGCCCGGCCGATCATCGTGGCGTCGGCGCCAAGCGCCAGCGCCTTGAGGACGTCCTGTCCCGAGCGGATGCCGCTGTCGAGCCAGATCTCCGTCTCGCCCTTCACCTCGCGCACGATGGAAGGGAGGATGCGGATCGAGGAGAGCGCGCCGTCGAGCTGCCGGCCACCATGGTTCGACACGACGATGGCGTCGGCCCCGCATTCGACCGCCTTGCGCGCGTCGCCGGCGTCGAGGATGCCCTTGAGGATCAGCTTGCCGTCCCACTTCTGGGCGATCTTGCGGACCTTCTCCCAGTCGAGCTTGAGGTCGAACTGCTCGGCGGTCCACTTCATCAGGGAGCGCGTGTCCTCCACGTCCGAGGCGTGACCGACGATGTTGCCGAAGAAGCGCCGCTTGGTGCGCAGCATCTCCAGCCCCCATGTCCACTTGGTCGACAGGTCGAGCATCGTGGCCGGGGTCAGCTTGGGCGGGGCGGAAAGGCCGTTCTTAAGATCCTTGTGCCGCTGACCCAAGAGCTGCAGGTCGAGCGTGAGAACCAGCGCCGAGCAGCCGGCGCGCTTGGCCCGCTCGATGATCCGGTCGACGAAATCCTCGTCGCGCATCACGTAAAGCTGGAACCAGAAGGGGGCGGAGGTGTGCTCGGCCACGTCCTCGATCGAACAGATCGACATGGTCGAGAGGGTGAAGGGCACGCCGAATTTCTCGGCCGCGCGGGCCGCCTTGATCTCGCCGTCGGCGTTCTGCATGCCGGTCATGCCCACGGGGGCGAGCGCCACCGGCATGGCCACCTTCTGGTCCAGCATCCGGCCCACGGTGGAGCGGTCGGACATGTCCACCGCCACCTTCTGGCGCAGCCGGATCTTCTCGAAATCCGTGGTGTTCTCGCGAAAGGTCTGCTCGGTCCAGCTGCCGGATTCGGCGTAGTCGAAGAACATCTTCGGCGCCCGGCGTTTATGCAGGCGTTTCAGATCCTCGATGCAGGTGATGACTGGCATGGTTCCCTCCCCCGATTGGTCAGGATGATTTACCAGTGGTCACGCTGCGCCGCAACGAAAACGGCGCCCCACGGGGCGCCGTCTGGTCGTCATTTCCGGCACTTGCCGAAGGATCAGGCGGAATGCGCGCCGTCGGCCAGCGCCTTCACGAAGGCGAGGATCTCGGGCACGGGCTTGCCTTCGGCGATCTGGCTCACGATGGCCGATCCGACCACGGTGCCGTCGGCGATTCCGGCGATGTTCTTCGCGGTCTCGGGCGTCTTGACGCCGAAGCCCACGATGATCGGCAGGTCGGTCTTCGACTTGATCCGGGCCACTTCGGGTGCCACCGCGTCGGCCTGCGCCTCGGCCGCGCCGGTGATCCCGGTGATCGAGACGTAATAGACGAAGCCGGTGGTGTTCTGCAGCACCTTGGGGAGGCGCGCGTCGTCCGTGGTCGGCGTCGCGAGGCGGATGAAGTTGAGGCCCGCCTGCTGGGCCGGGATGCACAGTTCGGCATCCTCTTCGGGCGGCAGGTCGACGACGATCAGCCCGTCGATCCCGGCCTCGTTGGCCTGTTCGAGGAACTTCGCCACGCCGCGGGAATGGATCGGGTTGTAATAGCCCATCAGCACGATCGGCGTCGTGGTATCGGTCTTGCGCAGGTCGCGCGCGATGTCGAGCGTGCGGTCGAGCGTCATGCCCTGCGCCAGCGCGCGCTGGCCCGCGAGCTGGATCGTCGCGCCATCGGCCATCGGGTCGGTGAAGGGCTGGCCCAGCTCGATGATGTCCACGCCCGCGCCGGGCAGTCCGCGCACGATCTCCTTGGAGGTCTCGAAATCCGGATCGCCGGCCATCACATAGGCGACGAAGGCCTTGCGCCCCTCGGATTTCAGCCGCGCGAAAGTGTCGTCGATCCGTGTCATGCCCGTCCCCCTTGGCCGATCCCTTCGCGGTGTGGGCCAAAGGGGGGCGGAAATCAATGGGGCCTCAGCCCATCGTGCCCTCGCTCTCGACGCCGATCATCCAGCGGATGCCGTAGCGGTCGGTCAGCATGCCGAACCCCTTCGACCAGAAGGTCGGCGAAAAGGCCATGTGCACCTCGCCATGATCGGCCAGCGCGTCGAAGACGGCGCGGGCGCGTGCCGCGTCGGGCAGGTCCACCGTCACCGAGCAGCCGGCCATGCGCGGCGTGCCGCCCATGATGTCGTCCGAGCCGTAGATCCAGCCATCGCCGATCTTCAGCGCCGCGTGCAGCACCGCCTGCGGGCTGGTCTCGGGCATGCTGTCGCGCACGTCCTGCGGCGCCTCGCCGAAGGTCATCACATTGGGCTCGGGCGCGTCGAAGATCCGGCGATAGGTCTCGAGCGCCTCGAGGCAGTTGCCGTGGAAGGTGAGGTAGGGAATCGGGGTCATGAAAGCTCTCCTGTCACTGGCCCCGAGCATGGCATGCGGGCCGGGCCGGGACCAAGGCTTGGCTTGCGCGGCGGCCCCCGTGCGGATAGGACCGCCGCGATGTGCTGATAGGAGGCGTGACATGGGCTTTCGCATGGGGATCGTGGGGCTGCCGAATGTCGGCAAATCCACCCTGTTCAACGCGCTGACGCGCACCGCTGCGGCCCAGGCCGCGAACTTTCCGTTCTGCACGATCGAGCCGAATGTCGGCGACGTGGCCGTGCCCGATCCGCGGCTCGACAAGCTGGCCGAGATCGCCAAGTCGAAGCAGATCATCCCGACCCGGATGACCTTCGTCGATATCGCCGGTCTGGTGAAGGGCGCGTCCAAGGGCGAGGGCCTCGGCAACCAGTTCCTCGCCAACATCCGCGAGACCGACGCGATCGCCCATGTGCTGCGCTGCTTCGAAGACGGCGATGTCGTGCATGTCGACGGCCGGGTCGATCCGGTCGCCGACGCGCAGGTTATCGAGACCGAGCTGATGCTCGCCGATCTGGAGTCGGTCGAAAAGCGGCTTCAGAACATCACCCGCAAGGTGCGCGGCGGCGACAAGGAAGCCGTCGACCAGGAGCGGCTGCTCAAGGCCGCCCATGCGATGCTCTCGGATGGCAAGCCCGCCCGCATGGTCGAGGTGGCCGACGAGGACGCCAAGGCCTGGAAGATGCTGCAGCTGATCACCGCCAAGCCGGTGCTCTATGTCTGCAACGTCGAGGAGGCCTCGGCCGCCTCCGGCAACGAGCATTCCGCCCAGGTGGCCGAGATGGCCGCCGCCGAGGGCAACGCCCATGTCGTGATCTCTGCCCGCATCGAGGAGGAGATCAGCCAGCTCGACGCCGAGGAACAGGCGATGTTCCTCGAGGAGATGGGCCTCGAGGAAGCCGGCCTCGACCGCTTGATCCGCGCGGGCTACGAGCTGCTGCATCTTGAGACCTACTTCACCGTGGGCCCCAAAGAGGCACGCGCCTGGACCATCCGGCAGGGCACGCTGGCACCGCAGGCGGCCGGCGTCATCCATGGCGATTTCGAGCGCGGCTTCATCCGCGCCGAAACCATCGCCTATGACGACTATGTCAGCCTCGGCGGCGAGAGCGCGGCCAAGGAGGCGGGCAAGATGCGCGCCGAGGGCAAGGGATATCTCGTCAAGGACGGCGACGTGATGCACTTCCTGTTCAATACCTGACCTGCGCGGGGGCACGGCGCACCGGTTGCGCCGCGCCCCCCGAATCGGGCAGTCAGACCCTTTTTCGCTGCCGAGAAAGGGAAAAGCCCGATGCCCAACCTGTCCCTCCGCCGCAATCGCGAGCGCGACCTCGCCCCGCTTGCGCGCCTGCTGACCGACGAAAACGATCTGCGTCTGGTCAACCCGTCCGCCGGCCACCCCTTCGATCCGCTCGAATGGCAGGAGAAGTGGCTGGGCGATTTGCACGACGAATCCTTCTACGTGCTGGACGGGCAGGGGCGCGAGATCGGCTTCTTTGCAATGCGCGTCGGCATCGGCCCGGAGGTGCGGCACCTCACCTACGTATTTCTCGAAGAGGCGGCGCGTGGTGGTGCCGGGGCCGAGATGGCGCGGCTGATCGAGCAGGCCGGGCGCGAACTCGAGGCGCTGTCGATCACGCTCAAGGTCGAGACCGACAACGGCCCGGCCCGCAACCTCTACCTCTCTGCCGGATACGAAGAGCTGAGCCAACGCGACGGCATGGCGACGATGCGGCTCGATCTCGACTAGGAGGCGCGCAGCTCTTCGAGATGGGCTTGGGCCGATTTCAGGTCGGCGCGGAACTTGTCGGTTTCCTCGTCGCGCAGCGCCGGGTCGGGCAGTCGCAGCAGGTATGAGGGGTGGACCGTCAGGAAGACCGGCACGCCGTTCTCCGTGGCCTCCAGGGTGCCGCGCCGTGACAGGATCCCCTTGCGCGAGCCGGTCAGGCTCTCGGCCGCCGTGCCGCCCATCGACAGGATCAGCCGGGGCTTCACGATCTCGATCTCCGACTGGACCCAAACCCGGCAGGCCTTGATCTCGCCGGTGTTGGGGTTCTGGTGGATCCGTCGCTTGCCGCGCGGCGTGAACTTGAAGTGCTTCACCGCATTGGTGACGAAGGCGCGCGACCGGTCGATCCCCGCTTCCTTAGCCAGCCGGTCGAAAAGCTGGCCCGCGGGTCCGACGAAGGGCCGACCTGCCAGATCCTCCTGGTCGCCGGGCTGCTCGCCCACGACCATCAGCTCGGCATCGTGCGGACCCTCGCCCGGCACCGCCTGGGTCGCGTTCTCGTAGAGCGGACATCGGGTGCAGGCATTCTCTTCCGTACGAAGCTGATCGAGATCATCGGCCATCGGCCGCAGAACGCTCGGCGCAGAGAGCCGCTCCATGATCTTGGCCGCACGCAGGGGCGGCAGGGTGGGTGCGGCGGCCTGCATCGCCTCGGCCCGTGCGCCCGCCGTCGCGATCATCTCGGGGATGTGCCGCGCCTCGGGCAGGTTCTTCCAGTATTTCTTGGGCATCTCCGACATCATCGCCCCGACCTTGAGCCGGGCGGGGTTGAAGATGTTGCGGAAATAGGTGCCCCAGAGTTCCTCCGTCGCATCGTCCGGAATATCCGATTTGGGCTGGCCTTCGGCGAAGTCGAGCCGCCCCTCCTCGAACAGCGCCGTCAAGTCCGGCGTGGCGATCATCCAGTCCATGTCCGCGAAGCGCCGCGCGAAGAACGGCGCGGTCGGCTCGAGCGTGAAATGCGTCGGCTCGAACCAGGCGGCAAAGCGGCGGCGGGGCAGATCGCGTGCGCCGATCTCGCGAAACCGCACGAAGGCGGTCATCTTGTGCCGGTCGCGATGCACGGCCTTTTCCATGGAGCGCAGTTTGGCGAGATCGGCGTCGCCGCGATCTTCCATCAGCCCCTTCTCCGACCTCAGCCGCCACAGCATCGCGTAGAGCCGGGCAAAGCGTTCGGGGTCCCGGTGCCAGACCACCGATCCCGCCAGTGACACGAAATCGCGCGGCACCTTGAGCGTGGAGCGGGTTGGCGCGATCTCCTCCGTCGGCTGGGCGAAGAGATCATCCGCCGCCGCGCCACGGCTCCAGGTCACCTCCGCGGGCGGGACGCGGCGCGCGATCAGCCCCCGCGCCGCCGCGCGCCAGGCCGTGTCGGTTCCGATGCGAGGCAGGGCGACGTGGGGCATGGGCGCGAAACGTCAGAACAGCGAGAGCTGTTCCGGCTGCGGCGCGAAGCGCGCGGCGAGATCCGGCGCATCGAGCAGCGCCCCGGGCGTCCAGTCGAGCAGCGTCACGAAGGGGCGGGCGTTCTTCATGTTGGCGCCCATCCGCACAAGGTCGTCCCAACGCAGTCGCCGATGGCGCCGAGCCGCGATGATCCTGTTCACCGTCTTGGTGCCGAAGCCGGGCACCCGCAGCAGCGCCTCGCGATCGGCCCGCATCGGATCGACCGGGAAAGCGTGGCGGTTGCGCAGCGCCCAGGAGAGCTTGGGGTCGATGGCGAGATCGAGATTGCCGTCCGTCCCTGCGGTGATCTCGGTCGCGTCGAACCCGTAGAACCGCATCAGCCAGTCCGCCTGGTAGAGCCGATGCTCGCGTAGCAGCGGCGGCTTGATCAGCGGCAGCTTGGCGGTGGCGTCTGGGATAGGCGAGAAGGCGGAGTAGTACACCCGCTTCAGCCCATAGGAGGAATAGAGCCGGGTCGACTGCCCGAGGATCGTCGCGTCGTTCGAGCCGTCGGCGCCGATGATCATCTGCGTCGACTGGCCGGCCGGTGCGAAGCGGGCAGGGCGCTTGCCGGTATGGCTGCGATCCTTCGCCGCCTCCTTGCGCAGCCGGACGCCGGCCATGGCCTTGCGAATGGTCTCGGGCTTCTTCTCGGGGGCGTATTGGGTCACGCTCGCATCGGTCGGCATCTCGACGTTGATCGAGACCCGATCGGCATAGAGCCCCGCCTCCTCGATCAGTTCCTGGCTCGCCTCGGGGATGGTCTTGAGGTGGATGTAGCCGCGGAAGTTCTCTTCGAGCCGCAGCTTCTTGGCGATGCGGACCATGTCCTCCATCGTCTTGTCGGGGCTCTGGATGATGCCCGAGGAGAGGAACAGCCCCTCGATGTAGTTGCGCCGGTAAAACTCGAGCGTAAGCTTCACGACTTCGTCGACCGAGAACCGCGCGCGCTCCACGTTGGATGACACCCGGTTCACGCAATAGGCGCAGTCGAAGATGCAGAAGTTCGTCATCAGGATCTTGAGCAGGCTGATGCAGCGCCCGTCAGGCGCATAGGCATGGCAGATGCCCGAGCCTTCGGTTGAACCGAGACCCTTCCCGTCCTTGGAGTTACGCTTCGACGTCCCCGACGACGCGCAGGAAGCGTCGTAACGAGCGGCGTCCGAGAGGATGGCGAGCTTACGCTCGAGGCTTTGCGCTGTCATGGCGTTCAGCTAATGTTCCACCCCCGTTCCGACAAGGCGCGTGGCCTGCGACAGGTTGTCCGCTAGCGCAGATCCGCTAGGTCCGGGCGCATGACCGCTTTCGACGTGATCCCCGACCTTCATGCCGATCCCGGCCGCCTCGAGCGCAGCCTCGCTGCGGTAGACGCTGGGGCACGGATCGCCTTTCTGGGCGATTTCATCGACGCGCTGTCTGGGCAGGCCGCGGTCTCGGACCGCGCCGTGCTGGAGCGCGTGCGGGACTTGGTCTACTCCGGTCGGGCCGTGGCGGTGATGGGCAACCACGAACTCAACGCCATCCTGTTTCACCGTCTCGGCGTCGACGGCGCGGCGCTACGCCGCCACACGCCGCGCAACATGGCCGGGCATCGCAGCTTCGTGGCGGATTTCGGGATCATGACGCCGGAGGCGCTGGGCTGGACCGAATGGTTCCTGACGCTGCCGCTCTGGCGCGAACTGGAGGGGCTACGCCTCGTCCATGCCTGCTGGAGCGCGCCGGCGATCGAGACGGTGGCCGCGCGTCGCCCGGATGGCCGCCTGCGCGTCGAAGACCTCCCCGAAATCGCGGCCCGCTCGACCCGCTTCGGCCGCGCCGTGCACATGCTGGTGACCGGGCCGGAGCTGACCGTGCCGGAGGGCAGGGGGTTCAGCGACAGCCACGGCGATCACCGCCGCAGGGTGCGCCTCGCTTGGTGGCGCCATGCGGCCACAACGTGGCGCGAGGCCGCGCTCTCGGTCCCCAATCCGGGCGAGCTTCCGGACGCGCCCTTGCCCGAGAGACCGAATCTGGCCTTCTATCCCGCCGGGGCGCCGCCGGTGCTGTGCGGCCATTACAAGATGCAGGGCCCGCCGCGTCTCGAGGAGGACAACGTCGCCTGTCTCGATCATCCCGACACGCCTTGTCTCTACCGCTGGCGTGGCGAAGCGGTGCTGCGCGAGGCGCATCTGGTCTGCGCCTGACGGCGCGGCAGATTTCTTCGATGCCCCGGATTTCGCCCTTGTTTTCACCCGGCCCGCCGCATAGACACACCGGCGGAGACGTGGCCGAGTGGTCGAAGGCACACCCCTGCTAAGGGTGCAGGCGGGAAACCGTCTCGAGGGTTCGAATCCCTTCGTCTCCGCCACTTCCCCTGTAAGTCACTGTTGCCCAAGGAATATGTGCTTTCCTATGCTCGCGGGCATTAGGAGGGACATTACTCGGGACATTACTGTGATGCAGACCTACCCCAAGGCCTCACTCGTTCGGGTTAAGGGCAAGTGGTATGTACAGGCCACCATTCCCCCGCACCTGCGCGAAGCGTTCAAGGGCAAGAAGCAGCTACGGCGAAGTACAGGCACTTCCGACCGTGGAGAGGCAGAGCGGCGGCTTCATGGGAAAGCCGGAGAGATATTCGAAGAGTTTCGCAGGGCGGAGCGGTTACATGATCCCCTTACCAATGCGGCGAATGCTCTCTCTCAGTATCTACCGGGAGAACCGAGCTGGAGTTCGGAGGACTGGGAGCCGGAAAGCTTCTCTCGCTCCGAGTGGCGGATCGAGGCGCTATATTACAACTTCATGCACGTTGACCCCTTCGGGCTAGAGGGGCCGGAGGACTACATCCTCCTTGGCCAGATGCGGGATAAAGCAGAGCAGCTGTATTACGACTACAGGGATGAACTCGAGCGGAGGAAGGCCAGTGGCCCCCGGTCTACGCGCTGCGTTTCGAGCGTATCGGAAGAACTGATCGCTAATCGCAAATTTGGCAGGCAGAAGACACGGCAAGATCATGAGCGAGCAGTGCAGAAATTCATCGCTTTTGCAGGTGACCTGCCGATCAGTCAGGTCGACAGGCCTTTAGCTTTGTCGTTCGTGGATGAACTCGCCCAGCGCTTGGCCCACAACACACTGCAGCGGGATGTAACCTTCGTTCGCCAAGTCTTCGCATTTGCGTTGGATCGCGGGTGGATCGACCGCAACCCCTTCGAGGGGGTCAGCCTGCGGGGGAAGGGGGCCAGTAGCACCAGGCGGATACCCTTCCGGCCCTCGCAACTGCAGCGGCTGTTCGCCCTCGATATGAAGCCACAAGACCGCCTTTGCTTGTCGATCCTCGCAGCCACTGGGATGCGCCTGGACGAGGTCGCCTTACTGGAGTGGCAGGACATCCGTGACGAGGGGGGTATTCGGTACTTCGACCTCCAGCGCATGCACAAGGTGGTCAAGAACGAGACGGCAGCAAGGCAGGTACCTGTGCCGTCTGCTCTCCGCCTTCCGCCTCGTGGGGTTGGTCGCCTGTTCACCTATCGGCGGGATGCCGATGGAAAGGCACAGAACGCCGCATCGAAGGCGCTGATGAAGTACATCAGGAAGGTTCGAGACGACCAGACTGATAGCCGCCTTACAGTCCACAGTCTCCGACACACCTACAAGGACGCGCTGCGTGAGGCGGGAGTACCGGAGGAGGTACAGAACTTCCTCATGGGCCACTCAGGCGCTGGGCAGGGGAGCCGATACGGATCGGGGCCGTCGCTCGCAGTTAAGGCCAAGTGGGTAGAAACGCTCGACCTCTCGTTCCTTAATGGAAAGACGGACAAGCAGCTGAAGGTCGCTTGACGCTCTGTAAACCTACTACCCCCTCTCAGCCGCTGATGTTGACAGAACAGGGGCCAAGAGGGGGTAGCGAGGAGAAGCACGTAGTGCGGCTCACGAGGTCAATGCAGCACCGGTCGGGGAGATGTACCGGAAAAGACAAGAGAAGCAGGGGGGAGTACCGGCTCCTCAAGGAGGTGAGCAATCGGCCTGAACAGCTCCAGCGGGAGGAGGAACGTCGGCTTGCCGGATACCTTCCGTTTCCTCAGTTCGGTACGCTTCTCCCGCAGGTCCTCCGCGTTCACATAGCTGAAAGGGGAGTATCCCGGCAGGTGGGCAAGGGTTTCGCAGTACACGACCAGGAGAACGGCCGGGAAGAAGGCGGCAGCCCGGTTCAGCAGGTGGAGCTGGCGTTCGTCGAGGTAGAAGAAGGTGTCATTGCGAGCGAGGCTTCCCTCCAGCTTCTTCGCCTTGACCTGTGCGAGCATGGTGGGCTGTCCCGGGACGGTGAAGGCGATGTCAGGTGCGATGTAGTAGGCCACATCGGTGCCGTCCGGCGTCAGCATCGTCCCCCGTGGCTGGTAGTGGCGAACTACAGGGGCGTGGCCGATCTTGAGGGCCGAGCCTCCTAGGCGGGCAACCGCATGCATGAAGTCGAGTTCGACTTCGTCTCCTTTGGCTTTGTCACGGGCGAATTGTTCGGCGGTACGGGAGTCAGTAGGCAATGTCTTTCTCCGAAGCCCGCCTCCTCATCCGGGCTGGTTTGAGGTGAATGTCGATAGCCCCAGACCCCGACCTTGGAACAGGTCAGGGCCAGAGCTGCACGGCTGGCCGGGTCAGGCCCGGTTCGCTTAGCTCTCCGTATGCCCGCTGCACATTTTGGTACGGCAGAGTGCCGGGAACTGCCTCGTGCGGGGTTTGCCTGGTTGCGGATTCCGTGGTCAGCGGGCCGCGCTGCAACCAGAACGGCTGGGGTCATGGGCCGCGAAAGCATAGCGATGGTGTTGAGAGATGTGTGCAGGAGCCGGTCCTGACACACTTCCAAAGCATACCACCAAACGTACTGCGCGTCAAACGGAGCGGCGGTTTTCTGCCTACATATCAGTTGGTTGACAGTGTTGTCCTCGCTGCTTGGGGCGAGGCTGTACACGCCATCCCATACCCCCGGGGGAGTGGCACTCGCCTCCCCCGGCACTTAACGATCCTCGTGCTGAGCGAAGATCGTAACTCAGGTCTGGCTGGACTGAACCCAACCCTGCGATGTACCAATTGATCTGATCTCACCCTCAGGGAGGTAGGCGCTTTGCTGAGAAAGCTCCTCGGACTAAAGGCCCGGATTCTGCCGCGGCAGAGTACGTGGCCAGGCCTCGCTCTGGTCGTATCTTGCGCCGTGGGCGGGGCAGGCGGTGCTATCGCACAGCGCATGGATGGTGCCGCATTTGTTGATGCTCGCTGGGTGCATGCGGCGAACGCGATGACCTTCAACACTGCCATTGACGATCAGGTCAGGAATGGATGCTGGACGTCAGCGGAGAGTTCCAAGGATGTGGTGGAGCTAGAACTGATCCGCAGTGGTGCTACGCTCGAAGAAGAGGATGGCTTCCACCCCAGCGTCTTTGTTTCCGCGCTAGGACACGAGACCGGCGATTACCACTGTGCAGTAAATGTGGAGCTGAGCGTATGGGCCGCAACGGCATCCTCGTTCGTCAGGGAGGGCCGGGAGATCGGGACCCTAACCCATACTCTCCTCTGGTCATCCAATAGCCTCCTGACCGGGGACAGAGTGTCGATGAACGAACGCATTCGCAGCACGCACCAGCAGTTGATTCAGAAGTTCCTGATCGCTCTGGAAAAGAATGACCGCTACGCTCGCGAACAGATGATCGAAAGCGTGGGCGAGGAACACGCGGCTTTCTGGAAAGCCATACTGGAGTAGGAAAGCAGCAGTGGACCTGAAGGAATTCGTAACCGAGACAGTCAGCGCGATTGCAGATGCAACAGCGGAGCTGCAAGAGCGGTACGCGGGTAAAGGCGTATTGGTGAATCCGCCCACCAACTCCACCGGTGAACAGTTATTCGTCGTAGGAAGAGAAGATTACCATTTCCGTTATGTGGAGAAGGTCGAGTTCGACGTCGCATTGACGGTGGGAAGTACTAAGCAGGGGGAGGGGAAGGCAGGGATCAGGATTGCAAGTGTCGAGATCGGCGGCGGCGGCTCGAAGTCGGTTACCTCAGAGGCTGTGAGTCGAGTACGCTTCACCATTCCCCTTGCGCTAAGTCCCACCGCTGAAGAAGGGCAGAACCTCGGCCGCAGCCGAGAAGAAGACGAGCGTTTCAACCGAGAAATGGCGAAGCGCCACGCGGGATACGATCTTCCCTGAGGCAGAAAGGACATTATACAGGCGAGTATAGGCGACATTCCGCTCATTGTAAGTGATTGAAATTGAAAGGAAGATATTGGTCGGCGGGCAATCCCTTCGTCTCCGCCACTAGCCCAAAAAATTGATAACATAATCAGTGTGTTATTTGTTGGCTTTGCTGGTCCGTATTCCGTTTCGTATACCTACGGCATATGTGCAGTAAGAGGGGCGTCACGTGCGCGCATTGCCGTCTGCGGTGTCGAGGGTACCCCTAAGCTCAGGACCCATTGATTTGCTTGCGGTTGCATTGGCTGCATGATTCACCCTCCGGAGCTGATGGAGGCGTGATGACCGATCTGTTCTGGCTGACTGAAGATTAGATGAGCCGACTTCGGCCATTCTTTTCAAGGAGCCATGGCAGGCCGAGGGTCGACGATCGACGGGTTCTGAGTGGAATAATATTCATCAATCGCAATGACTTGCGATGGTGTGATGCGCCTACTGAATACGGCCCCTCGAAGACACTCTATAACCACTGGAAGCGCTGGAGTGAGATGGGTGTGTTCGCCCGGATCTTTGAAGGATTGGCTGCCGAGGCAGCGGATCCAAGCACGGTCATGATCGACGCCACCTATCTCAAGGCATACCGCACGGCATCGAGCCTGCGGTCAAAAAGGTGGGGGCGTGGAAGACTAATCGGGCGGACCAAGGGTGGCATGAACACTAAGCTACATGCTGTCAGAGAGGCACACGGTCGCCGCCAAAACCCTTCATGGCCGCACAGGTTAAGTGAGCGACTATACCGGCGCTGCAGCGCTGATGAGGAGCTTGCCCGAAGCTCACTGGCTGCTCGCCGATTGGGGCTATGACGCCAACTGGTTTCGCGAAGCCCTGAATGACAAAGGTATCAAGTCCTGCATCCCGGGCCGGAAGTCCGGCGACTGATCGTTGAAATACGACAAGCGTCGATACAAACGCCGCACCGCATCGAGATCATGTTCGGCAGGCTCAAGGACTGGAGACGCGTCGCCACTTGCTACGATAGATGTCCCGAAGCGTTCCTGTCCGCCGTCGCTCTCGCAGCAAGCGTCATCTTCCGGCTCTGAAACTCAATGAGTCTGCAGCCTGAAGATGCGTTGTTCGTCCTCCTGAGAATACAGGTGCAGATTGAGCACAGGTATCCTTAAGGCTGTGAGCCCTTGTTGAGGTTACCGGAAAAAAGGTTCTCTCTACACTCGGCAGGGCAACCAGGGCGTGAAAATAGGGGGGGGATACGTGTACTCTGCCGACCATGGTGCTAATGGCGCCTCTAGCCTTTGCATGACAAGTTTTTTCGGCGAAGCGCCTCGCATATGGCTGAAAAGATCTCGACGATGTGGACGATACCGTCGTCATGTTTGTCCTCCAGGACGATGTCGCAATCGTTCGCTCAGGCATTGCTCAGAGCAACAACTGAGCGAGCAACGCCAACGGCGATGCCTAGGAAAATTGACGTAGTTGGCTAAGCCTATGGCACCTCTAGCGCGACTTAGGCGCCTATGATGCAGGAGATTTATTGGAGGCCAAACATTGAACGAAGGGGAGATTTGCTAGTCGGGCTAGGCTCAGGACCCATTGATCTTGATGAGGCTGCGTGATTCAGGCTCCCCGAGGAGCATGATCAATGAGCAACCTTTTCTGGCTGACGACCGAGCAGATGGCCCGGCTGCAGCCCTTCTTTCCAAAAAGTCACGG